>JACRDT010000034.1 GCA_016212795.1 Elusimicrobiota bacterium | reverse complement strand
CCGGCCGAAGACGGGCCTCCGCGCTATCAATGGGAAACGATGGTTCCACCAAGCGATTCCTCCCATAGCGCGGCCGGTCGCTTTCGGTCTGCGCCTTCGTTGCGCTCGGCTCACAGGCGCTCGGCCTGCTCGCCTCGCGCGTCTCGGCTCGCCTCAAAATCGACCGGCCCAAGGGGGCGTTATGAGGCGGTCGCAGCACTAGAAGCCATTCTTAGGCCTTCCAGGCCCTTTGCCGGGCAACCCAAGGCAAAACCCATTTCAACCCCTTCCAACCCCTCCCGGAAGCCCTCCTGGCGGAGCGATGGTGGGGGTTTGTCGGGGGATGGTGGCGAAAAGAGCCAAGGATAAACAGGCGGGAGGCCCGGCAAGGGGACAACCTCGGGGCGGCAGATCGGATGGGCGGGCCGCTGGCAAGGGGGATGAGGGGGGGGCAGAATGGCCCTCATGCGGGGTGGGGATGGTCGGGGAGGGGGGTGGGGGGAGTGCAAGCATCCCCCCCCCAACGCCCAGTGAGGATAAGTCCTCGTGGCCCCAAGTTTTCAACAGCCTTTTCCACCGCACGATGACTTGAGCGTGACATTATTATTTCGGTTAAGTTTTTAATGCCGCTGTTAAAGTCACATTTGACTCTGTTTAAGTCGTCATCGACGGCTATCAACGGCGTATCCACAACGTCTTGCCGCATGATTTCTTTTATGCCATAATAATGGCGCATGATGGAACAGGCGCCCCATCGCATCAGGATCAAGCTCCCGGACGGATCCGAACTCGAGGCCGAGGGAACGGCCGACTTCGTGGAAAAGCAGCGCAAGGAGTTCCTGGAGCACCGGCCCATCATGCCCGCACCCCAGGCGCTCGCCGCGGCCGACCACGGGCCCGCGGGAGCGCCGCAGATATCTTGGGACACCATCGCCCAAGCCGCCGGCCACCGCATACAACTGAGGTCGAAATTGACCGGAAAGACCCAGGAAAAAGACGCTTGCCTGGCGCTTCTGGCAGCCTCTGAGAACCTGTTAAACATGCCCAGGCCCACAGCGGCGCTCCTGGCCAAGTGGTTGAGGGCCTCAGGCTACCCCGTGACCCGGGTGGACCGGGCCATCCACCACGCTATCAGCCAAGGCGAGATCATAGCCTCAGGCTCCAGGCGCGCCAGGCGCTACGAGCTCACAGCCCCCGGACGGCTGAAGGCCTACCTGCTTGCCGAGCAGTTGACCAGGCTGATCTCAGGACCGCCAAGACCGCACCCAGAGACCCACCAGGGCAGACACTGACGACCAACGGCTTCAAGCGATAAATACCCTGTCCGGGAGAAGCGATCATCGGCCGCGACAGACAATCGCCCTTTCCAGCCGCGGGGCCGCAAACAGGACTCGCGCCGGCGCGAGTCGGAGAAAAACACCCAAAATCAGCCCGATGACGACGCTTGGCGGAAAAGCGGCCAAACCGGACCGGCCACCGACGCTGGGGCTGCCCAACCCTTGATCCGCCAGCCGCCGGCCAGCGCCGAGGCCGGATTCCACCGACCAAGCCGGGCGCAGCCCCGGCGCCACCAGGAATCGGGCCACCCCAGTCGAAATCTCACTAACGATAAGATATATTATGTTACATACAGACTCCCCCTCAGCGCCTCGTTCGCCCGACAATCTTAGTTAGATTTGGCACGCTTCCGTAGTAAATTCAATCAACTTTCTCTAATTTCAACACCTGGTGTTGATTTTCAAAGTTAGCAGTCGCCTCTGATCATAGCTTCGCCTCGATACTGCAGCCAGGCTGGGTTCTGAGCCGGATCGGATAGTCGAAGAGTTGGCAACTTTCAGCAGACCCGGGATGGCCTTCTGGCAGCCAAAAAGACCATCAAGAGACCTAGGCGGAGGTAGGTCCAGGGATTCCGAGAAGTTGCCAACTTCCAGGCAAGACCCGGGGCTAGAGGCCCCCGGATGGCGATCCCGCCAAAGACCATGGAAACCGGCCCCCACGGAGACCCCCCATCTTAAGGAAAAGGGAGCCAAACCCAGGACACAGAAGCTGCCCCTGGAAAAGACCATAAAGGATACGGGGCGCAGGGTTGGGCGACGCTCACCAGGAAGACACCTCAGGAGGCGAGTCGCCAAAAAGACCAAGTCCGCTTTTCATGGTTTTTTCCAAGAAAAAGACCATGTTCGAGGCACCCGGGGCGGGCGACAGATCAGGCCGGGAAAGACCATCCAGGAGACCGAAGCCCGGAACCCCTCAGAAAACAACTGGCCGACCGACGCTCGAAAGACCAAGCCGGGCTTTCGTGGTCCGTGGCAGCCCCGACAAAAGCCCTGGAAGACCCAGGGAACGCAGGGAATGGCGTTGGTACCGGGGGAGCGCCAGGATAGCAGAGCGGGAGAGGAAGGGAAGGCTGCCTATGTGGTTCCCGGACGCCTACGAAGACCGCTGGCCAGGCCCTGGGACGCCGGCATGGGGCACCGCCGCCGACGGGTTGCTTTCCGGCAGGAAGATCCCCGCTCCCACGAGGGCATAGCCTCCCAGGATCAGGAAAGGCGACAGGTGGGCCGCCCAGTTGCGCCCCATGGGATCGGCGAAGGAAAGCACGAAGAACCCCAGGACAAGGATGCCGATACCGATTCCTATGGCTGTTTTTCCGGGGCCGGTGATCCCCTCCGTCGAGCCGGGCTGCTCGGCGGAGGATTGGGGGACGTTCGCTCTCTTGGGCTTCTTTGCCATGGTCGTTAGCCGCCTATTCAACCAAATCGGACCGCCCCGCGCAATCTCGGGGCGCCGGAGATCGTTTCCTTTCCTGGTCCCCGCGCTCGGCCGCCACCAGGTCGTCGAGCGTCTCGCGCCGGCGCGCCAGTACCGCGTCATCGCCGTCGACGATGACCTCGGCCGCCCGGGGCCGAGAATTATACTGGGAGCTCATCGAGAACCCGTACGCCCCGGCCTTGAGCAGCGCCAGGACGTCTCCCCGGCGGCAGCCCGGCAGCCTGACGTCTTTTCCCAGGAAATCCGCCGATTCGCAGATGGGCCCGACGACGTCGGCTGGCGCCGCTCCCTTTCCCCCCCTCCGTCTCTCGGGCCAGATGGGATGGACGGCTCCGTAGAGGGCGGGCCTGAGCAGGTCGTTCATGCCGGCGTCCACGACGATGAACCGGCGCTTCGTGGTCTGCTTTCGGTACAGCACCCGCGTGAGCAGCACGCCCGCTCCGGCGGTCAGGCTCCGGCCGGGCTCGACGATGAGCCGGGCCTCGGGCCAGGGCGCGAGCACCCGGGCGAACTCCCGGGAAAGCTCGCCCAAGCCCAGGCCCTTGCCTTGCCCGTACGCCACGCCCATCCCTCCGCCCAGGTCCACGAATTCCAGCGCGACTCCCTTGCCTTCGAGGTCCCGCACGAGCCCGGCGACGGCCCGGGCCGCTTTCTTATACGGTCCTACCGTGGCGATCTGCGAGCCGATGTGGCAATGGATCCCCAGGACCTTCAGGTGCGGGCTCCTCATGGCTTTCACGAACATGGCCATGGCCTGAGCCTTCTCGACCCCGAACTTGGTCTCGGCCAGGCCCGTGCTCACATGGGCATGCGTCCCGGCGTCCACGTCGGGGTTGAGGCGGACCGAGACCGGCGCGCGTCTCCCCAGGCGGCGGGCCACGCCCTCGAGGGCCTCCAGCTCCTCCATCGACTCGACGTTCACCGCCAGGATGGCGCGCTCGATGGCCAGGGCCATCTCCGCGTCGGTCTTGCCGACCCCGGAGAACACGATGCGGCCCGGCGCGAAGCCGGCCTCCAGGGCGCGCAGGAGCTCGCCGCCGGAGACGACCTCCGCGCCCGCGCCCCGGCCGGCCAGGAGCGCGCAGACGGCGCGGTTGGAGTTGGCCTTCATGGCGTAGCAGATGGTGGTCGGCCGGAGGCTGAAGGCGGCCTCGAAGCGGCCGAAGCTCTCCAGGATGGCCTTCTTCGAGTACGCGTAGAGCGGCGTGCCGAAGCGCTCCGCGAGCCGCCAGGCCCCCACGCCGTCGATGAAGAGCCTGCCGCGCCTGTAGGTCAGCATGCTGTCCGGCTCCCCCTGGCCTCCTTGATGAAGCGGCATTCGCCCCCTCGATGCTCGCCTCCCCGCGGGGGAGGCTCACATCATCAAAACAGATACCCCAGGTACACGTAGAAGATGCCCCGGTCCTTGGCGGTCTGCTGGGCGTAGTCCATGGAGACGACCAGCGGGAACTCCTGCATGATGAACGTGTGGATCCTGATGCCCGCGCCGTAGGAGTGCCGGACGTCGTTCCACCTGGCCTTCGCGAAGGTGCGGCCCGAATCCCACATGTAACCCGCGTCGGTGAAGATCGTACCATAGATGGCCTTGAAGTAGAAATCCGGCACGAAGAACCACATGTACCAGTTCAGGTCCTTCAGGATGGGGAAGCGCCACTCGAGGTTGCCCAGCGCCAGCTGCGAGGCGAGGTTCTCGCTGGTGCTGCGCGCGTAGCCCCGGACCCCGCCCACCCCGCCGAGGATGAAGGCCGGGTGGTCCCGCCCGATGCTCCTCAGGAACACCGCGCGCGAGGCCAGGGTCGTCAGGCCGCCCGTCGGCAGGAACCCGTGGCCCTCGGCGCTGAGCACCTCGTAGCGCTGGTTGCCTCCCAGGACGTCCCAGGACTTGGCCGCGGCCACCCGCAGGCGGGTGCCCTCGGTCGCCACGAGGTAGCGCCCCCGCACCGTGTCGCGCACCACGGCCGCCGCCGCCGTCCGGGTCTCGCGGTTCTGGCGCAGAGGCGAGTCGTGGTACTTGATCCTCTCCGTGCCGCTCGTCACGCCGAGCTCCACCCTGTGGTAGCGGTCCAAGGGATAGGACACGCCGGCGTATTGGGCGTGCAGGGCCCCGTTGAAATCGAGCCCCCGGCCGGGGTCGTAGAGGTTGCGCTGCCCCCGGCCCAGGACGGCCGCGACGAGCTCGGGGCGGTACCGCCGGTAGCCGTACGACACGGTGTAGTCGAAGTAGCTCCGGTCGGAGCCGTAGGCCAGCATGACGTTGGATTGATGCCGGCCCAGCAGGTCCGATCCCTGCCAATAGCTGGTCCAGAAAAGGCCCCCGTCCGTGGAGTAGAAGAACGCCGGCAGGAAGAGGTCGGTCCCGGCCTCGAAGCGGTACGGGCGCTCGGACGTCAGGGCCGGGGCGGCGCCGCCCTGGCGCGCCGCCTCGCCGGGCCTCCGGGCCGCGCCCCCCGGGGCGCCTGGCTCCGCCGCGAGGCCGGGCTCCGGGGCGGAGGGCTGGAACAGCCCCTCGTCGAGCAGGAAATCCCTGCGGGCCTTGTGGATGTGCACGCTGCCGCGGCGCAGGGCGGCGAACGCGATGTCGCCGTCCGGGGCGTACGTGGGGGCGAAGCTGCCCCCGATGGAGCGGGTCAGCCTCACGGCCCGCCCCGCGGCCAGGTCGAGCTCGGCGAGCTCGCTGAATCCCCCCCCTTCCAGCGCGAAGAGGACGCGCGTCCCGTCGGCCGACACGACGGGGTCCCGGGAGGACCCCGTCAGGCGCTCGAGCTGCTCCACGCGCCGGTCGGCCAGGAAAAGGCGGTGCAGCCTGCGGCCGACCCCGCCGGGCTCGCGGGCGTCCGGGACCTCCGCGGAGAAGACGATCCAGTCCCCGGACGGCGCGAAGGCCGGCATCTGGTCGTCGCGGTCGTCGGCCGTCAGGCGCTCGGTCCTCCCCGAGGCGAGGTCGTGGAGGTAGAGGTCGCTCCGGCAGCCCTTCAGGCCGGAGAAGACGATGCTGCCCCCGTCCGGCGAGAAGCTGGGCTGGGACACGGCCGAAAGCCCAGGCATGGCGATGCGCGAGAGCTTGCGCCGGCCCCTGCGCTCGCGCAGGTCGTAGAGGAAGATGTAGTCCCGGTGGCACAGCGTCCCCGGGAAGGCCAGCCGGCGGCCGTCGCGCGAGATGGCCAGCTCCCTCGACAGGTTCGTGAAATGGCCCAGGGGGATGTTCTCGACGCGGGTGCGCGAGACGGCCGAGAGGCGCCGGGCCTTGCCCGTGGCCGTCTCGAGTTGGCGGACCTCCGGCGGGAAGCCCCCGCGCGTCGACAGGAAGTACATCCGGCTCCCGTCCGGCGAGAAGACGGGGGTAGAATTGTGCTCGGCCAGCGTGCCCTTCGCCCGGGTCAGCGCCGGGCCGTAGGCCTGGGGCTCCTGCAGGCGCTCCTGGCGGACGACCCTCCCGTACTTGGCCTCGGCGTACTCGCGGAACTTCCGGTCGAACTCCGCGGCGTCGAGCCCGATGTTGGCCTGCAGCACCGCGCCGGCCTCGAAGTGGGTCTCCATCGTCTTGAGCATGTTGCCCATCTTGCGCTCGCCGTACTCGGAGGCGATGAACCCCATCGCGGCGGCGCCCTCCTTGTAGGCCAGGACCACCTGGTGGGGCTTGAGGTGCCCGAAATGCTCGAGCCTCGTCAGCGGGATGAGCCCGTCCGACGTGGCCGCGTCCCGGATGGTGATCTCCTCCCACGTGTCCTCGACGTCCGCCGTGGCGTGGGCCGCCCAGCCCTCCATCATCCACAAAGGGTACAGGATGCTCCTGAGGATCCGCCCGGATTTCCAGAACCCGGCGTTGAGGACGTGGTACTGCACCACGTGGGTGAACTCGTGCTTGATCACCTCCCTGAGCCACTTCCTGGTCCCGTCGTTGTAGACCATGAAGCGGTCCTTGAAGGGCTCCGTCACTCCTCCCGTCCCCTCGCCGACCTCCACGATGCTCGACTCAAGGAAATCGTTGGGGCTCGCGTACAGGAAGAAGGGCCGGCGCTTCCACCAGCTGGGCCCGCCCGGCCGCCGGGAGGCCGGGGGGACGGTGGTGGTCTCGACGTCGAAGCCCCGCGTCACCGCGGCGAAGGACTCCTCGAGGGAGGCCGCGGCCTCCTCCACCAGGGGCCGGGAATCGGGGTAGTAGTAGATGTCGAAATGGTCGGTCGAGCGCACGCTCCACTCGATGTCCCGCGTGACGAGGCGGTTCTGCCCGAACTCCCCTGCGGCGACGGGCGCCGCGGCCAGGAGCAGCGCGGCGATCGCCGGTATCACGGCTTCTTGACGGGCTTGGGCTTCTTGGGCGGGTAGCGGCGGTTGAGCTCGCGCAGCGCGACCTGCGCTTTGACGTCCTTCGGGGAGAGGGCGACCACCTGCTCCCAGGCCGACCGGGCGTCGTCGAAGCGCCCCAGCTTCTGGTAGGTCAGCGCCAGCGCGCCGTGGATCTTCTCGGGCGCGACCCCCACGGCCTGCGCCTTCCCGTCCGGGAGCGACGCCAGCAGGTGCGCGAGGGACTCGTTGTACTGCAGCTGCTCGAACGACAGCTGCCCGAGGCAGAACTCGGCGCGCTTGCCCTCCGAGGGGCCGTAGGACTTGAGCGCGGTGAACGAGTCGGCCGCCCGCCGGTACTGCTTGGCGGCCCACAGGCTCAAGCCCAGGTTCTCCTCGATGACCCCGTCGTTCGGGTAGTGGAACTTGAGCCGCTCGTACTCCCCGACGGCCTCCGGGAAGCGGCCCTGCTGGTAGAGGAGCTTGGCCGCCAGCATCCGGATCTCCTTGTCGCCGGGGTGGTTGCGCAGGTAGCGCCGGTACTCGTCGATCGCGAAGTTGTAGAGCCCCAGCTCCTGGTACATGATGCCCAGACAGTAGAAGATCCGCGTGTCCATCGCGCCCATGTTGCGCGCGTCCTCCAGGGCGTTGATGGCGTCCGGGTAGGAGTCCTTGCCCTTCTCGAAGTTGATGATCCCGAGCTTGACCAGGGCCCCGATGTCGTGCGGGTCGGCCTTGAGCCTGTCCTGGGCCTGGCGGATGTCGTTGTCCACGTTGGGCATGGGGGGAGGAGGAGCCGCCCCGTCATGGGGCCGGGGCAGCTCCACGCGCCGGAAGTTCCAGTACCATCCGAAGACGAACGCCGCCGGCCCGAGCAGGATGACGGCGAGGATGATCCAGGACCGGACGCGCGCCGGGAAAGCCGCCAGCGCCTCCCGCGACCGCTTGATGCGCCCGGATTCGAGGCCCTGCGCCACCTCAGGAGTCACGCGAGGGAGCATCGTCCTTGGAGGCGCCTCCCTCCCCCGGCTGGCCGGCCGCCTGCTCCGCCATCTCCTCGGCGACCGGCGACAAGAGCTCCCCGAGGGTCAGCGGCGGCGGCGCCTTGAGGTACGACGCCATCCGCTTGCGCTCCTTGATGTCGTCGAACTTCCTCAGCGAGACGGTCAGCTGCATGGAGACCTGGTCGACGCCGTAGACGATGCCCGAGACCTGCTCCCCGTCCTTGTAGGCATGCCCCTCGACGCAATCGGAGGTCGAGCAGCAGGCCGCCATGCCGTCGTCGAGGCGCAGCCGTATCCCCTGCGGGGAGACCTCCGTCACCTTGCCGCGGACGATGGTCTTGGGCGGGTACTTCCTGCGCAGGGCGTCGGCGGGGTTGCAGACGAGCTGCTTCATCCCGAGCGCGATGCGGTCCGGCGAGCCCTCCTCCGGCTTGCCCAGGACCTTGACCTTCAGCTTCATGCCCCTGACGAACTCGGAGCAGGGCTTGGGCTGCCCCCAGCTGATGTCGAGCGAGCGGACGAACCCCTCGATGCCGCCGATGTCCACGAGCAGCCCCGACGGCGCCGAGTGGATCACGCGGCCGATGCGGACCTCGCCGACCCTGATCTCCGAGAGGACCTTCGAGCGCCTCTTGGCCGCGTCCTCCTCGAGCACCGCCTTCCTCGAGAGCACCACCTGCTTCTTGGACTCGTTGATCTCTATGATGTAGCAGCGCACGCCCGTGCCCAGCATGCGCTCGGGCGAGCGCACGGGCCGCAGGTCCGCCAGCGAGGCCGGCAGGAAGGCCCTCACGCCGCCGACGTCGACAAGGAAGCCGCCCTTGACGCTCATCGTGACCGTCCCGCGCACGCGGCTCTTCTCGGTGTAGGCCTTGCGGGCCGACTCCCAGGCCAGGGTCTCCTTGGCCCGGCGGTAGGAAAGGAGCGTGGGGCCGTCCTGACGGACGTGGGCCACGAGGATCACCGGGATGCGCTGGCCCACGGACGGGCGCCGGGCCTCGGGGAACAGGGGCGCGCCGTCCTTGCCGTCGACGGCCAGGGGGACGCCGCCCTCTCCGGCGAGCGTAGGACGCCCTGCGCCTGCGAGGACGGCGCCCCTGGGGGCGCCGTCCTTGGCGGGCTTGGCCTCGGCGGGCTTCGTCTCGGCAGGGGCGACCTGCGAGGCGCGCGCCGCCGCGTGGAGCGCGGCCGGCGGGACGAACTCGGAGAGCGGCACAACGCCCTCGCGCTTCTCGCCGATGTCCACGAGGACCTGGTCCTTCGTGACCTGGATGACCTTGACCCAGACGGGCTTCTTGCCCACCAGCATCTCCGAAAAACGGTCCTGCTGGGCCAAGAGAGACTCCATGCTCTCCTCGACCTCCGGCGCCGGCGCCTCCGACTCCTCGGCCGCGGCCGTCACGCCATCCTCGATCTCGAACGTCGTTCCCTGTTCAGTGTTCATCGGTTCTCCCCTGGGACTGCGTACTCTATCGGTCGCAGGCCCCTATAGACTTCTCACGCGCTCCATCACGGCGCCGGCGAAATCCAGGCACGCCTGACGGTCCTTGGGAGCCCCCTCGAACCGCATCGGCGCGCCGAACCTCACCTCGATACGACACGGCGCCGGAAATCTGTCCGTGTTGACCAGCTTCGCCGGCACGACCCACGCCCGCGTCTCCCTGGCGAGGAAGCCCAGGCCGGCCTTGGCCGCCCCCGAACGGCCGTCCTTCGACCTGGTCCCCTCCGGGAAGAGCCCCAGGCACCCGCCGCCCCGGACGACGTCGACCGCGGCGCGCAGCGCCGGGACATCGCCCCTCCCGCGGTCCACCGGGATGCCGCCGACGGCCTTCAAGAACCAGCCGAGCACCGGGACCCGGAAGAGCTCGACCTTGCCGAGGAACCTCAGGCACCGCCGTCCGCCGAGGGCCACGGTCAGCATGGGACCGTCCGACAGCGAGACGTGGTTCGACGCCACGATGAGCGGCCCGTCCGCCGGGACGTTCCGCAGGCCCCGGACGGTCAGCCGCCAGACGCCCCGCGCCAGCGCGCCGACGACGACGTGGGCGGCCGCGAGGACCAGGGTCGGACGGTAAGCCGACTCCTCGGCGATCGCCCGCGGGGAACGCATCCTTCACCTCCGGGCCCTCCGCGCCCCGGCCCGCCGACGCCCTTCCTGAACGCGGCCGGGACGCTCGACCTCCGGCCTCGGCCGCGCCCCGGCGCGGCGAGACCGGCCGTTCGACGAGGGCCTCCTGATGAGCCGGATGATCTTGGAAGCCACCTCGTGCAGGGTCAGGTGGGTCGAGTCGATCACGATGGCGTCGTCGGCCTGGCAGAGGGGGTTGATCCTGCGCTTGAGGTCGCTGAGGTCGCGCTTGAGCATGGCCTCCCTGATCCTCTGGAGCCCGGCCGGCAGGCCCGAGGCCTTGAGCTGGCGGTAGCGGCGCTTGGCGCGTTCGCCGACCTCGGCGTCGAGGTAGATCTTGTAGTCCGCGTCGGGGAAGACGTGGGTCCCGATGTCGCGGCCCTCCATCACGATCGAGCTCGAGGCGCCCAGCCCGCGCTGGAGCCGGCAGAGGAACCGGCGCACCTCGGGGTTGGCCGCCACGGCGCTCGACGCGGCGCTCACGCGCTCGTCGCGGATGTGCGCGGCCACGTTCTCCCCGTCGATGAAGGTCCGCATCGTCCCCTCGGCGGTCGGGTGGAACTCCCAGCGCAGGCCCGTCGCCAACGACGCCACCCGGGCGGCGTCGTTCACGTCGACGCCGATCTGCATGGCTTTCCAGGTCAGCGCCCGGTACATCTCGCCCGAGTTGACGAAGGGGCAGCCAAGGGACTTGGCCACCAGATGCCCCACGGTCGACTTGCCGACGCCCGCGGGGCCGTCGATCGCGATGACGATGCCGCGCCGCCCGCGCGGGATCATGAGCCCCCCCCCAGGACCTGCCGAAGCCCGGCCAGCAGGCGCTGGTTCTGGGCCGGCGTGCCCACCGAGATCCGCACGGACTTGCTCAGGCCGTACTCGTCCATCGGCCGGACGATGACGCCGCGCTTGAGGAGGTCGTTGTAGACCTGCCGTCCCGGCACGGGGGTGTGGACGAAAAGGAAGTTCCCGGCCGAATCGAGCACCTCCATCCCCATCGCCCGGATGGCGCGCGCGAGGGTCTCCCTGCCCTTGGCCACCACCGCGACGCTGCGCTTGACGAACGCGGCGTCCTTCAAGGCCTCCACGCAGACGCGCTGGGCCGGCAGGTTCACGTTGAACGGCATGCGGATGCGGTCCAGCCAACCGACCAGTTCGGCCTCGGCGAACGCGTAGCCCACCCTCAGCCCCGCCAGGCCGTAGGCCTTCGAGAAGGTCCTGATGACCACGAGGTTCGGGTGGCGCTTGAGCAGGCGGGGCACCGACTGGGGGAAATCGGGCAGATCCGCGGCGTAGTGGTAGTAGGCCTCGTCAAGCACCACCAGCGTGGCGGCGGGGACCGACTTGAGGAGCTCCGAGACCTCCTCCTCGGTGTTGTAGGTCCCCGTGGGGTTGTTGGGGTTGGCCACGAACAGGATCTTGGTGCGCAGGCTCGCGGCCATGCCCATGGTCCGCAGGTCGTGGGTCCAATCCACCATGGGGACCTCGATGATCTTCGCGCCCATCAGCCCGGCCTGCTGCTTGAACCGGAGGAACGCGTACTGGCTCACGATGACCTCGTCGTCGGGCTCGATGAAGGCCTCGCACAGCAGCCGGATGAGCTCGTCGGAGCCGTTGCCCACGAGGACGCAGTCCGGGTCGACCTTGTGGAAGCGGGCGAGCGCGAGGCGCAGCTCGGGGCTGGAGCTCTCGGGGTAGAGATGGTAGTCCGCCGTCGCCCGGCGCAGGGCCTTCATAGCCTTGGGCGACGCCCCGAGGGGGTTCTCGTTGGAGGCGAGCTTGATGACGCCGCTCAGGCCCAGTTCCCGGCTGACGGCCGCGATGGCCTTGCCCGGGATGTAGGGCGTCAGGCTGCGCAGGATCCTCCGCGGCTGGATCGGGATGGTCATGACCCCAGGGCCAGGAACGTCAGCAGCGACTCCCTGGCGCCCTCCTTGCGGTACGAGAAGAAGACGCCGCCGTCGCACGACGTGCAGCGCCCGCAGGCCGAGACGGCGGCCGCCGGGACCCCGGCATCGGCCAGTTGGGAGGCGATCTCGCGGCCCAGGTCGAGGCGGAGGTCCCCTGCGCCGCCGGCGAGGCTGCCCGCGCCGAACCGCGACGCCACCTCGGGGCCAACCCGATAGCAGCAGGGGCCGATGTGCGGCCCGACCGCCGCCGAGATCTCCCCCGGCCGGGCCGAGAACTCGCGGCACAGGGCCCGGACCGCCGTGCCCGCGAACCCCAGGGCCGCGCCGCGCCAGCCGACGTGGAACACCCCGCCGAAGGCGGCGCCGGGACCCCACAGGAGCAGGGGGACGCAGTCGGCCGTGTACACGCACAGGGGCCGGCAGGGGGAGGCTGCCATCACGCCGTCGGCCTCGGGCCTGACGGTCTCCGGCGAGAGGAGAACCGGCTGCGCCTGCGACGACCCGGCCTCCTGGGGCCGGGCCGCCTCGTCCTTGCCGTCGAAGTCGGCGGGGAAGCGCACGACGCGGTCGCCGTGGACCTGCTTGAGGCAGACCCCCGCCTCGCCCCCCGCCCCCGCGGGCCGGGCAACGAAGCGCTCGAACAGGGTGAGCCGCCGCGAGTGGTCGCGCATGTCGCCGAGCGCGCGCGTCGTCACGCCGTGAGCGACGCCGGCCCGCTCGAGCCGCCCTTCCAGGAAGAGGTCCCCCGCCCGGCGCCAAGCCGCACCCTCCCCCGAGGAGGAAGAGTCGGCGGCGCCGAGACGGCGGACCTCAGTTGGCGACATGGGCCGCGACCTTCTTGGCCTCCTCCGGCGACGCGCCCGTCGCGGGCTCGGCCATGGGCTTCATGACCGGCGCCCGGCGCAGCGGCCGGACCCACTTCGTGAAGCTCGAGGGGCGCAGCGAATACTCGTGCACGAGGCGGCACACCTCGGAGATCGCCGGGAACTTCTCCCAGTTCAGCCGCAGGATGCGCACCCCGGCCTGCTCCATCTCGCCGACGAACTGCTCGTAGTTGTCGCGGAGCATCCTGAGGTACTCGAGGGTGATGGTCTGCTCCATGACGCGGCCCCGGCGGTGGATGCGCTCGTAGGCGGTCTCGGGCTGGCAGTCGAGGTAGATGAGCAATTGCGGGAATACCAATTCCCGCAATACCATATTGTCAAAGAGGTCCAGATAGGTATTGTAATCCAAATCCGTAATGATCTTGCTCGGATGCTGATTCAGCATCCTCGCAAAAATAGTGTCCTCCCAGATCGTCCGGTCCTGCACCACCCCGCGGATCTTGCCCAGCGAGATCCTGGTGACGAACTCGCGATGCTGGCGGAAGCGATGGTTGAGGAGCCAGACCTGCATCATCGTGCCGAAGCCCTTCATGTCCTTGTAGAACTTCTCGAGGTACGGATTGCCGTCCACCTCCTCCAGGATGGGCTCGAAGTTCAAGGCCCTGGCCAGATCCTCCGTGAGCGTCGACTTGCCGACCCCGATGGTACCCGCGATCCCGATATATCCCTCGGCGAACATATGTTATTTGACCTCCTGTTCGATTCCGCGCATCGCCAGCTTCACGTCGTCGGGACTCGAAGCCGCGTCTAGCACGTCCGACTCCTTGACCAGCCCGTCCTTGAAAAGCTTCACGAGCGACTGGTTGAACGTCACCATCCCGTAGAACTGCCCCTTCTGGCACGCCTGCATGATCTCGACGTTCTTGTTCTCCTCGATGCACTTCTTGACGTGGGCCGTCACGATGAGGATCTCGATGGCCGGCACGCGGCCGCCCTTGATCGAGGGCAGCAGGCGCTGGCTGATGATGGCTTTGAGCGACTCCGCCAGCTGCAGGCGGATCAGGGCCTGCTGGTGCGGGGGGTAGAGGTCGACGACCCTTGAAATGGTCTGGATGGCGTCGGTCGTGTGCAGGGTCCCGAAGACGAGGTGCCCGGTGAGCGCGGCGGTCAGGGCCGCCGACGTCGTCTCGAGGTCGCGCATCTCGCCGACCAGGATCACGTCGGGGTCCTGGCGCATGGCCATCTTGAGGCCCTCGGCGTAGGAGGTCGTGTCCTCCCCGATCTCGCGCTGAGTCACGATGGCCTTCTTGTCCTTGTGCACGAACTCGATGGGGTCCTCGATGGTCAGGATGTGCTCGGCCCGGGACTGGTTGACGTAGTCGACCATCGCCGAGAGGGTCGAGGACTTGCCCGAGCCGGTGATGCCGGTGACCAGGATGAGCCCGCGGCTGTTGTCGGCGATCTTGCGCATCGTCGCCGCCGGCAGCCTGAGGTCGTCGAAGGTCGGGATCTTCATGGGGATCTTCCTGATCGCCATGCAGAGCTTCGCGCGCTGGCGGAAGGCATTGACGCGGAAGCGCGCCACCTCGCCGGCCTGGAAGGAGAAGTCGGCCTCGCCCTTCTCCTCGTAGAGCTTCTTGGCCCGGTTGCTGGAGATCTGGCCCAGCATCGCCTCCACCTCGGCCTGCCCCAGGACTTCCGGGGCCACCGTCGCCACGTCGCCGTCCACCCGGATGTAGGCCGGCCCGCCGGCGCGGATATGCAGGTCGCTGGCGTTCGTATCGATCATCTTCTGCAGCATCGTCTGAAGGTCCATATCAGCGCCCCTCCCCGCGGGAGGGACGCTTCTGTCCGGCGGGGCAAACTCGTTTCATCGGGTATTCCTCCTCCTTGAACGCCGCCAATCGCCGCAACGTCATCTCAACTTCCTCACCTTGAGCCTCATGAAGGCGGGCTTATTCAGCTCCTCCATCGTGACGGCCCCCACGAGCGGCCGGGCGTCCGGCGGGACGTCGGGCGGCCCCAGGTCCACCCCCCGGCGCAGCCCCAGGCCGCGCTTGCGCCTCGTCGGGAAGCCGGTCGCGATGACCGTGACGCGGATATTGTCGCCGATGGCGTCGTTGTAGGCGGTGCCGACCTTGATGTTGGCGTCCGGGCAGGCGGTGCTCTTGATGTGCTCCGCGGCGCCCTCGACCTCGCTGAGCGTGAGGTCCTCCTTGCGGCCCGTGATGCTGATGACCAGGCCCTTGGCCCCGTCGATGACCGCGTTCTCGAGCAGCGACGACTCCACCGCGGCCTTGGCGGCCCGGACCGCGCGCTGGGGCCCGGACTCCTCGGCCATGCCGATGAGGGCCTCGCCGGCGTCCTTCATGGTCGCGCGGATGTCGTTGAGGTCCATGTTGATGAAGCCCGGGACCGTGATCATGTCCGAGATCGACTGGATGGACTTGCGCAGCACGTCGTCGGCGCGCCGGAAGGCCTCGTCGCAGGGCGTGTGGGACTCGATGATCTCGAAGATGCGCTGGTTGGGGATGATCAGCAGGGTGTCGACGCTCTGGCGCATCTCCTGGATGCCGCCGTCGGCCAGCGCGGTGCGGTTGAGGCCCTCGAACTCGAAGGGCTTGGTGACGACGCCGACGGTCAGGGCCCCGAGCTCCTTGGCGATCTTCGCCACGACGGGGGCGCCCCCCGTCCCGGTGCCGCCGCCCATGCCGGCCGTGATGAAGACCAGGTGCGAGCCCTGGAGGACCTCGCGGATCTGCGTCTCGGACTCGAGCGTGGCGTCCTTGCCCTTCGCCGGGTCGCCGCCCACGCCGAGCCCCCCGGTGAGGCCCTCGCCCAGCTGGATGCGGACCTCGGCGAGGCTCCCCTTGAGCGCCTGGGAATCGGTGTTGGCCGCGATGAACTCGACGCCCTGCAGCCGCGCCTCCACCATCCGGTTGACCGCGTTGCCGCCGGCGCCGCCGATGCCGAAGACCTTGATGACGGCGCGCAGCTCCCGGAAATCCTCGGCGGGCCTGATGCGCATCAGAACAGCTCCTTCCACCAGGAGGCCATGCGCCTGACCCACACCGGCTTCTTGCGGCCCATCGCGTGGTGCGGGCCGTCGCCCCAGTGGGGGGCCGTCGAGTAGTTCAGGAGCCCCAGCGCCGTCGCGTAGGCCGGGTCGAGCCAGGTGTCGTCGCAGGCGATCTGGTCCGGGTGGGCCGTCCCGGCCCGCACCGGGATCTCGAGGATCTGGGTCGCCGCCTCGATGGAGCCGCGCAGGAGCGAGCCCCCGCCCGTCAGGATGGCGCCGCCCGAGGCCACCAGCTCGGCGTAGGAGGACTTGCGCAGGTCGTCGGCGATGAGGGTGAAGATCTCCTCGACCCTCGGCAGGATGAAGCCCATCATGGTCCGCGTCCGGACCGACGCGGACGACCGGCCGTCGATGCCGCAGTAGCCGATCTCGTCGTCGCCGTTCAGGAGCGAGGGGTACGCGACGCCGTGCCCGACCTTGAGCTTCTCGGCCGTGGCGTGCGAGGTCCGCAGCCCCACCGCCAGGTCGCGGGTGATCAGGTCGGCCCCGAAGGCGAGCTCCTTGGAGTACTTGATGCTGCCCTCGCAGTAGACCCCGAGGGAGACGGACTGACCGCCCAGGTCGATCAGGACGCACCCGAGGTCCTTCTCCTCCGGCGTCACGAGCAGCTCCCCCGTGGCCAGCAGGCTGTAGACCGGGTCGATCACCTCGAAGCCGGCCTTGGCCACGGCCTTGCTGAGGTTGTTGATGTGCGCGGTCGACGCCGTGATGATGTGGACCCCGACCTCCAGGAGGTTGGCCTCCATCCCGACGGGGTTGGCGATCCCCGCCTGGCGGTCGAGGGTGAAGCCCTGCGGCACCACGTGGAGGATGTGGCGCTCCGTGGAGAGGGGGATGGCCCGGGCGTTGCCCACGACGCCGTTCACGTCGTCGGGCGTGATCTCCTTGTCGGTCCGCGCGATGTTGAAGGCCCCGCGGTTGTTGAACGACTGGAGGTGGGCGCCGCGGATGCCGAGGTAGAGCTCGGTCACGATGGGCCGCCCAGCGCAGGCCTCCGCGTCCTCGACGGCCCTGGTGATGGCCCGGGCGGTCTCCTCGATGTTCACGACCACGCCGCCGTTGATGCCGCGGCAGGGGACGGTCGCCCCGCCCAGGACGCGCATCCGCCGCTCCTGGCCGTCGGGGGAGCCGATGAGGCAGGTGACCTTCCCCGATCCCAGGTCGAGCCCCGCGACGACATCCTTCTTGATCATGCTAAAAGACCCTCATGGCTAGGAACATCCTCATCAGCTGGATGGGCGGGAAAGCCGGACGTAGATCTTCCCGTCCTCGAAATACCTCATGTCCGCCGTCAGCGCGCCCTGGAGCGTCCTGCGGGAATCCTCCAGGACCTGCTTGAGCCGCGCGACCTTCTCCGCCGTCCACCGCAGGTCCCCCCAGAACACCGTGGTCCCGTCCGCGAGCCTCGCCTCCCACCCCTCGGCCTTCGACACGAACCCCATCCTCTCGAGCGTCCCGGGGACGCCGCCGGTCCCGCCGAAACCCGCGAGGAACTCGGCCACGCGCCGGCGCTCGGCCGCGTCGGCCCCCTCGAGGTCGACCTCGGGGAGGACGGCGGGCCGGAGCTCTTCCGGCGCCATGAAGACCGAACCGTCCGCGGCGAGATGGCCCCGCAGACGGCCGCCATGCACCACCTTGGCCAACGCCTGGCGCATCTCGACCTCGAAGCGCACCCTCCGTTCGATCCAGTCGTGCCGGACCCTGACGGCGCGCACGCCGGGGAAACTCGCCTTGAGCCGCGCCGCCTTGGCGTACGAGGTCCCTTCAGCCTGCGCCAGCGTCCTGGAGAACGGCTCCTCCAGCGACGCCGGGACGCCGACCACCACGAACGGGCCGGGGAACGCCCGCCGGGCGATCTCCGGCCAGCCGGGGAACTCGGCCGACAGCCGCGGCAGCGTCAAGGCGGCCGCCCCGCCCAGCACGAGCAGGAAGGCGACGGCGGCGAACTCCCTCAGCCGGCGGGACCGCAGCTTGGGCCGCGTGCTCACCCGGTAGCGCCGGATCTGGGCCTTATATCGGCGCATCCGTCACGGCCTCGGGGAGACGGGGGAAAGGAGATGCGTCGCCTTCCCGAGAATCGAGCCAGCGCTCTTGGATTGGATCGGCTGAGTCAGAAAACTTCCCCGCTGTTGCGGCCGGATGATGGTGATTATATCAACTTTGGCGAACGCCTTCAATCTTCCGCGCCCGCGAGTTTCCGGTTTCCAAATAAGAACCCAGCGGCCGCGGACGTTTTTTCGTGGTATAATTGGGCCATGTCGCCGGTGCTCGCGTGCCTGGCCTTGGCCGCCGCGTCCTTCGCGCACGAACCGGGCGTCATGATCACGTTCGCGGGCGCCCCGGCCGCCCGGAAGTTCACGGTCCACCCCCTGTCGCAGCCCGGCGAGGTCGTGCACGACTTCGGCGTCAGCGACCCCGTCCCGGCCGCGTACGATTCCCTGCTGTTCCAGGGCCGCACCGTCCCCGGCGTCACCTTCGAGGCCTCTGTCGACGACAAGGACCAGGGGCCGTGGGCGAGCGCCGCGGTGGAGGTCTTCCCGAACGGCCGCTTCTGGGGGAAGTTCGCGCTCCAGGGGCGAAAGGGCTCGACGGTCCGCTTGCGCGTCGTGCATCAGGGCGCCCGGGCGTCGAGCGTCATCGAGGTCTACGAGCTCGAGGCCTACCGGGCCCGGCGCGAGGCCGAGCCGGTCTCGCCCAAGAAGGTCGAGGCCTCCACCGACGCCGTCAAGCCCGAGGTCGAGTCGCGCGAGGGCTGGAACGCCGCGCCCCCGAAATACGAGTACACGCCCATGGCGCCCGCCCGCATGACCATCCACCACACGGCGGGAGCGTCGGCCTTCACGCTCGAGGACGCCCGGGTGGAGATGCGCCTCATCCAGCGCTACCACCAGGCCGGCCGGGGCTGGAACGACATCGGCTACCACTTCGTCATCGACGGCTCGGGCCGCGTCTTCCAGGGCAGGCCGGAGACCGTGGTCGGCGCCCACGTCCTCAACCACAACACCGGCAACGTCGGCGTTTCCTTCATGGGCAACTACCACCCGCCCGTCAACGCCCAGCCGAGCGCGGCCCAGCTCGGCGCGTTCCTGGGGCTGGCGCGCTGGCTGGTGGCCGCCTACTCGATCGACCCCCGGGCCCTCCTGGGCCACCGGGACCAGCAGGCCACCGACTGCCCCGGCGACAACCTCTACGCCCGCGTCGACGAGCTCCGGCGGGCCCTGCAGGAGCCGGTCCCTCCCCCGGGGCCCTCCCCGAAGGCGGCCATCAAGGGCCTCCCGGACATCCTCGGCGGCGTGGACCCGGCCGCGCCATTCGCCGGCAGGTAGCGCCCGCGCCCCCATGAAAGACAAGTGCCCTCGCTGCGGCAGCACCAAGGTGCGCTACGCCTCCTCGCTGATCCGCCACTGGGCTCGGGCCGTCGACGGCAGCGACCGGCGCTACTGCGTCGCGTGCGGCTCGAAATGGCAGGAGACCATCCACGCCGGCTCGTCGACCCGCTTCCTGCCGATCGTCGCGCTCGCCGCCATCATCGCGCTCGGCGTCGCCTTCGTCGCCATGCTCAGCCGGGACCTCTCACCCGACCCCTTGCGCCTGCCGCGGGCCGGGAACGCCAAGGTCAGGCGGTGAGCCATGCAGTGCCCAAAGTGCGCCAGCCCCAACCCTGACGACGACAAGGTCAAGGACTTCTTCGCCAAGCACGGCTTCCCTCCGCCAGCCTAACCGCGGGGCAGAATTTGTATAATCAACGGCCGGGAGTTCGTAGCTCAGTTGGTAGAGCACACGCCTTTTAACCGCTCCGCGTCCGTCGGGAAATCCTCCCCTTCGTCGTGAGGTTCCATGCCGCGCATGATGGCGTCCGGTGCCATTTGATGGCCGCGTGGCACCACGGATGGCACCACCGCCGCGCCAGGACGAAAGCGCACAAGGATTCCTCGGCCGTCCGAAATGGTAGAATCCCCCCGACGCCCCAGAATGCCATGACCAGCAACACCCTGATCCCCCTGGAAAGCATCGAGCGGCGCATCTATCTCCTTCGTGGCCACAAGGTCATGCTTGACTCGGACCTGGCGGCCCTCTACGGAGTCGGCACCAGAAGGCTCAATGAGCAGGTGCGCCGGAACCTCCAGCGCTTCCCGCCGGATTTCATGTTCCGGCTGACCCTTGAGGAGTGCCGCCACTTGATGTCGCAAATTGCGACATCAAGTTCTGGGTGGGGCGGCCGACGCAAGCTCCCCCTGGTGTTCACGCAAGAAGGCGTCGCCATGCTCTCCGGCGTCCTGAACAGCAAACGCGCCATCCAGGTCAACATCGCGATCATGCGGGCCTTCGTGCGGCTGAGAGAAGTCCTGGTGACGCACAAGGACCTGGCCAAACGGCTGGAAGACATCGAGAGGCACCTGTCCGGGCACGACGCCGAGTTGGGCATGCAGGCGGCGAAAATCCGGGCCGTCTTCAGGGCGCTCCGCCGACTCATGGACCCCCCAGCCAAGCAAAAGCGTCAGATTGGCTTCCTGCCGCACCCGTCCCAAAAGTAGCCCGTCCACCGATTGCCCTCACGCGACACCCGCACAGGCTCCCCCGGCATTTTGACGGTTGGGCTGGCCTGCTCTAAGGTGCCAATTTGGCACCTTCCCAGCCACAGAAGTATCCAACCTGGGAAAATGTCGATCGAAACCGGGACATGATCCACCTTGAGCGGACGAAGTCGGGGAAGTCCCGCGATATCCCGATCTGCTCCAAGCTCCATGAGGTCCTGACCAGCCTATTCCCCCGCCCTTCGGGATCGGTTTTCGATCTGCCCGTCATCATGCTCCGGCGATTCTTCGAGCAAGTTGTAAAGGCGGCAGGCATCCATAGTTTCCGCTTTCACGACTTGCGGCACAGCTTCGCGAGCCACTTCATCATGCGGACCAACGACCTTCCCACGCTCCAGGCCCTCCTGGGCCACTCCACGCCTGCCATGACACAGCGATACACCCGCTTGAGCCGGGGGCACCTGGCGTCTGAAATGGCCGCCTTCGAGTCCGCGATACCGGTATCCGGGCCTGCCATAGCACCAAGGACGGCACCACCCCTCATCGACGAGCATTCGCTGAGCGCTAAATTTGTTTGATAGAATAAGCGTTGAAGAGCTCGTAGCTCAGTTGGTAGAGCACACGCCTTTTAAGCGTGGGGTCGTGGGTTCGAATCCCACCGGGCTCATTTCACTTTCCTCCCCCGCGGGGAGGAAAGTAGCCGAGGGGGATTTCGCCCCCCTCAGCTACTGGGCTCCCCCGCGGGGGGAGGCCAGTGACTGGCCCCCTTCGTCTAACGGTTAGGATATCACCCTTTCAAGGTGGAGACACGGGTTCGATTCCCGTAGGGGGCGCCAGCCCGGGCCGCTACCTCCTCGGCGGTCCGCCCAGGTCCCCGAACATCTCCTTGAGCCGGTCCTTGAGCGGGATCCCTTCCGCGGCCGCGCGCTCCAGCTCGCCCGCGTCGAGCCAGATCCCGCCGCATCCCGCGCAACCGTCCACGGTGACCGCCGGGTTGCTGATGGCGGGCTTCTTCTCCATCGCGCGGGCGCAGCGCGGGCAGTTCCCCGGCTTGGCGTCCGCGGCAGGGTCCACGGTCCTGGCCATCGGCGGCACGGGGACCGCCTTTTCGTCGATGTAGAAGTCGAGTTCGTCCTTGTCGAACCAGGCCCCTCCGCACGAGGGGCACAGGTCCATCTCGAGCATCCTGGTGGTCGCGTCGGGCCCCGGGATGCTCCGGTCCTTGAGCGGGATGGTGCAGCTCTCCAACGGCGTGTCCGGGCATTTCGGGCAGTTCATAGCGCCCCCATTCTACCAATTCCGGCCCGCGTCGAAGCGCGGACAAATTTGATATATTCTCGGGGCTCCCATGCCCAAACCCCTGGATATCGTCGTCTGCGGCGCGCTCGGCAGGATGGGCTCGCGGGTCACGGAGCTCGCGGCGCGAGACAAGCGCTTGCGCGTCGTCGGCCGCGTGGACAAGGACCCCGCGCCGGCGGACGGCGCCGTCCTCGGGGCCTCCCGCATCGCCGAGGCCCTCGCCCGCGCGGACGTCCTGGTCGATTTCTCCCTGCCCGAAGGCTCGGTCCAGGCGGTCGCCGCGGCGGCCAAGGCCCAGGTCGCGGCCGTCGTCGGCACCACGGGCTTCACGACGGTCCAGGCGGCGCAGCTCCGGTCCCTGAGCCGGTCCATCCCGCTCTTCCTCGCGCCCAACATGAGCCCGGGCGTCAACGTCATGGTCCACCTGTGCCGCATCGCGTGCTCCATCCTGGGCCGCTACGAGCTCTCGATCGCGGAGTCCCACCACAGCCTGAAGAAGGACGCCCCGTCGGGCACCGCGCTGTCGCTGGCCAAGCAGGTCCAGGAGGCCCGCGGGACCTCCGAGGCGGTCCCCATCGTCGCCCAACGGATGGGCGACATCATCGGCGAGCACACCCTCACCCTCGCGGGCCCGCACGAGCGCATCGAGATCACCCACCGCGCCCACTCGAGGGACGTCTTCGCCCGCGGGGCGCTCGAGGCCTCCCTCTGGATCCGCAAGCAGAAGCCCGGGCTCTACGGGATGAGGGACATGCTCCGGTTATGAACGCGGCGATCGCGCGGCTCGGCCGCGCCTGGCGCTGGCTGGAGGACCTGCTCGCGGACGACGACCCCCTCGAGCCCCACTTCGACCCCGTCCACCTCGCCGGGACCCTGGTCGCCTGCATGGCCGCCATCGGCGTCCTCTACTGGCTCCTCTGGACCCTGCTCGTCTTCGAAGGCGGCCTCTTCCCCAAGATCGGGGCCGGCCTGTCTGCCCTCCTGACGTCCAAGACCCTCGCGGACTACGGCTGCGCGGGCCGGCCCGGCGCGATGGGCGTCTTCGAGGGCTGGGTCGGCAACGCCGCCGCGCTGGTCCTGCTCGTCCTCGCCGTGGCCGCGCTCCACCGCGTCTACGCCAGGGCGGCGGCCAAGAAGTGAGCCGCCGCCGCTTATGAAGGAACCGCCCCTCAATCCCCGGCTCGCCGACCTGCCGCCGTACCTGTTCGTCGCGCTCGACCGCAAGAGGGAGGCGGCGGTCCGCCGGGGCCGGGACATCATCAACCTGGGGATCGGGGATCCCGACCTGCCGACCCCGGGCTTCATCGTCGACGCCATGGCGGAGGCCGTCCGCGACCCCTCCCTCCACCGCTACCCGGACAACCGCGGGTCCGAAGCGTTCCGGGAAGCCGTCGCCTGGTTCATGCGGGAGCGCTACGGCGTCCGCCTCGACCCGGCGACCGAGGTCCTGGCCCTCATCGGCTCGAAGGAGGGGATCGGGCACCTCCCCTTGGCCCTGGCCGGGCGCGGCTGCGCCGTCTACGCCCCGGACCCCGGCTACCCGCCGTACTGGACCGGAGCCCTCCTCGCCGGAGCCAGGCCGGTCCGCTACCCTCTCCTCGAGGGCAACGGCTTCCTGCCGGATTTCGGCTCCCGCCCGCTGGCCGGGGCGCGGGGGGCGCGCCTGCTCTTCCTTAACTACCCCAACAACCCCACGGGCGCGACCGCCTCGCCGGGGCTCTTCTCGCGAGCCGTGGCCTGGGCGCTGGAGCGCGGGGCGTGGCTCGCGCACGACGCCGCCTACGCGGAGGCTTTCTTCGACGGCGCGCGCCCCCCCAGCGTCCTCGCCGCGCCCGGCGCCATGCGGTGCGCCGTCGAGTTCCACTCGCTCTCCAAGACGTTCAACATGACCGGCTGGCGCGTGGGCTGGGCGTGCGGCAGCAGCCGGGCGATCCGGGCGCTGGCCGAGGTGAAGAGCAACATCGACTCCGGGGTCTTCACCGCCGTCCAAGCGGCCGCCGTCGCGGCGCTGCGCCGCGGCGACGCCGCGGCGCAGGCCATGCGCGAACGCCTCGGCGGCCGCCGGGCCCGCTGCGCGGCGGCGCTCGAGCGCGCCGGCTGGAGGGTCTTCCCGGGCGCCGCCACCTTCTACCTCTGGTGCGCGACGCCGGGCGGCATCCCCAGCGCCCGCTGCGCCGAGCGGCTGCTGGAGCGGGCTGGGGTGATGGCCACGCCCGGGGCGGGCTTCGGCCCGCGCGGCGAAGGCTACGTCCGGTTCGCCCTGACGGCCGTCGAGAGCAGGCTGTCGCTGGCGATGGAGCGCATCGCCGCCGTGCGATGGTGACGTGCTTCCTGAGCCTCGGGTCGAACCTCGGCCCCCGTAGGCGGCACCTCGGGCGCGCCCTCGCGCGGCTCGGAAGGCTCGACGGCTGCCGGGTCCTGGCGCGGTCCCGGGTCCATGAGACCGCGCCGGACCCGCCCTCCTGCGGCGGCCCCTTCCTCAACTGCGCGGTGCGCCTCGCGACCAGGCTCAGCCCCATGGGCCTGCTGGCCGAATGCAAGCGCCTCGAGGCCCTGGCCGGCCGGCGGCCCGGACGGCGCTGGGGCCCGCGGCCGCTCGACGTCGACATCATCGACTTCGGCGGCCGCCGCCTCCGCGGCCCCTGGCTGACCCTCCCCCACCCCCGCGCGGCGCGCCGCCCCTTCGTCCTGGCGCCGCTGGCCGAGCTCGCACCGTCGCTGAGGCTCGCCGGCGGGGCGACGGCGGCCCGACGCCTCGCACGATGCCTCGCCCGATTGAAGCGCCCGCCTGAAACTGTTAGGATTGCACCGTGCCCGGCAAGGTCACGACCGCCACGCTCCTCGAGCTGAAACGCAAAGGCGTCAAGATCGCCGCGCTCACGGCTTACGACTGCCCCACCGCCAGGATGGTCGACGCCTCCGGCGCCGACGTCGTGCTCGTGGGCGACTCCGTGGGCATGGTGAAGCTCGGCTACGAGAACACCCTCCCCGTCACCGTCCCGGAGATGCTGCACCACGTCAAGGCCGTCCGGCGGGGGCTGGGCCGCGCCCTCCTCGTGGCGGACATGCCCTACCTCTCGTACGAGCTGGGCGTGGCCGACGCCCTGGCCAACGCGGGCCGCCTCGTCAAGGAAGGCGGCGCCGAGGCGGTCAAGCTCGAGGGCGGGATGGACGTGGCGCCCATCATCAAGGAGCTGCTCCGCATCAACGTGCCGGTCATGGGGCACCTCGGCCTGACCCCGCAAGCCATCCACCGCCTCGGCGGCTACAAGGTGCAGGGCCGCAAGGCTTCGGAGGCCGAGAGGATGGTGACCGACGCCAAGGTCCTCGAGGCGTCGGGCGTCTTCGCCCTGGTCCTGGAGTGCGTCCCCTCGGGGCTGGCCCGCGAGATCACCCGCAAGCTCTCCATCCCCACGATCGGCATCGGCGCCGGCCCCCGCTGCGACGGGCAGATCCTGGTGGTCGACGACCTGCTGGGCCTGGGCGAAGGCCCCCCCTTGACGTTCGTCAAGCGCTACGCAGAGCTGCGCAGTCTGTCGAGCCAGGCCGTGACCCAGTACTGCCAGGAAGTCCGCGACGGCAGGTTCCCCGGCCCCGACCACGAGTTCTCGAAGTGACCTGGGTGGCCGTGGCGCTCCTCGTCGCGGCCTGCGCCGCCGCGGCTTCCTACTGGGGCGCGGGCGTCATCCTCTACCCGCCCAACAAAGCCCCGGTCGAATCCTTCCCGGAGCTCTACGGGCTCGCCTACGAGAAAGTCTCCTTCAAGACCCGCGACGGCTTGACCCTGCGGGGCTGGTTCATCCCCTCCGGCACGGGGTCCGACCTCACCCTCCTGATGTGCCACGGGTGGGGAGACAGCAAGGGCTACCTCCTCGACCGGACGTACTTCCTCAATAAGGCCTCCGGCTTCAACCTCCTCTATTTCGACAACCGCTCCCACGGGGAGTCCGAGGGCAGGATCACGACCATCGGCTATCTCGAGACCATGGACTTCGACGCCGCCGTCGACTTCCTAAGGGAGCGCAAGCCGCAAGCGCTCAAGAGGCTGGGCGTCTTCGGCATGTCCATGGGCGCGGCCGTCGCCATCCTCAGCATGCCCCGCCACCCCGAGATCAAAGCGGCCGTCCTGGAAAGCCCTTTCCCGGACTACCGGAACGTGGTCCGGCGCTGGGCGTGGATCAACATGCGCGTGCCCTACGTCCCCCTCGTGTGGCTGACCATCCAGATGCTGCGCTGGCGGGTCGGCACCGCCGAGGTCGACGCCGCCAGCCCGATCCGGTCGGTCGCGGGCATCGCGCCGCGGCCGCTCTTCCTCATCGCCGCGGCCGAGGACCTCCTGATGCCGCCGGAGGACGTCCGCTCCCTGTTCGACCGCGCCGGGGAGCCCAAGCAGCTCTGGGTCGTGCCCGGGGCGGGGCACACCGAATGCCACGCCGCGGCCCAAGCCGAGTACGAGGAGCGCCTGACCTCGTTCTTCCGGAGGAACCTATGAGGACCATCCGCGGCCCGGGGGCGATGGCCGCCGCCTCGGCCCTGTGGAGGCAGCGGGGCCTGTCGGTGGGCTTCGTGCCCACGATGGGCGCGCTCCACGAAGGGCATGTCTCCCTCGTCCGCAGGGCCCGGGCGGAGAACCGCCGGGTGGCCGTCTCCATCTTCGTCAACCCCGCTCAGTTCGGCCCGCAGGAGGACTACCGCCGCTACCCCCGCACCCTGCCGGCCGACCTCGCGCGCTGCCGGCGGGCCGGGGCGGACGCCGTGTTCTGCCCCGAAGCCGGCGGCGTCTACCCCGAGGGCTTCTCCACCCAGGTGGAGGTCCGGGGGCTCTCGGACCGGCTCTGCGGACGCTTCCGGCCCGGGCACTTCAAGGGCGTCGCGACGGTGGTCCTCAAGCTCCTCAACATCGTCCGCCCCCACGCAGCCTACTTCGGCGAGAAGGATTTCCAGCAGCTCGTCGTCATCAGGAGGATGGCCGCGGACCTCGACCTCCCCGTGCGCGTCGTCGGGTGCCCCATCATCCGGGAGAGCGACGGGCTGGCCATGTCGAGCCGCAACCGCTACCTCGGGCGCGAGGAGCGGTCGCTCGCGCCGCTCCTGCACGGCGCCCTCGCCTGGGGCGCCCGTCAGCCCCGCGGCGCGACGCCGGCCGTCCTGCTGGCGGGCGTCCGCAAGCGCATCCTCAGGGTCCCGGGGATATCGATCGACTACGTGAGCCTGGTGGACGGCCGCGACCTCACGGATGCCCGGGCGCGCGCGGACGGCCAGAGGCTCCTGGCCGCCGTGAGGCTGGGCGGGACCAGGTTGATTGACAACGTGGAGGTGGCTTGATACTATCCATGGGAAGAGATTTATGAAACGGCATCAGCCCCCCCGCTACTCGCCCCCCCGTATACGATCCTCCCCTGCGGGGGGGGGCCGAGTGACTGCGGCGTCGGCCCCCCCGCTACTCGCCCCCCCGCGGGGGGGGCGAGTGATATGACCTCGAAAAAGAGACGGCAGTTCTGGATCGACCCCCCGGTGCAGTCGCAGATCCTGTTCACGGTGCTGGTCCTCGTCACCGGCAGCGTCCTGCTGGTCGCCTACAGCCTGGCCCGGGGGCTGGAGGCCGCCTCGACCCAGTCCGGCCAGATGTTCCACTCCCTGGATTGGTTCGCGCAGAGCATGCGCATGCCCTTGGTCGTCAGCGCGGCCGTGGCGGTCCTGGCCAGCGGCCTCATCGCCCTGGTCTGGTCGCACCGCTTCGCCGGCCCGCTGCGCGTCCTGGCCGCGGCCATGGAGCGCCTGAAGAACGGCGACTTCGTCTCCGCCGTCAGCGTCCGGGACAACGACACCCTCAAGGAGATCGTCGACGACTTCGCCGACATGCAGGCCGCGCTGCGCGGCAAGCTCCACGCGGACCGCGACCGCTCGAGGAAGGCCGCGGCGCGCCTCGCCGAGATCGCCGCCGGGCTGCAGAAGGACCACCCGGCACGGCAGGAACTGGAAGACATCGCACAGGAGATCAAGCAGGTCTTGGCCCAATACCGCATATGAAAAAGACGACATCCATCCTTTTGACCCTGACCGCGTGCCTGGCTTGGGCGGCGGTCGACGCCTCGGCCGAGACCGGCCAGGTCCCGCCGGCGAAAGGAGAACGCCAAGCGCCTTCGGGGACGGCGGTCCAGTCCCGCCGGACGAGCGAGAAAGCGGCCGAGAAAGAGACCGCCGTCTCCGCGAAAGGAGAACAGCAGCGCTCCGACGGCCTGGCCCCCGCGGGCCAGGCCGTCTCCCTCTCACCCGAGAGGAAAGCCGCGGCCTGGGCCTTGGAGACCATCGGCCCCGAAGCGCTCAGGATCCTCAGGAAGAAGGACTACCTCATCATCCAGGAGGACAAGGACGGCGCGCGCCTCCAGGACGGCCTGTGGGACGCGCTGCGGGAGGCCGCCGCGAAGAGCTTCGCCTCCATCGACCTCGCCGAAGCCTACCGGCGCTTCGCCTCGGGCAACCCCGTGGCTCAGGAGGGCGAGACGCTGGGCTTCGCCCCCCTCAGGCAGGTCGCCCCGGGCGGCCTGGTGACGCCGGACGTCCAATCGGTGGCCCTGCTGCTCATCGCGGCCCACGAGGACATGAGCGCTCCCGGCTACGCCAAGGCCGAGACCGCCTCGGCCGAGGGCGCCCTGTTCGACACCCCTTGGGGCGCCGCCTTCGCGGCGCGCACGCGCGCCGACGCCCTGCCGGACCCCTCGCTCCTGGCCGACGCCTTCTTCGACGAGCATTTCGCGGCCGTCCGCCGCCACGACGGGGCCGTGGAGCATTTCACGAAGTTCATGTCCGCCGCCTACGGCAAGGACCTCTCGCCCCTGGCCGACACCGACGTCAGGAACGCCAGCCTGTCCGGCGAGCTGCGGGACTGGCTCAAGAAGTATCTCGCGGACCAGCGCCGCGTCAGCGCGGTCCGGCGCTACCGGCAATCCCTTGAGAAGTTGGAGGCCAAGCGCGCCGTCGCCTCGCAGATCGACGAGCTCGAGACCGTGGCCAAGGCGCTCAGCGGGGCCTCCGGGTTCGTCGACGGCCTCAAGGCCAAGCTCGCCCAGCCGGCCGCGGCCTCCCCCGGCGACGCCGCCGCGGCGGGACCCCGGGTGACGCTGACCTCGGCGGGCCTCCACCTGCACCAGCCGGTCAAGCTCGGCCGTCATGAGCGCGGCGACGCGGTCGTCGTGACGGGCGCCTACTGGCTCGACGGGTTGACCGACGGAGAGACGGTCGAGGTCGAGGAGACGACCTACGCCGACCGCGGGAAGGACGGCGCCGACATGCTCGAGACGAAGAAGGCGCGCCGGTCCAACGGAGGGCCTTACATCGTCAAGCGCGAACCGCTCCTGAAGGACTCCCGGTCCTTCACCTTCCGCTCCATCGTCGGCTCGGCGGAAGGGAACACCCTCAAGGAGGCCGTCGCCGTCCCCGTGGCCGGCGCCTTCGACCTGGCCCTCGACGGGCTCGCCCTGGCCGATCATCAGGCGCTCGACTGCCGGTTCAAGGAAGCCGAAGGCTCCTACGGGCACCTGGAAGCGACGATCGCCGAGGCCGCCAGGGAGAAGAAGACGTACGCCGACCTCCTCGTCACCGCCCAGAAGCGGCGCGCGGACGCGGCCAAGAACGCCGCCGTCGTCGCCAAGCTGGAGGAATCCATCGCCGCCACGCGGGAAGACCTGTCCTCCCAGAAGTGCGACTACCTGACCCAGCGCACGGAAGCCGCCGTCAAGACGATCGCCGCCCTCCCGGCGGGCTGCGACCGGTACCTGGCCGACCTCCAGTCCCAGTTCGAGACCATCAACAGGCGCAAGAACGACCAGGCCGCCTTCCAACAGACCGCCGCCAAAGCGAGGGCCCTCGAGAAGGACTGCCGGTTCTCCTCGGCGGCCGAGAACATGACCCAGGCGCTGGCCATCCTCGACGCCGACCCCGCGGCCCGGTGCGGCTCCTTCGACGCGGCCGCCAAGAAGCTCGAGGAAGACCTGCCGGCCGTGCGCGCCTTGGCGCTGTGGGGCCAGACCCTCGATGACAGCGTCCGGGACGCGGAGAACCCGCCCGAGCCCGGCGCCGACCCCGCCGCGGCCTCCCTGCGCATCGCCAACGCCGCGCTCGCCCGCCTCCCGACGCTCTCCTTGCCCGCCTGCTTCGCCAAGCAGGGCGAGGCCTTGCTCCGGGCAGCCGACTCCTCGGGCAAGTCCATCCTGGTCCCGGCCGATGCCGCCGCGGCGAAGCTCCTGCCCGACGACAACAAGCTGGTCGCCACCTCCGCCGCGGTGGCCGAGGAACGCCGCAAGCTGGAAGCCTCCCGGGCGGCCGTCCTCGAGCGCAAGGTTCAGCAGGAACTCCCCCCCGCCGAGGCGCCTCAGGCCGCCCCTGAGGCCGAGGTCCGGGAGTCCAACGCCGCGGAGCCGAAGGCCGCCAAGCCCGCCGCGAAGCCGGCCCCGCCGGCCAGGCCGCTCCCCATGTCAAGCGGAGGCGGCACGTCCGCGCCAGGAACGCCGGGCGCGGCCAGGCCGCCCGTCGTGAAAAGACGGAAGTCGACCGCTCCCGCGAAGCCGAGCCTGGGGCCGTCCGCGGCCGGCACGCCCTCCGGCGGCGCCGCGACGGCTCCGACCGACACCACGAAGTCTCCCGCCGACGCCAGGAACGATACCACGAAGAAGAAGTCCTCCACGAGATGAGGTGAAGACATGCGACATCTCCTGATCCTGATCCTCTCAGCCGGCATCGCCGGCGCTCAAACGGCCGAGACGAAGGCCAAGGCCTCCGAGCCCGCGAAACCCTCGAAGAGCCGGCAGCCGGCGCCTGCCGAGGCCAAGGCCGCAACGGCCCAACCCGCCGGGCCCAAAGCTGACGCGGCCCAGCCCGCCGCCGTCCCCGCGAAAGGAGGACAGCAGCGCTCCGACGGCAGCGGCCCCTCGGCCGCCGCCGCTCCCAAGGAGAGGAGACAGCCCGCCCGCCATGCCAAGGCGAACGACCGGCCCGCGCAGCGTCCGAAGATCAAGGTCTCGCCGGACAAGCGCCAGGAACCGCCCGAGGCCAAGCCGCCGCAAGCGGCCGCGCCCGCGACGCCGACACGTCAGCCGGCGTCGGAGACTCCGCTGGCCGCCGTCGGAGCGCTGACCCTCCAGCGAGGGGCCGATTTCGAGGTCACCGGCGTGGTCCCCGGCTCGGAGGCCGAGTCCATGGGACTGCTGCCGGGGGACCGGCTGACCCATCTGGGCGCGTCCGCGCTCGGTACGGCCAAGACGGCGCGCGACTCGGTCCAGGGCCTCGCACCGGGGACACGGCTCTACGGCGTCGCGGTCCGCGGCCTCGGCACCCAGCCGTTGGCCGGCAAGGCCCTTCCCCTCAAGCCGGCCTTCGTCCGCTCGCCGGAGGACCTGTCGGCGCACGAAGCGACGCTGAAGGAACGCCTCATGACCCAGGGCCAGACGTCGGCCGAGGCGGCGGTCAAGAACGCCCCCCGCCAGGAATTCAAGATCCTCGCGGGCCAATCCTTCTGGGTCCGGTTCCCGAAAGGGATCCCGGTCGACGCCAAGCCGGGCGACGTCCTGAGCGGCGAGGCGACGACCGCGGTCTGCACCGACCAGTCGCTCGACTTCCTGAGCCTGCCGCCGAAGTCCCTGTTCTGGGCCAAGCTCGTGGAGGCGAACGGCCCCTCGCAGACGCGCAACCTCCGCCCCTTCTTCTTCAAGATGAAGCTCCAGGGCGGCAGCTACTACCCCATCGCCGCCCGGGTCGTCGACATCTCCGGGGACCAGCGCCTCATCCGGGTCAGCCCGGGCGGGACCGTCGTCATGGCCTACAACGAGGACCTGAGCCCCGACCTCAAGATCAAGGTCGAGCTCGTCGAGCCGGTCACGATCATCGAGCCGCCGGGGTTCTACGGGGCCGGACCCGGCCTGTGGATCAAGACCCGCGACGACGGCCCGGGGTTCAAGGTCTCGCACGTGATCCCGGGGCGCTCGGCGCAATCCCTGGGCCTGAAGACCGGCGACGTCATCATGGCGATCGACGGCTCGAAGGCCTCCACGTTCGACTTCGCCTCGGCCCTGGCCGCGATCTACGGCCGGGCCGGGACCGAGGTCAAGCTCGGCGTGATCCGCTCGAAGGACGAGCCGACCGCCAAGGAGAAGTCCGAGACCGTGACGCTCAAGAGGGGAGTTACGATCGCCTCAGGGGACGCTACCCCGCTGCCTCTCCCCTACGCCCCGAAGGACGGCAAGCCCGGTCTCTGACCGGCCGGCGGCGGGCTCCTACTCGAGCTTCTTCAGGAGCTCCCGGGCTTCCTTGATGTTGTCCTCGAATTCCGCCGGGTCCTCCGGCGACTTGACCTCGAGGACCGCCTTGCAGACGGCGACGGCCTTCCCCTTCTGGCCGGCATCCAGGTAAGCCTCGGCCAACGCCCCGTAGGAGGCGGTGTAGTCGGGCGCCAGGCTGCGGGCCAGCTCGAGCTCCTCCAGCGACTTCTTCTTGTCGCCGCCCAGGAAGCCGGGGAGCTCGCGGTTCAGCTCGCCCAGGACATGATGCGCCCCGCCGTGCCTGGGCTGCAGCTTCAGCACGGCCTCCATCTCGCGGCGCATCACCTTCACCATGGAAAGCGACTTGAAGATCCCGCGAAGCTGGCCTTGCCGGCCCATGGAGACCCCGAACCAGTAGTGCGCCTCGACGTTCTTGTCGTCGAGGCTGATGGCCTTCTCGAGCAGTCCCTGGGCGCGGACGAAGACCGCGAGCTTGTCCTTCTTCTTCTCGACGCCCTCGCCCACCCTCACGAGCGAACGCCCCAGCCGCCAGAGCACCTCGGGGCTGTCCGGCTGCGCGGCGAGGAGCCTCTCGAGGGATTCGACGCTGCCGGCCAGGTTCCCGGCCCGATGCCTGTTGAAGTACCGGCCGTCGATGTCGGCAAGCGCGGCCGCCGCCGCAGGAGGCCCGTCGGCGCCCCGGCTCGGCGCTCCCAGCGACAGGACGGCGGCGAGGATCAAGCCCGGCATGGGAGGATTCTAGTATACGCGGCAAGGAATTCGCAACGCGATTCCTTGCCGCGTGTTTCACCCCAGGGAGGCGAAATGGTACCATGACGGGAAACCAGCATGATCGGCAGAGCCAAGTGGATCTTCTGGGGGCTGGTCCTGGCGAGCTTCGCGATCCTGGCGGTCCCCTCGGTGGAACTCCTGGGCGCCCTGCGAAGCTACTACCGTTTCCTCACGGGCTATGACCCCGGCACCTTGCGTCCGACGAGAATGGTCAGCTTCCAGTTCCAGAGCCCCCTGGACCGCGACCGTCCCGCCGGCGAAGAGCCGCGGCTCTCCTTCGTCGAGTTCAGGCTCGCCGCGCCCAAGGCCAAGGCGGTGCTCCTGGCCGGCGACTTCACCCGGTGGGAAGACGGGGGCATGCCGATGCACAAGCGCTCCGGCGGCATCTGGGAGCTCTTGGTGCCGCTGCCGGCGGGGCGCTACCGCTACCTCTTCCTGGTCGACGGCGCGCCCACGCTGGATCCCAAGAATCCCGAGATCCAACCGCGCGGAGGCCGCCCTGCCTCGGCCAAGACCGTATCGCCGTGAAGTCCCCGAGAGGGCTGGTCTTGGGCGCCACCCTCATGCTGACATGCGCCCAAGCAGGGGCTTTCCTGGGATTCGGCGGCGCCGGGCCGACGGGGCTCCTATGGGTCCCCCCGGAATCCTTCGCCGAATGGGGAGAGGTCGCGGCGGCGCTGGCCCGCCACAAGAAGCTGTCCTTCACGGCGGCCCTGACGCCCGCCATGGCCACCCCCCGGGCCAGGCAGGTCCTCGCGCCGTTCATCGACGACAAGCGCCTCGAGATCGCCCTGAGGGTCCCCGGCGACCCCATCCTCCCGCTGATCCACGCCCATCCCGCGGCCCCGAGGCCCCAGGACGCGGTGGAACTCCTCGCCGAAGCCCGCGAGGAGCACAAGTCCCTCTGGGGGACGCCTCCCAGGGGATTCGCCCCCGGCGCGGGGGCCATGGACCCCAGGCTCTTCCCGGTCCTGCGCTCGATGGACCTCGCGTGGGTCGCGGTGGGCTCCGACCCCGCCGGCCGGGGCTGGTCGCACTACAAGGGGATGCTGGTCGTGCCCTGCAGGGCCGTCAGGACCCTTGGCCGGGAGCCGACGGCGCGCGACCTTGAGCCGGCACGCGGCGGCCAACAGGCCGCCGCGCCGGCGGTGCTGGTCCTCGACGAAGCGGACGCCCTCGTGCCCGAAGGCGCCTGGCTGCGGCTGCTCGCGGGACCGGACGCCAAGCGCGTCGCCAAGACGTTCCAGCCCGTCTCCCGAGCGCTCGACGGCGTCGAGGGGACTCAGGTCAAGACGGCGGCCCCGTCGTGGTCCGACTGGACGGGCGAGGACGGCTTCTGGTCCCGCCGGCCCGAGCAGCAGCTCGCCTGGAGGCTCTACGGCGACGCGGCCCGCGCCATCGCCGAAAGCGGCAGCGCCGGGGCCGGCCCTGGCGCCATCGCCGGTGCGACGGCCGCCCTGCGCGAGGCGCAGGCCAACCGCTTCTATCGGCTGAACCGGATCCCGGCCCAGGGGAGCCAGGGCCAGGCGGCCATGGAGGAGGCGGACCGGCAGTTCCGCAGGCATCTCGTGTCCGTCTACAAAAGCCTGCGCCAGCCCGCGCCCGACTCGGTCCTCGCCTCCCTGCTGACCCCGGCCAGGCCGGGGCGCCGGGCCGGGGCGTCCTCGGACGAGGTACAGGCGCGCGCGGGTCCCAACTGGCTCTCGTTCGACAACCCCGTCCCTCGGGGAGGCCCCTCGCCCCTCAAGCCGCTCTGGAGGATCGAGCGCTTCCGCGCGGACTGGGACGACGACGCCGTCATCCTGACCTACCGCATGGGCGGGCTCGCCGCCTCCACCGCGGCCCCCCACGGGTTCGACAGGCTCGTGCTCGACACCTACATCGACCTCAACCAGGTCGTGGGCGCGGGCTCAACCAGGCTCCTCGAAGGCGCGGCGACGGCCTCCGTGGAGCCGCGGGACGCCTGGGAAGTGGCGGTGTCGGCGACCGGCTGGGGCTACGCGCTCCACCGGGCCAACCGCCGGGGCGAGCCCGTCATCGACGACCGCGGCCCCCTCCAGGCCGACCGCGCCCGCGGCGAGATGCGGGTGCGCATCCCGCGCTCGAAGCTCAAGGGCAACCCGGCCCGGTGGGGGTTCGTCGTCACGGCCGGGGAGCCGACCCAAGAAGGGGCCGTCCTGCGCGGGCTGCTCGGCAGCCCGGTGCTGCAACGGCGATTGTCGTCCGCGGCCCCCGACGCCGACGGCTCCAGCGCCCTCCCCGGCAAGGTCCTGCGCCTGCCGGCGCTGCGCGCGCCTCACGGATTGTAGGTCACCGTCCGGGTGACGGTCCCCTCGGCGCCGGAGGCGTCCACCACGACGACCTTGATCTCGTTGGGGCCCTGCCCGAGCGTGACCATCGACGAGAAGTTCCCCGACTCGTCGATCCTGACGAGGGACCCGTTGACCGTCACGGCGACGTCCTCGGCCTTGGTCTTGCCTTGGACCCTGTAGCCTGGCGATGAGACGGTCTCGTCGCCGGCGGGCTTGGTCAACGTCATCAGCGTCGAGGGGTTCACCGAAGGGCTCGCGCCCGAGAAGCCCGACTTGGGGTCGTACCGGTAGAGCTTGCCGGGCGTGAACTTTCCCTCGGAGCCCAGGAGGTCGATCTTGGCGACCTTGACCCAGTACTTGCCGGGGCTGAGCCCCCTGAAATCCATCTTGCTGTCCGTCTCGAACACCTTGTCGAAGACCATCCGGGAGAAGGACCGGTCCGCCGCGGCCTGGATGTGGTAGCCGGAGACGGGCTCCCCGAGGCTCACGCTGTCGAGGTCCTTCCTGAGGGAGCCCAGGCCGGCCCCCTGGATCTTGGAGGCCGTCTTGACCGGGACGGCGATGGCCGCCTTGGACCCCCTCAGGTCGTTGAGGGCGTCCTCGAAATCCAGGGACCTCCCCGGGAAGTCGGGCAGGTTGGGGATGTCGACGGGGACCCCGGGGGCCTTGCCGAGCTTGATCTCGACGCCCTTGCCGGCCTTGATATCCACCTTCTTGCCCTCGGCCTCGACCTCGGCGTTGCCCACGTAGACCTTGACGCGGGTGCTGAAGTCGTTGCCGACCTGGGTGGAGAACAGGGTGTCCTTGGTGCGCGGCGTGATCCTGGCCGAGGCAGTCGCGACCCGGGAGTTGCCCGTGAAGGCCCCTCCCCCCTTGAGCTCGACGTCGTAGTCCTTGCCCACGGGCTTGATCTCGGCCATCGAGTTCGAGTCGAGGACGAGCATGCCCTCCTGGAGGAACTTGACCTTGGCCTTCGACTCCTCGAGCGTCCTGATGGTGTCGTTGCGGAAGAGCTCCATGTCGTCCTTGGCCGGCTTCCAGTCCGCCGTCTCCTTTCGCCGGAAGAGCACCTGGCGGATCTTGAGGACCAGCCGGGCCGCCCGGAGGTTCTCCTTGATGAGCTTGATCGGGACGCGGATGGTCATCCCCGGCAGGGCCACGGTCGGGTCCGACGGCATCTTGTTGTACTTGAGGATCTCGTCCCACTTCTTGGAGTCCTTGAGGTAGGTGTTGGCGATGTCCCACAGGGTCTGCCCGGGGCGGACCACGATGGACTGGAACTCGATGCGGGTCTCGGTCTCCTGCGCCGAGGCCGGGGCCGCGCCCGCCAGCCAGAGCGCCGCGACCGCCGCGACCGCCCTCACGAGGCCCCCGCCGACACGGGCGGGTCCGTGCGCGGCTCCTCGGACACCGAGATGTTGCCCTTCGCGTCCGACACCAGGTGCCTCGGCAGCGTGAAGATGAACCTGGACCCCTTGCCGACCTCCGATTCCACCCATATCCTCCCCCGATGGGACTCCACGAAGAACTTCGTGATGGTCAGGCCCAGCCCCGTCCCGCCCTTGCGCTGGCCCGTCACCTGCTCGAACTTCTCGAAGACCTTCTCCCGGTAGGACTCCGGGATGCCGTCGCCCGTGTCGGCCACGCAGCACCGGATGTGCTTGCCCTCGTCGGCCAGCGAGATCGTGATGCTCCCCCCGGCCGGCGTGTACTTGATGGCGTTGCCCAGCAGGTTGGTGAACACCCGCTCGACGAGATCGGGGTCGATGTCGAGGGTGTGCTCCTCCGCGGCGTCGAGGGACACCTGGATCTTCTTCTGCTTGGCGAGCGACTCCAGGATCGCCATCGATCGGCACACGACCCCCGAGAGAGAGGCGCTCTGGAGCTGGAGCCTGATGCGGCCCGACTCCATCTTGGCGATGTCCAGGATGTTGTTGATCATGGACATCAGGCGGCTCATGGAGCGCTGGATGGAGGAGACCATGTTGTGCTGCTCGGGGCTCAGGACGCCGACGACGCCCTTGAGCAGGACCTCGATGAAGCCCATGGCCGAGCCCAGGGGGTTGCGCAGGTCGTGGGTGATGTAATGGAGGAACTCCTCCTTCATCTTCTCGATCTCTTTCTCGAGCGTCACGTCCCGGATGGACGTCAGGACGCCGAGGGTCTTGCCGTCCTTGGGCGAGACCAAGGGCTTGGACGCGACCTGGAGGTACTTGTGCGCCTTCTCCGTGGAGAGGTTCACGTCCTTGGCGACGTCGGGCTTGGGCTCCGCGAGCGCGGCCGCAATGGCGTCGCGCAGCTTGGGCTCCGCGACGGTCTCCGGGATGTCCTTCCCGTCGACGGACGTCCCGGACTCCAGGCCGAAGAACTCGAGGGCCCGGCGGTTGGCCAGGCGGATCTTGCCGCCGGTGTCCGTCATGAGGACCCCGTCGCTGCTGGAGAAGAGGATGGCGTCGGTCTTGCGCTGCTCGGCGACGACCTTGTCCACCTGGAGGTCGGCGTACTGGCGCAGCTTGTCCGTCATGCGGTTGAAGGTGTCGGCCAGGTCCTGGAGCTCGTCGCCCGTCTCCACCTTGACCGACGCCGTGAAGTCGCCGTGGGAGACGGCGTCGGCGGCCCTGCTCAGGCTCAGCAGCGGGGACGTGAGGTTGCGGGCCAGGAGGGTCGAGGCACCGACCAGGATGACCGCGACGATCGCGAGGGTCACCCAGGCCATCCGCCGCATCCGCACCGCGGCCCAGTAGGCCTCGCCGTGGGGCTGGACGATGACGACGGCGCCGCCGATCAAGGACAGCGGCGCGTAGGCGCCGACCATGGTCCGCCCCTGGGACTTGAACTCCATGGAGCCGATGCTGTGGGCCTTGAGGGCCTCGGAAACGATGGGCCAGCGAGGCACCTCGGCGACCAGCGACTCCTTGAGCTTCTCCTTGGGGTAGAACAGGGGGCGGCCCATCTCGTCGACCAGGATGGCGAAGCCCGTCCCGCCGACCCGCTCCGTCGAGATGGAGCGGGCGAGGCCCGCCAGGGAGACCAGGACGCGGATGACGACCGTGAGGCGGACGGCGTCCTGGCCGCCCTCGCCGGTCGCCGTCCCCAGGGGATAGTAGAGCTCGAGCGTCTCGGCCGGCCCCGAGATGGCCATCGTGCGCCGCCGGGCGTTCAGGAAGCGCTTGAAGACCGCGTCGTCGGCGCGGGAAGAGAGGGCGCTGTCGGAGGCCAGCTCGGGGTTGTAGACCTTCATGACCTCCTTGCCGGCGACGTTCATGACGGCGATCTCGACGATGTCGGCGTGGGTGTCGATGAGGGCCCGCAGCAGCTCCTGCTTCTCCGCCCAGTCCATGTTCTTCTGGAGGGAGACGAAGGCGAAGTGGAGCTTGTCCTCGTTGACCCGGAAATAGCTCTCGACCTGCGCGGCCAGCTTCTCGGCGAGCTTCGTCTGCAGCTCGAGCACCGCCGACTGGATGCCCCGCTGTCCCACCCCCGACAGCCGGTACGCCAGGTAGATGGCCGGGACGAGGGCCAGCAGCCCCATGGCCAGGAGGAACTTGCGGAACAGACCGGACCGCAGATACTTCATCGCACCAATTTAATGATAATGGGAGCTAAAGAACAAGTCAATATGAAGGATGTCAACGGCGGTCAGGCCGCCTTCCCGTTCAGATCGAAGCGGCACGCCCGCGCCAGGGACGCCGGGCGCGGTCAGGCCGCTTCCAGCGCTCAGAGGAGGCGGCACGCCCGCGCCAGGGACGCCGGGCGCGGTCAGAGCCGGGAGCGGAGCTCGAGCGCGGCGAGGACCAGGGGCAGAAGGGCGTAGATGGAGAGCGGGACCACGGGGGAGGGAGAAGACGGCGAGGCGTCGTCTGCGACGGGGCCGCGCCGCGACCGCGACGACGAAAGGGCGTCGCGCAGGTCCTGGTCGAGCGCCGCCCAGCCGGCCGGGGAGGCGCTCCCCGGTTCGGCGAAGCCGTCGCCGCCCGGCGTCGGAGCGAGGCCCGCGCCGACGCTCGCCAGGAACCCGCCGTAGCCGCCGGGATACGGCAGGTCCGGCTCGGCCGAGACCCCGGGCCGTCCGGCCGCCCCCCCCTCCGGCGAGAGGAGAACGTCCCGCGCCCGCGAGGACCCGGCGGCCTTGCGCCAGGCCCCATCGCCGCCTCGGCCCTCGGCCGCGCCCGAGCGCAGCCCCAGGGACCGGCCGGGGAACGTCAGAGTGAACCGCACGCTCAAGGCGGACGACTGCAGGGCGAGCAGCCCGATCCCCGCGAACCCGGGACCGACGTCCTCGAAGCCCGCAGCCGGCGCCGGGAGCCCGGCCGGCGCCGCGGCCTCTGGCTCGGGGACCACGGCCGACCAAGGCGCGTCCCCGGCGGAGGCCCGCGCCAGACCGGCGTCATGGGCCTGGCCCAGGGACGCCGCCCGCGACCCCGCGGGACCGCCCTGCCAGCCCTCGGGGCGATACTCCATGGAATCGAGCATGATGTCCGTGAGCCGGCGGCCGAACCCCTCGGCGAACTCCGACCCCTCGCGCTCCATCCTGCCGGCGCCCGCCAGGTGCCGCGAGAGCTCCGCCGCCTTCCTGGAGAATCCCCAGGAGCCCTCGTCCTCCCGTTCCCTGGACCGGCCAGCCGCGCGGCCGCGCGACCCGTCCCCCATCGCCGGGTTCTCCGGGTCCCGGTCCGGCCTCGCGTTCCCGACGCGCGACGGCTCGAACGCTCTCCCCTCGGCCGCGCCCGGGATCACGCCCGGCGCGACGCCCGGACCGGACGGAAGGCCGCCGGGGACCTCGAACATCCCCGCGGCCGGCGGCCTGGCCCCGGGGGGCTTGGCCTGAGGCCCCTCCGACGTCTGGAGGTCGCGGGCCATGGGAACGGCGGACGCGGGAAGCTCGAGCGGCTTGTCCTGGACCTGCCCCGCCCTGAAAGAAAAGACGGTGCCGCCAAGGCTGACGCCCGCCCCCAAAGAGCCGACGTTCCCCTGCCCGAGCTGGAGGCCGGTCATCGGGAGGACGGGACCGACGGTGGTCTGGACCCTGGGGACCTGCTGCGTCTGGGTCTGGGCGACGGCCCGCGCGGGAAGCCAGCATGTCCCCACCAATAGAAGGACGGCCGCTCCGAGCGGTTTCACGGCCTTACGGTATCATCTTGGCCGAAAGGCCCACATGGGTCTAGAGGGCAATCCCAACGGGACAATGGGCCCATATCGCAGGGACCAAGTGGTCCCTGCAAGGATGCGCGGGCATTGCGCAGCCTGCGTTTACTATAATGGGACAGATGGCAACCGCCCGCCCACCCGTGGGGGCCGGACTGATGAAACGGAATCTGCCCCCCCGCTACTCGCCCCCCCGTGGGGGGGGCGAGTGATTGCGGCATCTGCCCCCCTGCTACTCGCCCCCCCGCGGGGGGGGCGAGTGACTGCGGCGCTGGCCGCGTCGTTCCTCCTCCTCGGGTGCTCGGCGCCGCAACGCCGGGGCGAGGCCGGGAGCCGAGCGCCCATCACCAACACCTGCGGCCTCGACGCGGCCGACCACCTCGCGGCCGTCCACGGCGTCGGCCTCGGGGCCGCGCGAGACAGGCTCGTCGACGAGGCGGCCTCCCTGGGCGCGGTCCGCGGCTCGACGCTGCGCGACGCGCTCGAAGCGGCGGGGTTCTCCGTGGAAGTCTTCGAGGGCACGCTCGACCAGGGGCCGGAGGGCCTCTGCCGGCGCGCGTCGCCCGACCGGCCGGTCGTCGTCATGCTGAGGGACGCGGGGCGCGGCCACTACGCCGTGGTCACGGGCTGCGACGAGGAGGCCGGGGCCGTCCGCCTCGCGGGCGGCCCCGGCGGCCGGGCCGCCATGCGCGCCGCGGATTTCGCCGCGGCCTGGGAGGGAGCGGGCCGCTTCACCCTCACGGCCGTGCCGGCCCGCGCCGCGCAGGGCGTAGCGTCCGCCGCCGTCGCCGCGCCCGCGCTGCTCGAGCAGGCCGCGGCGGATTCCGAGTGCTTGAGGGAATGCGGCGTGGCCCGCAAGGACGAGTGCGTCTTCCGCTGCAAGGACACGCCTTCGACGAAGCCTGGCGACAGCGGCATCGCGTGGACTTGGAAGAAGGCCATGGTAGCGATGCTGGTCGCTGTCGGCATCGTGGTGTGGGCGCTGCTATAAGCCCCCCCGCTACTCGCCCCCCCGCGGGGGGGGCGAGTGATTACCTTTGCTCGATGAGCCTGATGGCCTGGCTGACGGCGCTCGCCGTCCGGCTGAAGAGGCGCGCGATCTCGGTCACGCCCATGCGAGCCTCTTTCCATAGCCGGTGCATGGCCTCGCGCCGGGCCCGCGCCACCTCGCGCCACTGGCCGCGGCCCATGATCGTTTCCTTATTGATGCCGTGCCGGGCCGCGGTGGCCGCGACGATCTCCATGACGTCCCCCGCGGGGGGCAGCGGGGCCTCGGGCTTGCCCACCTGGCTTTCCACCCTGGCCGCGAAAGCCTCGTCGCCGATGTAGACCCCCCGCACCAGGGGGAACATCGAGCGCGCGGCGGTCTTCATCTGCTCCTTGATGGTGTGGAGGTAGCGCACCGACTGCTTGAAGCGGCTCTTACCGAGGCGTTTGAGCACCGGCCCGGAGACGACCATGGGCTCGGCGGACTCGGCCTCGACGTAGGCCGAGCAGCTCGACCATTGGTAGCGCCAGGGCTTGTCCCTGAGCCCCCCCCGGAGGCACTCGAGATGGATGTGCGTCGCCATGTCCAGGAGGCAGTTCTCCTTGTCCACGACGTACGCCTTGTAGCGCCCTTGGAACACGTGGCCGCTGGTGTTGTGCTGGCCGTTGAAGTACTTCGTGTAGACCGTGTTGAAACCCTGCATGAAGCGCGCGAGGTTGGGCTGGGCGGTCTCCATCAGCAGCTGCAGGTAGCCTGGCATCAGGCAGTAGGCGTACACCGTGAAGTCGTAGCGCTCCCGGTAGGCCCGCAGCAGGTTGAGGAAATGCCGGCGGTCCTGGTTCGAGAGGAAGATGTCCTGCCGGTTGTTCCCGCGCAGCTCGATGAAATAGCAGGCCCCGGCGAACTGTATCCTCTTGGGTCGGCCCATGGAGAGATGGTAGCAATATTGGGTGTCTGACACAATGAACCGAAAACCCCGAGCTATCTTGGCGTCGCCTACGGGATTTGCTAGTCTTGGTGTCATGGCTTCGCCTTGGGTCTTCTGGGTCCTCGTCATCCTCTGCGTGGCGCTGGTCGTCGCGCTGGGGCTCGCCCTCCAGCGTCTCTATGAGGTGCGAGCGCGGCCCGAGGAGCGCACCTGCCCCCCGTGCAACCAGCCCCAGGGCTGGGACAGGCTCGACGAGTTCCTCACGATCATGCTGGCCCTCCAGGAGCACAACATCTCCCACGCCGACTCGGTCTCCCGCGAGGATTTCGCCGAGGCCGTCTTGGAGGGCGCCTGCCGCTTCATGGGCGCCCAGCGGGCCTCGCTGATGCTCATCAACGAGAGGACCGCGACCCTCGGCATCATCGCCGCCAGGGGGCTCCCCTCCTCCGTCGCGGAGGCGTTCACCCTGAAGCCCGGCGAAGGCCTCGCCGGCAAGAGCTTCGAGACCGGGCAGGTCATCTCCGTGACGGACCCTTCCAAGGACCCGCGCTACGTCAAGATGGGCGACGACGTCCCCGGGCCGCTCGTGTGCGTCCCCCTCATCATCAAGACCAGGCCCGTGGGCGTCATCACCCTGCACGGCATCGGCTCGGCCGAGCCGTTCAGCGACTGCAACGTCAAGTTCCTCACGGTCCTGGCCGCCTCGGCGACCTGTATCCTGCACAACTTCCAGCTCGTCGACAACCTGCAGACCTTCTACATGGAGATGGTCCAGACCCTCGCGCGCGCCGTGGACACCAAGGACGCCTACACCAAGGAGCACTCCGACCGGGCGCGCCTGCGGGCCCGACGGCTCGCCCAGGAGGTCCGGCTCCCCGACCCCATGGTGCGCTACGTCGAGTACGCCGCGCTCCTGCACGACATCGGCAAGATCGGCATCGACGAGTCCATCCTGCTCAAGCCCGGCAAGCTCACCGCCGAGGAATACGAGGTGATGAAGCGCCACCCGACCATCGGCCACCAGATCCTGGCCCCGGTGAAGTTCCTCGGGCCCGTGGCGCAGATGGTCCTCTACCACCAGGAATGGTTCAACGGCCAGGGCTACCCGGAGGGCCTCAAGGGCGAGGAGATCCCGCTCGGCGCCAGGATCGTGGCGGTCATCGACGCCTGGGACGCGATGACCTCGGACCGGCCCTACCGCAAGGCGTTGGGCCGCGAGAAGGCCGCGTCGGAGATGCGCCGCGCGGCCGGCACCCAGTTCGACCCCCATGTCGTGGACGTCTTCCTCAGGATCGAGGAGACGGAGCACCGGGACAAGCAAGCGGCCGTGGGCTAGCGCCGATGCTGTACCTCGTCCCCACGCCGATCGGCAACCTCGAGGACATGACCGAACGCTCGCTGAAGGCCTTGAGAGGGTCGGCCGCGGTCTTCTGCGAGGACACCCGGCGCACCCGCAAGCTCTTCTCCCACTTCGGCATCTCCACCCCCCTCCTGCGCTACAACGAGCACGACGAGCGCTCCCGGCAGGCCGTCCTCACCCGGCTCCATGACGGCGAGGACATCGCCGTCGTGTCCGACAGCGGGACGCCGTGCGTGTCCGACCCCGGGCGCAGGATCGCGGCCATGGCCCGGGACTCGGGCGTCGCCGTGACCGCGCTGCCGGGCGCCAGCGCCGTGACGACCGCCCTGGCGGGCTCGGGGTTCCCGGCCGACTCCTTCGTCTTCCTGGGCTTCCTGCCGCGCACGTCCTCCAAGCGGGTCCGGGCGCTCGGCTCGGCGGCGGCCCTGGGCAAGACCATCGTGGTCTACGAATCCCCCTACAGGGTCCTCGCGACGCTGGCCGACGCCGAGGCGGCGCTCGGGGCCGGGTGCCGCGCGTGCGTGGCCCGCGAGCTCACCAAGGTCCACGAAGAGTGGCTCCGGGGCACCGTGGCCGAGGCGCGCTCCCTCCTCGGGGCGCGGCCGGAGCTCCTGGGCGAGTTCGTGCTCCTGTTCCACCAGCCCCCTCCGGCGAGTGAAGAACATCGGGCGCCTTCGGGGACGGCGGCCCTTTGCCGCCAGGAGGACAAGAGGCCATGACCCGGGTCATCAGGCTCGAGGCGGGCGCCCCCATCCCCGACGACGCCGTCCGGCTCGTGTCCGACGCGGTCCGCTCCTGCAAGGTCGTGGCCTTCCCGACGGACACCGTCTACGGCCTGGGCTCCACCGGCCTGGTCAAGGCCGTCGCGCACAAGATCTACGAGATCAAGGGCCGCGACGGCCGCAAGCCCCTGCCCATCCTGGTCGCCTCCGCTCAGGCCGCCGGCCGCTGGATCCAATGGACGCCCGCGGCCGCCGCGCTAGCCGAGCGGTGGTGGCCGGGGGCGCTGACCCTGGCGCTCAAACCGACCAAGGAAGGCGAGGTCCTGTCGTTCCCAGGGCACGCCACCGTGGCCGTCAGGGTCCCGTCCCACCCCGTCATCCTGAGGTGCCTCGAGGATTCGGGCGTGCCCTGGGCATCGACGAGCGCCAACCCCTCCGGCGCGCCGGCGCTGCGCGACGGCGCGGACGTCGTCAAGCACTTCGGCGACCTGGTCGACGTCATCATCGACGCGGGGCGGGTCCCGGGCAAGGAGTCCACCGTGGTCGACGCCTCCCAGGACCCGGTCCGCATCCTCCGGGAGGGCGCCATCGGCTCCGACGAAATCCGCGCCGTCCTGAGCAAGGTCCATGGGCCGCCGCCGACCACCCCCCCGAAGCGCTTCCTCTTCATCTGCACGGGCAACACCTGCCGCAGCCTCATGGCGGAGAAGCTGCTCGCCAAGCTCTCGGACGACCGCTCGCTGAGCCTCGAGTCGCGCTCCTGCGGGGTGGCCGCGGAGCGGTACTTCGAGGTTCCCAAGGAGGTCTACGCCGTCCTCGGGGGCGTCGGGATCGCCCGTTTCGACCACGTGCCCCAGCTGGTCAGCAGGGAGCTGCTGCGCTGGGCGGACATGGCGCTGGCCATGACCGACGAGCACCTGGAGGACGTCATCGATCGGTACCCGGAGTACGGCGGGAAGGTGCACGTCCTCGGCCGCTACGCCGACCTCGCCGAGCCGAACGTCGAGGACCCCATCGGCCAGGCCGAGGGGGTCTACGCGGCCTGCCGCGACAAGCTGGCCAAGGCCGTCCAAGCCGTGCTGGAGCGATCACGACTATGAGCATGAACCTCAAGAGCAGGGACCCGGAGATCCACCGCGCCATCGCCGGCGAGACGCTCCGGCAGGCCGACAACCTCGAGCTCATCGCCTCCGAGAACTACGTCTCCGAGGCGGTCCTCGAGGCGCAGGGCTCGGTGCTGACCAACAAGTACGCCGAGGGCTACCCCGGCAAGCGCTACTACGGCGGCTGCGAGTTCGTGGACGCCGCCGAGCAGGTCGCCATCGAGCGCGCCAAGACGCTCTTCGGCGCCGAGTTCGCCAACGTCCAGCCCCACTCAGGGACCACGGCCAACATCACCGCCTACCTCGCGCTCATCAAGCCGGGGGACTCCATCCTCGGCCTCAACCTGTCCCACGGCGGGCACCTCTCGCACGGCCACCCCCTCAACTTCTCCGGCCGCTACTTCAACATCCTCACCATGAACGTGAGCCCCGAGACCGAGCTCCTCGACTACGACGAGGCCGAGAAGCTCGTGGAGCAGCACCGGCCCAAGCTCATCATGGCCGGAGCCTCCAACTACTCGCGCGTGTTCGACTGGGCGCGGTTCAAGAGGATGGCCGACGCCTGGAAGGCGTTCCTGGTCGTGGACATGGCGCACTACGCGGGGCTCATCGCGGCGGGCCTCTACCCCTCCCCGGTGCCGCACGCCGACGTCGTCACCACGACCACCCACAAGACCCTGCGCGGCCCGCGCGGCGGCCTCATCGTGGGCAAGGCGGCCTACGGCAAGGCCCTCAACTCCATGAACTTCCCGGGCAACCAGGGCGGCCCCCTGATGCACGTCGTCGCCGCCAAGGCCGTCTGCCTCGGCGAGGCGCTCCGGCCGGACTTCAAGGACTACCAGGCCGGCGTCCTGGCCAACGCCCGGCGGCTGGCCTCGGCCATGGCGGGCCTGGGCTTCCGCATCGTCGCCGGGGGCACGGACTGCCACCTCTTCTCGGCGGACCTGCGGCCCAAGAACACGACCGGCAAGGAAGCGGAGGCCTCCCTCGACAAGGCGGGCATCACCGTCAACAAGAACACCATCCCGTTCGACCCCCAGAAACCCTTCGTCGGCTCCGGCATCCGCCTCGGCACGCCAGCGGTCACGACCCGGGGCATGGGCCTCAAGGAGATGGACAAGATCGCGCAGTGGATCGACGACGCGATCGCGGCCAAAAACGACGAGAAGCTTCTTAAGGCGATCAAGGCCAAGGTCAAGGCGCTGTGCCGGCGGTTCCCGATCTACCCGGCGAGGGTCAAGAGGATGGAGGGGAGAGACTGATGAAACGGCATTGGCCCCCACGACTACTTGCCTCCCCCTGGGGGAGGCAAGTGATATGATCGCGCAGATCCTGCTCGCCGACGACAACCCGGACATCACGGAGCTGCTCGGCGACTACCTCCGGTCGAAGAACCACCGGGTGCTCGTGGTCAACGACGGCTACCAGCTCGCCCAGAAGGCGGCGGAGCACAAGCCGCACCTCATCATCACGGACATCCAGATGCCAGGGGCCTACGGCTCGGCCGCCTACAAGGTGCTCCAGAACGACCCGAAGACGGCGGGCATCCCCATCATCTTCATCTCCGCCCACCCGTACGAGAAGCTCAAGCCCCTGCTCCCCAACGACCCCAAGACCCGCTTCATCCACAAGCCCATCCCGCTGCCGCAACTCGACGAGCTCATCAAGGAGCTCCTGCCCCTGGGAGGATACGTGCCTTAGGAAGGAGATACTGCATGAAAACGACCTCTCACCCCCACAACTGCGCGCCTCCCCGCGGGGGAGGCTTGCGAATAGCCGTCATCGGCGGCAGCGGCTTCTACGCCTGGGACCGCCTGTCCGGCCGCCGGGAGCTGAGCCTGAAGACGCCCTTCGGGAAGCATTCGGGGCCCATCCTCCTCGGCGACCTCGACGGCGTGCGCTGCGCCTTCCTCCCCCGCCACGGCAAGGGCCACGTGCTGCTGCCCACGGAGGTCAACTCCCGGGCCAACATCTACGCCCTCAAGACCCTGGGCGTCGAACGCATCGTGGGGCTCGGCGCCGTGGGCTCCCTCAAGGAGGAGATCGCGCCGAGGCACTTCTTCTTCCCGGACCAGATCGTCGACGAGACCAAGCACCGCCGGGCCACCTTCTTCGGCGGGGGGGTCGTCGCCCACGCGGCGTTCGCCCAGCCCTTCTGCCCCGGGCAGACCGACCTCCTCTACGAGGCGGCCAAGAGCCTCGGGATCACCGCCCACCGGGGCGGCACCTACGCCTGCATGGAAGGCCCCCTCTTCTCGACCCTGGCCGAGTCGGAGTTCCACCGGCGGATGGGCTACTCGGTCATCGGCATGACGGCGCTCCCCGAGGCCAAGCTCGCCCGCGAAGCGGAGATCTGCTACACGAGCGCGACCATGATCACCGACTACGACTGCTGGAAGCCCGGGGAGGAGGTCTCGACCTCCAAGGTTGTCGAGAACCTCTCCGCCAACATCGCCAACGCCCTCCGGATGCTGGAGGCGGCCATCCCCAGGCTGGCCGCCCTCCCGCGCGACTGCGCCTGCGCCAAGGCCATGGAGGGCGCCCTGTTCACCGACCCGAACGCGATGGACAAGAGGACCGTGCAGAAGCTGAGGTTCATCATCGGGAAATACGTCGAGGGGGGAGACAAGTGAAAACCACCAAGGAAATCGCGAGGCTCATCGACATCGCGCTGTCGGCCAGGAAGAACGCCTACTGCCCCTATTCCCGCTACCGCGTGGGCGCCTCGGTGCTGACGGCGTCCGGCAGGATCTTCGCCGGCTGCAACGTGGAGAACGCCTCCTACGGCCTCTCCATCTGCGCCGAGCGGACCGCCATCTTCAACGCGGTGAGCCGCAACCAGCGGGAGATGAAGGCGATCTGCGTCGTGGGGACCTCCGCCAAGCCCTGCGGGGCCTGCCGCCAGGTGATGCTGGAGTTCTCCACCAGGGACACCATCCTGTACCTCGTCAACGTCAGCGCCGACTCCCGCCGGCACACCGTGACGAAGACCAAGGTCTTCTCCATGCTCCCGTCGCCGTTCGACCCGCTGGCCTCGGGGCTGCTGTCGTCGCCGGCGCACCCCCGCAACACCGCGCGCAACAACGACAAGAAGAAAAAGAAGAGATCCTCACGAGGGAGATGACCATGGACAAGCACGAGATCGACGCCGTGATGGATTGGGCCAAGTCGACGGACCTGGTGGAGCTGAGCTACAAAGAGGGCGGCAAGAGCTTCTCGTACTCCAAGACCCCCTCCCCCGCCAGAGCGGTCTGCAGCTTCCCCGGCCGCCACCTGACCGCCGTGCCCTGCCCCGGCGTGGGCGTCTTCCAGTGGAACGAGCCCGGCGCCCCGAAGCGCGCGGCCCAGGGCCAGCCGGTCGCCAAGGGCGACCTGCTGGGCCTGGTGGAAGGCGCGGGCAAGCCCGCGCGGGTGGAGGCGCCCTGCGCGGGCGTCGTCCTGAGCGTCTGCGTCGAGGCCGGGCAGACGGTGCAGTACGGGCAGCCCTTGTTCTTCCTGAACGCGACGCCCTAGGACCACGAATGTTCAAGAAGATCCTCGTCGCCAACAGGTCGGAGATCTCGGTCCGGGTCATCAGGGCCTGCCGGGACCGGGGCATCAAGTCGGTCGCCGTGTACTCCGAGGCGGACAGGGAATCCCTGCACGTCCGGCTCGCCGACGAGGCCGTCTGCATCGGCCCCGCCCAGGCCGCGGGCAGCTACCTGAACGTCGACGCCATCCTGAGCGCCGCGGCCGTGACGAAGGCCGAGGCCGTCCACCCCGGCTACGGGTTCCTGGCCGAGAACGCCGACTTCTGCCAGGCCTGCCAGGACAAGGGGCTCGTGTTCATCGGGCCCAAGCCCCAGGCCATCCGCAACCTGGGGTTCAAGAGCGCCGCCCGCGAGCTCGCCAGGCGGGCCAAGGTCCCCGTGGTCCCGGGCAGCATGGGGCTCCTGGGAGAGGATTTCATGAAGGAAGCCCACCAGGTGGGCTTCCCGGTCATGGTCAAGGCCGCGGCCGGCGGCGGCGGCAAGGGCCTGCGCCTGGTCCGGGACCCCAAGGACCTCGAGGCGCAGCTGCGCATGGCCAAGGCCGAGGCCAAGTCCGCCTTCAAGGACGACTCGGTCTACCTCGAGAAGTTCATCGAGCACCCCCGCCACGTGGAGATCCAAATAGCCGCCGACGAAGTCGGCGGCGTCGTTGCCTTTCCCGAGAGAGACTGCACGGTCCAGCGGCGCCATCAGAAACTGATCGAGGAATCCCCATCCCCGGCGGTCACTCCCGAGATACGCCGACGGATGCAAGAAGCCGCATGCTCGCTGGCAAAGGCCTCAGGCTACTCCACCGTGGGAACGGTGGAGTTTCTTCTCGACACGGACGGGAGCTTCTACTTCATGGAGGTGAACACCCGCCTTCAGGTCGAGCACCCCGTGACGGAGCTGGTGACGGGGCTCGACCTGGTCGACATCCAGATCAGGCTCGCCGCGGGCGAGCAGCTCCCGGTCGCGCCCGAGCGGGCCGGCGAGATCCGCTGCCACGCCATCGAGCACCGCATCAACGCCGAGGACCCCGACAGGGACTTTGCCCCCTGCCCGGGGACGGTCGAGCGGTTGTCCCTGCCCGGCGGCCCCGGGGTGCGGGTGGACACGCACCTCTACGCCGGCTACACCGTGCCCAGCTACTACGACAGCCTGCTCGCCAAGCTCATCGTCTCGGCCCCCGACCGCGCCGGCGCGATCGCCCGCGGGCTGCGGGCCCTGCGCGAGTTCGAGGTGGGCGGCATCAAGACGACGATCCCCTTCCACCAGAAGGTGCTTGCCCACCCGGTCTTCCGGGACGGCAAGTTCGACACCCGGTTCATCGAGGCGACGTCATGCGCGACCTGAAGAGGAACATCTCGGCCCAGCTGGCGACGAGCTCCCGCGTGCTGGCGGCGACCGGCCGCCGGGCGGCGGACATCGCCGAGGCCGCCCGCCTCATGCTCGAGACGCTCAAGGACGGCGGGAAGATCATCAGCTTCGGCAACGGCGGGTCGGCGTGCGACGCGCTCAACTTCGCCTCGGAGCTCGTCGGCCGGTACGCCCGCAACCGCCCGCCCATCGACGCGCTCGCGCTGACGGTCAACCCCGCCAACCTCACCGCCATCGCCAACGACTTCGGGTACCCGGAGGTCTTCCGCCGCCAGCTCGAGGCCCACGGCAAGGCCGGGGACGCCGCCGTCGCCATCTCGACCTCGGGCGACTCCCCCAACGTGCTGCTCGCCGCGGAGGCGGCCCGGCGCCTGCGGATCAGGACCATCGGCCTGACGGGAGGTAGCGGCGGCAAGCTCAAGGGGCTGGTGGACGTCTGCGTGCGCGTCCCGTCGGCCACCGTCGCCCGCATCCAGGAGGCGCACATCGCCATCCTCCAGATCTGGGCCTCCATCATCGAGGACGCCCTTTTTCCAGGCGATGCACGCTAGGGACGCGACGCTCGTCACGCTCTCCTGGCCCCGGATGCGCGCCCTGGTGGCCCGCTGGCGCCGGGACCGCCGGAGGGTGGTCTTCACCAACGGCGTCTTCGACATCCTCCACGCGGGGCACGTCGAGCTCCTCGGGAAGGCCCGCGCGAAGGGCGACGCTCTCGTCGTCGGGCTCAACTCCGACGCCTCGGTGCGCCGCCTCAAGGGCCCCGAGCGCCCGGTCAACAGGTGGCGCGACCGGGCGGCGGTGCTCGCCGCGCTCGCCTGCGTCGACGCCGTGGTGGGCTTCGGCCAGGACACGCCCGCCAGGCTCCTAGAGGCCCTGCGGCCGGACGTGCTGGTGAAGGGCGCGGACTACGCCCTGGGCGAGATCATCGGCGCCGGCCACGCGCGCCGGGTCGTGAGGGTCGCGCTCAAGAAAGGGTACTCCACGACGGGGATCATCCGCAAGCTCAGAGCGGCTACTTGAGCTTGAGGATCTCCTTCTCCCGCGCCTGCTGCCGGCCAACCTCGGCGTCGAGGTCCTTGAACGCCTCCGCGGCGCGCTCCTTGACGACCGCGTCGCTGCTCGAGCGGAGGACCTCCCCGACGCTGGCCTTGTAGGTGTCGTAGACCTTGGAGTCGAGGTCGAGGCGCGCCAGGGAATAGAGCGCGCCCGTGGGGTCCACCCATCGCTCGACGATGCGGCAGTTGAGCAGGGTGGCCTCGGTGACGGTCTGGGCAACGCGCTCGACGACATCGACCGACTCGGAGCTCTGGGGCCGGAAGAGGTCGATGTGCTCCTTCATGTAGTCCTTGGTCAGCGTGGCCACCGTGGTCTTCAGGGTGGCCGCGACCTCCTGGCGGGCCCTCTCGGCCGACGTCTTGCGCTGGATGTCGCGGTCGTCCATGGCCTTGGTGATGCCCACGCCGTAGATGACGGTCCCGGTCTCGCCGGGGAACGCCCCCCCGCCCTTCATGACCCAGTCGGGCTCGGGCCCGGCCTTCGCCTTGGAGGGAGGGGCGCTGTACACGGGAGCTGGTCGGCTCCCCCCCGCCGCGCCGGCGGCAGGCCGTCCTCCGGCGCAGCCCGCGGCCAAGAACAGCACGCCCAACCCTAGCCGACTCAAGTTCATAGCGTCACTCCTGCCGTTTCTGGATCTGGTACGGGATGATCCTCTGGGTCCAGCGGGCCCGGTCCGACTGGGCCAGCCGCTTCTGGAGGATGCGCTTGTCCTTGAGCGAGAACAGCTCGTAGCCCTCCCCCACGCTCGTCTCCGAGCTCTCCGCGACGGTGAAGAGCTGGTCGTCCTTGGTGGCGATGATGTGCAGGTACTCGATTGTCTCGTCGACCCCCCTGGGCAGAGCGGCCTTCACCGGCGGGACGCAGCCGCCGAGGAATACCGTCTGCTGGTCGTCCGGGCACTCCGGCTTGTCCTTGGGCGGGAAGGAGAAGACCTCGCCGGCCTTGAGCTTCCCGGGCGTCTCGTCGCGCTTGTTGGGGTAGAGGAGGTAGACGTTCTCCTCGGCGTCGATGACGAGCAGGTGGATGTGGGACTCCTTCGTGACCCAGAAGCGCAGCCGGACGCGGTCCCCCTCGAAGAACGACGGCTGGTTGAGCCCCAGCGGCCCCCCCTCCTTGGCGTCGAAGCGGATCTCGAAGGCGGGATCGGGCCGGCCCTTGAAGGACAGGGTGCCCTCGAACCTGAAGGAGTACTTCGTCGCCCCCTCCGAAGCCTCCTCGATCTTGTAGTCCTTCATCTTGCAGGCGCCCTGCGCGGCCGCGAACGAGAAGATGTAGTTGGAGATGAACTCGTGGGACTTGCCCGCGGTGGTGATGCCGCGCTTGTCCACCAGGACCGAGGCGATGTTGACGTTCCCGCTGTCCTCCAGGGCCCTGTCGTAGGCCATCTTCTTGGCGTTCTGCAGCGCGGTCTTGAAGCTCTCCTCGCTGGAAGCCGTGTAGGCCACGGTCTGCTCGCAGGAGAAGGAGTCCTTGGAGACGGCGGGCTTGTCTGAGTCGGCAGCCTGGCAAGGCAGGGCCAGCAGGAGCGCGAACGGCCAGGAACGGCAGGGAGGGCGGAAGGCCATGTCTAATTCTATCCCATCCTGCGGCCGACAGGCAAGGCTGGCCGCGCCGGGATCCTGCCGGGGATGTGACAAAAAAAGCATTGCAATCCCGCGCCGGACCGGTTAAAATATCATCGCCTGTCCGGCAGTTGCAATCGGGCCGCGTTTTGAGTAGACTATACCGCCCCGTACGAACGGGGAAACCGCTGACGAGGGAGGTTGCATGAGACGCAAGATTCTTGGAGCACTGTTCGCCATGACGCTTTCGACCGCGGCGTACGCCGCCGCCGCCGTGCCGGTCCCGGCCGCCATGCCGCCGGGAGCATCCATCCCCGCCGCGGTGAAGGGAGGCCCGGTCAAGGCCATGGTCGCCCTCGTGGGCCTCGTCGAAGGCAAAGCCCAGGTCCTCGTCGACGGCGTCGAGCCCTGGACCGAGGCGAAGGTCGGCCAGCGGCTGACCGCCGGCACCCAGGTCAAGACCGAGGCCAACGCCGGGATGACCATCGCTTTCACGGACGGGACCAAGCTGCGCATCGGCCCGAACGCGACCTTCAAGATCGAGGACGTCTCCATGTCCAAAGTGGGCGTCTACATCGGGCTGGGCAAGCTCGACTTTTGGGTCAAGAAGCTCAAGGGCCGGATGTTCCAGATGAGGAACCCCGTCGCGGTCGCCAGCGTGCGCGGGACCGGCGGGACCATCGACGTCCAGAGCCCGACCCAGGTGAGCATGATGTGCTTCGAGGGCTCCCTCGGGGTCACGGACAATTTCGGGCGTTCTCAGGGCGTCGAGGCGGGCCAGTCCCTGGCCGCCAACGCCGCCACCGGCGCCTCCGAGCCTCCGGCTCCCATCCCGGCGGGCGTCACGGCCCCCGTCGAGCCCACGGTCGTGCTCCCTGAGCTGGCCGCGGCCGGCGAAGCTCCGGCGACCCCGGAAGCGGCTGCTCCGGCCGACGAAGTCACGGCCGAGGAAACGGCCACGGAGACGGTGCCGGGCACCGAGACGACGACGCAGACGACCAACCCGGCCCAGGAGACGAGCGTCACCCCGACCACGACGAGCTGCATCGACTGCACGTACGTGAGCCCCTCGGGTCCCGACGTCTGCTGCCCCTGATCGTCACAACATAGGAAGACCCCCGGCGTCGTCCGCGACGCCGGGGGTCTTCTTTTTGGCCTGGCCCCGATCAGACTAGGCGGGCGCGGCGCAGGAAGGCCTTGTTCTCGTACTCCAGCACCATGTGCACGCCGTGGCGCCGGTCGCGGGTGGTGCGGTAGCCGGCCATGATGTCGGTGATCCGGCGGACCATCTCCTCGGGCATGGAGAGCTCGACGTCGTACGGAGAAGAGCGCCTGCGGCGCTCGGCCCCCCCGCTACTCGCCCCCCCGTGGGGGGGGCGAGTGGCTGCCCCGTCGATGTAGCGGGTCGTCTCCCGCAGGGCCCTCGGCGACAGGCGCAGGCGACGGGGCGACCAATCGAAGGGGTACGTGACCAGCCTCGCCGCGGAGAACGCCGCCACCTCGGCGACGAGGGCCGCGTCCAGTTCGGGCTTGAGCCGCCGCAGTTGGAACGCCGTCCAGCCCAGGAGCTCGGCCGCCAGGCCGCGCTCGACCACCAGGCGCGCCGCGTAGTCGTAGTTCAGCTTCGGGAACCCCCGCTCCTGGAGCAGCCGGAAGCCCTCGTCGGACAGGTAGCGGCGGTCGGCCTCCCGCCGCGAGGCGAACCACTCGTGCGCGGCGTGGTCCATGTAGGCCTTGAACCGCGCGGCCAAGCCGGGGAACTTCCCGCGTGGCGGCATGGTCGAGACGGCCTCGACCAGGTCCACCACGTCGACGCCGTGTCGTTCGGCCAGGTCCAGGAGGGGGCGGCCGACGTCAACGTTCATGAGGAGGAGGATGTGCCCGTGCAAGAGGCGCAGCTCCAGGAACTCCCGCTCCGACATCGCGGCGGTCCGCCGGACGCAGTACTCGTACTCGACCACGCGTCGGCCGGCGTACTCCCCGAAGGCGTTGGGAATGACCCGGTAGCGGCCTTCCAGCCCGAAGCGCTCGCGGGACTCCGAAAGCTCCATCTCGGTCCCCGGCGCCAGGCGGATGTCGCTGACCTTGAGCCAGTCGAAGCCCGCCTGGTAGGCCATCTTGACGCTGCGGATGTGGTCGGCCTTGCTCTCGCCCGGCAGGCCCAGGAGCAGGTCGGTGCTGATCTTGCTCCCGATGGCGTGCACGGCCGAAACCCCCGCCCGGACCCTATTGAAGCCCAGGCCCTTGCGCTTGATGTTGGCCAGGACGTGGTCGTTGAAGGTCTGCTGGGCGAAGCTCGTGACGGCGGACTCTCCCAGGACCTTGAGGATCTCGACGTTGCGCCCGATGTTGCCGTTGATGACGTCCAGCGACAGGGAGGCGGCCTTCCCGTACTTGTCGGAGAGGATCCTGATCCGCTCGGCGATCTTCAGGTCGCGCTCCAGGATGCCGAAGTTGCCGTCGCCGATGTAGAGCTGGAAGGTCCGCCCGGCCCGCCGGAAGATGTGGTCGAGCTCCTCGAACACCGTCTCCAGGTCGTACTGCCGCACCATCCTGATGCCCGTGGCGGCGCTGCCCCACCCGGTGCAGTAGGTGCAGCAAAACGGGCAGCCCCGGGAGGTCTCGATGATCGGCACCAGCGGGAACCTGCGGTCGTCGAGGAAGGGGTCCAGCCGGCCCGAGAGCCAGGCCGACGGGAAGGGGATGCGCTTGAGGCTCAGGCTCGGGCAGAAGGGGCCCATGGAGAAGAAGCCCTCCCGCCGGTCCAGGTAGGCCACCTGGGCCAAGCTGCGGTGCGCGGCCACGAGGGTCTCCCGGAGCCGCCCCGGGCGGCCCAGCAGGTGCCCGACGAGCCCCGCGAAGGCCTCCTCGCCCTCGAACATGACGTAGGCGTCCACCTGGGGGTTCTCCTCGAGGAACCGCCGGACGCCCTCCGGCCGGCTGCGGATGGAGGGACCGCCCATGACGACGAACACCTCCGGGTCCGCGGCCCGGGCCGCCTCGGCCATCGCGCGGTCGAGGTTGGCGTTCCAGTCGTAGTTGGACAGCCCCAGGACGTCGGGCCGCTCGGGCAGGGCCGCGAGCAGGTCGCCGGGGAACTTGAACAGCCTCACCTCCACGGCCGAGCCGAACTCGCGCTCGAGCATGGCGGCCAGGCAGCCGATGTTCAGGGGGACGCAGTACTTGTGGGCGTGCTGGTCGTGGCTGAGGTCGGCCAGGAAGACGAGCGGCTTGGCTCCTGTCACTCGCCCCCCCCCGCAGGGGAGGATCGAATACGGGGGGGCGAGTAGCGGGGGGGCAGATGCCGTTTCATTAGGAAGTTCCTTGCCCGCGGCTCCTAGCGGATCCTTCGGCCGGTCGTCTTCTCGAAGAGGTGCAGCCCCGCGGGGTCGAAGCGCAGGCGCACCGTCTCCCCGGGCTCCCCGCCGAAGGCGGCGCCCACGCTCGCCAGGACTTTGGCGCCCGCCGCCTTGAGGTGGACGTTCTTCCTGTAGCCCAGGAGCTCGACGACCTCGACCTCGGCCGCGACGCTCCCGTCGGCGGGAGCCCCCCCGCGCTCGATGTGGATGGCCTCGGGCCGCACGCCCAGCACCGCGGGCCCCTCGGCGCCGCCCGCCCCCAGCACGGGGATGTCCACCGAGTCCGTCCTGAAGCGCAGGCCGCCCCCGCCCTGGCCCAGCGTCCCCTCGATGAAGTTCATGGTGGGGCTGCCGATGAAGCCGGCCACGAACATGTTCTCGGGCCGGCCGAAAACCTCGGGCGGGGCCCCGACCTGCTGGAGGCGGCCCCCGTTGATGACCGCGATGCGGGTCGCCAGGGTCATGGCCTCCACCTGGTCGTGCGTGACGTAGATGATGGTGGTGGCCAGCTTCTGGTGGAGCTTGGCGATCTCGATGCGCATCTCCTCGCGGAGCTTCGCGTCGAGGTTGCTCAGCGGCTCGTCGAAGAGGAAGACCTTGGGGTCGCGCACGATGGCGCGGCCGATGGCCACGCGCTGGCGCTGGCCGCCGGAGAGCTGGCGCGGGGTGCGCTTGAGGAGCGGGCCGATCTGGAGGATGTCGGCGGCCTTGAGGACGCGGTTGTCGATCTCGGCCCGGGCGATGCCGCGCAGCCTCAGGCCGAAGCTCATGTTCTCCTCGACGGTCATGTGCGGGTAGAGGGCGTAGTCCTGGAAGACCATCGCGATCTGGCGGTCGCGCGGGGGGAGGTGGTTGACGATCCCGCCGTCGATGCAGATCTCGCCGTCCGTGGTGTCCTCGAGGCCAGCGAGCAGGCGCAGCAACGTGCTCTTGCCGCAGCCCGACGGCCCCACGAGCACCAGGAACTCCCTGTCGGCGATCTGGAGGCTCACGTCGTGGAGCACCTCGTTGGAGCCGAACCTCTTGGTGATGTTCTTGAACGTGACCGATGCCATAGGCTACCCCTTGACCCCGCCGAGGGTCATCCCGGTCAGGAGCCACTTCGAGGAATACAGGAAGACCGCCATGACCGGCACCGTGACCATCAGGGAGGCCGCCGCGAACATCCCCCATTGGGTCAGGTACTGGCCCTGCAGGTCGAAAAGGCCCAAGGTCCAGGTGTACTTGAAGGAATCGGTGAGGATGACCCGGGCGACCAGGTACTCGTTCCACGCCTGGGTGAAATTGAACAGGAAGGCGATGGCCAGCGCCGGCGTCGAGAGCGGCAGCACGATGCGGTAGAAAGCCCCGAACACGGAGGTGCCGTCCACCAGCGCCGCCTCCTCCAGGGATCTCGGGATGGTGTCGTAGTAGCCCTTGAGGATCCAGATGCTGAACGGCAGCGAGGACACCGAGTAGGCGACGACCATGCCGAGGTAGGTGTTCATCAGGCGCAGCCTCATGATCATGAGGAACAGCGGGAGGAGCAGCATCCCGGCCGGCAGCATCTGCGTGCCCAGCAGGAGCGAGAGCCCCAGCTTCTGGCCCGGGAACCTGAACCTCGAGAACGCGTAGGCCGCGGTCGCGGCCAGGCTCACGCCCACCAGCGAGGTCGCCGTCGTGATGACCAGCGAGTTCCACAGCCAGAACAGGAAGTTGGTCTCGGTGAAGACCTTGACGTAGGAGACCCAGGTCGCCCCCTGCGGGATGATGGACAGGTCCGTGGAGATGATCCTGTCCCCGGGCCGGAGCGACACGGCCAGGATCCTCAGCAGCGGGTAGACGCACACGGCGCAGCCGAGGACGAGCGCGCCGTGGACGAGCGCGGTCTTGAGGGCCTCGCGCCGCCGATGGGCGGCCAGCGCGGCTTGGCTTGATGAAACGGCGTCCCCCCCCCCGCTACTCATAAGCGGACTCCGAGCCCTTGGTGTACCTGAGCCACAGCATGGAGAAGGCGAAGAGCATCAGGAAGACGATGAGCGCGAACGCCGCCGAATAGCTGTAGCGGTAGAAGGCGAAGGCCGCCTTGTAGAGGGCCGAGACCAGGATGTCGGCATCCTCGGTCCCGCCGGCCTGGCCCGTGACCAGGTAGATCACGTTGATGTTGTTGAAGGTCCACACGGTCCCGAGCGTCACGGCCGGCGCCAGCACGGGTTTGATGAGCGGCAGGGTGATCATCCGGAACTGCTGGAGGACCGAGGCCCCGTCGATGGAGGCCGCGTCGTAGTAGTGGCGCGAGATGGACTGCAGCCCGCCGAGGATGACCACGGCCATGAACGGCACGCCCAGCCACACGTTGATGACGGTGCAGGTCAGGAAGGGATGCTGGCCGAGCCACTGGACCGGGCCGACCCCGACGGCCTTCAGGAACGGCAGCCAGGCGACGAGCTTGGCCAGCATGACGTTGACGAAGCCGTACTGCGAGTGGAACTCCCCCCTCATGGCCAGCACCGCGACCACCTGCGGCATGGCCCAGGGCACGATGAGCAGCGTCCGGTAGAGCCCCTTGAGCCGCGTGACGGAGTTCAGCAGCAGCGCCATGACGAAGCCGCCGGCCACGTGGCAGAAGACGTTGATCGCCGTCCAGCCGATGGTCCTGAGCAGCAGCTGCCAGAAGGTGACCTCGGAGAGCGGCGACGAGACGAACACCTTCCTGAAGTGCTTCAAGCCCACGAAGGGCAGTTCCCCGGTCCGGCTCCAGGCCATGATGGTGGTGAGCTTGAGGTCGTGGAACGCGAGGTAGACCTCGAAGAACATGGGGTAGGCGATCAAGGCCGCCAGCCCCAGCAGGGCCGGGGCGAGCAGCATGTAGGGCAGGGCGTGCCGGCCCCGCACGACGTGCCTGAAGAAGAGCGCCACCAGGGCCTCGGCCGCCGCCGCCCCCGCCGCCAAGGAGAGGAGGCGGGCCCAGTCGACGCTCGGGCCCGACACGAGGAGCGCGGCGCCCAGCGCCAGCGTGACCGTGCCCAGCACGCCGCCCGGGACGAACCAGGCCCTGTCGTGGAACGTGAAATGATAGTGCAGCCACGCCTCCAGCACCGCCACGAACGCGCCGAGGAGCAGGGCGAACTGCAGGACCTGCAGGATGGCGTCCATCAGTCGGCCATCTCCTTGATCCTCGAGACCGCCTCGGCCTGCATCCTGGCCACGGCCTCCGCGGGCGTCGCCTTCTTGTTGACGGCCCGGCCCAGGTGCGGCCGCGTCGTGTCCCAGACCGCGCGCATCTCGGTGGCCATGGGCATGGGCTTGCCCGCCAGGATCTGCTCCATGGAGGCCCTGAGGATGGGGTCGTCCATGATGATCCCGGCCCTGGCCGCCTTGGCCAGGGCCGGAAGCCGCATGAGGGACTTGACTTGGCCAATCTGGTTTTCTTCGTTGGTGTAGAAAGAAACGAACTGTTTGATCAATTCCAGCTTCGGGCCGGACAGCTTTGAGGTGAGCAGGAAATACCGACCGCTTACCATCGGTGTCGGCCACCTGCCGGTGGCCGACAACCTCGGTATTTTAGCCACGCCGAAATTCTTGCCCATCTTGTCCCTGTAGGTCGAGATGGCCCAGTCGCCGTTGATGATGAAGGCGACCTTCTCCTCCTTGAAGAGCGAGTCCGTGCAGTTGTACTCGCACTCCATGGGGACGAACTTCTTCTCGTAGATGAGGTCCACCACCAGCGAGACGGCCTGGCGCATGGCGGGCGTGTCGAGGGTCGGGGTCTTGTTGTCGATGGGCCAGCCGCCCAACGCCCCTAGCCACGGCATGAGCCAGAACGGCTCGCCCAGGTTGAAGGCCATGCAGTAGTCGAGCTTGTTGGGCTTCACCTGCGTCGCGCAGAACCGGAAGAGCTCGTCGGTCGTCTGAGGGGGCGTCGGGGAGAAGCGCTTGTTGTACATCAGCATGAGGTGGTTGCCGTTGGTGATGGGCACCCCCCAGACCCGGCCGTCGAGGGTGATGGCCTCGATGACCGGCTTGTTGTAGACCGAGAGGTCGAAGACCCCGTCCACCGGCATGATGAACCCCGCCACCGAGAAGACCCCCGCGAAATCGGAGGGGCTCATCATCAGGTCCGGGGGGCTGCCCGCGATGGAGGCGGTCAGGAACTGCTGGCGCAGGTCCTCGGTGTGGTAGTGGTTGCGGACGATGCGGACGTCGGCGTTGCCGGGGAGCCGCTTGAACGCCGCGAAGACCGAGTCGATGTAGGGGAAGACCTGGGCGTCCTCCTGCTCCCAGACCACGATCGTCCGGCCGGCGCTGGGTTCCTGGCCGGCGAGCCGGCAGGAGCCCAGGAGCGCCGCGAGCAGGACGGGTAGTGCCGCTGAAAACGCCGGTCTCATGGGCCTCGGAACCCCACTATAACATTTTCTCAGCTACTCATCTCCCCGCGGGGGAGATGAGTGACTTGACGACGATGCGGTTGAGGAACCTGCGCCCGTCGGGGACCGTGACGAAGGCCTCGGCGGGGAGCCTGAGGCCCCGGCGCACGGCGGCGGTCAACGCGGCCGGCGCCCGGGTCAGCGGGACGAGGTTGTCGTCCAGGTCCTCCCGATACGACGGCTCGACTGGGTCGCGGCCAAGCCGCTCGAGGACGAAGTTGACGGGGGCCAGCAGCATCGCCTTGTACCAGGGCACCACGCGGCGCAGCGCGCCGTAGCGGCCGTAGAACGCGTTGACGGCCAGGCGCAGGCGGGCCGCCGGGTCGGCGACGGAGCGCAGCGGCTCCGGCAGGCGGGGATCGCCCTCCTTCATCACCTCGACCGAGTCGAACCCGGTCGCGCCCAGCACGCCGAGCTCGTCGAACGAGACGACCTGGGGCCGGCTCCTGTTGGAGTCGATGACCACGAAATTCCACCCCCCATCCTCGCGGAACGCACCCTGCAGCACGACCGCGTGGTCGCCCTCGCGGTCCCTGAGGGACTTGCCGGGCTCCCAGCGCACCGAAAACAGCAGGCTGCCGTGGCGTCTCAGGAGCTCCACGAGCTCCGCGGCGCTCTTGGGGGCTCCCCGGCGCACCATGTCTAGGCCGAACTCGCGCAGGAGGATGGCCGACTCCACGCTCATGAGGCCCCGGTGGCGCACGTCGTCTTCGAGCCTGCTCTCCACGGCAGCCAGGAACGTCAGGTAGGGCATCTGCTCGGCGAGCCTGGAGAGCTTGGGGTGGTTGTAGGCCTGCTGGACGGGGCAGTCGTCGTAGCACTGCCGGCGGGTGGGCTTGCCGGACAGCGGGGCTCCGACGTAAGCGCCCGGGTCCGAGGTCACGAGCCGGGCCACGTGCTCCTCCAGGGCGGCCGCGCTCATCAGGCCCCTCGCGCCGTAGATGGCGGCGGCGCCCTTCTCGCGCGCGGCGGCGTCGAGACCCAGGGCTTGCAGGCCGAAGAACCGGCGCGTCTCCTCGCGCAGGCCCGAGACGGAGAGCGCGGACAGCATCGCCCTGGCCTCGGCCAGGGCGTCGCCGTAGCGGCCCTTGGCCAGGAGCCGGCGGGCGAGCTCCGCCCGCTCGCCCAGGCCGGCGGCGGCCGGGGACTGCGGCGCCTCCTTCAGGGCCGAGACCAGCCGGTCCGCGGCCGCCCGGGCCCCGGGGTCGCGCAGGCGGGAATCGTGCTTCTTGAGCTGGCCGAGGCGCTCGATGGCCTGCCGCGGGGCGCCGTCCTCGATGAAGTCGAGCAGGGCCCGGCCCCCCGGGCCGGGCAGGCTCTTGGCCAAAGACGCGAGCCTCCTCGAGCCCGAGAACGCGGCGTCGACGGCGGCCGGGTCGATGCGGCCGTCCGTGGAGAGCTTCTCGGCGAGGGCGCCCACGGCGGCCCCGGCCATGACCTGGCGCGCCGAGCCCACCGCCTTCCTGAGCGCCAGGGTCTCGGGGGGGTCGAAGAAGAGGTCTTCCTTGGTGACCTCGCCGGAGAAATTCGGGTTGACGCCCGCCAGCAGCGTCTTGGCCGCCTCGAGCTGCGCCGCGGCCACGGCCTTGGGACCCTCGGCCACGAGCAGCGCGACCGAGGCTTCGGGCAGCGGCGCGAGCCCGGCTTGCCGGCGGAACTCCTGGATGAGCCCGACGCGCTCCTGGACCGATGGCGCGGGCAGGCCGCTCTCCAGTCCAGATCGAAGCGGCACGCCCGCGCCAGAAACACCGGGCGCGGGCAGGGAAGGAAGGGATGGCGAGAGCGCCGCGCCCAGGCCCGGGCCGGCCAGCCCCTGCGAAGGCTGGAGGACCGGCAGGCCCGTGACCGGCTGGTTGCCCGCCGTAACAGGAGCCGTCGTCCTGCCGCCGCGGCTCACCGTGACGGCGCCGACCGGCATGCAAGACGCCGCGGCCAGCGCGCAAAGCAGGGCCTGTCGGACCATGCCTAAAGAATAGGCGTGATAGACGCCGGAAGGCAGGGTCCTAGGACCCCTGGCTGCGGGCCGATGGGCCTAGGAAAAAGAGCTGTGTTTCACGGCCAAAATCGGCTACGGCGTCTTCTTCGACTCCTCGGACTTCGAGACTGGCGCGGCGACATTCTCCTCCTCCGCCGCCGCCTCCGAGACCTCCATCTCCTTGGCCTTCGACTTGGCCTCGGCCACCTCCGGCAGGAGCGTGCTCTTGGGATGGGCTTTCTCGAAGGCCTCGAGCGCCGCGACGCCCTCCTTGGCCTTGCCGTCCAGGATGAGGTCCACGGCCTTGCCGAACTCCTGGCGCTCCTTCTTGAGCTCGACGGCCTTCTTGGTCTTGGCCCCGCCTTTCCAGCTGGGCTTGTCCGGGTCCTCGGCCCCCTGCTTGGTCCCGCGCACCGCGGCCACGGCCGTCACCCTGGCCTTCTGGTACTGGCCCTGCACCGCCGACTCGGACAGCCCCTGCTTCAGGTGCTCGAACCAGACCCGGAAGCGCGACTTGCGTGGCTTGCCTTCCTGCTGGGCCGCGGCCGCCGGCGAGGGTGGCGCCGCGGGCGCGACCGACACCGCCGGCGCCGTCCCGCCGCCTTGCTCCGCGCCAGAAACGCCGGGCGCGGCCAGCCCGCAGACCGCCAACGAGAACGCGCACGCCGTCATCCACGCCTTGTTCATCATGTCGCTCCCTCCCAGTACTATTTGAGCCAGGTCTCGACGACCGGCCCGAACCCCGGGTCGAGGGACACCGCCTTGTCCGCGTACCGGCGGGCCTTCCCGGCGTCCTTGAGCTTGACCGCGCACCGCATCAGATTGAGCCAGAGGTCCGGGTCGGCGGGGTCCGAGCCCGTCGCCTTGAGGTAGCCGGCCTCGGCGGCCGCGTAGTCGCCCGAGAGGAACTCCAGCGTCCCCGTGTTGTTCCAGGCCGCGGCATTGGCGGGGTCGACGGCGAGGACCTGGCCGAAGCGCTTGCGCGCCGCGTCCTTGTCGCCGGCCTCGTGCTCGAGCACCCCGAGCTCGTTGAGGGAGTCGAGGTCGTCCGGGAAATCGCGCAGGACCTCCTCGTAGTGCTTCTTGAGGAAGGAGTACCGGTCCTTGGCCCAGGCCGCCAGGTCCGGGTCGGCGCGCTTGTGCCAAACGTCGGCCGGCGGGACCTCCGAGGTCCAGTCCGCGGTGGGCAGGGTCGCGGGCTCGTAGGTCTGCCAGGCCTTCCTCAAGTCGATGACCTTGACCGCGCCCTTGGCGCTCTCGGTCTTGTAGGCGTAGAGGGCCTTGCGCACCGCCTCGCCGAAGGGCCTGCCGACCATGGTGGCCTCGACCGGCACCCAGTAGGTCCCCTCGTACAGGATCATGTCGTCGGCGGGCAGGCCGGCGTCCACGGGGTCGGCCTCCTCCGTGTCGAACATCAGGGCCATGTGCCCGGGGTAGTCGATGAGCGCGGTCCTGACCCGGGCGGACTCGAGCATCGAGGCGATGAGGGTCGAGAGGTCGTCGCACTGGCCGCTCTTGAGCTTGAGGGTCTCGCGCGGGAACTGGGTGTAGTCCACGGGGAAGCTCGGGTCCTCGCTCCGTTCCTCGAACGGGTTGTTGGGGTTCGTGATGAACTTGATCCCGGCCTCGGAGAGGGCCGCCCACAGCCGGGCGGCGGTCGCGAGGGCGTGGTTGAGGCGCTCGGAGACGGCGCTCTCCCGCGCCGTCCGGATGACCTCGCGGCTGAACCCCAGGATCGGCGGGTCCTTGGGCGTGATGAAGGTGCCGATCTTGTTGGAGTCGTCCCAGGTGATGGCGTTGCGCGAGTAGACGCGCAGGGGTTCGGTCCGCGACACGCCGCGCTGCTGGCCCTCCTCGAAGAAGGTCAGCTCGAACTCGGCCTGGATGGGGGTGTCCTCCGTGACCTCGAGTATCTTGTTGTTGAGCGTGGCGATGAGGGGGACCTCCACGGTCTCGCGGGGGCCGAGCCTCTTGATCTCCTTGTCGTAGCCGAAGTCCATGAAATCCTTGAGCCGGAAGGTGAGCTTGACGTTCTGGAAGGGGACGTTCACGTTGTTCGTCACCGTGACGAGGCCGACGGGGTTCTTCAGGTACCACTTGTAGTTGGCGGAGAAGATGTTCCCGATGGCGACCGTGGAGATCTCGACCGGGGACCGGTTGGCGGAGGCGGGCACGAACACCGGAACCGGGCTCGAGGCCGCGCCCAGGTCGCCGGTGCGCGATTCGGTCGCGAGGCTGTACCAGTAGGTCTGCGCCGCGGCGACCGTCGAGTCCTCGAAGCCCTCCGTCTGCGCGACGCCGACCTGTTCCCACGGGCCGGCCGGGCTGGCGGCCCGCCGCACGACGTAGCGCAGCGCCCACGGGTCGGCCACGGGCTTCCAGGCGAGCGTCACGGTCCCGCCCTTGGCCGCCGTCGAGATCGAGACGGGCGCGACCAGGTAGGGGTGCATGTCGAAGACCTTGATCGCCTCCTTGCCTTTGTCGGCGACCAGCAGCCTCGGGCCCTGGAGCGCGAGCCCCACGGGGTCCGAGAGCTCCCGCTCGCCCTTGCCGCCGGAGAAGAGGTCCGTCATCCAGCGGCCGTCCTTCGTGAACACCGAGACCCGCCGGAGGGACCCGTCGAGGACGTAGACGTAGTTCTTGCCGTCGTAGGCCACGGCCTCGGGGGACTGGAACTGGCCCACCCCGTCTCCCTCCCCGCCCCACGACGCCACCAGGTTGCCCGAGGGGCCGCACTTGAGCACCCTCTTGAGGCCCTTGTCCACGACGAAGATGAAGCCCTCCGGGTCCCAGGCCACGTCGTGGGGCTCCCGGAGCTCGTACTGGTCCACCTGGGGGCCGATGGCCGACAGGAACGAGCCGTCCGGGCTGAACACGTCGACGCGGCGGTTGTCGGCGTCGGCGACGTAGAACGTCCCCTCCTCGTTGACCGCGATGCCCCGGGGGCTGCGCACCCGCCCCTCGTTCTTCCGGCTGTCGAAGAAGCCCTCCTTCTCGGCGTAGTTGCTCCGCCAGTTCCCCTCCAGGTCGAACTTCTGGATGCGGTTGCCGGGGGTATCCGAGACGTAGATGCCGAGCTTCCTGCTCACCGCGAAGCCCCGCGTGCCCTTGGTGACCGCCGGGCCCTTGCCCTTCTTGGTGCCGAAGCGCAGACGCTCCTTGCCCTCCTTGTCGAGCACGACGAACTGGCCGGCCTGGGGGTCGTAGGCGTAGGCCTGGTCCTCCCAGGCCCGGATGGCGTCCACCTTGTAGGGCCAGGAAGCGGCGGGGCCCGTGACCAGGAGCTTGGCCGCGGGGTTGGACGAGAGCTTCTGCGTCTTGAGCTTGTTGGGCACCTCGACCCGCTGGATCCTGCCGTTGCCCGCGTCGAGCACCAGCACCACGCCGCCGTCCGGCGTCAGGGCGACGCTCTTGGGGAGGTTGAACTGGGACGAGCCCTTGCCGGCGCTGCCGAACTTGCCGAGGAAGGCTCCCTTGGAGTCGAACTCGTGCACCTTGGCCTTGTCCGACTCGAGGACGTAGATGAAGCCGTACTCGTCGAGCGCGAAGTCCCCCCCGTTCAGGGCGAACTCTTTGAGGAAGCGCGTGGCCGGGTCGAACTTCTGGATCCGCTCGTTGCCGCCGTCGAGCACGTAGACGTTGTCGGCGAGGTCCACCGCCACCTTCTCCGGGGACTTGAACCGGCCCTGCTCGTCGCCCTTGGAGCCGAAGCCGTAGAGGAAGATGCCCTCCTTGGTGAAGACCTTGACGCGGTGGTCGCCGGTGTCGGCCACGTAGACCCGGCCGTCGGTCCCGACCGACACGCCCTTGGGGCCGCTGAGGCTCCCGGCGTCCGAGCCGCCGGAGCCGAAGGACCAGAGGAACCTTCCCTCCCGGTCGAGCAGCTGGACGCGGGAGTTGCCGGTGTCCGCCACGAAGACCCGGCCGTCCGGGCCGACCGCCACGGCCTCGGGGCCGCGGAACTGCTCGCGCCCCTCCCCCTTGGAGCCGACGGACTTGAGGAGCCTGCCTTGGCCGTCGAGGATGAGCAAGGCGTCCTTCACCCGGTCCACGACGTAGATGCGGTCGTCGCCCACGGCCAGGGACTCGGGCCCGGCCGCCCCCTTGAGCGGGATGGGGTCGAGGAACTTCACGGTGTCGAACGCCGCGGCCCGGCCGGGGGCCATGAGGACGGCCCACGCCGACGCCCAGAGCAGCGAAAATTGGATGCGGGTCATGCCTTCGTCTCCTCCTTGATCAAACGGTTCACGAGGGCCGGGTTGGCCTTGCCCTTGGAGAGCTTCATGACCGCCCCCACGATGCGTCCGATGGCCCGGTCCTTGCCGGCCTTGAGGTCCTCCACTGCCTTGGGGTTGGCCCCGAGGGCCGACCGGACCCAGTCCCTGAGCTGACCCTCGTCCGATATCTGGCCGAGCGCAAGCTCGGCCACCAATTCGTCAGGCCCCTTGCCGGATTCCCATGTCCTGGCGAAAGCTTCTTTCGCCAGCCTGGTCGACAGCGTGCCGTTCTGGATAAGGATCGCGAGTCTCGCGATGGCTGCCGCAGGCACAGGACACCGCTCGACCGGCAGTCCCTCTGAGTTGAGGCGCCCCAGGAGCTCCGTCGTGATGAGGTTCACGACCGTCTTCACCGCCGCCGGAGCGAGCCCTCTCGCCGCATCCTCGAAGTAGTCTCCCAGGGCCCGCTGCGAGGCCAGGACCCCGGCGTCGTAGTCGGAGAGGCCCAACGCCCCGGCGTAGCGCTCCCGCCGGGCCGCCGGGAGCTCGGGCAGCCCGGCGCGGAGGCTCTCGACCCAGCCGGGCTCGGCCACGAGCGCGGGCAAGTCGGGGTCCGGGAAATAGCGGTAGTCGTGGGCCTCCTCTTTGGCCCGCATCGCTTCCGTGCGGCGGGCCTCGTGGTCCCAGAGCCTGCTCTCCTGGAGCAGCCGGCCGCCTTCCCGCAGGACCGCGGCCTGGCGGCCGAGCTCGTGGTCGAGGGCCTCCTTGACCGCCTTGAACGAGTTGAGGTTCTTGACCTCCACCTTGGTGCCCAGCGCGGTCTCGCCCTTGCGCCGGACCGAGACGTTGGCGTCGCAGCGGAGTTCCCCCTTCTCCATGTCGCACGACGAGACCCCGGCGTAGATCAGGACCTCTTTGAGGGCGACGAGGTAGGCGTGGGCCTCCTCCCCCGACGACAGGTCGGGCTCGGACACGATCTCGACGAGGGGGAGGCCGCACCGGTTGAGGTCCACGAGCGTGTGGTCCAGCTCCCGGGAACCGATGGCGTGCAGGAGCTTGCCCGCGTCCTCCTCGAGGTGGATGCGGCGGATGCGCGCGCGCTTGGCGGGCCCGTCCTTGAGCCCGAACGTCAGGCCGCCGCCGGTCGCGAAGGGCTGCTCGTACTGCGAGATCTGGTAGGCCTTGGGCAGGTCCGGGTAGAAGTAGTTCTTGCGCGCGAAGACCGACGAGCCCTCGAGCCGGCAGCCCAGGGCCAGGGCCGCCTTGAACCCGAGCTCGACCGCGGCCCTGTTGAGCACCGGCAGGGCGCCCGGCTGGCCGGTGCAGACCGGGCAGACCGCCGTGTTGGCCTGGGCCCCGAAGCTCTGGGCGTCGCAGGAGCAGAAGAGCTTGGTCTTGGTGGCCAGCTGGCAGTGGACCTCCAGGCCCGCCACCATCTCGAAGTCCGCCGAGTTCATATCGACGGCCCCCATATCGACGGTCCCCTCCCACGGGGGGGCCGTCGCCGTTCGGGGGGGAAAGGCCTCTCCCTCTCGAGGGCCGCGGCCGCCCGGAACAGCAGGTCCTCCCGGAACCGGTCCGCCAGGAGCTGCAGGCCCACCGGCAACCCCCCCGCCGTCAAGCCGCACGGCACCGAGAGGCCGGGGGTCCCGGCGAGGTTGGCCGTGATGGTGAAGATGTCCGAGAGGTACATGGCCATGGGGTCGGCCGACTTCTCGCCGAGCCGGAAGGCCGGCGTGGGCGAGGTCGGGGTCGCCAGCACGTCGACCTCCTTGAAAGCCTCGTCGAAATCCCGCCTGACGAGCGTGCGCACGCGCTGGGCCTTCCCGTAGTAGGCGTCGTAGTACCCGGCGCTCAGGGCGAAGGTCCCGAGCATGATGCGGCGCTTGACCTCCGGGCCGAACCCCTTGCCCCGGCAGGACTCGTAGGCGTCCGACAGCGTGCTCCCGTCCGTGCCCGCGGCGCCGTAGCGCATGCCGTCGAAGCGCGCCAGGTTCGAGCTCGCCTCGCAGGGCGCGATGACGTAGTAGGCTCCGACGGCGTGCCGGGTGTGCGGCAGCGAAACCTCCCGAACGCTCGCGCCCAGCCTCTCGAGCGCCTCGACCGCGCCGCGCACGCCCGCCTCGACCTCGGGGTCCAGGCCCGCGGCGAAGTATTCCTTGGGGAGCCCGACCCTCAAGCCCTTCACGCCCTCTTGCAGGGCGGGCCCGTAGTCCGGGGCCGGACGGGGCGATGACGTCGAATCCTTGGGATCATGTCCTCCGATCACGGAAAGGACGAGCGCGGCGTCTTCGACGCCGCGCGTCAGGGGGCCGATCTGGTCGAGCGACGAGGCGAAGGCCACGAGCCCGTAGCGCGAGACCAGGCCGTAGGTGGGCTTGAGGCCGGCGACACCGCAGAAGCCGGCGGGCTGGCGCACCGAGCCGCCCGTGTCCGACCCAAGGGCGACCGGGCACATCCCCGAGGCGACCGCGGCCGCCGAGCCCCCGCTGGACCCGCCGGGCACGCGTCCCGGGTCCCAAGGATTGGCGGTCGCGAAGAACGCGGAGTTCTCCGTGGAGGAGCCCATGGCGAACTCGTCGAGGTTGGTCTTGCCGATGAGGACGGCGTCCTCCCGGCGCAGACGCTCGGCCGCGGTGCTGTCGAAGGGGGCGCGAAAGCCCTTCAGGATGCGCGAGCCGCAGGTCGTCTCCCAGCCCTTGACGTTGATGTTGTCCTTGAGCGCGACCGGGACGCCCGCGAGCCTGCCCAGGGACGCCCCCCGGGCCCGGCGCTCGTCGATGGCCCGGGCGTCCGCGAGGGCCGAAGCCTCGCGGACGGCCACGAAGGCGCGCAGCCCGCCGTCGAGGCTCCGGACCCGGGCCAAGTGGGCCTCCACCGCCTCCGCGGCGGACAGGCGGCCCGAGCGCACGGCGTCGGCGATGGCGGCGGCCGACATCTCGAGAGGGTTGGGCATGAGGCTACGGGACGAAGATGGCCTGGTCCTGCCCGCTGTCCTCCAGGGGAGGCATGGCGGCGGCCCGCCGCCGGCGGGCCCCCATCTCCTCCTCCGTCGGCTCGGCGGACTCGCCGCTTTCCGGCTGCCGGGTTTGCGCGGCGGCGCGCTCCCCGGCCTCTTCCTTGTCGCCGGACCCGGGCTCGACCCGCTTGACCTTCACCGGCCTGGAGCGCGGGGGCTCCGCGACCGTCTCCTCCGGCGAGACCGGCTCGGCCACGACCTCGGCCTCGGGCGCCTGGGCGGGCTCGGACCGGCGGGCGCGCGGCTTGCCCGGCGCAGGCGCCGCCCCGCCCGACTCGATCTGCCGGATGGCGGCCTCGATTTTGTCCTTGCGGCTTGGCTCGAGTTCCAGGGCCTTGCGCAGGTCCGCCAGGGCCCCCTCCTTGTCGCCGTGCTGGAAACGCGCCTGGCCCCGGTTGGAATAGGCCAGCCCGCGCCCGGGGTCGAGCTCGATGACGCGGTCGAGGTCCGCCATCGAGCCCTCGAAATCCCCCATGATGTAGCGGACGTTGCTGCGCAGGTAGACGCCGTCCACGAAGTCCGGGGCGTTCTCGAGGAACTCGTCGAGGTCGTTGATGGACTTGCGGTACTCCTTGAGGTCGCGGAAGCTCTTGGCCCGCCAGTAGAGCGCCGTGGAGAACTTCGGGTTGATCTCGATGACCCGGGTGTAGTCCTTGACCGCGCCGGCGAAGTCCTTGCGCCGGTCCCGGAGGTTGCCCCTCAGGAGGAGCGCCACGGCGTAGTTGGACTTCAGGCGCAGGGAGTTGTCGAGATGCCCGAGCGCCGCCGCCAGGTCGCCCTTGACGCTGGCCACCGTGCCCAGGGCGTAGTGGGCCTCGGGCAGGTCGGGGTCGAGCTCGATGGCCTTGCGGAAATCCTCGTCCGCGCCGGCCATGTCCTTGGTGATGAGCCGGGCCATGCCCCTGCCGACGAAGGTCTGGGCCGTGTTCGGCCGGAGCTTGAGGGCCTGGCCGGCGTCCTCCGCGGCCCCGTCCTTGTCGCCCATGGCCCACCGGCACATCGCGCGGTAGGCGAAGGCCGTCTTCCAGCTCGGGGCGAGCGCGACGGCCTTGTTGAACCGCTCGATGGCGCCCTCGAAATCCGCCTTGTGGTACGCCTCCACCGCCGAGTCGAGGTTCATCTGGGCGGCCCGGCCCGGCGGCTTCTTGGCCCCGGCGGGGACCGCCAGGAGCGACGCCAGGATGAACGCCGGCAAGAGCGCCTTGACGGACTTGCTCATGGGACCGTCCTCCCTCACAGGACCTTCCTCACCTTGACGTAGGGGCCGTCGCGGCCCGGGGCGTTGGCCAGGATCGCCTCCGGGTCGTCGAAGGGGACGCGGGCGTCGTCGCGCAGGACGTTATCGAGGCCCAAGACGCCCGCCGTCGGCGCGACCCCCTCGGTGTCCGCCTCCGACAAGGCCGCCACGTGGTCGAGGATGGACCCCAGCTGGCCCCGGTAGAGGGCGGCCTCCTCCGCGCTCAGGGCCAGCCTCGCGAGCTTGGCGATGGCCGCGACGGTCTCGTCGCCGATCATCAGGCGGGCTCCAGGGGGGCGTAGCGCACGAGGAGCTTGGTGGTCCGTCCGTCGTCGAACCGGACGGTCACCTTGGCGGTCTCCCCGGAGCCCGACGTCTCCGTGATCTTGCCGAACCCGAACGACGGGTGCCTGACCCTCATGCCGACCCGGGCGCCGGCGGCCAGCGCGCGCGACGCCGCGCGGGGAGGAGGCAGGGGCTTGGCCGGGCCGGGGCTCATGACGGTCCCTCCCTGCGCCAGCTGGGCCTCGAAGATGAACCGCGAGGGAAGGTTGCCGAAGACCGTGCCGAAGAGCCGGCGGGTCGCGGCCCCGGTGAGGCAGAGATGCTCGCGCGCCCGGGTCATGCCGACGTAGCAGAGCCGGCGCTCCTCCTCGAGCCCGGCCGGGGTCGCGTTGGAGCCGATCGGGAAGAGGCCCTCCTCCAGCCCCGTGAGGAAGGCCACCGGGAACTCCAGGCCCTTGGCCAGGTGCACGGTCATGAGCGTGACGACGGGGGTGGCGGCGTCGTAGGCGTCGATGCCGCTCTGCAGGGCGATCTCCGAGAGGTAGCGCGCCAGGTCGGCGGTCTCGCCCGCCTCGGCGAGCTGGACCTCGTAGTCCTTGGAGGCGTTGATGAGCTCCTGGATGTTCTCGAGCCTCCCGGCGGCCTCCGGGTCGGTCTCGGTCTCGCGCTCGAGCCACTCGCGCATCCCCCCGGCCTCGACGATCAGCTCGAGCCCCGCGGAGGGCGGCCTCGAGGCCGCCTGGGCCCGCAGGTGCTCCAGCAGCTCGAGGAACCGCTGCGCGGCCCGGCGGCACGCGGGGGTGAGCCCCGGCACCTCCGGCGCCCGCTTGAGCGCCTCGTACAGCGGCACGCCATGTTCCCGCGCGAAGTGGCCCAGGGTGTCCAGGCTGGTCTTGCCCAGGCCGCGCGGGGGCACGTTGACGATGCGGCCGAGCGCCGCCGAGTCCCCCGGGTTGACGAGGACGCGCGCGTAGGCCAGGACGTCCTTGACCTCCTTGCGCTCGTAGAACCGCAGGGCGCCGACGATGACGTAGGGCATCCGCGCGGCCGTCAGGGCCTCCTCGAAGGAGCGGCTCTGGGCGTTGGTCCGGTAGAACACGGCGATGTCCCTCAGGCTCCGCCCCTCGCCGACGAACTCGCGGATGCGCGCCACCACCCAGCGGGCCTCCTCGATCTCGTTGGGGAGCTCCCGCACCTCGATGGGCTCGCCCGCGGTCTTCTCGGTCCAGAGGGTCTTGGACTTGCGGTTCTTGTTGTACTTGATGACGGACGCCGCCGCCTCCAGGATCCGAGCCGTCGAGCGGTAGTTCTGCTCCAGGGTCACGACCTTCGCGTCGCTGAAATCGCTCTCGAACTCGAGGATGTTGCGGATGTTAGCGCCCCGCCAGGAGTAGATCCCCTGGTCGTCGTCGCCCACCACGCAGAGGTTGCGGTGGAGCCCCGCCAGGGTGCGCGTGAGGACGTATTGGGTGTGGTTGGTGTCCTGGTACTCGTCGACGAGCACGTGCAGGAAGAGCTTCTGGTAGTAGTCCCGGACGTCCGAATGGTTGCGCAGGAGCTCGCAGACCTTGAGGAGCAGGTCCCCGAAATCCAGGGCCCCCGCCTCCGAAAGCTTGCGCTGGTAGACGGCGTAGATCCTGGCCGCGGTCTGCCGGGCCGGGTCGGGCGAGGTCATGGCGTGGATCTCGTAGGAGCCGGCGTCGAGCAGGTCGTCCTTGGCCCGGGAGATGATGTGGACGTACATCCCGGCCTTGTTCTTCTCCTTCTCCAGGCCGAGGATCTTCATGGCTTCGACGATGGTCCTCTTCTGGTCGCCCTCGTCGTAGATGGTGAAGTTCCTGCCCAAGCCGAGCTTCTCGTGGTGGCGCCTGAGCAGGCGGCAGGCGAAAGAGTGGAAGGTGTGGACCCAGACCGCGGCGCCCGTCCCGCCCGTCAGGTCCGCGATCCTCTTGCGCATCTCCCCGGCGGCCTTGTTCGTGAAGGTGACCGCCAGGATGCGGTCGGCCGGCACGCCCGATTCGATGAGCTTGGCGACCCGGTGGGTGATGACCCGGGTCTTGCCGGTCCCCGCCCCGGCCAGCACCAGGAGCGGGCCTCCCTCGTGGAGGACCGCTTTGCGCTGGGGTTCGTTGAGGTCCGCCAGGTTCAATGCCACGGCCTTGTACGTGTCGATTTTACCAAATTCGGCACCCCTGCATCAGAAGCGCTTGGCTGTCTCTTATCCACCGCCGAGGGTGCGCACCACCCCGAGCATCTCCCAATACCAAAGCCCGCGTCTCTTCCCGGGGTCAGGCCTGAGGATCGCCTTCCAGCTGAGAAACCCTTCATACGGCAAAGCCTCCAAGTAGCGTCTCCAGGACGTGCCGAGGCTGTCTTGCTCCAGCCATTGGCTCAGGCGTCTCTGAATGGTCCTGGGAGAACCGAACCTCTCCGGCAGGCAGGACCACGGCAAGCCACTCCCAAGGTGCCATAGGACGGCGTCGAAGCACAGGCGGGGAGGCAGAGGGGGACGCCCGCCCTTTCTCTCTCGCCTGCGCAATGGGGTCCTCTTGGGGCGGAAAACGCGTTGAAGAAGGTCCCATTCGCCTTCGCTCAAGCCTGGCTGACTGATTGGACCGCCAGCAGGGGCGGGGAAGAGCGGTAGCTCGGATCCCAGGGGGGTTCGTCGCATGGCAACCCTATATACGATCGGGAAACCAATAGAGTTCCACGGTCCGGGGTGATGCGACAAAACCCTCGACGGAGGTTCTGAGAATCTCAGGCAGGCCGCTCCGAGTAGAGAGGGGGGTGGAGCGATTTTCATGACCCTCCGTCGAGGGTTTCGTCGCATTGCAGGCATCTAGCCTGATGAAGGGCGATCGAGCCGTGCGTTTGTTCCCGGACTCTCTCGCGGGTTTCCCCGCACCCGAAGCGCGTGTTTTGATATCATGGACGGCAAGCCGGGACCCTCGCCGGGAGGAACCATGTCACGCTATCTGCTCGCCGCGCTCGCCGTCCTGCCGCTCGCCTCGTGCAAGAAGCCGGCCGCGCCCGCGGCCCCTGGGCCTGCGGCCCAGGCCGCGCCGGCCCAGGAACCCTCCGAGAAGCCCAGGGTCTCGGGCGACCCCGTCCGGTACGTGAACACCCTGCAGCAGGACGTCCGCAAGGCCGAAGAGAACAAGGACAAGGCCAACGCCGCCATCCAGCAGACCCAGGACGCGGCCAAGGCCGTGGAAGAGGCCGAAGCCGCCGGGAAATAAGGGCCGGCGTCTACCGGCCCCGGAAGGCCGCCTTCACCCTCGCCAGGAGCCGGGCGTCTTGCAGGAGCTCCAGCCCGGCCAGGGCCATGGCCTTCACCGAGGTCATGAGGGCCTCGTGGGCCTGGGCCGTCGCGCAGAGCCTGGCGAACCGGGCCGTGTGCAGGTCCGAGCCCTTGGGCGCGGTCGCCGCGTAGACGTAGAGGGCGGGGACGCGGTGGCTCACGTTGCCGAAATCAGACGAGCCCGGGACGTCGTCCTTGGGTTCGATCTCCTTGACGCCCAGCTCCCGCAGGATCTTCTCCACCAGGAAGCCCAGCACCGGGTTGTTGACGATGTTGTCGAGGGGCCGCTCGTACTCCCTGATGACGACCCGGCAGCCCGTGGCCCGGGCCGCGCCCCGGGCGCAGTCCTTGACCTTCTCAGTGACCTCGTCGAGGACGTCGCGCCGCTCGCAGCGCACGTAGAACTTGGCCGCGGCCAGGTCCGGGATGATGTTGGGGTAGGTCCCGCCCTTGGTGACGATGCCGTGGATGCGGCAGTCGGAGCGCAGCTGCTGGCGCAGGGCGCCGATGCCGTTGAAGAGGAGGATCACCGCGTCGAGGGCGTTGACGCCCTCGTAGGGGGTGGAGGAGGCGTGCGAGGCCCGGCCCTTGAACTCGAACTCGAGGGCGTCGAGCGCCAGCGACCCGGTGTTGACCATCCACATGCCCTCGGGGTGCATCATGACCACGGCGTCGGCCCGGTCGAAGAGGCCGGCCTTCGCCATGTCCACCTTGGCGCTCCCGAACTCCTCGGCGGGCGTCCCGAAGAGGCGCACGCTCCCGCCGAGCTCCGAAGCCAGCGGCGCGAGGGCCGCGGCGGCCCCGAAGCCTGAGGCGGCGATGAGGTTGTGCCCGCACGCGTGCCCGATCTCGGGCAGGGCGTCGTACTCCGAGACGAACCCCAGGCAGGGCCGGCCCTTGCCCCGGCCCGCCACGAAGGCGGTGGGCATGGCCTTCATGGGCCTCTCCACCTTGAAGCCTTGGCGCGCCAGCCGCGCCGCCAGGAACGCCGCGCACCGGCGCTCCTCGAACCCCATCTCCGGGTGCGCGTGCACGAAGCGGCTGACCTCGAGGATGGCGGGCCGCAGCCGTTCGACCCGCTGGAGCAGCTTGTCTCGGCTATCCATCAACCAGGCCCCCATCCGGCCAGGGTCGGCCAGAGCAGCAGCGCCATGCACACGGCGACGAGGACGGCCTGCAGCTTCCACGCCCATTTGAACCACGGCCAGATCGGGACGAGGCCCAGGGAGAGGGCCGCGAGGGTGGCGCCGTTCCAAGGGACGGCGAAGGCGGTGAGACCGTCGCCGAGTTGGTAGGCCAGGACCGCGGTCTGCCGTGTGACGCCCAGGTGGTCCGCCAGCGGCGCCATGACGGGCATCGAGGCCGCGGCCTGCGCGGCGCCGGGCGGGATGAGCATGCTCACGACGCACTGCGCCAGGAACATGACCTGGACGGCGACGACCTTCGGGAAGGAGGAGACGGCGGCGGCGAGGCCGTGGAGGATCGTGTCCATCACGAGCCCGCTGTCCAGCATGATCCTGACCCCGCGCGCGACGCCGACGAGGAGCGCCGCGGCCGCCATGCCGCGGCAGCCGGCCACGAAAGCCTCGGCCGTGGCGCCGAGCGTCCCGATCCCGACGAGCCCGCAGGCCGCGCCAAGCGCGAAGGACAGCCCCGCGAGCTCCTTGACGCCCCACCCATGATGGACCACGCCCACCGGCAGGACGGCCAAGCCCGCGGCGAGCAAGGCGAGGACCGCCTTGTGCCTGGCCGTGAGGTCGGACCCCTGCGCCTGCGCCCCCGGCGCAGGGTCGTCGGCCTGGAGGCCGCGGCGGATGGCCTCGTCGCTCTCGTAGGCGCCGCTGGACTTCGGGTCCCTCTTGACCCTGGCCGCGTAGGCCATGACGTAGGCGATGCCGGTCCCCACCATGACGGTCCACACGACGAGCCTGTAGCCCATGCCGGAGAACCTCGGCAGGCCGGCCGCCTCCTGGGCGACGCCCAAGGTGAAAGGGTTGAGGAAGGCGCCGCAGAAGCCCAGCGCGGCGGCCAGATAGCACGCGCTCACCCCCACGATGGAGTCGTAGCCCATGGCCACGGCCAGGGGCACCACCACGCCCACCAACGGCAGCACCCCCTCGTACATCCCGAAGACGGCGCCGCCCAGGGCGAAGAGGGCCATGAGGGCGGGGACCATGACCGCCTCCCGGCCCTTGAGGAGCCGGGCGGCCCTGCGGATGCCGGCCGAGAGGGCGCCCGTCTCCTTGACGACGGCGAGGGCGCCGCCCAAGATGAAGAGGAGCGCGATGACGTCGGCCGCCTCCAGGAGGCCGTTGAACGGCGCCAGCGCGAGGGCGGCGAGGCCCTGGGGCTGACGCGGCACGGAGCGGAACGACCCCGCCACCGCGACGAGCCTGCCGTTCATGTCCACCCGCTGGTACTGCCCGCCCGGGAGGACGAAGGTGGCGACGGCCGCGGCCGCCACGGCCGCGGCCAGGATCACCAAGGGATGAGGCCGGCCGGGAGTCTCCGCGGTCTCCATGGAGTGGATTCTAGCATTACGGCGAGGCGGAGGCGGGATCCGCTGGAAAGGAGTTTGAGGGCTCCCAGCGCCTTAGGTGCCACCCTTGCGCTTCGGCCCTCAACCCCTGCGTTGCTGCCTAGGGATAGTATGGCCGGAAAGCGCCGCGGGCGTAAGGGCCTGGCTTCCCAGGCCCCTCTAGGTCTTAGGGCCTACCCCGAACACCGGGGCCGCCCGGGTCATCCGACGACGCCGCGGGCCGACGGCCCGTCGGAGGAGACCACCCTCGCCCGGTGGATGCCGGGACCCGGCGAACGGTCCAGGACGACCGGAAGGAAATCCTCCGCAAGCGCTTCGCAGTCCTGAGATCGCGGATCGCCGGTCGCGACCACCCGCCGGACCGACCCGACCGCGGCCGCCGCGAAGGCCGACCTGAGCTCGCGGTCGAGCTCGCGCAGCCGGACGGCCCGCTCCACGGCGGCCGCCGCGGGCACCTGGCCCGGCATGGAGGCCGCGGCGGTGCCGCGGCGCCTGGAGTAGCGAAAGACATGGAGGCCGGACAGGCGCAGACCCCGGACGAAGGCCAGGCTCTCCTCGAACTCGGACTCCGTCTCGCCCGGGAAGCCCGCCATGATGTCCGTGAAGACCCCGGCCCCCGGCAGGCGCCGCCGGAGCGCCTCCAGGCGCCGGGCGAAGCGCTCCGCCGCGTACGGGCGCTTCATGCGCCGCAGCACGGCCTCCGAGCCCGACTGGAGCGGAAGGTGGAACGACGGGCAGACGCGGCCGCCCGAGCCTGCCGCCGCGTCGAGGAGGCGGTCCGAGAGCTCCGCGACCTCGAGCGACGAGAGCCGCAGGCGGAAGTCCCCGTCCAGGCGGGCCAGGCGCTCGAGGGCCGCGGCCAGGTCCGCGGCCGCGCCCCCGGCCTCTCCCTCGTAGCGGCCGAGCCTCACCCCGCAGAGCACGATCTCGGCGTGCCCCCCGGCGACGAGGCCCGAGACCTCCTCGACGAGGGCCTCGAGCGGCTTGGAGGACAGGACGCCGCGCACCTGGGGCACGACGCAGTAGGAGCAGGCCCCGTCGCAGCCGTCCTGGACCTTGACGAGGGCCCGGGACCTGCCGTGCCACCGCGTCACGCGGCCCCCCGGAGCGCCGGCGGGGCCCAGCCCCAGCAGGACCGCCAGCCCGTCTTTCCCCCGGTTGCCCACGATCGTCGCCTTCGGGGCGGCCTTCGCCAGGGCTCCGGCGTCGTGCTCGGCCAGGCACCCCGTGACCACGAGCCTGGCGCGGGCGTTCCTGGCCGCGATGCGCCGGATGAGCCTCAGGGCGTCCTTGTCCGCCTCGGCGGTCACGGAACAGGTGTTGATGACGCACAGGTCGGCCGACTGCCAATCCTCCACGCCGACGGCCCCCTCGGCGGCGAGCAGGCGCTCGCGCAGCGACTGCGTCTCGTACTGGTTGACCCTGCAGCCGAAGGTCTTAAAGAAACACTTGACTGTAATGCCCTCCCGTTTTGGGGATCATATAGGGGAAGCGTCCCGGTCATACGGACGTCTCCGCTGGCCCGAATCTCGACCCGAGAGCCCAGGAGCCTGAGGCACTCCTGCCGCTCCGCGGCGCTCATGCCGAGCGCCGTATTGTACAAGTTACGGCAGGTCTCGGTCAGCGCCTAGTCTTTGTCTTTCGGCCCGGGAGACTTCGCCGCGGGAACCCTTTCTTCGACTTGGCCGGCGTCTCGAAAAGCTCGACGTCGATCTTGTCCTTCGAGCGGTCCGTCGCGCGCTTGTTCTTCAAGAAGGTGTCCTTGTCGAGGTAGAAGACGATATGCTTCCCGAACGGACCTTCCTTGCGGTTATTCCAAATCTCCCCGGAGGTCACGCCGCTAAGACTGGTCAGCAAGTCGATGCGGACTGGAGGATAGCCCATCTGGATCACCTTGCCCGACAGGATATCCTCTCTGGTGATTCCCAACGACTCGAACCCGAAGTCCTCAAGCGCCCGAAGAACCGCCTCCGCGTTGCTCTCGGTCGGCCTGATCCAGAAATCAATGTCGCCGGTTGCCCGGGGAAATCCAAGGAATGAGAGAGCGAACGCCCCCACGATCACGAACTCCACGTCGTTGCGCTTGAGCGCGGCGACGAAGTCCGAGAAGTCCTCATTCACGCCGCTCATTCGCGGCCCCTCAACTGGATGACGTGCTGGAACCGCGGCAGCGCCACATTCCCAGTGGTCAAGTAAGTCTGCCTCCTGAGGAATTCCATGGCGTCGATCCTGGCTTCGACAGGTTGCTCCAGCCAGAATCGCAGAGCATCGCGCTCATCCTCCCTGTCGACCATGCGCACCGGCATTTGCGCACGCCGGGACTTCACCGCCGCCTCATCGCGCACGACCGAAGCGCCTGCTTGCGCCCAGGTATCCTCCCAGACCTCGGAGGTCGGCCGGGCCAGAAGGCGCTCCTCCTCGGAGCGGACGAGCGCCCGGACCATCCGCTCGTCCGGCCTCTGCCGTTCCAAAGCCATGGTCCCGGCGACGCGCGCGACTTTGCGGCGCGCGACCTCTCTGATCCGCTCTCGCAGCACTTCCTGAGGAGTCTTATGAAACTTAGGAAGAAAAACCGCTTCGCAGTTCAAGGCGCGCAGGATTCGCCTGAGAGTGCTGAGTTGGACATCCACCCTCCCGGTCTCGATCTTCGCCAAGTGAGACTGCGGCATTTCCGCGCGCCTGGCGAGCTGCGCCTGGGTCATGTGAAGGGTGTTCCGGATGTTCCGAATGACGACGTGGGGAGCGAGTTCCTCCGTCGGATTGGGGACTCGTTTTCCGTAAGAAACCAAGCGCTCGACCATGAAGCGCGTGCTGATCGGAAGTCGATCTCCTCTCATCGGCTCAGTTCCCTCTCCTCTGACCTGTTTATTATAACCTGTTTAAGCATATTTGTCAATTGAATGATGATCTGTTTTTACAGCTCGCAATTTGCCCAACATCCCGAATAGCGGGTCGTGTTTGGCAGCCGCATGTCTCCGCTGGAGTGCGCCCGGCTTTCGAAGGTCCGGAAGAAGATCCTCAGAGACACCCGAACTCGTAGAGGATGAGGCTCGAGGCCGCGAGGGCGGCCGTCTCGGCCCTGAGCGTCGCCCGGCCGAGCCCGAACACCACGGCGCCCAGGCTCTCGGCCAGCTCGACCTCCTCGTCCGTGAAGCCCCCCTCCGGCCCCACGAACAAGTCCACCGCCAGGCCCTGCCGGCCGGGGGTCTTGTCGGCCTCGACCAGGGCGTCCCGCAGGCTCAAACGGGCCGTGGCGCCGGCCAGTCCTTCCCAGGCTACCAGGCTCAGGCGGCCGGAGCGCGACGCCGCGTCGCCGGAGCAGCTCGCCCGGATGGCGTCCCGGAACTCCACGGGCTCGGCCACCGCCGGCAGGTCGGAGCGGCCGCACTGCTTGGCCGCCGACAGCACGATCTTGCCCCAGCGGTCCTTCTTGGAGCGGGCCCGCTCCTCCTCGCGCAGGATGACGACGGTCCTGGGAGTCAGCACCGGCACGAAGCTGGCGACCCCGATCTCCGTGCCCTTCTGCAGGAGCCAATCCCAGTGGCTCGCCTTGAGCAGCCCCTGGTAGAGGTTGAGCCTGGCGGGCGCGTGCGCGACGTCGTCTTTGACCGTGGAGGTGATGGCGCCGGCGACGCTCCCGTCGGGATGGACGGCCTTGATGACGGCCTCGTAGCGGGTGCCCTTCCCGTCGAACATGGCCAGGGGCTGCCCCTCGCGCATGCGCAGGACCTTCGAGATGTGGAACGCCTCGGGGCCCTCCAGGTGGAACGTGTCGCCCTCGATCGCGTCGGCCGGCAGAAAGAAATGTGGCATCATGGACCCCCGCCGAAGATCTTCTTGAAGAGGCCGCCCTCGCCCCCCTGTCCTTCCTCCGACGAGGCCGGCTCCGCCCCTTCGCTCATGGTCTTGGCGAGCTCCGACAGGAGCTCCCGCTGGCGGGAGGTCAGGTGCTCGGGCACCCGGACCTTGACCTTCACCATGAGGTCGCCCCGGCCGCGGCCATGGAGCTTGGGCATCCCCTTCTCCCGCACGCGGAAGGTCGCCCCGTGCTGGACCCCGGCCGGGATCTTGATCCTGGTCCTCTCCCCGTCGATGGCGACGAGCTCGAGGGTGGTCCCCAGCGAGCCCTCGCAGATGTCGAGGTTCGCCTCCATGACCAGGTCGTCCTCCGCCCGCTCGAAGCGGGGGTCGGGCTTGACGCGGACCACGACGAACAGGTCGCCGGCCGTCGTCCCAGGCCCGCCCGAGTCGCCCCCTCCCTCCACCCGGAGGGTCGCCCCGTCGTAGATCCCCGGCGGGACGCGGATCTTCTTCTCGTCGGGCTGGCGCGTCCTGCCGCCGCCCCCGCAGTCCCGGCACGGGTTGTCGACGACGTGGCCCTCCCCCCCGCAGTGCCCGCAGGTCTGGCTCATGGAGAAGAAGCCCTGCACGAACTGGACCCTGCCGGTGCCCCGGCACTGGGGGCAGCGCTTGGCCCCGGACCCGGACTTGGCCCCGGTGCCCCCGCAGGTCCCGCAGGGGACGACCCGCTCGAGCCTGACCGGGACCTGGACCCCGCGGAAGGCGTCCTCGAGGGAGACCTCGATCTCGGCCTTGATGTCGGAGCCGCGGCGGGAACGCCGCGAGCCCCGCCCCCCGCCGCCTCCCCCGAAGAAGTTCTCGAAGATGTCGCCGAAGAGGTCGTTGACGTCCACCCCGCCGCCCCCGCCGAAGCCCGGGTGGACGCCCGGGCCGCCCTGCAGGCCGGCCTCGCCGAACTGGTCGTAGATCTGCCGCTTCTGGGCGTCCGAGAGCGTCTGGTAGGCGGTGTTGGCCCTCCGGAACTTCTCCTCGGCCTGCTTGTCGCCCGGGTTGCGGTCCGGGTGGTACTTCATGGCGAGCTTCCGGTAGGCCGATTTCAACTCGGCCTCCGTGGCGTTGCGCGGCACGCCCAGGACGTTATAGAAGTCGTCGGCCACTACTTTTTATCGTCGTCCACGACCTCGGCGTCCACCACGTCGTCGCCCTTCTTGCCCTCGGGCGCGCCTTCCTTGCCGGCGGCGGCGCCGGCGGCCTGCTGCTTGGCGGCCGCCTCCTTGTAGATCTCCTGGGCCAGCTTGTGGGAGGCCTTGACGAGCTCGTCCTTGGCCTTGTTGATCCGCTCGAGGTCGTCGCTCTTGATGGCGTCCTTGAGGTCGGCGATGCCCCGGTCGATGGCCGCGCGGTCCTCCTGCGGCACCTTGTCCCCGTGCTCCTTGAGGGCCTTCTCGCAGGCGTAGAGGACCGAGTCCGCCTCGTTCTTCGCGCCGATCATCTCCTTGTGCTTCTTGTCCTCCTCGGCGAACTTCTCGGCTTCCTTGATGAACTTCTCGACCTCGTCCTTCTTGAGCTTGTTCGGGGCCGTGATCGTGATGTGCTGGGCCTTCTTGGTCCCGAGGTCCTCGGCGCGGACGTTGAGGATGCCGTTGGCGTCGATCGAGAAGGAGACCTTGATCTGCGGCATGCCGCGCGGCGCCGGGGGGATGCCGTCGAGGTCGAACTTGCCCAGGGAGACGTTGGCCTTGGCCTTCGACCGCTCGCCCTGGAGGACGTGCACCGTCACCGCGGGCTGGTTGTCCGAGGCGGTCGAGAACACCTGCGACTTCTCCACCGGGATGGTGGTGTTGCGCTCGATGAGCGGGGTCATGACCTCGCCGAGGGTCTCGATGCCCAGGGTCAGGGGCGTCACGTCGAGGAGCAGGACGTCCTTGACCTCGCCGGTCAGGACCGCGGCCTGGATGGCCGCGCCGGTCGCCACGCACTCCATGGGGTCGATGCCGCGCTCGACCTTCTTGCCCACGTAGTCCTCCACGAACTTCTGCACGATGGGCATGCGGGTCGGGCCGCCGACCAGGATGATCTTGGTGATGTCGGAGGTCTTGAGCTTGGCGTCGTTGAGCGCCTGGTCGATGGAGGCCTTGCAGCGCTTCACGATGGGCTCGACGAGGGACTCGAGCTTGGCCCGGGTGAACTTCATGGTCAGGTGCTTGGGCACGTCCTTGATGGCCGTGAGGTAGGGCAGGTTGAGGTCGGTCTCCATGGTCGTCGAGAGCTCGATCTTGGCCTTCTCGGCGGCCTCGCGCACGCGCTGGTAGGCCTGGGGGTCCTGCCGGACGTCCACGCCGGTCTCCTTCTTGAACTCCTCGGCGATGAAGTCGATGATCGACTTGTCCATGTCGGTGCCGCCGAGCTGGGTGTCGCCCGAGGTCGAGACGACCTCGAAGACCCCGCCGCCGAAGTCCATGATGGTCACGTCCAGGGTGCCGCCCCCGAGGTCGAAGACCATGATCTTGGCGTCCTTGCCCTTCTTGTCGAGGCCGTAGGCGAGGCAGGCGGCCGTGGGCTCGTTGACGATGCGCACGACCTCCAGGCCCGCGATGGCGCCGGCGTCCTTGGTGGCCTGGCGCTGGTTGTCGTCGAAGTAGGCCGGGACGGTGATGACGGCCTTCTCCACCTTGTCGCCGAGGAACGCCTCGGAGTCGCGCTTGACCTTCTGGAGCAGGAAGGCCGAGAGCTGCTGCGGGGCGTACTCCTTGCCCTCGAACGAGTACTTGTGGCCCGAGCCCATCTTGCGCTTGAAGGCCATGAACGTCCCTTCGGGGTTGGCCACGGCCTGGCGCCGGGCCGGCTCGCCCACGATGAGCTGCCCGTCCTTGGCGAAGGCCACGTAGGACGGGAACGCCTTGCCGCCCAGCGAGATGCCCTCCGCGGAAGGGATGATGGTGGCCTTGCCGCCTTCCATGACCGCCGCCGCCGTGTTGGACGTCCCCAGATCGATGCCGATGATTTTGCTCATGACGATGCCTCCTCTAAATTAGATGCTCTTAGCGGCAAAACGGGTTCGCGTACTATCCCCCCCCCTCGCTGCAAGCCTCCCCCGCGGGGGGAGGCTTGTGGCTTGAGGCTTGCGGTTTGGCGATCCGGACCTTGGCGGGACGCAGCGCCTTGCCGTGCAGGGTGAACCCCGCCTGGATGACGTCCACGACGGTGCCCTCCGGGCAGCCGGCTTTCTCCACCGCGCAGAGGACCTCGTGCAGCATGGCGTCGTAGGGCTTGCCCTCGGGCGCCATGGCCTGCACGCCTTCCTCCTTGAAGATCTTGTCGAACTCCTTGAAGATGCCCTCCATCCCCTTGGCCAGCGGGGTGTCCGTGTGCGAGGCCTGGACCTCCTGGTGCGCCTTGAGGAGCAGGTCGTAGATCGGGAGGAGCTTGATCAGGACCTCGGCGTGCCCGAGCTGGATGTAGTCGGGCTTCTCCCGGTCCACGCGCTTGCGGTAGTTCTCGAACTCGGCCTTGAGGCGCAGGAGCTGGTCGTAGTAATCCTGCGCCGGAGCCGGGGCCTGCGCCCCCGGCGCAGGCGCCTCCACCCCGCCCTGGGCCGGCGGCGGCGCGCCCGCGGGGGCCCCGCCGGCGGCGTCCGCCCCGGGCTGCGGCGGCTGGGCCGCGAACTCGGGCTCCGCCGGCGGCACGATGCGCTTGGCCGTCCCTCCGCCGTGGGGTGTCTTATGGCTCATCGCACCAGGACTGGATCTCGCGGGTCACCATGGAGCTGACGCATTCCACCAGGCCCAGCATCCTGGAGTACTCCATGCGCTTGGAGCCCAGCACGCCCAGCACGCCCACCGGGCGGCCCTTGTGCCGGTAGACCTTGCTGACCAGGCTCATGCCGGCCAGCTCAGGGATGCCGCTCTCGCTGCCGATGCGCACCCCGGTGAGGTGGCCGCCGAGCCGGACGCCCCCCTCCTCGAGCTTGAGCTCCTCCTCGAGGAGCCCCGCCAGCGCCCGCTTCTCGCTGAGCAGGCGCATCAGGGACTGGACCTCGCGGAGGTCCCCGATGTCGTCGGCCGTGACGAGGATGTTGTCCGCGCCGTCGATGTAGAGGGCCTCGGGCACCACGACCTGTCCCAGCTCGTCGAGGAGCTCCCGGGCGAGGCTCGACACCTCGCGGAACTCCGCCTCGAGCTCGGCGAGCCGCTCGGCCATGACCTTGCGCGCGTCGCTGACGCAGCAGCCCCGGAGGTTGTCGTTGAGGAAGCGGTTGATGACGCCGATGTTCCTGGAGGAGGCCTCGAACGGGATGGTGATGGGCCAGTGCCGCACCAGGCCCGTCTCCGTGACCATGATGGCGAGCACGTTCTTGCCGCCCAGGGGGATGATCTCCAGGCGCTTCAAGGCGTGCTGGCGCATCTGCGTGGAGAGCACCAGGCCCGCGCCGTGGGAGGCGCGGGAGAGCAGCTTGGAGGTCTCGGAGAGCAGGGTGTCGAGCTCGGAGACGCGGTGGCGGTACTGCCGCTCGATCTTCTCCTTCTCCCCGCTGGCCAGCCGCTGGATGCCCATGAGGTAGTCCACGTAGAAGCGGTAGCCCTTGTCGGTGGGCACCCGCCCGGCGGAGGAGTGGGGCTGGTGGAGGAAGCCTTCCTCCTCGAGCTCCTGGAGGACGTTGCGGACCGTGGCGCTGGAGAGGTCGATGCCGGATTCGGAAGCGATGACGGAGGAGGCGACCGGCCGGGAGGTCTTGATGTAATAATGGATGACCCACTGGAGCAGGTCGTGCTTGCGTTTCTCGACGACGTCGGGTTTGAGCTGGCGCATCGCCTAAATTAGCAGTCTCAGAATAGGACTGCTAATATTATAGCCCAAAGCCAGGGGGCTGTCAAGGAGGCGGCCGGCCGATTTGGCCCCCTCGCCACTCGCCTCCCCGCGGGGGAAGCGAGTAATTGCTACTTCTTGCCTTTCAGGAGCTCGGCGAGCTTGTTGCCCACGAGGATCTCGTCGATGATGCCGTACGCCTTGGCCTCTTCGGCGGACATGTAGTAGTTGCGCTCCATGTCCTGGTGTATCTTCGACACCGGCTGGCCCGTGTGCTTGGCCATGATGTCCTCGAGCACCTTGCGCACGTGGTCCATCTCCTTGGCCTCGACCAGGATGTCCGTCGCCTGGCCGGAGATGCCCCCCACCAGCGGCTGGTGGATCATGATCCTGGACTCGGGCAGGGCGAAGCGCTTGCCCTTGCTGCCGGCGGCCAGGATGACGGCCCCGAACGACATGGCCATGCCCATGCAGATGGTCGTGATGGGCGACCTGACGTACTGCATCGTGTCGTAGACCGCCAGCCCCGCCGTGACCATGCCCCCGGGGGAGTTGATGTAGAGGTTGATGTCCTTGGTGTTGTCGTCGGCCTCGAGGTACAGGAGCTGCGCGATCAGGATGTTGGCGGAATCGGTGGTGAACTCGCCCTCGTAGCCGCCGACGAAGATGATGCGGTCTTTCAAGAGGCGCGAGTAGATGTCGTAGCCGACGACGCTGCCCTGGCTGGCCCGTTCGATGACCTGGGGGATGATGTTCATGGCGCCATTAAAACACATTTCCCCGAGGGAACTCAACGGGAGGAGAACGAGGGCGCCCACCCGACGCCCAGGCGGACCCCCCACTCGGGCGAATGGCGGTCCAGGGGGGCGGCGACGGCGGCGTAGAGCAGCGTCGTCGGCCAGGGGCCCTCCCAGACCAGCCCCGCCCGCGCGTCGCACTGCGGCTTGAAGCGCTGCTTGCCGCTCATGCCGGCGACCTCGAAGACGCCGGCGAGCCGGTCGGAGATCCTGCCCGACGCCGCGACCCCGTAGGTGAAGACGTCCACCTGGTCGACCTGGTGCGTGGGATCCCCCATGATCAGCAGGCCCATGTTGCCGTCGAGCTGGAGCCGGCTGCCGAGCGTCCGGGACACGAGCAACTGCGCTCCGACGTCCGGCTGGTCCGTCCCCAGCCCGGTCTGATCGGAGGCGTTGGGGAGCTTCACGGTCCAGCGCACGCCGGCCCCGGGCAGCGGGCCCCGCTCCCGGAACGCCGCCCACTTCGTCCCCAGGACGATGTCGCCCGTCTCGTTGCGCTTGACGCCGTCATCACCGTAGGACCAGAGCTGGGCGGGAGCGCTCACCTGGATCTCCACGTCGTCGGCGGGGTTCACCCTGGCGCTCATGACCGGCAGGCGCAGGAGCTCCCCCTTGGGATGGCGGTAGGCCACCAGGGGGGTCCGCTGCAGCTCGGCGTAGGCGTCGAGGACGACCACCCCGCCGGCCGGGCAGACGATCCGCTGCGTCTCGAGCGGCAGGTTGAAGTAGGCCAGCGCCCCCGCGCCCCAGATGCAGTCCCCCACGGCCTTGCCCGGCCTCGCCGCCGGCGCCGCGACCGCCTGGCAGGCGAGCGCGGCGGCCCCCAAAAGGCCCGCCAGGGAGCGCCCCAAGCCGATGCGGGAAGACCGCGCGTTCGTTGTCAACAGCAGGAAGGATAGCTAGTTGCGCGGCCGCGGTCAAACGGCGGGGGCGGCGCCGCGCGCGCGGCGCCGCCCGACGCGCGGGATGCGCCCGCTCCCATTTGTGCTATGATGGCTGGTGGAGGCCGCCATGCCAGAAACCATCAAAGACAGGATCTCGGGGATTCTCCGGTTCGCCATCGACAGCGAGCGGATAGCCTTCGAGCTATACTCGAAACTGGCCGCCAGGAGCAGGGACGGCTCCGTCAAACAACTCCTCTCGAGCCTCGCCGAGCAGGAGAAGGCCCACCGAGCCAAGCTCGAGGAAGTCCTGGCCGGCAAGATCGCGCTCGAAGCCAAGCCCTCGGCGCTCGACCGCGTCTCCACGGACCCCGTCGTCGAGCCCCCGGTCAAGCTGGAAAGCATGGATGTCCAGGAGGCCCTGCGCTTCGCCATGCGCCGGGAGACCGCGTCCTGCAGGCTCTACAAGAACCTCGCCGCCGCGACGCAGACCCCCGAAGCCAAGAGCCTGCTGACCGCCCTGGCCGGCGAGGAAGCCGAGCACAAGCTCCGGCTGGAGAAGCAGCTCGAGGAACTGGCGCGCCCCTGAGTCCGCGCCGTCGCCGTCCCCGCACCTGTCCCCACACCTGTCCCCGCACCTTGCGGCCCGCTGGATAAATTGATTTAATCACTCGCCGCTGTTTCCACATTCATGGCGAGGTAGCTCAGTGGTAGAGCACTGGTCTGAAAAACCAGGTGTCGACAGTTCGATCCTGTCCCTCGCCATGCCGATTTGCTCGACGCGGACTTGGCGGGAGGACAGGAAAACCACGGAGAGATCTACGGAGATCCTGTCCCTCGCCATGCCGATTTGCTCTGATGACCCTCGCCGTCCTCTTGCTCATCGCCGGCCTCTATCTTCCTGAGGCGCGCGCGCAAGCCGCGGCCCCGACGCCGCCCGCCGCGGCGACGTCAACGGCCACAGTCAGCGCGTCGACCGCGGCCGCGACGGGGGCTGGGGCGTCCACTACGACGGCCCAGGCGCCCGCTCAGCCGCCCGAGGCCCCGGAGCCCGAGGCTCCTCCCGAGAAGCCCCAGCCGCCGCCCCGGCGGCCGTCGGCCAAGATCGGGCGCGAGGCGGCCCGCTGGAAGCCTGTCCCGGTCCGCAAGACGGGCGAGGCCGACATGATCAACGACTCCTTCGTCCACCATGTGCGCCGGGTGAGGATCAAGGACGACACCCCCGCGCCCGCGGAGGGCGAGCCGCCGGCCGAGCCGCCCAAGCCCAGTTACGAATACAAGGGCTCCCACTCCAGGTTCAAGGCCGAGGCCAGGTCCTACAAGGCGGGGCCGTCCAGGCTCCTCGTCATCGCCCTCTATCCCGAGGCGGTGAAAGCCAGTCGCATGCACGTCGAGCTCCGCTACAAGGTCGAGGCGGGCGCCCTCAAGCGCGTCGAGATCGCGGCGGTCTGGCTCCGGGCTCAGACGTCCGACGCCAAGGAGCCGCAGCGCGACTCCATGACCCTGCGGCGAGAGGGCGTCGAATTCGAGGAGGTCAGCCCCGCCGGCGCCCAGGTCTTCGTGGCCCACCTCGACGCGCAGCCCGGAGGAGCGGCCGCCTTCAACGCCGGCAGGGTCAAGGCCGCCGATTTCGGCATCCGCGAACTCAAGACCGTGAACCTCTCCTATGCGGTCGCCGGCGTCAAGGAAGGCTCGCCGGCCCCCCCCAGGAAAGGCGCCGCGAAAGCCGCGCCCGCCCGGCCTCGCGCCAAGCGCAGATAAAGCGGAAGGGCCCCGGAGCGCTCCGGGGCCCTTCGATGCTCGGCGATCGTCTCTATTCGACCAGCTTGGAAGCGTCCACCATCCCGTTGCCTTCCTGCTCGGGCGGGAGGCCGATGGTCTTGGCCGCCTTCTTGAGGGCGGCGAACACGCCGTCGGGCCCGCCCAAGCCCCGCGCTCCCTGGGCCACGGCCAGGGCCGCCAGGCCCGTCATGTGGGGCGCCGCCATCGAGGTTCCGGAGAGGCTCACCGTGTTGTTGTTGGGCCAGGTCGACACGATGTAGTGGCCCGGAGCGACGAAGTCCACCTCGGGGCCGCGGCTGGAGAACTCGGCGAGCTTGTCGTCGCCGTCGGAGGCCGACACCGCGATCGTCTCCGGGTAGGCCGCGGGGTAGCCCACCGCGCCGCCGGAGTTGCCCGCGGCCGCCACGACGACCATGCCGCGGCCGGACGCGTACCTCACGGCCCGGCGCATGAGGTCGCTGGGCAACGACGAGCCCAGGCTCATGTTGGCGACCTGGACGTTGTTGTTGGCGGCCCAGATGATGCCGCGGACGATGTCGCTGATGGTGCCGCTGCCCTCGGCGTCGAGGACCTTCACCGCGTAGAGCTTCACCTGCGGGGCCACGCCCACGACGCCCTTGCCGTCCCGCTTGGCCGCGATGGTGCCCGCGACGTGCGTGCCGTGCCCGTTGTCGTCCGTCCACGCGCCGTCGGCCTCGCTGTCGGTGATGGCGTTGAAGCCGCTGACGACCTGGCCGTTGAGGTCGGGGTGGTCGGCCTTGATGCCCGTGTCGATGACCGCGACCTTCACGCCCTTGCCCTCGGTCACGTCCCACGCGGCGGGAGCGCGGACCCGCTTGACGCCCCAGGGGATCTCCCCCTTGATGGCCGAGAACGGCGTGAACTTCGCCAGGCCGCCCGTGAAGGCCGCCATGGTCGGCAGGGGCATGGCGCGCAGCGCCATGGGCTCGGACTGGATCCAGTTGACCCGGACGTCCTCTTCCACGATCATGTCGTCGTCGGCGCCGACGCCCGCGGCGAAGTCCTGCGAAGCCCCGAAGATGTCCATCTTGAAGGAAGGCCTCGCGGGCTGGCGCGACTTGGGGGTGACGGCGGCGTCGGCCGGAGCCTCGACGACGTAGGCCTCGAACTCGTCGTTGCTGGTGCCGTTGCTCTTGATGGTGGCCAGCGTCTTGGCGCCCAGCGCCTGGAGCTTCTGGCTGCGGGCCATCGAGCTGACGCCCGATTTGAAGCCCACGAGATACCGCTTGGTGGACGCCGTCCAGCCTTCGACGGCGGTGCTCAGAACGATGACCAGCGCGGCAGCGATCAGCCTCATATCCGAACCCCCCGACTTGGAGCGGGACCCGGCCGCGCGGACGGCCGCGTCGGTCGTGGTGGGGGTCTCCAAGTCGCGTTGTAGTGCCATTGCACCCAGAGTATGCCCAGTAGGCCCAGCCTTCGCCTGGGTCCTGGGGCCTAGGCTTTCCCGGGCCCTTGGGCCCATGGCCATCTAGGCCTTTCGGCCCACGGCGCGGCATCCTCTCGACGAGCGCGGCTCCCGGGCCGGGCCGTCAGCCGCCACAAAAAAGGGATTGACGAAAATAAGTTTGGGGGCTATACTGGGAATGACGCAAGGGCTGGGATCACATGGAAGGCAGGTTATGAGAAAGAGAACATCCAAGAGATTCGAGCAGGGACGCAGGGCCGCGGGCGGGAACGATCGGCCGCTCGAGTTCGAGCGCGGCTGGAGCGAACTCGAGGCGCGCCATGACCAGATGCGGTCGGACATGATGAGCCTTGCGGCGCAGCTAGGGGTTTCGATGCGGATGCGGTAGTCTCCCGGAACCCCGCATCGCCGCCGGGCCGTCTCGAAGGCGTCGAACGCAGGAAACCTGTCTCCGGCTGACCCACGCGGGTCAGCCGGATTCTTCTTCCCCTTTCTTCCGCCTGAAGCGCAGATGCTTCTCCCTGACGGTCCTCGCGTAGCGGGAGAGCAGGGACTCGACGGCCGCCAGCAGGTCGGGCCCCCAGCGCTCGGGGCGCGCCGCGTAGCCCTTCATCAGGAGGTGCCCGTCGAGGTGGGACACCTCCTTCCAGATCGGGGTCTCCTTGAGGGCGTCCTCCAGCCGGGCCAGCTGCTCGGGCGCGTGGGTCTTGGTCGGGAACTTGCACTCCTCCTTCTCCGTCACGACCACCTCGCTCTCCGTCCCCGAGACCACCACGGTCCTCTCGCCCTCGCCCATCCTGGACGAGGCCAGCTCGATGAGGGCCTTGCGGACCCTCTCCTCCTCCTTCTTGACCTCGCCCTTCCTCTCCTCGAGCGCGGCCAGCTGGTCGACGAGCTTGAGGCCCTCGTCCTTCCGGCGCCGCTCCGGCGCCAGCGCCTTGAGCGCCGAAGCGTGCGACCACAGCGGGCAGATGTCCCGGTACTCGCACCAGTCGCACAGGTGGCTCCGCCGCGGCTCCCAGGCGTGGTCGCGCTTGACCGCCCGGATCAGCGAGGCGAGCTCGGCCTTCGTCTTTTCCCCCTCGTCGACCGCGGGGTCGCGGCCGGGCTCCAGGGCCCTGCCGAACCTGAGGTAATGGAGGAAGACCTTCACCGAACGCGTCCGGGGGAACTGGCGGCGCACGAGGAGGTCGTAGACCTGGAACTGGAACATCTCGTCCACCTGGTCCTGCGTCGGCAGGTGGGCCCCGGTCTTGTAGTCATGGACCTCGACGGCGTCCGGCCGGCCCCTCGGGAAGGAGAGGCGGTCCATGATACCGTCGATGTGGTACTCCTCCTGCTCTCCGTCCACGTCGACCGCCAGCGTCATCGAGAGCTTCTTCTCGACCTCGTGGGACTTCCCGTCGGCGAACGGCGCGTGGGCCTCGTAATAGGTCCACAGGCAGTCCTTGCCCACCTTCTTGAAGTCGTCGGCGGCGAGCCGCTTGTCGTGGATCTCGATGGCGTCGGACCACCCCGCGGCCCAGTGGCCGTCGAAGACGGCGAGGAACTCCTCCCACGGCATGGTCCTGCCCTGCTGGAGGTGCCGGTAAAGGTCCTCGAGCGAGGCATGGACGCAGCTCCCGAGGAAGCTCTCCGCGGTGCGGCGCTCCCGCTTGATCCGGTCGACGTAACGGTAGCGGTAGCGGCGGGGGCAGTCCCTGTAGGTGTCCAGCTTGGAGAAGGAGAAATGCGTGGAGACGTCGACTTCCATCAGAGCGTTTCGAGCAGCGCGAAGTGGAGGTACTCCGTCTCCGGCATGGCCAGCAGGATCGGATGATCGCAGGCCTGCCCCCTGAGGGCGAGCAGCCGGGCGGGCTTGCCGGTCTTGGATTGCGCCATGCGCAGGATCTCCACGAACATCTCCCTGGAGACGTGGTGGGAACAGGTGGAGGTGGCCAGGAGCCCGCCCCTGGGCAGGGCCTTGAGCGCGAGGGCGTTGAGGTGGGCGTAGGCCTTCAAGGCCTTCGGGAGATGCCTCTTGGACGGGGCCAGGCTAGGCGGGTCGAGCAGGATCATGTCCGGCCGCGCCTGGGAAGGGCCGGTGGCAAAGGCCTGCAGCGCCTCCTGGGCGTCCCCTTCCCGGAACTCGACGGCCGCCTGGTTGGCGGCGGCGTTGAGGCGCGCCAGCCCGATGGCGGGGCCGGAGCTGTCCACGCCCATGACCCGCTCGGCGCCGCCGGCGGCCGCCGCGACCGAGGCCGCGCCGATGTAGCAGTGGAGGTCCAGCACCCTCCGCCCCTTGAAGAACGGACGCAGGAAGGCCCGGTTCTCGCGCTGGTCGAAGTAGAAGCCCGTCTTCTGCCCCTCGGTCAGCGGGACGATGAAGCGCAGCCCCCCCTCGACGATCTCGACGCGCGGCGGGACCTCGCCGCACAGGACGCGGCATTCCGAGGGCAGGCCCTCGAGGGCTCGGGCGCGATGGTCGTTCTTGAGGTAGAGGCCGCGAGGCTTGAACAGGCCCTCCATCGCCTCCCTGATGAGCTCGAGCCTGCTCTCCATGCCGGCGCAATACACCTGCAGGACGAACACGTCGCCGTAGCGGTCCACGACCAGCCCCGGCAGCCCGTCGGACTCGCCGAAGCAGAGGCGGTAGGACTCGGCGCCCGGCAGGAGGCGCTCGCGCCACGCGCGGGCCCGGTCGAGCCTGTCGGCGAAGAAGGCGGCGTCCACGCTCACCGGCTCGCGGGCCAGGAGCCGGAACGCGATGAGGCTGTGGGGGTTGTAGAAGCCGACGCCCAGCGCCCGCCCCGAGGCGGCGTCCACCTCGAGCAGGTCCCCGACGCCGCCCCCGCCCTCCATGATCTCGTTGGAGAAGATCCAGTCGTGCCCCGCCAACAGCCTCTTCTCCCGTCCGGGCTTGAGGCGGATCTTCTTGAGCGTCCCGGCTTCGGTCTCTTTATCGGTCACACGGCCTCCCGGCGATGGTGCGCGAGGGCTTCCCAGCCCTTTCGACGACGACGCGGTCTCCCGGGCGCGCCCCGAAGCGCCTCGAGAAATCGCCTCCGTTGACGGCGAGCTCGACGAACCCGAACGAGCCGGCGACCGCCATGGCGGCGCCGGCAGGAGCCTCGCCAAAGCAGGAACGGACGGGGCCGAGGGAGCGGCCCTTGAAAAGAACGGCGGCGCGCGCGCCGACGGCGTCGGTGCGCAGGCTGGTGACCGCGTTGCCGAACCGGTCCAGCGCCACGACCCTGCCCCCGAGGCCCCCCCCGCCGTTCCCGGGGGCCAATCGGACCGAGGGCTCGGCGCGGGGCCCCAGGGAGGACCGGCGCAGGCCCAGGCTCAAGCGCGCCGCGACGGGCGCGAAGATGTCCCTCCCGTGGAAGGTCGAACTCACGGCCGGCAGGAAGTGGCGGCTCTCGGCGACTTCCCGGACCTCCAGGAACGGCTCGCGGCCCTCGAGCCAGGTCGTCACCCCGTTGTCGGGGAACAGGTACTCGCGCGCGGCGCTGCGCGCCCACAGGATCTTCCTCCCGGAGCCCACCCCGGGGTCGACCACCGTCACCACGATGGAGCCCTCGGGCAGGTAGCCGGCGCTCGCCGTCAGCCAGAAGGCCGCCGCCCGCACGTCCCGGGGCGCGATCCCGTGGCAGAGGTCCAGGAGCCGCGCCCGCGGGTTGATGCCCAGGATCACGCCCTTCATCACGCCGACGAAGGGGTCCTGGAGCCCGAAATCCGTCAGCAGGACGATGGGTCTCAGAGCACCCCACCCCGCTTGAGGATGGCGGGCAGGTTCTTCCCGTAGGAGGAGGCCTCGAAGCACCGCTCGAGCTCGCGCCGGGGGAGGCGCTTGGCGATCTCCCTGTTGGCCAGGAGCTCGGCGCACAGGGTCCTGCCGCTGGACCGCGAGGCCGCCGCGGCCGCCTGCACCAGGTCGTAGGCCTGCCAGCGCCCCATGCCGGCGTCGATGAGCCGGAGCATCACGCCCTGGGAATAGACCTGGCCGAGCGAAGCCTTGAAGTTGGCCTCCATGCGCTCGGGGAAGACGTCGAGCCCGTCCAGGACGATCTTGAGCCGGCCGAGCATGAAGTCCAGGAGGACGACGGCGTCCGTGAGGACCACCCTCTCGACCGACGAGTGGCTGATGTCCCGCTCGTGCCAGAGGACGATGTTCTCCACCACGGCGCCCTCGTAGGACCGGATGAGCCGGGACAGCCCGCAGAGGTTCTCGCAGAGCACGGGGTTGCGCTTGTGCGGCATGGCCGACGACCCCTTCTGCCCGGAGGAGAAGGGCTCGGCGGCCTCGCCCACCTCCGTCCGCTGGAGGTGCCGGATCTCGGTCGCGAAGCGCTCGATGGCGGCCGCCGAGAGCACGAGGGCGTGGAAGTAGTCCGCGTGGCGGTCCCGCGGGACCACCTGGGTGGACACCGGCTCGGGCTTCAGGCCCAGGCGGGCCATCACCTTGGCCTCGATCTCCGGGGAATAGTGCGCGAAGGTCCCGACCGCGCCGGAGAGCTTGCCGTAGGCGATCTCGCGCCGGGCGCGGCGCAGGCGCTCGAGGTTGCGCTGGGCCTCGGCGTGCCACCCGGCGAGCTTGACCCCGAAGGTGACGGGCTCGGCGTGGATGCCGTGCGTCCGGCCCGCCATCCAGGTGCCGGCGTGCCGCTTGGCCAGGCCCTTGATCCGGGCCGCCGCCACGTGCCACCCCTCGATGATCAGGTCCGCGGAGCGCGTCAGCTGCAAGGCGAGCGCCGTGTCGAGCAGGTCGCTCGACGTGAGGCCGTAGTGCAGGTAGCGCGCCAGGTTGGGCGCGGCGAAGGAGACCTCGTCGAGGACCGCCGCCAGGAGCCCGAAGACCTCGTGCCCCATGCGGCTCTCGAACGCCCTCGCCTTGTCCACGAGGCAGCGCTCCATGGCCTTGCGGAAGACCTTGATCTCGGAGGCCGGGATCCTCTTCTCCTTGGCGATGGCCTCCAGGAAGGCCGCCTCCACGTCGAGCATGATCCTGAAGCGGCTCTCGTCGGACCACAGGTTCGCCATCTCCGGACGGCTGTAGCGGTCGATCATTCCTGTTCTATCCCTCCATACACAGCGCAACCACTCACGTCCCCGCGGGGACACCCTAATGAAACGGCATTCGCCCCCTCAGCTACTCACCTCCCCGTGGGGGAGGTGAGTAGTTACTCCACCGCCCCGAACGTCGTCGAGGGGCTCTTGCCGATCTCGGTCAGAGGGACCTTGGCCGCGCACTGCGGGCAGGACTCCGGCGGGGAGACCTGCAGCGGGTAGGTGACCAGGGTCCGCGCGGGCACGTTGAGGGAGAGCCCCGCGATGGAGCGGTCGACGATCGCCCCCACGCCGACGATGCGCGCCCCGTAAGCCATGGCCAGGGCCGCGATCTCGCCCGTGAGCCGGCCGGTCGTCAGCACGTCCTCGACGATGAGGGCCCGCTCCCCGCGCTCGAGCTTGAAGTCGCGCCTGAAGCCCATCATGCCCTCGTTCCTCTCCGCGAAGATGGCGCGGCACTTCTTCACCCGCGCCACCTCCTGGCCGAGCACCACCGAGGCGGTCCCCGGCGAGATCACGACGTCCACGTTCTGGGGGAACTGGGAGGCCAGGGCCTTGGCGATCTTGTGCGCGACGTGCGGGTACTGCAGGACGAGCGCGGTCTGGATGTAGACCGGGCTGTGCAGGCCGTTGGCCAGCCGGAAATGCCCCGCCACCACGGCCCCATGCTCCTCGAGCAGCCCCAGCACGTCCGTCTTCCTCAGCGAAGTCATATGTTCCTCCTCCTTTACCCCTTCCCCGCTGCTCGCCCCCTCAACGCATGCCGGCCTCCCCGCGGGGGAGGCCGGCATCATTGCCACCAAGGCTTGCCCAGGGCCTTGAGCAGGTCGCCCTCGGCCTTGATGCGGGTCTTGGCCCGGTTCTTGCCCTCCGCCAGGGTCTTCTCGATCTCGTCGGCGGCGAGCTTGCGGTTCAGCACGAAATTGAGGTCCGGGGTGTTGAGGTTCCCCTTCACCTTGAACTTCAGGGCGAAGCGGCCGGACTCGTCCATGTACGCCTCGGGGAGCTGCCCCGACCGCCGGCTGTTGAGCCGGTGCAGGATGTCCATGTCCACCGCTTCCTTATAGAAATCCATCGTACCCTCGGCATACCCCGTCATCTGCGGGCTGTCCACGTGGAAGTAGCGGGCCGAGACCACGCCGCGGTCGAACCCGTACTCCCCCTCGATGCGGGTGAAATCGAGCGTCTTCGGGTCGGCCGTGGCGGCGCTCCAGACCGAGAGCGCGCTCATCTTGTGCTGGAACGCGAACGACATGAGCATGATGTCCACGAAGACGCTCGACTTGCGCAACGCCGGGAGGTCCATCAGCCTCCCCGGCCCGAAGCTCGCCCTCGCGTCGCCGCCGATGTCCTTGAGGGTCGGGGAGACCCCGCCCAGCCCCCAAAGGATATCAAAATTCTTGGCGAAAGAATCCCCGTACACGATGTCGTCGACCACGACGTGCCCGACCGTGTCGGGGAACTTCTCCGGGATCGAGTACTTCAGCGACTTGACCCAGGGCTGGCGCTTGACCTCGCCCCCGCCCGCGGGCGCCGGCGCGGTCGAGGCGGCGACCTTGAAGTTGCCGGCCAGCCTCGAGAGGTTCTCCCAGTGCAGCCGGTCCAGGCTCCCCAGCACGAAGAGCTTCTTGGGGCTGGCGAAGTCCCGGACCAGGGCCTTGAGGCGGCCGTTCGAGAAGCCCCACTTGAACCTCAGGTCTTCGACCACGAGGTCCGAACCCTGGATGGCGGCCGACAGGTCGATGTCGGTGAGCGTGTCGGAGAGGATGCCCACGATCCCCTTGCTGACCGTAAGGCTCGCGCGGCGGGGCTTGCCTGCCGCCTTCTCCGCGTACACGAGGCTCACCTTGTCGCCGCTGAACCCGTGCTGGCCCAGGATGCCCCGGGCCCCCCGCCAGTCCAGGCTGCCGCGGTGCACCGTGAAGCCGGCCGGCCCGGCCGTGAAGGTGATCTTGCCCCCAGCCCGGCCCTCGAGCCGGTAGGGCTCGAGGAGCCCGGTGTAGCGCGCCGCCTGCTCGAGGGGGAATTCCTTGACGTCCAGGTTGGCGGCGAAGGCCGGAGCCCCGCCCCCCAGGTCCACCGCCCCGTAGCCCGCGACCGACAGGATCCCGGCCTCGGCGTTCAGGTTGAGCATGTCGATGCGGCCGGGCAGGCGCAGCCGCATCCTCGCCCGCAGCCGGCCCGCCGGCAGGGTCAGGTCCGGGGCGTGCTTCAGGTACTTGAGCCAGCGCGACCGGGCGACTTCGGGCAGCTTGAGGTTGAGGTCCACCTCGGGCTCGACGAACCCCTTGACCCCCATCGACCCCTGGATGGGCAGGCCGTCCACCGAGACCGAGAGCTTCGACGCGATGAGCTCCGCCTTCGGCCAGTCGAAGGACGCCAGGTTCATCATCCCCCGCACCCGCCAAGAAGTCGCGATGTCCTTGGCCCCGAAGCTGTTGACGTTGTCGAAGGACAGGGCGTAGCCGAAGGACCGCCCGATGTCGAACTCGTCGACCGACAGGTTGAACTTCTCGATGACGTACTTCACCTTCCTGAGCCGGTCGTCGATCCTGAGCAGCCCGTCCTCGATGCGCGAGCGCTCGGCCGCCAGGGAGCGCAGCGAGAACCCAGCGAGCGGGACCGCGGCCGAGGACGAGAAGATGTCGGACACGCTCCACTCGCCCGATTCGCTGCGGACGATGGAGATCCTCGGCGACACCAGGACCACGTTCTTCAGGCTCACCTGGCCGTTCAGGAGGGGCACGAGCTTGACGGTGATCAGGGCGAAGTCGCTGTCGAGCATCGCGTGGCCGGGCACGTCGGGCCGCTCGATGATCCGGACGTTCTTGAGCTTCACGCCGCGGGGGGTGAGCAGGACGTCCTCGATCTGGACGGGCCGGTGGAGGACCTCCTGCAGCTGGGTGACGATCAGGGACTTGACCTTCTCCGAGTCCATCATCCCGCGCAGGGTCAGGTAGACCGCCAGCGTCCCCAGGACGAGGAAGAGCAGGACCGCCCCGACCGTCCGGAAGCCCAGCCTCAGCAGGAACCGGACGGCCTTGCCGACGATCCCCCGTCTGCGAATCATGTCCCTGGCCTCAAGTCACTTGCCTCCCCCGCGGCCTGGCCGCCTGCTGGACTCGGCCAGGGGCAAGTAGACGTGGGGGCATGGGCCGTTTCATCAGGATGCCACTCCCCGCGGGGAGGCAACGCGGCGGGGAACTGATTGCCTTTCTCATGGGACGCGTATTCTACCTTTTCGGGAAACCGCTCGGCTCCCTCGTGAGACAAACGAGACGGCGACGGACTCTCCGCCCCCTCCGCTACTCACCTCCCCGCGGGGGAGGCGAGTAGTTTCAGGCAGGCCTCCCACGACAGCGCGAAGTTGCGCTCCCAGGTGTTGTCTTTGGCGGCGCGCCGGCACCGGGCGCCCCACCGGCGCCGCAGGTCCGCGTCACCGGCGAGCCGCTCGATGGCCGCCGTCAGGAGCGGCACATCGGGCGAGGGCAGGCCGTTTTCCAATCCTGATCGAAGCGGCACGCCCGCGCCAGGAACGCCGGGCGCGGGCAGGACCAGGCCCCAATCCTCTCCCGCCAGCAGCTCGGCGGCGCCCACGCGGGCGTTGGTGAGGACCGCGACCCCGCAGGCCATGGCCTCCTGCACGCTCTGGCCGAACTCCTCGTAGAGGGCCGGGTGGACATAGACGTCCAACGCGTGGTAGAAGCGCTCGACCTGGGCCGTGGGCCCCACGAAATGGACCCGGGCCCCGAGGCCGGTCTCGGCCGCCAGCCTCTCGTAGGGGGCCAGCTTGGTCTCGCGCCCCATCACCAGGGCGTGCAGCCCCTTCTTGCGGGCGGGAGCCGCGGCGGCCAGGGCCTCCAGGAACCGGCGGACGCCCCTCTTGGCGAAATCCCCGGAGCTGATGAGGCCGACGAGCGTCTCATCGTCGCGCACCCCGAGCTCCCGGCGCACGCCCAGGCCCGCGCCGCGGTCCTCCGGCTTGAAGCGGCCCGGGTCATGCCCGGGGTGGATCACCGTGACGGCGTCCTCGGGGACGCCGAAGCGCGCCACGACCTCCTTCTTCATGAGGAGCGAGTTGGCGATGAGCAGCCTGAACCCGCGCTCGGTCAGGACGCGGCGGTGGATCAGCCCCACGCCCGACGACGCGGGCAGCGGCGCGCCGTGGACGGCCTCGTGCGCCGCGTGGACGCAGTTGTGGAGGCTCAGGACGTCCTGGGACAGGGTGTCCCCGTGGCCCCAGACGAGGTCGAACCGCTGGCGCCGGACGGCCCGGTCGAAGACCCAGGAGAACAGCCTGCGCTTGAACTGGCTGCCCCAGGGGCAGCCCACGAGCCGGTGCGCGACGGCGCCGGCCGCGGCGAGCCTGTCTTGGTCGAGCTTCTCGCCGTAGACGTGCACCTCGCAGCCGCGCTCCGCGAGGCGGCGGGCGTGCTCCATGATCGTCGTCGTGGTCCCGGTGACGCCGGCGACCTGCCGCGACGAGATGGCGATCCTGACCGGTCGGCCCATGCTGCGGGCATTGTCCCCAATTTGCTCTCGGGTGGTCAAGGTAGGCCCGGGCGCTAGGCCCGGCGCGGGACAACCGGGCCCGTCCGCCTGGGCCGCCGGACGAGGCTCTCCTGGGCCCAATAACCGCCGCGCCGTGGGACCTAAGGCCCGCAGGGATCCCCAGGCAACCCTGCTATCATGTCCGCCATGAAGAAATTCATCTCCGTCACCCTTGTCTCCGCTTTGATCCTCCTGGCCCCCGGCATCCCGGCCTACGCCGGCGCGGCCGCCATCGTGGGCTCCGCCCAGACCGGCGGGGGCAACGTCGCCGGCCAGGCCGGCGCGGTGCGCCTCGGCGCTCCCACGAGCCCCGCGCGCATCACGGAGTTGGGCGTGTCCCCCATCCGTCTGGGCGCGAGCCTGCCCGCGCCCGGCGTTCATGGCGCGGGCGTGCCGCTTCGATCCAAAAGGGAAAGCGGCCTGCCCGACGTCAGCCTCGGGGCCTCGGTCCGTACGCTGCCGGACGTCAAGGTCGACGCCGCGCCCCAGGCCTCCCCCACCCCGCTTCCTTATATTCCGTCTTCGCTCGCCAAGTCCCAAGCCCCGTCCGAAGACGCCCTCGACGCCCGGGCCGAGCCTCTGAAGGCCGCCCTGCAGGCGCAGGACTCCCGCGACGACGCGGCCGCCTCCAGTCTGCCCCGGCTCCTCGAGCAGAAAGAGCAGTTGAGCCTGCCCGCCGACAAGGTGGCCGCCATGCCCGCGGGCGAGGCCAAGACCGCCGGCGACCGCATCATGGACCGCATCCTCGGCGTGAAGGCCGTCGCGACCGCCCAGGAACCCGTCGCCGGCGCCGCCACGGCGCTCGACATGGGAAGCGGCTTGGCCGCGCCCGGCGCCTCCGGGCTTCCCGGGCGCACTAACGCCCCTCCCTCTCTCTCGCCGCAGGCCCCCCAGGCCAAGCCCGGCATCGGCCGCAAGATCCTCGGCGCGCTCACCTCGACGCTGCGCATCGCCGGCGCGGGCGGCGCGGTCCTCGGGCTCCAGGCCCTGGCCGTCGCGCTCCTGCCGGCCTTGTTCGGCCTGCTGCCCGCGGCCGCGGTCTGGGCCGTGAGCTCTGGCGTCCTGCTGCTGCCGGCCGCCGCCTACGCTCGCTATCGCCTCTCCCTGCGCGACTCGCCCAGGCTCACGAAGGTCAAGTGGATGATGGACATCGCCATCGGGGCGTTCCTCGGCGCGGTGGTCCTCGCCATCCCCGGCGCCGCCACGCTCACGGCGGCCCACTTCGCGGCCGCCGGCCTGCCCATCGCGGGCCTCGCGGCCGGAAGGTTCATAGCCGGCTCCCCCCTGGCCGACAGCCTGATGCTGTGGGGCTCGCTGGCGCTCCTGCCGGTGGTCCTCGGCGTGGGCGCGGGCGCCCTGGGGCTCGGGCCGATCCTGGGCATGATGATGCTGCCCGTCATGACGACCGTCGCCTTCTTCCTGGGCCGGATCATCTTCTCCGCCGAGACCGGCAGGCCTTTCTCGGTGCCAGGCTCGCTCCAGAAAATCCGCTTCCCTTCGTTCAACTGGGTGATGATCGGGGTCGTGTTCGCCCTCATGACCGGCTACGGCGCGGTCTACTCCAACATCGCCTTCATGGCCTGGCAGTTCCTCGGCTCCCGCGGCCCGGCCAAGTGGGACCGCAGCAGGCCGTTCTGGAAGAACCTGCTGGACTTCGCCCTCAACTTCAACACCCTCTACCTCGGGCTCCTGGCGTTCAACATCGCCACGGGGTTCACCAGCCCGCTGGCCTTCCTGATGCTGGCCTTCTCCGTCGAGCGGGCCTCCCACTGGGCCGAGCGCCTCCTGGGCAGGTTCCTGCCCAAGTCGGCCCCGGCGCCCTCGACGAGCGCCAAGCCCGCCGCCGACCCGGACGCCCCCGCGGCCGCTCCCAAGGCCTGGCCCAGGTACTACTACTGGGTCAAGACCGGCGCGGTCGTCGTCTCCATGGCGGCCATCGCCGTCGGCATGGCGGCCGCCGTGTTCGGCTTCATGAGCCTGGGCAAGTACCTCCTCATCGCCGGCGGCATCATGGCCCTGCAGGTCTTCGCCTCCAAGTGGCTCATCAAAAAGACCATGAGGGCCACGCCCCTCACCGAGGCTTCCGACCCCGAGGTCTACTCGATGATCGTGGACCTGCGCGAGCGCATCAACGCCGAGCGCGCCAAGCGCGGCCGCAAGCCCATCCCCATGCCGGAGATGGTCAACGTCTCGATGGGCGTCCCCAACGCCTTCGCCACCGGCCGCAGCCCCAGCAGCGCCATGGTCGGCGTGACCGTCGAGATCAAGGACATGCTGCTCAACCCCGACAGCCTGCGGGGCAGCCTCACCCGGCTCATCCAGGCCTCCGACCCGTCCACCGACAACTTCAAGGTCTTCCGCAAGGCCGTCGCGGGCTCCCTGCCCGGCGTCTCCAAGGACGCCACCCAGGCCGAGCTCCTGCAGGCCGTCAAGTCGGCCACGGACGCCCAGCTCAAAGACCTGGGCTACCGCGGCCTGCACGGCGTCCTGGCCCACGAGATGAGCCACGTCATGGACCGCCACATGCTGCTCGGCGCCGTCACGGGCGGCATCTCGTCGGCCGTGGCCTTCGCCTCCTACGGCATCATGTGGGCGGTCGGCCACGCCAAGGCCGCGCTCCAGCGCCTCTGGGACCGCCTCACGGGCAAGAAGCCCGACAGCCGCGCCTACGTCGCGCCCCTCGTCACCGGCGCGGCGATGGCCTCGCTGCTGGGCATCCTGCGGGTCTTCGCGGCCCTCTGGGTCCCCATCGTCATGCAGATCATGCAGATGGGCGCCTCCCGCTCGAACGAGGGCATGGCCGACGAGGACGGCGCCAAGCTCGGCCAGGACCCTGAGTCGCTGGCCCTGGCTCTCGGGCTCCTGATGACCTGGCGGCCCGCCCCGGGCTTCTTCCTCAAGAACGAGCGCCTGCCCCTGCTCATCGCGGTGGCCCACCTCATGACGGTGAACCCGGTGCAGCAGCTCCACAAGGCCCAGGCCCTCAAGCTCGACGACATGACCGAGATGGCGGTGGGCAAGCAGGACGACTTCCTCTTCAACCTGTTCATCACCCACCCCGACACCGACCAGCGCATCAGCCGCCTCTACAAGATGTCCGAGGCCCTGGACGCCGGGAAAGGCAAGTAGCCGTCCGTCCGCTCCGGCCGGGGGCCGGCGCTCTTCGGAGCGCCGGCCTCCGCTGTTTCCCGCCGCCCGCTGAGCGGCCCGGCCCCCATCATGGTAGAATGGACTCCTCGGACACCCATGGCCATCTCCATCGACGCCTCGAGGGACGGCAAGCCGGTCGGACGCCGCTCAATCCCGGAGGGACGCAGGATCGTCATCGGCAGGGGCGAGCAGGCCGAGTGGAAGATCGAGGGCGACCCGAACCTCAGCCGCAGGCACGCGGAGGTCTGGGCCGGGGGCGCAGGCCTGATGGTGAAGCGCCTGCCTGAGTCCTCCAACCCGGTCTTCCACGGGGGCCGGGCGCAAGACGAGTTCGAAGTCGAGTCCGGAGGGTTCTTCGTCATCGGCCGGACGAGTTTCCAGGTCCGCCAGGAGGACGGGCCGAGGGAGCCCGGGGCGCCTTCCATCGAGGAGACGATCGGGACCGCGGAGCTCTATTCCATCGGGTCCTCCTCGGACCGGATGCGCCTCCTGGACCTGCTCGAGCTCCCCGACATCCTCAGGACGAAGGAGCGCGGCGATTTCCTCCTCCACATCGCGGGGGTCATCCGGATGGCGACCGGCGCGAGTTGGGCGTGCGCCGCGTCCGAGGACGGCACGGTGCTGGGCGAGGACGCTTCCAGCGACACCGCGGCGCGGCCGGCCATGAGCCGCACCTTGATGAACAAGGCGCTGGCGGGCTCCCCCCAGCCGACCCTCTACTCCTGGACCAAGGCCCAGGACTTCGAGGCCACGGCCCAGGAAGGCGTGGATTGGGCGGTCTGCGCGGCGGCCCGGATCCCGGGGGAGCCCGCGATCGTCTTCTACGCCCTCGGCTCCGGCGTCGGGTCATCGGGCGCCCACCGCGAGGGCGCGCGCTTCGTGGGGCTGGTGGCGGACATGGTGAGCAGGAGCGTGTCGAACGACCGCCTCCAGGAGTGGCAGGGGCGCCTGCGGCGGTTCTTCTCGGGGCCCGTGATCGAGAAGATCCTCGCGTCCTCGGACGCGGCCGCCCTCGAGCCCAGGCTCGCCCGGAGCACCGTGCTCTTCTTCGACATCCGCGGCTTCTCCAAGAGGACCGAGGAGAAAAACGAAAGGATCCTGGCCTACGTCCGCGAGCTCCGGGACGCCATGACCGCGATGACCCGGGTCATCCTCGACGAGAAAGGGGTCGTCCTCCAGTACATGGGGGACGGCATCATGGCGTGCTGGAACGTGCCCTACGACGACCCGGACCACGAGGACCGGGCCTGCCGGGCCGCCCTGGCCATGACGGCGGAGATCGGCCGCGCGACCGGCGGCTGGACGTGCGGCATCGGCATGCACACCGGCGAGGTCGTGGCGGGCGCCATCGGGTCGGAGCAGGTCTTCTCCTACGGGATCCTCGGCTCCGTCGTCAACCAGGCGTCCCGCGTCGAGGGCCTCACCAAGCTCCTCGGGGTCCCCATCCTGGCCACGGCCGACGTGATCGGCCGGGTTTCCGGGGAGACCGCGCTCAAGCGCAGGGTCGGCAGGTTCGTCCCCGCGGGCATGGACGCGCCGCTCGAGCTCTACGCCCTCTGCGAGCCGGGCCCCGCGCCGGACTGGCACGCGATCTTCGCCTCGGCGCTGGCCGCTTTCGAGCGCGGCGAGTGGGACCGGACCCTCGAGCTCGTCGGCTCGCTCCCGGTCCAGGACGGCCCGGCCCAGTTCCTGGCCTCGCAGGCCATCCAGAATCGCCGCTACCCTCCGCTCGACTGGCGCGGGGTCATGCGTCTCACCCAGAAATGAGCGCCGCTCCCCTCCCCCCCGAGTTTCCCCCGTCCGGGGACGGCCTCGACCCCGCCGGCAAGGGGACCGAGCGCCAGCCCGAAGACGCTCTCGAGGCGTCCCGCGAGCTGTCCGCTCCCGAGGAGGCCCAGCGGCATCCCGACGCCCCCTCGGTCCCAGGCTACGTCCTGACCGCCCCTCTCGGGAGAGGCGCGTTCGCCCAGGTGTGGAAGGGGCGGCAGACGAGGACCGGCAAGTGGGTGGCGGTGAAGGTGTTCCTATGGAAGGCCGGGGTCGACTGGCTCTACCTCCAGCGGGAAGTCGAGCGCCTCATCCGCCTCGACAAGCACCCCCACGTGGTGTCGCTCCTGGACGCGGACCTGACGGCCGAGCCCGCCTTCTACGTGATGGAACACCTCGAGGGCGGCTCCCTCGAGAAGTTCGTCGGGAGCGGGAACCCCGCGGCCCCGGAGCGCGCGGCGCGGTGGCTGGAGGAGATCGCCCGGGCTCTGGCGTACGTGCACTCCAAGGGCATCATCCACTGCGACCTCAAGCCCGCGAACGTCCTGCTCGACGACGAGGACCGGGTCCGGGTGGCCGATTTCGGGCAGTCCCGGGTGATGACCGAGTCCAGCGGAGCCCTGGGGACCCTGTTCTACATGGCCCCGGAGCAAGCCGTCGTCTCGACGAAGGGAGGCGTGCCGCAGCCCGACGTGCGGTGGGACATCTACGGCATGGGGGCGACCATATGGGCGGTGGCGACGGGCCGCCTCCCCCACGGGGAGGAGGCGGACGCGGGGGCCGTCAAGGACGCCCGGACGCTCGAAGACAGGCTCAGGGCCTACCGGGACCTCGCGGCCGGCCGCGCCCTGCCGCCTTGCCGCGAGGCGTCGGGGCGGCGCGTGGACGAGGACCTCGGCGCCGTCGTGGACCGGTGCGTTCGTCCCGACCCCGCGCTGCGCCACGCCTCGGCCGCCGAGCTGGTCGAGGACCTCCGGGCGAGGAAGGAGCTCCGGCCCGTCAGCCCGCTCATGGCCGACCGCGGCTATCGGCTCCGGAGGTTCCTGCGCAGGAACCTCGTCCTGGCCTGCGTGGTCTGCGCCGGCGCGGCTCTCCTTGCGGGCGCGGGGGTCAGGATCCTCCAGGAGCGGGCGTCGCTCAGGCGACAGCTCTCGTTCTCCTTCCTCCTGCGCGCCCAGCAGTCGGCCAAGGACGGGGATGACGCGGCCGCCGCGGCGTATTTCGCGGAATCGAACCTGATCTCCCCATCCCACGCCGCCCGTTCGAGCGGGCTGGCCTTTGTCGCAAGGCTGCCTATAGCGCTCGACGTCCTCCCCCATGAGGACTTCGTCTCCGCCCTGGCGTTCAGCCCGGACGGCCGGACCCTGGCCGTGGGGAGCGGGGACAAAACCGTGCGCCTCTGGGACCCGGCCTCCGGTCGGCCGGTCGGCCGGGTCATGAGGCACGAGGGCGCGGTCCACGCCCTCGCGTTCAGCCCGGACGGCAAGGCCCTGGCGGCCGGCGGCGACGACAGGACCGTCCGGTTCTGGGACGCCGGGACAGGCGGGCCGCTCCGGAAGATCCCGGCCGGGGGCGTCCTCTATGCCCTGGCCTTCAGCCCGGACGGCAAGGCCCTGGCCGCCGGGGGAGACGATGGGACGACGCGCCTCTGGGATGCCGCCGACGCGCACCCTCTGGGCCGGCCCATGAGACACGGCAGCGTGGTGTACGCGGTGGCGTTCAGCCCGGACGGCCGGACCCTGGCGACCGGCGGCGAGGACAAGACCGTCCGGCTCTGGGACCGGGCGACCGGAGAGCCCAAGGGGCGGCTGCTGGGACACGAGGGGCCCGTCTACGCCGCGGCGTTCAGCCCGGACGGCCGGACCCTGGCGACCGGCGCCGAGGACGGCACCGCCCGGCTCTGGGACGCCGCCTCCGGCCGGCCCAAGGCCGGGCCCGTGAGGCTCGCGAACGCCGTCTACGCGGTGGCCTTCAGCCCGGACGGCCGGACCCTCGCGACCGGCGGCGAGGACAACACCGCCCGGCTCTGGGAGGCCAGGGACGCCCGTCCCCTGGGCAAGGTCATGCGCCACGGGAACACCGTGGCCGCCGTGGCCTTCAGCCCCGATGGGAAGACCTTGGCCACGGGAGGCTACGACAAGTCCGTGCGGCTCTGGGACGCCCGCGCCGTCGGCGCAAGGAGAGGGCCCGCGCCGGAAGGCATGTTCTTCCGGCACGAAGGTCCCGTGCGCGCCGTGGCCGCGGCGCCCGACGGCAAGGTCGTGGCCACGGGGGGCTCGGACCGCGCGGTCCGGCTCTGGGACGCCAAGGACGGCAGGCCGCTGGGCCGCGTCCTGCGCTCCGCGGCTGCGGTGCGGACCCTGGCCTTCAGCCCGGACAGCGGGGTCCTGGCGGCCGGAGGCGAAGACAAGACGGTCCGGCTCTGGCGGCCGGCCACGGGCGAGGCGCTCGCGCCGGTCCTGGTCCACGAGGACACGGTGTTCGCCGTCGCCTTCAGCCCCGACGGCAGGTCCGTGGCCACGGGCTCCAAGGACCGGACGGCCCGGCTCTGGGATGCCTCCACCGGCCAGCGGTTGGGAAAGCCCATGCGGCACGAGGACGCCGTCTACGCCGTTGCCTTCACCCCCGACGGCAGGGCCCTGGTCACCGGCAGCAGGGACAAGACGGTCCGCTTCTGGGACGGCCGGACCGGCGAGCCGCTGGGCCGCGCTCTCCGGCACGACGCCGCCGTCTTCGCCGTCGCCCTGAGCCCGGACGGGAGCCTCCTGGCGGCGGCGTGCTACGACAACACCGTGGCGCTCTGGGACGCGGCCTCCGGGACGCGGGTGGGAAAGGCCCTCAGGCACGAGGGGACGGCGGCGTCGGCGGCCTTCAGCCCCGACGGGAAGACCCTGGCCACGGGCTCCTACGACAAGACGGCCCGGCTCTGGGACGCGGCGACCGGCGAGCCCATCGGCCCCCCTCTCGTCCACGCGGGCACGGTCTTCGCGGTCGCCTTCACCCCGGACGGGAAGGGCCTGGTGACCGCCGACGACGGGGCGGCGGCCCGCCTCACGGACGTGTCCTGGCTGGTCTCGGACCCGCGGCCGGACGAGCTGGCGACGGCCGCGAGGCTGGCCGGCCTGTGCACGCTCAACGACGCCGGGGGCGTCGAGCCCCTGCCCGCCGCCCGATGGCGCGCGATGAAAGACGCTGCGCGCCGCCGCCGGGCAGGGCGCTGAGCACCGGCCCACGACGCACGCCGGAAGACCGGCTAGAGCATCCCGACCTCTCATGAGGCGCTTCGATCCCCGGCGGACCGGGCGCATGACCGGAATATCGGGAATATTCAAGGGAGTTGCACGACACCCCTGGCATCCCGGTCCCCGCTTTTCTAAAATTTGGCGCACCCTAGGGGTCCACGGGCCGCCCCAACAATCGTGCAAGGGAGGATCGCACCATGGTTTTTCATCTGGTCGTCGCGCTGACGCTGCCTTTCCTCGGGCCGGGAGCGGCCCTGGCCTCGGACCTCGCGTCCCTGGATCGGGGCGTCGACAAAGCCGCCAAAGGCCTTACGGCGGGGCTGGAACGGGTCAAGGGGAAGGTATGCGTCCTGGATTTCATCTCCCTGTCGGGCGACAAGGTCGTGGCCTCGGATTTCGGCCATCTCGTGGCCGAGAAGCTCTCCGCCAAGCTGGTGGAACGGAAGGGCAAGAAGGACGTCTACGAGATCGTGGACCGGCTCCAGCTCGTGCGCATCATGGACGACACCGAACGCTGGGGCGGCGACCTGGACCGGGTCAACAAGCTCATGGCCGAGGCGGGGATGGACTACCTCGTCTCCGGCACCTACAACATCGTCAACGAGCAGGTCTCGGTCACGGCCAAGCTCATCGCCGCGGACTCGGGCAAGATCCTGGGCTCCGCCGAGTTCGCCATGAAGCTCGACCCTGGCCTGGACCCTCTCTTCGCGAGCCGGCAAGGGACCCAGGCGAAGAAAGCGCCTTCCGACGACGGCAAGGCGGACCGCCTGCGCATGGACCTGGCGCTAGTCTACATGGGCAAGGACGGCAAGCTCCGGGTCGTCCACGAGGGCATGTCCCTCACCTCGCGGCATTACTACGGCGTCTATGTCCGTCCCGACGAGGACTGCTACCTCTACGTCTATCAAGTCGACTCCCAAGGGACCGTGGCCAGGCTTTTCCCCAATCCCGCGTTCCATACGGGGAGCAACCTCCTCAAAGGGGGCGAGGAACGCTGGGTGCCCAACGATGCCGAGCTCTTCGAGCTCGACGAGGTCAAAGGCCAGGAAACGATCTATTTCGTCGCTTCGCGACGGGAGCTCGCCCGGCTGAGCAACATGGCCGAATCAGGGAAGGACCAGTTCGAGAAGACCTTCAAGGCCCTGGGCCTCATGGGCGTCAAGGGCACCGCGGCCTACGAGGTCAGGCGGGTGCGCCCCATCAAGGGGACCCCGGCCGAGCTCGCCGTGCTCAACCTGGCTTCGGACAAGGACCATTTCTCGTCCATCTCCTTCAACCACCAGTGAGCGGGGAGAACGCGCAAAGGGCGATGCTCAGCGAACGGGCCGGAAGCCTATGTAGAAGTCCGCAAGACCCGGAAGGCGGGCATTGCGGTGCGCGGCCCGGAAGCGCCCGGGGCCGATGAAGTACCAGGACCCGCCGCGGTAGACCCTGAGGGAGCCCGCAGGACTCTCCCACGCGCGGCCATCGGCCGGCGCGCCCTCGTACGAACCATGGTGCCAGTCCTGCGTCCACTCCCACGCATTGCCCGCCATATCGCAGAGTCCCTGCTCCGTGTTCTCGCCGGCATTCGAGCAAACAGGCAAGGCCCTGTATCTTTCGCGAGTCCACGCGCCGGCCACGGTCTCAACCTTGCCGGAGTCCGAGAACCCGCGCGAATCGCTGATGGTCCGATCGAGAGAAGGCTCCTCATCCCCCCAAGGGTACTTGCGCTCCTTGCCCGCGCTGCGGGCCGCGTACTCCCACTCTGCTTCTGAAGGCAGCCTGCCTCCGACCCACTCCGAGAATGCCTGGGCCTGATGCCAATCCACGAAGGTCACGGGATAGTCCTTGCCGCCGACAAGATCGCTCGGCCTTCTGCACGCCCCTGCGCTGACGCAGGCCATGAACTGGTCGCACGTCACCTCGGTCTTGGCCATCTGAAAGGTCTTGATGGTCACGGCATGCCTGGGCTTGGTGTCCGGCCAGCCATCAGCGCCCATGGTGAAGGTGCCGCCGGGGATAGTCACCCATTCGATGCCGGCCTCGCCGGCCGCAGCAGCGCCGCGCTGCCCTCCCCCATCAGCCCTGGCCGCGTTGCGGCGGTCCTGCCCCGACGCCCCCTGGCAGAAGCCCGCCGAGGCCCACGTCAACAGGAAAAGCCAGGCAGCCATGTGTTCTCCTTGCGGCCGAGTTCCAAAGAGTATAGAATGCCCCGAGTGCTTGGTCAATGCGCTCTGGACATCCGCCCCCTCCGCCAGCGCACTCCGGAATGACCGTGGAGGCCTCATGAAGACTGCTGCGCTGGTCTTGCTCGCATTGGCGGTCGCGCTGCCCCCACGCTGCTCCGCCGAGGGAGCCCCGTCCCTGCGGGAGCTACACAGATCGATCCGGGAGCAGGCCGCCCGCGAGGGCCACGAGAAGGCCCTGGCCGAGGCGAACCGAAAGCTGGCTTCGGCCCTCAAGCGGCGCGACAAGGGCGAGCAGCGGGAATGGGCCTATCGGACCGGACGGCTGCACGAGGAGGCCAAGGATTTCGCGGCGGCCCAGGACCTCTTCAGCCAGGGCCTGGAGCTTGCCCGCGCGGCGGGCGACAAGGCCGCGACCGGCCTCCACCTGGCGGCCCTGGCCCGCGTCTACGGCGCGTTGGGAGACCATCCGGGAGCCGTGACGCACTATCGCTCGGCGCTCGACGCCTGCCGTGGGCTCGACGACAAAGCCGGCGAGGCGGAAATGCGAAGGCAGCTCGCCGACGGCTACAGGTCCATGGGCGCCTTTGACAGCGCCATCGAGCAGATCCAATCGGCGATGGACATCGACACCGAAGGGGGCAGCAAGACCGGATTGGCCCAGGACCACCACGCCCTCGGCCTCGTCGCCGCGGACATGCTGGAATACGGCGATGCCCTCGCGCAGTTCAAATCCGCGTGGGAGCTCTACCGGCAGGTCGGCGATCCCTCGCCGGACCTCGAGGACGAGATGGCCGTCATCTATGAGACGATCCTGGCCCATTTTTCCCGCGCTGGGCCGGGCCTGGCGCCTAGCTTGAATGCGCGGGTAGGAATATGGACGAATGAGAGAGCACTGTTTGTCCCCGGATGGTCACACAGCAAGGACCGGCTCGCCGAAGGACGGCTCAGTCTCGCCCGAAGGAACTTCAAGGAAGCCTCGACCCTCTTCAAGAAAGCCATCGAAGAGGGCGAGAATGCCAAGGACGCGGCCTACGTCATCGCCGGCTATCAGGGCCTGGGCTGGGCCAGGAAAGAGATGGGCGACCTGGCCGGAAGCCGCCAGGCCTTCGAGAACGCCATCGCCACCATCGAAAGCGAGCGCGAACTGCTCGCTCCGGCGGAACGCGGCCTGTTCCTGCAAGGCAGGGATTACGGCTTCCGGCGCAAAGAGGCTTTTGAAGGCCGCTGTCTGGTCGCGGTGGATGCCGCCGACGGCTTCTATTGGGCCGAGCACGCCAAGGCCCGAGCGTTCATCGAGTCCGTAGCGGCCAGGAGAGGGTCAGCGGCCTCCATCCCGGAAGACCTGGCGAAAGCCGAGACCGACATCACCCGGCGCATCGCCGCGACGCAGGCCGAGATCGACGCCGCCTTCTACGACAAACGGGCCAGCCGCGGCGAGGCTCTCCTCGAACGGCTCGCCGAGGAACAACGCGGGCAGGACGACCTGGTGGCCCGCCTGCGAAAGGAGCACCCCGAATACGCGGCCGCCCGCTATCCCCAACCGCTGAGGGCGGAGGACATCAAGCTCAAGCCTGACGAGGTCCTGATCGAGTACATGGTCACCAAGGAGAAGACGCTGGCGTTCGTGGTGACTCCGGGAAAGGACGGCAAGCCCGTCGTCAATCGATTCGAAGCGCAGATGTTGTTTTCGGAATTCTGGCCGACGGTGATGAATTACCTTACTCCATTCCATTACCGGCGAGACGTCGACAAGCGCAAAGGGACTTACCGTGCAAGGTACTCGCTGAAACTCTACGAAACCCTGCTGTCTCCCATATTCCGATATCGGGACTCAGCCGGCAATCCGCTGGTCACGGCCGCGTCCAAACTCATCATCGTCCCGGACGATGTGCTGGGGATCGTGCCGTTCGAGGCTTTCATCAGGTCATGGCCTTTCGGAGATACTCCGGAGTTCTTCGACTTCAAGGAGGGCGCGGCGCCCTCCTTCCAGGATATCGTCTTTCTCGGCGACCTGATCGACATCGCCTACGCTCAGTCCGCCACGGCGCTGATGATCGGGAGGACCCTGCGGGAAGGCCGCGGCGCGTCGTCCGGCATGCTCGTGCTGGCGGACCCGATCTTCTCGCGCGAGGACGAGCGGGCCAAGGCCGACGCGTCGCTCGCCTCCTATGTGACCCCCGAGCGCGTAAGGCAGGCCCAGGCTTCGGCGGGCAAGTTCATGGGCGTCAAGGGGACCATCGAAGCGACGCCGTTCGCCAGGCTGAAAGAAACGGGAACCTTGGCGGCGAACCTCCGCAAGACGTTCGGGAGCGGCACGGTGGTCCTCCAGGGACGCGACGCGAGCGAGTCCCGGCTCCGCGCAGAGGACCTGGCGCGCTACCGCTACCTGGTGTTCGCGACCCACGGCATCCTGGACGCCGACATCCCCTACCTCCAGGAGCCCGCCCTGATGCTCAACCAGCTCGGGAATCCCGAGGACGCGGACGGCTTCCTGGGCGTGCGCGAGGTGATGGGCCTCAAGCTCGACGCGGACGTCGTGGCCTTGACGGCGTGCGGAACCGGCTTGGGAAGGCAGGTGTCCGGCGAAGGCGTGATGGGGCTGGGGCGGGCCTTCCAATACGCTGGGGCGAGGAATGTGCTCATGAGCCTGTGGAGCGTCTCGGAGAAGTCCACGACCATGCTGGCCGACGCCTTCTTCGCGGGATTGAAAGCAGGACAGACGCCCAGGGCAGCGCTCAAGGCTGGCCGCGCCAAGCTCAGAGCCAACGGCTACAACCATCCGTTCTTCTGGGCGCCGTTCATCCTGATGACCGACTGACCGCCGCCGCTCGAGACCATGGGTCTATCGCTCCTCCTCGTCCTGGCCGCCTCTTCCTTCGCCCTGGATGACTCCTGCCAGAGATGGGAGAAGGAGTTCAGCCAGAGCTATTCGGCGGTCAAGAGGGACTGCAAGGAGCATTCGGACTGCGTGGTGGGGTATTACGATTGGGACCCCTGCGTCGCGCAGGCGGTGGCCAAGGAACAGACCTTCCAGGACTATGCCCAGGCCAGGAGCGCCCTGCACGACGTGTGCGGCTACGTCGTCAAACCTTGCGCCGCGGTCATCGAGCAGGTCTACTGCCTGGGGCGGCGATGCGCCCTGCACAGCGACGCGAGCCGACGATTCCCCGCGTACAGGTTCCTCGTGCCCAGGCTCAAGGATGGGGAGGTGGCGCTGCTCCGGGACACGGGGATCCGCTGCGTGACGACTCCCTGCCCGTCGACGGAGGAGGTCTTCCGGACCAAGATCGAAGGTCATCGCTTCTCGGTCCCCAACCGCTTCTTCCTGGGCGAGGAAGGCAGGGAAGACTCATGGTTCGTCATCGGCGGCGCGATGGTCAGGGTCGACGCGAACGCCTGGACCAAGGAAATCGCCGGCGTCATCACCATCGACGCGGCCCCGGCCGGCACGGCCGACGCCGGCCAGGGCAAGGCTCGCGTCGGGGATCGCGCGCGCTACACGGTCCCACCCGGGTGGGAGGCGGAGGAGACAGCCTCGGACGCGGACCCAGCCGTGACCCTGAGCAAGGGCCAAGACGCCATCAAGATCCGCCTGCTGGGCGGCCCGGGCTCCCGTTACGCCGGGCCCCGGGAGTTCCTGGAAGGGTTCGAGGCCCGCACCATGGGCCGGCCCGCCGAGGACCTGGGCCTGGTCGCGGTGGCGGGCGTCAAGACGCGGCTGTATCGAGCCGGCGTCCCCATCATGCTCGGCGACCCGCACGTCCGCGACCCCAGGCCGCCCCAGCTCGCCTGGACGCAGTTCTGCGTCCTGCCCTCGGGCGACCGCTTCATCGTGCTGAGCTGGACGCTCGAGAGCCCCGTCCCCGACCCCGAAGCCGCCGGCGAGAAGGCCTGGCGCCGCTTCCTCTCAGCCTTCGAGCTGAAGGGGGGTCTATGACTTCTGAGCGGGCTTGCCCTTGAGCAGGGCCTCCCACTCGGCGCCTTCGACCCACACGTAGATGCAGGGCCAGCACTTTTGGAAGAACCCGAGGCTCATGGGCTTGCCGCAGTGCGCGCAGGACAGCGGCGCGGGCTGGCCTTCCGCGTAGCTGGGCCGGTCCAGGCCTCGCTTGTTCATCCACTCGTAGAGCGGCTGGTAGTCGAACCACCGGCCCCCGCACGCCGGGCAGACGCGGGAGGCCACGCCCTGCGACCGCTCCTTCTCGAGGACGCTGCCCTTGCCGCACCTGGGGCAGGAGAAGACCCTGCCGCCCCTCTTCCAGGCCGTGTACAAGCTGTCCCCGGCCCAGGAGAGCGCCACCTGCCCCGCCACGATGAAGGCCATCAGCAGCGAGAGCCTGAAGGTCAGCATGGCCGGGACCGACAGGACGCACAGGAGCAGGTAGAACGCCCGGCACGCGGGCAGGCGGGCGATGCGGAACTCGGATTCGACCGGCAGGCACACGAGGTAGCCCATCGGCACCACCAGCGCGAGGCTCAGGAGCGGCCACCGCGCGGTGACCGCCGCCGCGATGAAGATCCCGGCGAACACGATCGGCAACTCGATCAGGGTGCCCGACTCGTCGGCCAGGACGCGGGCCAGCCACCAGCCTTGAGGACGGCGCTCCGATTCCATCGCAGGCCAGTATAGCATGAACCGGGAGCGCCGTCAGTCCCCGGAGCCCGAGACCAGCGGCACGGTGCGGTAGGCCCTCAGGCGCCAGAACGCGTCTCCCTGCGCGCCCAGCGCCGCGTCGAGCACCTTGCGCAAGGTCGGCATGAGGGCGCGCGTCTCCGGGAGGCCCCACTCGGTCATGTCCTTGCGGGCCGGCCCCGTGAGGACGTCGGAGACCACCAGCGCGGCCCGCAGGCTCACGTCCGGGCGGCCGCGCAGGAGGTCGAGGGCGTGCTCGAGCTCGACCTCGACGAGGTCCACGCCCCTGCGCGCGGCCTCGTCGGCCCATGCCCGGGTCTCGATGTTGGGCGTCGCGACGCGCTCATAGGCTCCTCCCTTGGGCAGCGGCAGGGGCGCCAGCCAGTCGAGCTTCTCCCGGCGGCCGTCGGCCCGCAGGACCTCCGAAGGGACGAGGACGTCGCCCACCTTGCGCCCGCGGACGGCTCCGGCCGTGCCCATCGAGACGATGTTCCGGGCCCCATGCTCCACCAGGGCCTCCAGCAGCTCCCGGGAGAGGTCCCCGTAGAGGCAGGGGAAGACCCAGACGCGCTCGCCGCCGGCGAGCTCCAGGACGTGGAACCGCACGCCGGCCAGGTCGTGCTCGCCGTCCGCCGGCGGGCGCCTGCGCCGCTCGTAGTTGGCGACCATGGTCGCGAAGCGCTCCCTGTTCTCGACGCGGTTGCGCAGGAGCACGGCGTCGACGGCGGTGTTGGCGAAGCCGTAGAAGACGAGGTCGGGGGCGGGCCCGGCTTCGCGGAAGGCCTTGAGATACTCGGCCTTCCAGGAGACCGTCTTGCCCGAGACGCGCAGGCGCGCGCCGGGCAGGCCGGCGAGGCGCAGCAAGGTCTCGACGTGCAGGACGCGGTCCGCGCCGTTGACGCGGCTGACGACGAAGGCGGGCCGGCCCTTGCCGTCGAGGGCGCGATGGACGCGGTGATAGCCCTCGCGCTTGCCGACGGCCTCGAGGAGCCTCCAGCCCTCGGCCAGGGCCGCGGACGCCGCCTGGCGGCCGTCGCCGACGAGCACCAGGACGTCGGCCGTCCCGGCCGCGGCGGCCGCCGCGAGCTCCTCGCCCAGGTTGTCGGCGAGATAGGCGGGGACGTCCTTGAGCGTGTGGGGCGCCCGCGCTTCGAGCTCCAGGGCCCGGGGGGAGTAGCCGGCCGGCGGCCGGGCCGCCTCTCCCCGGGCGCCTTCGCGCAGGCCCTCGATGAGGGACCTCGACGCGCCGGCGAAGGCCGCCTTTTGTTCGGCGGCGCTCCAGGGAGCGAGGCCCCGATGCCTCCGGGAGAATCGGGCGATGTCGGCGCGCAGTCCCAGGGCCCCGGGCTCGCCTTCAAGGGACTTCAGGAGCGCGGCGTCTCGGGCCAGGAGCTTGGCGATGAGCCGCCGCGCCGCCTGCGCCCGGTCCGCGTCGGCGTCGGCCAGGGCCGACTCCGCCCCGCGCCGGACGCGGGCCAGCGAGGCCCGGAACTGGGCGAGGGCTCCCCGGGCGCCGACCCGGGCGCGGGGCCGGCCGAGCTCGGAGAACTCCATCATCTCGTCGAGCTCGCCGAGGGGACCCTTGGCGACGAATCGCCCGTCGGCGACGACCGGGAGCTTCTTCGCCTCGGCCACGTCGGTGATGGGGCTTCCGGCGAAGGGCTTGAGCCGCAGGATCTCCCGCTCGCGGGCGTCGATGGAGAAGTGCGGGTTCTCGAGCCAGAGCTCGAGGAGGTTGTACCAGGAGTCCACCCGGTCGAGGTCGCTCACCCAGGGGTTGTTCGTGAGGTAGAAGCCCTTGGCGGCCAGGCCGCCCCTCTCCATCTCCCGCAGGAGGCCGCGGAGCTCGGCGAACGTATAGGTGGGCCGGCCGTCGGCGCCTTTTTTGGCCAGCGTCCCCCGGTGGGTCTTGAGGGTCAGAGTCCCGGCGTCGTCGTAGGCGTCGACTCCCATGAAGACCTCGGTGATGCCCAGTCGCCGGAAGGCGTCGAGGAGGTCGGCGCGGGGGCGCTTGACCCCGCCGGCGTCGGGTTTGAGGAACCCGTTGACGCTGTTGTGGCGCACGAAGAAGCGGAAAGTCCCCTTGAGCGGGCTCTTGTCGAGGAGGTCGGCGAAGTCCACCAGGCGCTTGGCGTTGAGGTTGAAGTTGGAGTCCACGAAGTAGATGTCGATGGGCTCTCCCGGAGCGGGCTTGGCCAGGGCGGCGATCTTCTCGAGCTCGCGCATCATGCGCTCGCCGGAGAAGAACTGGAACTTGGAGAGCCCTCCGGAGGCGCAGATGGCGCAGCCTTGGGAGCAGCCGCGAGATGTCCCCAGCAGGAAGGACTTCCCGGCCTTGGGGCCCGCGCGGGTGAAGAGGGTCGAGAGATAGGCGTCGTAGTCCTCGCTGAACACGCGCCGGTAGACCTCGGGGTCGGTCTCAAGCGCGTCGAAGCCGTCCTGGGTGAGGGCCCGCCGCTGGTCGACGCCGGAGAGGAAGGCCCGGCTGGGCGAGAGCCGGAGCGCGACGCCCTTGTGCTCGGCCAGCTCCCCGAGCGTGAAAGGCCCGCCGCGCAGGCGCTCGAGGAAGGCCTCGAGGGCTCCGTGCTGCTCGTCGCCCAGCCACAGGAGGTCCGCCTCCGCGCCGCCCGGGGACTGGGGCGCGTGGGCGGGACCGACGCCGACGGCGACCTTGAACTTCCCGGCGCGAGGGGTGTCGGCCGGGCGGTCGTGGGAGGGGAAGAGGAAATCGAAGTAGCTCCGCGGGCGGGCGTCGGGGACGCGGTAGACCCAGACGTCGGCCTCCTGGGCCCGGCGCAGCGCCCAGCCTTCGCGCTTGAGCTCGGCGGCGGTGGAGGCCGCGAAGAAACCCTCCGGCGGCTCGGCCGAGATGGAGATGAGCCCTCCCACGAAGACCGAGGCCTGCGCGGGAAGCAGGGGTCTCTCGGGCCCGCGCGTCAGCGCCGCGGCCGGGATGGCCGCCTCCGGCGGGGGCCGGGCGAAGAGCCCCTGGGGGAGCGGCGCCTTGAGCGCCCAGCCCTCACGGAGCAAGGAGACGGGCAGATAGACCCGCCGGAACCCTCCCTCCGGGTCGGTGTCGACGATGCCCGCCGGGCTGGAGAGGCGCAGGGCCCTCCCGGAAGGGGCGGCGGCGACGGAGGGAACGCCGGCGAGGTCCTTGACGATCACGATCTCGGTCACGCTGGCGTCGTCGAGGGTCCCTGAAGGCATCGCCCGGGCGACGGATTGCGCCAGGCCCACGGACTCGGGCAAGGTGAGCGGGAGGGAGCGGCCGGCGGCCGAGGTGTCCACGAGGAACGTTCCCGAGACCCCGGCCATGGCCGGGTTGGGCTCCATGCGGGCCAGGAAGGGCTTGGCCGGGACCGAGCCCGAGACCCGGGAGGGGAGCAGCCCTGTTCCCGGCGCAGCCTCTTGGGGGGAGGCCGCGGGCGCCGTTCCCGTCAGTTCCGGGAACGGCGCGGCGGCGTCGAAGGCGGCCCGGAGCGGGACGGAGAGCTCTCCGGGCTCCGAGGCGGCCAGGGCCCCGGCGAGGAGCGCGATCTCTTCCCGCGCCGCCGTCGGCAGGCTCCCGGAAGCGGCGGACGACTCGGCGGGCCTCGGAGCTCCCAGGGCTCCGGCGGGCCGGGGCTCGGGCCGGGCGAGCAGTCCGGCGAGCGCCTCCGCGGACCATGGCTGGACAACGGCTCCGACGCCCTCGCTCGGAGGGACCGGCCGGAGCGCCGCCGGTGGAGCGGGGAGGAAAGGCGGGGAAGGGAGCGAGGGAAGGACCGCGCCGAGACTCCCGCGCAGGGAGGCGTAGGACTCGGGCGGGACGAGGGGGATGCGGAACGCGGGCAGCGGGGTCGGCCTGACGGGAGCCGAGCGCACCTGGGCTTGAGCCGGGGAGGAGCCCGCGGCCATGAGGACGGCGAGAAAGGCGGCGAGAGAGCGGCGCATACCGATGTTAATAGTGTGCCGGACATCCTCGCCTCGGACCAGAGTCCTTTGGCCCAGCGGCCGGGGCTAATGGTCCCGTCCTCGCGGAAGGCGTCCTGTTCCGGCCGGCTCTCGCCGGAGCGGCGGCGCTACGTCTCCCCCTCCACCAAGCTCTCGAGGATGCGGAAGAACTCCTCCTTGGCCTCGCGCTCGACCCAGGGCGCGTGCCCGCATCTCCTCAGAAGGTAGAAGGTCGAGCCCGGGAGCGCGCGGCTCAGGGGCTCCCGCACTCCCTCGGCCGGGTGGGGGTCATAGTCCCCGTGCACCGCGGACACGGGACAGCGGACCCGCCGGACCAGCTCCAGCAGGCCTCCGCTCCTCCGGAGCTCCGCCGCCTCCCTCCACACCTTGTCGTGGACATCCTCCCGGACCTCCACCTCCGCTCCCCCCTCCCAATCCGGCGAAAGGCAGTCCGATGGATCGAAGAGTTCGCCGAGCCTGGCCAGGGCGGCGTCACGGCCTGGGGCGGCCGGGTCCGCGAGAAGCCTCCTCAGCGAGCCGACCTCCTGCCTGGCCTCCTCGCTCAAGCGGCTCAGGCGGGTCGCCTCGATGCCCTCGGCCCAGCGGGCCTCCAAGGGGCCGCACCCGACCAGGATCAGACGGCTGACCAGCGCGGGGCGGCGGGAAGCGAGGATGAGCGCGAGCCACGCGCCCCAGGAGTACCCGACCAGCGCGACGGGCGGCTCGGCCCGCTCCTCCAGCAGGGACCGGAGCTCCTCGACCTGGCCGTCAATCGAGACCGCGGCTTGGAACGGCTCGAGCACCCCGCGCCAGGCCGAGAGGCGTCGAGCCATGGAGAAGACCTCTCCCGCCGCGCCCGGGCCTCCGTGCAGGACCGCGGCCCGGTACGGCGGCGCGCCATGGACTCGGAACCCCTCCTTCATGACGGAGCTAGCGCGTCGAAGATCTTCTCCACCCTGGCGCCTTTGGGGTCCTCCCTGATGACCATGACTGTGTAGGAAATTGTAGCGCTCTTTCCGCCTCCGCGCACCCCTTTGCGACGTGAGACGGCCGGTGCGGCCTGGGACTACGCCGCCGGGGCTCGCCTCTTACGCGGCGGCGCTACATCCAGCGCTCGTGCCAGCGGCACAGGTCGAAGATGGCCCAGAGCCTGGGCGCGTGGTCCACGCGGCCCCCGCGGTGCTCCGCCAGGAGGCGGCGGCAGAAGTCCCCCTGGAGCCAGCCTTCGCTGAAGAGCCTCGAGCGGCCGAAGGCGGACTCCACGAGCCCGCCCAGCTCCCCGCGCAGCCACTCCTTGAACGGGAAGGAGAACCCCATCTTCTTCCGGTCGACGACCGGCGCGGGCAGGGTCCTGCGGGCCAGGTCCTTGAGCAGGCCCTTGAGGACGCCCCCCTCGGCCTTCCAAGCTCCCGGGATGGAGAAGGCCAGCTCCACGAGTTCGTGGTCCAGGAAGGCCGAGCGCGCCTCGATCGAGTTGCGCATGGTGACGCGGTCGACCCGCTGGAGGAGCACCTCGCTCATCTTGGAGTAGAACTCGACGTAGGAGATGAGGCTCACCCAGTCCTCGGGCCTCGGCGAGCCCTCCCGGTAGTCGCGGTAGAGGCCCTCGATGAACCGGCAGCCCTCGCCCCCGTCGCCGCCCTCGAGCAGCCTCGGCCCGGCCACCTGGCCGCGCTGGGACTTCCCGTAGCCGATGGAGCTCCCCATGTAGACGGGCTCGCCCGCGGCGGCCCGGCGCCAGAGGTCGTAGCGGCGGTGCCCCCGGGACGCGCGCCGGTACACCGGGGCGAGCGCGGCGGCCAAGGCCTTGGCCGCCAGCTTCCAGGGGCCCGAGGAGAAGCGCTTGAGGTTGGAGAGCCCCTCCATCATCACGTCGTAGCCGAAGAAGAGCTCGTCGGAGCCCTCTCCCACCAGGACCACCTTGAAGCCGTCCTCGCGGGCCCGGGCGCTCAGGGCGTGCAGCGGCAGCCAGACCCAGTCGGCGAGCGGCTCGTCGAGGTCCGGCACGCCGCCCTCGAGCAGCCCCAGGACCTGGCGCGACTCGAGCACGATCTCCGAGCTCTTCAGGCCGAAGCGCCCGGCGACCATGCGCGACCACTCGAACTCGTTGTAGCCGGGCAGGTCCTTGTAGCCGATGGTGTAGGCCTTCATGTCCCGGGCCCCGGCCCGGGCCAGGTAGGCCGCGGTCAGGCTCGAGTCGATGCCGCCGCTCAGGAAGAGGCAGACGGGGACGTCGCTGACCAGGCGCCTTCGGACCGCGGCCTCGAAGGACGCGTCCAGCAGGTCGAGGGCCGAGTCCCGGCTGGCGGGAGACGCCCGCCGGGCGAAGGGGCTCCAATAGCGGGCCGTCCTGGGGGGGCGGCCGCGCCGGGCCTCCAGGAGGCACGCCGGGGGCAGCTTGCTCACGCCGCGCACGAGCGTCCGCGGCGGCGGGACGAACTTGAGCGCGAGGTAGCCGTCGAGGCCGACCGGGTCGAGCTCGCGCGGGACGCCCAGGGAGAAGAGCGCCCTCAGCTCGGAGGCGAAGGCCAGCCCTCCTCGCGTCTCGGCGTAGAAGAGGGGCTTCTTGCCGGCCCGGTCGCGGGCGAGGAACAGGACCCTCTCGCCGGCGTCGTAGAGCGCGAACGCGAACATGCCGGCGAGCCTGCCCAGCAGGAGCTCCATGCCCCAGGCGCGATAGCCCTCGATGACGACCTCGGTGTCGCTCTCGGTCCTGAAGCGCACGCCCGCCGCCTCGAGCTCCAGGCGCAGCTCCCGGAAGTTGTAGACCTCGCCGTTGTAGGTCAGGAGGATGGCGCCGTCGGCGGAGGCCATGGGCTGGTCGGCCCTGGCGTCCAGGTCGAGGATAGAGAGCCTGCGGTGGGCGAAGCCCACCCCGTGCTCCGCCATGAGCGCCACGCCCTGGGCGTCCGGCCCGCGGTGGCGCAGCAGCCCCGCGGCGCCTTCGAGGTCGCGCCGGGCCTGCGCCGGGTCGAACAACCCGTCAGGCCTATAGATACCAACGATGCCGCACATCGATCAATCCCCACGCAATGATAGCATGCCTGAAAGGCCCGTGAGTCGAGCAGGCCGACCGCCGCGATGGCAGCCGGAATGAACTACCCGGACAGGCGCCTGGGACGCTCAGCGCCCCAGGAAGGGGGACCTGACCTCGGAGAGCCGACGCAGCGTCTCCAGGGACGAGAACGAAGCATCGATCGGCAGCCGGGACTGCGCGGCCGGGGGGACGGCGGCCGAGCCGGCCCAATACCCCTCGGGAGCGGCATCCCGCCGGGCGATCGGGACCACGGGGCTGTTGCCGCGCCACGCGCCCAGGACGTAGGACTGGACGACGCCGCTCGTCTGGCGCATCGCCTCCACGTCCTCCCAGCCGAACGGGAACCCCGTGTCCACCTCGAGGTTGCCGACATTGTAGAGCAGCTTGACCGGCCTGTTGTCCTCGGTCATCCGCCCCATGGTCATCCTGATGGCGCCGTTGATGGAGAGCTTGCGCCGGTTCTTCTCGCTGTAATAGCGGATGCGGGACCGGTCGTAAAGGATGACGAGCCGGCTCTGCCCGACGATCATGGCCGTCATGTTGAACGCCTTGCTGTTCTCATCCCAGCCCTTGATCGGCGTGGTCAGGTCGAGGTCGAACCTCTCGTTGACGACCCTGAGCGTGTCGGCGCCGAGGTAGTAGACGCAGCCGGCGCCGAACTCGCCGTCCGAGAGGAAATCGATGATCCCGTGCCTGCGGGACTCGGAAGCGGCCATCAACTGGAGAGCCTTCTCCTTCGATATCTCGCGCAAGGGGACCGCGCCCTCGAGCTTCCCGTTGACCTCCTTGACGAGATGCGCAGAGACGCTCCGGATCAGGGCCAGCGAGGCCTGGTCGTCGAGAGCCGCCGAATCCCGGCAGTAGCCCTCCTCGAAAATGGAATCGCCTTGAGCGGATGCCGGGCCGGCGGAAAGAGCGCAGACAGCCAGAATGACCATTGGTGCCAGACATTTAATAATACGCATCATAGGTGAATCTTCCCCTCTATCCAACCCAAGATCGTCCAACATCGAGTATACCTTACACTACTGCGCCAGGAAGTGTCAATAGGTCAACCCGCAGCAAAGCCGCCTTTTTTTGGGGGGGTCTACCCCCCACCCGGCGGCGACCAGGAAAGGATTGTTCTGAGCGATTGGTGCCAGGCTTAACAACTTACGAACCTGCCGGCCCGACAGTGTCGATGATGCCGGCGCCGACCACGATGTCGCCTTCATAGAAGGCGGCCGCCTGCCCCGGCGCGACGGCCATCTGAGGCTTGTCGAAGACGACCTCGGCCTCGCGGCGCCCCTCGGGCCCGCGGGGGAGCACGAGCGCCTCGGCGCCCTTGTGCTGCTGGCGGACCTGGACGATGAGCCTCGCCGGAGACGGCACGTCGTCCGCCCAGCTCACGTCGCGCGCGACGAACCGCCTGGAAGACAGCGCCTCCCTCGGCCCGACCACCACCGCGCCCGTGCAGGCGTCGATGCGCACGACATAGAGCGGCCCGGCGCAGCCGGCCAGGCCCAGCCCCTTGCGCTGGCCGACCGTGAAGCCCGCGACGCCCCGGTGCTCCCCGAGGACCCGGCCGGCCATGTCCACGATGGGGCCCGGCCGAGCCTCCGCGGGAGAGAAGAGCACGCCGTAGTGCCTGCTCTCGATGAAGTCCTGGCTCTCCGGCTTGTCGGCGAGGTCGCCCCATCCTTCCTTCCTGGCGGCGTCTTTCACCGAGGCCTTGGTCATGCCCCCGAGCGGCAGGAGCATCCGCCCGAGCTGGCCCCGCGCCAACCCCGAGAGGAAATAGGATTGGTCCTTCGCCCGGTCCACGCCTCTCTTGAGCCTGAGACGGCCTTCGCCGGGCCCGCGCTCGATGCGCGCGTAATGCCCGGTGGCGAACAGCTCGAAGGCCACCCCCGCCTCGGCGGCCTTGTCCCAGAGCGCGCCGAACTTGATCCTCTGGTTGCAGCGGAAGCACGGGTTGGGCGTGCGCCCGGCCAGGTACTCCTGGCGGAAGTACTCGACGACCGTGCCGCCGTACTCCCGGGAGAGGTCCACGACGACGTGGTCGATCCCCAGCCGGTCCGCGACCCGGCGGGCCGCCGAGATGTCGCGCTCCTCGCCCGGCCCGTAGCAGCCGGAGCGGCCCTCGTCCGGGAGGGAGAACCGGCCGTCCCAGACCTTCATGGTCAGGCCGATGACCTTGTGCCCGGCCCGGCTGAGAAGGCAGGCGGCCATCGCCGAGTCGACCCCCCCGCTCAGACCGACGGCCACGACGCTCGCTTTCATGGGTTTCGGGGCCCTTATGGTATACTAGCACACGCGGGGCACTATCCGCCCCCACAATGCTCGCCTCCCCGTGGGGGAGGCTCACGATATGAAGAACCCTTTCCCCGAAGAGTTCTACCTCAAGCGCACCAAGCCCGTCCAGTCGGACATGCGGACCGACTACTTCCGCGACCAGACGAAGATCATCCACTCCTACCCCTTCCGCCGGCTCAAGCATAAGACCCAGGTCTTCTACGCCCCGGGCAACGACCACATCTGCACTCGCATCGAGCACGTCCTGCACGTGGCCACGATCGCGGCGACGATCTGCCGCGGCATGAACCTCGCCGGCGGGGACTGGCGCCTCGACACGGACCTGGCCTACGCCATCGGCCTGGGCCACGACCTCGGCCACACGCCCTTCGGCCACGAGGGCGAGAAGGAGCTGGCCAACAAGCTCGGCGCGGCCAAGGCCTTCCTGCACGAGATCAACAGCTACCGCGTGGTCGAGCACCTCGCCAACCACGGCCAGGGCCTCAACCTCACCTACGCGGTCAAGGACGGCATCATCTGCCACAACGGGGAGGACTTCGAGGCCAAGGGCCTCAGGCCCTCCGCCGTCCCCAACGACCTGGAGAACATCAAGGACCGCGCCTACGTCCCGACGACCTACGAGGGGTGCGTCGTGCGGCTCTCGGACCGGGTCGCCTACCTCGGCCGCGACATCGAGGACGCCATCACCGCGGGGTTCCTCACGCGCTCGGACCTGCCGGCGGCCGTCACCAAGGCGCTGGGCACGACGAACACGGAGATCATCGGCACGCTCATCACCGACGCCGTGGAGTACGGCCACGGCCGCGACACCGTGGGGTTCTCGCCCGAGGTCCACGAGCTCGTCAAGGAGCTGGGCAAGTTCAACTACGAACGCATCTACTACCATCCCAAGCTGATCAAGTACCGCCGCCACATCAAGACCATCATCCACACGCTGTTCGACTACTTCACGGAGCTCTTCGAGAAGCACGGCACCGACTTCGCCGCCTACGCCGCCATGGACCTCGATGTGGACCGCAATTTCGGGCACTACGTCCACAAGCTGGCCGCGATCTACGAGCGCGAGGGCTACGACCCCAAGCCCATCGTCACGGACTACATCGCCGGCATGACGGACGTGTTCGCCCTCGACTGCATGCGCCAGATCTCCATCCCTTCCCCCCTGGATTTCGACCGGCACCTGGGCCCCGGCTGACCCCCCTCGATACCCCAAGGACCCACGCGCCACCCCTGTCCCACGCCCTTTCCCGGACCCCGGGAAGCCCTCGTCGGAAGGGCCCCGGAACGGAGCCAGGATGGGCCCACGAGCCCCCCCAGACGGGTTCCAGGGCACGTCTGGGTCCTTTGGCCGCGCTTCCATCCGGGCCAAATGTCGTTAAAACCGTTGTATTCGGTGGAAATGTATGTTACTATCAAACTATAATAGTACCATTGGACTTTATTATTATCAATATACTACGATAATACCATAGTATGGCACCCACCAGGCGGCCGAGCAAGAAGAGCACCGACGAGAGGCTCGTCGAGGGGGCCGGACAGCTCTTCTTCAAGCACGGGATCAGGCGGGTCACCGTGGACGAGATCTGCCGGGGATCCGGGGTCAGCAAGATGACCTTCTACAGGCATTTCCCGGACAAGACCGCCGTCGCCCTGAAGGTCCTCGAGGGCATCGTCGCGCGGATGCGCCGGCAGCTGCGCGAGGTCGAGATGCTCGACCTGCCGTTCGAAGCCAAGCTCCAGCGCATCCTCGAGCTGAAGATGGACCACGCCCGCCAGTACAGCAAGGATTTCTTCCGCGAGCTCCTCGCGGGCTCGGACCCGGCGCTCGAGCGCTACGTCTCGGAGGAGGACCACCGTTCGCTCCAGGAGGTGCGCAACATCTTCGTCATCGCCCAGAGGATGGGCGACATCCGCAGGGACATCAAGGTGGACCTGCTGATCCACGCCCTCGACAGGATGCGGGAGGCCCTCGCCGACGAGCAGCTCCACGGCCTCTACCCGGACCTCCCCTCCCTGATGCAGGAGGTCCTCGACCTCTTCTGCTACGGAGCGCTCCGGCGGTGACCCCATGACCCGCCTGCTCGCCGCGGCGCTGGCCTTGGCGACGATCCTGCCGCCGCCCGCCTCCGGGGAAACGCTGGACGTGAAGGCCCTCGTGCGGGAGGTGGAGACGCAGTACCGCGGCAAGACCTCCCACGCGCTCTCGCGCATGCGCATCGCCACGGAGTTCTGGACCCGCGACCTGACGATGGAGATGTGGGGGCAGGGCCGGGAGAAGTTCCTGGCGGTCATCCGCGCCCCGAAGAAGGAGCGCGACACCGCGACGCTCAAGCGCGACGGCGAGGTCTGGAACTTCCTGCCCAAGATCGACCGGCTCATGAAGATCCCGTCGAGCCTCATGGGCGACAGCTGGATGGGCAGCCACCTCACCAACGACGACCTCGTCAAGGAGGACAAGATCGAGGAGCTCTTCGACCTCTCGGTCGTCCGCGTCGAGGGCTCCACGGTCACCATCCAGGCCGACCCCAAACCCGACGCGGCCGTGGTCTGGGGGCGCATCGTCTACCGCATCGACCGCGGGCGGGTCCTCGCCCTCGACGTCGTCTATTTCGACGAGGACCTCAAGAAGGCGCGCACGCTCTCCTTCGACCGGGTGGAGCGCGTCGCCGGGAAGTGGCTGCCCCTGCGCATGGTCATCCAGCCCGTCGACAAGCCCATGGAGCGCACCGAGATCCTCTACGAGTCCATCGAGTTCGATCTGCCCCTCGACGACGGCCTCTTCTCGCTGCGCTCCCTCAGGCGCCGGCGATGAGGCTCCTGCTGACCATGGCCTGGCGCAACCTGGGCCGCAGGCCCATGCGCACCTTCCTGACCATGTCGGCCATGGCCGGCGCCACGGCCGTCCTCATCACGGCCCTCTGCATGCTCTTCGGGATGATCTGGGACCTCTTCTCGGCCGCCACGGAGAACTACCACGGCCACGCGGTCGTCGCGGCGAGCCGCTACCTCGACGAGCGCCACATCCAGCTCGCGCTCGACGAGAGCCGCCCGCCGCTGGGCATCCTCGGCTCGCCCGAGGTGGAGGGCCGCGCGGCCCGCCTGCGGGGCTTCGGGCTCCTGAGCGCCGGCGGGGCCCGCGAAGGCGCCGGGCGCGGATGGTCTCCCCTCGCCCGGTGCCGGAACGCTTGCGGGGCCCGCGAAGGCGCCGGGCTCGGCACCGAGAGCCAGAGCCAGCCGGCGGAGTTCCTCGGCGTCGACCCGGCCGCCGAGCGCCTGGTCAGCCGCCTGCCCGGGCGCGTGGCCGAGGGCAGGTTCCTCGCCGGGTCGGGCAAGCGCGAGATGGTGCTCGGCGCCGGCCTCGCGCGCCGGCTCGCGGCGGGGCTGGGCTCGGACATCGCGGTCATGGGGCAGGCCGCGGACGGCTCGATCGCGGCGGAGCGCTTCACCGTGGTCGGCATCCTCGACGGCGGCGACAAGCTCCGCGACAGCACGCTGGCCCTCGTGGGCCTGCGGGACCTCCAGGAGATGCTGGTCCTGGAGGGCAAGGTGCACGAGTGGGTCGTCAGGCTCAAGGAGCCCCTCAAGGCCAAGGCCTGGGCCGAGCGCGTGTCGGACCCCCGGTCCGGCGTCGAGGTCGCGCCCTGGAACCGGTTCCTGCCGCAGATGAGCGAGATGTTCAACATGATCCGGCTGCTGCGCGGCATCTACGCGGCCATCTTCTACTTCGCGGTCGTGCTCGTCGCGACCAACACCATGTACATGGCGCTGCTCGAGCGCATCCGCGAGTTCGCGGTCATGGGCGCCCTGGGTCTCAGGGCCTCCCGGCTCGCCTCCCTCGTGCTCATGGAGGCGCTGCTCCTCAGCTCCGGCTCGGCGCTCGCCGGAGGCTGCCTCGGCTCGCTGGCGGTCCTCCGCCTCCAGGAGCACCCCCTGGATTTCCGCCGGACCATCACCTCCATCACCTGGGCCGGGGCCACCCTCCAGCCAGTCTACAGGACCGTCTTCGCGTGGGAGCACGTGCTGTTCCCGGTCGCGGTCACGGCCGTCATCGGGGTGGCGGTGGCCCTCCTGCCCGCCTGGAAGCTCGGGCGCACCAGGCCGGTCGACATCCTGAGGGAGGTATGACCCTCCACCTCAAGCTCGGCTGGCGCAACCTCTGGAGGAACCCGCGGCGCTCCGCCCTGGAGCTCACCTCGATGGCGGGCGCGGTGTTCCTGGGCATGACGATGCTCGACCTCCAGGCAGGGATGTACCCGATCTATATCAGGGAGGCGGCCCGCTCGGGCAGCGGGCACGTCGGGTTCTACCGCAAGGGCTACCTGGAGCTCCGCCAGATCGCCATGACCTTCCCGGTCTCCTCGCTCATGGAGGAGCTGGCCCGCGACCCCAGGGTCGCCGGCGCGTTCCCACGCTTGCACCTCCCGGGCCTGGCGCGCTCGAGCCGGGACTCCAGGGCCGCCGCCATGATCGCCCTCGATTTCGACCTTGAGAAGCCGGTCAACCCGCTCCTCAAGGAGAAGCGCCTCATCGAGGGCCGCCTGCCATCCCCGGGCGCCCCCTGGGAGGCGGTCCTGGGCGTCGAGCTCGCTCGCGAGCTGGGCGTCAGGCTCGGGCAGAAGTTCGTATGGATGTGCCAGGACCCCCAGGGCGAGACCGCCAGCCGCCTGTTCCGCGTGGCCGGCATCGTCAAGACCGGCATCCCGGAGCTCGACAAGACCGCGGTGCTGGCCCACCGGCGGTCGGCGGCGCTCCTCCTGGGCAAGGAGGGTTCGGCGCACGAGCTGGCCGTCTTGCTCAAAGACTACAAGAAGGCTGAGGAGTTCAAGAAAACGGCGGAACGGCTGACGGACGGGCTCGACCAAGTCGAGCCCGTGACTTGGGACCGCGCCATGCCCCAGATCGCCGACGCCATCAAGCTCGACCGGACCGGCGGCTGGGTCTTCCTGGGCTTCCTGCTGTTCCTCGTGGGGCTGGGCACGGCCAACACCATGCTCATGAGCGTGCTCGAGCGCGTGCGGGAGTTCGGGGTCATCCGCGCCCTGGGCCTGGGCAGGGGCGGCATCATCAGGATGGTGCTGGCCGAAGGGCTGGTCCTGGGCCTGACCGGCGCGGCCGCGGGCGTCGGCGCGGCCGGCCTCCTGGGCCTCTACACCTCGCGCCGCGGCATCGATTTCTCGGGGTTCATCGGCGAAGGGCAGGAGATGGGCGGCATCTTCGTCGACCCGATCGTCTATTCCGGCTGGGACTGGCCGAAGATCGCGGTCCTCGTGGCCGTCATGGCGGGCCTCGCGCTGCTGGCCTCCCTCTACCCCACGTGGAAAGCGCTCAAGATCAGGCCGGCCGAGGCCATGAGGGTGTACTAATGACCCAACCCGTCATCAAGGTGCAGGCCGCGGTGAAGCGCTTCAAGACCGGCAGCCACGAGGTCAGGGCCGTCGACGGCGTGGACCTGGAGATCGCGGCCGGCGATTTCGCGGCCCTGGCGGGCCCCTCCGGCTCCGGCAAGACCACCCTGCTCAACCTCATCGGCGGCCTCGACCGTCCCGACCGCGGCGAGGTCTGGATCGACGGCCAGCCCACCTCGCGGCTGAGCGACCGGGAGCTCTCCGAGATGCGCCTGCGCAAGATCGGCTTCGTGTTCCAGTCCTACAACCTCATCCCGGTCCTGAGCGCCTTCGAGAACGTCCAGTTCATCCTGCAGATCCAGGGCGTGCCCGAGCCCCGCCACGGCGAACGGATCAGGCCCATCCTGCGGGCGCTGGGGCTCCACGGCCTCGAGCACCGCCGCCCCACGCAGCTCAGCGGCGGCCAGCAGCAGCGCGTCGCCGTCGCGCGGTCGGTGGTGGGGAGCCCCTCCATCGTCCTCGCCGACGAGCCGACCGCCAACCTCGACTCGGAGACGGCCGGGCACCTCATGGAGCTCATGCGCCAGCTCAACGAGGAGCGGGGCGTGACCTTCCTCTTCAGCAGCCACGACCCCATGGTGCTCGAGCGGGCCCGGCGCGTGGTCCGGCTCAAGGACGGCAAGATCAGTGCCATCGAGACCAAGTAGCGCGCTCCTCCTGCTGCTCCTGGCCGCGCCGGCCCGCGCCGGGCTCCAGACCGGCATCGCCGTCCGGGAGAGCGTCGTGAGCGTGGGCTCGCCGCGCCTCAAAGGCCCCGGCCTGCCGGCGAAAGCCTACTGGATCTCCACCACCCACGTACGGCCCACGGCCGCGTACGTCGCCGGCCAGTGGTCCGTGGACACGGCCGTCGAACTCCGGCTGGGCTGGAACTCCTCCGGCATCGAGGGCGCGGGCGCCTCCCAGTCGGCCGGAGGCCCGTTCTCGCGCGGCACGACCCTGGAGCGCCTGGACATGACCCTCGACCCGGCGAGGGACGCCGACTTCGAGACCCGGCTCAGGGTGGAGAGGCTCAAGGCCGCCCGGTCGTTCGAGCACTGCGATATCGAGCTCGGCCGCCAGCCCGTGAGCCTGGGCACGAGCCGCTTCGTGGGCGTCCTCGACGTCCTGGCGCCCTTCCCGCCCGGGGACCTGGACGCGACCTACAAGCCCGGCATCGACGCCCTGCGCCTGCGCGCACCGCTCGGCGACGAGGGCGAGGCCGAGCTCATCGCCGCGGCCGCCGACCCCTGGCGGGAAGGGGCGGTGATCGCGCGCCTGCGCCGCAAGCTGGGCAGCGTGGACGGCGAACTGGTGGCGGGCAAGTTCCGCCGGCGGGTCTTCGGCGGGCTCGGCTGGGAGGGCGACCTGGGACCGCTGGCGGTCTGGGGAGAGGCCGCGGCGTTCGAGCGGCGCCTCGAGAAGGAGTCCGTCCGGTCGGGCTCCCGCTCGGCGGCCTTGGCCGGAGTCGTCGGCGCGGACTGGCGCGTGCGCAAGAACACCACTCTGGGCGCCGGTTACTACCGGAGCGATTTCGGGGCGCGCCGGGCCCGCGACCTGGCCTCGGTCGCCCTGGACGCGCCGTTCCAGGAGGGCTGGGCCTTCCTGGGCGCCCGGGAATACGCGCTCGTCACCTTCCACGCCGAGCCCCACGCCCTGGTCCGCCTCGACGTCTCCCAGCTCACGAGCCTGGTGGACGGCTCGAACCTCTGGCAGCCCCGCGTCACCGTGAGCGCCCACGACAACGCCGACGTGAGCCTCTACGCCTGGCTGGCGGCGGGCAAGAGGCCAGACGGCATGATCCCCCGCTCGGAGTTCGGCTCCAGGGCCGACGGCGTGGGCTTCTACGGCCGGCTGTTCTTATGACGGCGTCCGGCGAAGGCCCCGCCGGCCGGTCTCCCGCCGCTCAGCGGCAGTACCGCCACCACGCCACGAGGGCGTTGACGGCCACCGACGCCAAGGGCCCGGCGAGGACGAGGACGGTCCTGTCGGGCCTGGCCGGCTCCAGCGAGCCCGAGTCCCCGACCCGCACGCGGCCGGGCAGGGAGTCCACGGTGACGGCCCGGGACAGGTCGGCCGGGTCGTAGAGGACGTTCTCCGGGAACTCATCCTCGAGGGCCTCGGGCTCGTGGGTGCGCGTCGTCACGGAGCCCTCGACCCCGAAGGAATCCCGGAACGCGAAGGTCATCGCGTAGACGACGCGGCCGTTGATCCGGGTCGACGTGCCCTCCTTGGACACGAGCCTGCCCTGGGCCGGGACGCCGGCCGAGAGCAGTCGCGCCGCGCGCAGCCCGGAGCGCAGCCCGGCCAGGATGAAGCCCAGCCCGACCGCCGGGAAGACGAGCAGGAACAGGATGAACGGACCGAACGGCGACGACCGCATGCCCTGGACCCGCGAATGCTCCGGGGAGCCGGCCGGGAACTCGACCGACACGGTCGCGCCGGGAGCAGGGCAGCTTCCCGTCACGTAGGACGTGCCGCGGCGCGAGGGGCCTTCGGTCTCGAAGGAGTAATCGACGGCGAAGACCGTGGCGTCGTTCTCGCTCATGGACGTGGCCCGGCAGGCGGTCACGGTCCCCCCGCTCGTCTCCCGCTGGCCCGCGAACCGGTAGAGCGACGCGGCGGTCTCGGGCAAGCCGAAGACCCAGGAGAAGATCATCCCGAACCCGAGGAACATCCACCCGAACTGGGGGACGAACCCGCCGAAGACCTGCTGCAGGACGAGGCCCGGGGAGACCGCCCTGGGCGGGGGAGCCAGTTTGAGGGGCGCGGCCGGCGGCAGGAGCCAGCGGTCCCTCATCATGCCGCCGTCATCGCTATCGCCACTCTTCGATGGACCTCGTTCTCCCCTCAGACCATACGATACCTCCCGGCGGACCGCGAGTCAAGCGGCCTGTCTCCAAGGAGCCCACCCGGAGCGGCTCCACGGGCCAGCTCTTTGTGTGGTATCATAGCCGAGCGTGACCGATTCCTTCGAGTGTCCCTGGTGCAAGCAGACGGGTCTCAGCGCGGAGGATTTCAACTGCATGCGGTGCGGCAAGTCCGTCGGTCCCGGGACCTGCCTCAACACCAACTGCGCCCAGGTGAACCGGCCTGAAGCCAAGTTCTGCGGCCACTGCGGCTCGGACCACCTCGCCAAGCCGCGCTCCGCGCCGTTCAAGCCCGTCCGGACCCCGCAGGCCCCTTGGGCCGCCGAGCCCCCCGCCCTTGCCCCCGCGGCGGAGCGGTCCGGGCCGGCCGGCCTCCTCGCGGCCGTGGGGGCCGCCGCGGCCCTCGCGGTCGGCTGGTGGCTCCTCCACTCCGGGAAGGGACTGCCGGTCACGGAAGCGATGCGCAAGAACGTCCCGCAGGGTTTCGCCGCCGCCGCGCCAGACGGGTTCGACGCGGACTGGACGGAGTCGCCGGCCGACGCCGCCGGCTGGCGCACGGTGGCCGCCTTCACCGGGACCGCCGAGGGCGGGTTCGCTCCGATAATGGCCATCCGGTCGCTCCCGGCCCCCGCCGTGAAGGTGACCCTGGACCGCAAAGACGGGCTCGCCAAGGGCCCCTTCTTCGAAAGCGTGCGCTCGGCGGTCGACATGTGGAACCTCGATGCCGCCAAGGCCGAGCGGGTGGACATGCTCGGCAGCCTGCGGGTGGAGGGCGGCGGTCCCAAGCACGTGAAGCGGACCATCCCGCGCGTCGTCGTCAACGAGACCGGCGCCTTCGAATACTGGAGGAAGAAATACCCCGGCCAGCCGATCCCGGCCTTCCAGACCGTGGCCTCGGGGGGACACGGGATCCTCGGCCTCGGCGGCAGCGTCGGCTACGTCGTGGAGGAGGAACGCGTCGAGGAGGCGGACTACTACCTGCTCTCGGGCGGGGTCCTGGTCCCGGGACGGCGCCGCTCCTACCTGCTGAGCTATGTCTGCGACAGGGCCATGAGGACCGCGTGCCAGCAGGCGTTCGACGGGCTGGTATCGTCCTTCCGGGTCCTCGAACGGCCGAGGCCGCTGGATGCCCTGAAAGCGGGCGACTGACATGAGCGGCATGGATGAACCCGAGGACAAACCGCTCGCTGACGGTCCCCGCCCCGCGCCCTGCTCGACACCGCCGGGACAGCCCAAGCCTTCCGCCGCGGCCGCCTTCCCCCTGCTGGCCGCAGGGCTCGTCGCAGCGGCCTTCGCCGCGATCGGGCCCATCACGTCCTATTACCGGTCCCTGGCCAAGGAGCAGGCCGCCGTGACGGGCCGGCGGCAGGACGACGCGCCGCGCCCGCCCGCGGCCGAGCCTGCCAGGGCTCCCGGGATTCCTCCCGCGCCGAAGGCGGCGGCGCCGCTCGGGGACTCGACGAAGCTGGCGTCGGGCGACCCCTCCGCGGCGGACGCGGCGCCCGAGGCCGTGCCCGTGGAGGACCTTGTGCCGTTGACGCCCCAGCTGGCGCCCCAAGCGGGGCCGCCTCCTCGCACTCAAACCGCTCAGGTCCGGTCCGCGCCGAAAAGCGTGCCCGCCCCCAGACTGCGCCGTCTGCGGTCGCCTTTTTCTGGGCGCAGGCCGTCCCTCGCGCCGGCCGGCCACGGCTCTGCCGCCGAGCTGCTCGGGGACGGCGCCATCGGCTCCCTCCCGCCCGGCCTGCAAGCCTTGGCGCTGCGGGAACTCGGGACCCATCCCGAGTCGATACCCACGCTGCTGCGGCTGTGGCGGTACGCCCAGGTGGACGACCAGACCGGGGCTTTCAGCGAAGCCATGAAGCTCTGCGGGAGCCTTTACGGCTGCGAGAGGAGCGGCAAATGGGCCGTCTTCGTCTTGTCCAGCGGCCTGAGGATCCAGGAGGCCTACGACCGGTCCCGCCCCTGGGGGCAGAGGAACGAGTTCGTCGTGACCGCGCCCTCGGGGGAGTCCGCGCAGTTGTGGGCGTCGCCCCTCGTGTTCGACCTCGGCGGCCGCGGCATCGGCACGGACGCCCGGCTCGTCGCCTACGACATCGACGGGGACGGGCGGCCCGAGCTGCTCCACGGCCTCAGGCCCGGCTGCGGCATCCTGGCATTCGACAGGGACCGCGACGGGGTCTCCGGCTCGGACGGCCGGGAGCTCTTCGGCGACGCCACGGACCTCGACGACGACGGCAAGCCCGACGGCTACCCGGACGGCTTCGAAGCCTTATGGGCGTTCGCGGCCAAAGCCGTCCGGGAAGGAGTCCTGCCGGACGGCGCGCTGGCCGCGGCCAGGCTGGGCCCGTCCGAGTTGCGCAGGCTCGAGCGGGCCTATGGCCTCGAGCTGCGCCTGGGCGGCTTGCCCGGCGCGGCCGAGGGCTTGGCCGGGGCGGGTGTGGCCGGCATCAGGCTTTCCCGCAAGCCCAGCCGCAGGACCGAGGATTTCGACGCCAGGGGCGACGCGGCGAGCACGCGCGACGGCGCCGTCTTCGAGCGCGCCGGCGGCGGCACCGGAGCCTACGCGGACGTCTGGTTCGCGGCCCGCCTCCAGCCGCCGGCGCTCAGGCCTTGACGACCAGGGTCCCGGCGAGGCGGTCGTGCAGGAAGGGTTTCTCCAGGATGCAGCTCGCGCCGTACGCCTTGTTGCCCGTGAGATAGGCGAAGGCGCAGCGGATCCAGACCCAGAACATCCAGACCGGCATCAGCCAGAACCTCTTGTTGGCCGCGACGAACGATATCCGGCCGCCGGAGACGTCGACCACGGAAAGCCCCATCGCCTTCTTGCCCAGGGTGCCCCGCAAAGGGGACCATTCCAACCCGATGAAGTATAGGATGTTGAGCGCCCAAAGAAGCCCGAGCGCGGGTTCCGGCACGCCCAGCGCCGGCTTCGTCACGCCGAACAGGATCATCATCACGAAGCCGTCTATCATCCTGGCCGGGATGCGGCGCAGATACCCCGCGTACTCCCGCCTCGTGATGAACGGCGCGGCCCGGGGGGACGGTTCCGCCGCGGAGCCGCCGGGAACCGCCGGCGCCCGCGGGGCATCCTGCTGGAGCGACAGCTTGGCCCACTGGGAGAAGACGATCAGACAGAACGGGCATTCGACGAGGCTGTCCGCGTTCTCGGCGCCGCAATTGGGGCATTTCATCTTCAGGACACCTTCCTGATCAAGTTCTCGGCTACGGCCGCTTCTTCTGGCAAAGCTCGACGAGGACCCCGCCCGAGCACTTGGGGTGGAGGAAGGCGACCAGGCTGGCGTGGCTGCCGGGGCGGGGCTTGGCGTCGATGAAGCTCGCGCCCTTGGAACGCAGGCGCTCCATCTCTGCCTCGAGGTCGTCGACCTCGAAGGCCAGGTGGTGGAGCCCGGGGCCGCGGGTCTGGAGGAACTTCGCGACCGGCGAATCGGGCGAGGTCGGCTGGACCAGTTCGATGGAGGCGTCTCCGGCCGAGAAGAAGCCCACGCGGACCTTCTGCCCCGGGACCGTCTCCTCCCCCGAGCCCGCCAGGCCCAGGACCTCCCGGTAGAAGCGCGAAGCCTCGTCGAGGTCGCGCACGGCGACGGCGATGTGGTCGAGACGCTTCATGGCCGGCTCTCGCCTTTCGACACCTGCCCCCGGATCCAGTCGGCGATGGCCTGGGTGGAGGAGCCCGGCGGGAAGATCTCGCGTATCCCGGCCTTCTTGAGCTTGGGGATGTCCCCCGCCGGGATGATGCCCCCGCCGAAGACCGCGACGCCCTTGGCGCCCTTGGAGCGCAGCAGGCTCACCACCATGGGGAAGAGGTGGTCGTGGGCGCCGGACAGGCAGGAGAGGCCCACGAAGTCCACCCCCTCCTGGACGGCGGCGCTGGCGATGGCCTCGGGCGTCTGCCTGATGCCCGTGTAGATCACCTCCATGCCGGCGTCCCGCAAGGCGCGGGCCACGACCTTGGCCCCGCGGTCATGCCCGTCGAGCCCAGGTTTGGCGATGAGCACTCTAATCACTTGCCTCCCCCGCGGGGAGGCAAGTAGTCGTGGGGGCTTAGCCCGTTTCATGGAAAATCGTTTCTTCTTCTTCATCGCTCATCTTTCCTTATATTCCCCGAAGACTTCCCTGAGGACGTCCGAGATCTCGCCGAGCGTGGCCCCGGCCTTGACGGCCTCCACGATCGGGAAGACCACGTTGTCCTTGCCGCCGGCCGCCCGCTTGACGCCCGAGAGCGCGGCCTTGACCGACCGATGGGAGCGGCGCCACGCCGCCAGCCGCCGGACCTGCCGGCGCTCCACCTCGGGGCGGATCTTCAAAAGCCTGGCCGGCGTCGTCGCCTCCGCCTCGAACTGGTTGACCCCGACCACGACGCGCTCGCGGCTCTCCACCTCGCGCTGGTGCCGGTAGGCGCTCTGGCCGATCTCCGACTGCATGTAGCCGGCCTCGATGGCCGCGACCGCGCCGCCCAGCTTGTCGATCTTCGCGATGTACTCGAGGGCCTCGGCCTCGATGGCGTTGGTCAGGGACTCGACGGCGTAAGACCCGGCCAAGGGGTCGATGGTGTCGGCCACGCCGCTCTCGTGGGCGATGATCTGCTGGGTGCGCAGGGCGATGCGCACCGAGTCCTCCGTGGGCAACGACAGCGCCTCGTCGCGGGAGTTGGTATGCAGGGACTGCGCGCCCCCCAGGACCGCGGCCATGGCCTGGAAGGCGACCCGGACCACGTTGTTGTCCGGCTGCTGGGCGGTCAGCGTGCAGCCGGCGGTCTGGGCGTGAAACCGGAGCATGCAGGACTCGGGCCGGCGCGCCTTGAAGCGCTCGGCCATGATCCTGGCCCACAGCCGGCGGGCGGCGCGGAACTTGGCCACCTCCTCCAGGAAGTCGTTGTGGCTGTTGAAGAAGAACGACAGCCTGGAGGCGAAGGCGTCCACGTCGAGGCCGGCGGCCACCGCCGCCTCCACGTAGGCGACGGCGTTGGCCAGGGTGAAGGCTACCTCCTGGACCGCGGTGGAGCCGGCCTCGCGGATGTGGTAGCCGCTGATGCTGATCGGGTTGAAGCGAGGCATGCGCTGGCGGCAGAAGGCGAAGAGGTCCGTGACCAGGCGCATGGAGGGGCGCGGCGGGTAGATGTAGGTCCCGCGCGCGGCGTATTCCTTTAAGATGTCGTTCTGGACGGTGCCCTGGAGGGACTCCAAGGCCGCGCCCTGCTCCTCGGCCACGGTCGCGTACATCGCCAGCAGGATGGCCGCGGTTGCGTTGATCGTCATGGAGGTCGAGGCCTTGTCGAGGCCGATGCCGTCGAACAGGGTCCGGCAGTCCTCCAGGCTGGAGACGGCCACCCCCACCTTGCCCACCTCGCCCCGGGCCAGGGGGTGGTCCGAGTCGTAGCCGATCTGCGTGGGCAGGTCGAAGGCCACGCTCAGGCCTGTCTGGCCCTGCTGGAGCAGGTAGCGGTAGCGGCGGTTGGTCTCCGAGGCAGAGGCGAAGCCCGCGTACTGGCGCATGGTCCAGAAACGGCCGCGGTACATGGTGGGCTGCACGCCGCGCGTGAAGGGAGGCTCGCCCGGGAAGCCCAGGTCGCGGCAGTAGTCGCTCGCGGCCAGGTCCAGGGGGGTGTAGAGGCCTTTGAGCTCGGCGCCGGAGCCGGTCTGGAAGCGCTTCTTGCGCTCAGGCAGGCGGGCCACGGCATTCTTGAGCGTCCCGGCCTCCCAGCGCTGGGCCGAAAGGCGCAGGGCGTCGAGGGATTCGCTAGAAACGGTCATAGGCGACTACTCATCTCCCCGCGGGAGGTGGCCTCCTAATGAAAGGGAATCCGCCCCACCCGCTACTCGACCCTCCCGCGGGGAGGGTCGAGTGACTACGGCATCTGCCCCCTCGGCTACTCACCTCCCCGCGGGGGAGGTGAGTTACAAAGGAATATTGCCGTGCTTGCGCCATGGGTTGGTCTCCGACTTGGTCTTGAGGAGCTCGAGCGCCGCGATGAGCCTGGGCCGGGTCTCCTCGGGCTCGATGATTTCGTCGACATAGCCGAGCTCGGCGGCCTTGTAGGGGCTGCAGAACTTCTCCTGGTACTCGGCCACGAGCCTCGCCTGGGTCGCCTGGGGGTCCTTGGACTTGCGGATCTCGTCGCGGAAGATGATGCTCACCGCGCCGGCCGCGCCCATGACGGCGATCTCGGTCGTGGGGTAGCAGAAGTTCATGTCGCCCCGGATGTGCTTGCTCGACATGACGTCGTAGGCCCCGCCGTAGCCCTTGCGGGTGATGACCGACACCTTGGGCACCGTGGCCTCGCAGTAGGCGTAGAGGAGTTTCGCGCCGTGGCGGATGATGCCGCGCTCCTCCATGTCGATGCCCGGGAAGAACCCCGGGACGTCCACGAAGGTCACCAGGGGGATGTTGAAGCAGTCGCAGAAGCGCACGAACCGCGCTCCCTTGACCGAGGCGTCCGGGTCCAGGGCGCCGGCGAGCCAGTTGGGCTGGTTGGCCACGATCCCGACCGGCATGCCGCCGAGCCGGCCGAACCCGATGACGATGTTCCGGGCGTAGTCCTTCTGCACCTCGAGGAACCGTCCCTCGTCCACGGTCGGCAGGATGACGTTGCGGATGTCGTAGGGGCGGCGCGGGTCCTCGGGGATGACCGACTTGAGCGCCTCGTCCATCCTGCCGGCGGGGTCCGAGCAGGGCGCCACGGGGGGCTTCTCCTTGTTGTTCTGGGGGAAGAAGGAGAGGAGCTCCCTGATGATCCTGATCGTGTCCTCGTCGGAACCGCCGGCGAAGTGGGCCACGCCCGAGCGCTCCATGTGCACGCTCGCCCCGCCCAGGAGCTGGGAGGTGATGGGGCGGCCGTCGTCGGTCGTCTCCGCCTGGGTCACGGCCCGGATCACGTCCGGGCCCGTGATGTGCAGGCAGCTCGTGCCCTGGGACATCAGGACGAAATCCGTCATGGCCGGCGAGTAGACGGCACCCCCCGCGCACGGCCCCATGATGGCGGAGAGCTGCGGGACGACGCCCGAGGCCAGGGCGTTCCTCAGGAAGATCTGGGCGTAGCCGGCCAGGCTCTCCACCCCTTCCTGGATGCGGGCCCCGCCCGAGTCGTTGAGGCCGATCATGGGCACGCCCGTCTTCACGGCCAGGTCCATCACCTTGCAGATCTTGTTGGCGAAGGCCATGCCCAGAGAGCCCCCGATGACGGTGAAGTCCTGGGAGAAGACGAAGGCCTGGCGCCCGGCGATCTTGCCGTAGCCCGTGACGACCCCGTCGCCGAAGAACTTCTTCTTCTCCATCCCGAAGTCGGTGCAGCGGTGGGTCACGAAGCGGTCGATCTCCGTGAAGGTCCCCTGGTCGAAGAGGAGGTCGATGCGCTCGCGGGCGGTGAGCTTGCCGTCCTTGTGCTGCTTCTCGATCCTCTCCTTGCCTCCCCCCAGGACGGCCTCCTGGCGGCGCCTCTCCAGCTCTTCTCGGACGGATTTCATCGGACCACCTCCAAGGAGATATTATATCATTGCCCCCGGAGGCTCACGACCGCCATGGGATACGAAACCATCAAGCTGGAGAAGTCGGGGAAGATCGCGGAGGTCCGGCTCAACCGGCCCGAGGTGCGCAACGCTTTCAACGCGGCCATGGTGGCCGAGGTTCGAGACGCCTTCGCCGCCCTGGCGGCCGACGCGTCGGTGCGCTGCGTCGTCATCGCGGGCGAGGGCCCGGCCTTCTGCGCGGGCGTGGACCTCAAGTGGCTCGGCGGCGGGGTGGACCTGCCCCGCGAGAAGCACCTGGCCGAGACCATGGACATCGCCCGCATGTTCCGCGCGATCTACGACCTCGACAAGCCCGTGCTGGCCGTGGTCCACGGCACGACCCTCGGGGGCGGCGTGGGGTTCCTCGGCGTGGCGGACATCGTGCTCGCGGCCCAGGACGCGGTCTTCGGCCTGAGCGAGGTCAAGATCGGCGTGGTGCCGGCCTGCATCTCCCCCTACCTGCTCCTGCGCGCGGCCCGCCCCAGCCGCCTCAAGGAGCTCTTCATCAGCGGCAGGAGGTTCAGCGCCCAGGAAGGCCACGCCGCGGGCCTGGTGGATTACGTCGTCGAGCCGGCCAAGCTCCCCCAGGAAGCCCGGGACATGGCGTCTGGCCTCCTCAACGCCGGCCCCCTCGCGCAGGCGACGTGCAAGGAGCTCTTCCGCCGGGTGCCGGGCATGCCCCTCGACGAGTCCATGCGCTACACCGCCGAGGTCCTCGCGGACCTCAAGACGGGTCCGGAAGCCCGGCGCGGCATCGCCGCCTTCCTTCAGAAGAAAGAGCTCCGCTGGGATTAGCGCCGCGGCGGCGGGAGAGGCGCCGCGGGTTTCCCGCCGCGCGCGCCGGCCGTTCCGCCGAGGAGCTGGCCGGCCACCGCGCAGACGATGAAGGCCGGGATCAGCCAGAGGCTGACGCGGCTCCTGATCCGCAGGTAAGCGATCGCCGGCACGGAGAGGTGGACCCAGACGAACCACGCGGGGGAATACGTCCTCGTCCGCGAGCGCAGGAACCCCAGGGGCACGTTCACGGCCACGGCGGCCGCCCCGATCCAGAGCGCCGGCGAATGGCAGACGCTCGCAAGGTCAATCCCCGAGATCGGACACCCCGTCATCCCAGGAGCTCCTTGAGGGCGCGCCGCGCCGCCGCGTAAGGGTCCGTACGCCGGCAGGCCAGGTCCGAGAGGAGCTTGCCCCAGGGCTTCTTCCGCCCGATCATCCGCTCCACGCGCTCTCTGAGCCCGGCCTCCAGGATCTCCATGAAGGCGCCGCGCGCCATGGCGGCCGCGCGCTTCTCCCACCCGCCGCTGCGGCCGAGCGCCTGGCGGTGGCGGGCGACGGCGTCCACGAGCTCCGCGATCCCTTCGCCGGCGCGCGCCGAGGTCCGGACCACCGCGGGCGCCCAGCCGTCGCGGCGAGGCCGTCCCTCCAAGGCCAGGCCCAGGTCCCGGACGACCTGCTCATGGCCGGCCTGGTCGCACTTGTTGACGACGTAGATGTCCCCGATCTCCAGGACCCCGGCCTTGATGGCCTGGACGCCGTCGCCGCCGCCCGGGGAGAGGACGACCAGCACGGTGTGGGCCGCGCCCGCGACCTTGACCCCGTCCTGCCCCACGCCCGCGGTCTCGAGCAGGATGAGGTCCTTGCCCATGGCGTCGAGCACGGTCACGGTGTCGAAGACCGAGCGGGACAAGCCCCCGAGGCTGCCTCGGCTGGCCAGGGACCGGATGAAGACCCGCTCGTCCGTGGCGTGGCGCTGCATCCGGACGCGGTCGCCGAGCACCGCGCCGCCCGAGATGGGGCTCGTCGGGTCCACGGCCACGACGCCCACGCTCCGGCCGGAGCCGCGCGCGGACTCGATGAGCCGGTCCGCCAGGGTGGATTTGCCGGAGCCCGGGGGGCCCGTGATCCCGACCACGTGGGCCCGGCCGCAGCGCCCGTAGAGCTCGCGCAGGACCGCCGCGGCGCCGGGGACCCCGTCGTCGAGGTCGCGCATGAGGCCCGCCGCGGCCCGGACCTCCCCGGCCAGGACGCGCCTGGCCGTCGCGCTGGTCGCAGCCGCCTTCCGTCCTTGAGGGCGCATGGAGATGCTATTATACCGTATGGCCCGCCGGCTTGGTCGCGGCTGCCGGGGCGGGAGCGCCCCGTCTTGAGCGCGAAACCCCTCATCCTCGTCGTGGACGACGACGAGGGGCTCGTCGACCTGCTGGCCTCCTATCTGCGCAACAAGGGCTTCGAAGTCTCCACCGCCTCCAACGGCGACGACGCCCTCGCCATCGCCCGCGCGAGGAAGCCCGACGTCATCCTGCTCGACGTCATGATGCCCGGCATGGACGGCTACCACGCGGCCGCCCACCTCTGCGAGCAGGCCCGGGGCGCGCCCCCGCGCATCATCATGGTCTCCGGCAGGGACATGTCGGCGGAGGAGGGGATCGCGCGCTTCAGCGGCGCCGCCGCCGTCGTCCAGAAGCCCTTCAACATGCCCGCCCTCCACGCGACGATCAGGCGGGTCCTCGAAGCGGCGCCTCCCCCGGCGGGCGCCTGACGTCAGCGGGGGATCACGACCCAGCCCAGGACGGGCGCCTTCAGCTCGAGGCAGGGCCGCGGCCGGTGGCGGCGGGCCGCCTCCCGGGCCGCCGGCGGCAGACCCGCCAGCCCGGCGTATTTCTCGGCCACGATCCCGGCCGCGAGCCGGTTGGTCTCCAGGCTCATGTGGACCGCGTCGAGGAACAGGTCCTTGCCGGGGATCCCGTCTTGGGCGTGGAGGAAGAGCTCCGCCTCCAGGTCGATGGCCTTGGCGTACCGGCCGTTCACCCCGGCGACGATCTTGTTCCAGGCCGACCTCCCCCGGTCGGTGCGGTAGTCGTTGTCCCTCGCCAGCAGGTAGAACCGCCGCGCCGCCGGGAACTCGCCCAGGCGGTCGTAGCACCGTGCGATGTGCCACAGCCGCAGCGCGCTGCCGGACGGCTCCCGCGGCCGCAGCAGGTCCAAGGCCTCCCGGTATTCCCCGCGCTCCATCAGCGAGACCGCGGGCCCGTCGCGGAAGGGCTCGTAGCCGGCGGGCGGCATGTCCCTCAGGTTGACGGGGCACGTGACCAGGAAGACGGGCGTGCGCGACTTCTCCGCCGCTTCCGCCACCACCCTGACCAGCCCCCTGTAGCGCTCGGCCGCCCGGGACTCGCCGGCGCGGTCCGAAAGCCAGTGCTCCCTGTTGGGCTCGAGCTTGGCCATCACGAAGACCGCGTCGGCCGCCCCCTCCTTCAGCGCCGCCCGCACGACGTCGACGCAGTACTCGAGCTCGCGGCTCGCCACGGTCGCGTTGACGACGCGCACGCGCCGGTCCGCGTGGAGGACCTGGAGGTAGTCCTCGAGCCAGGTCGCGACGCCGCCCTTGTTGGCGCCCAGGAGCGTCTTGAGGAGGTTGCGCCCCTGCGTGACGTAAGGCGTGCCCATGGCCTGGGACGAGCCGACGAGGAAGACCCTGTACTCGTCTCGGGCCTTGACCCTCGGGAACCGCTCGAACGGCATGGCGTCGTTGGTGTAGTACTCGCCGCCGGAGGCCACGAAGACCTTGTCGACCCCGCCGACGCGCAGACGGTGCGCCCGATACAGCCTGGCGAGCTCGTTGATCATCACGAGGCAGGCCGCCGCCGCGACGACGTTGAAGCCCACGAGGAGCCAGCGCGTCGCTTGGACCGCGGAACGGGATTTCATATCCTGAATCGTGATTTCGCGCGAAAGGCGCCCGCGTCCGGCCCCTGGGCCCGCGGCCCAGGCCCTATCGGACCTGCTCGTGGCCGCGGCGAGCCTCGCGCTCGGGCTGCTCCTCCTGGAAGCCGCGGCCAGGGCGGGCTATGCCAAGCTGCGCAACCTGGACACCGAGATGTGGCGCTACGCGACGCTCGGCAAGACGGTCCTGCCGGGAGCCCATCCCGTCCATGGTAATAAACCCGGGGCCTATTTTGAAGACCTTTACGGCGTGGAGGTGAGGATCAACTCGAAAGGCCTGCGGGACGCCGAGCACGCCTACGAGAAGCCCGCCGGCCGCTTCAGGATCCTCGTCCTGGGCGATTCCATCACCTTCGGCTGGGGAGTGCCCGCGGACCGGTCCTACCCCAAGGTCCTGGAAACCGCCCTGAACGCCGGGGGCAAAGGCCGGCGGTTCGAGGTCCTCAACGCGGGCGTGGGCAACTACGGGGCGGCCGAGGAGCTCGCGTTCCTCGAGGCGGAAGGCTGGAAGTACCGCCCGGACCTCGTGATCCTGGGCTACTACGTCAACGACGCGGAGCTCGTGTCGTACCCGAGCTCTTCGTTCTGGGCCCGGCGCTCGACGCTCCTCCCCCTGCTCTGGTCCCGGGTCAACTCGATCCGGGCCAGACTCGACAAAAAAAGGCGCTACAAGGAATTCTATTCCTCGCTGTACGCCGACGGGTCCGAGACGAAAGCCCGGTTCGAGTCCGCCTTCACCGGCATCCTGCGCTCCTGCGGGCGGCGAGGGGTGCCGCTCCTGGTCGCGCTGATCCCGGACCTGCGCGACCTGCGCTCCCAGCCCTTCGCGGCCGTCTACGACCGCGTCCGGGGGCTGGCGGAAGGCTTCCCCGGCGCCAGGGCCCTGGACCTCGCCCCGGCCTTCGTCCCGGACCCCGACGCGTCGAAGTTCTGGGTCTCGCCCGAGGACGCCCACCCCAACGCCCTCGCCCACCGGCTGCTGGCCGACCGCATCCACCGGCTGCTGGCCTCCGGGTTCGACTTCGGCCGCAAGCGGTTCCGCCTGCCCTGAGGGAGTCGCGACAGATGACCTTCCCATCCAGCCGCAGGGCTCGGATGGGACTCGCGCCGGCGCGAGTCCACGTCGTGGCGATTCCGGACCCCTGGCGCCCGAAGGCCCAGAGACGCCTGGGCCCGCTGCCCGAGCCGCCTTGGGCCTTTAGCCGGTATCGTCCCGGAGGCACGCCGTGCTAGACTGTGTCCGATGCTGGCGCAGCTAGTGCTGCGACCGGCTCATAGCTGCGGTCCTGGAGGCCAGGATTTGAGCCGGCTGCAAGGCGCGAGGAAGGAGAAGGCTGGACGCCTGCGACTGACGAGCAACACCGCAGCCGGCCGAAGACGGGCCTCCGCGCTTTT
>JACRDT010000033.1 GCA_016212795.1 Elusimicrobiota bacterium | reverse complement strand
CGCGGTCGCAGCACTAGGCTTGGGCCTGCTGCTGGGCGGGTGTCGTCAGCCCCGGGAGCGGGCCGGGTTCGTCTACCCTTTCGACTACTACTACGCCGAGCCCTTCGAGTCCAGGTTCGTGCCGCGCGACGACGCCGTCCGCGGCAAGGTGTTCGCCGAGCGCCACCCCGTCGGGAGGGCGCAGGCGTTCCCCAGGGAGAAGGCCCCGGGGGCGTTCAGGGCCTTCGTCGTCGGGGGCTCGGTCGCCCAGGCCTACGACGAGCAGCGCGGCGTCCGGCCGGCCCTCTCGGACGCGCTGGCCGGGCTCTTCGTCGGCCGCAAGGTCGAGGTCGTCAACCTCGGCAGGGCCGGGTACGACAGCGAGCGCGACGTCCTCGCCGTGGAGGAGGTCCTGTCCTACTCGCCCGACCTCGTCGTGGTCATGGACGGCGTCAACGAGGCCTACCCCAGCCTGCCCGCCCGATGGAGGGTGCGCGTCGCCCGCTGGCTGAGGGGGTGGCCCCTCCTGGGCGGGGCGTGGCAGGACCGGGTGGTCGCGGATTCGTTGGAGCGGACGCCCAAGGACGCCGAGGCGCAGGGGCTGCGGTTCGAGTCCAACGTCCGCCGGATGGCGCGCCTGGCCAGGGAGCGGGGCGTGCCCATCGCGCTGTGCGCTCTCCCCATCAACATCAGGGACATGCCTCCCCGCGGCGAGCTCCCGCTGCGTCACCCGGCTTTCCTGCGGGCGTGGGTCGCCTGGGAACAAGGGGACGGGCGGCGCGCGGAAGGGCTCTTCGAGGAGGCGGTCCGGGAACGGCCGGAGGACCTCATGGGGCACTACTTCCTGGGGCGCTGCCTGGACAGGCGCGGGGGCTTCGACGCGGCACGCGACCGCTATCGACGCGTCGACGCCCAGACCAAGCGGGTCCGGTACTTCAACGCCATCAGCCGCAGGGTGGCCCGCGAGGAAGGCGCCCTCCTGGCCGACCTCGAGGAGGCCTTCGCCGCCGTCTCGCCCCAAGGCCTGCCCGGCCGCAACCTGTTCGAGGACGACCTGCATTGGCACCGTTTCGTCGACCCGCTGGTGACCCTGACCATCGCTCGCAGCCTGGTCGCGCCCGGTGTTCCTGGCGCGGACCCCGGGTGGGTCCGGGCGCAGGCCCCGGCCATCGAGCGGTCCGTCCGGCGGACCCGCGTCACGAGGGATCAGGCCTGGTTCGTGTTCCGGCACAGGATGTGGAGCCCCATCTACTGGCGCGAGACCCAGGGCTTCTCCGAGCGGGTCATCGCGCTCCTGGAGACCATCCGCGAGGCCGACCCCGGGCTGCTCGGGCGGCTGGACGGCTTCAAGGGCTGGCTGCGCGGCCAGCTGCGCGACAACGTCTGGGACCGGGACGCGGCGAAGACCTTCGAGTCCTGGTGGCCGCTGCTCCTGGGCCACGCGGGGGAGCTCTTCCGGCGCGCCGGCGAGCACGACCTTGCCCAGAGGTATTTCAGCGCCGCCCTCGAGGGCGCGGTCGAGGCCGGAGAAGCCGGCGCCGCGACGCTCCGGCGCGTGCGGCTCGGGCTGGCCTTGAGCCTCCTGCAGTCGGGACGGGAGGACGAGGGGCGCCGGGAGCTCTCCCGCCTGGGAGACGATGGCCGCGCCCGGGAGGTCTGGAGCGCCTACGCCCAAGCCTGGGCGGGCCGCCCCGCCCCCCGGCACGGCCGCGGCCGGCCCCTCCCGGCGCCGGACGTGGAGCGGCTGACGCGGGAGGCGGACCGGGTCTTGACCGGCGGCCGGCCGGGCGCCGCCGCCGCGGACGAGACGGGCGGCTCCTCCTCCCCGAAGAGAGACGACCGGGTCCGGCGGCTCGTGGACAAGGCGCTGGCCGCCTTCGGCCGCGGCGACGTCGAGGGAGCTTCCCGCGACCTGGACGCCGCCCTGAGGATCGCCCCGTCCGACGCCGACGCCCTGATGAGCCGCGGCGCGCTCCGGTCCATGAAGAAGGACTGGCCGTCGGCCATCGGCGACTACGACGCGCTGCTGCGGGCCTTGCGGGACGGCGGACCCGAGGGGATGGACGAGGAGAGCAAGGGCGTGCTCTGGGCCGACGCCATGAGCGCCCGGGGCGCCGCCTTGGAGGGGCTGGGCCGCGCCGACGAGGCCCGCCGCGCCTACGCCGAGGCGCTCCAGAAGGCTCCCCGGGCCTGGCCCCGGCGGGCCGAGGTCCGGGCCGCGCTGGAGCGCGGCCCGGGCGGCGGGGAAGCCCCCTGAGGAGTCCTACCGGTAATACCGGTCGGGGTTGTAGATGAAGTAGAAGTCGAAGGGGTCCAGGCGCGGCAGGGTGACGAAGCGCTGGCCTTTCTCGTCCGATCTCTCGTCGAGACCGAAGAGCGGCTTGGCGGGGGGCTTGGGCAGGAACTCGGGGTTCTTGGTGAAGCCCGTCTCCGCGATCTCGTGGACCACGGAGGACGCCCACTTGTAGCCCACGGCCTTGTCGCCGAACTCCTCCCAGTCGCCGTCCGAGTTCTTCTCGTACATCTTCTTGCGGAACTCGTCGAGCGAGATGCCCATCTTCTGGGCCACGGGCAGGTGCAGCCGGCGCTCCCACTCCTTGGCCAGCTCCAGCTGCTCGCGGAGCTGGGTCATGTTGCCCCAGTTCATCGTGGACATCTGGTGGTGGAGCAGGATGGCGTTCGGGTAGACGTACGACTTGTCGGCCATGGTCGTGATGACGGCCGCCATGCTGGCGGCGAAGGACTTCACCACGACGTGCACGGGGGCCTTGCTGGCCTGCATGGCCTTGACGATGCGGTAGCCTTCCATGACCGAGCCGCCCGGGCAGCGGTCGATCACGATGAAGATGGCCTGCGTGCTCGAGATGTTGTTGTAGTAGTGGATGCGCTCCGTCACGTAGTCGGCCACCCCGCCGAAGATGGGGCCGTTGAGGGAGATGCGCCGGTCGCTGATGACCAGGCGGCCCTCCAGGAAGGGCTTATCGAGGTAGAGGGGGTCCTTGTTGGCCTCCTTCTTCCAGTCCTCCACCCGGTCGCGCAGCTCGAGGTCGCTCTTGAGCTTGGCCATCCGGCCATCCATGGTGACCCGTTCGACCTGGAGCTTGCGCTCCTCGAGATCGAGCCGCTTGATGCTCAGCTCGATGGCCCGCTTCTCCCGGTCGTCGGCCATGAGCAGCTGGCGCTGCTGCTCGGCCCGCAGGTCGTTCTCGAGCCTCAGCTTGTCCACCTGGCGGGAGAGCTCATCGAGCGTCTGCTTGTTCTTCTCGGCGGCCAGGCGGTTGGCCAGGCCGAGCTTGAGGAGCTCGGCGTCCTGCTTGGCCAGCTCCCCCTTGTTGCGCTCGTCGGAAAGCCTGTTCTGGAGGGACAGGCGCTGGAACTCGGCATCCAGCGCGGCGGCCTGGGCCTTGCGCTTCTCCTCCGCCAGCCTGTTCTCCGTCGACAGCTTGTCGAGTTCGGTCTGCACCGCGTCGGACTGCAGGCGGTGCTGCTCGGAGGCGACCCGGTTCTGGGTGCCCAGCCTGGTCGCTTCCGCCTCGAGCTCGGCGATGGCGAGCTTCTGCTTCTGGAGGAGCAGCTCGTATTGGGCCCGGAGCTCCTCCCGGTCGTCGTTGAGCTTCTGCAGCTTCTTCTTGGCCTTCTGCTCGGCGAGCTGGTTCTCGGAGGTCAGCTTGGTCAACTCGGCCTGCTCCGGGGTCACGGCCGGCGCCGCGCTCGCGGCGGGCGCCCCCTTGGCCTCCGACGGCTGGGCCGCCAGCGGCAGCGCGGCGGACGCCGCCAGACAGCATGCGCACAAGACGCTAAGGTTCTTCATCACGGACCCTCCTGGGTGCGGCGGTGCGGAGGAAATGATAACATACCGGCGCGGGTCCGCGCTGGGCCCCGGGAGGAGCGGCGTGCGATGGGGACTGGTCGTGGCGGCGGTCCTGCTGTGCGGGTGCGCCGCGGGCAAGCAGGGCGACTCGCTGGAGCAAGAGGAGCGCCGCCGCGCCAAGCTGGAGCTCCAGAACATCCTGGAGATGGCCTCCAACCGCGAGATCCCGCCGGTGGACTTCGAGTTCGATTCGGCGGAGCTCCTGCCGAGCTCGAGCCTCCTCCTCGACAGGATCGTGGACATCCTGCAGCGCGCGCCGGACCTCAAGCTCATCGTGGAGGGCCACACGGACGACGTGGGCAGCGTCGACTACAACCAGAAGCTGTCCGTCGAACGGGCCGGCGCCGTGAAGACCTACCTGACCCAGCAGGGCGTCTACCCCGACACCGTCAAGGTCTACGGCTTCGGCAAGAGCCGGCCGGTCACGAAGGACACCTCGGACCGCGGGCGGGCCCTCAACAGGCGGGTGGAGTTCATCCTCACGACCCGCGACTGGGAGGCGGTGTACTAATCCGGGTCGACGCGGCCGCGGTCCCGCTTGGTCAGGCTGCGGCGGCGCTTGGCGGCCAGGATGGACGCCTTGAGGAAGGCCGGGCGGGGCCTGCGGCGGCGCCGCTCGGCCTCGGCGGCGGAGCGGCGCGCCGCCGCCTCGGCGCGCCGCCGGCCCGCCACCGCCTCGATGAGCCGTTCCCAGGCCTGGGCCCTGTTCCGGGCCTGGCTGCGCTGGGCGTCGCATCGCACGACGATGCCGGTGGGCAGGTGGCGCAGGACGACGCAGGTCTCGACCTTGTTCACGTTCTGGCCGCCCTTGCCCCCGGAGCGGGCGAAGGACTCAGCGACCTGGTCCCGGCGGATGCCGGCGTCCCTCAGGCGGGCGTCGAGGTGCTCCATGGAAATGGTCAGCCCGCATCGCCTTGCGGCGATGCGGGCTTTTTCAGGCCTGGCCGACCGTCAGATCTTCCTGACGTTCGCGGCGCGAGGACCCTTGTCCGACTGCTGGGTATCGAACTCGACGGCCTGATTCTCGGCCAAAGTCTTGAACCCGTCACCCAAGATGGCCGAGTGATGGACGAAAAGATCTTTGGAACCGTCATCCGGCGTGATGAAGCCGAAGCCCTTCTGGTCGTTGAACCACTTCACTTTGCCCGTAGCCATTATTTTCGCTTATCCTCTTTCTTTGCGTTGTGCACACGTACGGCTTGTGGCAAGGGGCCTGCTTCTCCCCTCGAGAAGATTATAGCATAAAAAGCCCCGGAATATACGGCCGGGGCGCCGTCGAGGCCGGCCGCCGGGACGCTCTAACGGGCCTTGGCGCAGGCCTGGCCCATCGTCTTGAAGACCGTCTCCCCGATCGCGCTCAGGTTGTCCACGACGGTGATGCCCGCGCGCTTGAGGGCCGAGGCCTTGGAGGCGTGGGTGCCCGAGCCCCCCTCGATGATGGCGCCCGCGTGCCCCATCCTGCGGCCCGGGGGCGCGGTGCGGCCCGCGATGAAGGCGAAGACGGGCTTGTCCATCTCGGCCTTGATGTAGGCCGCGGCCTCCTCCTCGGCGGTCCCGCCGATCTCGCCGATGAGGACCACGGCCTTGGTCTCCGGGTCGGCCTGGAAGAGCTTGAGGATGTCCGTGAAGTTGGAGCCGGCGATGGGGTCGCCGCCGATGCCCACCACCGTGGACTGCCCCAGCCCTTGGCCCGTCAACTGCCAGACGGCCTCGTAGGTCAGGGTGCCGGAGCGGGACACCACGCCCACGTGGCCGGGTTGGTGGATGTAGCCGGGCATGATGCCCGCCTTGCACTGCCCCGGGGTGATGACGCCCGGGCAGTTGGGACCCACGAGCCGCACGGTCGAGGCCGGAGGCCGAGTGCCCCCTGCGCCGTCGGGAGAGGCGTGGGCGGCAGGGGGCACGGGCCTGCCCGCGAGGGCCTTCTTCACGCGGGCCATGTCCAGCACCGGGATGCCCTCGGTGATGCAGACGACGACCTTGACGCCCGCGGCGGCCGCCTCGAGGATGGAGTCCGCGGCGAACGGGGGGGGGACGAAGATGAGCGAGACGTCGGCTCCCGTGGCCCGGACCGCGTCCTCGGCCGTGTTGAAGACCGGCACGCCGAGGTGCTGGGTCCCGCCCTTGCCCGGGGTCAGGCCCGCCACGACCTTGCTGCCGTACTCGATGCATTGCTTGGCGTGGAAGGTGCCGGCGTCCCCGGTCAGGCCGTGGACCACGATGCGCGAATCCTTGTTCAGCAAGATGCTCATTGCTTGGCCTCCTCGGCGGACCTGGGCCCGCCGTCCCCGGAGCGGCGCCGTCCTCCTTGCGCGGAGGGGGTGACGGCCGACACCGCCTTCTGGGCCGCGTCCCACAGGCTGACAGCGCTCGTGAGCTTGAGGCCCGACTTCTTGAGCAGGTCGCGTCCCTGCTCCACGTTGGTCCCCTCGAGGCGCACGATGAGGGGGACCTTGAGCTCGACCTTCTTGACCGCCTCGAGCACGCCCTGGGCGATGACGTCGCACTTCATGATGCCGCCGAAGATGTTGACGAGCACGGCCCTGACCTTCGGGTCCGCGAGGATGATCTTGAAGGCCGCGGTCACCTGGTCCGCGGTCGCGCCGCCGCCCACGTCGAGGAAGTTGGCCGGCATGCCGCCCGCCAGGGCCACGGTGTCCATGGTGGCCATGGCCAGGCCCGCGCCGTTGACCATGCACCCGATGTCGCCGTCGAGGCCGATGTAGTTGATGCCCACCTTCTTGGCCTTGAGCTCGAGGTCCGTGGACTCGCGGTCCGGCCGCTCGGCCAGGGACTTCTGGCGGAAGAGCGCGTTGTCGTCCGTGACGATCTTGCCGTCGAGCGCCACGAGCTTGTCCTCGGGGGTGACGATGAGGGGGTTGACCTCCACGAGGCTGGCGTCGAGGTCGATGAAGATCCTGGCCAGGGCCGTCGCGAACCGCACGAAGGAGCCGAGCTCCTTGGCCGGGATGCCGAGCTTGAAGGCCAGGCCCCGCGCCTGGTAGGGCTCGATGCCGCGCACCGCGTCCAGGGGGACCTTGAGGATGGCCTCGGGCTTGGATTGGGCCAGCTCCTCGATGGCCACCCCGCCCTCGGCCGAGGCGATGACGACGGGGCGTTCCCCCTTGCGGTCCATGGCCACGGCGATGTAGATCTCGCGCTTGATGTCCGAGCACTTGTTGACGAGCACCTCGCCCACGACGAGGGCCTTGCCGTGGGTCTGGTGGGTCACCATCTTCATGCCCACCATGGCCTTGGCCACGGCCTCGGCCTCGGCCGGGGTCTTGGCGATCTTGACCCCGCCGGCCTTGCCCCGGCCGCCGGCGAGCACCTGGGCCTTGAGCACCCAGGGGCCGCCCCCGGCCTTCTTCAGGGCCTCGGGGAGCTGCCGGACGTCCGTGATGACGCCCCCGCTCTGCGGCACCGGGATGCCGTAGGTCGCGAAGATCTCTTTGGCTTCGTATTCCAATAGTTTCATGGTCGTTATCCTATTCGGGGGAGACGAGTACGGCCCTCAGGAACTCCCTGTTGAGCCGGGCGATGTTGGAGAGCTTGACCTCCTTGGGGCAGACGGCCTCGCACTCCGCCTCGTTGGAGCAGTGCCCGAACCCCTCGGCGTCCATGGCCGACCGCATGCGCAGGACCCGGCGGGCCCGCTCGGGGCCGCCCTGGGGCAGGAGCGCGAACTGCGAGACCTTGGCGCCCACGAAGAGCATGGCCGCGGCGTTGGGGCAGGCCGCCACGCAGGCCCCGCACCCGATGCAGGCCGCCGCGTCCATGGCCTTCTCCGCGTCGTCCTTGGGCACGAGGACGGCGTTCGCGTCCACCGCGGCGCCCGTGTTGACGGAGATGAACCCGCCGCAGGACATGACGCGGTCGAGGGCCGAGCGGTCCACCACGAGGTCCTTGACGACGGGGAAGGCCTTGGCCCGGAAGGGCTCGGCGGTGATGACGTCCCCGTCCTTGAACTTGCGCATGTGGAGCTGGCAGGTGGCCGCGGCCTTGTCCGGCCCGTGAGGCTGGCCGTCGATGACCTGGCTGCACATGCCGCAGATGCCCTCGCGGCAGTCGTGGTCGAAGGCGATGGCGTCCGACCCCCGGGCGATGAGCCCCTCGTTGACCGTGTCGAGGAGCTCGAGGAACGACATGTCCGTGGAGGGGACCTCGGCCTCGTACGACTCGAAGCGTCCCGGCTGGTCCGGGCCCTTCTGCCGCCAGACTCTAAGAGTGACTTTCATGGATTGGCTCCCGTGGACCCTTACGCGTAGTTCCTCTGCGCCAGATGGATGTTCTCGAACTTGAGCGGCTCCTTGTGCAGGACCGGGTCCTTGCCTGGACCCGCGTGCTCCCAGGCCGCCACGTGGCAGAAGTTCGCGTCGTCGCGCTTGGCCTCGTTGTCCGGGGTCTGGCTCTCCTCCCGGAAGTGGCCGCCGCACGACTCCTTGCGCTCGAGGGCGTCGCGGACCAGGAGCTCGGCGAACTCGAGGTAGTCGGCCACGCGGTGCGCGCGCTCGAGGGTCTGGTTGAAGAGGTCCCCGGAGCCCGTGACGGAGACGTTCTTCCAGAACTCCTCCCGGATCTTGGGGATGCGGGCCAGGGCTTCCGAGAGGCCCTTGGCGTTGCGCGACATGCCGCAGTTGTCCCACATGAGCTTGCCGAGCTCCTTGTGGAAAGAGGCCGGGGTGCGCTTGCCCTTGATGGAGAGCAGCTTCCCCATGCGGTCGCGGACGCCTGCTTCGGCCGGGGCAAACGCCGGGTGGCTCGTATCCACCTTCGGCAGTTTGGCGCCGCCGAAGTAGCCGCCGAGGGTGTACGGGATGATGAAGTACCCGTCGGCCAGGCCCTGCATGAGGGCCGAGGCCCCGAGCCGGTTGCCGCCGTGGTCGGAGAAGTTCGCCTCGCCGAGGCAGAACAGGCCCGGGATGGTCGTCATGAGGTTGTAGTCCACCCATAGGCCGCCCATGGCATAGTGGACCGCGGGGTAGATGCGCATGGGGACCTTGTAGGGGTTCTCGTCGGTCAGGTGGTGGTACATGTCGAAGAGGTTGCCGTACTTCTCCTTGATGACCGCCTCGCCCTGGCGCTTGAGCGAGTCCGCGAAGTCGAGGTACACGGCCAGGCCGGTCTTGCCCACGCCCCGGCCCTCGTCGATCATGCGCTTGGCGGCGCGCGAAGCGACATCTCTTGGGACCAGATTCCCGAAGGAAGGATAGATCCTCTCGAGATAATAGTCGCGGTCGCGCTCCGGAATCTCCGCCGGAGACCTCCGGTCTCCGGCGTTCTTCGGAACCCACACCCGGCCGTCGTTGCGCAGGCTCTCGGACATGAGGGTGAGCTTGGACTGGTGCTCCCCCGAGACCGGGATGCAGGTCGGGTGGATCTGAGTGAAGCACGGGTTGGCGAAGGCGGCTCCGCGTTTATAGGAGACCCAGGCTGCGCCCACGTTGCAGGAGTTGGCGTTCGTGGACAGGAAGAAGGTGTTCCCGTAGCCTCCGGTGCACAACAGGACCGCGTGGGCCGCGTGGGACTCGATCTTCCCTGTCACCAGGTCGCGGACCACGATGCCGCGGGCCGCGCCGTCGACGACGACGACGTCCATCATCTCCCGCCGGGAAAAGACCTTGACGCTCCCCATCCCGACCTGGCGCATGAGCGACGAGTAGGCGCCCAGCAGCAGCTGCTGGCCGGTCTGGCCGCGCGCGTAGAAGGTGCGCGAGACCTGGGCTCCGCCGAAGGAGCGGTTGTCCAGGGTCCCGCCGTAGTCGCGGGCGAAGGGCACGCCCTGGGCCACGCAGTGGTCGATGATGGCGTTGGAGACCTGGGCGAGGCGGTAGACGTTGGCCTCGCGGGCGCGGTAGTCCCCGCCCTTGACCGTATCGTAGAAGAGCCGCCGGACGGAGTCGCCGTCGTTGGGGTAGTTCTTGGCCGCGTTGATGCCGCCTTGGGCCGCGATGGAGTGCGCGCGGCGGGGGGAGTCCTGGATGCAGAAGACCTTCACGTTGTAGCCGAGCTCGGCCAGCGAGGCGGCGGCCGAGGCCCCGGCCAGGCCCGTGCCCACCACGATGACCTCGAACTTGCGCTTGTTGGCCGGGTTGACGAGCTTGAGCTCGAAGCGGGCCTTGTCCCACTTGCCTTCCAGGGGTCCGTCGGGGATCCTCGCGTCGAGCTTCATGGCTGCCCCCTCTTGATGAAGCAGGCCCACACCGGGATGACGGCGAAGGCCAGGGCCACGGCCGCGGCGAAGGCCGTGCCGACGGCCTTGATGGCGGGGGTGTACTTCGGGTGGTCGATCCCGAAGGTCTGGCACGCGCTCCAGGCCCCGTGGCTCAGGTGCAGGCCGACGCCGCCCATCACGAGGGCGTAGAAGACGGCCCACCGCCAGTCCCGCAGGTAGCCCATGACGAGGCCGTAGAGGTCCGAAGGGCTCGGCCGCGTCCCGTACTTGAAAGTGGCGACGTGGACGACGATGAAGACGAGGATGAGGACCGCGGTGTAGATCATGGTGGAGGAGCCCCAGGTCCTGCCGCCCTTGCTGACCTGGACCGCGTAGCCCACCGGCCGGGCCATGAGGGCCGTCACCTTGAGGTAGACCGTCACGGCCGCGTGCAGGAGGATGATCGAGGCCAGGCCCAGCTCGACGGGCTCGAGGAGGGGGAACGTCTCAAGGTGGTGCGCGTAGGCGTTGAACGCGTCCTGGCCGACGAAGAGGAGCAGGTTCCCGGCCAGGTGGCCCCCCAGGAACCCGCACAGCAGCAGGCCCAGGGCGGCGACGGCCATCTTCCGGCCGATGGAGGAGGCGGCGAGGCGAAGGAATGTATCCATATTGGGCCGATTATACAACCTTTGCGGGGGGCAAGAAAATAGTGTGGCCACGGGGTCTGATTCTATACTAGAATCGGGGCAGGCAACGCGCCCGGCTCCGGCGGACCGCCTGAGGGTCCCGCGGCACCGGGCGACAGGAGAACGACCGCGCCCGCCCCCGAGGGCTGGCGCCCACGAGGAGAATGAGAGCATGCGAAAGAAGATAGCCTTGATCGGAGGCGGACAGATCGGACAGACCCTGGCCATGCTGGCGGCCCAGAGGGAGCTCGGCGACGTCGTGATCTACGACATCCCCGAGATGGAGAGCTGCGTGAAGGGCAAGGCCCTCGACCTCATGGAGATGGCGCCTTGCGGCAACTACGACGCCAACGTCACGGGGACGAGCAGCCTCAAGGACATCGCCGGCGCCGACGTGGTCATCGTCACGGCGGGCGTCCCGCGCAAGCCTGGCATGAGCCGGGAGGACCTCCTGGCTGTTAACATCAAGACGATCTCGGAAGTCGCCAAGGGCGTCAAGCAGTACGCCCCCAACGCTTTCTGCGTCATCGTGACGAACCCGCTCGACGCCATGGTCTACGTTTTCCAGAAGGTTGCCGGCCTGCCGCCGCACAAGGTCGTGGGCCAGGCCGGCGTGCTCGACACCGCCCGCTGGCGCGCCTTCATCGCCATGGAGCTCGGCGTCTCCATCGAGGACGTGGCCGGGACCGTGCTCGGCGGCCACGGCCCGACCATGGTGCCGGTCCCCAGGCTCACCACGGTCGGCGGCGTGCCCCTGACCGACCTCCTCGACAAGGCGGCCATCGACCGCATCGTGGAGCGCACCAAGGAGGCCGGGACCGAGATCGTCAAGCTCCTCGGCAAGGGCTCCGCGTTCTTCAGCCCGGCCTGGGCCTCCATCGTCATGGCCGAGTCCTACCTAAAGGACAAGAAGCGCGTGCTGGCCTGCGCGGCGCACTGCTCCGGGCAGTACGGGGTCCAGGGCCTGTTCATCGGCGTGCCGGTGCGCATCGGGGCGGGCGGGGTGGAGAAAGTCTACGAGATCTCCCTCAACGACGCCGAGAAGGCCATGCTGGCCAAGACCGTCGACGCGGTCAAGGCGACCGTGGCCGAGTGCAAGGTGGAGGCGGCCGCCTAGTCACTCGCCCCCCCACGGGGGGCGAGTAGTGGGGGGCCGATGCCGTAGTCACTCGGCCCTCCCCGCGGGAGGGCCGAGTAGCGGGTGGGGCAGATGCCGTTTTATTTAGGATGCCCCCGGAAGGGCGTCATCCGCCCTCCCGGGGGTTTGACATCACCCTCTATAATTAGAAGAATGGGCTAGGCAACCACCATGAGCGAGAACCCCCCGGCTAAAGGCAAAGGCACCGTCTTCGTCCGCATCGAGGTCTGCAAGGGCTGCTCCTATTGCATCGACTTCTGTCCGACCAAATGTCTGGCCTTTTCCAAGGAGTTCAACGCCAAAGGCTACCACTTCCCCGTGCTCGCCAAGCCGGAGGCGTGCGTGGGGTGCGACCTGTGCGGGCTCTACTGCCCCGATTTCGCCATCTTCGGCGTCAGAGTAAAGGACCTGGAGAAGTCCCAACCGAAATGAAAGCCGACCCCAAGGGCGTCCTGACGGGCATCCACTTCATCGACGGCGACCACGCGGCCTGCGAGGGCGCCCTGGCCGCGGGCTGCAGGTTCATCGCGGGCTACCCCATCACCCCTTCTACCGAGGTCGTGGAGCGCTTCGCCCAGCGCATCCCGCACATCGGCGGCATCTTCATCCAGATGGAGGACGAGATCGCCTCGTCCATCGCCATCCAGGGCGCGATGTGGGCCGGCAAGAAGGTCATGACCGTGACCTCCGGCCCGGGCCTCTCCCTCATGATGGAGCACATCGGCCTGGCGGCCATCGCGGAGGTCCCCTGCGTGTTCGTGGACGTCCAGCGGGGAGGGCCTTCGACGGGCCTGCCCACCCTGCCGGCCCAGGCCGACATGATGCAGGTCAAGTGGGGCTCGCACGGCGACTACGAGATCATCGCCCTCTGCCCGAACTCGCCGCAGGAGTGCTTCGACCTGATGATCAAGGCCTTCAACCTCGCCGAGACCTTCCGGGTCCCGGTCTTCTTCATGATGGACGAGGTCGTGGGCCACATGACCGAGCGCGTGGTCATCCCCGAGGCCTCCAAGATCGAGATCACGGAGCGCCGCTGGTCCAAGAAGAAGCCAGGGGAGTACAAGCCCTACGAGGCGGGCCCCGACATGGTGCCGGACCTCGTCAAGGCGGGCGACGGCCACCGGATCCACATCACGGGGCTCACCCACGACGAGCGGGGCTACCCGGTCTTGAACCCCGCGGCCCAGAAGAAGCTCGTCGAGCGTCTGCTCGACAAGATCCGCCTGCGCAAGGACGAGCTCGTGGACGTCCGCCAGGACGGGGTGGACGGCGCCGAGGTCGTGGTGGTCTCCTTCGGCATCACCTCGCGCGTGGCCCAGGCCGCGGTGGAGGAGGCCCGGCGCAAGGGCGTCAAGGTCGGCCACCTGCGCCTGGTGATCGCCTGGCCCTTCCCGGCCGCCCTGATCGCGGAGCTCTCCAAGAGCGTGAAAGCCTTCGTCGTGCCCGAGCTCAACATGGGGCAGATGGTCCTGGAGGTCGAGCGGGCCGTGCTGGGACGCGCCCGCGTGGTGTCCATCCCCCACCCGGGCGGCACCGTGCACGAGCCCGGGGCCATCCTCGACAAGATCATGGAGGCGTCGGGCAAGGCGGCGCCGGCGCCCCAGGGAGCCGCGCGATGAGCGAGACCATGAAGGTCGAGAACCCCGTCCTCCAGTACCTGCGGCAGGACCGCCTCCCCCACATCTGGTGCCCCGGCTGCGGCATCGGCTCCACGGTCAACTGCTTCGCCCGCGCCCTGACCGAGTCCAAGCTCGACCTCGACAAGGTCGCCATCGTCAGCGGCATCGGCTGCACCGGCCGCGTGGCCGGGTACATGAACCTGGACTCCTTCCACACCACCCACGGCCGGGCCATCCCCTTCGCCACGGGCCTGAAGTTGGGCAACCCCAACCTCAAGGTCGTGGTCTACTCCGGGGACGGCGACCTCTTCGCCATCGGCGGCAACCACTTCGTGCACGCGGCCCGGCGCAACATGGACCTCACCGTGATCTGCGTCAACAACGGCACCTACGGGATGACGGGCGGCCAGGTGGCGCCCACCACGCCCCTGGGCGCGACGCAGACGACCATGCCCTACGGCAACTTCGAGCCGTCCTTCAACCTGCCGTTCCTGGCCGAGGCCTGCGGCGCGGTGTACGTCGCCCGCTGGACCGTCTTCCACGTCCGCCAGCTCATCCGCTCCATGAAGGAGGGCCTGGCCAAGCGCGGCTTCTCCTTCATCGAGATCCTGGCCCCCTGCCCGACCCTCTACTCCCGCAGGAACAAGCTCGGGGACGGCGTGGACCAGGTCAAGTATTACAAGGAGCGCAGCACGGTCAAGGACGGCGCGGACACCCGGGAGGTGGGGCTGACCTTCCAAGGGGACATCGTGGTGGGCAAGTTCGTGGACCGCGACCGCCCGACCTGGCTCGACGCCATGACGCGCCACTACACCAGCGTCATCAACGATTACCAAGGAGTGGGCCATGCCGAGGACTGAGATCCGGGTCGGAGGGTTGGGCGGGCAGGGCGTCATCCTGTGCGGGAGCATCATCGGCAAGGCCGCGGCCATCCACGGGGGCAAGCACGCCACCATGATCCAGGCCTTCGGCCCCGAGGCCAGGGGGAGCGCCTGCAGCGCCCAGGTCATCGTGTCGGACGAGACCATCGGGTACCCCTACGTGAAGAACCCCGACATCCTGGTCCTGATGTCCCCTGACGCCTACAAGCTCTTCGCCCCCACCCTCAAGCCCGGCGGCCTCGTCCTCTACGAAAGCGAGCTCGTCCACCCGGACAAGAACCTGCCGGCAGGCGCGAAGGCCGTGGGCATCCCGGCCACGCGCTTCGCCGAGGAGCTGGGCCGCCGCCTCGTCTTGAACATCGTCATGGTCGGGTTCTTCGCCGGCACCACGGGCCTCTTGTCCTACGAGGCGGTGCAGAAGGCCGTGCTCGACTCGGTGCCCAAGGGCACCGAGGACCTCAACGCCCGGGCACTCAAGAAGGGCTTCGAGTTCGGCCGCGAGACCGCGTCGGCCCGGCGCTGAAGCGCCGCGGCGATCGATGCGCGAGATCCGAGTCGGCCTGGCCGGGCTCGGGCACGTGGGCTCGGCCGCGGCCTCCCTCCTCCACCGGACGGCCGAGGGCTTCGTCCGCCGCTTCGGCGCCCGCCTGACCCTCCACGCCGTCTGCGACGCCTCGCCGGCCAAGGCGCGCGGGCTGGGCCTTCCCCGGGGAGTGCGCGTCGAGAGGGATTGGCGGCGGCTCACGGCGGACCCCGCCGTCGACATCGTCGTCGAGCTCATCGGAGGCCAGGACCCGGCCAAGCGGCTCGTCCTGGAGGCGTTCGCGGCGGGCAAGGACGTGGTGACCGCCAACAAGGCCCTCCTCAGCCGCCAATGGCCCGAGGTCGTCGGGGCGGCGCAGGCCGCGGGGCGCCGCCTGGCCTTCGAGGGCTCGGTCTGCGCCGGCATCCCCATCATCGGCTCCCTCGCCCGGAGCCTGGCGCCCAACGGCATCCGGCAGATCCTCGGCATACTCAACGGCACGACCAACTTCATCCTCAGCCGCATGACCTGCGACCGGTGCCCGGCCGGCGCGGCCCTCAGGGAGGCCCGGCGCCTGGGTCTTGCCGAGCGCGACCCCCGGCTGGACCTCGACGGCTCCGACTCGGCGCACAAGCTCTCCGTGCTGGCCTCGGTGGTCCTGGGGCGCTGGCTCGACCCGGCCCGCGTGGGCCGGGCCGGCATCGAGTCGGTCGGGCTCGACGACGCCCTCTTCGCCGTGGAGGAACTCGGCCGCACGGTCCGGCTCCTGGGCCTGGCCCGCTTCGAGGACGGCCCGGAGGGGCCTACCGTCGAGGCCCGGGTCTGCCCGACCCTGGTACCGCTGCGCCATCCCCTGGCCGCGGTGCACGACGCCTACAACGCGGTCATGCTGGAGACGAGCGAGGCCAAGGACCTCATGTTCTACGGCCTCGGCGCGGGGGCGGGCCCCGCGGCCAGCGCGGTGGTGGGCGACCTGTGGCTGCTGGCCGAGGCCCGGTTGGGCGGGCGGGCCGCCCCGCCGCTCTTGTGGGCGCGGGAGGGCCGCGTCGCCGTGAGGAAGCCCGAGGACTGCCTCGGCCGGTTCTACCTGCGCTTCCAGGCGTCGGACCGGCCGGGGGTCCTGGGCCGCATCGCCCAAGCCCTGGGCCGCCAGGGGGTCTCCATCGCCCACGTCCATCAGCGCTCCCGCTCCGGGAGCGCCCGGACCGTGCCCGTGGTCCTGGTCACGCACGCGGCCCCGGAGGGCCGGGTGAGGCGCGCCATCGAGGCCGTGGCCGGGCGAGACGGGGTGTCGCGCCGCGTGGCGCTCATGAGGCTGCTCTGACCGCCCGGCCGCTGGTGGTGATGAAGTTCGGCGGCACCTCGGTGGCCGGCCCGGCGAGGATCCATCGCGCGGCCGAGCGGGCCATCGCGGCCGCCCGGCGAGGGCGGTCCGTGGTGGTCGTGGCGTCCGCCCCCGGCAGGATGACGGACGACCTGATCGCCCTGGCGAGGTCGGTCCACCCGGAGCCCGACGAGCGGGAGCTGGACCTGCTGATGTCCACCGGGGAGATGGTGGGGATCTCGCTCCTGGCCATCGCCATCCGGGCGCGGGGCCACCCGGCGGTGTCCTTCACCGGTCCCCAGGCCGGCATCGAGGCCGACGAGAGCCACACCCGGGCGCACATCGTGCGCATCCGGCCGGCCAGGATCGAGCGGGCCCTCCGTCAAGGGGCGATCGTCATCGTCGCCGGGTTCCAGGGCTCCAATCCCAAGGCCGACATCGCCACGCTCGGGCGGGGTGGCTCGGACCTGACCGCCGTGGCCCTGGCCGCGTCGCTCGGCGCGACCCACTGCGAGATCTTCACGGACGTCCGGGGGGTCTTCACGGCCGATCCCTCGCTGGTGCCGGACGCCCGGCTGCTCGGGCGCATCTCATGCTCGGAGATGCTGGAGCTGGCGTCCGCCGGCGCACAGGTGATGCACGCCCGCTCGATCGAGGTGGCCCAGAGGTTCGGCGTGAGGATCCGCGTCCGGTCGTCGTTCGAGCCGGGCCCGGGGACCTGGATCGAGGAAGGAGGGGGGACCATGGAAGAGGCGTCGATATCCAGCCTTGCGTTGGACACGGGCGAGGTCCGGCTGACCGTCGTCGGGGTCCCGGACAAGCCGGGCACGGCGGCGCGGGTCCTGGCCTCCCTCTCGGCCGCCGGCATCCCGGTGGACATGATCGTCCAGTCGTGGGCGGTGGCCGGCGGGGTCAACCACATCTCGCTCATGACCCCGAGGGCGCACGCCCGCCGGGCGCGGGAGGCGCTGGCCGGCGCCGCGAAGCGCCTCGGGGCCGAGCGGGTCGAAGTGGACGAGCGGGTGGCCAAGGTGTCGGTGGTGGGCACCGGGTTCCGGCACCACTCCTGGGTCCCGACCCGCGTCTTCGAGACCCTCGCCCGCGAGAGGATCAACATCGAGATGATCGTGACCTCGGACAACCGCATCGCCGTGGTGGTGGCGCTCGCCGGGGCCAGGAAGGCGCTGCGGGCCCTGCACGCGGCGCTGCGCCTGCCGCGCAGGCCCAAGGCGGGACGCCCGCAGCGTTAGCCTTCAGCGCCCGCGGCCTGGGCCGGCAGGCCCAGGGGCCGGGCGGCGGAGGGCCTTCTCGGCGATCCACTGCTGGGTCCCGGTCGAGCAGTAGTACAACCCCAGCCTGAGCCCCGCCTCGGCGGCCTTGGCCACGAGCCGCAGGCAGGCGTCGGCGCTGGCCGGGACGCCGCTCCAGGTGAGCCGCCCCGCGCCGCGGCCGGCGGGGAGCGGGGCGGCCAGGCCGCGCCGCCCGAGCGCGTCGGCGTTCTGGGCCGAGCAGAACAGCTCGTGGAGGATGAGGTGCCTCACCCCGGCCTCCTCCAGCCCCAGCGCGAGCCTCCAGATTTTGCGCTCGTCGGCCGGGATGACCGGGATCTCGACGGCCAGGTCCGGGAACCACCCCAGCGCCAGCCGGGCCGGCCCCGGCCCATAGCCGTTGGCCGCGAGGTTCAGGCGCAGCGAATCGACGCCCGCGGCCTTCAGGCCGCGCAGGAGCGCCGGCGTGAGCAGGTCCCCGTTAGTGTAGACGTCGATGCGCAGGCCCTCGACGCCCCGGCGCAGGGCCCGGACCAGTTTCATGGTCCGAACCGGGAAGAGCAGGGGCTCGCCCCCGCTGACCCCCACGCTCTCGATGCCCAGGCCCTCGAGGAGCGCGGCGGCCTCCGCCGCCGAGCGAGCCCGCCGGCCGTGGACGCTGAGCGCGTCGGCGCGCGGGCGGGGGTTGAAGCAGAAGAAGCAGTCCCTGTTGCAGAGGGTCGTCACGACGAGGGTGCTGGCCCGTCCCTCGAGGCAGGGGCGGCAGCCCGCGGGGATGGCGCGCGTGTGGAAGGTGCGGCGTCGGGGCCACCCCTTGACGCCCAGGCGCTTGAGCCTGGCCGCGAGGGGAGCGGAGGGGCGGGCGGGCCGCGACGGCGCGGGCAGGGGCGCGGTCGAGGCCGGAGGCCGAGCGTCCCGGCCGCCCTTGGGAACGGCGTTGGCGGGCAGGGGCGGCGGCCGCGGCTCGCGGCGGGCCAGGCCCAGGGCATAGCGCTCGTAGGTGTCGGAGAGCCGCGGCTTGGCCCGCGGACGATCACCCGGCGAGCTCATTGCGCACGGCGTTGACCGTGCGCCGCGACACCTTGATGGCGTATTCCTCGCGGAGCCTGAGCGCGAGGGCCGCGTCCGTCCGGCGGGCGTCGACCTCGAGCCAGCGCGAGAGGATCTCGCGCAGCACCTTGCGCCGGCCCGGGACCAGCTGGATGAGCGGCACTTCCTTGCCCCACGGCAGGATCACGGAGCGGCAGGAGAGGGCGCGGCTCACGGTGCTCGGGGCCAGGTCCAGGCGGTAGGCGAGCTGGCGAAGGCTGATGGGGCGCTTCCTGTCGGGGGACTTGTTGGTGAGGAAGTCGGCCTGGAGCTTGGCCAGGCTCTCCAGGATGCGGAACATCGTGTTCTGGCGGAGGTTCACCGTCTCGATGCGCTTGATGAGCCTGGGGAGCTTGCGCCGCTCGTCCGAGGACAGGAGGGCCGCCTGCCTCTTCCACTCCTCGACGAGGTCGTAGCGGATGTGGTAGCGGCCCCTGGCCCAGTGAGGGGAGAAGAACTCGAAATGGGGTTCGCCGTCCTCGGTCCAGACCCGGGCCAGGCAGGCGTAGTGCCGGGAGGCGCTGGGTTCGCCGGGGGACTCGAACTCGGCCTGGGTCCCGATGTCGAGCAGCATGTCGTGGATCTTGCGGACGTCCGCGGCGGGCAGGGAGGTGCGGCAGGCGATCTCGGCGATGGTCAGCGGCTCGTCGGAGTGGAGGAAGTAGGTCTCGAAGGCCTCGCGGCCCAGCCGGCGGATCATGGCGATGAGGTGGGGCTTGGCTTCCAGGATGTCCTCGACCTTCGCGCGCTCGCCGGCCGAGGCGGTCCGGCCCCCGACCTCGTCGAAACTGAGGACCATCCGGCTGCGCGGCCAGCGCTGCCGGCGGATGGCGCCGGGGACGTCGGACAGGCCGAAGAAGAGCTTCTGGAAGAGGGGGTCCTGCTCGATCTTCTTGATCTCGCGCGCGAACTCGCGCTCGGGCATCTCGATCCAGTCGGCCATGCGCAGGCGGCCGATGAGGGCGGGACGCAGCTCGGCTTTGAGGGCCGTCCGTAGAAGGGGGGCGTGAACCATGGGAGCCTCTCGCAAGTCTCGTCTTGACTTTGCGGACTTCTTAACGGGTATTATACAATATGCCTGCCACCGTTGGCAGGAATGTTCCAACGCCGCGACACCTGCGACGACCATGAAGAGCCCTCGGCCCGCCCTCGACCGCCTACGGGAGGTCTCCCTCTATGAGGCCTTCCGGCGCTCCAACGACGTCATGTTCTACTGCGACCGGGACAGCGGCATCCTCGACGTCAACCCCGCCTTCGTCCGGCTCTTCGGGTTCAAGAGGGAGGAGGCGGTCGGGAAGAACCCGAGGTTCCTGCGGTCGGCGCACTCCACCGCGGAGCTCTACGGGCGCATGTGGGAAAGCATCCTCGACCCCTCCCAGGGCTACTGGCGGGGCGAGATCGTCGACAAGGCCAAGGACGGCCGCGAGATCACCCTGCTGCTTTCCATCACCGCCGTCCGGGACACCGACGAGGGCGTCCTGGGCTTCATGGCCATCGGCATGGACCTCACCGAGCAGGTCTCCCTCAAGACGCGGGTGGCCCAGTCCGAGGCCCTGGCGAACATCGGCGAGATGGCCGCGGTGGTCGCCCACGAGATCCGCAACCCCCTGGGCTCGATCGTGCTCGCCTCCAACCAGCTCGCCAACGAGGCCCTCAGCCCCTCCGACCGGGGCACCGTCATGAAGCTCCTGCGCAGCGAGAGCAAGCGCCTCAGCGACGTCCTGGCCAGCTTCCTGACCTACGCCCGCCCCCCGTCGATCCGGCTGTCCCGGGCGGACCTCAACGCCCTGGTCGCCGAGGTCTGCGGCATCCTCCAGTCCGACCGCGAGATGATGCGCCACGCGCGCATGAGCGTCTCGCTGGCGCCGGACCTGGCGCCTTGCCCGATGGACCCGGAGCAGATCAGGCAGGTGGTCTGGAACATCCTCGTCAACGCCCTGCAGGCCATGGAGGGCTACGGCAGGCTGACGGTGTCGACCGGCCGGGAGCCGGGGCACGTCTTCCTGCGGGTGCGCGACACCGGCCCGGGCATCCAGCCGGCCGTCCTGCCGCAGATCTTCAAGCCCTTCTTCACGACCAAGCAGCAGGGCACGGGCCTGGGGCTGGCCACGGCCGACCGCATCATGAAGGCCCACGCGGGGGCGATCGAGGTGGAGAGCAAGCCGGGCGAAGGCGCGACCTTCACGGTGCGCCTGCCGCGGCCCGAGGAGTGACATGGAGAAGCCACGCATCCTGCTGGCCGAGGACGACGCCTCGCTGTCGGCCCTCATGGCGATGGACCTCAAGCGCCGGGGCTACGAGGTCGTGTCCGCGAGGAACGGCCGGGAGGCCGGCCAGAAGGTCTCCTCCCAGCCCTACGACGCGGTCGTGACCGACCTGCGCATCGGCGTCCCCGACGGGCTCGAGATCCTGCGCATCGCCAAGCTCTCGCAGCCCGAGACCCAGGTCATCCTGATCACGGGGCACGGCTCCATCGACTCGGCGGTCGCGGCCATGAAGTCCGGGGCCTTCGACTACATGATCAAGCCGATCGAGCCCGACGAGCTGGCCATCGTGATCGACAAGGCCATCGAGCACCGGCGCCTGCTCGGCGAGGTCCGGCGCCTGCGCGAGGTCGTGAAGGGGAAATACAGCTTCGACAACATCGTCTACGCCAGCCCCCAGATCAGGAACGTGCTGGACTTGGTGCAGAAGGTGGCCAGCACCGACGCGACGGTCCTCGTCCTGGGCGAGTCCGGCACCGGCAAGGAGCTCGTCGCCCGCGCGATCCACGAGAAGTCCGCCCGCCGCAACGGGGCCTTCGTGGCCATCAACTGCGGGGCGCTGCCGGAGGGGCTGCTCGAGAGCGAGCTCTTCGGGCACGTGAAGGGGGCCTTCACCGGGGCCGACCGCAACAAGCGCGGCCTGTTCGAGGAGGCCAGCGGCGGCACGCTCTTCCTCGACGAGATCAGCGAGACCTCCCCGTCCCTCCAGGTCAAGCTCCTCAGGGCCCTCCAGGACGGCGAGGTCCGCCGCGTGGGCGACAACCACCCCATCAAGGTGTCGGGCCGGCTCGTGACGGCGAGCAACAAGGACCTCGCCAAGATGGTGGAGGAGGGGAGGTTTCGCGACGACCTGTACTACCGGCTGAAGGTCTTCCCCATCAGCATCCCGCCGCTGAGGGAGCGCCCCGAGGACATCATGCCCCTGGCGGAGCACTTCCTGCGCAACGCCCGCAAGAAGAACGGCGGCCGGGCCGCGCGCTTCTCGCCCAAGGCGGCGCAGGCGCTCAAGGGCTACCGCTGGCCCGGCAACGTCAGGGAGCTCGAGCACGCGATGGAGCGGGCCCTCATCATGACCACGGCCGCGTCCATCGAGCCCGAAGACCTCCCGCCCGAGATCCTTGCGCCCTCGGCGGCGCGCCCCGCCCCGGCGGGGGTCGTCGAGCGGCTCTCCGAGATGGAGCGGCGCCACATCGCGGAGGCCCTCAAGTCCTGCGGCCACAACCTGCCCGAGGCCGCCAGGAAGCTGGGCATCCCCCGCCCCGCGCTGGCCCGCAAGATGAAGGCCTACCGCATCCCGGCCAAGGCTTCCTGACCGATGAAGAGCCATCCCTTGCCGGGCGGCCAGGCCGCCTGGTACGCGGCCGGCGCGGCGGCGATCGCGGCGGCGCTGGCCGCCGGCGCCATGCTCTACGAATCGCTCTTCCCCGTCCTGGTGGGGTTCGGGCTGGCCTACGCGTTCGACCCCCTGGCCGACTGGCTCGAGAGCAAGGGGCTGGGCAGGGCGCTGGCGGTCGGCCTCATCATGGGAACGGGCATCGGGCTGTCCGTGCTCCTGACGGCGATCATCCTCCCGGGGCTGCTCGCCGAGGCCAAGGAGTTCGTCAGCAGGCTGCCCGACTACCTGACCCTGGCCGGGCAGCGCGCGGGGGCCCAAGCCGCGCGATGGGGCATCGCCCTGCCGCAGACCGAGCACGAGCTCCTGGCGCGACTGAAGGGCTGGCTGCGCAACGTCTCGCTGGGCGCGCTGCTGCCCTTCGGCCGGTTCGTGGGGAAGTTCTTCTCGAGCGCGGCCGGGATGCTGGTCGGCGCGCTCAACCTCGTGGTCGTCCCGGTCGTCTTCTTCTATTTCCTGCGCGACATCACCGAGATCAGGCTCTCCTTCATCGGGCTGTTCCCGCCCCGCTGGCAGGCGTCGGTGGAACGGCGGCTCGAGGATGCCGACCGGGTCTTCAGCGGCTACATCCGGGGGCAGCTGTCCGTGGCGCTCATCCTGGCGGCGCTCTACTCCATCGGGCTGGCGCTGGTCGGCATCCCCTTCGGCGTGCTCATCGGCATCCTGGCGGGCCTCCTCAACATCGTGCCCTACGTGGGGGTGTTCGTCGGGGTCTCGCTGTCGCTGGTGATGGCGGCGGTGGATTTCAACGGCCTGGGGCCGTTCGTGGGGGTCGGGCTCGTCTTCGGCGTCTGCCAGCTGCTGGAGGGCTTCGTGATCACCCCCAAGGTCGTGGGCGACAGGGTGGGGCTGAGCACGGTCGAGACCATCATCGCGCTCATCATCGGCGGCGAGTGGGGGGGGCTCCTGGGGCTCATGCTGGCCATCCCGCTGGCCGGCCTCCTCAAGGTCTACGCGGCCCAAGCGCTGGCCTCCTACCGCAAGTCGTCTTTTTATGGAACAATATCGGGCGCGGCGTCGCCCTGAGCGCTGGGCGCAAGGAGAGGATATCATGAAGAAGAGCTGGATCCTGGTCGTGGCGGCGATGGGCTTGGCGGGCTGCGTGACCACCGGCAAGTACAAGGCCCTGGAATCCGAGCAGCAGGCGGCCAAGAGCCGCGCGGCGGCGCAAGACGAGCGGCTCCAAGCGTCGCGCCAGGAGACCGAGGCGGCCCGCCAGGAGACGGCGGCGTCGAAGGCGTCCTTCGAGAACGCCTCCCGCGAGTGGAAGGACCAGCTGAGCGGCTCCCAGGCCAAGGTCAAGAGCGCCGATTCGGAGCTGGCCTCGCTCAAGACCCGCATCGCCTCCCTGGAGGGCTCCAACAAGGACCTCAGGGAATCGCTGGAGTCGAACAAGGACGAGCTGACCAAGAAGGTCTCGGACCTCACCAAGGAGAAGGACGCCCTGGCCAAGAAGCTCTCCACCGCGGCCAACGAGCTCTCCGCCGCCAAGGCGGCCCGGGAGGCCGACGCCCAGGCCTCGAGCCGCAAGCTCGACGCCGCGCTGGCGGAGAAGAAGGCCCTGGAAGCCGCCAGGAGCGCCGAGCTCCTGGAGGTCGGCCGCAAGCTCGACGCCGCCCTCGAGGAGAAGCAGGCCCTCGAGAAGGCCAAGGAGCTGGAGCTCGCCAAGGTCAAAGGCAGCTACGAGCAGCTCGCCGCGGGCCTCAAGGCCGAGATCTCGGCCGGGGAGATCCAGCTCACCCAGCTCAAGGGCAAGCTCACCGTGAACCTGGTGGACCGCATCCTCTTCGACTCCGGGGAGTCCGCGGTCAGGGTCGAGGGAAAAAAGGTCCTCGACCGGATCGCCAAGGTCATCCAGACCGTGGCCGACAAGGACATCCGCATCGAGGGCCACACCGACAACAAAGCCATCGGGGGGGAGCTCGTCAAGAGGTTCCCGACCAACTGGGAGCTCTCGACGGCGCGCGCCACGGCCGTCGCCCGCTACCTGCAGGAGTCGGCGAGGATCGACCCGGCGCACCTGGTGGCCACGGGCTACGGCGAGTTCCGCCCGGTCGCGTCCAACGACAAGCCGGAGAGCCGGGCCCTGAACAGGCGCATCGAGATCGTCCTGGTGCCGAGGGAGTAGCGCTCCGCCGCGACCCGGGGGAACGATGGCCGAGCCCGTCGAGTACAGCCCAGAGCTCAACCGCCGGAGGACCGCCCTCCAGGCGTTCCTGACCTCGCTGGTCGCCAGCGCCAAGACCAGCGGGCTCTACAAGGACGGCCACCCGATGATCGTCCAGATCGGGGAACGCATCGTCAACCTCCTCCAGAAGACCCTGGCCGGGGAGCAGAACATCACCCTGGAGGTGAAGTCCAAGACCGTCCTCGTCGACGAGACGCCGCTGCCCGAGACGCCCGAGGTCACGTTCTTCGCCAGCTCGCTCCACACGGTGGGCGTGGGGGGGGTCCTGTTCACGAACCGGCTCTCCGTCACGGGGATGTTGGAGTTCTTCAAGGTCCTCACGCTCAAGCCCGACGAGAAGAACACCCTGGGCGACATCCAGAAGTCCCTGCAGGCCGCCCGCATCGAAGGCATGCAGCTGGTCTTCATCCAGAGCTTCGTCTCCACCGGGGAGACGGAGCAGAAGGAGGAGAAGCCCGGCGGCTTGACCGAGGACCAGGTCGCGGCCTTCACCAGGGCGAAGACCCTCCCCGACTTCCTGACGATGCTGCTCCACCAGAACGACGCGCTGCGCGGCAAGGAGGCCGAGGCCGTGTCGACCCTGCTCGAGCGCGCCCTCTACCGGGAGGTCTCCCTCGAGAAGCTCGACGAGGGCATGCCTTGGGCGCTCTACGACCCCAGGATCAAGGAGCGCTTCCAGCGGTTTTGCGCCGCCATGGCCTACAAGCCGAAGTTCCGCGGGACGCGTCCGAAGAAGGGGCCGGGGCCGGCCTGGAGCAGGGAGGCCCTGGCGTCCTGGGTCGCGGTCTTCGACAACGCCGACCTGGAGCGGATCCACGACCACCGTTCCCACGACAAGAAGGACTCCTCCGCGTGGGCCCTGGAGATGACCCACCGCATCCTGGACAATCCCGCCAGCCCCAGCCATCCGAAGTACGCGACCATGAGCTATGTGCGCCTGCTGCGCGAGCTGGTGCAGGACGGCCGGGTGGACATCCTGGTCTCGGAGTTCGACCGCTGGCGGGCGATGGGCGCCAACCCCGCCACGGCCAAGTTCTTCGCGGACTTCCGCAAGCAGGTGCAAGAACGGGTCGTCAACCAGGTCTTCGCCGAGCAGTTCGTCCTGCACCTCGGCTCCCTGCCCTTCTCGGACGCCTCGATCCTCCGGCAAGCGGCCGATTTCTGCGTCTTCCTGGGCGACGACTTCGTGCCGCTCCTGCTCGAGGAGCTGCGCCGCCTCTCCGACAAGGAACTCCGGAGCAAGTTCTGCACCCTGCTGACGGCGGTCGGCCGCAGCGTGGGCATCGCCCACCTGGTGAAGGCGCTCGCCGACGAGGACTGGTTCCTGGTGGTCAACGTCATCGGCATCCTCTCGGAGATCGCCGACCTTGCGGCCGCCAAGCACGTGGCGCCGGTCCTCCAGCACGGCCACGCCAAGGCCCGGGAGGCCGCGATGCGCTTCCTCACGAAGTTCGGCGGCGCCGACGCGGCCGACGGCCTCGCGGGATTCATCGCCGCCACCCCGCACTACGAGGAGACCGCCAAGGCCGTCATCGCGCTGTCGCTCCTGAGGGAGCCGGGCGTCGACCGGCGGCTGCTCGAGGCCTACCCCAAGACCCCGGACTACGCCACCAAGGTCTCCATCGTCACGGCCCTGGGCCGGTTCCCCGGCCCCGAGGTCATCCGTTTCCTGAAGGAGACGGCGCGCCGCACCTGGTACGAGGTGTTCACGGGGCTCAACAAGGAGCTCCGCAACGCCGCCAAGCACGCCCTGGCGCAGATCCGCGAGGAGGGCAAGGCCTGATGGCCCGCAAGATAAGGAAGTCCCGGGCGGACAACATCCGGTGGAACCAGATGATCGAGGCCCTCCGGCTCATGAACTTCGGCCTCAACAGCATCCGCCTCTACCCCCCGAACCACAGCGAGGTCGCGGGGACCCTCAAGCGGCTCGCCGAGTCCTTCGGCCCCATCTTCGAGGAGCAGGAGGACATCGGCTTCGGGTTCATGGACGAGCTCCTCTACATCGAGGGGTCCATGTCGATCGAGGAGACGGTCGCCAACCAGATGCTCGTGGACCGCTTCTCCCGGTGCCGGGTCAAGTACCTGACCTTCATGAGGGGGGTGTCGCTCGAGGACATCACCACCCTCTTCCTGATCCTCAACGCGGAATCCCTCAAACCCACGGACGTCCCGCCCGGCGAGCAGCTGGCCCGGAAGAACATCCAGACCATCCACATCGTCGAGGCCCAGGTGGACGACATCGCCAGCAAGTCCCGGGCCGGCAAGCGCAAGACCCTCTTCGACTGGTACCTGAAGGCCGTCGAGACCCTTCGGACCGCGCAGGAGGCCCTCAAGGCCAGCCCCGAGGCGGACCTCAAGCCCCTCTACCGGTTCATCGACGACATGGGGGCGACCATGCGCAACAAGGGCATCGACCCCTACCTGGTGCTGCCGGCCCTGAGCCGGGGGCTCGACCCGCACCTCGCCCACAGCGTCAACGTCGCGATCCTCTGCTGCGCCCTGGGCGACATGGTCAAGCTCAATTCCGGCCAGATCAACACCCTGGTCACCTGCGCCTTCCTGCACGACCTCGGGCGCGTGACCATCCCCACGGAGTGGACCCGGGACCACACGCCGCTCAGCCCCGCCGAGCGCCTGATCGCGCGCCAGCACGCGGACTGGGGCTTCATGCTGCTCTCCCGGCACGAAGGCATCGGCCTGCCGGTGGCCCTCTTGGCGGCCCACCACCACGACGACCGGGGCCTCGGGGCGGGCCACCCCGCCGCGGCCTCGCCGACCACCACCGCGGCGGCGGGCTACCGGCCCGACGTCTTCCACGACATCCTCGACATCGCCGACGTCTACGAGCTCGGGATGCTGAGCGACAAGTATTATTGGAAGAGGCAGCGCCCCGAGCGCCTCCTGGCCGCCATGCTGGACAGGCGCGGGGTGCGGTTCGACCCGGCGCTGGTGAAGCTCCTGATCGACTGCGTCGGGTTCTACCCCGTCGGAAGCCTGGTCAGGCTCGACGACGGCCGGCGCGCCGTCGTGGTGAGGCCCAACCCCGCCAACCCCGCCCGCCCGAAGGTCTACATGTTCGAGGAATCGGCGCCGGCGAGCCCCGTGGAGCCGGCGTCGCAGGGAGTCGCGCCGGCCTCCGGTCCCCCGGCGGTCGAGTCCGACGAGCCCCCGCCGGTCATCGTGGACACGTCGGAGCTCGATGACTCGGGCCTGGCCTTCAAGCGCAGCGTGGTCGGCAACATCCAGCCGCCCGCGGGCCTCGACATCGGGGCGCTGCTGGACAAGAAGAAGGACTACCTTCTCAGCTACACGATCTGATCACTTGCCTCCCCCGCGGGGAGGCGAGTAGCTGTGGGGGCATATTCTGTTTCATAAGGAACTCTCTGATGAAACGGCATCTGCCCCCCCGCTACTCGCCCCCCCGCGGGGGGGGCGAGTGATTAGAAGGACTCGAGGAACGCCTCGTCCTGGGCCATCTGCTTGAACACCTTGGCCAGGTCGGTCAGGGAGATGATCCCCACCACGTCCCCCTTCTCGGTGATCGGCAGGTGCCGGAAGTGGCCCTTGGCCAGGCAGGCGAAGACCTTCTCGAGCGGCTCGGAGCAGTCGACGGTCACGAGCTTCCTGGTCATGACCGAGCCGACGGCGGTCGTCTTCGGGTCGAGCCCCTCGGCGACCACCTTGCGGACCAGGTCGCGCTCCGTGAAGATGCCGTCGGGCCTCGGCAGGCGGCCGATGAAGACCGAGCCGGTCTTGGCATCCCGCATGGCCTTGGCCGCGTCGGCCACGCTGGCCTCGGCGTCGACGCACACGAGCTTGCGCTTGAGGAGTTTCATATCCCGTATACTAGAATACCGCGGCGCGGCCCCGCAAGGCCGCCGGGCCGAAAAATGGTAACATGGGGCCCTCGCCGCAGGCCGGCGCAGGGGCTTTCGGGGATGAAGGAGCCGTTGCGATGAAAACGAGACTCTCGCTGTTCGTCAAGATCGCGGTGGGATTGGCCGTCCTTGGGGCGGCGGGCCTGGCGGCCGTCACCGTGGCCCTCAAGAAGTACCTGCCCCCCGAGAAGATCCAGGAGCTCATCGTCACCCAGTCGCGCAAGACCATCGGCCGGGAAGTGAAGCTCCAAGGCGTGGAACTGGGAGCGCTCAGCGGCCTGGTGGTGAAGGGCATCGAGGTCTCGGAGAAACCCGATTTCAAGGCCGGGACCTTCGTGAGCATCGGCTCGTTCCAGCTCAAGGTCAAGCTCGCCCCGCTGATGTACCGCAGCGTCGTGGTGGACAAGCTGAAGGCCGACGGGGTCAAGGCCCAGGTCCGCCGCTTCGCCGACGGGACCTTCAATTTCTCCGACTTGCTGGCGACGTCGACCGCCGCGGCCAGGCCCGGCGCGCCCGGGGCCGCGGCCCCCGCGCCGTCGGCGCAGGCCATGCCCTTCGCCTTGAAGGTCTCGAAAGCCTCGCTCGTGGACGCCGAGGTGTCCTTCAACGACGCGGTGACCGGGGCGAAGGGCCGGGTGGAGAAGATCAGCGGGACCATCTGGGGCCTGAGCCTCTCGGACCCCTTCGAGGCCGAGGCGGCGTTGGGCGTCAAGGCGGAGCTGAAGGGCAAGCCCTACGAGGCCAAGCTCGAATGGCGCGGGACCATGGACTATGCCGGGGGCTCGCTCCCCAAGATGAGCGTCGGGATGAAGAAGCTCGCCGCGGAGTACTCGGGCGTGAGCGTCAGCGCCTCCGGCAAGGTCTCCAACTTCGAGGCCCCGACCGCGGACCTGAGGGCGGACGTGGGCATCAAGGGCGTCCAGGTCCTCGAGGTGGTGCTGGCCGGCGCCCACCTCTCGAGCCTTTCGGCCCGGCCCCTCCCGGACGTCAAGGGCAGCGTGCAGGTCGTCACCAAGGGGTTCTCGACGGAAGGGCTCCAATTCCTGGGCGTCCCGAAGATCAAGGTCCCCGAGTCGAGCCTCCGGGTCGAGGGGGGATTCGTCGGCGGGGATCTGCGGGTGTCCAACATGATCGCGAACGTCCCGCCGTGGGCGAGGGTCGACGGGAGCGTGACGATGCTCAAGGCACTGTCGGAGAAGCCCGAGATGGACGGCTCCCTGCTCGTGGACCTCGACACCCCCGAGTTCAGGCTCGCGGACCTGCCTTCCCCCGCGCGGGAGAAGGCGGTCGAGCTCCTCAAGCAGGTCCCGCCCGGCCTGCCGATCCCGGGGATCAAGCTCAAGGGCAAGGTCGCCTTCTCCGGCCAGCAGGTTGCCATCGCCCCCACGGCAATCCAGACCAAGTTCGGCAGGATGACGGTGTCGGGGAAGGTCGCCAAGCCCTTGAGCTCCAAGCCCGAGGTCGACGCCTCGGTCTCGCTGGACCTGGACCTCCCCGCCGTGAAGGCTTCCGACCTGCCCGTCGCCCTGCCGGCGAGCATCCCGAAGGACGCGGTCCTGCCCGGCGTCAGGATCGCCGGCGAAGTCTCCTTGAAGGGGGAGACGCTCGGGCTCAAGAAGCTCAAGGTGGACACGAAGTTCGGCAGCCTCTCGGTCGACGGGTCCGTGGACAAGCTGCTCTCCAAGCTGCCAGAGCCGAAGGTGGACGTCGGCCTGAGCGTCCCGGCGATGAAGCTCTCGGACCTCCCCATCAAGCCCCCGGCGGGCCTCCCGGCCGGGTTCGCGCTCCCCGCGATCACGGCGGGCGGCAGCGTGGCCGTCTCGGGCGACAGCGCCAGGCTCCAGCGGTTCAGCGTCTCCTCGAAGCTGGGCAAGCTCACCTTCTCGGGGAACCTCACGAAGCTCTCCTCGGGCAGGCCCGGCGGCGAGGGCGACCTCGACGTCGAGCTCTCGAAGCTGACGACGTCGGACATCCCGGTGGCCGTCGAGGGCCTCCCGCCGGACGTCCCGATCCCGGTGAGCGGCCTGAAGGGCAAGGTGCGCCTGGCCGGCGACGACCTGTCCGTGGAGGACGCCACCGTCGCCACCAAGGGGGGGAGCGTGAAGGTCCGGCTGTCCGCCAAGGGGCTGCTGGCCGGCAAGCTCGCCCCGGAGTTCGAGGTCAAGACCGACGGCCTGAAGGTCCCGGCCTTCAAGAGCGCCGACATCCCGCTCCCGAACGTCCCCAAGGACCTCGACGTCCCGGAGACCCTGTGGGAGGTCTCCCTCAAGGGCACGCAGGACGCGATCAAGCCGAGCATCGTCAAGGTGAGCATCGGCAAGAACGAGTTCCGCCTCTCCTTCATGACGGACGAGAACGTCAAGCTCAACCTCCTCGACCCGGCGAAGCTGGACTGGAGGCAGTGGATCTTCTACGCCAAGGTGAAGGCGCAGATGTCCCTCAAGATCCTCGCCGAGGTCTCCCCCTTCACCAAGAGCCTCAACCTCAGCGGCAAGTTCTACACCGAGGAGCTCAAGGTCAAGGGGACGGTCGCCGACCCCATGCTCTCGGGCAACGTCCTGTTCCAGGACCTCGGCATCCGCGCCTTCGGCCTCGACATCGCCGGTTTCAAGGGCGAGATGAAGTGCACGGAGACGGAGATCCGCATCCCCAAGATGGAGGGCCGCGTCCAGGGCGGGTCCTTCGACATGGATTTCGCCGTGAAGGACTACCTGTCGAAGAACCCCAAGATCGACGTCGACGGGAAGTTCGGCTTCTTCGACGTGGACAAGATCCTGGAGGCCAAGAAGCAGTTCATGGAATCGCGGGCCTCGCTGCGCTCGCCCAAGGCGCCCCCGGCGGCCGCGGGCGCGCCCGTCCCCGCCGCGGCGTCGGACTTCGCCCTGGACACCAAGCGGAGCCTGTCCATCAAGCAGGTCATGCACGCCAACGTCGAGGCCAACGACATCGACCTCAAATGGGACCTCCGGGACATCACGCCGGACCTCAAGAAGATCGGGGGCGAGGCCAAGGTCCGCATCGGCCAGGGCAAGTTCATCGACGTCGCGAAGCTCATCAAGCGCGAGCCCTCCCTCAAGGCCCTGGGCGCGCCGATCTCGGCCTTCCAGGGGCTGGGCAAGCTCGTGGGCTTCCCCGACCTCAACAACACGTCGTTCTCCTACATCGACGCCCAGTACAAGTTCCGCGACGGCGTGCTCACCATCGAGAACGCGCTGATGTGCGGGACGAAGGTGGAAGCCTCGGCGGAGGGGACCATCAACCTCGCCGACGAGACGCTCAACCTCAGGGTCATCGGGCAGGCCGGCAGGATCGCCCCCATCGCGGTCGACGTGACGGGGACCATGAGCAACCCCAAGACCAAGAAAGGCTTCCTCCTGAAGAAGCCCTGCCCCGGCGGCGCGGCGCCTTAGCACGCGGCAAGTTCCTTGCCGCGTATGCTAGCCTTCGCGCTCAAAGCTTTCTACAATGTACGGGACAGGGAGGCTCACGGCATGATGCAGCGGGAAGAAGGACCGGGCGAATCTCAATCGGCGGCTGAGGTCATGGGAACGCCCATGCCGGCCGCGACCACCGCGGAGCAGCCCCAGGCTTGCGAGACTCAGGCCCCCGCCCCGGAACCCCAGGCCGCGGCCTGCGTCGAGACGCCCGCCCCGGCGGCGTCCGGCGCGCCCGAGGCGGCGCCGGAGGGGCTCACGATCGAGGAGGTCAAGCCCGGCGACCTGCTCAAGAACCTCCGCGACCTCCAGATCTACAAGGTCACCGAGGTCGCCGGCAGGAAGATCCACGCCCGGGACATGCAGGCGGAGGACCGCACCTTCCTCTTCCTGGGCCAGTTCGAGCGCCCCGCGGCCGAGGAAGCGGTCGAGTTCGAGGCCAGGCGCGTCAAGCCCGCCGAGCCCAAAGAGAGCGCCGTGAAGCCCGAGTTGGCCAAGAAGGAGCAGGACGCTCTCGCGGCGTGCATGTCGGCCGTCCAGCAGGCGCCGGGCTCCGACGCCTCGTTGTTCGAGACGTTCTGGAAGGCCTCCCTCGGCGTCTTCGGCGACGAGCCGGCCCAGACCTGGCGCGTGCGGGTGAACAAGGGCCTCCAGCCCAGCCCGACCCTTCGCCTGCGCTCGAGCCGGACCAACCGGTGGCGGGACTCGGTCATGCTGTGGGGCCAGACCAAGGTCACCATCATCGTCGCCAAGGAAGTCTGCCCCGAGAAGGACCGGGAGGCGTGCCGGGCCCTGTTCCCCGAGGACAGCGAGGCCTACGGCAAGGGCCTCGCGGTCACCATCCCCTACTCGGACTTCGACGCGGACAAGCAGGCCGTCTACCTCGACTGCTTCCGGACCATCGTCAAGGCCTTCAGCGCTTAGCGGCGCCGGGAGAGGCTCTCAGACCCGGGTCGCCGCGTAGAGCGTCTCGGCCCCGAACTCGCCGGCGACCAGGCGCCCGATGCCGGTCAGGCCCGCGCCGGCGTCGAGCCGCCGGAACTCCCGCGAGCAGTCCCTGCCGATCCTCTCCACGATCAGCGGCAGGGGCTCCTTGTGGTGGTACCCGTAGTCGCTGCGGTGCTCCATGCCGTGGTCCGCGGTGAGGATGAGCAGGTCCCCCGGCTTGAGGAGCCGCTCCAGGAGGGGGAGGACGCGGTCGAACTCCGCGATGCTCGCCAGGGCGCCCGGGACGTCGCGCGTGTGCCCGTAGACGCTGTCGCAATCCACGAAGTTCGCGAAGATGAAGGTGCCGTTCGGGCGGTACAGCGCGGCGGCCGCCTTCAGGGCGTTGACCACGCCCTGCACGATGAAGGGGTTGGTGTCCTTGCCCTTGGGGTGGACGAAGCGCAGCCCCAGCGCCGGGTCGAGGAAGGCCCGGTCGGCGAGCTTGACCTTCTCGTGGTACTGGGTGTTGACCAGGTCGCTGGTCTTGCCCACCGCCGCGGTCCAGACCCGCTGGGCGTAGAGGACGTCCACCAGGGTCCGGCCCTCCAGGGGGAGGACGGCGTCGTGGCGGTTGGCGGTGCGCACGATCTCGCCGCCGGAGGAGCGCACGTAGGCCCTGGCGATGGAGCGCGTCACCGGGATGCCCATCTCGCGGGCCAGCTCGAAGGCGGCGTCCGCGATGGCGTGCTGCTCCTTGACCGGGACCACGGCCTCGTCCATGGCGATCTGGATGAGCGGGTCGCACTTGCTCGCGTAGACGATGGGCCGGCCGGTGGCCGCGTGCTCGGAGGCGTTGAGCTCGATGGCCTCCATGCCGCCGGCCATCCGGTTGAAGATGGTCTTGCGGCCGATGCGGTCCTCCAGGGCCGAGATGTAGCCCCGCCCGAACCCGTCGGGAAACAGGCCGAAGGTGCGCGAGTCCACGATCCCCACCATCTCGCGGTGGCCGACCACGCTGTCAGCGGACGCCGAGGCCTGCTCCACGGCCTGCGCGAAGGCGCGCCCGGCGCAGCGGCCGAAGCGCGCCCTGAGCTCCGGGGCCACGATCCGGCCCAGCCCCAGCCGGGAGAGGTTGGGCAGCCGCACCTTGCCGGGGTGGCTGCGCAGGAGAAACTCGAGGGTCGTGACGCCCACGGCGTCCAAGACCGCCAACAGGACCGTGCGTGCCTTGGCCATACTAGAACCTCGTTCCCAAGCTGATCCTGTGGCCGTTGCCCAATCCTCCGAAGGGGGTCATCGAGAAACCGCGGTACTCCGTTCCCATGCTCACCTCCGCTGTCTTGGCGTGGGGCCTGGTCTTGACGTCGAGCCCAGGGTGACCCCCAGGCCAGGGAAATGATACCCCAGCCTGAGCCTGCCCGGGCCCTATTCTACCACAGTATTGCCGGAACCCGCTTATCGGGGCCGATAATGTGATTCATCGCCATTTAACGGGCCCTGATATCGGCAAGTCAGGCAATGCCAAGGGGCCCTGATTAGCCCTCGACGCGCAGGATATGGGCGGGCCGCACCGCGGGGTCGAGCCGGACGTAGTTGCGCTCCCCCCAGCGGTAGACCTGCCCGTCCAGGAGGTCCTTCACGGCGAAGGAGCCGCGGGGCAGGCCGGGGAGGTCGGCCGGCACGGCGACGGTGCACGCCTGCGGCCGTGACGGGTCCAGGTTGACCGCGATGAGCAGGGTGTTGGAGCCGTCCGCGGCGCTCTTCGAGAAGAACAGGATGTTCTCGTTGTCCGCCGGCAGGAACCGCACGTTGGACAGCTCCCGGAGCGCCGGGTTCTCCCGCCGGATGCGGTTGACGGCGGCCACGAGGTCCTTGATGTTGCCGGGCCGGTCCCAGTCCCTGGGCTTGATCTCGTATTTCTCCGAGTCGAGGTACTCCTCCCTGCCTGGCAGGGCCGCGTTCTCGCAGAGCTCGAAGCCCGAATAGATGCCGTAGGACGGGGAGAGCGTCGCGGCCAGGACGAGCCTCAGGCGGAAAGCCGGGGGGCCGCCCGTCTGGAGGATGGGGGGCAGGATGTCGGGCGTGTTGGCGAAGAAGTTCGGCCGGAAGTAGTCCCTACCGGGGCCGTCGGCCAGCTCCAGGGCGTAGTCGGTGAGTTCGCGCTTCGTGTGGCGCCAGGTGAAGTAGGTGTAGGACTGGGTGAACCCCGCCTTGGCCAGCGCGTGCATCATGGGCGGCCGCGTGAAGGCCTCGGCCAGGAAGATGACGCCGGGGTCCTCGGCCTGCGTCTCGCCGATGAGCCAGCGCCAGAACGGCAGGGGCTTGGTGTGCGGGTTGTCCACCCGGAAGATCCTGACCCCGTGCCCGATCCAGAAGCGGACGACCCGGAGCATCTCCCGCCAAAGGCCCGAACGGTCCGCGGTCGAGAAATCCAGGGGGTAGATGTCCTGGTACTTCTTCGGCGGGTTCTCGGCGTACTTGATGGACCCGTCGGGGCGGCGCTGGAACCAGGCGGGGTGCTCCTCGACCCACGGGTGGTCGGGGGAGCACTGGAGCGCGAGGTCGAGGGCCACCTCCATCGAGCGCGACCGGGCGGCGGCGGCGAAGCGGTCGAAATCCGCCAGGGTCCCGAGGGAGGGCTCCACGGCCGTGTGCCCGCCCGCCTCGTTGCCGATCGCCCACGGGCTGCCGGGGTCTTCGCGGCCGCAGGCCAGGCTGTTGTTGCGGCCCTTGCGCGCCGTGCGGCCGATCGGGTGGATGGGCGGCAGGTACACGACGTCGAACCCCATCGCCTGGAGGTCGGGGAGCCGGGCCTCGGCGTCCAGGAAGGTGCCGCTCTTGCCCGGGACGCTCCCCTGCGAGCGGGGAAACATCTCGTACCAGGCGCCGCAACAGGCCAACGGGCGGTCGGCCGCGACCTCGAGCTCGGCGGAGCAAGACGCGTCTGGCCCGGGGCCGAGGCAGGCCAGGAGCGCCGGCACGCCGCCGCCCGAGGCCGCGGCGAGCGCCGCCGCGGGCGTCCCGGCCCCGTCCAGGGCGGCCAGGGCGGTCTCGACCACCGTCCGGTGGACGCCGGCCGCCTTGCCCAGGCCCTCCCGCAGGAGCTCCATGCCTTCCAGGGCCTCGCTGCGCACGTCGGGCTGCCCGCCCTCGACGCGCTTGCGCAGGTCCGCGAGCCAGGAGCCGTAGCGGTCCGTCCAGGCCTCGATGAGGAAGCGGTAGCGCCCCGGCTCGTCGAGGGGGAAGCTCCCGCGCCATAGGTCGAGCCCCGGGTTGGCCGGCGCCAGGGGAGCCGAACTCCAGCCCTTCCGACCGGCGCGCCGCCAACGCACGACGGCGATCAGCACGGCGTGGCCGTCCCGGAACACCGTCGCCTCGACCTCGCAGCGGCTCCCGGCCAACCGCTTGACCGGGTAGAGCCCGCCGTCGAGCGCGGGGGATACCCTCTCGATCACGATCGGCGAGCAGGCGGGCAGCGGCGTCTCGGCGGCCGGGCCGTCGGCCTTGCGTCGTCCGGGGCGCTTGGGGGAGCTCATGGCCGGTTCCCGCGCCGCCGCTCCCGCAGGACTTCCTCGTAGAGCTTCTCGGTGCGCTCCGCGATGCTCGTCCAGGAGAAGTGCGCTTCCACCCGGCGGCGGCCGTTCTTGCCGAACTTCTCGGCCAGGGGGCGGTCGCGCAGCAGGCGGTTGATGGCGTCGGCCAGGGCCCGGGGGTTGGCGGGCTTGACGAGCAGGCCCGTCTCGCCGTCCACCACGGTCTCGAGGATGCCGCCCACGGCGCTCGCCACGATCGGGGTCTCGCACGCCATGGATTCCAGGTTGATGATGCCGAAAGGCTCGTAGACCGACGGGCAGGCGAACACCCGGGCGTTGCTGTAGAGCTCGACGTACTGCTCCTCGCGCAGCAAAGAGTTGATCCAGACGATGCGGGGCTGCTTGGCGATCCTGGCCGCGATCTCCTCCTCGAACTCCTTGGTGTCCGGCGCGCTCGTGCAGCAGACGCACTGCACGCCGGGGTCCAGGTACTGGACGGCCTCCACGAGGTGCTCGATGCCCTTCTGCCGGGAGACCCGGCCGACGAAGAGGACGTAGTTTTCGCCGATGTCGAAGGCCTGCCGGGTCCCGTCGGTCTCCAGGGGCCGGTAGAGGTTCAGGTCGATGCCGTTGTGGATGACGGCCACGCGCTCGGGCTTGACGTCGAAGTGCTTGAGCACGTCCTCCCGGGAGTGCTTGGAGACGGCGATGACCCGGTCGGCGCTCTCCAGCGCCAGCTTCTCCGCCCAGGTCGAAAGCTGGTAGGACCGGCCGAGCTGCTCCTCCTTCCACGGCCGCAGGGGCTCGAGGCTGTGCACCGTGGCGATGAACGGGATGTCGTAGAGGGTCTTGGCCAGGTAGCCCGCCATGGCGGCGTACCAGGTGTGGGTGTGGACGAGGTCGCTGTCCATCCGGTCGCGCACCATGGACAGCGCCACCGAGAAGGTCCCCAGGACCGAGTTGAACTTGGCCTCCGAGCCCTCCCATAGGCGCTCCCAGGCGCGGTAGCCCTTCACGGAGAGCCGGGGGTCCGGCTCGTCCTGCTCGCCGAAGCAGCGGACGTCGACCTGCATGCGCTTGGCCAGCTCGCGGACCAGGAACTTCACGTGAACCCCCGCGCCGCCGTACACGTTGGGGGGGTACTCCCTGGAGATGATGGTCACTTTCATGGCGAGCCTCTCCCCCTCATGGAGCGGGCGTGCGCACGACGCCGCCCGACGGGACGCTGCCCGACGCCAGCTGGACCTCCCCGGCGCCCGGGTAGACGATGCAGTTCCTGCCGATGCGGGCGCCCTTGGGGACGCGGACGTCCATCCCGAGCACCGTGGCGCCGCAGGTCAGGGAGCGCGGCAGCTCCGAATTGGCGGGGGGGGCGGTCCCGTGGCCCACGACCGCCCCCTGCGCCACGACGCAGCGCTTGTCGCAGACCGCCTTGTCCACGACCGCGCCGTCCTCCACCACGACGTCGTTCCAGAGCACGGAGTCGCGCACGACCGCGCCCTTGCCCACCTTCACGCCGGGCGAAAGGACCGAGCGCTCCACCGTCCCCGCGACGTCGCAGCCGCCGCAGACGATGGAGTCGCGGACCGTCGCGCTCGGCCGGCACCGCGCCGGGCCCTGGGTCTGCGCGCGCGGCGACCAGGGGCTCGTGCGCACGTTCCACGGCCCCATGTCCACCAGGGGAGGGTCGCCGAGCATGTCCTGGTGGGCCTGGTAGTAGGCGTCGAGGGTGCGGGCGTAGTCCCAGCGCCCGTGGTGGGTCCAGCCGAAGGCGCGGCGGCGCTCGATGAGGCCCGGCAGGATCTCGTCGTAGATGTGGAAGGACTTCGGGGCCTGCGGGCTGTGGGCGTGGCGCCGCAGCTCCTCCATGAGCACCTCCCGCCGGAAGACGTACACGGTCATGGAGGCCAGGTTGGTCCGCGGGTGCTTGGGCTTCTCCATGTAGCTGATGACCCGCCCCTCGGCGTTGATCTCGGCGATGCCGAAGCGCGAGGGCTCGGCGTCCACCGGCGTGACGGCCAGGGTGACGTCGGCGGCGTGCTCGAGGTGGAAGCGCAGGAGCGGCTCGTAGCTCATGTTGTAGGCGTGGTCCCCGGAGACGATGAGCACGTCGTCGGGCTGGTGCAGGTCCAGGAAGTCCATGTTCTGGAACAGGGCGTCGGCGGTGCCGCGGTACCACTCCGAGCCGGAGAGCTTCAGGTGGGGCGGCAGGATGCGGATGCTCCGAGACGACCCCACGAAATCCCAGGCCAGGCCGATGCCGACGTGCTCCACCAGCGAGGACGGCCGGTACTGCGTCAGGATGCCGACGTTCTCCACGGACCTGGTGTTGGCCAGGTTGGTCAGGGCGAAGTCGATCATCCGGTACCCGCCGCCGAAGACGACGGCGGCCTTCGGCCGGCGGAACGTGAGGACGGACATCTCCTCCGCCCGTCCCCCGGCGAACACGATCGCTAAGGTCTTCCTCATGGCCCCCCTCCCCGCCGCTTTCCCCCTCCCCCGCGGGGGGAGGGGGAAAGCGGCCTGCGGCGCTCGACCCCCTGACGCATGCTCACCTCCCCGTAGGGGAGGAGAGCAGTCACATTATAGAATAGTTGCCAAGCGGGGGGGCAATTGGCCAGAATAGGGGCACCTGACCCCTTGGAGGTGCACATGAAGGTCATCCTGCCGGTCGCCGGGAAGGGCACGCGCCTGCGCCCTCACACCCACACCAAGCCCAAGTCGCTCGTCCGCGTGGCCGGCAAGACGGTGCTCGAGCACGTCATGGACAACCTCCGCAAGGTCAAGGTGGACCTGCACATCGTCATCACCGACGAGAACGGCTCGGTGGTGGAGGCCTTCTTCAGGAAGCATTTCCCCAAGGCCAACGCCGTGTTCCTGCCCCAGTCCGAGCTGCTCGGGCCCGCGCACGCGGTGTCGCTGGCGGCCCCGCACGTCAAGAAGGGCGACGACCTCCTGATCGTCTTCAACGACACCCTCTTCGTCACGGACCTCTCGCGCATCCCCCGGCTGTGCGAGGACCGCGACGGCCTCATCTACTCCAAGGAGGTGGAGGACTACAAGCGCTTCGGCGTCAACGTCATGAAGGACGACGTCATCGTGGACATGGTCGAGAAGCCAGACCAGCCGGTGAGCAAGCTGGCCCAGGTGGGGCTCTACTACATGAAGGACGGCGCCCGTTTCATGGGCTTCCTGGGGGAGGCCATCGAGCGCAAGCTCACCGTGAAGGGCGAGTACTACCTGCCCGACGTCTTCAAGCTCATGATCGCCTCCGGCGCCAAGCTGGGCGCGCCCGAGATCGAGGAGTGGCTCGACTGCGGCAAGCCCGAGACCCTCCTGGCCACCAACCGCTACCTGCTCGAGCATTCTCCCCGCAACCATTCCTGCCTCGAGGGCTGCGTCATCATCCCGCCGGTGTTCATCGACCCGTCGGCCAAGGTGCGCCATTCCGTGATCGGCCCCTTCGTGTCCATCGCCGAGGGCTGCGTCATCGAGGATTCCGTCATCAAGGACAGCGTCATCAACGCGGACGCAGACCTCAACAGCGTCATGCTCAACCACTCCATCATCGGCGACTCCGTGTCCCTGACCGGCATCTCCCAGCGCCTCAACATCGGCGACAACTCCGTCGTCGACATGGGCTCGGGACAGGGCTGAAATCACTCGCCTCCCCCGCGGGGAGGCGAGTAGCTGAGGGGGAATATTCTGTTTTATTAAGGAACTCACTGATGAAACGGCATCTGCCCCCCCGCTACTCGCCCCCCCGTGGGGGGGGCGAGTGACTAGGGGGGGCGAGTGACTTCCCGCGACTTCTGCGCGCTGGCCGTCTGCGTATTCCTCCTGCTGGGGCTGTCCTTGAGGGTCCTGTACCTGGGCGTGCCCGCCGGCCAGCGCACGCCGGACGAGAAGATCTACGCCCAGTACGCCCGCCTGCTGGCCGACGAAGGGCTGGCCCGGGGCGCCCAATCGGCCTGCCGGCGATACCTCGACGAGGACTGGCGCTGGCAGCTCCCGCCCCCCACGCGGCTCTCCTACCTGGCCGCAGGCGCCCTGGCCCTCCGGGCCGGTCCCGCCGACGACGAGGCCGCCCTGGCCGGGCTGTCGGCGGTCTTCAGCGTGCTCAGCGTCGCGCTGGCAGGGTGGCTGGCCTGGCGGTTTGTCGACCCGTGGGCCGCGGCCGCGGCGGTCTGGTTCATGGCCCAGTCGCCCCTGGAGCTCGTCATCGCCCGGCGGGCCTGGCAGGAGGACTTCCTGGGCTTCCTCTCGGCCCTCGCCTTCTGCTGGGCGGCCGAGGTCGTGGCGGCGCCTGGCAGGCTGGCGCCGTATTTCCTGCTGGCCGCCACGGGGTGCCTCTGCGCCCTCGCCAAGGAGTCGGGCGTCTTCGTGCTCCTGCTGGCGTCGGCGTCGGCCTCCTGGTGGGTCTGGCGCGAGAGGAGGATGGCGTCGAAAGGCGCGCTCGTCCTGGCCCTCGGCGCCTGCGGGCTCGCGGCGGCCCTGGCGGTCATGGCGGGCGCAGCCGGAGGCTGGAGCCCGCTCGCTGTCCTCTTCGGCCGCGTGAAGGACGGCATGCCCCTGAACAGGTACGCGGTCCTCTACCAGGAGGCGCCGTGGTATTCCTTCATCCAGGGCCTGTGGGTGCTGAGCCCCGTCCCGGCCGTCCTCATGCTGGCCGCGATCCCGCTGGGGCTCCTGGAGCGCCCGCTGCCCGGGCTGCTCAGGCTGGCGCCGCTCTCCGCCTGGAGCGCCGAGCGGCGGTTCGTGCTCCGGTCCCTGCTGTTCTACGCCGCGTCCTTCGTGTTCCTGGCCGCGTTCCCGCGCTACATGAAGAACCTGCGCTACCTCAGCCCGGTCTACGCGCCCCTCTACTGCCTGGCGGGGTTCTCGGCCTGGCGCGTCGTCGCGGGGCTCCTGCGCGGGGCGGGGAAGGCCGGCAAGGTCGCCATCGTCTCGGCCGCGGCCGTGGTCCTCGCGTGGGCGGCCGTCCGGGACCACCGCCAGTTCAGGCGCGCCTTCATCGGCCGCGGGGTCAACGACCTCTCGGCCGGCTACCTGATGAACCTCGACGCGCTGGTGCAGGGGCGCCGGGCCGTCTCCCCTTGACCAGGCACCTCGGCGGAGTTCCAAGCGGGGCGATGGACCTTTCCCCTCCCGTGTCGTTTTGATTCGACATGTCGATTCATAGTCGCATGGCGGGGGCAGGCGACGCCTTGCCGAAGCTCAGCGGCTTCGCCGGACTTCCCCGACCATCGGGACGAAGCGCACGTCCATCATCTTCTCCCGGGCCAGGCCCGCGGCCGTCTTGCGCACGACCACGAGCTCCTGCACGGACCTCGAGTCCTTGAGCTCGGCGCCGACGGGGATGATCATCCGGCCCCCGACCTTGAGCTGGTCCGTCAGGGGCCGGGGCACGTGGTCGGGGGCGCAGGTGACGATGACCGCGTCGAACGGCGCGGCTTCCGGCCAGCCCTTGTAGCCGTCCCCGGACCTGACCTTCACGTTGGCGTGGCCCAGGCGGCTGAGGGTCTTGGCGGCGCGCTCGGCTAGGACCCCGACGATCTCGACGCTGTAGACCTCGGCGGCCAGCAGGGAGAGCACCGCGGCCTGGTAGCCCGAGCCCGTCCCGACCTCCAGCACCCGGTCGCCGGGCTGAAGGTCGAGGGCCGCGGTCATGGCGGCCACGATGAGGGGCTGGGAGATGGTCTGCCCCTCGCCGATGGGCAGCGGCTGGTCGCTGTAGGCGTCGGCGGCGGCCTCGGGGGGGACGAACTCGTGGCGCGGCACCACGCTCATGGCCCGGAGCACCTTGGGGTCCCGGACCCGGAACGCGGGCGAATAGTCCGCGATCCGCTCGACCATGGCCCGGCGCTCGGCCGCCCGGTCGTCCGGGCCGCCGTCCGCCAGGGTCCGCTGCCTCGAGGCCGGGGCGGCGGCCCCCCCTGGTTGGATGTCCCTGCCGCACCCGAGGAGGAGGGCGGCGACCAGGACCATCACCGTCGCGGATGCCAGCCAGCTCACCTCCAGATATTACCATACCGGCGGAGGGCTTTTAGTATAATCGAGCCGGTGAAGATCGGTCCCTACAGCGTCACGGTGGAGGGAGTCCTGTCGCTGGCCAGCCACGTCACGGATTCCTTGAAGGTGCGGGTGCGCGGCATCCCGGCCCTGCCGGGCGACAACCCGACGGAGATCGCCCATGAGGTGCTGCGGCGCAACGCCCGCGGCGTGCTGTGGGCCGGGGCGGGGCATTTCCGGTACATGTGGGTGTCGGACTTCGGCAAGACCATGAGGGGCGCCGAGAAGGTGCTGCCGCTGACCTACCTCAGGGACCAGATCGACCGGATGATCGCCGAGTCGCGCCGCCTGCGCCGGGTGCCGAGCTGCTTCGGCCGCCTGCGGGGCTTCGACGCCCCCTATTGGCGCGGGGACAACCTGCCGTGGCTGATGATCGCCGCCGCGGAATACGCCCGCTGGACGGGCGTGGGCCTTGGCAAGGAGAACGCCCTGTCCCTCCAGTGGCTCCTCGACGACTATTGCCGGCGGCACTTCGGGGACGGCCTGCTCGCCGACGCGGTCACGGGCGACTGGATGGACACGATCCTGCGGCCGTCCTCCACCTACAACAACGTCTGCGCCCTCAAGATGCTCCACGACGCCGCGGCCCTCGGGCTGCGCTGCCCCATGGACCCCAAGACCCTCGAGACCGAGATCGTGCGGGTGCGCTGGAGGGGGGACTACTTCGTGGACTGCGCCGTCGGCGACGACATGGGCCTGGACGCCGGCGTCTACGCGCTGTACTTCGGGCTCTTCAGGAAGGACATCCAGGCGGCCATCATCCGGCGCATCGAGCGCGACAAGCTGGCCAGGCCCATCCCCATCCGGGCGAGCCTGCGGCGGCACAACGCCGGGTTCATGCCGCCCCTGACGAAGCTCACCCCCGACTACCACAACGCCATCTGGCTCCACCTGGGGCTGGTCTACCTCAACGGGCTCAAGAGGGCCGGCCACGACTACGCCGCCTACAAGGCCATCGTGGAGGGCGTCGTGATGCAGCACCGCAACTTCATCGAGACGATCGGGCCCGACGGGCGGATCTACCGGACCTGGGCCCATTCGACCGAGTACGGCTTCAGCATGGCCGCCGGCCAGTACCTGGAGCTCGCCCTCGACTGAGAGCGTGACATGATAACCTCCGACGCCCCCCTGCCGCCCCTGCGCCACGGCCTCGAGGCCTTCCCGGTCGAGCACGAGGGCGAGACCATGTTCCTCCTGCGGGACCTCGAGGGGATCACCGCCAAGACCGTCGGGCTGGCGCCGGGCGGCATGCTGCTCGCCTCGCTCTTCGACGGCAAGCGGACGGCGACGGATGTCATCGCGCTCTTCGCCAAGAGCACCGGGACGGTCCTGAGCGCCGCCCAGGTCACGCAGCTGGCCCAGGAGCTCGAGTCCGGCGGCCTCCTCGAGACGGCGGAGACGGCGCAACTCAGGCGCAAGGCCCTGCAGGACTTCAAGGAATCCCCCACGCGCCAGGCCAGCCACATGGGGACGGGCTACCCCAAGGACACCCTTGAGCTGGCCAAGCTCTTCGGGGGTTTCTTCCGGGACCCCAAAGGCCCGGGCGTCGAGCCCGCGGCGCGGCCCGACTCCCCTCCCGCCGTCGGGCTCTTCGCCCCCCACATCGACTTCGGCCGCGGCGGGCCGTCCTACGCCTGGGCCTACCAGGCCCTCTCGAGGACGGAGCCGCCCGACGTGGTGGTGGCGCTGGGCGTGTCGCACATGGGCCCCAACTCGCCCTGGGTCATGACCCGCAAATCCTTCGAGACGCCCTACGGCCCGCTGCCCGTGGACACGGGCCTCTACGACGAGTTCAGGCAGTCCCTCTGGTACGACCCCCTGGAAGACGAGTGGGTCCACAGGCTGGAGCATTCCCTCGAGTTCCAGGCCGTGTGGCTCAAGCACCTCTGGCGGGAGAAGGCCCCGGCGTGGGTCCCCATCCTGGTCTCGTCGTTCGAGCGCTGGTGCCCGGACAAGCCGCCCTCGAGCGTGGAGACCGTCGAAGGCGCCTTGAGCGGCGTCGGCCGGGCCCTGCGCAAGCGCGCGAGCGCGGGCGCCAGGATCCTCATCCTGGCCGGGGTGGACCTGGCGCACGTGGGCCCGCGCTTCGGAGATTCGGAGATGCCCACCCCCGAGGTGGAGGCCCGCATCGAGGCCGAGGACCGGCGCTCCCTGGACCTGGCCATGGCCCTCAAGGCCGACGAGTTCTACCTGTCCGTGGTCGAGAAGGGCAACTGGCGCAAGGTCTGCGGGCTGTCGGCGATCTACACGGCCCTGAGGTGGATGGCCGCCGTCGAGCCCAAGGCCGCCGGGCGGGTGCTGTCCTACGGCAAGGCGCCTGATCCCTCGGGCGGCCTCGTGACGTTCGCCGGCGCCATCTTCCCCGGGAAAGCGCCGTGAGGCTCTCCGGCCCGGCCGGGGAGGGGCCGGCCGCGGCGGCGGGAGCCTCGAGCGCCGCGCAAGCCCTGGCGGCCGGGGACGAATCGCAGGCGGTCCACCGCTATCTCGAAGCCTACCGCCAGGACCCCTTCGTGGAGCTGCCGGACCCGAGGCAGCAGCTCGCCATCTCCTACAAGCTGGCCTCGCACGGCTACCCGCACCTGGCCAAGGCCGCGCTGGAACGCTTCCTGAAGAGCCACCCGCTCCACGACCTCGCGCCCCACGCCCTGCTCCTGCTGGGGTACGTCGAGCGCAGCTTCTTCAAGGCATTGCCCACCGCCCTCAAGCACTTCGAGGCCGTGGCGGCCCATCCCGCGGCCGACCCGCAGGACCGCCAGGACGCGGCGGCGCGCATCAAGGAGGCTCGAGCCTTCCTGGACCGCAACATCGTGGACCCGGCGGCCCGGCAGGACCCCTGCGCCCTGCTCTTCGAGTCCGTCCCGCCCCTCACCCAGGCGCAGTTGAGCGCGGCCGGCGAGATCCTGGGCCGGCGCCCCGACCGGACCAACCCTGGGTTCCTCGGCTGGAACGTCCCGGCCGCCGACGCGGTGCGCGCCGCCGAGAGGCTCGAGCGGGCCGGCGTGCCAGCGGTGGTCGTCCCCATGGCGCGCCTGATCCGGCTCGGCGAGCCCGCCGAGGTGCAAGACGTCGCATGGGACGCCCGGGGCCTGGCGCTCAAGAGGCCCTCGGCCGCGGACGTGAGCCTCGCCTGGGGCGAGTGCCTCCTGCTCGCGGCCGTCGCCTTCAAGCGGCCGGGCGTCGCGCCGGGGCGCGTCGTCCCCGGAGGCGCAGGACGTTCTCCGCTCGCCGGAGGGGGCGTCCCGCAGGAGGTCGTCGAGACCCAGTGGTCCGAGCTGTGCCTGGAGGTCGTCGCGCTGGACGGCAGGTGGTGGCGGCGGTCGTTCAAGACCAAGGCGGAGCAGGACGGGTTCCTCCCCATGGTGCGCGCCATCCTGGTCGAGGCGGCCAACGTGCCGGTGGAGTCGGGCGCGGCCGGCGCCTTCGCGGGCGCGCTCCCCGCGGCCTGCGTCTTCGCCGACGCCGGCGACGCGCAGATGTACCTCTCCTGGCAGGCGCAGCTGGCCAGGCTCAAGCGCCAGCAAGCCTACGGCTGAGTCTCCAGCTCGACCTTGATGTCGGGGTGGAGGCTGCGATGGACCGGGCAGGCGGCCACGCAAGCCAGGAGCTTGGTCCTGCTCTTTTCGGAGAGCCCGGCCGGCAGCTCGAGCTTGAGCGCGAAGCTCCCGATCATCCTGGGCTTGTCCTTCATGTGCTTGACGACCTTGATGGAGGCGCCCTTGAGGTCCGTCCCGTCGGCCTCCACGGCCTTGGCCATGATGGTGAGGATGCAGGATGCCAGGGAGGCCGCCATGAGGTCCGTGGGGGAGAACCCCCTGCCCTTGCCCCCGTTGTCCGCCGGCAGGTCGGTCACGACCCGCTCTCCCGTGGGCCCGTGCACGAGCTCGACCCTGAAGTCGCCGGCATAGCGCGCTATCGTCTCCACTCCCATGGTGCCACCTCCGAAAGCATGGTATGGTATCATGTCTGCGAGGGCGATGGAATCCGAACGACCATGAAGAGCAAGGACCCCCGGCCGGAAGCCTCGGCGCTCGCCGAGAAGGTGCGGTCCCATGTCCGCGACAAGGCCGGTCGGCGCGGCCTCCCGGACGTGAAGGCGCTGCTCGGGTGCGGGGCATCTGCAGTCCCTATCCAGGCCTGGCTGGCGGCCGTGGTGGTGGCCGCGGACGCCAAGGCTCCCGCCCTGGCGGCCCGGGCCATGAAGCGGGCGGAATCGGCGTGCGCCAAGCCAGCCCAGCGGCTCGAGCTCGCGCGCTTCTGCTGCGCCATCGGCCGCCACGACCGCGTCAGGGCCGCCGCGCGGCTGCTGCTGCGCGGCAAAGGGGTCAGGCTCTCCCACGAGGCGTGGCTGGAGCTCTCGAGGGTGGCCGGCGAGGCCGGCGACAAGGCCTCCGCGTCGGCCGCCCTGGAGCGGGGCCTGCGGGCCGCGTCGGGGCCGGACGAACTGCGCCAGGCCGCGATGCGCTACCAGAACCTCAAGGACTACGGCCGGAGCCTGCGCCTCTTGGACCGGCTGGTGGAGCGCCACCCCAGGAACGGCGTGTTCTTCAGCGACCGAGGCGTGCTCAGGTGGCTCATGGGCGACCAGGCAGGGGCGCTTTCGGACCTCGCCAAAGCCCGGCGGCTCGACCCGGCGAACCTGGAGACCGCGATGAGCCTGGGCAGCGCGCTGGTCGCCGCGGGACGAGAAGCCGAGGCGCTGGCGCTCTACGACTCGGCGCTGGCCGGACAGCCCGACGCCGCTTCCTCGGGAGTCGGCAAGCTCATGGCGGTTGAGCGCGCGAAGCTGGCCGCGCTGCGCCGGGCTCCAGCTTCAGCTTGCGGCGCTCCGCCTCTATCACCCGCCGCAGGGCGTCGTTGCCCGCGGCGGGCCGGGCCAGCGCCGAGCCGTAGAGCTCCGCGGCGAGGCCGGCCTTCCCCTCGGCGACGTAGAGCGAGCCCAGGGTGAGGTAGGAGGGCAGGAAGCCCGGGTCGAGCGCGATGGCCGCCTTCAGGTCCTCGCGGGCCTGCGCTTCCATCCCCAATGCCGCCCTGAGGGCCCCTCGGTCGCTCAAGGCGCGCGCCTGCCCGGGGTGCTCCCTGACGAGGGCGTCCATGATCTCGAGGCCGCGGCGCGGCTCGCCGAGTTCGTGGTACAGGATGGCCGCTTCTCCCCGTTGGCCGGGAGCCGGCCCCGCCGACAGGCAGCGGCCGAGCAGGTCCATGGCCAGGGCTTTGTGGGAGGACCCGGCTTCGGCCCTGGCAGCTTCCAGGAGCAGGCCCGCGTCCGCGGGCACGGACGCCAGCAAGGGCCTGAGCAGTCCGGCCGCTTTGCCGGGCTCGCCGATCCCCATATACACCGACGCCATCCTGCGCCGGCCGGGCGCGTCGACGCCGACGGCCCGGGCCCGCGCCAAGGCCTTGGCCGCCTCTTCCCGGAGGCCGGCCCGCGACGCGGCGTAGGCTGATTCGACGAGCAGGCCGGCGTCGTCGGGCTTTCCCTCGAGCAGGCCCCGCAGGATCGGCAGGGCCTTGCGGGGTTGGTCGAGCTGGAGATAGAGCCCGGCCATCATCCTGCGCTGGGTCCTGTCCGGCCCGGCGGCCGAGGCCCGGGTCAACGCCATGGCCGCGTCCGCCCGCAGGCCTTCCGCCAGCGCTGCTTGGGCCAGGTCGATGAGCAGGCCGGCGTCCCGGGGCTTCTTCTCCAGCAGCCCCCTCAGGATCTCCGACGCCGCCCAGGCTCTGCCGACGGCGATGCAGCCCATGGCGATCCTGCGCTGGAGGGCCTCGTCCGCTCCCGAGCGTTGGGCATCACGGAAGAGCGCCGTCGCCTTGGCCCTGTCCAGCGGCAGCGCCGCCTCGGCCGTTTCCACCATCAGCCCGATGTCCCCGGGTCGTTCCCAGCGCAGCTCTTCCAGCACCCTCAGGGATTCCGCCGGATCGCCCACCGTCATGTAGAGCTTGGCGAGCCTGCGCCTCGTTTCGGCGTCCGCCTTGCGTTCGGGCACCCGCCGCAGCAGCCGCGAGGCCGCGGCCAGGTCTCCCATGGCCGCCAACGCTTCGGCCGATGCAGTCAGCAGGTCCGGGTCCCGAGGCTCCCGGCGGCGAAGGCCTTCGAGGACGGCCAAAGCCCTCGCCGGCTCGCCCGACTCCATGAAGGCCGCGGCGATGCGGCGCCGGGCCGAGGCGTCGGGGCCCGAGGCCAGAGCCCGCTCCCACAGGCCGAGGGCTTTGGGCCTGTCGCCGGCCGCGGCCGCGGCGTCGGCCGACTCCATGAGGAGGGAGGGGTCCGCGGGACCCTCCTTGAGCAGGCCCTCGAGCACCGCCAGGGCTTGCCTGGGCTCGCCCGCGGCCCTGTGGACGCCGGCGAGCCTGCGCCTCAAGCCGGCGTCGGAGGGCGACTTTTTCGCCAGAGCGGCGAGCAGCGCCATGGCCTGCCGGTGATCCCCTGACTCGAGGAACGAGTCCGCCTCCTCGCCCGCCAGTTCGCCGGGGACGCCGGGAAGCTTGGCCAGGCGCTCGACCATGGCCAGGCGCTCAGCCGCGGGCCACGGCGACAAGAGGCCGCGAAGGACGGCGACGGCGCTCTTCTCGGCCGAGCTCAGCCTGGCCACGACCTCCCGCTCATACGGGGTTTCCAGGGGTTCCGCGGGCGTCATGACCTTGGCCAGCGCCGAGACGCAGAGGCCGAAGGCCTCGCCCGCCTCCTTTTCCCGTCCACGGACCAGGCGGCTGAGGGTCATCAGGCCGTAGGCCCGGCCCACGACCAGGGGGTCGTCCCACTTGAGATGCTCCACGAGGTCCCCGGCGCGCCCGCCTTGCACGAGGAGCGCCCACGCCAGGCGCAGGGCCTGCTCCTGCCCAGCGTCGAGCCTCAAGGCCAGCGACAGGTCGCTGACCGCGCCTCCGAGCCGGCCCTGGCGCAGGAGGCGTTCGCCCCGCTCGGCCCTGAGCCAAGGGTCCGCCGGCCACTCGGAGCAGGCGGCGTCGAGCGGGTCGGCCCGCGACCCCGCCCGGTCCGGGTACGCTATGACGAGCGCGAGCACGACGACGCAGGCCGCCGCCGCCGCGGCCAGCGCCGCCCAAGCCAGGACGGGCGTCCGCTTCGCGGCGCTGGGGGCCGGCCGCGCCAGCAGGCTCGCGACGGGGCTCGCCGCGAGGGCGGCCAGGACGAACCAGATGGACTGGAAGTGGGTCTGGGACACGGACATCAGGCAGTGGATGCCGACGAAGTAGCCCGCGAGCAGGGCCACCTGGACGTGGTCCTCCCGCCTTCGGAACATCAGGAGCGCGGCGAAGGCCAGGAGGAACAGCAGCGGCTGGCCGCGCACGGCGTACACGAGGCGTCTGGCGCACGCCGCCGCGTAGCGCGCCGGGTGGCGGCCGACCTCGCCCGCGGCCCACGCCAGCGGGCTCCGGCCCGGGGCGATGCCGGCCAGGTCCAAGTGGCCGCCAGGCAGGACGGGCACGATGCCCAGCGCGCCGGTCACGACGTTGAGAGCGGTCCTTCCGTGCTCGAGGAGGACGACCTGCCGGTGCAGGCGCCAGTTCATGGCCGCCCAGGGCAGCAGGAGCAGCAGGGGGACGGCGACCAGGACGGCCAGGTGCCTCAGGGCCTGGCCCCGGGGCCGGCCGAGGAAGCCCCAGGCCCCCAGCAGCGGGGGGAACAGGAAGAGCGGGGAGTACGCCAGCAGGCTGACGCCGACGGCGAGCCCGAGCGCGGCGCTGCGTCCCGGCGTCGGCGAGCGAGCCCGCCACGCCGCGAGGTTGGCAACGACCAGCACCAGGGGAGTGTAGAGCCACCTGTCGTCGAGGTCGAAGCCCCAGGTGTAGGCCCGCACGGCCAGGAAGACCGCCAGGGCGCCGCAGAGGGGGGAGTGCAGCTGGGAGCCCAGGCTGAACACCAGGAGCAGCGTCAAGGCCACGGCTCCGAGCCTGACCGCCCAGGCCGCCGGGGCCGGCGCATGGTTGCAGAGGGCGGCGTTGGCCACGACGGTCAGCGGCATGCTGGCCGAGACGCCGCCGAAGGGGACCCCGTGGATGAGGGCCTCGCCGCGGCCCACGAAGTTGTCCCCGGTGGACGCGCAGAAGACCTTGTAGTCGTGCCCGGCCGCGAAGCCCGCGGCGGCCAGGCCCGCCCGCTCCGCGGCCAGGCCCGCGAGCAGCGCCGCCAGCCCGGAGGCCAGCAGGGGCAAGAAGGCGCCCGAGCCCCGCCCGGTCCGTCCCGGATGAGCCATCCCGCGCATGATATCATTTCACTCGCCCCCCCACGGGGGGCGAGTAGCGGGGGGCATCTGCCGTATTATTTAGGAAGTTCCTTATGAAACAGAATATGCCCCCCCACTACTCGCCCCCCCGTGGGGGGGGCGAGTGACAGGGGGGGCGAGTGATTTGACTCCCCGTCGTAAATCTGGTAAATTCGCTCTATCATGCCCAACCTCGGTTACGGTGAGCTTCTGCTCGTCCTCGTCGTCGCGCTGATCGTGTTCGGGCCCAGCAGGATCCCGGAGCTGGCCAGGTCCATGGGCCGGGCCGTCAACCTGTTCAAAGCCGGCCTGTCCGAAGGACTCCGGGAGGAGCCCGCCCGGGTCGAATCCAAGAGCCCCAATCGGGACGCCAACCCCTCCCAGGACCTTCGCCCCTGAAGAAGAAGCGGACGCTGGCGGCTAGGGACCGCCGTCCCCGAAGGCGCGGGACCTTTTCCTCTCGCCGGAGGGGGAAGGTGCTGGTCGCCGGCTGCTTCAACCGCATCCATCGGGCGCATCTCTCGATGCTTCGCATGGCGCGGACCCTGGCCGACGAACTCGTGGTGGTCCTGGCCCACGACGCCCACAACCGCAAGACGGGCGCCGTGGACGCCCCGACGCGGCTGCGTTGGCTGGAGGCCCTGGGCATCGCCGACAGGGTGGTGCTCGGGCGGCCCGAGAGCTTCGCCAGGACGCTGCGGCGCGAGAGGCCCGACGTCGTCGCCTTGGGCTACGACCAGAGGTTCCCCGACGAGGAGACCGCGGCCGCGGCGGAGCGCCTGGGCGCCTCGGTCGTGCGCCTCCCCTGGTGCGTCGGCAAGGAGCACGTGGTCATGTGCCATCACGAGCACGGGGCGCCGCATGCCTGAGCCCGGCCCCGCCAACGCCCTTCCTGACCCCGCCCTGGTCGACCAGCCCCTGCGCCCCGACGACCCGCCCATGACTCTCGTCGAGCATCTGACCGAGCTGCGCGCGAGGCTGATCGTCTCGCTGTCGTGCGTCGCGGCCGGGACGGTCGTCACCTTCCATTGGTCCGGCCGCATCCTCGAGTTCCTGGCCCTGCCGGTCGGCGGGCTCGTGTTCACGGGGCCGACCGACGCCTTCGTGACCAGGCTCAAGATCGCCCTCTTCGGGGGCTTCCTGCTGTCGCTGCCCGCCGTCCTGCACCAGGCCTGGCTCTTCGTGGCGCGGGCGCTCGACGAGAGCTGGCGCAGGCCCGTGCGCCTCCTGACGCCGGTCTCGTACCTCCTGTTCGTGGCGGGCATGGCGCTGGCCTACTTCGTGGTCCTGCCGGCCGCGATGCGCTTCCTGCTGGCCTGCGGCTCCGAGAGCGTCAAGCCCCTGCTCACGGTGGGCTCCTACGTGGGCTTCGCCGCGAGCCTGTGCCTGTCCTTCGGCGCCGTGTTCCAATTGCCGCTGGTGCTCTTCGTCCTCAACCGGGCCGGACTCGTCTCGCGCGGGTTCCTGGCCTCCCGCCGCGGCTACGCGTACATCCTGGCGTTCCTGGCGGCCGCGGTCCTGACGCCCGGGCCGGACGTCTTCTCCCAGGTGGCGCTGGCCGTCCCGACCCTGGTCCTCTTCGAGATCACCCTGCTTGCCCTTCGATAGGCTGTCCGTCTTCTTCGCGGTCAACTACTTCGCCCAGGGCATGCTCGGCATCATCTTCGAGCCCCTGTCCTACCTCCTGAAGGACGGGCTCGGCCTGTCGGCCGGCGAGTCGGCGGTCTTCGTGGCGTGGATGACCTTCCCGTTCGTGGTCAAGCCGCTCTTCGGGGCGCTGACCGACATGGTGGCGTGGAAAGGGCGCAGGCGCCTGCCCCACATCGCCGCGGCCTCCGCCATCGCGACGGCCTCCCTCCTCGCCCTGGCGTGCCGGCCGGGCCACCGCTATGGGTGGCTGCTGGGCCTGCTGGTCGCCATGAACGTCGGCGTCATCCTCTCGGACGTCGTCTGCGACGGCGTCATGGTCGAGCGGGGCAAGGCCGGGGGGACCACGGGGTTCTACCAGGCGGTGCAGATCGGGACCCTCTACGCGACCCTCGTCCTGACCGGGGTCGGCGGGGGATGGCTCACGGTCCACGTGCCCATGCGGTGGATCTTCGCTTTGGCGGCGGCGTTCCCCGCCATGATCCTCCTGTCCTCCCTCTTCGTCACGGACCTCCCGGTCGCCCGGCCCGCGGGGCCCGCCCTCGAGGCCCTCGGAAGCCTGCTCAAGGAGAAGCGCTTCTGGGCCCTGAGCCTGCTGATCCTGCTCTGGAACTTCAACCCGTTCCTGGGGACGGCCCAGTTCTACTACCAGACCGGCTTCCTCAAGCTGGGGCCCAAGTTCATCGGCCTGCTGAGCACGCTCGGAGGCGTCGCGGGGGTCGTGGGGGCCGCCGCCTACGGCAAGACGGCGGGGAGGCTCTGGAGCGCTCCCGCCGTCGCCCGCGCCGCGGTCTGGCTGGGCGCCCCCTTGAGCCTGCTCTACCTGCTCTACCTGGGGCCCGTCTCGGCGGCAGTCCTGACGGTGCTCTTCGGGCTGACCGGGGTCTTCTTCAGGCTCAGCCTCATGGACCTGGCGGCCCGCTCCTCGCCGGCGGGCGCCGAGGCGACGGTGTTCGCGGCCTACATGGCGGTCTTCAACATCGCCGCCTACGTCTCCAACACCGCGGGGGGGAAACTCTACGACCTCCTGGGGGCCGCCTCCCCCGGCGCCGCGCCGGCCGTGGAGTACAAGGCCGCCGCCGCGCTCATGCTCATCGGCTCCCTGGGCACGGCGCTCTGCTGGTGGGTCCTGCCGTCCGCGACGCGAGACCCCGGGGGCCGGCCGGCACCGTGCCCGCCCGCCGCATGATATCGTAGAATCTGAGCGCATGGCGAAGACCTCCCCCGAGTCCAGGCTCATCGAGAACACGCGCTCGGCCGGCAAGACCTACTCCTTCGACGACCGGCACGACCCGGCCGAGCCCGCCGAGCACTGGTTCCAGGAGACCCCGGAGGGAGAGGCGCTCTTCCTGGTCCTCTATACCCGGGCCTGCCTGTGGTCCTTGTGCCTGGGCTGCAACCTGCCCTCCCGCATGAGCCGGCGGCACATCCCCTTCGACATGATCATGCGGCAGATCGACCGCGTGTTCGACGGGCTGATCCCGCCCGGCCGGCTGGCCGGGCTGCGCAAGATCATCCTCTCCAACAACGGCTCGGTCCTCGACGAGCGCACCCTGTCCACCACGGCCCTGCTCTACTTCGTGGCCAAGATGAACATGCGCTGCCCGCGGCTCAAGGTCCTCGCCATGGAGACCCGGGCCGAGCATATCGACGAGGTCGAGCTCGAGGTCCTGGCCCGCGCCCTTGGGGAAGGCCCGGTGAAGACCGGCCTCGAGCTGGCCATGGGCTTCGAGGCCTACGACGACCGCCTGCGCAACGCCGTCTTCCGGAAGGGCCTCTCCAAGGCCCACTTCGAGCGCGCCGTCCGCATCGCCAGCCGCCACGGCTTCGGCGTCAAAGCCTACTTCATGCTCAAGCCCGCGCCGGGCATGTCGGAGGACGAGGCCGTCCGGGACATCGAGCGGGGCATCGAGTACCTCGACCGGCTCGCCCGTCGGCACGGGGCCGTCATCAACATGCACCTCAACGCGACCTACGCCGCCAGGGGGACGCCCCTGGAGACGGCGCTGCGCTCGGGCCGCTTCGTCCCGCCGCGCCTGGACTCGCTGCGCCGCGCGGCCCTGGCCGCCCGGGGCAAGCGCGTCTCGCTCTACCTGGGGCTCTACGACGAGGGCCTGGCCGCGCCGGGGGGGTCCTTCATCCGCCCGGGCGACGGGCCGCTGCTCAGGCGCCTCCGAGCGTTCAACAAGACCCGGGACTTCCGCCTGCTCAAGCCGTCCCATCAAGGAGGCCGACCGGCATGACAACCGCCGACGAGCTCGACATCCTGCTGCGCAGCCGCTGCACCCTCATCATCCTCTCCACCGTGGAGGAGACCCGGGCCGTGGACCTGGTCAAGGGCCTCTGCGAGGCCAAAGGACGGCCGTGCTACTCCTGGGACCTGGCGGACGGCTTCCGCTGCCTCACCGACGAAGGGACCCCGATCCAGTCCGGCAGCGACGCGGTCACGGCCCTCGACCATATCCTCAAGGGCCCGGACAAGGCGGTCTACGTGCTGCGCGACTTCCACGACGCCTGGACCGACAAGCGGCTCAAGCGCAAGCTCCGCTCCGTCGCTCAGGAGCTCGTCTTCACCAAGCGCTCCATGATCGTGACCACCCCGGCCGCGGAGGTGCCCGAGGAGCTCAAGGACTGCGCCGTGCTCCTGCGCCTGCCCCTGCCCGGCCAAGACGAGCTCGGAGAGGCCCTCGCGGAGCTCCTCAAGAACCCCGACCTCCACATCACGGTCGAGGACGGCCGGCGCTCCCGCCTCCTCCAGGCCGCCAGCGGCCTCTCCAAGGCGCAGGCCCAGCGGGTCTTCGCCAAGGGCATCGTCTCCGACGGCGCCTTGACGGAGGAGGACGTGGCCATGGTCGTGGCCGAGAAGAAGGACATCATCCGCGAGAGCAAGGCCCTCGAGTTCTACCCCGTGACCGAGACGCCCTCCGACGTGGGCGGCCTCGAGGCGCTCAAGGGCTGGCTGAAGATCCGCGCCGGGGCCTTCGGGCCCGAGGCCCGCGCCTACGGCCTGCCCGTCCCCAAGGGGATCGCCCTCATCGGCATCCCCGGCACGGGCAAGAGCCTCTCCGCCAAGATGATCGGCAACCTCTGGGGCATGCCGCTCGTGCGCTTCGACGTGGGCGCGCTGTTTGGCAGCTTCGTCGGCGAGTCCGAGGAGCGCACCCGCAAGGCCCTGCGCCTGGCCGAGGCGGTGGCGCCCTGCGTCCTCTGGATCGACGAGATGGAGAAGGCCCTGGCCCACGGCGGCAACGACGCGGGCACAAGCATGCGGGTCTTCGGCTCCATCCTGACCTGGCTCTCCGAGAAGCGCTCGCCCTGCTTCGTGGTCGCCACGGCCAACGACATCTCGCAGCTGCCGCCCGAGCTCCTGCGTCGGGGCCGGTTCGACGAGATCTTCTTCCTGGACCTGCCGGCCCTCCAGGAGCGCAAGGACATCTTCGCCGTCCACCTGCGCAAGCGGGGCCGCAAGCCAGAGAGCTTCGACCTCGACGCCCTGGCCGCGGCGACCCCCTCCTACGTCGGGGCCGAGCTCGAGAACGCCGTCAACGACGCGATGTTCTTCGCCTTCAGCGAAGGTCGCGAGTTCACGACCGACGACGTCCTCGCCGCGGCCAAGAGGCTGGTGCCGCTGGCGGTCTCCCAGCGCGAGCGGGTGGCCTACCTGCGCTCCTGGCTCCTGGAAGGCCGCGCCCAGTCCGCCTCGTTCGCCGAGGCCAAGCAGGCCAAGGCCGCGTTCGTCGAGCCCAAGCAGACCGGGCATGTCTCTTCCTAGACTGGGGTTCACGGGTTTGGAGCGGCGCTATTGGCGCTCCACGCTGATGTGCTGGCTGCTGGTCGCTTTCGGTAGCGCACGGACCCTCCGCGGCGAGGGCATCGACTTGTATTTTCCCGTCCTCAGTTGGCTGCTGTGGCAAGTCGGGATCGGTTTGCTCCTGGCTTTCGGGTCCATCGCGCTGGGGCGCAGGCCCATCCACCCCTTCGGACGCAATCTGCTCGGAACAGCGGCCGCCCTCGGCGCGCTTATCATCGTTGGGGCGGGGACGCTGTTTTTTCTTGGCCTATTCGCCGCCAAAGGAGAGTCCTTGGCCGGCTATGCCCGCGCTTTTCATTGGGCGAACCTCGTCGCGACCGGGCTGGCGGGGATATGGATGTGGCGGGCTTGGCCCCGGGAATCCCAATGATCGCCGGCTTCGGAAACAATCAAATTCGCCGAGGCCTGAAGCAGGCCAAGGCGGCGTTCGTCGAGCCCAAGCCCGCCGCCGATGCCAGACCGTAGCCTGGCCACAAGATTCCCCCAGTCATTGCATGGTCAAGGATTGAAAGGCGATGTAGTACAATAGGTCGGGCCATTGAGGCCTGGCAAGTGTTAGCCAACCATTCCCCACCGGGAGGCATAGGACAATTGTCTCTCAGCCGCCGTCTAAGTCCATTCGTGTCCCGGATCTGCGTTTTCCTCTTTCTGTTCTGCCCTGGCTTCTTCGGGGGGTGCGTTCCGCGCCCCGTTGGCCTTCCTGACGACTCGACCGCGTCTCTTGCGAGCCGCTCCTTCGACCACGCTGTACCTGGATTCTGGAACAGATACTTCGGCATACCTCCCTACTCCGAGGAGCACTGCATCGTTCTCAATGTCAAGGACGCCGGAGCGGCAGAGTCGCAGCTTGCCAGCATCCTTTGGAAAGCGAAGGGACGCAAGTCCGCCTCAAGGCTCAATGACGGCCGAATGCCCAGGTGGATAAACGGCCCTGTCTTCCCTTGCTCTATCACTCTCGCGGATTTCGTTGGGCTAGGATCGCGCTATGAGGGCGTTTGGGACATGTCGAAGAACCGCGTCGGCGGCGCGGTTTCAGAATTGTCGGCCCTTGGACAGGTGGTGCGCTATGTCTCCGCGGAGGTCGACTTCTCCGAGCTGTACTTCAAACTGGCCAACCTGCGCGCGGAGAGGGCGTTGCTTTTGAATGACAAGTCCTCGATTCCGGCCGTACTAGCCACGGTCGACTCCAAGGTGGAGTACTTGGAATCCTTCGCCTCCAAACATCGCGACGTGATTGACGACGCTGCCGTCGGGATAGTTCTCACCGATTCGGCCCATGTGGCGGCGCCTGTGGTCCCTGCGAGCCGCTCAGAGGAGGTGGCAACAGAAACTCAAATTGCCATCGGAATGCCCCGAACATTCTGCGGGAAGGGCGGCATAGTTCTCAGTGTTTTTGTGCGGGTAAAGGACCTGGCTCGCGCGGCAGCGGAGGCGAAGGGCCTATTCTCGATGGATGGAGCGCTTGAGCTCGCGGCCAACTGCTCGGATGGAGGCATGCGCCCGCCCGGATGGTATAAGAAGCCTTTCCCGTACATCTGGCTCGCTGGTTGGTTCAAGGAAGGATTCCTGGCTGAGGCCAAGAGCAGGCTCTCCGCAATCGGCGAAGTGGTGGGAACGAACGACGGATCGTCGTTCGGCGGACCACCGCAGGACGCCGATGAGCATCTGCGGGCTCTTCAGGCCGAGATAAGTTCCCATGATGGGCTTCTCAGGACGACTCCGCATGTGCTGACGCTGCTCCAAGATGAGCTCCGTTGGCTTGAACCGGCTGCCAAAGCGCGGCGAGACACTGCGGACAGGGCATTGATGCAGGTCTTTCTCTTCGATGATATGCTGAATCAAGGGCCGACGCCTTGACTGAGCGACGTCCATGTTGAAATCTGTATTTCGCATCTTCTTTGCGGCCGGCACCCTGGCATTCTCATCGGGTTGCGGATCGATTCGGTCCGCCTCCCATCCGCGCCTCGCGGCAACACAGGACTTCACGAAGCCGGAGTTTTGGAATAAGACATATTCGGCTCCTCCGTACTTTGAGGTATGCCGGGTCGTCATCGAATCAAAGGATGCGGCAGCTACCGAGGCCTTCGTTACGGCCGCTCTGTGGAAGGCTGGCGGCGTGAAAGCCCCCATTCAACATGATCCGTACTTCTCTCAATACCCGTATCAAGAATTCGTGAGGGGCTATTCCCCGGGTCGTGCAACCTACGACGGGTTCTGGAAAGTTCCGTTGCCCCAATACAAGAAAGTTCTAGGCCTTCTGCTGGGATTGAGGAGGGTGAGATTTGCTTCTTCAAAGAAGCTCGCTACAGCAAGGGACGTGGAGGACCTCTACTATAAATTGGACAGGATCCAGGCCGAGATCTCGGCCCTGAAGAAGGAACAGATCGACATCCCTGGCATCATCGGGTTCTCTGAGACCGTCGCGGAGGAATTGGCCGGTCTCATCTCGCGGTATGAGAAGGCCCAGAAAGCTGGTGTTGCAGTGAGGGTGGAGCAAGCGCCATGAAAGGGGGGGGGATTACCGGGGTTACGGTCGGGTTCCTTTTGGTGGCTCTGATGCCGTCGAACGCGGCGCCGACGCCGCCGGAGATTTCCTCGGGCCCAGCGACCGATGTCCGCGGGGTTCCCAAGGGATATTGGAAGAGAGAGCCATCTCCTATTCCAGCCTGCGGGAGAGCGGACAAGTTCCTCTCCGTCTTCGTCGAGGTGGCGGACCTCGGAATAGCGAAAACAGAGGCGCTGCAATTCTTCTCGCAAGATGGCGCTTCCGAGTTGGGAAAAAACTGCCCCCTTGGGATCGCTTGGCCAACCGGCTCCGTCAGGAAGCCTGGGCAGAATCATGAGGAGATCAGGGGCTGGGTCAAGGATTCCTCCTTGGAGGAAATCAAAAGCCGGATCGAGGCGCTTGGAGCGGTAATCCACGCCAATCAGACTCGCTCTTTCAAGGGTCTGGACCCGGCGACTGAAGACCGCCGGCGAATCCTAAGTTCCGAGTTGGAAAAGAACGCGAAAATCATAAGCCGGTATCCCCACATTGAGGCCCTGGTCAGAGCCGAGATTTTGAGACTTGAACCAGCCGCGCGTGCACTCCAGGTCAGGCGAGACAGGACTCTGGTGCAGGCCGTTCTGGTCTCAGCAGGCAGCAAGTGATCACGGCCCCATGAAGGGTTGGGTTTCACGGGTGGTGCCGCGCAAAATACTCATACAGTTGGCAGGGGCGCCAGTCGAGTCGGGGGATCAACCGGATTGAATGGGAGCGCATGTGCCTCGGAGACAAAGCTGCGGTCGAATGATCCCGATGGGGAGGACCATCTGGCTGCTGATGGCGCTGACCTGCCAGACTTCAGCCGTGTACGGGTGTGAAGAGAGGTCCACCACCGGTGCCTGCCTTCCTGGCAGCTTCGGTTCGTGGGTTGAACAAGGGCTCGATGCGGCGGGCCCAAGCAAACAGGTCGAATGCTATTCCAAGGCGCTCGAGTCCTGGCTTCCCGCTGACGGCGTCGGCAATAAGGCCGTAGCTTACAGGAATCTCGGGCTAGCGTACGATCAGCTTGGTGATCATCAGAGTGCCATCCGAAACCTGGACATGGCCCTTGAGTTGTCACCGAAAGACTCCACCGCCTTCCTCTTCCGTGGGATAGCGCATTACAATAGCGGCGAGTACGTCAAGGCTCTTCAGAGCCTGGATAGAGCTGTCGAGTTGAATTCCCGAGGCGCCCGAGCGTATTTGGTCCGCGGCGCAATCTATGCGGAAAAGCAGGGCGCCTATGATAAGGCCATCGAGGATCTCAGCACGGCATCAGAAATCGTGCCAGACGAGCCCGCTGTTTTCGTCAACCGCTGCCTTGTTTTCATTTACAAAGGTGACTACTCGAAGGCTATCGAGGATTGTTCAAAGGCGATCTTGTTGAATCCGACGAAAACCGGCGGTTACCTCAACCGCGCGAATGCCTTCATCTATGTCGGCGACTATGAGAAGGCGGCGGAGGATCTGAAGACGTCCGCTGAACTGGAGCCGGAGAACGCCTACGTCCCGGCCACTTTCGGCGAACTCGAGTTCATGCTGGGGAAATCAAGCGAGGCTCTCGGCCATCTCGGCAGGGCGCTAGAATTGAGTCCTGACCCGATGATCGTGGGCCATAGCTACTTGTTCAAGATAAGGATTCTCGTGAATGATCGAGATATCTCCGGTGCCGACAGGGCGCTGAAGGAAGCCAAACTTCGCCTCGGCGGGCTGAGCGCGAAGCATCCCAATGAGGGCATCATCTACGCCTATCTTGCTGAGAGCCAATGCGAGATCGGCGAAGACCCCGCAGGAGCCTGGGAACTGGCGAAGAAGGCCGTATCCCTGAAGCCTGACTACTATTCGTATTACGTGCTGGGCCGGTCTCTTGTGGACAAAGGCGATCCGCTAGGGGGGCTGCAGGCTTTCAACAGGTCCCTCCGCCTCAATCCCAACTACGCTTGGTGCGCGTACTGGAAAGGCAGAGTGTACAAGCAATACCTCCGGGACATTGCAAAGTCGAAAGCGTCCTTTAAGAGCGTGTTGGCAGTCAATCCCCGATTCCGCTTCGCCTTAGACGAACTTGAAGGGATACGACCTCCGTAATGCATCGCTTGACAGGGAAGAAGGGCATCATCATCTTCGCCGAGGCCAAGCAGGCCAAGGCCGCGTTCGTCGAGCCCAAGTAGGCCGTCAAGGCGCCGGCGCCAGGGCGATGAGCCCGAGGTCGGCGCGGGGAGCGCGGCTCGACAGCGGGAACACGCCGGGCAGTTTCCCGCCTTTGAGGCGGCCTTTCACGGGCAAGGTCCCGGGAGGAGCCAGAAGGCAGACCCCGTATTGCCCGTCGGAGAGATGGTCGAAGCGGAAGGCTCCGTCGGCGCCGAGGGCCCGCGAATCAGACAGCTGGCTCAAGGGGGCGCCGGGCCAGGGCGGCGTGAGGGCGCGGGCCCTGTCTGGGAGCCTGAAGAGGCCGACCCTCGCCCCGGCGGCGGCCTTGCCGCCGATGGTGACGCGGCCCTGGACGGCGCCGTCGGTGAAGGGCTTGCCCTCCGGGAGGGCGACCGGCTCGTCCTTGTCGCCCCGATAGGTCAGCCGCGCCGCGTCCAGCCAGCGGCGGGCGCGCCGCGGGTCCCCGAAGCGCCACCAGGCCTTCGCCACGGTCAGGGCCGCCCGGCCCCGGATGCGGTAGCGGCCCGGGTCCGAGACCGCCTCCAGCCTGGCGCGGTTGGCCGGCGTGACCGGCGCCTGCCGGGACAGCCAGTGCGACTCCATGGCCGGGGAGAGGATGTCCTCCCCGAACACGCCGGTCACGAGCTCCCTCGCGTAGAGGGCGGCTTCCCGGTCCCAGAGCGCGTTGGGGAAGCGGGCCAGGACGTCCGCGGCGGCCCGGTGGTAGCGGCTGCGCCGGCCCGGGCCGGCCAGGAACTCCGTGAGCTTGGCGGCGTTGGCCTCGGTGGCGGCCACGGCGCCGCCCGAACCGTGCCACGGCTTGGCCTCGAGAGGCCACGGGGCGGCCGTGGGCGCGTCCTTGCCGTCGGCGCCCAGGACGACGAGCGTCCAGAGGGGAGGGGTCTTGTCCGGCAGGGCCGCGGCCTCGACGAGGCTCCCGGCGCGCCAATGGAACTCCGCGACCGCCTGGCGGTGCAGGCCGCGCACCCACAGGACCGAGACCGCCAGCAGGGCCGCGGGGATGAGGGCCCGGCGGAGCCTGACGAAGGCGCCCGACCCGTCCGCCGCCCAGGCGGGCGCGGACCCGAAGACGACGGCGAAGGAAAGCGCGCCCGCGGCCACGGGCAGGCTGTACACGACGAGCGCCTGCGCGGCGTTCATCTCGAAGGAGGGGGACCCCACCTCCAGGATCCACTGGAACAGGAACCCGACGCCCCTCTCCGCCCCGCGCAGGAAGACCCCCGCCAGGAGGCCGAAGCACGCGCCCCAGGCAGCGGCCGCGTAGCGGCACGAGGGCCGCTCGCAGGCCGGCCCGGGCGGCGGGCAGACGCCGAGCGCGCCCGCCAGCCCGGCCGGCGAGATGATGAGCCAGCAGACGGCGCCCCCCGCGGCCGCCGCGACGAGCCTCGCCAGGACCGGCTCCCCCGAAGGGACGAGGTCCGGGCTCCCGAGGAGGAACAGCCCGACCCAGAACGACGCTCCGGAGGCGAACACCAGGAGCCAGGTGAGGAGCGGCCGCCGGGCCTCGTCGAACGGGAAGGGAGGCAGGTCCGGGTTGACGCGGCGGGCGGTCATGACCCAGGACGACAGCATGGCCGCGAAGGCCGCCAGCACGAACGCTCCCCGGGAGAGGTCGAAGAACCCGGCCAGCCGGCCGAGGCGGCCGAAGTCATCCGCCATGCGGTGGGACATCAGGACGTTCTGGAACGAGGGGACCGCGACCGCCGCCAGGATCGACACCCACAGCAGTCCGACCAGCAGGCCGCAAAGCCCCTGGGCGAGCGCTAGGCGAGCCGCCTCCTTCTGTTCTTCCATCGCCTTGTTCATGGGACCACCTCTCCACCGAGTCGTCAGCCCCCGGATTCCTCGGGACGCAGGGAGCGCCACGAGTCCGGGTGCTTGAGGTTGAAATCGTTGACGTGCCGGCGCGCCTCGGGCTCGAAGCCGTCCTGGCGGATGGTCTGCACGAGGTCGGCGTACTCGGCCCGGCGCTTGAGGTCCGTCGAGCCGGACAGGTGGGCGACGTCGTAGTCGCCCACCACCTTGGCCCCTCTCCCGGGATAGCCATCGCCCCGCTCGTCGCGGTAGAACTGGGTCAGCACCAGCACGCGGGTGGCCAGGTAGACCGCCTCCGGCAGGTCGTGCGTCACGAAGAAGACCGTCATCTTGGACTTCTCCCAGGCTTCCAGGAGGTGGACCTGCATGTCCTCGCGCGTGCCCGGGTCCAGGGCGCCGAAGGGCTCGTCCATGAGCAGGATGCTCGGCCGCATGACCATGGCCTGGGCGATGGCGACCCTCTGCTGCATGCCGCCCGAGAGCTGGTGGGGGTACTTGGCCGCGTCGCCCTCGAGGCGCATCTGCTTGAGCAGGGCCATGGCCTCCTCGGTCAACGCGGCCGCCTGGCGGCGGAAGGCGAAGTCCAGGGTCAGCCGCTTGCCGAGCAGCACGTTGTCGAGCACCGTCAGGTGGGGGAAAAGCGAATACTTCTGGTACACGATGCCGCGCTTGGGGTCCGGGGGCCCGACAGGCTCGTTGTCGAGGAGGATACGGCCCGAGGTCGGCTCCTCCGCGCCGAGGATGAGGCGCAGGAGGGTGGATTTGCCGCACCCGCTCGGGCCGACCACGCCGCAGAACTCGCCGGAGCGCACCGAGAGGTCGACGTCGTCGAGGACCACCTTGCCGCCGTAGGCCTTGCAGACGTTCTCGACGTAGAGGACCTTGTCCTTCGGGTCGGACGACCGGGGGATGGGGCCGGTCATGAATCCTCGGAGGAGTACCAGGGGTAGAGCCTGGCGATGAGCTTCTTGAGCCCCCAGTCCATGCCGAAGCCCAGCGCCGTGATCCACATGGCGTAGGGGATGATCACGTCCATGGCCATGTAGCGCCGGACGAGGAAGATGCGGTAGCCCAGGCCCGACTCGGACGCGATGGCCTCCGACGCGATGAGGAAGAGCCACGCCCCGCCCAGGGAGAGCCGGACGGCCTCAAGGAGCCTCGGCAGGAGCTGGGGCATGACGATCCGATAGATGACCTCCAGCTGAGAGGCGCCGAGGGTGAGGGCCTTGACGATCTGCTCGCGCGGGGTCCTGCGGGCCTCCAGCATGATGCCGCGCGTGATGACCGGGAAGGTCCCGACGAAGATGAGGACCACCTTGGAGAGCTCGTCGACCCCGAAGACGATGAACAGGATGGGCAGCAGGGCCAGGGGCGGGATGATCGAGCCCATGGTCACGATCGGCTGGAGCAGGACGTTGATCCCCGGCAGGAGCCCCAGGTTGAGGCCCAGCAGGAGCCCGGCGGCGGCCGCGGCCGAGACCCCGATGGCCAGCCGCTTGAGGCTCGAGCGGGTGTCGAGCCAGAGCAGCTTGTCGCCGGTCCTGCGGTCTGGTTCGAAGGCCATGCGCCGGCCGGCCTGGAGCATCTGGGCCGGGGAGGGGAGCAGCTTGTCCTGGGGGTTGTCCAGGCGCCTGACGAAGGAGGCGCCCAGGTAGACCCCCATGACCAGGACGAACGGCAGGGCCCCGAGCAGCCAGCGGGCCCTGGAGCCCGGCCGCGCGTGCACGCCCCAGAACCCGGGCTCCGCGCGCCGGCGCTCGACGCCGTTCGCCACTACGGCTTGGGCTCTGAGGCCGCCTTCATGTAGCGGTCGGTGAACCGGAGCTTCACGTTCTTCTTGTCGCCCAGGACGCCGCCGTCGGGGAACTCGATGCCGACGAAGTCCTTGGAGGACGCGCCCTGGCCGAAGAGGCCGTGGTCGAAGGAGAAGGTCCGGACGTACTCCATGGTCTTCTTGAGGTCCGCGCCCTTGGCGAACGCCGCGGCGGCCGCCGGGTCGTAGAACATGCGGGTGGTCTTGAGCTGGGCCTTGAACTCGGGCACGGTGCCGCCCGCGGTCTTGGCCATGGCGGCGAGAGACTCGTTGGTCTTGGGCCCGGTGCCCGACATGACCTTCATGGTCTCAAACCACGCGCCTACGAGGGCCGCCTTGAGGTCCTCGGAGGCCGCGGTCTTGACGACCATCATGTCGATGATCTCGCCCGGGATCTTCGAGGAGTCGAACACCATCTTGACGCCCTTGCCGTTGCGCACCTTCATGAGGATGGGGTTCCAGGTGACCGCCGCCCCGTTCTCGTCGGCGAGGAACACCGAGCCGATGTCGGCGTCGCTGGTGTTGGCGGTGCGGATGTCCTTCTCCGTCATCTGGTTCATGCCGAGGGCGCGGCTGAGCAGGTAGTGGGACACCGAGAGCTCGACGAGCTTGACCTGCCGGCCCTTGAGGTCCGCCATCTTGTCGCCCTTGCGCAGGACGACGCCGTCGTTGCCGTTCGAGAAGTCCCCGATGATGAGGGCGGTCGAGTCCACGCCGCCCACGGCCGGGATCGTCAGCGCGTCCATGTTGGTCATGACGCAGGCGTCGAACTTGCCCGAGGTGTAGAGGTTGATGGACTCGACGTAGTCGTTGACCAGGGAGAGCTTGATCTTGATCCCCCGCTTGTCGGCCCACTTCTTGAGGATGCCCGATTCGTCGGCGTAGGCCCAGGGCTCCCAGCCCGTGTAGTGCGACCAGGCCACGGCGAAGGATTTCTTCGCTGCGGTTTGCGCGTGCGTCCGAGTGGGCGCGCCGAGAGCGGCCAGCGCGAGCAAGGCGGCGAGCAACTTGAGTTTCGTCATGTCTGATCCCCCTGTTGGTTATTCCAGCTCGATCGGTATGACCGGCGCCGCCCTGGAGCCTTTCTCCATCTTCGTGATGGCCTTGGCCGCCTCGGCGGTGAGGCTGTCCATTTCCTTGATGTTCTGGGCCATCTGCGGCAGGGCACGGCGGCGGAACTCGGCGATGTCCTGCATGGCGTCCCGGATGTCGGCGAAGGCCTTCTTCAGGGACTCCATGTCCAACTGCGTCTGCGAGGCGGCCTTGTGCACCGCGGCCCCCTGCGTCTTGAGCCGGGCCGCCGTGCTCGCGATCAGGTCCGAGGTGGTGCGCGAGAGGACCTGCACCTTGTCGAGCACGACCTGCTGGTCGGCCAGGGCCAGCGCCACGGTGACCGCCACTTGGAGCGCGCTCACCGTGACGTTGAGGGCGCGGTCCACGCCGCGGACGAGCTCCTTGTTGTTGCGGATGAGGATCTCCATGGCCAGCACGCCCTGCTGGGTCACGGCCAGCTGCTGCTGAAGGTCCATGATGCGCTGGCGCAGGGGGAACAGCAGCTCCTCCTGCACGAACTGGGCCAGGTCGGGGGCGAGGCCGGCGTCCACCTTGCCCTGGAGCTTCTGGTCCAGGAGCTGGGCGAACTTGACGGCGCTGGTCAGCTTGTCGATGAACTCGCGCATGCGCTTCTGGTCCTCGGCCAGGGTCACGTTGTCGCGCACGAGCTGCTTGCGGCCGAGCTCCAGGGACTGCACGATGGCGTTGATGATGGTCTGCGAGCTCTCGTACCTTGAGAAATACCTCTTGAGGGGGCTGCCGATGCCGGGGAGGTAGCCGACCACCCTCGAGAACCAGCCCGGCGAGAAATCGAAGCGCGCGGGGTCGAGCTCCTCGACCTGCGTGCGCAGGTCGACGAGGGACTTGGCCACGTCGCCGCCCTCCGCGGAGCGGTGGGACAGGGACTTGATGGGCTCCTTGAGCATCTCGCTCTGGAGGGCGGCCTTGCGCTGGAGGTCGCCGCCCAGGCTCTCGATGGAGGCCTTGCTCTTGAGCTTGGCCTCCTCCTTGTCCCCCTCGAACTTGAGGAGCATGTCCGCGACCTTGCCGGCCTTCTTGTCGAGCGCGGGGTCGTCCCCGGGGGCGGCGGTCAGCTCCTTCGGGGCCACCAGGCCGAGTTCCTGCTTGATCTCCTCTTGGTTCGCAGCTTGCAGTTCCACGGGACCTCCATTCCTGCCGCGGCCCTGCGGGCCGCGGCACCATTATACAGAACTATGCCGCCTCTGCTCATTCCTCATAACGATGGGCCTGCTTGGCCAGGTTCTCCATCTCCTGGATGGCCGTGTCCAGGTCCACTGAGCCGCCTTGGGACGAGATCTTGAGCTCGGCCAGGCTCGCGCCGAGCTGGTCCATGCGCGTGATGGCCACCTCGTTCTGGGTCAGCAGCTCGTTGACCTTGTCGAGCTTCTCGCGCAGCAGGCGCCCGCGCTCCTCCAGGGTCTCGAACTCGCGCCGGTCGGCGTCGGCGGGGCTCTTCAAGGCCTTGAGGGCCTTGTGCCGGGAGGCGATGTAAGCCGGGTCGATGGCGCCGACGCTGCGCAGCATGGACGCCATGACCGAGAGGTTGTCGAGGACGGAGAGGTAGACCTGCTCCGCCGCGCCCACGTAGCGGGCGTACGTCATCTCCCCGGGGTTCAGCTTGGCCTCCAGGGTCGCCTTGAGCGTCTCGAAGCGCTCCCGGGCCATGGCGAGCTGGCTGGAGGCCTGCCCGGCGTAGTCGCGGACGTCGCCCCGGGCGTCGCGGCCGACCTTCCCGAGGGTCTGCTCCAGGCCCGTCAGGAGCCGCTGGCGGCGCTTGAGCAGCTCCTCGTAGATCTTCTGGACGTGCCGGTCCGCGAGCGAGCGCCCGCGCACGAAGTAGTTGACGAGCCAGGAGCCCACGCCGATCCCCAGGCCCCCGACCGCCGCCGCCACCGGCAGGGCGGTCATGCCGAAGAGCCCGATGGCCAGGGCGCCCAGCATGCCGACTCCCGTCGAGTACATGGTGACCGGGTTCTCCAGGGTGGCCTTGAGCACGGCCTTTTTGGTCGCCCCCTGGGAGAAGTCGACGGGCTTGTCGCTCACAGCCCCTCCGCCACCAGGTGCAGCTCGACCCGCGGCAGCCGGTAGTTGTGGCTCCGGTCGGACTCGCCGGGCTGGCGGGCCAGGGGACGGGAGGAGCCCAGCCCCACGGCCCGCAGGCGGTTGGGGTTCACGCTGTGGGTGATGGCCAGGTAGCGGGCCACGGCGTCGGCGCGCTCCTGGGAGAGGACCTTGTTCTGGCCCGGGTCGCCCGTGAGGCCCGTGTGCCCCTTGACCACGACGCGGAAGCCCGGGTAGTGCTCGAGGTGCGAGGCGGCTTTGTCCAATTCCTCGCGGCCCTCGAGGCCGAGGTCGGCGGTGCCGCTCTGGAACGTGATGGGCAGGATCTTCATCATCCCGACCTCCTGGAGCGCGTTCCACCCGGCCTCGTCGAGGGGGGAGAAGTCGCGCGCCTCGGGGCCCTGGTCGCCCCCCATGCCGGCCGCGGGGTCGGCGGCGGATTTGAGCAGCTCTTCCACGAAGGAGCTGTTCATCAGCCGGTACGGGTCCCCGCGGGGGACGGGATTCGCCGGGAAATCGCCGTTGGCGAGCAGGATCTGCACCGTGGACTCGACCGTGTCCACGAGCCCCTCCTCGCCGAGGTCGGAGCCCACCGAGAGCCCGAACCATTTCTTGGCGTTCTCGGTGAGCGAGGCCCAGGCCACGCCCGCGAGCATGGCGTCCACCTGCTTGGCCTTGAGCTTGGCGGATTGGGAGAGGTCCTTCTTCAGGGAAGCCGGCTCGCGCTGATAGGTCTTGAGGGTCCGGAAGTAGTTGGCCAGCAGGATCTTCACGGCCTCGGGGTCGGAAGCCGAGAACTCGCGGTTGACCAGGAGGATGTCCACGATGAGCCTGCGGGTGCTCTCCGTGCCCAGGAGCTTGACGAAGCGGTCCGACGCCACCGCGCGCGAGACGTCGGGCTCCCAGAGCACCGCGGCGTCGACCTCGCCCTTCTCGAGCTTGGCCAGGGCGGCGGAGGAGCCCTCGGCCTCCACGCGCCAGGCCCCCTTGCGCTCGCGCAGGGCCGGGATGTCGAAGTGGGCGGCCACGGATTTGAGCAGGTGCTCGCTCGGCGAGGCCGGGGTGAAGGCGATGCGCAGCCCGGGCCGGCTCTTGAGCTCCTCGATGTTCCTGACGCGCCGCTTGTCGGCCAGGATGGCGTCGCCGCCCTTGGACTCGTCGATGACGGCCACGATGGTGCCGGGGAAATCCTCGGGCGCGCCGTTGAGCAGGAAGGAGTCCACCGTGGCCACCGCCAGCTCGAGCTCGCCCTTGCGCATCTTCTTCATGCGGCCGGGGTAGTCGGCGTTGTCGTCGTTGCACTGCAGGAGGTACTTGGCGCCCCGCATCCGCTTTTTCATCTCGGGGCTGCACAGCGGGAAATACCCCGCCCAGTTGTCGACCCCGATGCGGATGGTGCGCTTCATGTCCTTGGAGTCGGAGGTGCTCACCTGCCGCCGCTCCAGGAAGCGCGGCTTGAGGAAGTAGACGCCCAGGAGCAGGACCACCCCCAGGGTCAGGAAGATGACGAAGCCTTTCACCGGTGCTCCGCTATTTGAACCCGCTCACGTCGAACTTCTCGGACTCGGCCAGCACGTCCTCGAGGCCCGCCTTGAGCTCCTGCGGGTTCTGGGCCGTCTTGTAGAGGGTGCGGCCGGGCTGGTTGAGGCTGTGGTTGGCTCCGATGCAGAACCCGATGGTGTGGATGGCGATGGGGGTCCTGCCCAGGACGGCGTTGACGACCCCCCTGGGGTCCTCGCTCTCGGGGACGGCCTCCCCGTCGGTCACCACGACCAGGTTGTACTCCCCGTAGCCGAGCTGCCGGCGCGCCGCGTCCTCGAGCTTGACGATGCCCATCGAGATGGCGCTCCTCAGGGGCGTGTTGGCGCCCGCCGCGACCTTCTGGACCTCCTCCATGAACCGGTCGCGGTTGTCCAGGCCCAGGGGGACCCGCTCGGCCACGCCCCTGCCGTCGAAGGAGAGCAGCCCCAGCTGCGCGTTGCGGGGCACGGCCTTGGAGAAGTCCGACAGGGCCTTCTTGGCCGCGTCCAGCTTGGGGACGTCCCCCGAGCAGCCCTTGTCCGCCATGCTCCCGGAGCCGTCGAGGATGACGTAGTAGTTCCTCATGGTGAGGTTGGGGGCCAGTTCGGCCTTGTCGCCTGCCCCGGCGCTGGGCGGCCACTCCGCCTTGGCCTGGCTCCCGGCCGGGGCGGCCGGCACATCGAGGGCCGGGACCGCGCCCGGGACCGGCTTCGAGCGCGACCTGTACATCGAGATCATGATCCACGCCGCCACGATGGCGATGAAGATCTTCCACCCGCCCGAGGATTGCTCTCCGCCGTGTCTTTTGGCCATTGCGCGCTCCTTAGAGAGGCTTGAACACCGCTTCCTCGGCCTCGACCTGGATGATGCGGAACTCCACCCTCATGTTGTCGAGCCACTCCTTCTCGGACTTGGGGGCGCAGGGGTCCGACCCGCACATGCCGGAGCGGGGCTTGGTGATGCCCTGCCCCACGACCGCGAACTGGGAAGGGTCGAGGGTGATGCCCTTCTGCTTGCCGTAGGCGACCAGGGTGTCGCGGACCGCGATGGCGCGGGAGAGGCTGAGGTTGAGCGCGGCCTGGCGCTGGCGCTTGAGCACCGCCTCGACCTCGCCCTCCTTGACCTTGCGCAGGTAGCCCAGGGGGTCTGAATGCCCCTCCACGGTCATGACCGCGCCGCCGTAGGTGGAGGCCAGGTCGATGGCCTTCTTGAAGGAATCCTCGTAGAGGGTCGTCGGGAAGCCCGCCTGGTTGGGCTTGAAGAAGACCTCGAAGGAGAACAGCCCGCTGTCGTCGAGGTTGCCCTTCTTCTGGCGCTCGGAGACGACGCGCGCCACCTGGGCCTCGTCGAAGCGGGGAGCCGTGACCTTGGCCGTGTCCTTGAGCCCCGCCTGCAGGGACGCGAAGTCCCAGCCTGCCTTGCCGACCGTCTGCTTGGCGCCGAGCAGGCCCAGCGGCACGAAGCCGGACTGGATCTCGCCCATGAGGCGCTCGAAGCTGCGCGGGTACTGGGGGGTGGCGAAGAACTGGACGTTGCCCGGGTAGCCGGCGAACTCCGCGTCCCCGTAGAGGCCCTCGACGTCCTTGACGGCCTGGGCGCTGTCGAGCAGGAGCTGCCCGGCCCCGGCCAGCAAGGCGTTGTACTCGGGGCGTCGCGCGTCCTTGCCCTTGAAGAGGGCCTTGACCTCCTCCTGGGCGGCGAGCAGGCCCCGCACGAACTTCTCGACGTCCTCGCGGTTCTTCTCGAAGTAGTCTGACCGGACCGCGTAGACGTCGGCGATGATGCGGTTGGCCGACTTGGTCGTGAGGAGGATCTTGGCGCCCTTGACGGAGTCCTCGGCGCCGGTGCCCACGGTGCCGCCCGAGGTCAGGGCCATGGCGTCCGGGCTGATGACCATGGCCGCGTCCACGTCCGCCGCTCCCAGGGCCTTGCCCGGGGTCTTGTCCGTCCCCGTGAGGTCCTTGCACCACCTGAGCCGCACGTCGGCGAACGAGAGCCCCGCGTCGGCGAGGACCTTGCCGAGGTAGTCCACGTGGGGGCCGTAGGATTGGACCGCGATGGTCTTGCCCTTGAGCTCCTTGGGCGAGCGGATGGCGCCCTTCACCACGAGCGCGTCGCCGCCGGCCGACCAGGTGAGCTGATAGACCACGACCATCTTGGTCCTGGGGTCGCGGTTGGCGGTCTCGGAGGCCATGGCGATCATGCCGGCCGTGCCGCGCAGGTAGGGGGTCTCGCACCTCAGGTAGCTTTCGACCTGCTTCGAGAAGACGTCCTCCCTCGCGAGCTTGAGGGCCAGGCCCGCCTTCCCGAAGATGCTCCCGGCGGCGGTCGCGGCCTTGCCGCCGTTGGCGTGGATCGTCGGGATGTCGCCGCCCCAGGTGATGATGGGCACGACCACGGTTCCGCCGGCCGGGCAGTCCTGGATGGACGCGGCCACCGCCTTGGCCAGCGGCGCGGGCGCCTGCGCCGCCGCCCCGGCCGCGCCCAGGCAGGCGGAGGCCGCCAGCGCGGCCACGATCTTCATCGCTGCGTCACGGAATTGGATCCCCATAAGCTCCTCCCGATCGCTGATTCGACAGCCTATTATGCATATTTTTGGCGCGGTTGGGGGGAACGAACCGCCCCTGATCATCCTGCTGACGCGTAGGCCGTAAAGCCCAGGGCGCGATGGGCAGAATGGCTCATGACAACGGCCTCTGGCCCCGCTACAATCTCCAAGGTAGTCGGCGCTTCCGCGCAAGCGGAAACCCTTGTAGCCCGGGGGATAGGCTCCGGGGTATCCACGATCCGGCAGCAAACCGGATGAGTCCAGGGGAAGCAGGGCAGTCGCGCATGCCCGCTTCCCCTGGTTTCTTTGGAGGTTGGGAATGCGTTGGGTTCGGAGACTCATAGCCGCGCTGTGCGTTCCCCCCGCGATCATCGTCCTGGCATGGGCCGCCGTGGCGTTGCACAGTTGCCTCCGGACTCCCATCCCGCAAGAGCCGTTCCGGCTCACCCTAGAACTCCCTAAGCGCCAATGGCGGAGAGGGGAAGACCTTTGGTACATGCTCAGAGCGACGAACATCAGCCCCCGGACGATTGGGCTGGCGGACAAATTCTGGTTGGACCAGGACGAGCTTAAGGACAACTGGCGCGAGAAGGCCGGGACCTTCTTCATGGTGGAAGGGCCGGACGGCAGGATCGTCAAGCCGCATTTCTACTGGGGGTACCACGGCGAATACAAATTTTGGACCACTGATGAGAATCAATGGAAGAAATACTACGAGACGAACCCAAAAAAGCATTGGCGTCTATCCCAGCGGGAGTGGGGCTGGCAGAGGTGGTTCGGCACGTTGCGGACCAAGCTCTCCGATCCTGTCCGGATGCTGCTATTCAACCCTCCCACTGTCTGGCTGGAAGAGAAGTTCGGGAAGAAGACTTGGGAGGGCGTTAAAATCCTGCCCGGCGAGGAGTTCACTGCGCTTGGGTCCGCGGTGGCGCCCTACCGGAAGACGACCTTCGTCGGCCTGGCTGACGCCCGCATCACGTCTGACTCGACCCCTGGGGATCGCGAAGCTCTAAAGAAGCTGGCCAAGATCTACGGCGAGGAGCTCAAGATCATGGCCGGCGGCAGCCGCGAGGTCGATCCCTACGGACCCAAAGGGCCCGTGTATCCGGGTTCCAGGGTTTTGGACGCTTATGTCTTCAGGAAGTCCGGTCTGCATCGCATCAAGGCGGTTTATAGGCGCAATTCGCAACTCGAACCTCTATCCATGGCGGAGGAGTTGCACAATCTCAAGGTGAAGAACCTTGGCGAGCCTGTGGAAGAAGGGGAGAGGCAGAAGATCATCGAGAAATGGCGAAACATGACTATCGTCGGGAAGTGGTTTGCCCGAAAGGAGCGGCGCGAACAAGAACATGTCGCCGCGAGAATGGGCCTGGATTCCGACAACCTAAAGGGATTCTACATCGAATCAAACACGGTCGAGTTCGAGGTCCTGCCTTGAGAGCCTTGTTGGCCGTCGCGTGTTGGTTGGCTTTGTCGCCAGCCTTGGGCCAAGAGCCGTACGTGCCTTCCCCGGGGGAGATGCAGCTGGTCGAGAATGCGGTCCAGAAGGCCAACGCCGTGATGGATCCTGAAAGGAACAAGAACTTCGGAGCCCTGTTGGGAAAGAAAGTCGCTCTGGAGAAGAAGTTCGGGCTTCGTGACAAAGTGACTGGGAAGCCTGTCTCTATCGTCAGCGACGCTGAGTTCGAGGGTTGGGATGAATTCAAGAAGAGCCGATACCTGAACGCAGGCGGCATGACCCATGGGATGGCGGGCGAGAAACTCCTGACGCTGCCGGAGAAGGACCAGGCTCAATTCGCCTCTGTGGTCAAGAGCCTCGCCAAATACGAGGAGAGACGCAATCAGCTCCGGCAGGAAGCGATCGAAACGGCCATGGAGGTCCTGCATATCTCGCCGGAACGCAGGTCCGGGCCGATAGAGTCCGGCCCTCCGGTCCGCCTTTTGCCCGATGGGACGCCGGACCCTGAATACGAGGAATCATTCATCGGCAGGCAGGCAACTTGGCGACCGCGGTACGCGCCGAACCTGCCGCTCGGGCGATGGGGCCAGACCTCCGACGACGGCAGGGTGAAGATCGGGCCGGACGCTTTCGAGTACGCGGGACGCCTTTTCCTCGCGATCTACCACGAGGGCCTGCATTTCGACAGACTGATGACGAAGGGGCTGGATCTGAGGAATAACCCTGCCTGGGAAGTGAAAGAACGGGAGCTGGCCAGGCCATACTTGGAGACCCGCTTCGGCCTCAAGGGCACGGATATCTCGGATTACGACGCTTTTGTGGCCCAAGAGCGGATCAACGCGGAGAAATGGGAAGGCCAGATCCGTGAAGGACTCGACCCTTACGAGAAGAGATATCGATCCGCGTTCGTCAATGTCGTGTACCCCCGCCATCCTCCGCAGGCTGATTCCCGTCCGGAATTCATCACCGGGCCTGACTCCGAGGCGCTCCAGGCGATCCAGAAACAGGCAAAGGATTTGCGGGAGAAAACGGAAAAGGCTGCCCTATTGCAGGGCCAGTTGAAGACTTTGGGGGACATCGCGCAGGAGGTATGCCTGTCGGGCTTGGTCGTGACCCAGGAAAGGCTCGACGCTTTTACGCGGCTCGATCCCCAGCTTTACCTGGATGCCCTGCCCAAAGGCAAGTCTCCCTTCTGCTCTGACGAGCTCTACGAGGCGATGCTGCTAAAGCTGGCCCATGGGGAGCGGCTCGACGCCGGGTGGGTCAACGCCGGCAGGGAGCGGTCAAGCGAGGAGGTTGGGAAGAGGAGGCAGTTGGAGGATTTGAGGCTGTTCGCCGATCAGTTGTGCAAGGACCCGGACCGCGTTTCATGGCGCTTCCTGGAGGGCCTGATCCGCCATGAAAGCGCCTTATACGAACAAGCGGAGCGGGATTCCGGGCTGGCCATTTCCTGCGAGCTGGAGGCCTACCGCTTCATTCTCGGCCGGCTTCGGCTGGGAGAGCGCTTCGAGCGTGACCGTCTTATCCGACGCGCGCTCTTCCACGGGGGCGCGCCGCCGACGCCTGCGTCCGGGGCCGCCAACGACCTGCGCCTGATCGCCGCCTGGGCATGTTACGAGCCTGGCCATATCAACGAGGAGACGCACATCAGGCCGTTGGACAAGTGGTTCTTCCCCAATCCGCGCCTTCTGGACAGGGAGGAGATGGCGCGAGACCTCAGCGGGTGCGCCAAGGAACTCTATTGGACGCTCGTCAAGTTGAACGACACCTTGCATTATGGCGAGACCCTCAACCCGGCATGGCTCAACGCGGAGGGAAAACGGCTGAAGGAGCAGTATGAAAAGCCCCAGCCCGGGCCCGGCCGGCCGGTAGGCGGTGGCGGCGGAGACGACGGGTCGGGCTCGGGAGGGCGCGGCGGCGGGATCGATCCGAAGCCCTCGATGCCCCGCAAGCCGGACTGGGACGGCCGCGGCCCTCACTGAACTTCCCTCCGCCGGGCCGCGGCTACGGGCGGGGCTTGAACTCCATGGAGCCCAGGATGGATTTGAAGATGAACTCGTAGCGGTCGCGGGTCAGGCGCTCGGACGGGACCGGGAAACCGGCGCTATAGTAGCGCCCGTTCGACCCTTGGAAGGCGAGCCAGCGCATGACCGAGGGGATGTCGGCGGCGGCGGGCTGTTCGGTCCAGGTCTTGGCCGCGACCCCGTTGGCCAGGCGCCAGGTCTTCAAGGGCCCCGGCCGCTCGGCGTCTTTGAGGAGCTTGGCGATGAGGCCGTCGAGGCTGGGGAAGCCCGCGCCCTCGTCGCGCACGGCCATGTGCAGGCGGAGGCGGTCCCAACGCTCTCCCACGCCCGCGCCCCGCTGTTCCCGGTGGTTGATGAAGAGGAGCTCCCGCTCGCCGAGCCTGGGGTCGGCCGGGTCGATGGGCTCCCAGTGCGCGGGGTACGAGGCGCGGTAGGTGCTCGTCTCCACGCTTTGGGTCGGGAAGGAAGGGTGGGTGATCCGGTGGGTCTTGCGCGCCCACCAGGCCAGGGCCACGACCAGGACGGCGGCCAAGGCCGCGCCCACCCTGGGCTCCAGGGGGCTGCCCGGCGTCATGGGAGGGTCTGCGCCGTGCGGACACGGTAGGCCTGGTCCGTCTGGAACAAGGAGGCGCGCATGGCGCGGAGCTCCTTGAGGAGGTTCTCCAGGTCCCGCCGCTTGGCCTGGTCGGTCTCCAGGCGGATCTTCTCCAGCAAGGCGTCCTCGGTGACCTCGGGCTGGTTGGTGGCGTTGGCGTAGAGGTCCGAGACGTGGTAGAGGACCTGGGGCGTCCCGTCCCCGACGGCCTTCTTGAGGACGTCCTCGTAGGCCAGCCCGGCCAGGTACTCGAGGTTCTTGCTGCCGGCGAAGACCTTCTGGTAGTCCTCCTTCCTCGCGTAGCGCTGCTTGAGGTGGTCCTCCCACATGGAGACCACCCACTTCTGGTAGAGCCAGACGCGGCTCTTCTCGAGCTCCTTGCGCTGTTCGGCCGTGAGCTTCTTGTCGACCTCCTGGAAGAGGTAGACCTGCCGCAGGTGAGCCCCGTGCTCGCTGGTGACGGACAGGAGGGGCTCGTCGTGGCCGGCCATCTTGTCGGCCACGTGCCAGAGCTCGTGGGCCACCACCGGCAGGACCGCTTCGGGCTGCTCGTCTCGGTATTTGTTGTTGATGGCCAGCACGTAGCGCTTGCCGGTCTTCCTGGCTTCCCAGGGGGCCAGCGGCCGGACGTAGGCCAGGGTGCCGTCGTCGGGCATGTCGGCGTACATGAAGTAGACTTCCTTCTCGATGCGTTCCCAGCCCCCCATCTCCCGGATCATCTGGCTGCCGGAGGGGAAGGAATCCAGGCCGGCCTTCAAGCCGGCGAGCGCCGTCGTCTCCTTCGGGGAAGGCTTGTGCCTGTAGACCTGCCACAGGGACCCGACGCCCATCTTGAGCTGCGCCCAGGTCGAAGGAGGCTTGGTGTCCGGCATGTGGTAGACTTCCACCGGCGGCAGCAGGCCCTGCCGGGACTTGTGGCCGCCGGCCGTCGACAGCCATGGCTCGGCGCCGCCCTTGCCGGCCGCCCCGGCGCCGTCGACGGACGAGCCCTTCCTGGCCGGCAGGCTGCGGATCTCCCGCTTCTCGACCCGGCGCTGCGAGAGCAGCAGCACGGCCTGGGCGGACTCGTTGCCCGGGTCGAATCTCCCCTGCTGCTGGAGGAGGAGCGCGGCCTTGGCGAGCCGGGCGGCTTTGGCCCGGCCGTCGCGCAGCCTGGCCGCAGCGCGGACGGCGTCCTCGGGGCCGCCCAGGGCGAGGTAGCCGGCCGCGATGTCGGCCAGCGTGGGATCGTCCCGGGTCGCGGCTTCCAGCCGCGCCAGGCCCGCGGCCGCGCCGCGGCGCTGGCCCTCGTCCATCATGGCGGCCCAGCGGTCGAAGTCCTCCTTCTGCCCGGCTGCCGTGCGCTGGGTCTCGCTGAACTGGCGGAGGAAGACCTTGGCGACCGCCCCAGCGGGGGTATCCCGGGGAAGGTCGTAGGCCAGGGCCTGGGCGGCGAGGCCCAAGACCAACGCGGGCAGGAGCAGGGCTGTTCGGGACATGGGGTGGCCCCCTTCAAGTCATCCTAAAAGAAGGATGAATCGTGATAGTATGGCCCCCGTTTCGACCCTTGTCAAGCCGGCCAGCCACCCTTATGGAACGATGCGGCGGGCGCCCAGGTAGCGGCCCTTGAAGTAGCTCTTCCCCAGGTCCTCGAAGATCACGCCGCGAGACGAGGAGGCATGGATGAACCGCTTCTTGGCGGGGTCTACCATCATGCCCACGTGGGAGACGCCCACGCCCTGGGTGTTGAAGAAGATGAGGTCCCCTTCCCGGAGGTCGCCGGCGTCGATCTTGTCGCCGGTCTTGTACTGGTCGCGGCTGACGCGCGGGATGCCGACCTGGTTCTCGCCGTAGGAGTTGCGCGTCAGGGCCGAGCAGTCGATGCCCTTGTGCGTGGTCCCGCCCCAGACATAGGGCGTGCCCAGGTAGGACCTGGAGGAATTGTCGAGGCCCGGCCAGAGCGTGGACATGGCGATGCCCAGATCCCGAGGGGTCGGCCTCGGGGCCGCCTTGACGGGAGGCGTCTTGACGGAGGGCGGCGCGACCACGGCGGGCCTGGGAGGAGCCTGGACGGTCTTGGGCTCGGGCCTGACCGGCGGCTGAGCCGGAGGCCTCGGGGTATCCTCGACCGGCTCGAAACGGATCTTCGGCGTCCGGCCCTTGGGGGGCTCGGCGCTCGGCGGCTCCACGGGAGGGGAAGGAGGGGTGGTCGGCTCCTGGGCCACCTGGGGAGGAGCCTCCGGCGTCGGGGGCTCGGCCGGGGAAGGAGGCGTCGCCGGCTCCTGGGCCCCAGGCTCGACGGCGGCCTTGGGAGCCTCCGGCCTGGCCGGCTCGGGCTGAGGCACGGCCTCGTAGCGCATCGGAGGCTCGGGCTTCGTCGTGAAGACCCCTTCGTAGGGAGGGAGTTCAGGCTTGGCCTTGGTCTTGGCGAGCTTCGCGAAGTACAGGTGGGCCCGGCTGGCGAGCTCGCCCGGCCGGTCCTTGCGCTTGACCATGTTCGCGAAAAGGTAGGTGGCGTAGTCCTTGACGTCGAAGCGGGCCTTCCTGCCCGCGACCAGCTCCCATTTGATCTGGTTGAAGGTCGCGTCCGGCCAGTCGCCCTCCATGGCGATGCGGATGAGGTCTGCGGCGACGTCGCCCGGGATGCCGTTGTCGGTCATGTTGCGGTAGCCGTTCGCCCAGACGCTGATGCGCTCCCCCTCGATCCTCTTGCGGTAGCCGTAGAGCGCGATGCCCTCGACGACGTCGGCCGGGGCCCCGCGCTGGATGGCCTGGTAGGCGGCGAACGACACGTCCGCGATGCGGTCGGGAGCCGCGCTGTCGAAGTGGCCCTCGATGACCATGCGCATGACCACTTTGACCCCGTCCAGCTTCTTCTCGTTGCCCTTCCCGGTCACGACCTGGGTCGCGTAGGCGGCGAAGCGGCTCTCGATGGCGCCCAGGATGGCCCGGCTGTCCGCCGGGGAGAAAGCGCCGTCCCGGCGGAACTCGGCGGTCAGGTACTCCATCACGTTCTGCCTGCCCGTCTGCGCCTGCGCGGGCGAGGCCAGCAGGGCGGCGAGGAATGCTGTCTGGATCATGGCGCCACCTTGTTCCTTCTCTTGTTGACCTCTTCGCGCATCTCACCCTCGAGCTCCTCCATCTCCTTGATGGCCTGCTCGATGATGGCGTCCTTGTCGAAAGGCTTGCTCTCCGAGACCAGCTCATGCCTGCTCGTCTTGCCGCCCCGGCCGGCCCCCGCCTTCGGGGAGCCGTCGTCGCCCGCGGCGGGCGTCTCGATGGTCTTGACCTCGGGAACGCTCGCGGAGACCCGGATGCCCACGTCGGGCGACCCGCCGGCCGGGGGCGGGGCGGGAGCTGCATAGGCCAGCTTCGACCCGGCCTTGCCCAGCCAGCGCCTGGCCACGTCGGATTTCACAGCGAAGTTGACCGAGGTGATGGCCAGGCCGTCGGCCGCCTTGCGCGACATGAGGGTGTTGACCCCGATGATGTCCCCCGAGCCGTCGAGCAGGGGACCGCCTGAGTTGCCGCGGTTGATGGAGGCGTCGGTCTGGAACACGTTCTTGCCCTTCTTGCCGCCGATGTCGGCCAGCACGGTGCCGATGACGCCGGTCGTCAAGGTCCACAGCCCGCCCTGCTCCGGGTGCCCGATGGCCGCCACCTTCTCGCCGATCTCCACGACCTCCGGGTCGGCCAGCTGCAGGGTCGGGAGGCCCGACGGCGGCTCCTGCATCTTGATGAGCGCGAGGTCGAGGGAGTCGTCGTACGCCGCGACCTCGGCCGGGTAGGGCGTCGTGAGGTCCTTGGCGTGGTCGCCGGTCATCTTGGCGGGCTTGAGGTAGACCCGGATGACGGGCCAGGGCCTGCGGGTGGAATCCCTGATCACGACGTGGGCGTTGGTGAGGATCCGCCCCGAGGCGTCGATGATGCTCCCGCTGCCCAGCTCGCCGTTGCCTTCCTCGCTCGAGCAGATGATGAGCACGACGGCCTTGGCCGCCTTGGAGTACACGAAGCGGGGGCTGAACTCGGCCTCCGGGGCGGCCGCCGCGACCGGCGGCGCGACCTTCTTGGGGACGATGGGCGGCTGGTCCGGGACGGCATCCCCGGCCGCCGGGGCCTTGGCCGCGGCGACATCGGGCTTGGGAGCGGCCACGCCCTTGAAGTCGGCGAGGGCGAGCTCGGAGTACGTGAACCCCGCCAGGAAATGCGCCTTGGCCGAGTCCGCGTCGGAGATCTTCTTGCCGAGCCAGGACATCTTCAGGGTCTGGAGGCTCTCCTCGAGCTTGGCCGTGTCGGGGTGGGCGACGCGCTCCGCGGCGCCCGCCGCCGCCATGCCGGAGGCGAGCTCGGGCGTGATCTGCCTGCAATACTTGGCCCACCCGGCCCGCACGAAGGCCTTGTCGTCCGGCTTGTCCGGGAGGCTCTGGAGGTAGGTCTTGAGGCCCGCGGGCAAGGCGGGCGCCTGTTTGAGGCGGGACCAGGCGTCCATGGCCGAGCGCGCCTCGGCGCGCAGGTCGGGGTCGAGCGGCAGCTCCAGGGACTGGACGAGCTGCGACACGGCAAGGGCCTGGTAGACCTTCCTCAAGGCGGCCTCGTCGGCTCCGTCGGGAACCGCGGCCAGGAGCCTGCCCTTCAGGTAGAGGACTCGGTCCAGCAGGCGCTGGTCCAGGTCCTCGCCCTGGTCCGTGGGGATGCCCCCGCGCACGGCCGCCACGGCCGTGACCCTCGGCGCGGTGCGCACCGGCTCCGAGTTGATGAAATCCGCGATCCGGCCGAGTAGGCCGGCGAACCCGGCGGCGGGCTTCTTGCGGGCGGCGAGGGCCGGCCCGGCCAGCAGAAGAACGGCGGCGACGACGGAAAAGGTCTTCTTGCTCATAGAAGCATTCAAGCAAGGATGCGCCGCTTTGTCAATGACCCGGCGCGCCGGATGACGGCGGCCAGCGCGGCGCCCTTCCAACTCTGGTATAATGCGTCGAATCGCGATCATGGATCCCTCCTCATACCGTCGGCGGCTCGCTGACGGCTTGTTCCTCACGGCGCTGGCCGCCTACGGCGCCTACAGCTTCAGCCTCCTGCCTGCCGCCTTCATGGACCTGTGCTACCTGACGTCCTTGAAAACAGGGGTATGGTACATGCAGGAACTCGTCCACCCGCTCTATGTGCCCACCCTGGGCCTGGTCCGGGCCGCGCTGGAGGTCTTCGGGTACCGGGGGCCCCTGGTCACGCCCGTCGAGACGCTGAACATCCTCGCGATGGCGTGGATCCTCTGGCTCCTCTATCGATGGACGGCCAGGAGGACCGGCGATGCGCTGGTGGCGGGCGTGGGCTCCTTGCTGCTGGGCACGTCGCTGTGCTTCTGGTCGGAGTGCCTGCGCGTCACGCCCTACGCGCTGGCCACGCTCTTCGCCGTCCTCTCCCTGCGCCCGTACCTCGACGAGGACGGCCGGGGCGGCCGCCGCGGATGGCCGGCCTTCTTCGCTGCCGTCTCGATCGGCTACCATGCGGCCAGCCTCGCCCTGGTCCCGGTCCTGCTGGCCCTCCTGTGGCTGGACCGGGCCGCCGCGAAGACGCGCCGCCAAGACGCCCTGGTCTTCGCCGGCGTCCTGACCGCCACGGTCCCGGCCTGCTACGCGGTATGGCTCGCGTACCACGGTTTCGAGCCTCTGGCCAGCCTTCCCCATATACCCTTTGACACCGTTTTTCGCGGTTTGGAGCAGCACAGCCGGACCTCCATCTATACGAGCGGCAGCCTGCACAGCCAGTTCGCGACCTTCTACGCGAAGCTCCGGCCGCAGGCCGCGGAGTTCCTGACCATCGCCGCCCTCCTCGTCCTATCGGGAGGGTGGCTCCTGCCGGGCATCCTCCGCCGCCATCGGAGCGTCTTCATCGCCGGGTTCCTGACGGCAGCGTCCTACGGCCTGTTCTTCATCCTCAACAACGCCGAGAACGGCCTCGTCTTCATCGTCCCCGTGCTCCTGCCGATGATGCTGGCCTTGGCCGCCTCCGCGGCCGTCTGGACGAAGGTCATCTTCCTCGTGGCCGCGCTGCGGTGGGTCGTTGGCGCCCCGGTCCTGGTCCGGGACATCATGGTCGTCGGCGCCCAGGACCCGGTCTACCTGGAGGTCCGGTTCCTGGCCCAGGCCCTGCGGCCCTCCGACGTCCTCCTCATGCCCGGGTGCCCGTTCCCAGAGATGATCCACTACCGCGACTTCAACGTCCTGCAAGTCGGAGGGCAGGACCGCGGCAACGATGCCTGCCTGGCGCCGCAGTCGGCGCTCGACGAGGCCCTGGCCGCCAGGCTCCGCCGGAAGCTCGAGGCCGGCGGGAGCGTGTTCCTCGCCGAGGGCGCCCCCTGGACGGGCTTCTCCCGCGGCCCCGGGATGACTCAGAAGGAGCATCAGCTGTTCTACTGGGCGTCCCCCTCGGTCGAGGTCCGCAAGCGCCACGCGGCCGACATCGAGGCGTTCCTGCGGCGGCGTTTCGTCTTCGCCCGCCCGCTGGTCTCCACCGAGGGGAGGGTCTACAGGCGGCTGACCCTGAAACCCGCCTCCCGGCCGGTCCATCCCTCGCCCGATGGGCGCGGAGCCCCCCGGGAGGGCTCCCCGCGGGACGCCGGCGGCGAGGGCGCGCCGGCCCGGCCGGAAGCGCCGCTCAAGGGCTGGGACGCGTGGACCGAAAGCCACCTGCGAGCCGTCCTCGCCGCCGACCCGCGGGACCCCGGCGCTCTCGGGGACCTGCGGGACTTCCACGCGGACCGCGAGTTCCGTCGGCTGGCCGAGACGGGGGAGTCGGCGCTCGCCGCGGGCCGGCCCAAGGAAGCCCTCGCCGCCTTGGCCAAGGCGTCCTCGCTCAGGCCGGCGGACGCCGCGACGCTGCTCCGGTTGGCGGCGGCGGCGCGGCAGGCGGGCGATCCGGCCCAGGCCGCCGGCGTCCTGTCGCGGGCCGAGAAGCTCTCGCTGGACCCCCGCCAGAGGACCGCGGCGGCCAGCCTCGCTCTGGGCATGGGTGAGCCCCGGCAGGCCCTCAAGCTCCTGGCGACGCCGACGGTCATCGCTTCCCGGGACGCGGAGTCGCATTACCTCACGGCCGTGGCCGCGCAGCAGGCGGGGGACAGGGCGACGGCCGCCCAGGCCCTCGAAAGGATGCTGCGCTTGCCGCTGTCCGCGGAGCAGAGCTCCCGCGCGGCGCAGCTGGCGGGCCTGCTCGGGGAGGGGTCGGGGGCGCCGCCCGGCCGCAATGACGGGGCCGATGCCGGGGCCCGGCTGGACATCGCGGCCGAAGCTTCCCGGGCGGGGGACCGCCGGCGCGCGCTCAGCGCCCTGGCCGGAGCGGCGAGCTCGACCCCCGACAGGGAACAATCCCGGCGCATGGCGCACCTCTACGCGGGGCTGGGGGAGCATCGCGCCGCGCTGGACATCCTCGCCCGCCTGGCGGCCGGCGCTCCCTCGGAGCCCGGGCCCCAGGTGGAGCTCGCGGCCGGCGCGGCGGCGGCCGGGGACCGCCCCAGGGCGCTCCAGGCCCTGGCCAGGGCCGTCGAGCTGCGGCCCGACGCCCCGATGCGACGGCGCTCGGCCGTGCTGTACCAGCAGATCGGCGAGCTCGAGGCCGCGCGCTCCCTCCTCGACGCCCTGGTCCGCGAGAGCCCGGCCGACGGCGGGTACCTCGCCGACAGGGGCGTCCTGAGGGCCGTGGCCGGGGACCGGGAGGGCGCGGTGGAGGATCTCAAGTCCGCCATCGAGCGCGAGCCCGGCCTGCTGTCGGCCTACCTGACCTTGGGCGGTCTGTACGTCGCGCAGGGCCGCGGGGAACAGGCCAGGGCGGTCTTCGAGCGCGCGCTCGCCGGGCCGCCCCGGCCCGGCGACGCGGCGTTGAGACGGCTGATCGAGGCGGAGAGCAAGAAACTGGGACCGGCCCAGGCCGCGCCCCGGCCTGCCCACGCCGCGGACGGCCCGCGCTGATGGCCAAGAAGATCGCGGGCTTGTTGCGGTGGATCCTGCGCGCCGGCGCCCTGCTCGTGGTTGTCGCGGCGTCGGCCGTGCTGGCCGGGACCGCCGCCCTCGAAGCCTTCCTGCCGCCGGAGAAGCTGCGGGAGATGATCGTCGCCCACGCGGAGGGATCGCTCGACAGGGACGTCCGGCTGCGCGGCCTCTCCCTGGGGCTGGTCCAGGGGCTGAGCGTGGACGGGCTCGAGATCGCCGAGGAGGGGGGGTTCGACGACGGCCTCCTGGCGGCCGCCGACCGGGTGCGGGTCAAGTTCCGGTGGCTGCCTCTCCTGCAGCGGAGGGTCGTCGCCGACACGGTCTCGCTCGACGGCGCGCGGTTCCACCTGAAGAAGAGCCTTGAAGGCCGGTTCAACGTGGGCAAGCGCGGCCCGCGGCCGAAGACCGCCCGCAAGAGGCGCGGACCGATCCGGCTTCCGGTCGAGTTCGACGTCCGGTACGTCGAAGTCTCTGGCGGCCGCTTCACCTACGAGAACGCGCAGAAGCGGACCGGGTGGGACCTGTCGGGCATCGCCATCGGCGCGTCGGGCCTGCGCGTCAACAGGCACTTCCCCGTCGAGGTCTCCCTCCACGCCAAACGGATCATGGGCGGGCGCCAGTTCGAGGGAGACGCCTCCGCCGCCGGGGAGCTCGACCTCGCCGACTTCGACCCGGTCAGGATGTCGGCCCGGGTCGCGTCGTTCGAGGCTCGCCTCAAGAGCCTCTCCGTGGCGGCCGCGGGCTCGGTGCGCCGGTTCGCGCGGCCCATCTACACCGCGGACCAGGCGACCCTCTTCCAGCACGGCGTGGCCGTCATGAAGGGCAGCCTGTCGATCACGTCGGAGCGCAACGGGGACAGGAAAGCCCTGGCGGCCGTCGTCGCGGCCGAGACCCCGGCGTTGGCGTCCCGGCAGCTGGCCGACCTCCTGCGCCTGCCCCGGCGGCTGCCCGCCCTGCCCCCGGCCAGGCTAAGGGCGCGCCTGCGCCTCGAGAAGCGGGACCTCGAGGTCAAGAGCCTGACGGCCGTCCTGCCCGGGGCCAAGGTGTCGGTCGAGGGCAGGCTCGACGACCTCGGCCCCAAGCTCAAGCCCTCCCTGGACGTCGTCGCGTCGCTCGACCTGCCTGCGTTCTCGTCCGAGGACGTCGGGTTCCTGCGCGGGCTCCCGCCCGGCCTGACGGTCGCGCCGTCCCACCTGAGCGCGTCGGTGCGCCTGGGCCCGGCCGGGATCCTGGTGCGGTCCCTGGCCCTCGACCTCGAGTCGACCCGGGTCGAGCTGTCGGGCCGGCTCGACTATCCCCGCTCGGGCGCTTCGAGACTCCGGATGAAGACCGACACGATCCGCTTGGACCTGGCCGAGGTCGGCGAGGTCTCGCCCCGGACCCGGCGGCTCGGGCTGTCCGGCACGGTGGAGGGCTCGCTCTCCTTGTCGGGGAGTCTCGGCGCCCCGTCGGTCGAGGGGGAGGTCGAGCTGAAGTCCCTGGCGGGCGAGCTCAAGGGGATCGGGGTGTCGGACGTGTCGGGCGGGGTCAGCCTCGCCGACGGAGGCGTCAGCGCCCCGCGGCTGACCGGCAAGCTCGCGGGCTCACGGCTCGAGTTCAGGGACGTCTCGGTCGGGGGTTGGCGGTCGGGCCTGAGGATCGCCCTCGACGGCGACCTGGAGAAGCTCGACCTCGAGCGGCTGCTCGCGTCGAGAGCCGCCGCCATCTCCGCGAAAGGAGAGCGTCCGCGCCCCGGGGACGGCGGCCCCTCGGCCGCCGCCCCCCATGCCAAGGCCTCCCGGCCCATGTCCCTCAGGGGCCGCCTCAAGGTCGGCGAGGTCACGCACCGCCATTTCGAGAGCAAGAAGCTCGAGCTGCGCTGGGACCTGGGCGACGTCGCCGCGGGCCTGCGCGAGATCGACGGGAGCGCGGCCTTGGACATCGATTCGGGACGGTTCGAGAGCCTCGACGCCCTGACCGGCAAGTCCGCGATCGCGAAGGTGCTCCTCATGCCCCTGGTCATCATCCAGAAGGTCAGCCGCCTGCCAGGCCTCAACCTCCTGCCCGACCTGAGCAAGGTCGAGTTCTCCAAGATCGCGGGGGACTACGCCTTCGAGGAGGGCGTGATGACGGTCAAGCGGTGCCGCCTGGTCAGCACCCTGCTCGTGCTCGACGCCCAGGGGAAGGTCGATTTCCACGACGACAGCGTGGACTTGAAGGTCGCGACCCGGCTCCTCAAGATGCCCGTCCCGCTCGAGTTCGGCGTCACCGGCGACTACCACCGGCCGAAAGTCCGCCTGAACCCGGCCGGCAGCCTGCTCAGTCCGGTCAAGGGGCTGCTCAACCTTTTCAAGAATCCGTAGGGATTGCATCCCGACCGACAATGCAATAGACTTTGAGGGCGGCACCGCGCCGGCTGTGCCGACAGGAGGGGGAAGCAGCCGTGGCTTTGCAACTCTACTGGAACCGTTGCCAAGGCGATGCCTGGGCGGACCTCTTCGCCGTGGACGCCGGGCACGCCCATTTCAACGGCTTGGTCGGCATCTACATCGTCTGGCACGGCGGCAAGACGCCGGCCACGGTCCGGGTGGGGCAGGGGCTGATCCGCGACGTCATCCGCTCGCTGCGGGAGGACCTCGCCGTCACGGTCTTCCGTGACCAATCCCTCTTCATCACGTGGGCCCGGGTCGACCCGGCGCAGATCTCGAACGTGGAGCGTTATCTCGGCGAGGTGCTCAAGCCGAAGGTGCCGGGGCGGCTGCCGGACGTCAATCCCGTCGAGGTGAACCTGCCGACCCAGCCGCTGCCGTCCGGGTCGCCGTCCCCCGCTCCCTCGGACCAGCCCTCCCAGCACTGGCAGGACCTCGTGGTCCATGCCATCGCCCCCAAGGCGATCGACAAGGCGAACTTCGCCCCGCCGCCGCCGCCCGAGCCTCCCAAGCCGGCCCCGGAGCCCGCCCAACCCGCCCCGGAGCCTTCCCCGGAACCCGCCAAGCCCGTCCCCGAACCCGTCATGCCGCCTCGCGAGAAGAAGATCCTCTCCTCGCTGCAGAGGCGTTTCGACGACGTCATGGCCTCCCTGGCCAAGCCCGTCTCGAAGGGTCTGTTCGGCGCGGCGGCGCCGCCCAAGGTGGACGAGGAGAGGCTGGTCCTCGACGTGGTGCAGATGATCCTGGAAGAGGCGGTGCGCAACCGCGCTTCCGACATCCACATCGAGCCTTTCGAGGAGGAGTTCCGGGTGCGCTACCGCATCGACGGCATCCTGGACCCGGCTCTCCGCATGGCCCGGAGACTCAACATCCGCGTCGTCTCCGGCATGAGGGTCATGTGCGGCCTCGATCCGGAGCAGGGCGCCAACACCTCCAAGCCCCAGGACGGCAGGATGATGATCTCGGTCGACGGCCAGGAGGTGGACCTGAGGCTCTCGACCTTCCCCACGTCCTACGGGGACAAGGCCGTCATCAGGCTCATCCATCGCAGCGCCAAGGTCCCCGACTTCGTCCAGCTGGGGTTGAGGGCCTCGGACATCGAGACCATCGGCCAGGTGGCCCATCGGCCCCAAGGCATGATCATCGTGACCGGCCCCGCCGGGAGCGGCAAGTCCACCTCCATCTACGCCGTACTGCAGGGCCTCAACGACGTCACGCGCAACATCGTGACCCTCGAGGACCCCATCGAGATGAAGCTCTACGGCATCAACCAGGGCCCCATCCACACGAAGACCGGCTTCACCTTCGCGGAGGGGCTGCGCTCGATCCTGCGCCAGGACCCCAACGTGATCATGGTGGGGGAGATCAGGGACAAGGAGACCGCGGAAATCGCCATGAGCGCCTCGCTCACGGGCCACCTGCTGTTCTCGACGCTGCACACCAACAGCGCCTTGGGCGCCATCACCCGGTTCCTCGACATGGGGCTCGAACCCTACCTCATCGCCTCGGCGCTGACCGCCGTGTTCGCCCAGAGGCTCGCGCGCCGGCTCTGCGACCGCTGCCGGGAGGCGTACACCCCGAGCCGGGACATCCTCGACCGGATCGGGGAGCTGGCCGAGCGCTCCGGGGCGTCCTTCGACACGGGCAAGATCGGCCAGCTCTATCGCGCGGTCGGGTGCGAGGCGTGCCGGGGGTCCGGCTACAACGGCCGGGTGCTCCTGTTCGAGAGCCTCGTGCTCCTGCCCTCGATCAGGCGCCTCATCCTGCAGAAAGTCGCGGTCCAGGACCTCCAGGGCCAGGCCTTCAAGGACGGCATGATCACGCTCCTGGCCGACGGCTTCATCAAGGCGTCCACGGGCCTGACCACGATCGAGGAAGTGGTGCGGCTCGTCGGCGGCGAGGCCTAGTCACTCGCCTCCCCCGCGGCCTGGCCGCTTGCTGGGCTCGGCCAGAGGCGAGTAGCCGTGGGGGCAGAGGCCGTTTCACCGGGCTGCCAGCGCGGGGGCCTTGGGCTTGGCCTTGTGCAGGTTGGCCTTGACCACCCCGGCCAGCCTTTTAACGCCCTCGTCGATCTGCTCCAGGGTCGGGTAGGAGAAGTTCAGGCGCATGGTGTTGTGGCCCGAGCCGTCGCAGTGGAAGGCGGACCCGATCACGTACGCCACGTTCTCCTTGACCGCCTCGTAGAACAGCTCGTCGGCGCTCATGTGGTCGGGCAGGCGCACCCACAGGAACAGGCCCCCTTCGGGCTTGGTCCAGGTGATGCCCTCGCCCTCGGGCATGTGCTGCTTGAGGGCGGCGAGCATGGCGTCCTTCTTGGCCTTGTAGAGGCTGCGCAGGCCCTCGACGTGCGTCTTGTAGTAGCCCCGCGCCAGGAACTCCGCGGCCATGAGCTGGTTGAGCGACGAGGTGCAGAGGTCCGAGGACTGCTTGAGGATCGCGATCCTCCTGATGATGGCCTCGTGCGCCACGATGAAGCCCACGCGCAGGCTCGGCGCCAGGGTCTTGGAGAAGGTGAAGAGCGACACCATGTTGCCGATGCGCCCGAGCTTGAGGAGCATGTGGGGCGCCTTGCCCTCGAACCGGATGGCCCGGTAGGGCGAGTCCTCGATGATCAGCACGTCGTACATCTCGGCCAGGCGCACGACCTTGCGGCGGCGCTCCTCGCAGAGGGTGACCCCGCTGGGGTTCTGGAAGTCCGGGACGAGGTAGACGAACTTGTAGTGCTCCTCCTCGTCGCGCAGCTGGTGGAGCTTCTTCTCGAGCTCGTCGACGAGGATGCCGTTGTCGTCCCCCTTGACCCCGATCATCTTCGCGCCGTGGCCGTTGAAGGCCTGCAGCCCGCCGATGTAGCTCGGCAGCTCCACGATGATGGGGTCCATCATGTCGATGAAGGCCTTGCCGATCAGGTCGAGGGCCTGCTGGGAGGCGGTGGTGACGAGGATGTTCTCCGGCTTGATGACGATCCCGTCCTCCTCGCGCAGGAGGCGGATGATCTGCTCCTGGAGCGCGGGCAGCCCTTCCGTCGGCCCGTACTGCAGGGCCGCGCGGCTGTTGGTGCGCAGGATGTCGGCCGCGATCCCGGCGAAGACCTCCGACGGGAAGGAGGCGGGGTCGGGCATCCCTCCCGCGAAGGAGATGATCTCGGGCTTGTTCGTCAACTTGAGGAGCTCCCGGATGACGGACGTCTTGGTCCGGCGGTTGACCGCGGCGAGGTTCTTGACTAGGTCGATCATGGTACCCTCCCTTTCAAACGACATGCAACATTCCGACCTTTATGTTTGGGGGGGGGGCTGACAGGGCGGCCGGTCCCCGAGGGGGGACCGGCCGTCACGCTCCGCCGTCGACCGATCAGCTGGAGGTCACCGGCGCGCACTGCGGCTCGCAGGCGGTCCGGTAGTGCAGGAAGGTGCGCTTGCCCTTCTTCACCTCGACGTTGTTGAAGACGTGGGTGGACACGACCATCCCCGTGGACGCCTTGAAGCGGGCGGTGATGGTGTGCGTCCCCGGCTTGAGGCGCAAGCGCGCCATGCGGATCTGGGACGGCACGGTCGACCAGCCCCGCGTGTCGGCGACCTCGGTGGCGGCCGACGCGACCCCGGTCGTGACCTTCGTCAGCACCGACTGCCACGAGCCCTTCCCGTACTTCTTGTCCATCGCCTGGTTGGCGGCCTGGGCGATCATGAACTTGATCATGGCCCGCGCGATGGCGCGCGTGCGGATGAGGGCCTGGCGGTCCTTGAGGTCCTTGAAGGCGATGGCCGAGATGTCCTCCATGAGGAGCGTCGGCGCCGTCTGCCCGTCGACCTCGAGGTCGGACTGCGTGATGGTGAACGGGTCCTGGACGTACTCCGGGTAGGCCACCGTGATGGCCTTGCCCGTGATCCCGGCTCGCAGGGCGTTCTGGAACTGGGCGGACTTGGCCTCCTGGTCGTTCTTCATCTCGTTGGAGTTGACCGCCAGCATGGCGTCGTTCCAGGCGACCTGGAAGGACTTGGACACCTTCCGCGGCCCGACGCCGGCGTAGTGGATGAAGACCACCTCGCCGAGGCCCGGGGCGTCCGGCAGGCCGAACTCCGGGGCCGGCGTGTTGTAGTCCGCGGCGTACCACGCGTAGGCCTTCAAGGCGTCCTCGCGCGAGATGCGCGCGTCGTCGGCCTTGCCCGCCTCGTCGTAGAGCAGGCTGTTGAAGTAGTTGACGAAGGCGTCGCCCCGGTAGACGGGCTTGTTGCCGCGGAGCCTCGCGAGCTCGTCGAGGAAAGGCTGGACGCTGCGGGACTCGACGAGCGCCTCGTCGAGGCTCCCCTGGAAGACCCAGTTCAACGCCCGGAACACGTGCGTCAGGGCGCGCTCGAAGGCCTCCCCGGCGTAGTCCGTGGTCATGTCGTTGATGAGCACGGTCCCGGCCGCCTTGGTCGCGGACTTCGTGTAGAGCTCCTTCATCCGGGTCTGGGCCTTGTCGAAGCTGTCGTCGGACTCCTTATACTCGCCGGCGTGGTGCTGGACCGTGCCCAGGTCGAGGTAGTAGAGCACCATGTTCTTCTTGCCGTACTGGTTCTCCTTGACCTTCGCCAGGTGCGCCTCGGCCGAGGCGTAGTCCTTGGCCGCGATGAAGGTGTTGAGGGTCTTCTTCGTCGCGACCGACGGCCCGCAGGCCGCCAGGAAAAGCGCGAGGGCGGGCAGCAGCGCCCGCCCTCGATGCGCGGCCCGGATGGCGGCCCCTACCATGAGACTTTGGCTTGCTTGATGAACTTCTTGATCTTCTTCTCGCCGTTCCAGGCGATCTTGTTGCTCTTCATGTTCAGGAGCTTGAGGTTGGTCTGGTAGTACATCACCGTCTTGCCGCCCTCGGAGTCCTGGATGGTGTTGATGACGCCCGAGAGCATGAAGTCCGCGCCGGCTTCCTGGCCGTGCTCCTTGCGGGTGGCCTCGGAGGAGTTGGTGTCCTGGTCCAGGCGCTCCTCGCGGACCTCGCCGCGCTCCGTCTTGGACGCGACGAACTCCACCTCGCCCGAGTTGATGAGCTCCTTCTGGAGGTTGTTGACGAAGGTGTCGGTGTTGATGTGCTCGTGGCTCTGGTTGCGGACCGTCCCGACGATGACCGTGGGCTCCTTGCCGAACTCGTTCTTGGCCTTGGGCAGCCAGGGCCTCGCGAGGCAGTCCTTGATCATCTCCTCGGCGACCTGCCGGGAGTCCTCGTCGTTCCACTTGCCGCTGATGTCCTTGGCCTCGTTGACGTCCATCCGCGTGACCTTGGTCCCGGCGGCGCAGCCGACCACGGCCGGCATCATGCCGGCCACGAACAGCAAGACGATTGCCTGGATGTTCATTGTATCCCCTTTGACTGGATGAAGGAGCAGACAACAGGGGAAGCGCCGTACGGACGGCGCTCCCCCCTGTCGGCCTGCGCTGGATTAGTGCTTGGCTTCTTCGGCCTGCAGTTCGTCGAACGCCTTCTCGGCGTTGGCGCGGACGAAGTCGCGGACCTTCGTGTCGAGCTCCTTGCACTCCTCGAGGGCCTTCTTGACGCCCGACATGTCGAGCTTCACGAGGGCGAAGTAGGTGCTGTCGACGGGATCTCTCCAATGGTCGACGGCCTGCGAGAAGTTCAGGGTCTGCTTGGCGAAGACCTTCAGGGTCTGCGCGGTATGCTGTTCCTCGCTGGAGTTCTTCATGTCCCCGGCCGTGGTCGAGGCCATGTAGTCCTTCGTGAGGACCGTGACGTAGCTGTTCATGATCTTCGCGAGCTCGCCGCGGCCCCGGTCGTTCGAGCCGTACTCGGAGATGGCGCGGTTGCGCGAACCCTGATGGATGCCGACGCCGTAGAAGACCAGCGCGCCGCCGTCCTTGAAGGCGCCCGAGCCCTTGCCGACCCATTCCGGAGCGGTCGACTTCGGCTCGACCGGCTTCGAGCTCGTGGCGCAGCCCGCGACGAGCCCCAAAGCAAGAGCACAGCCCAGAAGGCTCAAGGTCCTGCCCAGTTTGCTAAGTTCCATGTCTATTCCTCCTTTGGTGTTCCGTGCCTCTAGGCACGCGCCCGAGCCCGCGGGCCCTGGCCGACGTCCTCGACGGTATCCCCGTCCGCGCGTAGTCTAACATTACGGCCGAACCCGCGTCAAGCAACGGCGCTGGCCTGTTGGACACCGGTTTGGTATGATGGTTCCATGCCCCGGGAGATGAACCTCGTGTGGATGGACCTGGAGATGACGGGGCTCGACCCCGACCGGGACACGATCATCGAGATCGCGACGGTCATCACGGACAGCGACCTCGCGCTCGTGGCGGAAGGCCCCAGCCTTCCCATCCACCACCCCGACGACGTGCTCGCCTCCATGGGCGCCTGGTGCGTGGAGCACCACGGCAGGTCGGGGCTGACCCAGCGGGTGCGGGAATCGACGGTCACGATGGCGCAGGCCCAGGAACGCACGCTTGAGTTCGTCCGGGCCCACTGCTTCCCGAAGACCTCCCCGCTGTGCGGCAACACGATCGGGCAGGACCGGCGCTTCCTCGCCAGGCACATGCCCGTCCTCCACGACTTCTTCCACTATCGGTCCATCGACGTGAGCACGGTGAAGGAGCTGGTCCGGCGGTGGTACCCGCCCGAGAAGCACTTCCCTCCCAAGGCCGACCGGCACGAGGCCATGGGGGACGTCCGCGACTCGATCCGGGAGCTCGCCTTCTATAGGAAGACGGTCTTCGCCTGACCCCGGTCAGCCGTCAGGCGCATGGCCGTGCTCGCCCAAGCCGACGCAGCCGCAGTCGTCGGGATGGGGCATGCCTTCCCGCCACCCCTTCTCCTCGAGCCGCGTCTTGACCCAGCAAGGGTAGCACAGCATCAGCCGGTTGACGGGCTTGTTGCGCCCGCAGCGGCGGCAGGCGCCTCGGGAGGGGGGGCGGCGCTGCTCGACGCGGGCGGGGTCGCGCTCCGAGGCCTTCACGGCCGCCGGCGTCTGCTCGGTCACGGTCTTCTCGGTCATGGTTTCCCTCCTACGGCCTCGGAATCTACCATTCCCTCGCTAGGCTCGGTCATGGGCACACTCCTCTGTCGCAGGGCCGGCACCAGCCGCCGATGCGGCCGTTGGGCGCCTTGCGCGAGAGCTTCACCGTCGCCCGGCAGCCGGGGCAGTAGACGTCGAGCCCCGAGAAGTCGATGGCGGGGTAGTCCCGCTCGAACGCTTCCCGGCTCGCGTGCCGGGGTTGCAGCCATTTACCTTCTCTCATATCACTCGCCTCCCCCGCGGGGAGGCGAGTAGCTGTGGGGGCAAATGCCGTCTCATCAAGGTTCTCCTCGTAGCATCTCAATAATCCCTGTCCACCACATAATCCGCCAACTCATGCAGGATGGCGGCCTTCCTGCCGAAGACCTTCAGATGCCGATGCGCCTCCTGGGCGAACGCCCGGGCCTTGGCGGCGGCGGCATCGACCCCGTAGAGCGAGGCGTACGTGAGCTTGGCGTTCTCCCGGTCGGACCCCTTCTTGCCCAGCTTCGCCTTGTCGCCCACCACGTCCAGGACGTCGTCGGCGGCCTGGAAGGCCAGCCCCAGGGCCCGGCCGTACCCGCGCAGAGCGGCCCTCTGCCGGGGGCTCGCCTTCGCCAGGATCGCCCCCGCCTCCACGCTGGCCACGAGCAGGGCCGCCGTCTTGCGGAGATGGATGTATTCCAGGCGCTTGGCCAAGGCGGCGCGCCCGGGACGCCCGGCGTCCCGCCTCGGCCGCGCTCCCAGACCCTCGGCCTCCAGGTCGGCCGCCTGCCCGGCCACCATGCCCCTGGACCCGGCGCCCGCGGCCACGGCCCTCACGAGCTCGGCGGCGGACCTCGCGTCCAGCCCGCTGCGAAGCGCGTCCTCCGCCAGGGCCTCGAAGGCGTCGGTCAGAAGGCCGTCGCCCGCGAGGATGGCCATCGCCTCCCCGTACTTCTTGTGGTTCGTGGGCTGGCCGCGCCTCAAGTCGTCGTCGTCCATGGCCGGGAGGTCGTCGTGGATGAGCGAATAGGTGTGGATCATCTCTAGGGCGGCCGCGGTCCTGGCCCCCCAGCCGGGACGGGCGCCGCACGCCCGGGCGGCGGCGAAGACGAGGGCGGGCCGGAATCGCTTGCCGCCCGCGAAGACCGAGTAGCTCATGGCCTCGAGCAGCCCCGGGGGCTCGCCCCCGCGGCGGCGCAGGAGGGACCTGAGCTCCCGGTCCACGATGGCGCCGTGGACTTTGATGAACTCACTCGCCCCCCAAGTCACTCGCCCCCCCCCACGGGGGGGCGAGTAGCGGGGGGGCATATTCTGTTTCATAGGTCTTTGATGAACTCCTTCAAATAGACCGCCAAATTCCCCATGCACCGCCTGGTCCTGAGCCCGAGGCGGACCAACGCGCCGATCCGATGGGGATGGAACAGCGCGTAGCCGGCGAGCGCCGCGACGTCCTCGGGGTCCGGCGTCCCGGGAGGCAGCGACTCGTCGGCCGCGTCCAGGATCACCCGCAGCGACAGGAACGGCCATCCGTGCTCCGAGGCCCAGCGGCGCAGGGGCTCGGATTCCATGTCGACGGCGCAAGCCTCGGCGGCGCGGGCCAGGGCGGCCTTCTGCTCGGGCGTCGCCAGGACCGTCGCCGCATGCGCGACCTTCCCCAGGCACAGCCGCAGGCCCAGCCCGTCCGAGCAAGCCTGGGCGGCGCCCGCTAGGCTCAGCGCGTCGCCGCGCAGGTCCGCGACGATATCCCCGGTCCTCAGCTCCGGCGTCAGCGCCCCGGCCAGGCCGGTGCTGATGACGCAGCGCAAGGGCCTCAGCCCTTCCGCCGCCGCCTCGATGGTCGCCAGGGATCGCGAGACGCTCGCCGAGCCCATCCCCGTCCTGAGAAGGAGGACCCTCCGTCCAGACTCCAGCCCCTCGACCACCCGACCCTTCCGGACAGCCAGCCCGAGCCTGCCGGCGAGAGGCCCCGCCTCCCACCGCGTCGCGGCGCAGAGCAGGATGGCCCCCGTCGCGGCCGGAGCCGCCCCTGCCCCGCGACCGGCATCAGCCATCGGACCCGCCATGCCTCTCATCGGTCCGCGGCGGCCAAGGGGCCGCCGTCCTCGGAACGCGGACGTTCTCCTTTCGCGGAGGGGGCGGCGGCCCGATGAGGGACCGCGCCCGGCCCGGTCCTGCCCCCCGCGGGGGCGTACCCGTGGGACCGGAACCATTCGATCGCGTCGGCCAAGGCCCGCCGCGCGGGACCGGCCGAGAACCCGAGCTCGCCGGCGGCCTTGGACGAGTCGTACCACATGTAGCACTTGGCCATCCGCACGGCGTCGAGCGGGGCCACGGGCTCCCCGCCGAAGACCCGGCAGCGGGCCGTATCCACCATGCCGAAGAGGTAGGCCAGGGCATAGGGCGTCTTGAACGAGGGCGGCCTCATCCCGGCGAGTTCCGCGACCAGGCCCAGGATCCGGCCGAGGGTGAGGTTCTCGCCGCCCAGGATGTAGCGCTCTCCCACCCGGCCTTTCACGGCGGCCAGGTAGTGGCCCTCGGCCACGTCCCGGACATCCACGAGGTTGAGGCCGGTGTCGACGTAGGAGGGCATCCGCCGGTTCAGGAAGTTGACGATGACCTCCCCGGTCGGCGTCGGCTTGATGTCGAAGGGCCCGATGGGCGTGGAAGGGTTGACCACCACGACGGGCAAGCCCTTCGCCGCCAGCCCCATGGCGGCGGCCTCGGCGAGGAACTTCGACTTCTTGTAGTGGCCGACCACCTGGTCGACGGAGGGATAGACGGACCCTTCGTCGACGGGCGTCAGGTCCCGGGGGGGACGGATGGCGGCCACGCTCGAGCAATGGACGATCCTCTCGGCGCCGGCGGCCCCGGCCGCGGCCAGGACGCTGGTCGTGCCCTCGACGTTGGCGGCGTACATCTCGGCGGGACGCCTCACCCAGATCCGGTAGTCCGCCGCGACGTGAAAAACGTACCGCGCCCCCGCGCAGCCGGCCCGCAGGGCCGCCCGGTCGAGGAGGTCTCCCTTCACGACCTCGAGGCCCAGTCCCTCCACGTTGCGCAGGTCGGCGCCGGGCCGCGCCAAGGCGCGCACCCGGAACCCTTTCGCGAGGAGGTTCCGGGCGAGGTTGGCCCCCACGAAGCCCGTCGCGCCCGTCAGGAAGACGGTGTCCATGTCAGCGGCCTCCCCACGTCAGCGGCCCCCCCCACGGGGGGGCTGCTTGCGTCCGGGGGGGCAAGCGCCGTTTCATCGGGAACTCCTTCCAGCTTCCCGTAGCCCCCTCCCCCTGCGCTTGATCCGCTTATACTCCAGGACCAGCTTCATGAACTTCGGCAGGCTCGAGAAGCCCTCGTGCACCGCGGCGGGCTCGTAGCCGACGTGCGCCATGCACTGGGCGCAGTTCGGGTGGCCGGACTTGCGCCCGTACTTCTCCCACGGCGTCGACTCCACCAACTCCCGGTAGGAGCGGGCGCACTCGCCCTCCGACATGAGATAGCAGGGCCGCTGCCAGCCCAGGACGGTCCGCAGCGGGTTGGCCCAGGGCATGCACTCGTACTCCCGCTTGCCCTCCAGGAAATCGAGGTAATAGGGGCTGTGGTTGAAATCCCACCCCATGGACCGCCAATCCTTCAGGGCGTCGCGGAACCACGCCTGGGTCTGCTCGCGGCTCAGGAAGATCCCCTGGCGCGGCGCGCTGTCGTAGGCGTAGCCCGGCGAGATGATCATCCCGTCGACGCCCAGGTCCATGCAATCGTCGAAGAAGGCCCGGATGTCCCGGGGGTCGGAGTCCAGGAAGACCGTCGTGTTGGTCATGACCCGGAAGCCCCGGGCCTTCGCCGCCCTGATGGCGTCGATCGCGGTGAGGTAGGCGCCCTCCCGGCCCACCGTCCTGTCGTGGATGGCCTGCCCGCCGTCGAGGTGGACGCTCCAGATGAGGTTGGGGCTGGGCTTGAACCGCGGCAGGCTCCTCTCGAGGATGATCGCGTTCGTGCAGAGGTGGACGTAGCGCCCGCGCCCGGTGAGGAGGTCGACGATCTTGTCGATCTCGGGATGGATGAGCGGCTCGCCCCCCGCGACCGCCACGATGGGGGCCCCGCACTCCTCGGAGGCCTCCAGGCACTCCGAGGGGGAGAGCCGCTTGCGCAGGATCTCGGGCGGGTACTGTATTTTGCCGCAGCCCGCGCATTCCAGGTTGCAGGCGAAGAGCGGCTCGAGCATCAGGACCAGCGGGAACCGCTGGGCGCCGGCCAGCTTGTGCCGCAGGATGTGGGCGAAGACGTTGACCTGCAACCCGAAGGGAGCGGGCATCCGGTCTACAAGTCCCTCATGGCTACGGGTCCACGATCGACAGCAGCCGGGCTGCCTTCTGGGATTCCTTGAGAGCCCTCAGGTAGGTCCCCAGGGTCTGGAGCGGGAAGTTGTTGCGGTACATGGTGTACTCCAGGTAGAACACCTTGGGGAAGCCCGTGCCCGTGAACTCCGTCTCGTCCCAGGTGCCGTCCTTGCGCTGGGTGTTGACGAGGTACTCGATGCCCCTCTCGACGGCCTCGTCGTAGATGCCCGCGGCCATGAGGCCCTGGACGGCCCACGCGGTCTGCGAGGGCGTCGACGGGCCCTTGCCCTTGAGCCTGGGGTCGTGGTAGGTGGCGCAGGTCTCGCCCCAGCCCCCGTCGTCGTGCTGGACGCTCCTGAGCCACGCCGCGGCCCGCTGGACGTAGGGCTGCGACATGTCCTCGTCGATGGCCGCCAGTCCCCGCAGGACCTGCCAGGTGCCGTAGACGTAGTTGACGCCCCACCGGCCGTACCAGGAGCCGTCCGCCTCCTGGTCGCTCTTCAGGTACTGGGCGGCGCGCTCGACGCAGGGGTAGTTGCGGTCGAAGCCGATGTAGCCCATGAACTCCAGGACCCTCCCGGTGACGTCGACGGAGGGCGGGTCGATCATGGCGTTGTGGTCGGCGAACGGGATCTTGTTGAAGATCGTCTTGGTGTTGTCCTTGTCGAACGCCGCCCAGCCGCCGTTCGAGCTCTGCATCGACAGCAGCCAGTGCAGCCCCCGCTGGCACACCTTCTCCCGCGCCACGGACAACGGCTCGTCGAGGTAGACGTGGCGCAGGGCCAGCATCACCATCGCGGTGTCGTCGATGTCCGGGTAGAACTCGTTGTTGAACTCGAAGGCCCACCCGCCCGGGTGCCCGTTGGGGTTGTTGACCTTCCAGTCGCCTTCCGTCTTGATCTCCTTGCTGATCAGCCACTCCGTGGCGCGCATCAGCGCCGGGTGGTGGCGCTCCACGCCGGACTCGGCCAGGGCGATGATGGAGACGGCGGTGTCCCACACGGGCGACTGGCACGGCTGCATCTGGAGCTCGGACCCGGAGAGCTCGAGCCGCTCCAGGACCTGGATCTGCTCCACGAGCCGCGGGTCGGTGTCGCTGTAGCCCAGGCACTTCATGGCCAGGATGGTGTTCACGATCCCGGGGTAGATCGCGCCGAGCCCGTCGGAACCCTGCAGGCGCGCGAGCATCCAGTCCTCGGCGAGCCGCAAGGCCCACACCCGGATCCAATGCGGCCCCTTGCCTTCGAGGAACTTCAGGCCGTGGTCCCACCAGAGGAAGAAGTTGGTCCAGGAGATGAAGCCGTGGGGGCCGACCGCCTCCCGCAGGGGGACGTAGCGCCGCGAGTCCGGGAACAGCTCGTTGAGGACCGCATGGGGGGGGCAGGGCATGACGGGCTGGCGGGCCCAGACGATGGAGAGGGGGACGACGATCGAGCGGGTCCACGAGGACATCTGGTAGATGTTGAAGTAGAACCAGTTGGGGAAGAGCATCAGCTCCGGCGGGATCGTGGGGACCCCGGCCCAGGAGTACTGCCCGAAGATGGCGAGGTAGAACTTGGTGTACGTGTTCACCCTATGGATGCCGCCCAGGTCCCGGATCTTCTTCCTGGCCCGCGCCATGCTGGGCTCGTTGGGCGAATGGCCCGCGAACTTGAGGGCCCAATACGCCTTGACCGTGGCGGAGATGTCGGAGGGGCCGTTGGCGTAGATCGGCCAGCCGCCGTCGGGGAGCTGCTGGCCGAGGATGCGGTTGGCGAGCCTCCTCACCTTGATGGAGTGGCCGCGCCCCAGGAAGTTGAGCACCATGATGGTGTCGGAATCGATCGTCGTGTCGGCCTTCAGGGGCCCGCACCAGTAGCCCTCCTCGGCGTTCTGCTGCCGGAGGATGGCGTCCTGCGCCGCCAGGATGGCGTTCTGAAGCTCCTCGGGGATGACGGCGTCCCGATGGGGGTCCGTCAGGTCCGGCCTGAGGTTGTCGGCCCAGTCCTTGGGTTTGCGGTAGATCCAGCGGGACGGAGTCAGCCAGGTCGAGAACGTCCGGATCATTTGCCCTCCGTGCGGGTGAATGCGGGAAGCTCGTGGCGCATGAAAGCCGTCTATTATACCTCTTGGGGCGGGTCGTTGCAAAGCGGGGCGGGAGTTCGCTATATTTACATGCTATGTTCCGCCAAGCGCGCCTCGCGGCCGCGGTCCTGTCATCGTTGGCGCTCGCGGCCTGCTCCAGGGTCGGGGACCGGCCGGTGCGCATCGCCCTGGCCGCGCCCTTGACCGGGGACATGGGGACGGAGGGGCAGGGGCTGTTCCGGGCGGTGACGATGGCCATCGAGGAAGCCAACGCGACCAAGGAGTACCCCTACCGCATCGAGCTCGCGGCTTACGACGACCGCTCGGACCCGAGGCAGGCGGTGGACGTGGCCCATCTCATCACGCTGGACCCCAGGATCGTCGCGGTCGTCGGCCACTACAACTCGGGCTGCTGCATCACGGCCGCCCGGGTGTACGCCCAAGCGGGCATGGCGATGGTGACCCCTTCCGCCACCAACCCCGAGGTGACGGTCCAGCAGACCCGCCCGGACTGGACCTGGCCGAGGGTCGTCTTCAGGCTCGTGCCCACCGACGACGCGCAAGGCGCCTACGCCGCCGGCTTCGTCCGGCGCAAGCTCGGCAAGCGCTCGGTCTCCATCTTGCATGACAAGACCGCCTACGGCCGGGACCTGACCGGCGAGTTCAAGAAGGTCTTCGTCCGCCTGGGCGGCAAGGTCCTGAGCGAGGACGAGGTCGACGCCGGCCAGAAGGACTTCAAGAAGGCCCTGGCGGCCGTCAAGGCGGCCAACCCGGAAGCGGTCTACTTCGGAGGGGTCTACACGGAGGCCGGGCTCCTCGTGAGGCAGATGAGGTCCCTCGGGATCAAGGCGGCCTTCATCTCGGGCGACGGGGCCAAGACCCCGGGCTTCTTCGACGTCGCCAAGGAGGCCTCCGAGGGGGCCTACCTGTCGATGGTCGGCGTACCCGTCGAGGTCCTGCCCGGCGCCCAGGGCTTCATGGACAAGTACCGCCAGCGCTGGATGACCTCCGGCGAGGGCATCAAGCCCTTCGACCACTTCGGCTACGAGGCCGCCAGGATCGCGCTCGGGGCCATCGCCCGCGCCGGCCCAGAGCGCGCGAGGATCGTGGAGGACATCCGGACGCGGCCCCATCAGAGCCTGCTGGGCCCGATGGTCTTCGACGCCAAGGGCGACTCGCAGAACAGGACCGTGACGATGACCCAGGCCCGGTTCAAAGAGCGCGTCTTCGACGTCATCCGCTGAGCGGACGCCGCGGTGGACGGGACGCCGCGCGTATGGTAGAATCCCTTCGGGCCGAGGTAGCTCAACGGTAGAGCAATCGCTTCGTAAGCGATAGGTTGTGGGTTCGAATCCCATCCTCGGCTTATCTATCTTCCTCGGTCCGCGTGTCAGGACAGGATGGCGACGATGGCTGCGATGGTCGACGAGAACGCCCCTGGGACGATGCGACGGCTGTGGGTCCTCGTCCGGGGGGCCGTCCAAGGCGTGGGGTTCCGGCCTTTCGTCTTCCGTCTCGCCTCCGACCTGGGCCTGGCGGGATGGGTCAACAACTCGGCCCAAGGCGTCACCATCGAGGTCGAGGGGACCTGCCGGGCCCTCGAGTCCTTCCTGGCGCGCCTCGTCCGGGAGAAGCCCCCGCCGGCCATCATCGAAGGGCTGGAGCACTGCTACCTCGACCCCGCCGCCTACCGGGGATTCGAGATCCGCGAGAGCGCGCGGGGCGGCGCGAAGACGGCCGTGGTCCTGCCCGACATCGCGCCCTGCCCGGCGTGCCTTCGGGAGATCGCCGACCCCCGCGACCGCCGCCACCGCTACCCCTTCACCAACTGCACGCACTGCGGCCCGCGCTACACCATCATCGAGGAACTCCCGTACGACCGGCCCGGCACGACGATGCGGCGCTTCGCCCTGTGCCCCGCCTGCCGGCGGGAGTACGAGGACCCGGCCGACCGGAGGTTCCACGCCCAGCCCAACGCCTGCCCCGCCTGCGGCCCGCAGGCCGCGTGGTGGGACGGCCGGGGGAAGGTCCTGGCCGAACGCGACGACGCGCTGAGGGAGGCCGCCGCGGCGCTGCGCCGGGGCTCGGTGGTCGCGGTGAAGGGCGCGGGAGGCTTCCATCTCATGACCGACGCCCGCGACCCGCAGGCGGTCATGCGCCTGCGCCGGCGCAAGCGGCGGGAGGAGAAGCCGTTCGCCGTGATGTTCCCCTCGGTCGCCTCGGCGAGGGAGCACGCCCGGATGTCGGACCTCGAGGAACGGCTCCTGCTGTCGCCGGAGGCCCCGATCGTGCTCCTGCGGCGCGCGGCCCCGGCCTCGACCGCGCCCCTGGCGGACTCAGTGGCGCCCGGGAACCCCGAGATCGGCGCCATGCTCCCGAGCACTCCCCTGCACCACCTCCTGCTGGCGGACCTGGGCTTCCCCGTGGTGGCGACCAGCGGCAATCTCTCGGAGGAGCCCATCTGCACCGACGAACGGGACGCCCTCTCGAGGCTGGGCGCCATCGCCGACTTCTTCCTGGTCCACGACCGCCCCATCGCGCGGCATGTGGACGACTCGGTGGTCCGGGTCATGGCGGGCCGGGCCATGACCCTGCGCCGCGCCCGGGGCTTCGCCCCGCTGCCGGTGAGGCTCGGCCGCCCCCTGCCGGCGGCTCTCTGCGTCGGGGCGCACCTCAAGAACGCCGTCGCCATCGCCGTCCAGGACGGCGCCCATCTCAGCCAGCATGTCGGGGACCTCGAGACCGTGGAATCCTACGAGGCCTTCCAGGGCGTGATCTCGAGCCTCTCGAAGCTCTACGACTTCAAGCCCGACCGCGTGGCCTGCGACAGCCACCCCGACTACGTCTCCACGCGGCACGCCCTCAGCCTCGGCCTGCCCGCGCTGCGGGTCCAGCACCACTGCGGCCACGTCCTGTCCTGCATGGCGGACAACGGGTTGGAGGGCGCGGTGCTCGGCGTCGCCTGGGACGGCACCGGCTACGGCCCGGACGGGACGGTCTGGGGAGGGGAATTCCTGCTGGTCGGCGAAGAAGGCTTCGTGAGGGCCGCCCATTGGCGCCCCTTCCCGCTGCCCGGGTCGGAGAAGGCGGTGCGGGAGATGAGGCGCTCCGCCTTCGGCCTCCTCTACGCCCTCTTCGGAGGGTCGCTGCCGGCGATGGAGGAGACCGGGGCGCTGCGCTCTTTCTCCCCGGCCGGGCGGGGGGTGCTCTTCGGGATGTGCCGCCGGGGCGTCCAAGCCCCGCTGACGTCGAGCGTGGGGCGGCTCTTCGACGCCGTGTCGTGCCTGGCCGGGCTGAGGGACGCGGGCGCTTTCGAGGGCCAGGCGGCCATGGAACTCGAGCACGCCGCCGACGGCTTCGACACCGACGAGCGCTACCCCCTGGCCTTCGCCGGCGAGGACCCCGTCGTGCTGGACTGGGAGCCGATGGTCCGGGCCATCCTCGCCGACCTGAGGGGCGGCGGCGCCGCCGGGCTGGTGTCGGCCAGGTTCCACAACACGCTCGCCGAGTCCGTCGTCGAGACCGCGCGGCGGCTCCGGCAGGAGCGCGTGGCGCTCAGCGGCGGGTGCTTCCAGAACAAGCGCCTCGCCGAGACCACCATCGCCAGGCTCGCCGCCGGGGGCTTCAAGCCTTATTGGCATCAACGCGTGCCGCCCAACGACGGCGGCATCGCCCTCGGGCAGTCCCTGGCCGCGGCCCTCGGCTGGAGCGACGCCTCGAAGCCTTTGGAGAGACCCCCGTGGAGGGGCTCCGCCGCGCAGGAGGATTGACCATGTGCCTCGCCGTGCCGGGAAAGATCGTCAGCGTCCAGGACAACGCCGACCCGCTCCTGCGGGTCGGGAAGGTCAGCTTCGGGGGCGTCGTGAAAGAAGCCTCCCTGGCGTACGTGCCGGAAGCCGTCGTCGGGGACTATGTCGTGGTGCATGTCGGCTTCGCCATCAGCCGTCTCGACGAGGAGGAGGCGCGGCGGACGTTGGAGTACCTCGAGCAGATCGACGAGATGGCGAAGGAAGAATCCTGATGAAACGGCATATGCCCCCACAACTACTTGCCTCCCCGCCGGGGAGGCAAGTGATATGAAACACCTCGAGGAGTACCGCGACGCGGCTGGCGCGCGGCGCTACGCCGCGGCCCTGGCCGGCGCCGTGACGCGGCCGTGGACCATCATGGAGGTCTGCGGCGGGCAGACCCACTCGATCATCAAGTTCGGCGTGGACGAGCTCCTGCCCAAGCCGGTCACGCTCGTCCACGGCCCGGGCTGCCCGGTGTGCGTGACGCCCATCGAGCTCATCGACAAGGCCGTCGCCATCGCCTCCATGCCCGGCGTCGTGTTCTGCTCCTTCGGCGACATGCTCAGGGTCCCGGGGACGAAAGGCGACCTCTTCTCGGCGAGGGCGGCCGGCGGCGACGTCAGGATCGTCTATTCCCCGATGGACGCCGTCAAGCTGGCCCGGGAGAACCCCTCCCGGCAGGTGGTCTTCTTCGCCGTGGGGTTCGAGACCACGGCCCCGGCCAACGCCCTGGCCGTCCACGAAGCCCGTCGGTCCGGGCTGGGGAACTTCTCGGTCCTGGTCTCGCACGTCCTGGTCCCGCCCGCCATGGCAGCGGTGTTGTCATCGCCCGCCAACCGGGTCCAGGCGTTCCTCGCGGCCGGGCACGTCTGCACGGTCATGGGACTGGCCGAGTACGAGCCCCTCGCGGCGAAGTATCGCGTCCCCATCGTGGTCACCGGCTTCGAGCCGCTGGACATCCTGCAAGGAATCCTCATGTGCGTCCGCCAGCTCGAGGCGGGGCGCGCCGTGGTGGAGAACCAATACAGCCGGTCGGTGCGCCGCGAGGGCAACGAGCCGGCCCGCGGCCTCATCGCGCGGGTCTTCAAGGTCGTCCCCCGCAAATGGCGCGGGATCGGCGAGATCCCGGCGAGCGGCTTCGCCCTGAGGGAGCCCTACGAGGGCTTCGACGCGGAGCGCCGCTTCGGCGTGGCCGGGCACAGCGTGGACGAATCCGGCGCGTGCATCAGCGGGGCGATCCTGCAGGGCCTCAAGAAGCCGCCCGAATGCCCCGCCTTCGGCGTCCAGTGCACGCCGGAGCATCCGTGGGGCGCCACCATGGTGTCGTCGGAGGGGGCGTGCGCGGCGTACTACAGCTATCGGAGGACGGAGAAAGGAGCCAGCCATGAAGCCAACTGAGCCGACCCGACGCAAGCGTCCCGCGGCGGGAGCGGCGCCCGCCTCCCCGCCGGCGGCGGCCCCGGCGTGCCCCGTGCCCGTCTCGGAATACCCGAACATCCTGATGGCCCACGGCGGGGGGGGGAGGCTCATGCACCGGCTCCTCGATAAGGTGTTCCTGCCGGCCTTCTCCAACCCCGCGCTGGAGGCCCGGCACGACGGCGCCCTCCTCGACGTCGGGGAGGCCAGGCTGGCCTTCACGACCGACTCCTACGTGGTCAAGCCCCTGTTCTTCCCGGGCGGGGACATCGGGAAGCTCGCCGTGCACGGCACGGTCAACGACCTCGCCATGTGCGGGGCGCGGCCGCTCTACCTGAGCGCGGGGTTCATCCTGGAGGAAGGGCTGCCGGTCGCCGACCTGGCCAGGGTCGTCGAGTCCATGCGCCAGGCGGCCGGCGAGGCCGGCGTCCTGCTCGTGACGGGCGACACCAAGGTGGTCGACCGGGGCAAGGCTGACGGGCTGTTCGTCAACACGGCCGGCATCGGCCTCGTCGAGCGCGGCCGCGTGATCGGCCCCTCGCGCGTCCAGGCCGACGACGCCATCCTCCTGAACGGCGACATCGGCCGGCACGGCATGGCCATCATGGCGGTCCGGGAGGGCCTCTCCTTCGAGTCCCTCATCGAGAGCGACACCGCCGCGCTGGGCGGCATCGTGATGTCGCTCCTCGACGCCGGCGTCGAGGTGCACTGCCTCAGGGACCTCACGCGCGGCGGCCTGGCGACCACCCTCGTCGAGATCGCCGAGGCCCGGCGCCTGGGCATCGAGATCGTCGAGCGCGCCATCCCGGTCCGGGAAGACGTGTCGGGAGCGTGCGAGATCCTCGGGTTCGACCCGCTGTACGTGGCCAACGAGGGGCGGTTCGTGGCCTTCGTGGCGCGCCGCGACGCGGGCCGGGCCCTCGAGGTCCTGCGCTCCCACCCCCTGGGCCGCGACGCCTGCGAGATCGGCCGCGTCAGCGGCGACGAGCGCGCCCTGGTGGCCCTGCGCAGCAAGATCGGCGCCCGGCGCCTGGTGGACATGCTCAGCGGAGAACAGCTGCCGAGAATCTGCTGACCTTCCGTCGTCGTCACGCTTCTGGCCGCGCGCGTTCTGCCGAATGTTTTTAAGTATAATCCTGCGTCCCTTCCGGGTTCAAGATGAGACTGACCATCCGCAACCACCTCCTCGTCGCCTGCTTCTTCGTCTGCCCGCTCCTCTTCTTCACGAACCTGACGCGCAACCCGTACGTCACGCAGATCTGCCTCATCAACATCTTCCTCTGCGCGTGCGCCGGGGTGCAGTTCCTGTGGGACGCGGGGGTATCGGGGAGGCTGCGACTGCCGAGGACGGCGCTGGACGCCCCCTTCGCGGCGGCGGCGGCGGCGTGCGCCGTGAGCTGGCTCGTCGCCTTCGTCGGGCACGCCCCCTTCTTCCGCTCCGCCATGCTCAGCGAGGGCGCGCGCAACACGGTCTTCGCCATCGTGAACATCCTCCTCCCGTTCTATCTCGCGGCGGCCCTCGGCCGCGAGGAGGCCGAGGCCCAGGCCTCGCCGGCCGGCGGCCCTCCTCTCCCGGCCGCGCCCGGGGCGGCGTCCAAGGGACGCCCGGGGTCCCCGGGCGCGGGCGGCAAGCCCCGGGCCGGGAACCGCGACGCCCTGTGGGAGGCGTATCCGACGGCGGCCTGGGCCGTCTTCGCCCTGGCCTGGGGAGGCCTGTGGGTCCTCTTCCCGCAGATGCGCACCCTGCGCGCGTCGAGCGGCCTCTGGTCCCAGGCCTGGGACGGGTACGGCGCGGTCGTCTGGGCGGCCGGGATCGCGGCCGCCGCCTGGCTCACCCGCGCCGGCAGGATGCTGGACTACCTGCACCTGGCGCTGGTCGCGGGGTTCCTCGCCTCGGTCTACGGCGTGCTCCAATACTTCAACGTCGAATTCCTCTGGCCGAGCATCCTCAACCCCTACGGCGGCCGTTCCGTCTCCACGTTCGGGAACCCCAACTTCCTTTCGTCGTTCAACGTCGTGCTCCTGCCCATCGCCGTGACCTTCTACCTCTACGCCCGGGACTGGACGCGGCGAGCCATCTACGGGGCCGTCTGCCTCGCCCTGGGGTCCGCCCTGCTGGCCAGCCTGACGCGCTCCTCCTGGGGCGGCGCGGTCGCGGCGGTCGCCCTGCTCTTCCTCCTGCGCGAGACGCGCGCGAGGGCCGTGGAGAACTCCCGGGCCGCCGGGCTGCTGGCGGGGCTCGCCCTCATGATCATCCTGCTCTGGCCCCAGACGCGGGTGGGGGGGGCCTACCACCCGAGCGTCCTCGGCCGCATCACCGAGATCAAGTCCTTCAGCGCCGCCGACGGCTACTACAGCCCCTTCCACCAGCGCGTCCTCATCTGGACCAGCTCCTGGCTCATGGGGGCGGAGAACCCCGTCACCGGCAAGGGGTGGGGCCTCTTCGAGCTCTTCTACCCCTTCTACCAGGGGCACCTCCTGGACACCTTCCAGTTCTTCCGCAACATGCGCACCCACGCCAACAACTCGCACAACGAGATCATGGAGGTCTGGTCGCAGACCGGGATCATGGGGCTCGGCATCCTCTTGTGGCTGTGGTGCGCCTTCTTCCTCGCCGCCAAGCGCCGATTGTCCGAGCCGCCGGGCGTCCGGGAGTGGACGGCCTTCGCCTCGGCCTGCGGCGTGGCCGGCATGCTGGCGGACAACATGCTCAACGTGAGCCTCCATTTCGCGATGCCGGCCTTCATGTTCTGGTGGGCCGCCGGGACGGCCATGGGCCCGGTCCACGGGGCGGACCGGCCGTGGTACGAGCTGTCGCGGAGCGCGGCGGCGAAGGCCGCCGCCTTGGCCGGAGCGGCGCTGCTCGCCGTCTTGAGCTGGTACTGGGTCTGCACCTGGTTCCGCGAGGCCCACTACTTCGCCGGGTTCAAGCTCCTGCGGCAGGGCCAGCTGGCCGCGGCGGTCAAGAGCCTCGAGACCTCCAAAGCCTGGGGGCCGCGGGAGGTCAACGCCATCTACGAGCTGGGCAACGCCTACGCCCGCATGGAACGGTTCAAGGACGCCGACGCCGCCTACGCCGACGCCATGAGGGCGAACGCGGGCTACGACGAGATCTACTTCAACATCGCGACGGTGAAGGCCTCGCGGCTCGGCCAGCCCGAGCAGGCCCTCTCCTATTTCAGGTCGGCGCTCGCGATCAACCCCATCTCGTCCGACGCCCACGCCGCCATGACCGCCCTGCTGCTCCAGGATCCGCAGCGCCACCTGGAGGAGGCCCGGCGGGCCCTGGCGAGGGCCGTCGCCATGTTCCCCCGGAACCCCAACAATTGGAACAACATGGGCTACGTCATGAGCCTCGGGAAGCGCTGGGCCGAAGCGGAGCAAGCCTATGTCAAGGCGCTGGAGATCAACCCCGACATGCGCATCAGCGAGACCAACCTCCGCTCCGTGCTCAAGCAGTCAGGCAGGCCCGCCCCGCCCATCATCCAGACCCTCGACCTCCTCAGGGAGCTGGAGCGGCGCCTGGCCGCGTCGGACCACTCGGAGGCCGCCCTGGCGTTGGCGGCCCGCGTCGCCGACAGCCTCCCCACGGTGCCTCGCGCCCGGTTCTTCCTGGGGACGCTGCTCCTCGCCAGGGGCCGCTTCGAGGAGGCCGTCGGCCACCTCGAATGGGTGGCGGCGCGCGAACCGACGCTCGTGGGAGCGCGCCTCAACCTCGCCCGGGCTTACATCAGGCTCTCCCGGCCCAACGACGCCGCCAGGGAGCTCAAGGCCGTGCTGGCCATGGACCCGCAGAACGCCGATGCCCGGATGGGGCTCAAGGCCATGGGCATGTCGCAATAAATCAGCAATGCTTAATGGCCAATACTATGGTCGTGGGAACGCCTGATAGGCCTATCCTATGGATAGGGGCGGCATGCGTGCGCGCTGCCGTCGTGTCGGCCTTCGTCGCGGGAGGCTGGTGCGCCGCCGAGGAGAGGGCCTTGAGCCGGCAGATGCGGCTGGGAATCATGTATTATGAGCAGGGCGAGGACGGCCAAGCCATGGACCGATTCATGGACGTGCTGACGCGCGGCGACGCCTCCGAGCGTCCCCTCGCCAACGAATACATCAACCTCATCACCCAGCGCATGAACGCCGGCGGCGTCGTCCCGCCGGCCTCCGCGTCGGCGCAGGCCAAACCGCTGCCCGTGCCGGAAGCGCCGCCGGAGCCGGGCCAGGCCGTCACGGCCCCGAAGGCGTCCGCGTCGAAGCCCAAGGAACCGGACGGCGTCTTGCCGCCCCCGGCCAAGCCCCCGAAGGCGCAGGCCCTCGAACCCGCGGGACCGGAAGTGGTGGTCGAGCCGGAAGCCCCCGCGATGGTGACCCCCACCGCCAAGCCGGCCAAGGTCCGCCGGCCCGTCCCCGTCGAGGAGGAGGAGGAGGCCGCGCCGGCATCCGTCAAGCCGAGCCGGGAAGCGATGGAGAAGGAGATCCGCGCCAAGATCCGGGCCGTCTTCGACAAGAATTTCAAGAAGATCAGGGAGCTGGAGGAACTCGAGGTCCTGGCCGCCGACAATGGCGACCCCATCGCCATCGGCGTCCCCACGGCGTTCCTGTTCCAGGCCGGGATCTCCTTCAAGAAGAACGCCTCGGCCCTCCTCGACGCCTTGACGGGCGTCGTCTATTCGCTCAAGAACGCCCAACTCCTGATCCTGCCCGAGGGGACGGCCGTCGGCGACCCCAAGATCCTGGACATGCGCCGGACCATGGGCATCAGCTCCCACTTCTACGCGGCCGGCATCTCCCCGGCGAGGGTGAGGGTCAACCTCCTCACGACCCAGGTCGACATCCCGGCCAAGCTCCGCAATTTCAAGGGCATCCTGCTCCTGTTCGTGTACAACCGCCCCCTCGACCTGGTGATGGAAGGCGAGGCGGCCCACGACGCCGGGCCGACGCTCTCGCTGGGCATCTACCCGGACAGCTTCAGCGTCGACCGCCCCGAAGGGGCCGTCATCGAGTTCTCCGTGCTCGAGCCGCCCGTCGGGCTGGCCTCCTGGAGGTTCCAGCTGCTGCGTCCCTCGAGCGAGGAAGGGGAGAACCTCCAGCCCCTCAACCATGTCGTGGGCAGCGGCCCCGTCTTCCACCAGATCTATTGGAACGGCCGCAAGAACTACTTCGGCAGCGCCCTGCCCGCGGGCCGCTACGAGTGCGTCCTGACCGCGACCGACGCGAAGAACCGCCAGCGGACCATGCACCGATGGATCACGCTGGCGGGCTCGGCGCCGGAGAAGGCCGCCGAAGGCGAAGCGGCGCCGGCCGTCAAGCTCGCGGCCGGGCCGCCGCCCGCGGACCTGCCGCCCGCGGCGGACAAAGCCCGGGCGAATCCCGCCGAGTCGCTGGTGAAGCCGCAGGCCCGACGCCACGGCAGGAGGACCCGCAAGGTCCCGGCCAAGAAGCCGGCCGCTGCCGGGGCCGGCGATGCCGGCCCCGGCGCGGACGGCGCCGGCGAGACCGGCGCCGCCCAGGGGCGGCCCGAGGCGGCGGGCCAACAGCCGGCCGCGCCCGCGACGGCGAGCCAACAGCCCGCGGCCGCCGGGGGCGGCGCCCCCGGAGCGCCCTGATCTATGGAAACGGATGCGTTGATCGAGCAGCTGGCCTTCGGGAAATCGACCCCGAAGCTCTCGAAATGCCTGGGCATCTACCTGAGCCCGGAGGTCGTCTACCTGTCCGAAGTCCATTTCGCGAAGGGCAAGGTCGCGGTCGACCACATGGTCCGGGTCCCCGTGCCGGCGCCCGAGCACAAGTCCGACTCCGCGACCAGCCCCACCCTGGTCACCGAGTTCCTCGGCGACACGCCCAGGATCTCCGCCCTCATCCGCCAGGCCATCTCGCAGATGCGCTGGAACTCCACGGACGTGGTCGTGACCCTCTCCCACCATCTCGGGCTCCTGCGGTATTTCACGATGCCCGCCGTGGAACGGCGGTTCTGGAAATCCGCGATCCCCCTGGAAGCCAAGAAGTACATCCCCATGCCGCTGGAGACGCTGGCCATCGACTACCAGGTCGAGCCCATGCCGCCGGGCCCGGACAACAAGAGCCGGCAGGCCACCCTGGTCGCCGTGGCGCCGTCCAAGAACCTGCCGAGCATCGCCGCGCTCATGAGCTCCCTGGGCCTGAAGATCGTCGGCATCGAGGTCGCGCCCTGTTCGGTCATGAGGCTGTGGAACACGCTCGACGCGGGCAAGGTGCGCGAGCCCTACTGCCACACCCATTTCGACGGCGGGAACGTCCGCGTGCTCATCGCGGACAAGGGGCTCCCGGTCTTCTTCAGGGAAGCCTTCCTCGGGCCGGAGGCCTACGTGTCCGACGCGCGCAAGGTCGACCTCGGCGGGTGCGTGGCCTTCGCCCAGAAGCAGCTGAGCGTCGGCAACATGAGCCAGCTCAGGATCAGCGGCTCCACCCCGGAGCTGGCGGGCTGGAAGGACGCCCTCGGCCAGGAAGTGGGCATGCCCGTCGACATGCAGGACACCGCCGGGCAGTTGGGCATCAAGGGCGGGGACTGGGGAGGGTACGCCTCCATCGGCGCCGGGCTCAGGTACATCGCCCCCTCGAAGATGACCCTGGAGCTCAGCCCGATCGGGAAGATCGGGGAAGGGGAGCGGCTGGCCGTGAAGTACATCCTCGCCCTGTCGATGGCCGCGGCGCTCCTCGTGTGCCTCCTGGCCGGGGCGAAGGAGTTCTCCTACCGGATGGCGTCGCGCGAGTTCAGCAAGTACACCCCCGACCCGGAGCTGGAGAGCCTCTTCAAGGAGAAATCCCCCGACGACATCCAGCTGGAGATCACCACGATGCAGGAGCTCTCCGAGGGCCTGCCGGACTTCGCGGAGATGAAGAAGGTGAAATTGGTGCCCATCCTCAGGGCGATCGTGGACGCCCTGCCAGAGAAGGTATGGCTCTCCAAGATCAACGTCACCAACCCCATCAAGGCGGGGGCCGCCGGAGGCCGCGAGATCCGCCTCTCCGGCAACTCCATGGGGGCGAGTCCCCGCGAGGAGCAGGAGAAGGCGCTCCTCTTCAAGACGAACATCAGCCGCTCCCCGATCCTGTCCGGCATCTTCGACGAGTTCCTGATCGACGTGACGCAGGCCCCCTCTGAGGACGGGGCCTCGCCGCCGCCCGCCTCGGACGACGACACGGCGGCGGACGCGTTCAAGAGGAGGCTCGAGCAGCGGACGTCGTTCGAGCTGACGATACGGATCAAGAAGAAGACGCCCGGATGATGGCACCCCGATGAAGATCGATCTCACGCGGCTCGCGGGAAGCCTCAAAGAGGACCTCAACAGCGTCAACGACGCCATCAAGGAGAAGGGGGGGAAGCACTTCGCCCGCCCCATCGTCCTCGGCATCGCCATCGTCTTCGGCTGCTTCCACTTCCTCTACTCGCCCATCGTCGTCAAGCAGTCGTCGCTCGCCGACAGGCTGGCGGCGGCCAGGGCCGTCGCCCAGTTCGCGGAGCAGTACAAGCTCCTGCGGGACACGCTGGCGGCGGCCTACGTCCAGCTGCCGCGGCCGGAAGACCGGGAGCAGTGGCTCGCCAACTCGCTGTTCGAATCCCTCAAGGCGGAGAACATCGTCGCCGACTCCCTCCCGCCGGTGACGGAATTCGAGGGGAAAGGGCTCATCGTCCAGAACGCCAACATGAGGTCCAAGATGTCGTTCATGGACGGCATCCGCTGGCTGCACCGCGTGGAGTCCAGCAAGCCGGTCATCCACATCACCACCGTCGACCTCAGCAAGAAGGGGGGAAAGATCGGGCTCCTCGAGGTCTCGGCGCAGATCAGCACGGTCATCCCGAAGAAGAGGCTGGGGCAATGAAAACCCGGGGAACGATGGGCTGGGTCTTCCTGGTGGCGGTGCTCCTGGTGCCGGCGCTCATGTATTACCGCACCTACTACATGAAGGAGCACAAGAGGCAGATGGAGGAGAAGCTCAAGCGGCGCGCCCCGCCCGGCGGGGTCTTCCCCGAAGCGGCGGACGTCGCCAAGCTCAGCAACCCGATCGCCGCGGGGATGGGGACCACCGTCGCCCAGACGCCCGGCTCCGAGCCCGTCCAGGTGGGCACCGCGGCCGCCTCGGCGCTCGCCCAGGCCGTGGTCGACCCGACGAATCCCGCCGGGACTGCGCCGCAGGCGCAGGCCCAGCCGTCCGCCGCTCCCGGCGCGGGCACGACCGCGGCGGCGCCGACGCCGCCGGGGCCTGGCGCGCAGCCGCCCGCTGCCGCGGCGCCATCCCCCGCGTCGTCCGAGACCCCGAGCCTCGCCCAAGCGGCGCCCGCGGCCGGCGCGCAGCCGGCGGAGGCGGCCCCAGCCGTCCCCGCGCCCGGCGCGGCGGCGCCGTCGGCCGAAGTCGCGGGCAGCACGGTGAACCTGCTGGCGATGGAATGGCGCGACCCCATGATGTCGCCTTATGACCAGTTCTTGATGGACCAGGAGGACCTCCAGAAGATGATGAAGCGCCGGGAGGTGGAGCAGCGGGCCCAGGAGGCGCGGGCCGTGCAGTCGCGGCCGGTCGAGTCCACCGTCAACCTGCAGGGCATCGTCTCGATGCCGGAGGGCAACAAGGCCATCGTCAACGGGGACATGGTGGGCGAAGGCGAGATGGTCGGGCAGACCCAGATCAAGGTCGTCAAGATCACGCAGCAGAGCGTCACCTTTTTGCACCAGGGGAAGAGGTTCTCGAAGAAGATCCAGTGACGTGCTCGAAGGCAGCGATACGTAGGGGGACATCATGATGACAGCAAAGCGCATCGGCGCCGTCGCACTCGCCATCCAGATCATCCTGGCTTCGGCCGCGCCTGGGTTCGCCCAGCGCCGCCGGGAAGAACCCGTGGCCAACCCCGAGTTCCAGGGCTCCCAGGCGCCCGCGCCCTCGCCGGGGGCCGCGGGCGGCGGCCCCGCGGAAGAGGCTCCCGATTCTCCCGAGCCCGACGCCGGCCGCGCCCCCGTCGGCATCCAGATCGGGGCGACCGCGCCCCTCAAGCCGACGGCCGCCTCGCCCCTCAACCCGCTCGAGACCAGGGTCACGGTCCGCGTCAAAGGGGCGCCGCTGGCCACGTTCCTGGACACCATCTCCGCCCAGTCCAAGGTGAACTTCATCATCACCGAGGGATTGGAGACCAAGGCGATCACGGCCTTCCTGCAGAACGTGACGGTCCGCGAGGCCCTGCAGATCCTGCTGGAGATCAAAGGCCTGACGTACCAGCAGATCGGCAAGAGCAACACCTTCGTCATCGCCCCCCGGTCCAAGGCGGCCGAGCCCGTCATCACCCGCATCTACACCCTCTCGTACATCCCCCTCATCGCCATCGGCTCGGCCCAGGCCGAGCAGGCGGCCATCTCCGGGGCGGGCAGCGGCGCCGCCGGCGCGGGCGGCGGAGGGGGCGGGGGCGGAGGCTCGGCGGCCGCCACGGAGGACGTCTCCATCGTCCGGGTCATCCAGAGCGTCCTGAGCAAGACCAACGGGAAGATTGAGCTGGAGCCGCGCACCAACTCCATCGTCATCACCGACATCCCGGAGGTGTTCCCGCAGGTGGAGCAGATCATCGCCGAGCTCGACAGGAAGACCCCGCAGATCATGATCGAGGCCCAGATCGTGGAGATCAACTCCGACCGGTCGCGCGAACTCGGGTTCGAGTGGGGCGGGGCCAGCGGCGAGCTGGTCAGCTTCACGGCCGGCATGCGCGACACGACCTTCCCGCTGAACCTGCCCAGGAACCTGGGCAACGTCCACTTCTTCGACCCGATCTCCAACAACCTGAGCACCCAGGGCGGGGACTCGGCGGCGGCGGGCGGCGAGGCGGGAGGCATCAGCGGGGTGACGATCACCAACAGCATCTTCGACCTGACCTCCCTCAGGATCGTCCTGCGCGCCCTGGTCAACCGGTCCGAGGCCAGGTTCCTCGGCAAGCCCAAGGTGCTCACCCTCAACAACAAGTCGGCCATCATCCAGGTGGCGCGCTCCCAGGCGGTCGCGCTCCAGCAGACGACCACCGGCAGTTCGGCGGGCGTGGGCTCGGCGTCGACCACGGTGGAGCGGGTCACCACCGGCCTCATCCTCAGCGTCACGCCGCAGGTCAACAAGGACGGCTACATCACGATGCTGGTGCAGCCGAGGTTCGCCGACGTCCAGGAGGCGAGCATCTCCAAGGCCTCCGCCAGGGTCTTCGACCCGGTCGCGCGGGCGGCCTCCACCCTGGTCCGGGTGAAGAACGGCCAGACCCTGGTGCTCGGAGGGCTCCTGCAGTCCACGGAGACGAAGGTGGTGCGCAAGCTGCCGTTCCTCGGGTACATCCCTCTCCTGGGGTGGCTGTTCACCAGCACCTCGGTGCGCCGGGCCAACACCGACCTCGTCATCTTCATGACGCCCACCATCGTGAGTGATTAATCACTTGCCTCCCCCGCGGGGAGGCAAGTAGTTGTGGGGGCATATTCTGTTTCATCTAGGAACTCTCTGATGAAACGGCATCTGCCCCCCCGCTACTGGCCCCCCCGCGGGGGGGGCGAGTGACTTGGGGGCCAGTTATTTCCTTTTGCCGCCTAAATAATTCAGAATTCGTTCACCGCCTTTGCTCTTGCACATTTCCATATAGCGAGTTATACTTCAAGTATGCAGAACCTCCAGCTGGATGAGATTCTGGTCGCCAACAACGTCCTCACCGAGGACCAGCGGGCCAAGGCGCTCAAGACCGCCCAGCAGGCCCGGTGCCCCTTCGCCGAAGCCGTCATCAAGATGGGGTTCGCCACCGAGGAGGACATCGCCGTCGCGGTCTCCAAGCAGATCGGCGTGCCCTACGCCTCCCGCGAGAACAAGATCCTGAAGGTCGAGAAGACCCAGGGGCTCGACAAGCTGGTCGCGGAGACCTTCGCCCGCGACAACCTGGTGCTCCCGCTGTTCCTGGACGAGAACGTCCTCGCCGTGGCGGTCGCCAACCCCGACAACATGGTCATGCTGGACAACCTCAAGGTCATGACGGGCCGGGAGATCCAGCCCTTCATCGCCACCAAGACCCAGCTCGTCAAGGCCATCGACGAGTTCTACACGGGCGGGGGCGCCGGCGTCATCGAGAAGACCATGGACAAGGTCCAGGCCTCGGGCGGAGGCGACGCCGACGACTCGCCGCACGACGACGTCAAGCTCGACCTGGACAAGGAGGTCGGGTCCGGCGGCAAGGGGCAGGAGGCCATCAGCATCGTCAACGCCATCCTCAAGCAGGCGGTGACGGAGAAGTGCTCGGACATCCACCTCGAATGCTACGACGACCGGGTCATGCTGCGCTTCCGCATCTTCGGCGTCCTGTACGAGCGGATGCCCCCGACCAAGCAGATGTTCAACGCGTGCGTCTCCCGCTTCAAGATCTTGTCCAAGCTCGACATCGCGGAGAGGAGGCTGCCCCAGGACGGCACCTTCTCCATGAAGGTCCAGAACCGCGTCATCGACCTGCGCGTCTCGATCTGCCCCACCGTCTACGGCGAGAAGGTCGTCATGCGCCTGCTCGACAAGGGCGCCGTCGAGCTCAACATCGACAAGATCGGCCTCGAGCCCGAGCAGAAGGAGGACTTCCTGCGCTGCGCCGACGCCCCCCACGGCCTCATCTTCCTCACGGGCCCGACCGGGTCGGGCAAGACCACGACCCTCAACACGGTCCTCACCACGATCAAGACGCCCGAGCTCAACTTCATGACCATCGAGGACCCGGTCGAAATCAAGATCGAGGGCATCAACCAGGTCCAGGTGCGCTCGGCCATCGGGCTGACCTTCGCCGCGGCCCTGCGCTCCTTCCTGCGCCAGGACCCGGACGTCATCCTCGTCGGCGAGGTCCGCGACCAGGAGACCGCCCAGACCTGCCTGCGCGCGGCCATGACCGGCCACCTCGTGCTCTCGACCCTGCACACCAACGACGCGATGGGCACCGTCCCGAGGCTCATCGACATGGGCATCGAGCCGTTCCTCCTGTCGGGCAGCCTGATCCTGGCCGCCGCGCAGCGCCTGGTCCGGACCCTGTGCCCCCACTGCAAGGTGCCCTACAAGCCCGCCCCCGAGGAGTTGAAGATGGTGGTCGACCTCTGCAAGCTCAAGCCCCAGGACACGCCGGACCTCGCCAACCTCATGTTCTTCAAGCCCAAAGGCTGCGACAAGTGCGCCAGGACGGGGTTCGCCGGCCGCAAGGCCATCCTCGAGGTCTTCCCCATCGAGCGGGAGTTCCGCGACATCATCTACAAGCACGGCGGCGACGTGGCCCGCCTCAAGGCCCAGGCCGACGCCCTGGGCAAGCTGAGCCTGCGGGGCAGCGGCATGCGCAAGGTCCTGCGCGGGCTCACGACCCCCGACGAAGTGCTGTCCATCACGATCGAGGACTAGGAGACCCATGGCACGATTCGCCTACACGGTGCAGGACAGCAAGGGCGAGACCATCTCGGGCTCGCTCGAGGCCGGCGACGAGAACGAGGCGATAGGCGCCCTGCAGGGCAAGGGCTACTTCATCCTCTCGATCTCCTCGGACAAGAGCGCCAAGTCGTCCTTGGCCGGCAAGGCCACCAGCCAGAGCGCGCCCCGGGTCGCCGGGCGCGACCTCGTCTTCTTCGCGGAGCAGCTCGCCACGCTCCTCAACGGCGGCGTGCCCCTGGTGCGCGCCCTGTCCTTGCTGGGCGAGCACTCGAGCTCCAAGGGCCTGCAGATCGCCGTCGGCCAGGTCACCAAGGACGTGGCCAGCGGCACCGCCCTGTACAAGGCCCTGGAGAGGCACCCGAAGGTCTTCGACTCGCTCTGGGTCTCCCTGGTGCAGGCCGGCGAGATGGGCGGCCAGCTCCCCAAGTCGCTCAAGCAGATCGGCGCCTACCTCGCGGCCCAGGCCGAGATGGTGGGCAAAGTCATCACCGCCCTGGCCTACCCGGGCATCCTCTTTTTGATCTCGATGGGCGTGCTGGTCTTCTTCATCGTGAAGATCGTCCCCGTGTTCGCGGACATCTTCAAGCAGTTCGGCGTCGACCTGCCGCCGCTGACCAGGGTCATCATCCTGATCTCCAACCTCCTCGTCAACCATCTGGCGGCCGTGGTCTTCGTGATCCTGGGGTCGGCCTTCACCTGGAAGGCCTACACGGCCACGGAGGCGGGCAACATCTCCAAATGGAAGCTCACCTTCAGCGTCCCCTTCTTCGGCCAGTTCATCATGAATATCATGGTCGAGCGGCTGCTCACGACGATGTCGGCCCTCATCGAGAGCGGCGTCAGCATCCTGAACACGATCACGGTCCTGGAGGGGGTCTTCGCCGGCAACATCGTCTTCCAGCGGTTCCTGCGCTCCGTGCGCAACGACGTCGCCAGCGGCAAGTCCATCTCCGGGGCGTTCAAGAAGACGGGGGTGCTGCCGCCGCTGGTGACGGAGATGATGTTCATGGGCGAGGAGTCGGGCAAGCTCCCTGAGATGCTGGTCACGCTCTCCGGGTTCTACCGGGAGCAGATCGAGCAGTTCACCAGGCGCTTCACGGCCATCATCGAGCCGGTCATGGTGGTCGGCATCGGCGTGGTGGTGGGCACGATCGTCCTGGCGGTGTTCATGCCGATCTTCAAGATGTCGTCGATTGGAGGAAAATAGCGCATGCAATCCAAAGGGTTCACCCTGGTCGAGATGCTGGTCGTCGTGCTGCTCATCGGCATCATGGCCGCCTTCGCCATACCGCAGTACCTCAGGGGGGTCGAGACGACCAAGGCCGACGACGCGGTCGCGACCATCCGCATGATCGGCGCGGCCAACCGCATGCGTGCCCTGGACAACAACGGAACCTACGCCGCCAACGGCGCGATCACCAACGCGTGCAACACGGCCGCCTGCCCCAACGCCGGCAGCTCCTGCGAGCTGGTCTCCTGCAAGTACATCGCGCCCCAGGAGTGGCTCGGCAAGGGCTGGGACTTCTACGCGTCCAACGGGGGGAGCAGCGCCACCTGCGGCGGGGTCGTGGCCATGGGCTCGACGCGCAACTGGACGGCCTGCGCCCGGAGGAAGACCGGCGCGCCGCCAGGCACGAACACCACGCCCTACAGCACGTGGGCCTACGGCGTCGACACCAACGGCGGGATTCTCAACGTCAACGCGCCCGCGGCAACGGGGCTCTAGGGCGCGGGACAGGAGGAGGTGAAGGTGAGAGCAGCGGCCGGGGAACGGGGGACGACCTTCCTGGAGGTGTCCATCGCCATGCTCCTGGTGGCCGTCGTGGCCGGCTCGGTGTTCAGCATCGCCCTGACGACCCGCCGCTCGAGCGGGCGCTCGATGCGGCGCCTGGCCGCCGACCAGGCGGCCCTGCAGCTCAACCAGAGGCTCAAGAGCTTCATCACCCAGGACACCAACACCGGCGTTTCCGTCCTGAACCTCACGGGCCCCGGCTCGGGCGCCTCGACCTGGTCCCTGGACGACGCGGTCGTCGACGACAGGGGAGACTCGTTCGTGCCCGGCGCCGGGTGCACCGGAGGAGGCGTCTGCAACAACTGCTACGCGCTCTCGCTCGGCACGCATTGCGTCAGGGGCATCCTGCCGCTGTGGCTCTCGGGTCCGCCCTTCAACGCGAGCATCAGGTACGTCGTCAAGCACGTCGCCAACGCCAGCAATTTCACGCTCGACAAGACCAGCGTCCCCGTCGTGGAGGTGTATGTCGACTGGACCGAGCCGCAGAACTACTAGGGCCCAACGGCGGGCCTTCGGGCCCCGGCCAAGAGGGAACGTCCCCTGCGCCGCGGGCGCAGGGGGATTTACCCTCATCGAGCTCCTCATCGCCTGCGCGCTGACCTCCATGGTCCTCGTCGGCATCCTGAGCGTGATGGCCGGCACCCTCAGGAGCCATGTCAACATGCAGCTCAGGGGAGAGGTGAGCGCCTGGAGCCTCGTGGCCCTCGAGCAGTTGAACCGCGACCTCGCCGACGCCACCTACGTCCAGCTTCCCGCCCTCCCCGTGGGGACGACCAACAACCGCCTGGCCGGGTGCAAGAACTACTCCCCCGCCCTGGCCGCCGCCGCCATCCCGGGCGGAGCGCGCTACGACGCGACCGCCAACGTCGTGGCGTTCCTGTACTGCAAGACCAACGGCACTGCCGCGGCTCCCGTGATGGGCATCCCGATGCCCGCGCTCCTGCGCTACGAAGCCTCCGGCGCCGCCCTGACCTGCCCGGCCTCCATCCCGGCGGTAGGCAACTGCGGGGACGCGCCGACGCCCGGGGTCACGGTGGCCGCCGCGGTCCGCAACTTCCATCACCGGGACGACGACGGGGCGCAGACCCCCGCCCTCTTCACGCGGGTCTTCGATGGCGTCGAGATGCATTTCGCCGTGGGCAGCGGCAGCCAGACGATGGTCGCCGGGGGCCCGCCCCAGGCGCAGATCCCCGTGCCGGTCACCATCAAGGTCGACACGCTCATCCGCGCGAACAAGCCGTGGGGAGCGCTCCTGGGGGACTGACATGACCATGGGCAAGAGAGGGTCGGTCATGATCCACGTGCTGGTCACGAGCGTGATCATGGGCCTGCTCGCGGCCGGGATGGTGAGCATCGTCATGATGCAGTACCGCATGGAGCACCGCTCCGCCCAGGGGAGCCAGGGGGCCTCGAACGACGAGCTCGCGCTCTCCTTGGTGATCTCCTACTGGAACCTGAACAACTCTAACTGCACGGCCTTCACCACGCCGGCCGTGCCGGGCCCGGCCATCGCCTACACCTGCGGCGGCGGCGCCGTCATCAACACGTGCAGCTGCAACTGCACGACCGTCACCGCGAACTTCCCCGTGATCCAGGCCATCAACGGCCCGCCTTGCAGGCTCACCATCGTCTCCTCCAACTCCGTCATCAAATGACGGACGGGGGCATCCGAGGGTGAAGCGGGAGCGACGCCTCATCGTCACCGCCGACGACTTCGGGCGCGACCGCCACGCCAACCAGGCCGTGGAGAGAGCCTACCGGGAGGGCATCCTGCGGTTCGCCAGCCTCATGGTCCTGGGCGGGGCGGCCCGCGAGGCGGCGGCCATCGCCGCTGCCAACCCGGGCCTCGGCGTCGGCGTCCACCTGGACCTCTGCCGGCAGGACCCGGCCGCCCGGCCCTTGAGCCCGGCCGCCTGGGGCTGGCGCCATTTCTGGCGGCCCGACCTGGCGGACCGCGTCGCCTCGGAGATCGAGGCCCAGATAGGGCTGTGCCTCTCCCTCGGGATCAAGCCGACCCACTTGGACAGCCATCTCAACGTCCACATCCATCCGAAGGTCTTCCCGCTGGTCGTCGCCGCCGCCCTGCGCCACGGCATCGGCCGCGTGCGACTGACCAGCGGAGAGTTGGGCCTCAGGCTGCGCTACAGCCTGGAGGGGTTCCTGCCCTGCTTGGTCCTGGGCGGGGTGTTCGGCTGCCTGGCCGCGTACCTGCGGGCCAGGCAGCCCGCGGGCGCCGCCGCGGGCCTCGTCTTTCCCGACAGGACCCTGGGCCTCCTGCGCTCCGGCATGATGACCGAGGACTACCTCCTGTGGCTCATCGACCGCCTGCCCGAGGGCCTGACCGAGCTCTACCTCCATCCCACCGCCGACGAATCGGCCCGCGCCGGCGGGCGCCCCACCCCGACCCATCACTCGCTGGCGGAGTTCGAGGCCCTGACCTCGCCCCGGGTCCGGGCCGCGCTGGAGGCCGGCGGCGTCAGGCTGGCGGCCGCTGCGGCAGCGTCAACGTGAACATCGCGCCGCACCCTGTCCCTTCGCTCTGGGCCTCGATCGTGCCGTCGTGCTTCTGGAGGATGCGCAGCGCGGCCGACAGGCCGAGGCCGGAACCCCCGGCCTTCTTGGTCGTGTAGAACGGGCGGAAGATGCTGCTTAGCACCTCCGGGGTGATGCCCCTGCCGTCGTCCTCGATCTCGACGGCGTAGCGCAGCCCGCGGCCCGTCAGGGCCCACTCCAAGGCCGGCCGCCGAGCCCTGAGCCGGACCTTCACGCGCCCTCCCTTGCGCACCGCGTCCAAGGCGTTCTGCAGGACGGCCGCGATGGCCTCGTGCAGGAGCGACGGGTCGCCCGTGACCGGGGCGGCCTCCGGCATGTCGCCGACGTCGACCTCGACGCCTTTCTTGCGGGCCTGGGCCTCGAGGGCCAGGACCGCCGAGGCGACGGGCTCGCGGAGGTCCACCGAAACGCTGTCCATCTCCTCGATGCGGCCCAGGTCGAGGAGGTTCTTGAGGATCTCCTTGCACCGGCGCGCCTCCTCCTGAATCTGCCTGAGGTCCTTGGCGATTGCCGGGGAGGAGGCGAACCGCTGGCCCAGCAGCTCCGCGTTGACCATGATGGTGGTCAAGGGCCCCTTGATCCGGTGCGCGACCTCGGCGGAGAGCTGGCCCAAGGACGAGAGCCGTTCGGCCTCGACGAGCTGGTCGCGGAGCTTGCGCTCCTCGAAGCTCCGGACGTGCTCGGAGTCCCTGGAGAGGATGGCCAGGAGCGCGGACATGACCCACAGGAACATGAAGCGCGTCCAGAAGGAAAGGTCCGTGGGGACGCCCGCCAGCGGGTCCCAGGCGGCGCCCAGGTAGAGCACGGAGGTGACCGCGGCGATGACCAGGCTGCGTCCCACGCTGCGCGTGAGCGCGGTGCCGAAGATGACCAGCATGTAGATCAGGTAGAGCTCGGAGCGCGCCTGCGCCCAATGGAGGGTGACGCTGGCGATGCCGGCGTCGAAGAGGAAGAGCCCCACCTGGAACCACCACCGGCCCAGGACGAAGGGTGGGACGAGGCGCAGCAGGGCCAGCGTTGCCGCCAGCGCGGCGATCAGGAACGTGAACCTGCCCACCCAGGACGAGACCTCGAGGTGCTGGGTCAGGAAGATCAGGAGCAGCACCGCCATCAGCAGCCCCTGGAAGGCGAAGTAGGTGGACCGCCGCTGGTGGTAGCCCGCCTGCCTGCCCCGGCCCGCCAACGCCGCTCCAGACGGGCGCGGAGCCCCCCGAGCGGGCTCCGCGCGGGACGCTCGGGCTCCAGCCCCCGCCCCGTCAGGGCTATTCATCGCTCGCGACGAAGCGGTAGCCGATCTTGGGCACGGTCTCGACGAGGCGGGCGCCCCGGCCGAGCTTGCGGCGGATGTTCTTGATGTGGGTGTCCAGGCTGCGCGTGCCCACGGGCATGCCGTAGGACGAGGTGCGGTCGATGAGATAGCCCCGGGTCTGAGCCTTGCCAGGGCGGGAGGCCAGCAGGTAGAGGATCTCGAACTCCCTGGGCTGAAGGCGGAGGGGCTTGCCCTGGAAGCTCGCGGTATGGCTCTGAGGGTCGAGCTTGAGGCCCTCGACATCGACGGCGTGCTCGCCCGGCTGGGGCCGGGAGCGGCGCAGCACGGCCTGGATGCGGGCGAGCAGCTCCATGGCGCCGAAGGGCTTCACCACGTAGTCGTCGGCCCCCATGTTGAGGCCGATGACCTTGTCGCCTTCGCCGGACATGCCCGTAAGGAAGATGACCGGGATGGACTTGGTCGAGGCGTTCTCCTTGAGGGACTTGAGGATCTGCCGGCCGTCCGCGCCCGGCAGCCTGATATCGAGGAGGACGAGGTCGGCTTTCTCCGCGATGACCGTCCCGACCGCCTGGTCGGGGTTGCGGACCGCCGTGAGGATGTACGAGCCGGCCATCCCGAGGATCTTGTCCACGGCCTCGATGATGTGGTAGTCGTCCTCGACGATGACGATGCGCGGCACGGGTAGATTATAATAGAATTCACAATTCGCACACAAACCGAACACACATTGCGCAGGCGGGTCGGCTATACTATAGGTAGTGGTCGTCGCCGTGAAAGAGACGTGTGGAGGTAAGAACGTGAAGAAGCCCTCATCTGGTTTCACCCTCATCGAGCTGCTGGTCGTGGTGCTGATCATCGGCATCCTGGCCGCCATCGCGGTGCCCCAGTACTTCAAGGTCGTCGAGAAAGGCAAGTTCGCGGAGTGCACCCAATGGATCAACGGCCTCAAGGGCGCGCAGGAACGCTACCTGGCCAAGAACGGCAGTTACTTCAGCGGGGCCGTCACGGGGAGCTCGTTCGACGTGAACCTGGGAAGCATGAAGTATTTCCTCATCAGCGCGACCACCCCCAACGCCACCCCGGCTTGGACCATCAACCTGACGCGCAACACGCCCACGCCGGCCGTGTACGGCGCCTATGTCGTGCGATATACGGCCCCTCCGGGCTCGCTCACCTGCAACGTAGCCGCCTGCACGAACGACCTGATGCCGTAGTCGGGCGTCGGACAGCAGAACGTTCGTAGCAGCAGGCCGCTGGCAACCCCGACCAGCCCGCGAAGCGGGCTGGTCGGGGTTTGTCGTCAACGGACGCCATGCGGCCTGAGCGGGGGAAATACGGCCTCCTTGGCCCAGGCTCGCTGCTCCCGAGCCTGGGCCTGCTCCTGGCCGCCTCGGGCTTCCTCACTCCCGTCGTCAACCCCGACCTCTACTGGCACCTGAGCGCCGGCCGCCTGATGGCCGAGACCCTCTCGGTGCCCAGGGCCGACTGGCTCTCCCACACGCTGCCGG
>JACRDT010000032.1 GCA_016212795.1 Elusimicrobiota bacterium | reverse complement strand
GGCGCGGCGCGGCGCTGACGCGCCGGCTGCTGGGCGGGCGGCTGCCCGGGTTGGAGGAGCTGGAGAAGGAGTACGGGGAGGCGCTGCCCGGGGTGAAGGTGGAGCGGCTCAACGGGATGTTCGCCCTGGCGCGGTGGGCCAGGCCATGAGGCAGGGCCGGGCGTGCGCCGGGCGTCCCATCGCGCCGGAGCGGCTGAGGCTCTACGCGTTCCTGACCTCCGCGTGCTACGAGGAACACGAGGCGTACTTCCCGACGACCTCGGCCCGCTACCTGGAATACGCCTATTTCCGCGAGAGCTCCCCCCAGGAGGTCCTGGGGTTCTGGGAGAACACGCTCGGGCTCGTCCGCCGGGGCGCGGCGCCCGCGGAGATGGGCCTCTACGTCCATTGGCCATTCTGCGTGAGCCGGTGCTCGTTCTGTTTCTGCAGCATGAGGGTCCCCGGCGGCGGGGCCGAGGCCGCCGGCTACCTGCGCGGCCTGGTCGAGGAGATGCGGTTCTTCAGCCCGGTCCTGCGCGGGGCGCCCTTGCGCTCGGTGTACATAGGAGGCGGGACGCCCACCCACATCTCGTGCGGCCAGCTCGACGTCCTGTTCGGGGCCATCCGCGGCAGCTTCACGGTCGCGCCGGACGCGGAGGTCTACATCGAATCCTCTCCCGCGACGCTGACCCCGGCCAAGATGGAGCGCCTGAGGCGCTTGGGCGTGACGCGGGTGACCCTCGGGGTGCAGAGCCTCGACCAGCGGGTCCTGGAGGCCGCCAACCGGCCGCAGAGCCTGGCCGGCGCCGAGAAGGCGTTCAGGCTGATCGCCGACAAAGGGGACGTCCTCGCGGACGTGGACCTCATGCTCGGGCTGCAGGGGCAATCCGAGGCGTCGTTCCTGCGCGACTTCATCCGGGTCCTGCGGTGGGGCCCCCACGACCTGAGGGTCTACGCGTTCGACCCCCGTCGTTCCACGGCGTTCGCCAGGTCCGGCAAGACCTTGTCGGCGGGCAAGCGCCGGGAGGAGCGGGACCTCGCCGACGTGCTGGACCAGATCGCGGCCATGTCCGGCTACAGGAACGCCTCGCTCGACCTCGACGACCCCGCCTGCCTGTGCACGATCACCCGGCAATGCAACCGCGCCCGCAGCCAGGGGGCGTCGGTCCTGGGGATCGGGCCCAGCGCGGTCTCGCACGCCTTCGGTTCGGCCTGGTACTACCAGCCGTTTAGGCGCGGGGAGGTCTGGGGCCCGCCGTCGTATGCCGCCCTGGAGTCGCCCGTCGAGGAGGAGATGAGGGGGTACTGCATCCGGCACCTGGCCACCTACGGCGGGGTCGCGTTCCGCGGCTTTCGCGGCCTGTTCGGCAGGGAGCTGCGGGACGTCGGACAGGTCTGGCGCGCCCTGGAGGACCTGGAGGCCTCGGGGAAAGTCCACATCGGCGACGAGGGCGTCGCGTCACTCATGCGCGGCGACCGCGCCGACATGCTGGTCCACCTGAAGCATCTCTACAGCGGCCGGGTCGTCTCGGCGATGCTCAAGGCGTCGGGCAGGACGCCGTCGGATTTCGCGGCCGCCGGCGGCAGGGAGCGGGCCGGGGTCCTCGCCAAGGTGGCCGACAAGAGGACGCCTGCGATCCTGCGGATGTACTACGACGCCGAGCGCCCGCGTCCCGTCCCGGGCGGGGCGCGGCCGTGAGGGTCCTCTTCGGCTACGTCGACTTCCCCGTCGAGAACACGATGAACCTGCCCGTCATCGGGACCGCCGACCTGCCGCTGGGCCCGGGGTGCGTCAAGGCCTACGCGGCCGCCGACCGGGGCCTGGGGCCGCGCCTGGCGATGGATTGCCTCACCGTCCCGCACGCGTCGGGCCCGGACGAGGTCGCCAAGGCCATGCTCGCCCGCTCGCCCGACGCGGTCGCGTTCGGGTGCTATGTCTGGAACGCCGACGAGACCTTGGCGGCCTGCCGGCGGCTCAAGCGGCTGGCTCCAGGCGTGAAGGTGGTCGTGGGCGGGCCGGAGGTGCCGTGCGACGGGGAGCCTGCGCGGCGGTACCTGAAGCTCCATCCCGGCGTGGACGTGGTCGTGCGGGGCGAGGGCGAGGAGACGTTTGGCGAGCTCGCGCGGGCCTGGCTGGACGGCGGGGACCTGGGCTCGGTGCGCGGGATCGCCTACCGGCGGGGCGGCCGCGTCGCCTCGACGGAGCCCCGGCCGCCCATCGAGGACATCGGCCGGCTCCCGTCGCCCTACCTGACCGGCGACATCCATGTCGGACCCCGGGCCACCGGGATCGTCGTCGTCGAGACCTCCCGCGGCTGCCCGTACGCCTGCGCGTATTGCGCGTTCTACCCGCAGCGGGAGCGCAAGAGGACGGCGTTCCCGGTCGAGCGTCTGCGCCGCGAGCTCGATTACCTGAAGCGGCGCGACTTCGCCGGGAGGCTCTACATCGCCGACTCGGCGCTGAACGTCGACCGGGCCCATGCCGTCGAGGTCTTCACGCTGCTGAGCGGGTACGATTTCCACACCATCTTCGACCTGAAGGCCGAGCTCTGGGACGACGCGCTGATCGCCGCCTTTTCCCGCCTGCGGCGCAACTACAGCTCGCTCGGCATCCAGACCACGAACCCGCGGGCCATCAAGGAGATCCGGCGCTCCTTCGACCCCGACCGGAGCGCGGCGAACATCCAGAAGCTCCTCCGGCGGTCCCCGGCCGACCTCCGGGTGGACCTCATCCTCGGCCTGCCGGGAGACGATCGCGAAGGCTTCGAGCGGTCGCTCGACTGGGCCCTGGGGCTCAGGCCCATCCCCACGCTCACGATCTTCGACCTGGTCGTCCTGCCGAACTCCCGGCTGGGGAGGGAGGCCGCGGCGCTCGGGGTCAAGACCGGGGAGCGCGGCATCCTCACCAGCAACGCCACGTTCTGCGAAGCGGAGCTGCTTCGGGCCAGCAGGCTGGCGTTGGCCTACAACTGGATGCTCGAGGAGCGGGTCCTCGACGAGTTCAAGAGGCTCCTGGAGACCCGTCCCATCCGGCCATCCGAGGCGCTCGCCTCCGTCGCGGCGGATTTGGCGCGGCTGCGCCTGGTGCCGCGGTCGAGGCTGTGGCTGGACGCCCGGCCGCCCAAGGGGCTGCGGGAGGTCCTTCTGCGCTGCCTCGACGCGCTGCGCCGCCCGAAGCCCCGGCCTGACCCGAAGGCCCGGGGGCCGCGGGCCGAGAGAGGCTCATGAGCGGCGGCGACCGCCCGACGGACGCGCCGTCCGTCCTGCTGGTGGACATGGGCTTTGGCTGCAACCACCGGTGCGGGTTCTGCCTCACGGGCCCGGCCCGGCTGGACCGGAGCGATTGGCTGCCGTTCGACGTCCTGCGCGGCGAGCTGGCGTTCCACCGGCGGCTCGGGGCGCGCCTGCTGAGCTTCACCGGCACCTCGGAGCCGCTGCTCTACCCGCGCCTCGCCGAGTGCCTGGCCGAGGCGCGCCGGCTCGGCTACGAGCAGGTCGAGGTCATCACGAACGGGTCGCTGCTCTCCCGGGCCAGGGTCGACGGGCTGGTCGCGGCCGGGGTGACGCGCTTCGGGGTCTCGATCCACAGCCACGACGCCGCCGTCGAGGACGCCCTGACCGGCGCCCGGGGAGCGCTGAAGGCCAAGCTCCAGGGCCTGCGAAGGCTCCTTGCCCATCCGGGGCTGGACCACGGCCGAGGGGCGGTGTTCCTGACGCAGGTCCTCCTCGCCAGGAACTGCCGGTCCCTCGCCGGGTACCTGGCCTTCTTCCGCGCCTTCGGCGTCAGGTCGGTCCAATCCTGCTTCGTGTGGCCTCGCAACAGGGCTCGCCGGGCCGTCCCGTCCTACCGCCAGGTCATGCCGCACGTGGTGAAGGCCATGCTGCTCAACGAGGACAAGCTCGGCATGGACCTGACCTTCGGGGACATCCCGCCGTGCATGATGAGGCACGGCGGGGCCGGCCTGGGGCGGGAGGCCCGCGAGCGCCTGGCGGCGCGCTACCTGGGCGCGGGCGCGGGCGGCTCGGTGGTGGTCAGCACCGGGGGGTTGCGCTTCTCCTGGAGCGGCCTCAAGAGGCAGGTGCTCAAGCGCCGCGGTCCGGACTGCGCGTTCTGCCGGCACGGCGAGTCCTGCGACGGGGTCTGGAGGACCTACGCGGCGCTGCACGGGTTGGGGGAGATGGCGCCGGTCAGGGAGAGGGGAACATCCTGATGAAACGATATCTGCCCCCTCGCTACTCGCCTCCCCGCGGGGGAGACGAGTGAGAGTCGCCTTCGCTTATTTCGACACGGACTTCCATCACTCGGGGATGGGCGAGATGAGCCTCTTCGTCCGCGGCACCACGGACCTGCCGCTGGGCCTGGGCTGCCTGCGCAGCTTCGCCGCGTCCGACCCGGCGATAGGCCCGCGGCTCGAGATGTCCAACCATGTCTTCACCCACGACCGCCCCGCGGCCGAGGCGGCCGCGGAGCTCCTCGCGGCCGGGCCGGACGTGGTGGCGTTCGGCTGCTACGGATGGAACGTCGGGCGGACCCTGGAGACCGCCCGATGCCTCAAGGAGCGCGCGCCTGGAATCAAGGTCGTCGTCGGCGGGCCCGAGGTCCCGAGGGACCCGGCGCTCCTGGCCGAGTTCGCCTCGAAGCACGACCAGTTCGACGCCGTGGTCCGCGGGGAGGGCGAGGCGACGTTCCTGGAGCTGCTGAAGTCGTACATGGGGAGCGGAGGCAGGCCGGAGGATGTCCTCGGGCTGGCCTGCCGGGACGCGGGCAGGGTCGTCGTGACGCCGGCCAGGCCGCTCATCGGGGACCTCGGCCGCATCCCTTCGCCCTACGCGACGGGGGCCGTGCGGCTCCGGCGCGGGGCCACGGGGTTCCTGGGCCTGGAGACCTCGCGGGGCTGCCCGTTCGGCTGCCGCTTCTGCGACTATCACACCGGGATGCGCGGCGTCAGGTTCTTCCCGCTCAAGAGGTTCTCCCGGGAGTTGCGGCTCCTAGGTGAGCGCGATTTCAGGGGCTACGTCCAACTGGTCGATCCCGCGGTGAACTACAAGAGGCGATGGGTGGCGGGGGTCCTGGATGCGCTGCGGGACTTCAAGGGCAACACCGCCCTGGACCTCGGCCCATCCTTGGTCGACGGCGGCCTGGTCCGCAAGGTGGCCGCCCTGGCCCGCCCGATCGTCTTCCTCGGCATCCAGAGCACCAACCCGGCCGCCAACAGGGACGCGGGCCGTCCGCTGGCGATCCGCAAGGCGGCCGAGGTCGTCGGGAGCCTGGTGGCGTATTCCCATGCCCGGGTCCTCCTGGAGCTGATCCTGGGGCTGCCGGGAGACGACTACGAGTCGTTCAAGCGGACCGTGGACTGGGCCATGGGCTTCAGGCCCCTGCCCACGCTGTACTTCTTCGACCTGGAGGTCTACCCGAACTCGGCGTTCCACGCGATGCGCGGGCGCTTCCGGATGCGCACCGACCGGGAGCGGATCGTGTCCGAGAACTACTCGTTCTCGGCGCGCGACATCGTCAAGGCCAGCCGGCTCGTCGCCGCCTACAACTCGATCGTCAAGAAGTCGGGCGTCGATCCGCGGGCGTTCGAGGGGGCCTTCGGCCGGCGGGCCTCGAGGCCGTCGGACTTCCTCGAGGCGCTGGGCGCGGCGATGGTCCGCGAGGGGCGTCTGCCCAGCCGGCGCTTGCACATCCATAAGCTGGACTCGTTCGTGGACCTGCCCGACGCGCTGGTCCGCCGCGCCATGGCCTCCTGCGCCAGGAGGAGGCGATGACCCGGCTCTCGGCGGGCGTCAATCTGCCGGATTGCCCCGATCCGTTCTTCGCCCGCGAACTCCGGCCTCTCCTGGCGGCCCTCGGGATCAAGGTCAACGCGAGGGGGTTGCCCGGCGCGGGGACGGGTCTGGAGCGCTACGGGCGCGGCGCCGTCCAGGTCCTCATCCCCCGCCTCCTCGGGGCCTCCGGGGGCCGGGCCTGGGAGGCCCCGCGAAGATTGCCGATGCGGACGGTGGTGGCGCCCCTGCCCCTAGGCCTGGAGGGAACCTGCCGGTACATGGCCGCCATCGCGGCCGCGTTCTCCATGGGGCGCGCGTTCGAGGCTTGGTGGAGAGCGCGGCGCCCGGGGTGGGAGAGGAGGCGGCGCCGGATCGTCGGCAGAGCTTCCGGGTCGCGGGCGGCGCTCGTGGTCCGCGCCCAGGACGCCGGGCGGCTCCTCGGCCGGGAAGAGGAGGGGGTCCTGCCGATGCTCCGGCTGCTGTGGGAGGCTGGGCTGGGCGTGGATATCCTCTGCTGCGGGCTCGATGCGCGGGCCCTGGCCACCTCGTCGTTCCTCGTGGGGACGCCGTGGGCGTCGGAGACGCCGGCCGTGCTGGCGGTGGGAGGCGGCCGGGAGCTCGGCGCCGCCCTGGCCCGGGGCCACTATCGGGCCGTCTGCTCCGCCGTGGACCTCGCTCCCGGGCTCAGACCGGCCGGGGCGGCGGTGATGACGGGCGAGTCCCCGGCGTTCGGGGTCGAGGGGGCGCTGGACTTCATGGAGAGCGTCCTGTGAGCAAGCTTTGCTTCGCGCACGCCCCCAACACGACGAACCCGAGCGTCCCGATCAAGTTCCTGCCGATCGGGCTTCCCGCGATCGCGGACTACCTGGAGCGCAGGGGCTTCGACTGCGAGATCGTGCACCTCGGGCTCGAGAGGACGCTCGCCCCGGGCTGGTCGCTGGCGGACCACGTCAGGCGCGAAGGGATCGGCGTCGTCCTCTTCGACCTGCACTGGCACCAGCAGTCCTACGACGTCGTTAAGGAGGCGCGGGCCCTGAAGCGCGCCGTCCCGGGCGTGACGGTCGTGGCGGGAGGGTTCACCGCGTCGTACTTCGCCCTGGAGCTGATGAGGTTCTGCCGCGAGATCGACTTCGTCGTGCGCGGGCACCCGGAGGTCCCGCTGGAGCGGCTGATGAAGGAGGTCGGGGCGGGCCGGGGCGCGGTCGAGGCCGGAGGCCGAGCGCCCCGGCCGCTCTCGGGAGGGGCGTTGGCGGGCCGGGGACGGTGGGCCGGCATCCCCAACCTGTGCTGGCGGCGCCGGGCCGGGGTCGTCGCCAATCCCCAGAGCTACGTGGCCCCGAGCGCGCTGCTCGACGGGCTGAGGTTCTCCAGCCTGGGCCTCGTCCGGCACGGGAAGGAGTATCTCCGCCTCATGTCCGACCACGAGGACGTCCGCCTCCCGCACGAGGGCGACCTGCTGTGCTACTACAACCCCGGCAGGGGCTGCTCGGCGGACTGCTCGTTCTGCGGGGGCGCGCGCAGCGCGCAGGACGCGATCTCGCGCCAGCCCCGGCCGGTCTTCTTCGACCGGCGCTCGGTCGTGCGCGACCTGCGGGCCTTCGCGGGCCAGGGCGTTTCCAGGGTGCACATGTGTTTCGACGTCGCGCCGCGGCAGGACTACTTCGTCGAGCTCTTCCGGGAAGTGCGCCGGCGGCGCGTGCGCCTCGCCCTCACCTTCGAGGCCTACGCGCCGCCCTCGGACCTCCTCCTCGACGAGATGCGCGCGGCCTTCGGCGCTCCGATCGTCATCCTGTCGCCGGAGAGCGGCTCGGAGACCGTCCGGCGGAGGAACAAGTCGTTCCACTACTCGAACGCGGACCTCCTCGCCGCGCTGCGGCGCATCGAGCGGCGGGGGCTGGCCGCCAGGCTGTATTTCACGGCCGGACTGCCCCACGAGGGGCCCAGGGACGTCCTGGAGACGCTGTCGTTGATCGGCCGGGTGAGGAAGGAGTTCCCTTCGGTGGGCGTGTTCTCCTACCCCATCTCCATCGAGCCCGGCGCGCCGCGACATGTCCGTCCCCGGGAGCATGACACCCGGTGCGCCTTGAGGGGCTTCGCCGAGTTCTACGAGTTCCATCGCCGCGGCGGGCAGCTCGGGTACCGGACCGGCCGTTTCTCGGAGAGCGAGATCCTGAGCCTGGTCGGGTTGTATCGGGCCGCGGCCGTCTGAGCTCATCCGGGAACCGCCCGACCGAATACGCGCGTATCTTTATGTCATCATGGGCTGCCGAAGGGTCCGAGGTCCCCGGGACGGGGCGGTTGAATCGGTGAGTTCCATTGGAAATATCCGATAATTCATGTTATACTTCTAAATATGGCAAGATGGGTCTTCCTGGCCGCCCTCGTGGCGGTGGTCGGCGTTTGCGTCTGGCGCTTCGCTCCCGGCAAGGGCGGGGAGCCGGGGGTTGCTCCGAGCCAGCCAACCCCCTCCAGCGTGCTGAATGTCAAGACGGAGAACGTCTTTCCCTCTGTCGAGACCGTCGACGACCTGTTGCGCAAGGCCGGGAAGGAATACGCGGGCCAGCCGGAGAAGCAGGCGGCCATGGTGAAGTTCTTCGAGCCCTGGGTCTGGTGCATGGGCTTCCAGGCGGGTTCTCCGGTCGCATCCCCGAACATCTGCGACAGGTTGGAGCCGTTGCTGAGCAAGGACCGGAAAGACACCTGCCGCATCAGCGTCTACGAAGGCTTCTATCTGTGGGAGGCGTTCCACGAGGCCCCCGGGCTCCCCGCTTGCCGTGCTTTCCTTCCGTTGGTAGGCTCCCCGGAGTCGGCGGCATCGGCGCTTTGCGAGAATGGCGTCCCTCTCGTCCGCAAGGGCGATCTTGACGGCATCTGCCGGGTCGCCGTCGAGCAAGGGCTGCTGCCCAAGCCGGACCAGCCCAAATGCAAGGAGGAGCTGGGCTTCCTGGCCGGGAATCCCGACGTATGCCGCAGCCAGGGCGAGAAGTTCCGGTTCAAGTGCGAGCAGGCCGCTCCCTTCGTGCGCGCCATGAGGGAGAACAACCCGTCGCTGGCGGCGGAGACGGCCTACGCGCCGTTCTTCCGGCCGGGGGACAAGTCGTCTTGCGCCTCTCTCGAGAGGAAAGGGCTGGAGCAGTACAAGGCTTTTGTCGCCGCCAATCCGCCCATCGCCAATCCCGACACGAGCAAGCTCGACGCGCAGGAGAAGAAGCGGTGGGAGGAGTACCTGCAGGACCAGGCCAAGCTGAAGGCCGAGGGCGAGAGGGAGGCCGAGAAGCAGAAACACTTCAAGGTCCTCGCGGCCCAGGCGGCCGAGGCGGAGAACGCCAAGACGGCGGCCGACGAGGCCAGGGTCAAGATGGAGCGCGAGAAGCTCCAGCGGCTCCTGGAGCTCAAGGCGCAGCAGGACCAGGAGAAGCGCGCGGAGCAGAAGAAACGCGACGAGGAGAAGGCGGCGGCGCTGCAGGCGGCGTCCGAGCGCAAGCAGTGGGAAGACAGGCTGCAGGACGAGATGGCGAAGTCCAAGGAAGGGGCGCCGCTGGAGAACCGGCCCGGGGAGTCGCCGCGGTCGATCATGCCGCCGGGAGCCGGCGCCAATCCCGTCCAAGGCGCTCCATAGGGTATTAGGGGAGAAACAGAATTGACAATGCAGAAGAACCAAGCCGTGCGAGTCGACGTCCCGACGGGAGTCTACAGCCTCGAGGCCGTCTACGCGGCCTGCTACGGTTTCATCGATCGGGCGTACGTCCGGCTCGACGAGGGGCCCAAGGACGCCATCCGCGTCGAACTGGCTCCCAAGAACGGCGCCCAGGGGGCCGACTTGCGGCGGCTCGAGGGGGAGTTCTTCAACGAGCTCCTCCATCACGCCCTCAGGCTCAAGGTCGCCGTCGCGAACCAGAAGATCAGGGAATACGTCGTGACCCGGGCCCTGCTGTCGGCGCAAGCCGCGGCGCCCCTGGGTCCGGACGGCCAGGTGGAGGGCGCGGGCGCGGGCATCGCCGTCAACCAGCCGGGCCCCGACGGGGTCCCTGCCGAGCCCGGGTCAGAGGCCGCGGTCTCCGTCCGCCAGCCCGGTCCCGACGGCGTCCCGCCCGAGCCCGGGTCCGAGGCCGCGGTCTCCGTCCGCCAGCCCGGTCCCGACGGCGTCCCGCCCGAGCCGGGGTCCGGGGAGGACGGCTCGACGCCCAAGCCGGGCCCCGACGGGTACCCGGTCGGCTACGAGCAGCCCGGGGCGAAGGCGAAGAACGCCCAGGAGGCCGACGAGGACCTCGCCCGGGAGATCCAGAAGCTCCTCGCCGAGGTGGAGAAAGGCGCGGACAAGGAAGACCCCCTCGGGATCGTGGCGCCGTGGGAGGAGACGGTAGGGAAGGCCGCCGGGGCGGCTTCGTCGAAGCCGGCGGCCAAGGCGGCCGCCAAGAAGGCCTCGAAGAAGAAGCCCGAGAAGCCGGGGGTGTCTCGTGGTTCTTAAGTTCAGCCGGAAGTTCTACCCGGCCGCGACGGTCAAGGACGCGGCGCGGCGCTTCGAGAAGCACGCCAAGTTTGGCGTCCGCTGCGCCGCCGGGTACTCGTACGTGACGATCGGGCGGATGCCCAAAGGCCTCGCCGGGACCCTGCCGGGCGAATTCTCGAATTACCTGCTGGCGGCCAGCCTGGGGCCGGCGGCGCGGGAGGTGGATGCGTGAAGGTCCCGGCCATGCCGGCGGTGGAAGTCGACAAGGTCGGCATGTTCCGCTCTCGCCGGCTCGGCAAGAAGGTCCTCCTGACCAACGACTTCGGGCACCACGTTATCCTCGGCGAGGCGGATTTCACCCGGTTCCTCGCCGGGAAGATCGGGGCCAAGGACCCGCTGCACAAGGACCTGCGGGCCAAGGGGTTCGTCAGGGACTTCATGGATTTCGAGTCGCTGATGCAGACCTGGAAGAAGTCCCGCGGGTTCCTGTGGCACGGGCCGGCGCTGCACATCATCGTGGTGACCTTGCGCTGCAACCACCGGTGCGTGTACTGCCAGACGAGCTCCGTCGACATGGACCGCGCCGGGTTCGACATGACCGAGGAGACGGCCCGGAAGGTCGTGGACCTCGTCTTCGAGAGCCCCAGCCCCGCCCTGACGATCGAGTTCCAGGGCGGCGAGCCGCTGGCCAACTGGCCCGTCGTGCGCTTCGTCGTGGAGTACGCCCTCCAGAAGAACAAGACACGCGGCCGCAAGCTGTGGCTCAACTTGGTGACGAACCTCACGCTGATGGACGACGAGAAGCTCGACTTCCTGCTGACCAGCGGGGTCAACATCTGCACGTCGCTAGACGGCCCCGCGGCGCTCCATGACGCCAACCGGGTCTACCTGGGCGGCGCCAGCCACGCCACCGTGGTCGAGTGGTGGAAGAAGATCAAGAAGAAGACGCGGGGCAAGACCTTCGGGATCGACGCGCTGATGACCACGACCCGCCGCTCGTTGGCGTGCCCGGAGGAGATCATCGACGAGTACGTCGGGCTGGGGGCCCGGGGCGTCTACCTGCGCCAGCTCGCCCCCTACGGCCTCGCCCAGAAGACCTGGGACGCGGTCGGCTACACCCCCCAGGAGTACCTGGAGTTCTACCGGAAGGCCCTCGACCACATCATCGGGATCAACCTCAAGCGCAAGAGCTTCTTCGAGTACGCGGCGAGGGTCTTCATCACGAAGATCCTCAGGAACGAGGACCCCAATTTCCTCGACATGCGCTCGCCGTGCGGGGCGGGCATCGGCCAGATGGCCTACAACTACGACGGGAGGATCTACACCTGCGACGAGGCCCGGATGCTCAGCCGGATGGACAACGAGACGTTCTGCATCGGCGCGGCGGGCACCGACGGCTACGCCCAGATCGTCAACCACCCGACGGTGCGGGCCATCGCCACCGCCTCGTGCCTGGACGTCCAGGCCGAGTGCTCGGGCTGCGCCTACCTGCCCTTCTGCGGCATCTGTCCCGTCGAGAACTATTTCCTCCAGGGGGACCTCTTCCCCCGGACGCCGATGAACGGCCGCTGCTTCGTGAACAAGGGGATCCAGGACTACCTCTTCGAGAAGCTGCAGGACCGGCAGGTCAGGAAAGTGCTCAAGTCATGGACGCGGGTGCCCGCGAGCCTCTACGTAAGGGAGTGACCTATGGACAAGGAACAGAAAAAGGAAATCCTGCCGTCGATCAAGAAGGAGCTGGGGCGGTTCCTCAGCAGCGAGGAAGGCAAGATCCTTAAAGAGGACGTGTTCCGGTCCGCCGTCATCCTGGGCATCGTCGGCGCCGCCTTGTCGCAGGCCGAGGATGTGCTGGCCCAATCGCACTCGAACTACCTCCACAACTCGGGCGGCACGGGCAGCCACTACAGCCACAGCTCGCACGGCTCGCACGGCAGCCACGGCTCGCACGGCAGCCACGGCTCGCACGGCAGCCACGGCTCGCACGGCAGCCACGGCTCGCACGGCAGCCACGGTTCGCACGGCAGCCACGGCTCGCACGGCAGCCACGGTTCGCACGGGAGCCACGGCTCGCACGGGAGCCACGGCTCGCACGGGAGCCACGGTTCGCACGGGAGCCACGGTTCGCACGGGAGCCACGGTTCGCACGGGAGCCACGGTTCGCACGGCAGCCACGGTTCGCACGGGAGCCACGGCTCGCACGGGAGCCATGGGTCCCATGGGGCCTGGTAGCGCCAGCGTCCTCTACCTGACGCTCACGCGCCGCTGCAACCTCCGCTGCGGGTTCTGTCCCATGGTCCTCGGCGGAGGATCCATGCGCCCCGACGTCGCCCGCCGGGCCGTCTCCCTCTTTCTCGGCGGCGCCCGCCGAGGGGGCGCGGTCGAGGCCGGAGGCCGAGCGTCCCTTGCGCCATCAGGAAAGGCGTGGGCGGCAGGGGGCGCGGCCCATATCCGGTTCTTCGGCGGCGAGCCCCTCCTGCGGTTCCCCCTGCTCCGCTCCATCGTCTCGGACTTCGGGGGAGGGCGCCCGGGGGTCCGGTTCTCGTTCCCGACCAACGGCACGCTGGTCGACCGCGAGGTCGTCGCCTTCCTGCGCGGCCACCCGGAGGTCGAGGCGGCCCTCAGCCGCGTCCGGGACGCCCGGGCCCTCTCGGCGCTGCCCAACGTGCTGGTGCAGATCTCCATCCCCCCGGGCAAGGCCGGGGGTCTCCCCGGCTATCTGGCCCGCGTCCTGGCCGCGGGGTTCCGCAAGATCAACGTCCTCCCGGCGTACTTCGTGCGCTGGACGCCCGGCGGGCTCAAGGAGCTCGGGCGTTCACTGAGGCTGGCGGCGGGGATCGTCGCGGCGTGGTCGCGGCGGGGGGAGGCCGTCGAGGTCCGCAACGCCTCCACGCTCAACCCCGTCCCGCTCTTCAACCACGGCGTGGTGGTCGACACCAACGGGGACGTCTTCCCGACCAACGCCGTCTTCTGCCGCCCCTTCGAGGGGCTCCGGGACTCGCTTCGCCAGGGCAACGTCGCCGACCCCCGGGGCATCGCCTGGGAGCGCGGCCGGGGCCTGGATTGGGATTCGGTGCTCCGCGAGCGCCTGGAGCCGGACGTCTACCGGTCCACCATGGCGACCGACGAGCTGCTGTCGGATTTCGTCCGCAGGCTCCATGACGCCCGCGTCCCCGCCGCCCCCGGAGGCCCCCAAGGCCCTTCGGTCCTTACCCCGGGGACGGCGGGAAAAGGTCTCCGCCCCGCCGCGCGATGAAGTGCCTCGAGCTGTCGATCTTCTTCCGCTGCCTCAACAGGTGCGTCTTCTGCAGCAACTCGTCCAGGATGGCGCGGTTCGCCCGCGCCCCGTTGTCGCGCTCTGAGATCGGCGAGACCCTGGCGCAGAAGAGGCGCGAGGGTTACGGGGTCGTCTCGTTCAACGGGGGCGAGCCCACGCTCTACCCGCTCTTCTGGGAGGTCCTCCGGGAGGCCAAGGACCTCGGCTACAGGACGCAGCTGGTCACGAGCGGGGGGCCCTTCGACGTGGAGGGCTTCGCGCGCCGCACGCTCCCCTTCCTGGACGAGGTGTGCGTCTCGCTGCACGGGGACACCGCGGCCGTGCACGACGGGCTGACGCTCAACGGGCGGAGCTTCGGCCGCCTCCGGGCCGCCCTGCGGGCGATCGACCGTTTCCCGCGCGACATCGCCGTCGTGGTCAACACCGTGGTGACCAGCCGGAACGTCGGGCGCGTGGGCAGGATCGCGGCCTGGGCCTGCGGCCGGCGCAAGGTCCGGCAGTTCTGGCTCTCGACCCTCATCCCGGAGGGCAGGGCGCTGGAGAACTACGCCCGGCTGGCCGTGCCCTGGAAGGAGGCCTTGCGGCAGGTCCCGGCCATCGCCAAGGCGGTCGATGCCCGGGGCGCGGCGCTCAGGCTCTTCGGCTTCCCCCTGTGCGTGCTGGGGCCCTACCGCGCCAGGGCCAGCGAACTGCACAAGGAGCCCGGCATGGCCCTGACGAGGGTCGAGGACGGCGGGAAGAGGACGTCGGCCCGCCGCCGGCGGAGCAGGGGCGTCGGAGTCGACGGCGGGGGGCCGGTCAGGATCAAGACCGCCCGATGCTCGGGCTGCCGGCTGGACGCGCTGTGCGCCGGGGCGTGGGAGCCGTACGTGAGGCTCTTCGGCGACGGGGAGCTGGAGGCCGTGCGGTCATGACCCGGATCAGCCTCCGGCGGTTGCCCCTGCCCGACGGCGCGGGTCCGGGCGCGCCGCTGCGCCGGCTCGAGTTCCACATCGTCTACCGATGCGTCAACGCCTGCGTCTTCTGCAGCGAGAAGGAGCACATGCGGCGCTTCGCGGACCACCCGGCCTCGGGCGCCGAGATTTCGGCGCTGCTCCGGCGCAAGCGGGCCGAGGGCTTCGAGCACGTCACGTTCACGGGGGGCGAGCCGACGCTCTACCCGCGGGTCTGGGACGCCCTCGCCCTGGCCAGGGACTTGGGCTACCGGACCTTCCTGATCTCGAACGGGTCGGCCCTCTCCCTCCCGCGCGTCGCCGCGAGGGTGCTCCCGCTCGTCGACGAGCTCTGCCTGTCGGTCCACGGCCACACCGCCGCGCTGCACGACCGGCTGACGGCGCGCCCGGGCTCCTTCGGCAGGCTGGTGAGCGCCCTGGAGAACGCCGCGGCGCACGCGCCCAGGCTCTTCGTGATGGCCAACACGGTGGTCAACCGGCTCAACTTGCGCTTCCTGCCGGAGATCATGCGGCTCCTGGCACGGCACCGGGCGCCGAGGCACTACCTGGTGTCCCACCTGGCGCCGGAGGGCGACGGGCTGGCGCGCTACCGCGAACTGGCGGTGCGCCACCAAGACATCGTCGCGCGGCTGCCGGAGCTCGCTTCCATCGCCCGGCGGTCGCGGCTCGCCCTGCGCGTCTTCGGCGTCCCGGCGTGCGCGATGGGCCGGTGGTGGCGCTTCTCCAACGACCTCTACTTCAGCCCGAGGGTCACGGTGGGGAGGGTCCTGCGGGGAGGCCGGGCGGGGTGGTTCGAGGAGAAGGGGCTCAGGCCCACGAGAGAGCGGCGCTTCCTGCCGGCGTGCGCCCCCTGCGTCCTGCGCGGCCGCTGCGGCGGGGTGTTCCGGCGGTATCTGGCCGAGTTCGGCCCGGAGGGCGTCGAGGCATTCCAGTGAGGAACGTCGAGCTCAACCTCGGGATGGCCTGCAACAACCGGTGCGTCTTCTGCATGAGCGGGGGCGTGCGTCCCTCGGAGCGGGCCTGGGTCCCCCTGGAGCGTGTCCGGGGGGAGCTCGAGCATTTCTACCGCGAGGGCTGCCGTTCCCTGGGGTTCCTCGGCGGGGAGCCCACCGCTCATCCCCGGATCGTCGAGTGCGTGCGCTGCGCCCGCTCGCTGGGCTTCCAGCGCATCGCGCTCTGCTCCAACGGGACGAAATTCTCGGCCCCGGCGTTCGTCGACGCCCTCATCTCGGCGGGCGTGACCAGGTTCGGGGTCTCCATCCACAGCCACCTCGCCGCGGTGGAAGACGAACTGACGGGGCTCGCGGGCAACTTCGCCCGGAAGGTCTCGGGGATCGGTCATCTGATGGAGCGCAGGCGCAAGGGGCTGGTGCCGGACAACGTCTCGCTCAACCCGGTGCTGAGCAAGAGGACCCTGCCGGCCATGGCAGGGTACGTCGAGTTCTTCAAGGCGATGGGCATCGACGACATCCGCTTCAACTTCATCTGGCCCCAGGCCCGCGTGGAGCGCGACCGCGGCATGATCCCGAGCTACCGGGAGGCCATGCCGACGATCCTGAAGGTCCTGGTCCTCAACGAGAGCCGCTGGAAGATGCACCTGACCTTCGGGGCGGTCCCGAGGTGCATGCTGCGCTGGGCCGGCCGGAAGCTCTCGCCCGGGCTGAAGGAGCGCTTCGGGAGCCGCTATCTCTCGGAGTGCGACGACCTGCCGACGGACGTGAGCTTGCGGGGAGAGGAGCGCTTCAACTGGCAGGAACGCAAGCGGGACATGCTCAAGACCCACGCGGCGTCCTGCCGCCGCTGCGCCCATGCCGCCGCCTGCGACGGGGTCTGGAAGAGCTACGTGGCCCTCTACGGGCTCTCCGAGCTCGTCCCGGTGATGCGGGGGAGGCGCGCGTAGGCATGGGGAAGAAGCGCGCGGGCGACGAGCTGCTCGACGAGGGCCTCGCTCTCTACAACCAGGGCCGGTTCGCCGAGGCCATCCCGGCGTTCGAAGGCGCCATCCGCCGCGGGACGGTTGGGGAGAAGGCCTACTGCTTCCTGGCCCACGCCTTGGCGTCGGCCGGGGAACCGCGGAAGGCGCTGCGGCTGCTCGAGGAGCGCGCGCGCGTCTCCCGGGAGCCGGCCCCGCTCGCGGACGCGATGAAGGCGATCGCCGCGCCCCGGGAGACGGGCCCCGCGCAGGCCATGCTGTCGCTGGGGGAGAGGAACATCCAGAGCGGCGACTTGGACCGCGCGCAGGCGCAGCTGAGCGAGGCCCTGCGCCTCGACCCGAAGCTGGCGCGGGCTCACGTCATGCTCGGCGTGGCCCTGGAGGCCGGGAGCAGGCGGCCCGAGGCGCGGCGGGAGTACGAGGAGGCCCTGCTTCTCGATCCCGGCGACAGCCAGGCCCGCTTGAACCTCGGCGAGTTGTGCTTGGCGGAGGGACTGTTCGAATCGGCCCAGGCCCATTTCAGCCGGGCCATGAGCGGCTCGGAAGGGGAGGCCCGCGGGCGCCTGAGGCTCGCCCAGGCGCTGGCCGAGCGGGGGATGTTCGAGGAATCGGCGCGCTGCCTGGAGGAGGGGCTCGAGCGCCGGCCGCGGGACCCCGAGCTCTTGTTCGGCGTCGGGGCGGCGAGGCTGCGCGCCGAGCAGCGCGGGCCGACGCTCGCGGCGTTCCGGCGGTATCTCGAGTCCGGCCCGGAGCCCGGTCCGCAAGGGCCGCGCCGGCGCTTCCTGGCCTTGATGGCGCTGGGCGATTTCGGGAAGGCCTTCGAGGCGGCCGACGAGGCGCTGGGCTGCTGGGACGCCGCCGGGGACCAGGAGCTCTTCTTCGAGTCCTGGATGGGCAGCGCCGCGCATCCCCATTCGGACTCGTTCCACCTCGAGAGGCTCGGCGAGCTGGAGGCCGCGGCGCCCGGGTCTCCCTGGCCGTGGTTCTACAGGGGCTGGCTGCTGTGCCGGCTCAAGCGGGTCAGGGAGGGCCTGGCCGCGCTCGACAACGTGCTGGAGTTCGACGTCAAGCGCTACGGCTGGATGCGCTGGGAAGCGGGCGTCAGGAGGCTGCAGCTCGGCCACCTCGACGACGCCGCGGCGGATTTCGCGGCCGTGACCGAGTCCCGGCCGACGGCCTGGTGGGCGCGCTGCCACCTGGCGGAGACCTATCTCTGCCTGGGCGAGGACGGGCGGGCGCTCAGGGCGTTCGAGAGGGCTTTGGCCGCTTCCCCCAAGGCCGCGGAGGGGCATATCCTCACGTGGCGCGGGGCGGTCCTGCTGTGGCTCGGCCGTTACGAAGAAGCAGTCCGGGACCTGGACCTCGCGCTGGCCAGGGGCTGCGGCATGGCCGCCTGCTGGCGCGGAGGCGCCGCCATGCTCCTGGGCCGCTTCGAGCCTGCGCGGGCGGACCTCGACCGGGCCGTCGCGGCGTGCGCCGGCGACGCCGAGGCGCTGACGTTCCGGGGAGAGCTCAAGCGGCGCCTCGGGCTGCGGGACGAGGCGCAAGAGGACCTGCTCAAGGTCCTGGGATTCTGCTCCAATGTCTGGGCGCACGTGAACCTCGCGCTCCTCCACGCCGGGGCCGAGGATTGGGCCGGGATGTGGCGATGCCTCGAGAGCGTGCCGTCCGAGATGCTCGATGCCGCCGCCCGCCGGCTGGGCAAGCCCGGGTGGAAGAGGACCGACGAGGGCGCGGCGTGCCGCGTCCTCGAGACGGTGTTGGACATGGCGGCCGGCATCCGCCGGATGGAGGGGCACCTCCTGCGGGAGTGCGTTCGCCGCGGGGGGGGCATACTGATGAAACGGCATCAGCCCCCCCGCTACTCGCCCCCTGTGGGAAGGAACACCTTGATGAAACGGCATCAGCCCCCCCGCTACTCGCCCCCCCGTACCGGATCCTCCTATGCGGGGGGGGGCGAGTGACTATGGCGGAAACCTTGTTGGACAAGGGCATCACCCTCTACAACCTGCGCCGGTTCGCCGAGGCGATCCGCGCCTTCGAGGAGGCCGTCCGGCGCGGCGCGCCCGGCGAGAAGGCCACCTGCTTCCTGGCCCACGCCTGGGCGTCGTCCGGGGACCTCCCGCGGGCGGTGCGGATACTGGAGGACCGCATCCTCGCGTCCCGGGAGCCGGCTCCGCTCGTGGAGACGATGAGGAAGATCCTCGCGTCCAAGGGGATGAGCGCGCCGCAGGCCATGCTGATGTCGGCGGAGAGGAGCATCCAGGCCGGGGACCTCGCGCAGGCCGAGGCCCTGCTGCGCGCGGCGCTGCTCCAGGACCCGAGGCTGGCCCGGGCCCATGTCATGCTGGCCGTCGTGCTGGAGGCGATGAAGCTGCCCGCCCAGGCGCGCGCGGAGTACGAGGAGGCTCTCCGGCTCGACTCGTCGTCTTCGGGCGTCTGCCTGGGGCTCGGCGAACTCCTCCTGAGGGAAGGGGATTCGGCGGGGGCCGAGGCGCGGCTGAGGGAAGCCCTGCGAATGGACCCGGCCAGCGTCCAGGCACATTTCGCGTTGGGGCAGGCCCTGTGCGCCCGGGGCGAGCCCGACGCCGGGCGGCGGGAATACGAGGAGGCGCTCCGGCTCGACGGCGCCCATGAGGGGGCGCATCTCATGCTCGGCGAGCTGCTGCTGGCCGCGGAGGAGTTCGGCCGGGCCGGGGAGCATCTGTCGTCGGCGACGCGGGGGCCGCGCGCCGCGGACGCCTTCTTCCTGCTGGGCAAGGCCAGGGAGGGCGCGGGGCGGCCGGCCGAGGCGCGCCAAGCCTACGAGGAGGCCCTCCGGCTCGACGCGGGCCACGCGAAGGCGCGGCTGAGCCTGGGCGAACTGGCACTCTCGGAGGGACGCTTCGAGGACGCCCAGGCCAGGTTCGCCGAGGTCGCCGAGGGCGGCGCCGACGAGGTCGCCGGGGTCCTGAGGCTGGCGCACGCGCTGATCCGGCAGGGCCGGTTCGGCGAGGCGGCCGGCCGGCTGGAGGAGGCGCTCCAGCGCCATCCAGGGGACCCGGAGCTCCTCTTCGCGCTGGGCACGGCCCATCTCGGGGGGGAGCGGCGCGAGCCGATGGCCGAAGCGTTCCGCCGGTATGTCGAGTCCGGCGGGGGGTCGGACCCTGCGACCCTGCGCCGGCGCTTCATCGCCCTGATGGCGCTGGGCGAATACCCGAGGGCTTTCGAGTCCGCCGAGCGGCTCCTGGACGGCGGGGACCTGTCCGAGGACCATGACACGCTGCTCGAGCCTTGGGTGGAGAACCCGACGCGCCCCCACTCGGAGGCCTTCCACGCCGGCCGCGCCGCCGAGATGGCCGCCTTGGCGGCCGAGTCGCCGTCGCGTTCTCCTTGGCCGTGGTTCTATCGCGGGGTGTCCCTGTGCAGGACCGGGCGGTCCCGCGAGGGGCTGTCGGCCCTGGACGCCGCCGCGGGCTTCGACGCCGAACGCTACGGGTGGATGCGCTGCGCCGGCGGCGTCGAGAGGCTCCGGCTCGGCCTGGTGGAGGAGGCGGTCGACGACCTGCGGGCGGCCGTGGCATCGATGCCGTCGGGCTGGTGGGCCCGATGCCGCCTGGCCGAGGCCCATGCCGCCCTGTCGAGGGACGCGGAGGCCATGGGGGAGTTCTCCCGGGCGGAAAGCGCCTGCAAGCCGGGGGTGCTGCGCGAGATCCGCGCCTGGAGGGGGGAGGTGCTGCTGTGGCTGGGCCGCTATGAGGAGGCCCTGCGGGACCTCGACTTCGCGCACGCCAAGGGGTGCGGCCTGGCGGCCTGTTGGCGGGGAGCGGCCCGCCTGCTGTCGGGACGGCCCGACGAGGCCCTCGGGGACCTCGACCTCGCCATCGCGATCAACGCCGCCGACCCCGAGGCGAGGGTCTTGCGCGGGGAGCTCAAGCGCTTGACGGGACGCCGGGCGGAGGCCCTGGAGGACCTGCGCAAGGCCGCCGAGCTCGGCAACGACCTTTGGGCCGACGCCAACCTCGCGCTCCTCCACGCCTCCGCCGGCGACGAGGAGGCGATGTGGGACAGCTTCGAGAAGCTGCCGCTCTCCGTGGCTTCCGCCGCCCTGCGCGGCGTCGGCAGGTCCGAGTGGAGGGGCGTGGACGCCAAGGTCGTCCGCGGCGCGCTCGAGGCCTTGCTGGCCGCCGGCCGCGGCATCCGGCGGCCGGACCGGCACCTGCTCCCGCTCTGCCTGCGCCGCCTTGCAGTCACTCGCCCCCCCCACGGGGGGGCGAGTAGCGGGGGGGCAGATGCCGTTTCATCAGGGAGTTCCTTATGAAACAGAATATGCCCCCTCAGCTACTCGCCCCCCCGCGGGGGAGGCGAGTGAGTGGAGAGCAGCGAGCATGAACTCCGAGCAGGCGGCCTTGGAGAAGGGCATCGCGCTCTACAACCAAGGCCGGTTCGCGGAGGCGATCTCTGCGTTCGAAGGGCTCGCGCGATCCGGGCAGGGGGGCGAGCAGGCCTGGATCTTCCTGGCGCACGCCTACGTTTCCGCGGGAGACCAGGGCAAGGCCGTGCGCCTGCTGGAGGAGCGCTCCCGGGTCTCGCCGGAGCCAGGTCCGTCGAGGGAGCTGCTCAAGAGGTTTCAGGAGGACAAATCCGTCGACGCTCCGACGGCCCTGCTCCTCTCCGCCGAACGGCATCTCCAGGGCGGCGAACTCGAGAAGGCCGAGGCCCAGCTGCGGGAGGCCCTGCGGCTCAAGCCGGGGGAGGGGCGGGCGCACCATATGTTGGGGGTTGTGCTGGAGGCCGAGGGCAAGCTGGCCGAGGCTCGCCGGGAGTACGAGGAATCGCGCCGGCTTGACGCGACGTCAGCGAACGGCAGCCTCAGCTTGGGGAAGCTGCTGCTGAGGGAGGGGGACCTCGAGGGCGCCCTGGCCCGGCTGAGGGAAGCCGTGGCCCGGGAGCCCGGGAGCGTGGAAGCGCGCCTGGCCCTCGGGCAGGCGTTGGACGGCTGCGGCCGCGGCCAGGAAGCCCGCCGGGAGTATGAGGAGGTGGTGCGGCTGGACGGCGGCCACGGCGCGGCCTGGGGCGGCAGCCCCAGGGGCCGAGCGTCCTGCCCGTCCTCGGGAAGTGCGTGGGCGGGGCGGGGCGAGGCTCACCTGCGGCTGGGCGACCTCGAGAAGGCTGAGCGTCATCTGCGGGAGGCGTCGCGGCGCGAGCCCAAGTCGGCCCGGACGCGCGTCCTGTTGGGGGCGGCGCTGGAGAGGATGGAGCGGCGGGAGGAGGCGCGCCGGGAGTACGAGGAGGCGCTGCGTCTCGATCCCGTGTCCGCCGACGCCTGCCTGGCGTTGGGCGAGCTTCTCCTGAAGGACGGCGAGGCGCAAGCCGCCGAGGAACGCTTGCGGGAGTCCGTCCGGCGGGACCCCCGCCGGGTCCAGGCCCGTCTCTCCCTGGGCCGGACCCTCGACGGCCGCGGCGACGCCGCGGGGGCCCGGCGGGAGTTCGAGGCGGCGCTGGAGCTCGACGCGTCCGCCCCTCAGACCCGCCTCTGCCTCGGCGAGTTCCTGCTGGGTCGCGGCGAGCACGAAGGAGCGCGGGAGCAGCTCGAGAAGGCGGCCGAGGGCTCTCGCGAGCCGGGCGCGTTCCATCTGTTGGGCCAGGCCATGGCCGCCACCGGCCGGCCGGCCGAAGCTCGCCGGGCCTACGAAGAGGCCCTCCGGCTCGACGGACGCCATGTCAAGGCCCTGCTCAGCTTGGGCGAGTCGCTGTCGGCGGAAGGGGATTTCGAGGGGGCCGAGGCCCGGCTGAGGCAGGCGCTGGACGTCGAGCCCGGCAGCCTGCTGGCGCACCTGGTCCTGGGCAGAGTGCTGGACGCCCGCGCCGACATCGACGGCGCGGGGCGGGAGTACGAGGAGGCGCTCCGGCTAGATGACCAACATCCGGAGGCGCACCTGAGGCTGGGCGAGTTGTTGTTGCGCGGCGGGAGGTTCGACGAGGCCGCGGCTCATCTCACTCGCGCGACCCAGGGGCCTCGCGCCGCCGACGCGTTCTTCCTGTTGGGCAAGGCCCGGGAGGGAGCCAACCGTCTGGCCGAAGCGCGCCGAGCCTACGAAGAGGCCCTGCGGCTCGACGCGGGCCATGGGAAGGCCCGGGTCGGCCTGGGCGAGGTGCTGTCGGCGGAGGGAGACCACGAGGGAGCCGAGGCCCAGTTGAGGCGGGCCCTGGCGGGCGACCCGGGCGACATCCGGGCGCATCTCGTCCTGGGCAGGGTGTTGGCCGCCCGCTCCGACACCGAAGGCGCGGGGCGGGAGTACGGGGAGGCGCTCCGGCTCGACCCCTCCAGCCAGGAGGCTCGCCTGAGGCTGGGGGAGCTGAGGCTTCGCGCGAAGAGGTTCGACGAAGCCGCGGAGCATCTCTCCCTCGCGACGCGGGGGCCTCGCGCCGCCGACGCCGTCTTCCTGTTGGGCAAGGCGAGAGAAGGCGCGGGCCGGCTGGTCGAGGCGCGCCAGGCCTACGAGGAGGCCCTCCGGCTCGATGCGGGCCATGTGGACGCTCAGTTGAGCCTGGGAGACCTCGACCTTTCTCAGGGGCATTTCAAGGAGGCTCAGGCCAGGTTCGCCGAGGCCTCCAAGAGGGGCGGCGACGAAGCCGCCGGGGGGTTGAAGCTCGCCCACGCGCTCAGCCAGCAGGGCGATTTCGAGGAAGCGGCCCGGCGGCTCGAGGAGCCCTTGTCGCGCCATCAGGACGACCCCAGGCTCCTCTTCGCCCTCGGCTCGGCCTGGCTCGAGGCGGAGCGGCGCGAGCCGATGGTCGCGGCGTTCGGCCGGTACCTCCAGTGCGGAGAGCGTTCCGGCGAGAGGGAGGGGCCGCGCCGGCGGTTCATCGCGCTGATGGCGCTGGGGGAGTACAAGGCGGCGTTCCAACAGGGGGAGGCCATCCTGGACGGCAAGGCGCGCCCGGACCATGAGTGCGTCTTCGAGCCCTGGATCGACCACGCGGTGCGCCCGCATTCCGATGCCTTCTTCCTTGAGCGCATGGCCGAGATGGAGCGCCTGACGCTCGAGCTTCCCCGATCGCCGTGGGCGTGGTTCTACAGTGGCCTCCTGCTCTGCCGGACCAGGCGTTTCAGGGAGGGGTTGGCGGCGCTCGACAGGGTGGCGGATTTCGACGGGGACCGCTACGGTTGGATGAGATACGCGGCGGGGATCTGGAGGCTCTTCCTCTGTCACGTGGAGGGGGCCGTGGAAGACCTGCGGGCCGCGGCGCCGACGTCGTGGCTGTGGTGGACGCGGGGACGGCTGGCCGAGGCGTTCGTCTGCCTGGGGAGGGACGCCGAGGCCTTCGAGGAGCTCGACAGGGCCGAGCGGGCCGTCTCTTCGGGCGACTTGCAGCAGGTCCGCGCCTGGAGGGGCGAGGTGCTCTTGTGGCTCGGCCGCTACGAGGAGGCCATCGGGGTCCTCGACACGTCGTTGGCCATGGGCTGCGAGATGGCCGCTTGTTGGCGCGGAGGCGCCGCCATGCTCCTGGGGAGGTTCGACGAGGCGCTCGAGTACCTCGACCGCGCCGTCGCCAGGACGCCGAGGGACGCCGAAGCCCTGGTTTTCCGGGGGGAGCTCCACCGGCGGATGGGCCGGCGCTCCGAGGCCGCGGCGGACCTCGGCAAGGCCAGGGATTTCGGCTACGGCCTGTGGGCCGACGTCAACCTGGCGCTGCTGCACGCGGCGTCGCAGGAGTGGGTCCCGATGTGGAAGCTCCTAGAGGGACTGCCCTCCGACGTATTGGGTGCCGCCCTGGCGCGTTTGGGCAATCCGGATTGGAGGAGGGCCGACGAGAAGACGGCCTGCCGCGTGTTCGAGACGATCCTGGAGATGGGGCGGGGCGTGCGGCGCGTGGATGCGTACCTAAAGCGATTGTGGATGCGCCCTCCCGGGGCGCGTCGCGAGGAGGCATCCTGATGAAACGGCATCGGCCCCCCCGCTACTCGCCCCCCCGTGGGGGGGGCGAGTGACTACACGCCTCTGGCTGAGGTTGAGCTACGCCTGCAACAACAGGTGCCTCTTCTGCCTGGACGGCGACCAGAACGACCCCGGCCGGTTCGTCCCGTTCCAGGAGCTCGTCCGGAGCCTGGCGGCGGGCCGCCGCTCGGGCATGCGCCGGGTCGTGCTCAGCGGCGGCGAGCCCACCCTGCACCCCCGGTTCGTGGATGTCGTCCGCCGCGCGGCGAAGCTGGGCTACACCCACCCGCAGGTGATCACCAACGGCAGGCGCTTCTGCTACCCGCGGTTCCTGCGCGCGTGCGTCGGCGCGGGCCTGGCCGAGGCGACGTTCTCGATGCACGGCCACACCGCGGCGCTGCACGACCGCCTCGTGGGCGTGCCGGGGGCCTTCGTGCAGTCCGTGGCGGGGCTCGTGGCGGCGCTGGCCACGCCCGGGCTCATCGTGAGCGTGGACGTGGTCCTCAACCGCCTCAACGCCGGCGTCATCGACGACCTCATCAGGTTCTACGTGCGGCTGGGCGTGCGGGAGTTCGACCTCCTCCAGCTCGTCCCGTTCGGCAGGGGCTGGGACCACTGGGCCACGCTCGCCTACGACCCCGGCGCGTGCGCGGCCCTCAAGCGCGCCCTGGCCCTCTCGCGCGGGCCCTCGGGCGTGCGCCTCTGGACGAACCGCCTGGCGGCCGTCCACCTCGAGGGGTTCGAGGACCTCATCCAGCCGCCCGAGAAGATCCTCGACGAGGTGCGGGGCCGCCAGGGGATGTTCCGGGACTTCCTGGAGCGTGGCGTCGGCCTGCCGTGCCAAGACGAGCGCTGCCGGCATTGCTTCCTCTCGGCGTTCTGCGCCGACCTGTGCGAGCTGCGGGAGAAGGGCCGCGTCGCGGCCCACCCTCCGCCCGCGTGCCTCCGGCACGCCCGGGGCGCCCGGCCCGCCCCCTCCGGCGGGAGGAGGACGACCCGCGCCTCCGGGGACGGGGGTCCAGAGCCGCCCGCCTCGTTCGCCTGGGAAGGGGCGGACACCGACATCGCGGCGTGGGCCAGGTTCTTCATCGGGCACCGCTACGTCGTGAAGGGGTCGTCCTGCGCCGCGTGCCCGAAGTCCGCGCGGTGCGCCGGCGCGCCGATCGATCTCGTCAGAAAGGAGGGATTCAAGATCCTACGATGGCCGAGCTAGCCTATCTCCAGGTGACCAGGCTGTGCAACCAGACGTGCCGGTTCTGCTCGAACCCAGAGAACGGGCAGCGCATCCCGTTGCGGCGCGCGAAGGCCTGGATCGACCGGTTCGCCAGCCGGGGCTACGCGGGCCTCATCCTGACCGGCGGGGAGCCGACGCTCCACCCCGACCTGGCCAAGCTGGTGGGCCATGCCCACCGGCGGGGCATCGCGCCCCGCATCATCACCAACGGGCAGCGGACCTGCGAGCCCGCCTACCTGCGGTCGCTGCACGACGCCGGGCTCGGGCACATGCATGTCTCCATCTACTCCCACAAGGCCGACGTCCAGGGCTTCCTGACGGGCAAGGAGGATTCCCTCGCCTGCCTGGAGCGCACGCTCGACAACGCCCACAAGCTCGGCATCCGGGTGGACATCAACACCGTCATCAACCACTACAACGCTTCCCACCTGAGCGCGCTGGTCCGGCGGCTCATCACGCGCTGGCCGAAGATCAGGCACTTCGTGTGGAACAACCTCGACCCCATGATGAACCGGGCCGCCAAGAACACCGACACCATCGCGCGGCTGGCCGAGTTCGAGCTGGAGCTGTGGCGCGCGATGAAGCTGGTGGAGTCGACCGGCCGCTCCTTCCGGGTCGAGCGGGTCCCGCTGTGCTACATGCCGGAGTTCGAGCGCTTCTCCACGGAGACGCGCAAGATCGTCAAGAGCGAGTGCCGGGCCATCTACTTCCTCGACGAGAAGAAGATCAGGATCCAGAACAAGCGCGCGTTCTGGAGTTACGGCAAGTCCCCGCGCTGCCAGGTCTGCAGCCTGGAGACGATCTGCGCGGGGCTCTACCAGATGGACCAGTACTACCACGCCGAGGAGCTCTGCCCGGTCTTCATCCCCCGGGAGAGGGTCATTGAGAGGATCATGGGGGGGGCGGCCTGATGAAACGGCAGCAGCCCCCCCGCTACTCGCCCCCCCGCGGGGGGGGCGAGTGATTGGAGTGAGCTTCAACCTGCTGTTCCTCCTGGCGCTCGTCGCGCTGGGCCTGACGGTCTCCTACGAGGATTGGCGCGAGCGAAAGATCCGCAACCGCTGGCTGCTGCTGGGGATGGGGGCGGGCCTGGCCGGCTACGGCTATCTGCTCCTGAACACCGTGATGGGGACGCTCGGCCTCAAGGCGTTCTTCCTCGGCGAGTACTACCTGCCCTCCTCGTTCTACCCCCTGGCGGCGGTCCATGTCGCGCTGGTCGCGGCGGCGGGCCTGGGCATGTGGTACTTGAGGATCTGGCCCGCGGGAGACGCCAAACTCTACATCATCTTCGCCGTCCTGGCGCCGCTGGTGGACCACAACTTGCGGGGCTTCCCCTACCTGCTGTTCCTCAAGATGCTCGTGGACATCTTCATCCCCGCCGCCTGCTGGGTGCTGCTGGTCGTGCTGGCGGGGCTGGCCTGGAAGGTCCGGCGGCTGGGCGCCTCGGACCTGCGCAGGGAGGCCGTGGGCCTGCTCGAGAGGCTCGTGATCCGGACGATGGACCTGTGGCCGCAGCGGCGCATGCTGGGGCTGTTCGCCCTGAACTTCCTGGCGATGTTCGCCCTCATGGACATGCTGTCGCGCCGGGTCGCCGTGTTCGATTTCATGCGGACGGGGATGGGCAGGCTCCTCTTGCTGGGCTTCCTCCTGGTGGCGTGGAGCCGGGTGCGCTTGGCCATCCAGAAGGTGCCGGCGCCGCTGGTCTGGGGAGGGCTGGCGCTCCTCTACTGGTTCGACCCGGACGTGCATCGGCTGGGCCTCCTGGTCGTCCTGGCCAGGGTGCTGAGGACCACCCTCGTCTTCGGGGTGGCGCTGATGGCCTTCAACGTGCTGGTGTCCATGCATCTGCGCGCCGAAAACCGGCGCGAGGTCGCCGTGACCGACCTGAGCCCCGGGATGGTGCTCGCGGAGGATTCGTGGCGGACCCTGGCCGAGATGGGCGCGGGGCGGCGCTCGGAGCTCCCGGGCCGCTTCGCGGACGGCCTGTTCTCCGACGACGTCGCCACGATCCGGTCGTGGGGAGACCTGCCCCAGATGGCCCTGGCCGTCTACCAGACGATGCCGTTCGGGATGTGGGTCTTCATGGGGACGCTGCTGGCCATCACGCTCAAGGAGAACGTCATGTTCTACTTGATCGGGGTCTTCAGATGAAACGGCATCCTAATGAAACGGCATTAGCCCCCCCGCTACTCGCCCTCTGTGGGAAGGAACACCTTGATGAAACGGCATCAGCCCCCCCGCTACTCGCCCCCCCGCGGGGGGGGCGAGTGATTTGGGAGCGAGTGATTTGGGCGTTGGTCCCGTTGGCGGCGCTGGCCTTCGCGTCGTGCGGCCCCGGCCGGCCTCCCCAAGACGCCGTCCCCTCGCGGGCCGACCTGGGATTGCGGGCGCAGCAGATCAAGTACTACTTCGATTCGCCCATGGACACGTTCTTCGCGCTGGCCAAGGGGCCGGGCGAGGAGGGCGTGTACCTGTCCCGGCGCCTGGGGTCGCTGTCCCGCCCCCGGTTCTCGGCCGGCAAGCCCGCGGGCGTCGGGAGGATCTTCGTCGTGGGCGGGTCGGTCGCGGCGCTCTTCGACGAGGCCGAGCTCGGCAAGGCCTTGCGCCGGTCGTTGCCCGGCCGGCGGTTCGAGATCGTCGACTGCGGGGTCGGGGGCTATGACAGCTCGCTCGACGCGCTGACCGTGGAGGAGGTGCTGGACTACGCCCCGGACCTGATCGTGCTGATGAGCGGGGTCAACGACGGCCCCGGCTTGGTCGAGGAGACGCTGCTCGGGCGCGCCTGGCTGGCGAGGTTCCTGCTGAAAGGTCTGTTGAGGGGGCGCCCGGTCAGGGCCTGGCGCATCGTGGAGCGCGAGTTCGGCAAGCGCCAGGGGCGGCTCGCCGGGCCGCCCGCCCGGGCGCGGGCGGTGGCCGGGTTCGAGGCCAACGTCCGGCGCATCGTCCGGCTGGCGAAGAGGAGGGGTGTTCCCGTGGTCTTGTGCGCCCTGCCCTGGAACGTCCGCGACATGCCGCCGCGCGGAGCGCTCCCCCTGGAGGACAAGGGGTTCTTCGACGCGTGGTTCGACTACGAGAACGGCGACTACGGCGCGGCGGTCCGGGGGTTCGAGGGGAGGCTCTCGCGGCTCGCCGGGGACCCGTCCTCCGAGGGGCTGGAGGCGGTCGTCCACTATTGGCTGGCCAGGAGCCTGGAGCATGCCGGGTCGTTCGGCCGGGCGCGCGAGCACTATTTCAAGGCGCTGGAATCCCAGCTTCCCCCGATGCCGGCGATCAACCGGGCGCTGCGCCGGGTGGGCGCCGAGGAGGGCCTCGCCCTGGCCGACCTGGAGGCCGCCTTCATCCGCGGCGCTCCGGACGGGATCCCCGGCGCCGGGCAGTTCGAGGACGAGATGCACTGGATCGCCTCTTGGGACGAGGTCATCGCGTCGGAGATAGCGCTCGCGGCGGGAGGGCAGTCCGTGCGCACCGGGACGCGGATCCTGGAGACGGCCGACGCGTGGCGGGAGGGGCTCGCCAAGCAGCTTGCCATGGGTCGCGAAGGCGGCTTGCCCGCGCGAGCAGCGCTCGCGCCCAGGACGCCGGCCGCGAGCAAAGACAAGGCCTGGACGGTCTTCGCCGTCCGCCTATGGGAGCCCGGTTCGTTCGCCAACGAGCGGTTCGCGGAGCGGTGCGTCGCGCTGATGGACCAGGTCTATGAGCTGCACCCGGGGCTCTTCTTCAGCATCGGCGGGTTGAGGGATTGGCTGCGCGGGAGGCTCTCGGCCAACGTGTGGAGCACCAGGGCCGCGGCGGACCTGGACGCCTGGTGGCCCATGCTGCTCGGCCACGTGGGCGAGGTCTTCCTGCGGCGGGGCCAGCGCGCCGAGGCCTTGCGCTACTTCGACGAGGCGGTGCGTTCCGGCGCGCGTTCGCGGCAAATCCCGCTGAGGCGGGCCGTGGCCCTGGCCTACGACGGCGACCAGGACCGCGCCCAGGAGGCGTTCGCCGCCCTCGGGGAGGCTCGCAAGAGCCTTCCGGAGATCGGCTACTACGCCGAGAAGCTGGCGCAGCGCGGGTGGCGGGCCAGAGGCCCTTCCTTAAAGAAGCCGCCGCTTGGCTCCGACCGCGGGCGAGAGAGCGTCGAGAGGCTTTTGCGGGAGGGCGACGAGGTCCTCGTCCGGCTGGGGCAGGATGGGACCGTGGAAGGACTCCGATGGGTGGCGTTCGCGACGCAGGCGCTGGAGCGGGGAGACAAGAAGGCGGCGCTCGACGCCCTCGGCCGCGCCGAGGCGCTGCGCCCGCCGACGACGCAGAAACCCCTGATGGCGAGGACCTATCTGTCCGCCGGCTCTCCCCGGCAGGCCGCGGCGACCGTCCGCGCCATGGTCGAGAGCGTGGGCTTCGGGCTGGGCGCCGAGGGATGGATGGAGGCGGCCCGCGTCGCCAACGAGGCCGGGGAGCGGGGCGTCGCGTCCAAGGCGCTGTCCCGGGCCGCCGAGGAAGGCCACGGTCCGACGGAGAAGCTGGCGCTCGCCCGGCTGAGCCTGGAGTTGGGCGACCCTCGCCGCGCGGAAGCGTTCGTGCCGGGCCTGGCCCAAGGGGGCCAGGTCGTCGCAGGCGCAAGCCGTTCTCCCTTCGCCGGAGACGGCGCGGCCCATGGGGAGGCGCCGGTGGAGCAGTGGCTGGAGCTGGCCGCGGCATCCGGCCGGGCTGGGGCGCGGGCGTTGACGCTCAGGTCGCTGGCCGGCGCCCAGGCGGCGCGGCCGTCCGACAGACAGAAGGTCGAGATCGCGATCCTCTGCCTGCAGTCCGGCGATCTTCGATGCGTGATGTCCACGGCCAAGCCCGCGGTCGCCGCCGCGAGAGAGTCGGGCGGTGTCGCGGAGTGGACGCTTTTGGGCCGCGCCCTGATGGAGCGCAAGGAGAGAGGGCTGGCGCTGGCCGCTCTGGGCCATGCGGAGGCCGGCCGGCCCGACGAGAGAGAGCGCATGGAGATCCTGAGGCTCTACGTCGAGCTCGGGGAG
>JACRDT010000031.1 GCA_016212795.1 Elusimicrobiota bacterium | reverse complement strand
TCGACGCAGTAGGGCGCGGTCGGCAGGTTGCCTCCGTAGATGGAGGAGCAGCCCGTGGCGTTGGCGATGACCGCCCGGTCGCCGAACATCTGGGTGAGGAGCTTCACGTAGGGCGTCTCGCCGCAGGCCGAGCAGGCGCCCGAGTACTCGAAGAGCGGCCGGAAGAACTGCGTGCCCTTCACGTCGATCCTGACCTTGGCGCGGTCCGGGTCCGGGATGGAGAGGAAGTGCTTGTAGTTCAGGTGCTCCTCGCACACGAGCGGGAGCTGAGGCTTCATCTCGAGGGCCTTCTTGGCCGGGTCGGCCTTGTCCTTGCCGGCGCAGACCTGGTAGCAGACCGTGCAGCCCGTGCAGTCCTCGGGAGCGTTCTGGAGCGTGAACTTCCAGCCCTTGAAGTCGGGGGCCTTGTAATCCACGGCCTTGAAGGTCTTGGGCGCGCCGGCCAGGTGCTTCGGGTCGTAGACCTTGGCCCGGATGGCCGCGTGCGGGCAGACCATCACGCACTTGTTGCACTGGATGCAGAGCGCCGGGTTCCAGACCGGGATCTGGAGGGCGATGTTGCGCTTCTCCCACTGGCTCGTGGCGACCGGCCAGGTGCCGTCCACCGCGAAGGCGCTCACGGGGATGAGGTCGCCCTTGTTGGCCAGCATCGTGGCGGTCACGCGCTTGACGAAGTCGGGCGCTTGGTCCGAGACGGCCGCCGGCCTGCGGCGGGCGCTGGTGGGCTTGGCGGGATACTTGACCTCGTGCATGTGCGCCAGGGCGGAGTCGACGGCCTTGAAGTTGGCGTCGACGACCTTCTGGCCGGCCTTGGCGTAGGTCTTCTCGATGGCGCCCTTGATGCGGGCGATGGCCTCCTCGCGCGGGAGCACGCCCGAGATGGCGAAGAAGCAGGTCTGCATGATGGTGTTGATGCGGCGGCCCATGCCCGCCTCTTCCGCGACCGCCGCGGCGTCGATGGCGTAGAACTTGAGCTTCTTGGCGATGACGGCTTCCTGGACCTCGAAGGGCAGGGTGTCCCACACCTTGTCCGGGGCGTACGGGGCGTTCAGGAGGAACACCGCGCCCGGCGCCGCGTACCCGATGACGTCGAGCTTCTCCATGAACGGGAAGAAGTGGCAGGCCACGAAGCCCGCGCGCTTGATGAGGTAGCTCGACCGGATGGGCTTGGGCCCGAAGCGCAGGTGGGAGATCGTCATGGCGCCGGACTTCTTGGAGTCGTAGACGAAGTAGCCCTGGGCGTTCTGCGGGGTCTCCTCGCCGATGATCTTGATGGAGTTCTTGTTGGCGCCGACCGTGCCGTCCGCGCCGAGCCCGAAGAAGACCGAGCGGTTGACGTCGTCGCCCTCGATGTCGAGCTCGCGGTCCCACTCGAGCGAGGTGTGGGAGACGTCGTCGACGATGCCGGAGGTGAAGTGGTTCTTGGGCTTCTCCTTGCCGAGCTCGTCGAAGACCGACTTGACCATCGCAGGGGTGAACTCCTTGGAGGACAGCCCGTAGCGGCCGCCGATGACGCGGCAGTCCGGGGCGCCGAGCCCGAGCGGCTTGGCCTCGGCGAGCGCGGTGACGACGTCCTGGTAGAGCGGCTCGCCGATGGCGCCCGGCTCCTTGGTGCGGTCGAGGGCGGCCAGCGACCGCGCGGTCTTGGGCAGGGCGGCCAGGAAGGCCTTGACCGAGAACGGCCTGTAGAGCCTGACCTTGACCAGGCCGACCTTCTGGCCCTGGGAGTTGAGCCACTCGACGGTCTCGTGCGCGGTCTCCGCGCCCGAGCCCATCATGACGAGCACGCGGTCGGCCTCGGGGTGCCCAACGTAGTCGAACAGGCGGTAGGCGCGCTTGGTCCGGGAGGCGAAGCGGTCCATGGCGGCCTGGACGTGGTCAGGGCCTGCGGCGTAGAAGGGGCTGACGGTCTCCCGGGCCTGGAAGAAGACGTCCGGGTTCTGGGCGCTCCCACGCAGCACGGGCCGGTCGGGGCTCAGGGCCCGCCGGCGGTGCTCCCGCACGAGCTTGTCGTCGATCATGAACCGCAGGTCCTCGTCCGAGAGGATGCTGATCTTGGCCACCTCGTGCGAGGTCCTGAAGCCGTCGAAGAAATGCAGCATCGGGACGCGGGCCTTGAGCGCCGCGGCCGTGCCGATGCAGGCCATGTCGTGGGCCTCCTGGACGGACCCGGAAGAGAGCAGCCCGAACCCCGTGGTCCGGCAGGCGTTGATGTCCGAGTGGTCGCCGAAGATCGAGAGCGCGTGGGTCGCCACGGTGCGGGCGGCCACGTGCATGCACATGGAGGTGAGCTCCCCGGCCATCTTGAACATGTTGGGGATCATGAGGAGCAGGCCCTGCGAGGAGGTGAAGGTCGTGGTGAGCGCCCCGCCCTGGAGGGCGCCGTGGACCGCGCCCGACGCGCCGCCCTCGGACTGCATCTCCACGACCTCGGGGATGGTGCCCCAGACGTTGGGCTGGCGCTTGGCCGCCCACTCGTCCGAGAACTCGCCCATCGCGGAGGAAGGCGTGATCGGGTAGATGGCGATCACTTCGTTGATGCGATAGGCCACCGAGGCGACCGCTTCGTTGCCGTCGATGGTCAGGGACCTGTTCTGGGTCTTGGGGCTGGTGTTGGACTTCTCGGCGATGGCTTTGGTCATGGCCCATTGTACCACTTGCCACGTTCATATCTATTGACCTGCATCAACCGCCGATTTTCCAATATTGCTACAATAACGAAGGCAGACCCGTACTTATGGAAACGACCGAAACCGCCCTGATCGAGGCCAGCAAGCGCGGCGACACCAAAGCGTTCGACAAACTCATCCGCCGCTACGAGGATCGGATCTACCGCCTGGCCCACAGCGTCTGCGCCGGCATCCCCTCGGAGGCCGAGGACGTCTATCAGGACACTTTCCTGACGGCGTTCAAGAAGATCAAGAGTTTCAGGGGGAATTCGAGCCTCGGCACCTGGCTCTACCGCATCGCCTCGAACCACTGCTGGCAGCGCTACCGCTGGCACAAACGCCACCCGGTCGTACCCATCCTCGACCTCCCTCCTTCGGACGAGGACGGCCCGGCCCCGTTCCAGATCCGGGACTGGTCCCCCACCCCGGAGGAGGCCGCCCGGAAGAAGGAACTGCGCGAGACCGTGGCCAAGGCCATGGCCGACCTGCCGGTGGACTACCGGCTGGTCCTGACCCTCCGCGACATCGAGGAGCTCTCCAACGTCGAAGCAGCCAAGATCCTGAGGATCAGCCTTCCGGCCGTCAAGTCCCGCCTGCACCGGGGGAGGATGTTCCTGAGGGACAAGCTGGATGCTTATTTCACGGAGAAGAACGGAAGATGAAACGGCAAAATCCCCTCCCGGCTACTTTCCCCCCCCGCGGGGGGGGGAGAGTGGCTTGCAAGCGCCTGCACCGCTTCCTATACGAGGATTTCGACCAGGGCAAGGTCCTCAAGTGCCGCAACCATCGCAAACCGCCCCGTCCGCTCTGCAGGTCCTGCGCCCCGCTCACGCGCACCTTCGGCAAGACCGTCGCGACCGTCCGGCTGCAAGCCCGCGCGCCCATCCCGGCCGGCGCGCGCCGGGCGCTGCGCGGCAAACTCCAGGCCTGCCTGGGCAATCGGCGGCCGCCGAGGCCGAAGAAGTGACCGGGATGATCTCCAGCGCCATGCCCGCAGCGCCTCAACCTCCCGACGAGAAGCGGAGGCTCAAGGCGCTGCACAGCCTCTCCATCCTCGACACCCCGCCGGAGGAGAGGTTCGACCGCCTGACCAGGCTCGCCGTCAAGGTCTTCGACGTCCCCTTCGCGATGATCTCGATCATCGACGAGAAGCGGCAGTGGTTCAAGTCGCAGCAGGGGCTCGACGTCTCGGAGACCACCCGCGACATCTCCTTCTGCAGCCACGGAATCCTGTCGGACCAGGCCCTGGTGGTGCCGGACGCGACCCTCGACCCCAGGTTCTCGGACAGCCCCCTGGTGAAGGGCCGGCTCGCCATCCGGTTCTACGCGGGCTGGCCCATCAGGACCCCGGACGGCCACAAGGTCGGCATGTTCTGCGTCATGGACCGGCGCCCGCGGAGCTTCGGCCCCGGCGAAGTCGAGTCCCTCCGGGACCTGGCCATGGTCGCGGAGGACGAGATCAACGACGTCCGGCTCAACGAGGCCTACCGGGAGCTGCGCGACCGGGAGGCCGAGCTCGCCGATTTCATCGAGAACGCCGCCGACCTCATCATCCGCGCCGCGCCCGACGGGCGGATCCTCTACGCCAACCGGGCCTCCAAGGCCGCCCTCGGCTACGACGACGCCGACCTCGAGGGCCTGACCATGCCCGGCCTCATCGCCCCGTCTGAGCGGCCCCGCTGCGCCCAACAGTTCGGCCGCGTGCTCCGGGGCGAGACGCTCCGGGACCTGGAGACGGTCTTCCTGGCCAAGGACGGCCGGGAGATCCCCGTCGCCGGCCACGTCAACTGCCAGATGAGGGACGGCAAGCCCCACGCCACCCGGGGCATCTACCACGACATCGCCGCGCGCCGCCAGGTGGAGCGCTTCAGGTCGGAGTTCTTCCACCAGGTCAACCACGAGCTGCGCAACCCGCTCACGCTCATCGTGGGCGCCCTGCACGTCCTCCTCGCCAACCCCGGGGAGCTCGCCGCGGACCAGCGCCGCTGGCTCGAGATGCTCAGCCGCAACGCCACCCACCTCCAGAGGATGATCGAGGACCTCTTGGAGCTGACCCGTTCCGAGACGGGCAAGCTCGCTCTCCACCAGCAGCCCGTGGACCTCGCCTCGCTGGCCGCCCAGATCACGGAGGATTTCTCGTCCGCCGCGGCCGACAAGCGCATCGCCCTCAAGCACAAGGTCGCCCACGGCCTGCCCGCGGGGCTGGCCGATCCCCTGCGCTACCGGCAGGTCCTCGGCAACCTCATCGACAACGCCCTCAAGTTCACGCCGGAGGGCGGGTCGATCAAGGTCTCCCTGGGCCGGTCCGACGCCGAACCCGGCTTCCTGCTGACCTCGGTCGCCGACACCGGGCTGGGCATCGCGGAGAAGGACCTCGACAAGGTCTTCGAGCACCTCTACCAGGCGGCCTCCAACCTCGAGAACCGGCGCAAGGGGCTGGGCCTGGGCCTGACCATCTGCAAGACCCTGGTCAACCGGCAGGGCGGCCGCATCTGGGTCGAGTCCTCCCCGGGCCAGGGCAGCGCCTTCCACTTCACCCTCCCGGCCGTCATCCAGTAACCGATGATCGACGCGGTGCTCCTCTCCCGGGCGCAGTTCGCGATGACGATCATGTTCCACTACATCTTCCCCCCCCTGTCCATCGGCCTCTCCGCCCTCATGGCGGTCATGGAGGGGCTGTACCTGAAGACCGGCGACAAGACCTACGAGTCCATGGCCCGGTTCTGGAGCAGGATCCTCGCCGCCAACTTCGCCATGGGCGTGGCCACCGGGGTGGTCATGGAGTTCCAGTTCGGCACGAACTGGGCGGGCTACACCCGTTTCGTCGGCGACGTGTTCGGGCCGGCCCTGGCCGCGGAAGGCATCCTGGGCTTCTTCCTGGAGGCGTGCTTCCTGGGGGTGGTGATCTTCGGCTGGGACCGCGTCCCGCCCAGGGCGCATTGGTTCTCCACGGTGATGGTCGCGCTCGGGGCGACGCTCTCCGCCAGCCTGATCGTCATGGCCAACTCCTGGCAGCAGACCCCGGCCGGCTACGTCCTGGCCGGGACCGCGCAGGTCCCGAAGGCCCTGATGACGAGCTTCTGGGCCGTGGTGTTCAATCCGTCGAGCATCCCCAGCATCGTCCATGTCCTCCTCGGAGCCTATCTCCAGACCGCGTTCGTCCTGCTGGCCGTCAGCGCCTACTACGTTCTCAAGGGACGCCACCCCGATTTCGCCAAGAAGGGGTTCGCGCTCGGTCTCAAGGTCGGCCTGGCGTCCTCCCTCGCCCTGGCCGTCACCGGGCACTGGCAAGCCGTGGTCGTAGCGCGCAACCAGCCGGCCAAGCTCGCCGCCTTCGAGGGTCTCTACGAGAGCCGAGACGACGCCCCCCTCTCGCTCTTCGGCATTCCCGACGACGACGAGCGGCGCTTGCGTCTCTCCGTCGAGATCCCCGGACTCCTGAGCCTCCTCCTGCACGGCCCTTCCGGCGGCCGGGTCGCCGGCCTCGCGGAATTCCCCAGGGAGGACTGGCCGCCGGTCCTGGTCTGCTTCGCGGCCTACCACGCGATGATCGGCCTGGGCATGGCCTTCGTCGGCTGGATGCTGCTCTCGGCCTTCCTCATGTGGAAAGGGAGGCTCTTCAAGAGCCGACTGCTCATGCTCGGCCACGTCGCGGCGGTCGCCGGTCCCTACCTCGCCAACCAGCTCGGCTGGTGCGCGGCCGAGTTCGGCCGCCAGCCCTGGGCCGTCTACGGGCTCCTGCGCACGAAAGATGCCGTCTCTCGGGTCGTCCCGGCCGCGCACGTCCTGGGCTCGATCGCCATGTTCGGGACGCTGTATCTCTGCCTGTTCGCGGTGTGGGCTTACGTCATCGGGGCGAAGATCGAGAGAGGACCGGAAGAAGAGCACAAAGGAACGGCTTGATGAAAACGGCGTTTTGCCCCCACAGCTACTTCCCTCCCCGCGAAGGGACATCCTGATGAAACGACATTCGCCCCCTCACTACTCGCCTCCCCGCGGGGGAGGCGAGTGACATGGACCTCCAGACCTTCTGGTTCGCGACGCTGGGGGTGTTCCTCGCCGGCTACGCGGTCTTGGACGGCTTCGACCTGGGCGTGGGCATCCTGCATCCCTTCGCCAAGGGCGACGACGAGCGCCGCGTCCTGCTCAACGCCATCGGGCCGGTCTGGGACGGCAACGAGGTCTGGCTCGTGGCCTTCGGGGCCTCGTTCTTCGCCGCTTTCCCGGACGCCTACGCGACGCTCTTCTCCGGCTTCTACATCCCCTTCATGCTCCTGCTGCTCGCCCTGGTCCTGCGAGCCGCCTCGATCGAGTTCCGCGGCAAGCACGCCTCGCCGGCCTGGCGGCGGCTGTGGGACGCCGCGTTCTGCGGCTCGAGCCTCCTGGCCGCCCTCCTCATCGGCGTCGCGGCGGGCAACCTGATCGCCGGCGTGCCCGTGGACTCCGAGGGGCTGCTGGCCGCGGACCTGGGGGACCTGCTAGGCCCCTTCCCCCTGCTGACGGGCCTCCTGACGGCGGCCATGTTCGCGATGCACGGCGCCAGCTATCTCTGCCTCAAGACCGAAGGGGCGCTCCAGGCGCGCTGCCGCGCGTGGAAGGTGCGCTCGCTGCTCGCCTTCATCGTGCTCTATGTCGCCGCCCTGGCCCTGGCGCTCGGGCAGGAAAGCGTGACCTCCAGGCGCATGATGGACCGCCCCTGGATGTGGGTCGTGGCCGGCGCCGGCGTCCTCGTGGCGGGCGGCGTCTGGCGCCTCCACCGCAAGGAGCGCCTGGCCCAGGCCTTCGCGGGCTCGTGCGCGCTCATCGGCGTGACGCTCGCCCTCTTCTGCGGCTTCCTCTACCCGGACCTCGTCCCCTCGAGCCTCGACGAGTCCTGGAGCCTGCACATCTGGAACTCGTGCTCGAGCGACCGCACCCTGGCCGCCATGCGGGTCTTCGCGCTGCTGGGCGTCCCGCTGGCGCTCGCCTACACCGTCTTTTCGTACCGCGTGTTCCGCGGCAAGGTCCGCCTCGGCGAGTCGAGTTATTAGGCCGGCCGGCTTCCGTTTTTTTGCATCGGGGACCCCAAAGCGCTAGAATCACTCCACACCTCAGCCGGCGGGCCGCACCACCCTCCTCACCTTCCCTCGGCCAGTCGGGCGCAGGAAACAGAACATGCAGCTCGGGGTCAAGGACGCAGCCCGTCTTTTGGAGGTCTCGGAGAAGACCGTCCACCGCTGGATCGACGAAGGACGCCTGCCCGCCTACCGGGTGAACGAGGAGTTCCGGTTCAACCGGGCCGAGCTCCTCGAGTGGGCCACCTCCCAGAAGGTCAAGGTCTCCCCCCACATCTACCGCGAGGTGGACGGCACTCTCCCCATCCTCGCCGACGCCCTGGAGCTCGGGGGCCTGGCCGGCCCCATCAGGGCCCGGGACAAGGCCGAAGCGCTCCGGGCCGCGGTTTCGGCGCTCCGCCTCCCGGAGCAGGTGGACCGCGCCTTCCTCCTCGAGATGCTTCTCGCGCGGGAAGCCCTTTGCACGACCGGCATCGGCGAGGGCGTCGCGGTCCCGCACGCGAAGAACCCCGTGGTCCTGCACGTGGACCGGCCCATGGTCAAGGCCTGCTACCTCGACCCGGCCGTGGATTTCGGGGCCGCCGACGGACTGCCCGTCCACACCATTTTCGTCATCATCAGCACGAGCATCCGCGCTCACCTGCACCTGCTCTCGCGCCTGGCCTACCTCCTGCACGACGAGGACTTCAAGTCCCTGCTGGCGCGGAGGGCGCCTGAAGACCTGATCCTCACGCGGGTCAGGGAACTGGAGCGGAAACTCGCCGGATGACGCCCCTCCTGGTCTGCGCCGCGGTCCTCGTCCTCTCCGGGGCGCTCGCGGCGGTCTCGGGCAGGCACGCCAGGCTGGTCGGAGCCCTCGGCGCGGTCGCGGGCGCCCTCGCCGGCATCCCTCCGGCGTTCCTCGCCCTCGCCGGAAGGGGACCAGAGCCCCTGACGCTCGCCTGGGGACTGCCCATCGGCGCGTTCTCGGTCGGGCTCGACCCTCTTTCGGCTTTCTTCCTCGTGCCCATCCTCGCATTGACCGCGGCCGCCGCCGTGTACGGTACCGGCTACCTGGGGCTCCGGGGGCGGGGTTCGTGGTTCTTCTACAACATGCTGACCGCCAGCATGGTGCTGGTGACGGCCGCGCGGGACGGCGTCCTCTTCCTCTTCGCCTGGGAGGCCATGTCCCTGGCCTCCTATTTCCTCGTCACGTTCGAGGACGACCAGGAGAGCGCGCGCCAAGCCGGGCTCACCTACCTGATCGCCTCTCACCTCGGCACCGCGTTCCTCCTTATCATGTTCGCGCTTTTGGACATGGGGTGGAACCCGCCGCGGACTCACGCCGCCGCCGTCTTCCTCCTGGCCCTGGCGGGCTTCGGCGCCAAGGCCGGGTTCATCCCCCTCCACGTCTGGCTGCCGGACGCCCATCCCGCGGCGCCGAGCCACGTCTCGGCGGTCATGTCCGGCGTCATGATCAAGACGGGCATCTACGGGCTCCTGCGCGTCCTCACCCTGCTGGGCGCGCCGCCCGCGTGGTGGGGCTGGCTCCTCATCGCGGTCGGCTCCACCTCCGGGGTCCTGGGCGTGCTCCTCGCGCTGGCCCAGCACGACCTCAAGCGCCTCCTGGCCTACCACAGCGTGGAGAACATCGGCATCATCGCCCTGGGGATCGGCACGGGCCTCGTCGGGACCGCCTCCAACTCCCCGACCGTCGCGCTGCTCGGCTTCGGCGGGGCCCTGCTGCACGTGCTCAACCACGCCCTGTTCAAGGGCCTGCTCTTCCTGGCGGCGGGCTCGGTGCTCCACGCGGCCGGGACCCGCGACATGGAGCGCCTGGGCGGGCTCATGAAGCGCATGCCCTGGACAGGGGCGGCGTTCCTGACCGGGGCCGCGGCCATCTGCGGCCTCCCGCCTCTCAACGGGTTCGTGAGCGAGTTCCTCATCTTCCTCGGAGGCCTCACCGCCGTGACGCAGGGCCGAGCCGTCTGCGGGGGCGTGGTGGTCGGGTCCCTGGCCCTCATCGGAGGACTCGCCCTCGCGTGCTTCACCAAAGCGTTCGGCGTGGTGTTCCTGGGAGGACCCCGGAGCGAACGGCCGGCGAACGCCGAAGAAGCCGGCCCCGCCATGCTCCTGAGCATGGCGGTCCTGGCCGGGGCCTGCCTCCTCATCGGCCTCTCCGGACCATTTGTCCTGCGCTGGTCGCTGGGAGCCGTGGCCCAGGCCTCCGGCATCCCCGCCCGGAGCCTCGAGTCCGTCCTGCAGGATGCCCTGGCCCCGTTGATGGCCGTCTCGGCCTGCGGCGCCGGGCTCCTTGCCGCGATCGTGGCCCTGGCCGCTCTCAGGGCCTGGCTCCTCTCAGGACGGGAAGTCCGGCAAGCCTTGACCTGGGACTGCGGCTACGCCGCGCCGACCAGCCGCATGCAGTACACGGCCTCATCCTTCGCCCAGCCCATCGTCAGCCTCTTCGCGCCCTGGCTGAGGACCCGGGAAAGGGCGGACGGGCCCGACGGCTACTTCCCGTCCGGGGCGCGGTTCTCGACCGAGACGCCGGACCTTTGCCGCGAGGGCATCTACGAGCCCGCCTTCCATTGGCTGCTCAAGGGGGCGCTGCGGATGCGCGTCCTCCAGCACGGGCGCGTCCAGGCCTACGTGCTTTACATCGCGTTGACGCTCCTGGTCCTCCTCGGGTGGAGGCTCAAATGACCGCCCTTCATCTTCCTTTGGCGCTGGCCGGCGCCCCCCTCCTGAAAGGCGTCATCAACCGCACCAAGGCCTTCTACGCCGGCCGCACGGGTCAGCCCGTGCTCCAACCCTACCACGACCTGGCGCGGCTCCTGCGGAAAGGAGCCGTGTACAGCAAGACGACGACCTGGCTGTTCCGGGCCGGTCCCGTGGTCTCGCTCGCCTCGACGATGGCCGCGATCGCCCTCCTCCCCCTGGGCGCCGTCCCCGCCCTCGTGTCCTTCCGGGGAGACATCGTGCTCTTCGCGTACTTCCTGGGGCTCGGGCGCTTCTTCACGATCTGCGCCGCCTTGGACACCGGCTCGGCCTTCGAAGGCATGGGCGCCAGCCGCGAAGCGTGGTTCTCCGCCCTGACCGAGCCGGTCCTGCTCCTGGGGCTGGCCGCCATGGTCAAGCTGACCGGGGAGCTCTCGCTCACGGACCTCGCGGCCAGCCTGGGCCCGCAGGCCATGCTCGAACCGGGCGGCGCCGCCATCCTCCTCGTCGCGGCGTCGCTGGCCGCGACAGCTCTGGCCGAGAACTCCCGCATCCCGTTCGACGACCCGGCCACGCACCTCGAGCTCACCATGGTCCACGAGGTCATGGTCCTCGACCACAGCGGCCCTGATTTCGGCTTCATCGAGTACGCCTCCTCCTTGAAGTTATGGGCCTTGGGCTCGCTCGTGATGGGCGTCCTGCTGCCGGTGAAGACCGGCAGCCAGGGGTTCGACCTCCTGGCCGGGGGCTCGTCGCTGGCCGCCCTGGCCGTCGGGGTCGGGGTCGTCGAGTCGGTGATGGCGCGCCTGCGCCTGACGCGGGTCTCCCACTATCTGGCCGGCGCCGCGGCCTTCTCGGTGCTGGCCCTCATGATCGTCCAGGGGAACCCGTGAACCTCCTCGCCGACGTCCTCGTCATCCTCGTGGTGCTCACCAACCTGCGCGTCCTGGGCCTGAGCCGGCTCTCGCCCTGCATCAGGACGGTCGCGTTCCAGGGAGCCCTGCTCGGCCTCCTGCCCGTCCTCGCCCACCTCGACGACATGACCACGCGCCTGGCGCTCCAGGCGGCCGCGAGCACGGTCATCAAGGCCGCCATCTTCCCCTGGCTCCTCGGCCGCGCCCTGCGCGGGACGGGCAGCCAGCGGGAAGAAGAGCCTTTCGTGGGGCTCACCGCCTCCCTGGCCGCGGGGGTGCTGTTCCTGGCCGCCGCCCAGTGGATCGGCTCCCGCCTTCCCCACGTGGGCCAGGGCGCCCCGGGCCACATGGTCCCCACCGCCCTCTTCACCATGTTCGTGGGCCTGTTCATGATCGTGAGCCGCCGCCTCGCCCTGACCCAGGTGCTCGGCTACCTCATCATGGAGAACGGGATCACGACCTTCGGGCTGGCCTTCGCCGAGAAGCAGCCCCTGCTCGTGGAGCTGGGCATCCTGCTCGACGTGTTCATGGCGGTCTTCGTGATGGGCATCACCCTGTTCCACCTCAACCGCGAGTTCGACCACCTCGACGCCGCGCGCATGACGGAGCTCAGGGACTGATGATCTGGGCGCTCATCGGCGTCCCGGCGTTCGCGGGCCTGGCGGCCTTCTTCGTCAAGCCGCACGGCCCGCGCCGCGGCCTGCTCGTCGCCGCGGCCCTGGCGCACGCGGCCATGACCGCCTCGACCTGGTCCGTCCGGCCCAAGGCGGTCTTGAACGGCTACCTGGAGCTCGACCCTGCGGGCCTCCTTTTCCTCAGCGTCACCAGCGTCCTGTTCCTCGCCGCGGCCGCCTACGCGGTCGGCTACCTGGAGCGGGCGGAACACGCCGAAGACGAGGACGAGGACGTCTTCATGTTCGACAACGCGCCCGAAGCCGTGTTCACGGGCTGCCTCCTGATGTTCCTCGCGACCATGACCATGGCGGCGCTCAGCCAGCACTTCGGCCTGCTCTGGGTCGCGGTGGAAGCCACGACCCTGGCGAGCTCGCCCCTCATCCATTTCCACCGCAACAACCGCTCCCTGGAAGCCACCTGGAAATACCTCCTCATCTGCTCGGTGGGCATCGCCGTCGCCCTCCTGGGCAACTTCTTCCTCGCGGTCGCCGCGCGCTCGAGCCAGGACCTGTTGATGACCTCCCGGGAGCTCGTCCTGCACGCAAGCGCCCTCGACCCGGAGTGGCTCAAGGCGACGTTCCTGCTCTTCCTGGTGGGCTACGGGACCAAGCTGGGCCTGGCCCCCCTCCACACCTGGCTGCCCGACGCGCACAGCGAGGCCCCTTCCGTGGTCTCGGCCCTCTTGTCGGGCGCCCTGCTCAACTGCGCGTTCCTCGCGCTGATGCGGGTGCACGCCGTGCTCTGCGCCGCCGGCCTGGGCGGCTACAGCGGGAGCCTGCTGGCCGGGTTCGGGCTGTTCTCCATGGCGGTCGCCGCGGTCTTCATCGCGGGGCAGGCCGACTACAAGCGCATGCTGGCCTACTCCAGCGTGGAGCACATGGGCATCCTCTCGTTCGCGATGGGGCTCGGTCCGGCCAACCCGGCCGCCATGCTCCACGCGGTGAACCACTCCCTCACGAAGGCCATGTTGTTTTTGACCGCCGGCAACCTGGTGTCGGCCGGAAGGACGAAATCCGTGGCCGAGACCCGGGGGCTCCTGCGGGCCCTCCCTGTTTCGGGAGCCCTCTGGCTCGCGGGCTTCTTCGCGATCACGGGCTGCCCCCCGTTCGGCCCGTTCGTCAGCGAACTGTGGATACTCAAGGGCGCGTTCGCCGCGGGCCGCCCCGCCCTGGCGGCGGTCTACGCCGCTCTCCTGGCGGCCGTGTTCATCGGGATGGCGGCCGTGACGCTCAAGATGTGCCACGGCGAGCCATCCGAGAGGTTCAAGGCCGCTCCCCCTGAAAAGGACTGGTGGAGACTGGCGCCGCCGGTGATCCTCGCGCTCGCGGCGCTGACCCTTGGATGCTGGGTCCCTCCCCGTCTGCTGGAGACGGTCAAGGCCGCCGGTGACTTGCTGGGAGTCCGGTGATGACCCTGCACAACGGGCGTTCCGCCCCCCTCGCCGAGGTGCCGCTCCTCGGCGTCGGGGAGTTCCGCGCGGCCGTGATCGAGGCCGTCGGCGGCGGCCGGGGCCTGAGCGCCTTCTTCGGCTGGCGGCACGAGGGGAAGGTCCGGCTCCTGGCGGCGCTCTCCGACGACAGCGCGGGGCGGCTCTCCCTGCTCTCGTGCGAGCCGGGGGAGCGCTACCCCGCCCTGACCCCGGCAGTCCCCCAAGCGCACTGGTTCGAGCGGGAGCTCCACGAGGAGCACGGCGTGACGCCCGAGGGGCATCCGTGGCTCAAGCCCGTGCGCTTCCTCCCCAAGCCCGGCGCGGTCTGCGGCGTGACGGACTTCTTCCAGTTGAAAGGCGAGGAAGTCCACGAGGTCGCGGTGGGCCCCGTGCACGCCGGGGTCATCGAGCCCGGGCACTTCCGTTTCCAGTGCCACGGGGAAAGGGTCCTCCACCTGGAGGTCTCCCTGGGCTACCAGCACCGCGGCGTCGAGCGCGCCCTGCGGGGCGGGCCGGACAAGCGCACGATCCACTACATTGAGACCCTGGCGGGCGACACCACGGTCGGCCACGCCTGGGCCTACTGCCAGGCCGTGGAGGCCCTGGCCGGGATGGAGGCCCCCGCTCGCGCCTCGGCCTTGCGCGCCGTGGCGCTCGAGCTCGAGAGGATCGCCAACCACATCGGCGACCTGGGCGCCCTGGCGGGCGACGTGGGCTTCCTCCCCACCCAGGCCTACTGCGGCAGGATCCGCGGCGACGCCCTGAACTTGACGGCCGCGCTCTGCGGCAACCGTTTCGGCCGCAACCTGGTCCGGCCCGGCGGCGCCGCGGCCGACCTGGACGGCGGCCTCGCCGCCGAGGTCCTCTCGAAGCTCGAGACCCTCCGCGCCGACGCCGCCGGCGCCGTCAACCTCCTCTGGGATTCGCCGTCGGTCGCCGAACGCTTCGAGAGGACCGGCGCCGTCTCCACCGACGACTGCCGCCGGCTCGGGCTCGTCGGACCGGCGGCGCGGGCCTGCGGGGTGAACCTCGACGTCCGCCGGGACCTGCCCTACGGGATCTACCGCTACGCCATGATCCCGGTCTCGAGCTGGCACACCGGGGACGTCTTCGGCAGGGCGCAGGTGCGGTGGATGGAGACCCAGCGCTCCATCCAGTTCATCCGCGAGCTCCTGGAAGGCCTGCCTGGAGGGCCCCTGCGCAAGGAGGTCGCGGCCCTGCCGCCCGGACGGGTGGCGGTGTCGCTCGTCGAGGGCTGGCGAGGGGAGATCTGCCACGCGGCGGTCACGGGCGCGGACGGCCGCTTCGAAGCCTACAAGGTCGTGGACCCCTCCTTCCACAACTGGTTCGGCCTGGCCTACGCCCTGCGCGGGCAGGGCATCTCGGACTTCCCGCTGTGCAACAAGAGCTTCGATCTCTCGTACTGCGGGCACGACCTGTGATCAAGACCCTTCTGGCCAGGCTCAGGCAGGGGCACCGGACCACCGCGTACCCGGACGGCCCCGCCCCCCGGCTCCCGCAGCGGTATCTGGGCAGGCCGAGCCTCGACCCCGCGAAATGCCTCGACGGATGCTCGGCGTGCGAGCAAGCCTGCCCGACCGGGGCGGTGTCGCGGGCGGGCCTGGACATCGGCCGGTGCCTCTTCTGCGGGGACTGCGCAGCCGTCTGCCCGACGAAGGCCGTCGCGTTCTCGGCCGACCACCGCATGGCGGTCCGGGAACGCGGCGCCCTCGTCGCCCGCGGGCGCCCCTTCGCGCCGGCCGAGGCCCTGGACCGGGAATCCCGGCGCCTCTTCGGCAGGAGCCTCAAGCTCCGGCAGGTGAGCGCGGGCGGCTGCAACGCCTGCGAGGCGGACACCAACGTGCTCAACACCGTCGGCTGGGACCTCGGCAGGTTCGGGGTGCAGTTCGTGGCCTCGCCCAGGCACGCCGACGGCCTGCTCGTGACGGGCCCCGTGCCGGAGAACATGCGCCTCGCCTTGCTCAAGACCTGGGAGGCCGTCCCTTCCCCGAAGCTCGTCATCGCGGCCGGCGCCTGCGCCATCGCCGGCGGCCCGTACGCCGGCCACCCCGAGACGCACGACGGATGCGCCGAGTTCGTGCCCGTGGACCTCTTCATCCCCGGCTGCCCGCCGCACCCGCTCACCATCCTCGACGGGCTCCTGAGGCTGCTGGGCCGGATCACCTGACCCGCGGATCAGTGGGGGACTTCGCTCAGCGGCCAGCGCATGTAGCTGACGGCCTTGGGACCGCCGGGATAAGGATCTTTCAGGAACTTCTCCGCGAGCGACTTGGCGTGGCCGTCGGTGATGGAGCGGTAGGCCAGGGCGGCGCGCTCGCCCGCCCCCTCGGACTGCAGGAGGTTGCCTCGGCGCAGCGCCGCCCAATCCTTGAGGCCGGGAGGGCACCGGCCCTTCTCCAGGGAGTCCAGGAACGGCCTGGCCGCCTCGGGCCTCCCGGCAAGGAGGAGGCTCTCGGCCGCGCGATAACGCGCCGCCGCCAGGGTCGTCGCCCGGATCTCCTGGCTCAAGGCCGCGATCCACGGCCCGTCCGGGTCGGCCAGCCTCAAGGCATCCTCCCATCGCCCGAGGCGCTGCGCGACATAGATCCTCCGCAGCCGGAAGTAGGGGTTGCGCGGGTAGCGGCTCATCAGGCCCGACAGGATGGCGTCGGCCTCGCCCCAGCGCTTCTCCCTCTGCGAGGAGTAGACGGCGGCCAGGACCGACTTGGCCTCCACGCGGGCCAGCGTCCCCTTCTCGGCCGTCCGGGCGATCTGCTCGAGCCCTTTCTTGCGGCTCGGCCACATCCCGGTCGCGAAGTACGCCAGCGGCTTGGCGGCCGCCGGCAGCCTGGAGACGAAGTAGTTGTACATCCCGAGCCCGAGATAGGCGTCCTCGAAGCCCGGGTCGGCGTCCGCGGCCCGCTTGATGTGGACGACGGCCTGCTTGGCGTCCGACAGGGCGTCGCGCAGCCGCCCCTGGTGGGCCCGGACACGGCTGCGAAAGCCCTTCCCGGCGCCCAGGTAGTAGTTCCCAAGCACGGGCGAGATGGAAAGGACCGTCTCGCCAGCGTCCAGGCAGCGCTGCATGTGCGTCTCGAAATCCCTCAGCGTCCCGGCCCGCCCAGGGTCCTCGAACAGGAAGCGCTGATAATAGACGATGGCCTGGTAGAACGGCCCGGCGGGATGGCCGGGGTGGCGGGCCTCGATGTCCCGGCTGGCGGCCAGGGCGGCTCCAGGCTGGAAATCATAGAAGAGGTCGATGGCCTCGACGACCTCCCGCTCGACGGGGTCGACCGGAGCGGCACGGCACGGGGAGGCCGCCGCGAGAATAGAGGCCAGGACGATCGCGGCGGCCGTAGCCTTACCTGTCCGCCGAGCGGCCGAATTTCCAGCCCAGCCGGAGGGTGGTGGCCGTGAAATTCGCGGAATTGGCCCCGAACGTGTCGGCGGGGATGGCGCAGAAGATCCAGCGGCCGTCGAGGTTCAGGAAGAGCTTCTCGGTGATGTAGTATTCGGCGCCCCCGCCCAAGGAGGCGGCCATGCCGAGCGAATTGCGGTCGAAAAGGGTCCGTTCCCCGTACCCGCCGCCCGCGTCCGTCCAGGGATTGCCGGGCCTGGGCACGGCCTTGACCTCGCCGCGGAAGCGGTTGAACCCGAACCCGCCGAAGAGGAACGGCGTGATCTTGTCCTCCGGGAAGAAGACGTAGCGCATGATCCCCTGGAAGACGAGCACGGTCGAGTTGGTCTCGACGAACCGGGTGGGCGTGACGTGGTTCGCTTTCTCGTGGACCGCGCCCGAGAGGTCGAGGCCCAGCCCGAACGAAGGGCTCACGTGGTGGACGTACTGCGCGCCGCCGAAGACGCCCCGGTAGGCGATCTTCTCCATGCCGCCGCCGGCCATCGACGTGTCCATGTCCGTCAGCGGGACGGAGAGCCCCACGCCCATGTGGACGAGGTGGTCGCCGGTCTCGATGTCCGCGCGGGCCGGGGCAGCCGACCAAGCGGCCGAGAAGAGGACGGCTAGGCACATCCCCGCTCTCTTCATGGCGTTCCCCGGGCCGCCGCCGTCGCGTGTCCCATCACCTTCCAACATGTCTCCGGCAGTCACCCGGCCATCCGAGCTTATCACTCTAGGGGCCATGTTTCAATCGTCAGCGGCCGCAGACTCCCTCCCCCCGGCCCCGGGACCGGGAAAGTCCGCCCGCGGAAATGGTAACATGACGGCGACATGGAGCGTCCCGAACGGCGTCCTGGGAGCTTCCGCAACACCGGCCGCCCCCCCGGGCCGGCGCCCAAGCGGGACTCGGGCCCGCCTCCCCGCATCGACACCTCGAACGCCGTCGCGCCCAAGTCGCACGCCGCCGCCCTGCCGTGGGTGCGCCTGCGCTCCGCGCCCGCCGGCCCCCAGGCCTTCCGGCGCATGATCGCCCAGGCCGACCCCAAGGCCAGGCCGGGCGACATCGTCGCCGTCTACGACAAGTCCGACGCCCCGTACGGCGCCGCGCTCTACAACCCCAGGAGCCTGGTCACCCTGCGGTTCATCACCCGGGACCTGGAGGGGTTCGAGCCCGGGGCTTTCTTCCGGAAGATGATCGGCCGAGCGGTCGGGTTCAGGCGCGACAGCCTGGCCCTCGACCGCTCCACCGACGCCTACCGCCTGGTGCACGCCCACGGGGACGGGCTCCCGGGCCTCGTGGTGGACCGCTTCGCGGACCGCCTGGTCCTCGAGCTCTACTCCCTGGGCATGTTCCGCCAGGCCGGGCTCATCGAAGGCGCCCTGCTGGAGCACTACCCCGGGGCCAAGACCGTCCGGCGCGCCAGCGCGCCCACGCAGAAGATGGAAGGCTTCCAGCTCGGGCCGGAAGACGAGGGGAAGGTCAGGGTGACCGAGAACGGGGTCGTCTTCGAGATCGACCTGTCCGGGGGACCCAAGACGGGCTTCTTCTGCGACCAGCGCGAGAACCGCCTGGCCGCGGCCGCCCTGGCGCGGGGGCGCAAGGTGCTCGACATCTGCGGCTACACGGGAGGCTTCAGCCTCTACGCCATGAAGCTGGGCGGCGCCGAGGAAGCGACCAGCGTCGAGCTCGACGGCGACGCCTCCGAGCGGGCCAAGCGCAACGCCAACCTGAACGGCGTGCGCATCGACACCGTCTGCGCGGACGCCTTCCCCTACCTGAGGCAGATGGCGGCCAACCGCAGGACCTACGGGCTGGTCGTCCTGGACCCCTACAAGCTCATCGCCACGCGCGAGGGCTATGATTTCGGCAAGCACAAATACGCGGACTTCAACCGGCTGGCCCTGTCCGTGGTGGAGGAGGGAGGGTTCTTCGTGACCTGCTCGTGCAGCGGCCTGTTCTCCTGGGAGGAGTTCCAGCGGACCGTCCGCTCGATCGCGGGCTCCACCGGCCGCAGGCTGCACATCTTCCGCAAGAGCGGCGCCGGGCCGGACCATCCCTTCTCGGCCGACTTCCCCGAGGGCGAGTACCTGAAGGTCCTCTGGTGCAGGGTATTTTGACGAAGGAACGCTCCGTCCCCGTCCGTTGCGAGCCGGCGGCCTATGGCCGCCTCAAGACCCTGCCCAAGGAAGAGGCCGGCCGCCTCGCCGGAGCCATCCAGGACGCGGCGGGGTCCTTCGAGTTCTTCTACAAGCGCCGCAACGTCCACCCCATGGGCCTGCCGCCCATGGTGGCGACCAGGCGCCTGGCCGAGACGATCTCGTCCGTCACCAGGACGCTCTTCCGGTTCCAGCAGCTGGCCCCCGACCTGTACCGCGGCGACGTCGGCGGCTTCGCCGGCCTCATCCGCCTGGAAGATCGCACCCGCGCCTGGTTCGACGCCACCGCCGCCGCCGTCCCCAAGCCCTGGCCCCACCTCATGCGGCCCGACTACGCCGTGGGCCTGCGCGACGGGGCCCCCCGCCTGGCCCTCCTCGAGCTCAACTCCCTCATGCTGGGCGGCCTGCACATCCAGTCCGCGGCGCTGCGCATGATGCGCGAGGTCGTCCTCCCGCGGCTGTCCATGAGCGACTCCAGCCTGGGCCTGACGCCCACGGTCGACCTCATGGACTATCTCATGGTCTGGCTCAAGACCTGGCGCGGCCGCCGCGGCGCGAGGGAAGGCGGCATCGCGCTGCTCGAGAACCTCCCGCCGGGCGGAGGCTTCAGCGAGCTGCCGCGCATCCTGCGCCATCTGCGCCGGGCGGGTTGGCGCGTGGAGCACGGCGACCCCAGGCGGCTCTCCCTGCGCCGCGGCAGGGTCCGCCTCAACGGCATGCCGGTGGCGTTCGCGTTCCGCGACTTCTCCTTCGAGGACGTGGGCGGCCCCCGCAGCCCCTCCATGGCGGCCTTCGCCGAGCTCTGGCGCCAGGGACGGGTGGGACCCGGCTTCGCCGCGGATTTCGACCAGAAAGGCATCCTCGAGTGCCTGTCGTCGGAAGCCTGGTCCTCCCTCTTCACCCGCCGGCAAGCCCGGCTGCTGCGGCTGCACGTCCCCTGGACCCGGGTGCTGACCTGCCGGCGGACGGACGGCCCCGACGGCCGCGGCGTGGACCTGCCGTCGTACGCCGTGCGCGCCCGGGAGTCCCTGGTCCTCAAGCCCTCCTGGGGCTCGGGCGGGGAAGGCATCCTCATCGGCCGCCGCACCGGCCCCGGCCGCTGGCAGAGGACGGTGGACCTCGCCCTCAAGGAGCCGGGGTCCTTCGCGGTCCAGTCCTACGTCGACAACCCCGCCATCCCGTGCGTCTATCTCAGGGACGGCAGGATCAACGTCAGGGACTGCCGCTACACCGTGGGCGCCTTCTTCGACGGGACGCGCTTCGGCTACCACCTGCGCCTGAGCCCCGGCCACGTCGTCAACGTCGCCCAGGGCGGGGCCCTGACGCCCCTCTATCTCTCATGACGACCGACCCCGCGCCGCGCCCCCATGCCGGCCTGCTCGTCGCCAACCTGTGGGGCGGCCCCCGCGAGCGCGGCGAGCAGCACGGAGAGCTCTTCGGCGAGCACGTGCGCTCCAGCGGGATCGTCGATTTCTACCACGGCTACTGCGCCCGCCACCTCCCCCGCCGCAGGCTGCTGGGAAGGCTCGGGGTCAGGCTCCTCCACTCCCTCGTGGCCGGCAGGTTCTCCCCCGCGGCCAAGCAGCTCATCGCGGGCTTCAGCCGCGCGGCCGGCTTGGACCCGGGCCGGGTCGCCAGGGGCGCCGTGATGCCCGACGTGCTGAACTACCTCGTGGGGTTCTCCGGGAAGCTCACGGCGCTCCCGACCGTGGGCTGCACCTCGGCCGTCGCCTGGGGCGACTACACCGAGGACGGCTCCTTCATCTTCGCCCGCAACCTCGATTTCCCGGGGATGGGCTACTTCGACCGGCACCCCGTGGTCTGCCGGCAGCGCCCCGACGACGGCATCCCGTACGTGTCCCTCGGGACCGCGGGCGGCGTCGTGGACGGCATCACGGGGATCAACGCTTCGGGCGTCATCGTCGCCCTCCACCAGCACATCTCCAGGGACGTCGCGATCCTCGCCGGCGGCCGCCCCATCCTGGACCTGGGCCGCGAAGTCCTGCAGTCCGCGAGGACCATCGACGAGGCGGTCGGGATCGCCGGGCGCTGGAAGACCACGAGCGCCTGGACCCTGCTCCTGGGCAGCCACAAGGAGCGCTCGGCCTGCGCGGTGGAAAAGACCCCCGGGGGCGCCGCGGCCGTGCGCGGCGGGACGGGCAAGTTCGTGCGGGCCAACGACTTCGCGACGCCGGCCCTCCACAGCCGCGAGATCGACTACCGGCCCTGGCGCGAATCGAGCAGGCTGAGGGTCGCGCGGGCGGACCAGTTCCTCGAGGAGCACAAGGGCCGCCTCGGCCCGGGCCTGATGGCCGGCCTCCTGTCCGACCGGCTCGATTGCGAGCGCGGCGTGGTCCGCTCCTTCGCCCAGTCCATCGGCCAGCTCCACAACATGACGAGCGTGGTCTTCGAGCCGGCCAAGGGGCTCCTATGGGTGTCCGAGAGCCGCGCCCCGGCCCACCAAGGCCCCTACCGGCGCCTGTCGCTCTGGGACGAGAGCCCCCTGGGCGAGACCCTCGAGGGAGTGGGCCCGGGCCTCGAAGAGCACCGCCAGGAAGCCCTCAAGGTATACATCAGGGCCTACGTTGATTGGCAGGAGAGGCGCAGCCCGGCCGAGATGGTCGGCCCCCTCCACGACGCCATCGAGAGCGACCCGGAGGAGCCCGTCTACCGCTATCTGTTCGGCTTCTTCGCCCTCCGGGCGGGCCACGTGGAGTCGGCCCTGGAGAGCTTCGCCGCCGGCGCGGCGATGACGGACATCCCCCACCGCACGGCCGCCCAGCGCCTCTGGCAGGCCCGCTGCCTGGACCTCCTCGGCCGGCGCGACGAGGCGGTCGGCCTCTACGGGGACCTCGCCAAGCGCGACGACCTCTGCCGGGGCCTCAGGCAGGCGGCCGTCGGCGGCATGGTGCGCCCCTACGGCCGGCGCTCCCTCGACAAAGTCTCGCCCGACTTCCTCTACGGCGACGTGCTGTCCTACTGAATTTTGTATAATGGCCGCCGACGACAATCTCATCAGCGGCCCGGCCGTTTCCTGACGCCGGGACGCGGAGGCAAAGGATGACCACCACCATGGAGAAGACCGCCGCCAAGAAGGACTACAAGGTCAAGGATTTGAGCCTCGCCGAGTGGGGCCGCAAGGAGATCGCCATCGCCGAGCACGAGATGCCGGGGCTGATGTCTTTGCGCAAGGAATACAAGGGCAAGAAGCCCCTGGCCGGGGCGCGCCTCGCGGGCTGCCTCCACATGACCATCGAGACCGCGGTCCTCATCGAGACCCTCGTCGAGCTCGGCGCGGACGTGCGCTGGTCGAGCTGCAACATCTACTCGACCCAGGACCACGCCGCCGCCGCCATCGCGGCCGCGGGCGTGCCGGTCTTCGCCTGGAAGGGCGAGACCCTGGAAGAGTACGACTGGTGCATCGAACAGACCCTGCGCTGGCCGGACGGCAAGAGCCTCAACCTCATCCTCGACGACGGCGGGGACCTGACGAACATCGTCCACGACAAGCACCCCGAGCTCCTCAAGGACATCGCGGGCCTGAGCGAGGAGACGACCACCGGCGTGCACCGGCTCTACCAGCGCCAGCAGAAGGGGACCCTGGGCGTGCCCGCCATCAACGTCAACGACTCCTGCACCAAGTCCAAGTTCGACAACCTCTACGGCTGCCGGGAGTCCCTGCTCGACGGCATCAAGCGCGCCACCGGCGTCATGGTCGCGGGCAAGGTGGCCGTGGTCTGCGGCTACGGCGACGTGGGCAAGGGCTGCGCCCAGTCCCTCCGGGGCCAGGGGGCGCGGGTCCTCATCACCGAGATCGACCCCATCATCGCGCTCCAGGCCGCGATGGAAGGCTACCAGGTGGTCACCATGGAGGACGCCGCCCCGCTCGGCGACCTCTTCGTCACCGCCACGGGCTGCAGGGACATCATCACGCGCAAGCACATGGACGCCATGAAGGACCAGGCCATCCTCTGCAACATCGGCCACTTCGACCTCGAGATCGACGTCGCCTCCATCATGAACGACAAGAAGATCAAGCGGATCACGGTCCAGCCGCTCGTGGACCAGTTCCGCTGGCCCAACGGCAAGACCGTCACCCTCCTGGCCGAGGGCCGGCTGGTCAACCTCGGCTGCGCCTCCGGCCACCCGAGCTTCGTGATGAGCATCTCCTTCACGAACCAGACCCTGGCCCAGCTCGAGCTCTGGAACAACCGCTCCAAGGGCGCCTACGCGAAGAAGGTCTACACCCTGCCCAAGCTCATCGACGAGCAGGTGGCCAGGCTGCACCTGCCCAAGCTGGGCATCAAGCTGACGACCCTGACCAAGGAGCAGGCCGACTACCTCGGCATCCCGGTCCAGGGGCCGTACAAGATGGACAACTACAGGTACTGAGCCGCGACGCGTCAATGCTAACATCTTCGGCATGAAGAAGGTCTTCTCCCTCTTATGCGTGGTCGCGCTGCTGGGGCAGCAAGCCCGAGCCGCTGACTTCCCCATCCTCAACACGACCGACGCCGCCGCCGACTCCTTGAGAGCGGGGGTCGCCGCCTCCAACGCGGCCGGAGGGGCCAACACCGTCACCTGGGGCGCCGGCAGCGCGGGCACGATCACGCTCGACAGTTCGCTGCCCTCTATCAACGCGAACACCACCCTCGACGCGACCAACGCGCGCACCGGCGCCGGCGCCGCCGGCGCCGCGACCATCGCCGCGGCCGCGCCCGCCAACACCGTCCCCCTCGGCGGGGCCGTGACGTTCCTGAACGGCAACGCGAGCCAAGGCTGGACCATCTCGGCCATCATCTCGGGCGCGGGGTCCCTGACGAAGACCGGGGCGGGCGCGCTCACCCTGAGCGGGGTCAACACCTACGCGGGCGGCACCGCCATCAACGGCGGGACCCTCGACATCGGCCATGACAACCAACTCGGCAACGCCGCCGGCGCGGTCGCCTTCGACGGCGGCGCCCTGAAGACCTCCGCGGCGGGCATCGCCTCGGCGCGCGCCATCACGCTCAACGCGGGCGGCGGCGCCTTCGACACGGCCGGCAACGACTCGACGCTCACCAGCGTCATCAACGGCGCGGGCGCCCTGACGAAGACCGGGGCGGGCACGCTCACCCTCAACCAGACCAACACCTACGCGGGGGGCACCGCCATCAACGCCGGGATCCTCGACATCGGCAACGACGACCGCCTGGGCAACGCCGCCGGCGGCGTCGCGTTCGGCGGCGGCACGCTCAAGACCACCGCGGGAGGAATCGCGTCCGCGCGCGCCATCACCCTCAACGCGGGCGGCGGAACCTTCGACACGGCCGGCAACAACTCGACGCTCACCAGCGTCATCGGCGGGACCGGCGGCCTGACGAAGGCCGGGGCGGGCGCCCTCACCCTCAACCAGACCAACACCTACACGGGCGGCACCGCCATCAGCGCCGGCACCCTCGACATCGGCAACGACGACCGCCTGGGCGACGCCGCGGGCGCGATCGGCCTCAACGGCGGCACGCTCAAGACCACCGCGGGAGGCATCGCGTCGGCGCGCACCGTGGTCCTCAACGCGGCCTCCACGTTCGATACCGCCGGGAACGACTCGACCCTGTCCGGCCTGCTCTACGGCCCCGGCCTCCTCACCAAGACCGGGGCGGGCACGCTCTCTCTCACCGCGGTCAACTACCACTACGGCGGCACCACGGTCAACCAGGGGACCCTCAAGGTCAACGCGGATTACGCCTTGGGCGGCTACAGCACGCTCACGCTGGACAACGGCACGCTGAAGGCGGACGGGACCATCATTGCCATCCGGCCGATGGCGCTCGCCGCGGGCGGCGGCTCCTTCGACACCAACGGCAACGACGCCGGCTTCCACGGCGTCATCAGCGGGGCCGGCAGCCTCACCAAACTCGGCGCCGGCATCCTCTACCTCAACGCGAACAACACCTACACGGGCGGCACCGTGCTCACGGCCGGGACGCTCAGCACCAACAGCAACGCCTCCCTGGGCGATCCGGCCGGCCTGCTGACCTTCAACGGAGGCACGCTGCAGGCCCACGCCCACTTCGGCATGACGCGCGCCATGACCGTCAACGCGGGCAAGACCGCGCTCATCAACCCCAACGGCTACAAGCTCGCCCTCTACGGCGCCATGGGCGGGCTGGGCGGCCTGACCCAGTCCGGGGAAGGCACCCTCGTCTTGAACGCCGCCAACACCTACGCCGGAGCGACGGCCGTCAACGCGGGCACGCTCCAGCTCGGCATCGACAACGCCCTTCCCGCCACGGCGCTCACGGTGGCTGCCGGCGGGACCCTCGACATGCTCGGCTTCACCCTGAACCCCGCCAGCTACGTCGGCCCGGGAACCCTGAAGCTCAAGCTCCGGTCCGGCGTGACCAACCTCGTGGTCGGCGGGGTCGCCACCCTGACCAACGGGACGCTCGCGGTCTCCCTCGAGCCGCAGGCCGTGACCGAAGGTCAGACCTTCAAGCCCATCACGGCTGCCGGCGGCTTGGGCGGCACCCAATTCGGCTCCATCGCATCGCCCGCCGCCATCTCGTTCACCCCCACCTACAACGCCAACGACGTGACCCTGACCGCCTCCCTGGTCCCCTTCGCGAACACCGCCATCGGCGCCAACCAGAGCGCCGTGGGCGGCAGCCTGGAGCCTTTCCGGGCCAATCCCACGGGCGACGCCGCCATCGTGCTCGGGGAGCTCTACACCCTGGACGCTCCCGACCTGCGGTCCGCGCTCGACAAGGTCGGCCCCGTCACCATGGCCTCCATGGGCGGGGTGGCCATGGGCAACGCCGGCGTCCAGGCCTCCGCCATCAGCCAGCGCGTGGCCGTGCTGGCCGGCGGGGCCGCCCGCGCCCCCTCCTCCTATGTCGTCACCGGCCAGTCGCCCTATCCCGGCACGCTCCTGGCCGCGGCCGGCGTCGCCGATGTCGAGCCGTCGGACCGCCCGAGCCTGTCGGGCTCGCCCTGGGGTTTCTTCGCCTCGGGCATGGTCATGACCGGCAGGCTCACGGAAGCCACCAGCGCCTCGGGCGTCCAGCCCGGCTACGCCTTCAACAGCGGCGGCATCACGGGCGGCGTGGACTACCGCGTCAACGAGAACCTCGCGGCCGGCGTCTCGTGCGGGTACCTCCACGGCCATGCATCGATCTACTCGCCCGCCAGCGGCACGGTGGACAGCCACAGCGCGCGCTTCGGCGTCTACGGCACGGGCTATGCCGAGAACTTCCGCGTGAGCCAATACCTGGGCGGGGCCGTGGACCTGTTCTCCACCAGGCGCGACATCTTCTTCGGCAACATCGCTCGGGCGGCGACCGGCAGCCCCATGGGCACCGAGTTCAACTCGGACACGGCCGCCGAGTACGACTTCAAGACGGCCGCCTGGGGGATCTTCACCCCGTTCGCCGGGCTGAACTACGACAGGCTGATGATCGGCTCGTTCACGGAGGAAGGCGCCGGCATCCTGAGCCTTCGCGTGGGCGGCCAGACGGCCGAGTCGCTGCGCTCCCGGCTGGGGCTGCGATACGCGATGAAATACGACGTCGGCTCGTACTCGGTCACCCCCTTCGTGAGCGCTGGCTGGCGCCGCGAGCTCAAGAACCAAAGCCATCCCATCTCGGCGCAGCTCTCCCAGGGGGCCGGCGGCACGTTCTCCGTCGACACCGGCGACTTCGCGCGCGACGGGACCCTGCTGGGCGGCGGGCTCACGGTCGACTGGGGCGAGCGGCTCGCGGCGAGGTTCGACTACTCCGGCGACTTCCGCTCGCACTTCATGCAGAACGTCGTCAACGCCAGCCTGCGGCTGAAGTTCTAGCCGGCCCCTCGTTCCCGCTTGGCGGCGCGGTCACAAGAGCCCTGGCGCTCCCGGGAGTCCTCGATCCCCTGACCCTCGGGCCCTCCCTGCCCCATCGGCCGAGCCCAGGGCACGTCGTCCAAGGGACTTCGCACCCCCACGCCAGGATTGCCGAGGACGTGCGTGTAGATCATCGTGGTCGAGACGTCGCGATGGCCGAGCAGTTCCTGCGCCGTGCGGATGTCGTAACCCGCCTGGATCAGGTGCGTCGCGAAGCAATGACGCAACGTGTGCGGCCCGACCGGCTTGACCAGCCCCGCCTGCCGGGCAGCCCTCCCCACGGCTTTCTGCAGAGGGCTTTCATGGCAATGATGGCGCTTCCAGAGCCCGTCGCGCGGATCCCGCCAGAGGGACGGCCCTGGAAAGGCGTATTGCCAGCCCCACGCCTTCTCAGCGGACGGGCACTTCTCCTTCAAGGCAAACGGCAGCCAGACCATGCCGCCCCCCCGCCGAAGATCGCTTTCGTGCAGGGTCTGGACATACGCCAAGTGCCTTCTCAACGGCTCCTCAAGCCGCTTCGGCAGCATCGTGACCCGGTCCTTCATGCCTTTGCCGCCGCGCACCATCACATGACCGGCGCCGAAGTCCACGTCCTTGACACGCAGCTCAATGCACTCGCCCAGCCGCATCCCCGTGCCATAGAGCAGTTCCGCCATGAGCCGATGCGTCCCGCTCATCGCCGAGAGCAGGCGCCCCACTTCCTCCCGTGTCAGCACGACCGGGAGCTTGGCCGGCCGTTTGGCCCTTGCGATCTCCCCCAGATCGCCCAATTCCACCCTCAGCACCTCATGATATAGGAAAACGAGTGCGTTGAGCGCCTGGTTCTGGCTGCTTGCCGACAGATTCCGGTCCGTCGCCAAATGGCTCAGGAACCGCTCGACCTCCGGCGGGCCCATCTCCCGCGGATGGCGCATATCGTGAAACCGGATGAATCGCCTGATCCAGTGCTCATAGGCCTGCTCCGTGCGAAAGGAATAATGCCTGAGCCGGATGGCGTCCCGGAACTTCTCCAGCAGTCTTGGCGGCCGCGCCGGAACCGGCGCCGAGCAAGTCGGTTCTTCCATAGGGCCCTCCTCGGAGGGGACACCCCCCCACCCCTACATACGATTGGAGCGCAAGAATAGTTCCAGTCCGGCGCTATCAGCGGTCCATCACGGGAGCCCGAAGCCCTCCACAGCGCGAGAAGGCCAGATTTTTATGGAGATTTCCGCATTCAATCCATCCCAATAATAAATCCTCTAACCCGCCGTTTCGCGGTATAATACCTGTTAGCTCGACATGGGAAAAGATAGAAGGGGCTTACCCTTGCTAGTTGCAGGCATAATTCTACTTGGCCAGATTGCGAGCCATGTTGTGTACATCACTTTCGTCGTACCGAGGCTTGGGGCGGTCACTTCTGTGCCAGTTTCCTGGTGGGCAACAGTGTTTACTCCGCTGGCTTTTACTGGCATCCTCATGGGATGCTATCTAAGAACCTGGAAGGAAGGGGTTTTGTCTGTCCTCGCCTCCACAGTCTTGGTTCAAGGTTTTGCCGCGTGCTTGGCAATCACATCGCAGCCTGGACACCTAAAGAGCCATGCTATTGAAGATCCCTTATGGTTTTGGACAATCGGATCAACATTGTCGGCATTGGGAATAACCTGTCTGCTCGGAATAGGTAGAACAGGAACAACAATCATTTGCCGTGAGCGAAATGCGAGCTAACATTGGCTTGAGCTGGCCGCATGCGCGGCCATCTCAAATGGGTAGCGGCAGCTCAGCCTATCGTTGAAGCTGTAGAAAAACCCCCTCCGTCGTAGCAAATCGTCTTTCCCGTCGAGGAAATAAGCGCTAGAATGAGGCAATCCTCTCCAGGAGACCTCCGATGCCCCGCTACAAGCCCACGGACTACGCCCAAGGCCAGTT
>JACRDT010000030.1 GCA_016212795.1 Elusimicrobiota bacterium | reverse complement strand
GCCCGAGATCGACCGGCCGCGCTCTCAAGGAAATACTCAGCAAATCCAACCGTTCCTCCTCAATAGCGCGGAGGCCCATCTTTGGGCGTCTGCCGCGTCGCTTCTCGCTCACATGCCCAGGCATGCTCGCTCGTCGCTCCTTGCATCCGCCTCAAAGCTGGGCCTCCCAGGCCCCGGTTATGAGCCGGTCGGAGCACTAGGAGCCTGAGCAAGCAGTCGCTTTCATGGCGAAATATCGGATTTCGAGCCGACCCGAAATGCTGCGAAACGAGCATGCCTGAACGGTATGCGAGTTGAGCAGCGCGAAGGCGCAGGCCGAAAGCCGCGATTGCAGCCGAATCCGTAGCCTGCTAAAAGCTCACGCCCAGGCCGGTCTGCACGTAGGCCCCTGAGCCCAGGTATTCCCCCGGGAACCAGGACAGGTTCTTGACGCCCGCGCGCGTGTGCAGGAAGAGGCGGCGCGGGTCCTGGCCCGAGCCGAAGGTCCAGATAGGGACCCGTAGTGTGGCTCCCAGGTTGTAGGCCAAGTGGCCTTGTCCCGCCTCTGCCGAGGACAGCGGCGTCGGGCCAGTGATGCGGCTCAAGAGCGGCTGGCGCTGGAGCTGGACATGGGCGCCCAAGGTGATGCCGCGCGGCAGCCTGATGCCGCGCACGTCGAGGCCGGCGCCGTAGCGCCTCTCGTAGCGGTTGTCTCCGACCGTCCAATAGGCGTTGGCCAGGGCGCCTCGCCAGCGCAGGTAGTTGTCCTGAAAGTACTCGACGCCGAAGGGCGAGAAGAAGACCCGCAGCGACGGAAAGTAGTCCGCCGCGCCGCCTAGGCGGATCATGGGCAGGCGCGCGGTGTTGCGCGCTCCGACGAGGTAGTCTCGCCCCCAGACGTAGAGCACGGTCCACATCAGGGGGTCGGCGGCCTGCAGATAGAAGGCGGTCTTGATGTCTCCTGCCCTGACCTTGTAGTCTTCGACCCTCAGGACTCCATAGCGGTTCCTGTTGAGGTAGTGCAGGTACCAGGTGAAGTCGGTGGAAAACCCCGGTCCGGAGACCCTGCCCGATGCGCCGGGCTGCTGGCTGTCGATGAAGGCCTGGTCCAGGGTCCCGTTCTCGGCGTAGTCCATCAGGAACCGGGCGCGGTAGAGGAGGAAGCGTTGGGCCGCGGTCGCGTTGGCGGACCTTGAGGCCAGGAGCTCCCTGCCCTGCTCGTAGGCGAAGGTGAGTTCGGCTTCCATGGGCAGGGCCATGGCGCGGCTGTAGGAGTCGGCGCCGCGGCCGTCGGGTTGGCGCTCCGCGGTTCGGAGCAGCCGGCCGCCGAGGTAGTTCGGGAGCACCTGGCTGAAGCGCGACGGGACGGACTTCCGGTCTCCGAAAGAGAGGTCGAACTCCCGCGCCGCGGCGTCGTGGCCGGCTGCATGGTGCAGGTTCTGTCCGCCCATGAAGAGTCCGAAATCGGGAACGGTCCCGACGAAGAACCTGAGGGCGATCCCGGCCGCGCCTCCGTTCTCGCCGCCGAGGCGCCAATTGCCGGCATACCTGGTCTCCAGCGCGTGCTTGGCCCTCTGGATGGCGCGGTAGGGCAGCATCATGGTGTCGTAATACCAGCGGACGCCCCAGTGGGTCGGGTGCATGGGTTCGGCCGTGACGATCCAGTCCTCGGGCAGGAAGACGTCCGCTTCCCGCGGAGGCCCGGCTTCGAGCCTGCCCGCCAGCACGAGCAGGGAAAGGGCGATGGAGGCAATGCGCCCGCCGCGTTTCATACGATTAGTGTATAATTGTTTCCTAACAGCCACGGCCCAGGGCCCGCTCCTCTCCGAGCGGGCCCACCTCCTGAAGTTCCAGGGCGGCAGCGACAAGACGGAGCACCGCCAGCCCGCGGCGTCCCAGGACCCGGCCCTTCCCGGCCAGCCGGTCCTGGCCTGCCCGCGACTCGTGTTCCCCTCCCAGATCACCGCCGGATGCCGTGGCGCTCGTCGAAGCCGTGGCCTTCCCAGCGGAATGATGCCGCGTAACCTTGCGGGTCGACAAGCAGCAGGTCGCTCATGATGTCGATGAGGACGGACCTGTTCCGGATGTCGGCGGACTCCACCAGGTGGAAGCGGAACCTCTTGTCCGCCAAGACCGCCCGGATCGCCGCGCGCTTCTCGTCCGGAAGGCCCTTGAGGATGGCGACGGCGGCCACGGCCTCCGCCCCCTGGACCTTGAGCGCCACCGTGGCGGGGATGGTCTCGGCGCTCACGATGTGGAGACAGACGACGCGCAGATAGATCGGCCTGGAGATCCGGCTCCCGATGTCCTGCAGGTAGCGCAAGAGGTCCGCGATCTCGGCGGCCGAATCCTGAGTGGCGACCACGGCGATCGGCCGTATCTGGTCTTCGCCGGCATCCTTCGGGATCGCCTCGACCGGGAGGGCAGGCTGCGTCTCCTGGGCGGGCTTGCTCGGAGGGGCCGGCGGCGGCTGGGGGGGCGGCACGCTCGGCCTCAACCTCTCCGGGAGCTGCAGCTCGAGCGTGGCCGGGAGCCCCGCGGGGGGGGCGCTTGGCCCCGGCGGGGGCGCCGCCGGAGGCTGGACGGGCGGCGGGACGGGAGGCAGGCTCGGCCTCAGCCTCTCCGGGAGCTGCAGTTCCAACGTGGCGGGGAGTTCCGCGGACGGGGCGCTTGGCCCCGGCGGGGGCGCCGCCGGAGGCTGGGCAGGCGGCTGGACGGGCGGCAGGCTCGGCCTCAGCCTCTCTGGGAGCTGCAGTTCCAACGTGGCGGGGAGCTCCGCGGGCGGGGCGCTTGGCCCCGGCGGGGGCGCCGCGGGAGGCTGGACGGGCGGCGCGTCCTGCCTGAGCCCCTCAGAGAGCTGTTGTTCCAACGCGGCGGGGAGCTCCGCGAGCGGGGCGCCGGACCCCGGCGGGGGCGTCGCGGGAGGCCGCGGAGCGTGGCCCATGACGTCGGCCAACTCCTGGACGATGCTCCGCGTCTCCGCCTCACCGAGGCCGGCGGCGCTCGGCACGTAGTTCCAGCCATGCCACTTGCCCATCAGGGCCAACCCGCCGCCTCGCGCGACAGCGGGTCGCGCGAGAGGCTCAAGACGGCGGCGCCTACCCGCCTGGTCATACGGTATGATATCATGCCTTGGGGGGGCGAGTCCCATGACCGAACACGTTTCAACCGATCCGAAAGACAAGAAGATCCTGATCGCGGACGATGACGAGGGCGTGCGCTGCCTGGTGGAGGTCCTCATGCGCACCGCCGGGTTCGACGTCGTGACCGCCACGACCGGCGAGGACGCCATCCGCAAGCTCGACGAAAGGCCCGACGCGCTGATCCTCGACCTCATCATGCCCGGCTGCGGAGGGGTGGGCGTGCTCGCGCACCTCAAATCCCTGCCGGAGCCCCGGCCCCCGGTCATCGTGATCACGGCCTACGTGGGCAAGGACGCCTCCATCGCGAAGGCCGCCGAGGAAAACGACGTCATCCAATGCCAAGCCAAGCCCCTCGACCACGAGGCTTTGCTCGCGGCTGTCCACCGGTGCACCAACACCAAGCCGCAGGTTCCATAAGGAGCCGCCAGCGATGCCGCGGGGGATTGCTTTCGTAGGAGTTTCAAGCTCGTTTCTGCGAAACATATCACAGGATTATCGATAGTGGCTCGCGCGGCCGGCCGGGTTCGCGGCCTACCTAAGCTATAATACAACAGACTCAAGAAGATCCATCAGATCTTTCCTATAGCTTCACCGAGTAGGGGCCAAGATGTTGGCCTCCATATGATAGAATGGCGGTAGACTTAGCCCCATCCGCCGATGGCCGAAACGGACGACGATTTCAAAGCACGGCTTAGCACAGAGTCCCAGGCCTGGGTCCATGATGGGATCATCTCCGAAGACCAGCGGCAGCGCATTCTAGGGCTTCCCCCCTCCACCGTACCCCCGCAGCGCCGCAAGCTGACTTCGACGATCGTCACCCTTGGGGCTGTTCTCGTCGGCTTCGGCATTATCCTCTTCTTCGCAAGCAACTGGCAGAAGATCGGACCCCTTGCCAAGATGGCGCTGCTCCTGAGTGTTTTGGTCGCCAGCTACGGGACGGGGCGCTACATCGAGAAGAAGATGCCGGACTATCCGCGTGTTGCCTTGGCCTTTCATCTCCTGGGGGCGATCCTCTATGGAGCCAACATCTTCCTCGTGGCTCAGGCCTACAACATCTCCGCCCATTGGCCGAATGGCGTGCTCTGGTGGGCCCTGGGCGTAGCGCCCATGGCATTCCTCTTGTCATCTCGCGCGATGGCCACCTTGGGAACTCTCGCATTCTCATTCTGGATAGGCTCCGAGCAGGCATTCTATTCTGGTCATTACTCCGACGGTCCCGAAGCCCTCCTGCCAGTCTTCATGATATGGGGATGTGCCCTCCTCTCTATTGGGCTATTCACGGAAAAACGCAGGGCCGTGTCTCGTCTAGCCCCGGTCTTCTCCAGCCTGGGTCTCATCGCCGTCCTGTTCACGGCCTTCTTTTTCACCTTCAAGTCCCATGGATACCATGTCGCAGGCCACCCGATCCTTTCTCGTGTCAAGAACGGCCGAGAACTCATGTTTGCATACTGCGGCGTATTCAGTGCCGTAACTATCCTATTAACGGCCTTTCGCCAGATTGAAGACAGGGTCGGGTTGGGCTGGTGGACCCTAGCAGCTTGCGCTTGGGCCTGGATGAGTGCTGCTCTGTTTCCCATGGGGGACATAGGGACCTCCTTGATTGGAAACCTCGTGTACTTCGGTGGATTGGTTACATTGCTGTATATTGGCTACCTGCACTCCCAAGCGTACTGCGTCAACATCGGCCTGCTGGCCTTCGCAGCCCTAATCATCGGCAGATACTTCGATTTCGCCTGGCAGTACATGGCGCGGTCCGCGGCATTCATCGTCGGCGGCCTACTGCTCCTTCTCTTGGGATTCTCCTTAGAAAGAGGACGCCGGCATCTTCTTGGCGGGAAAGCCCGATGACCCCCGGCAAAACGAGATGGTTCTGGGCGATCGTGGCCCTACAGGTGGCGGCAATAGGCGGCATGGTAGCCCGCAAACAGTCCGTGCTCTGGTACGGCCGGCCCATCACCCTGCGGACCAATCCCATCGACCCGCATTCCCTCTTCAGCGGAGACTATGCACGACTAGCCTTTGCCGCCCACCAGCTTCGGGATGACGAGTGGACCCCCTGGCCTCCCAAAATCAGCGAGACCGTCTATGCCGAGTTCAAGCCGGGCACTACGACTTGGGAAGTCGTTGGACCGCGGCACGACATCCCAGCAGGCATGCCCGCGGACCACGTGGTCATGCGCGGAACCATTCGAAGCTCTTTTCAACGTGAAGGCCATCCAGTGCTGGACCTCCAAGATCTCTCCGATCCCGGCTGGCTGGAAACCCAGCCGAGCACCGCCTCCTGGCGGAGGAGCTGGGGCTTTGGCGGGGTCACGTCACGCGAAATTTGGTTTAACGGCCATCTCCAGGAAGGGAAGCGCGTACATGTCTTCCTCGGATCCTACGACGGCGGCAGGGATTGGCAACTGTACGAGGTCTGCGAAAGCAGCTGGTCCCGCATGCAGCGGTCATACAACTACAATCGATCTGTGCAGCGCATCTTGACCGGCCAGCTGGGACCATACCGCAGGGAACGGACGCTCAATGTCGACTACGGCATCGAGTCCTACTACATCCCAGAGGGCAAGGGGCCAGACTACCAACGAGTAAGGCTTGATGCGGAAATCGTCGTTGATGCGGCTGGACATGCGGTCGTCCGCCGCGTGCAACCCGCCAAGGACTAGATAGAATGGTCGAGCCAGCAACCCCGTAGGTTATAATGGCGCGGGTTATTCCGAGACACGGAACCTATCCGCCTATAACACGGAGGTGCTGGCTCGACCATTCTATCTAGACCTGGAGACCCTGTTGGTCCGGGACGCCGGCGCCGAGCCCCGCCCGTCTGCCTTCGCCGAGGACGCCCTGCGGGCCATCCACCGCTTTGGCGTCGTTCGTTTCCGGTGCGGGAACTGCGGGGAGAGCGTCTTCGTCCCGTGGAGTTGCAAGAGGCGCTTGGCGTGCCCGCATAAGATATACGAACGGCCTGCGCATTCAGTTCCAAGGCCGGCCCATGGAAACCAAGGCCGACATCGGAGGCTTCCTAAACCCCTGACGCAGCAAATGATATAATCGGCCCGTGAAGATCGAGCACATCCCCTTCGACGAGATCGAGGCCAAATGGCAGAACAGATGGGAGAAAGAAGGAACCTTTAGAACTCCTGCCAGGCCACGGCCTGGCAGGAAGTTTTACTGCCTGGACATGTTCCCCTACCCCTCCGGTGAAGGGCTCCACGTGGGCCACCCCGAGGGCTACACCGCCACCGACATCCTCTCCAGGACCAAGCGGCGCCAGGGCTTCGACGTCCTCCACCCCATGGGCTGGGACGCGTTCGGCCTGCCCGCCGAGAACTTCGCCATCCAGACCGGGACGCACCCCAGCGCGGTCACGAGACGCAACGTCGACAACATGCGCCGGCAGATCAAGTCCCTGGGCTTCGGCTACGACTGGGAGCGCGAGGTCGACACCACCGACCCCGCCTACTACCGGTGGACCCAGTGGATCTTCCTCCAGCTCTTCAAGCGGGGCTTGGCCTACGAGAGCGAGTGCCCCATCAACTGGTGCCCCTCGTGCAAGACCGGCCTGGCCAACGAGGAGGTCTTCGGGGGCTCCTGCGAGCGCTGCGGCACGGCCGTCACGCAGAAGCGCCTGCGGCAATGGGTGCTCAAGATCACCGCTTACGCGGACCGTCTGGAGAAGGACCTCGAGGGACTCGATTGGCCGGCCTCGACTTTGGCCATGCAGCGCCACTGGATCGGCCGGTCGGAAGGCGCCGAGATACGCTTCCCCCTCGAGAAGAGCGGGGATATCACGGTCTTCACCACCCGCGCCGACACGCTCTACGGCGTGAGCTGGATGGTGCTCGCGCCCGAGCACGAGCTGGTCCCCAAGCTCACGACGCCCGCGCAGGCCCCGGCGGTCGACGCCTACGTCAAGGCCGCCGCGTCCAAGTCGGACCTCGAGCGCGCCGAGCTCCAGAAGGACAAGACCGGGGTGTTCACCGGGGCCCACGCCCTCCACCCGCTGACCGGCAGGAAGCTGCAGGTCTGGATCGCCGACTACGTCCTCCTGGGCTACGGCACCGGCGCGGTCATGGCCGTGCCAGGCCACGACGAGCGCGACTGGGCGTTCGCCAAGAAGTACGGCCTGGACGTCCCCCGCGTGGTCCAACCCGCCGATGGCTCTGCCATCGGCGAGGAGTGTTTTCCCGAGGAAGGCATCGCCATCAACTCCGATTTCCTCAATGGCCTCCCCACGGCCCAGGCCATCGCGGCGATGAACGACCACCTGGAGAAGGCCGGCAAGGGCAGGAAGGCGGTCTCCTACAAGCTGCGCGACTGGATCTTCTCGCGCCAGCGCTACTGGGGCGAGCCCATCCCCCTCGTCCACTGCCCGGCATGCGGGCAGGTGCCGGTGCCGGAGGACCGGCTCCCGGTCGTCCTGCCGGACGTGAAGGAGTACAAGCCGACCGGGACCGGCGAATCGCCGCTGGCGGCCATCGCGGATTGGGTGAGCACGAAGTGCCCAACGTGCGGCGGCCCTGCCAAGAGAGAAACCAACACCATGCCCCAGTGGGCGGGGTCGTGCTGGTACTACATCAGGTATCTCGACCCGACGAACGGACAGGCGGCGTGCTCCAAGGAGCACGCCGCGGCGTGGCTGCCCGTGGACTGCTACGTCGGAGGCGCCGAACACGCGGTCCTGCACCTCCTCTACGCCAGATTCTGGCACAAGGTCCTCTTCGACCTCGGGCTCGTGCCGGGCCCGGAGCCGTTCCAGAAGCTCCGGCACCAGGGCATGATCCTGTCCTATTCCCATCGGGACTCGAAGGGCGTGTACCACCCCTACGAGGCCCTGCGCTACGGGGAGGACGGGGCCGCCTACCTCGTCGAGGGCGGCGAGAAGCTGGAGAGCCAGGTCGAGAAGATGTCCAAGTCGAAGAAGAACGTGATCAACCCCGACACGGTCCTCAAGTCCCACGGGGCCGACGCCTTCAGGCTCTACGAGATGTTCATGGGGCCGCTCGAGCAGCAGAAGCCCTGGGACATGCGCTCCATCGAGGGCGTGGCCCGGTTCCTGCGCAAGGCCTGGACGCTCGTCAGCGACCACGCCCGGGACGCCGCCCCCGGCGACGGGCTCGTCAACCCCAGGCACCGCGCCGTCAAGAAGGTCACCGACGACATCGAATCCTTCGCCTTCAACACCGCCGTCTCGGCCCTGATGATCTACGCCAACGACATCCAGCGGGCCTCCCCGCCGGCCCGGGTGGACCTGGAGATGCTGCTCTCCCTCCTCAACCCGTTCGCCCCGCACGTCACCGAGGAGCTGTGGGCGCGCCTCGGCGGCGCCGGGCTCCTCTCGGCCGCGCCGTGGCCGTCCTACGACCCCGCCTTCCTGAAGGAGTCGACCGTCGAAATCGCCGTCCAGGTCAACGGGAAGCTGCGGGCCACCTTGTCGATGCCGGCCGACTCCCCGGAGCACCAGGTGGTGGAAGCGGCCCTCGCGCTGGGCAAGGTCAAGGGCGCCCTCGGCGCCAAGTCCGTGGTCAAGACCATCGTGGTCCCGAACAAGATCGTCAACATCGTGGCCAAGTGAGGTGACACGAACATGCGCAACTACCTGATCCTGCCCTTCCTCGCGGGGCTGGCCGCGTGCGGGCCCGACGTCGCCTACCGGCCGACCGCCCAGCTCCTCCCCAGCAACATCAGGAAGATCGCCATCCGCCACGCCGTCAACAAGACCCAGCAGTTCGGCCTGGAGGACAAGTTCACCCTGCGGGTGCGCGACGAGTTCCTCAGGGACGGCAGCTACTCCATCACGCCGGAGGCCGACTGCGACGGCATCGTCTGGATCACCATCGCCCGCTACCTCCTCACGCCGGTCCAGTACGACGTCAACCTGATCCCGACGGCCTACAAGCTCCGCATCATGATCGACCTGCAGTTCGTGGACCGCGCCGCCAACGTCGCGCTCTGGGAGGAGAAGAACCTCGAGGGCGTGCTGGTCTACCCGGTCGCCACCCTGCCAGGCGGCAAGACCGAGGAGCAGGCCCGCGAGGACATCTGGGACATCCTGTCCCGGGACGTGGTCAAGCGCGTGGTGGAAGGGTTCGGGTCGGTCACGGGGAGCTCCAAGAACCGCGTCTCCTCCGAGGGCCCCTCGACGCCCCCGGCGATCACGCCGGGCAAGGCCTCGGCGCCCGTCAACCCCAACCCGTACTGAGCCGAGCGCCGATGGAGCTCAAGCCCCAGGACCTCTCGAAGGAATGGTCGTCGGGGAAATTCCGCAGGGCCTACTACCTCCTCGGCCAGCCCGACGACGTCAAGGACGCCCTCGCCGAGCTCAAGAAGCGCTTCAAGGCCGACTCCTTCAACCTCTCCGAGTTCTCCCGCGAGACGGACCCGCCCTCCGCCGCCCTGTCGGACGCCCTCACCCAGCCCGTCTTCGCGGACCGGCGGCTGGTCATCGTCGCCCACCCCAAGATCGTCGCCCAGGACCCGGACGCCTTCCTCGACTACCTCAAGAACCCGGTGGAGACCACGACCCTGGTCCTGGTCTCGCACGACAAGAGCGCCAGCGCCAAGGACCGCCTGGTCGCCCCGGCGTCGGCGGCCGGGGCGGTCTGCGTGTTCCAGCCGCTCAAGCCATGGGACACGCCGGCCCGCCTGATCAAGGAAGCGGCGCGCTGGGGCAAGTCCCTCGCCCCGGACGCGGCGGAGCTCATCGTCGAGGAGGCGGGGTGCGACTGGCATGTCCTGCGCCAGGAGATCGAGAAGGCCACGCTCTACGTCGGCCAGGCCAAGGCCATCACGCGCCAGGACATCCTGGCCTGCCTGGGCTACCACCGGGGCGCCGACGGCTACCTCCTCACGAAGCACGTCGCCCAACGGGACCTCAAGGGCTGCCTCTCGCACCTGCAGGCGGTGTTCTCCGCGGGCAAGGCCGAGGACCACGTCTACCCGCTGCTCGCGCAGATCAGGAACGCCGTCAGCAAGCAGTTGCGGGCCAGGAGGATGCTCCGCCAGGGGACCGGCGAGCACGAGGTCCTCGACGCGCTCCGGCTGCGCAGCAAGTTCTACGACGGCTACCTGCAGTGGCTCCGGCCGCTGACGGAGAGCAGGCTCACCATCGACCTCAGGGCCTGCCTCAGTACCGAGGTCGGCCTCAAGTCCAAGACCTGGCTGGACCCGCGTCAGGAAGTCGAACGACTGGCCGTGCGGTTATGCAGACACTTCCCTCCCAGACGGGGAGGGAAGTAGCGAGGGGCAGATTACTTCGCCGCGACCGCGGGCTGCGCCGCCTGCTTGGCGATGCGGTGCGCCAGACGGGACTTCTTGCGCGCCGCGGCCTTCCAGTGGATGGCGCCCTTCTGAGCGGCCTTGTCGATGAGGGACATGGCCTTGGCCACGGCCTCCGGGAGCTTCGCGTCCTTGGACTGGGCGCCGTCCAAGCAAGCCCGGGTGCTCTGGCGGATGGCCTTCTTCATCGTCCGGTTGCGCAGATTGCGCCTGTCCGACTGACGGTGGGCCTTGAGGCCGCTGCGATGTCGCTGGGACTTCTTTTGCTGCGCCATGGGGGGGTATTAAACCACTTTCATCCCCCGCCGTCAATGCCGCGACGGGGAGATTCTGTATAATGCCCGTCCCGATGACCGAGATCGCCGCGCGCCGCACGAGGAAGCCGCGCTCCCTCCTCGCGACGACGAGCGTCGCGGCATGCCTCCTGGCGGGCTGCTCCGCGGCGCGCGCTCCCGGCGCCGGCGGCGGCCGGACGCTCCCCCCCGCCGACCACCGATTCCTGTACGAGGGCCGTTTCGACTTCGCCGACCCGGAGGCGCCCGTCGTCATCTGGCAAGCCAGCCGGATCTCCATCGAGTTCTCGGGGAACTCCATCACCCTGCTCTTCTCCCAGGCAAGGGGCCAGAACTTCTTCAACGCGCGGGTGGACGGCGCCGCTACGACCGTCGCGGTCCCCGAGGGCCCCGCCGAGCGCGCCGTGAGACTCGCCGGCCTGGGCCCCGGGCGCCACCGGCTCACGCTCGCCAAGCGCAGCGAGGCGAGCGCCGGCACCGCGCGCTTCCACGGCGTCCGGCTCCCCCCCGGCGCGCAGGCATGGCGGCCCGCGCCGCCCGCCGCCAAGGCCGCCATGGAGTTCATCGGCGACTCCATCACGGTCGGGGCGTGCGTCGAGGACGGGGAACTCGACCAGTGGGAGGACCGGTCCACGCACGACAACGCCCTCAGCTACGCCTCGCTCACCGCCGCGGCGCTCTCCGCCGACGACCGGAACATCGCGGTCAGCGGCATGGGCATCGCCGCGGGCTGGAACGAGGCGAGGGCGGGCGCGGTCTGGGACCGCCTCTACCCCAGGGCCGACTCCCCCCCCGCCGACCTGCGCGCGTGGACGCCCGACGTCGTCCTCGTGAACCTCGGCGAGAACGACGACTCGTTCACGCGCGCCCACGGCCGGCCCTTCCCGGCGGGCTTCGAGGACGGCTACGTCTCGCTCGTCCGCGCGGTCCGCGCCGCCTACCCCAAGGCGCGCATCGTCCTGCTGCTGGGCGGCATGTACGGCGGGGCGCAGAGCGCGCCCCTGCGCCGGGCATGGGGGTCCGCCGTCGAGAGGCTCGAAGCCGGCGACCCGGGCGTCAGCCACTTCGTCTTCACGCACTGGTCCAAGGACCACCCCCGCGCCCGCGACGCCCGCGCCCTGGCCGACGAGCTGATCGGCTGGCTCAAGCGGCAGGACTTCATGCGCCCTTACCTCTAGGAACCTTCCTTATTATAGAATCCTCTGGATGGCTGAGGAGCCCGTGGACCGCACCCACCTCCCGCACGGCTGCGGGGTGTACCTCATGCGCGACACGGCCGCCTCCATCATCTACATCGGCAAGGCCAAGGACCTGGCCAAGCGGGTGTCGCAGTACTTCCACCCCTCCAAGCAGTTCAAGAGCTCGGTCATGGCGCCCCTCGTCCGGAGGATCGACTACATCGCCTGCGCCTCCGAGCGGGAAGCCCTGCTCCTGGAGCGGCGGCTCATCGGCCTCCACCAGCCGTTCTTCAACTCCATGTGGAAGGACAACAAGACCTACCCCTGGGTGAAGATCACCATGGGTGAGGACTTCCCCCGCATCGGCCTCTGCCGGCGCAAGCTCAAGGACGGCGGCGCCTACTTCGGGCCCTACCCCAAGGTCGCACCGGTCAAGAGCCTGCTCGGCACGCTGTGGCGCAGGCGGATCTTCCGCCTGAGGCCCTGCCGTTGGGATTTCTCCGCCGGCAAGCCTCTCGACCCCCGGAAGGTGCGCTCGTGCCTCTACTACCACACGCAGGAATGTCCCGCCCCCTGCGCCGGCAAGATCTCCCTCGGAGACTACCGGCGGATCGCGGAGGACGCCGTGCTGTTCTTCCGCGGCGACTACCCGAGGCTCAAGGAGCGTTTCGAGGCCGAGATGAGGAAGGCCTCCGCCGAGACCCGCTTCGAGGACGCCGCGTCGTTCCGGGACAGCCTCCAGGCCCTCCTCCAGATGGACGAGCGCGTGCGCGTCCAGGCCGTCGAGGCGGCCGACATCGAGAAGCCGATCGCCGATTCCCGCGCGGTCTCCGACCTCAAACTCGCCCTGGGGCTGGCCAAGCCCCCGGCGCACATCGAGTGCTTCGACATCTCGCATTGGCAGGGCCGCCAGACCGTCGCGTCCATGGTTTGCTTCATGGGCGGCGAGCCCCACCACGCCCACTACAGGAGGTTCCGGCTCCGCGAGGTCCGCGGCGTCGACGACTTCAAGTCCATGGAGGAGGCCGTGCGGCGCCGCTACGGCCGGCTCCAGCGGGCCGGCGAGCCTCTCCCGGACCTGGTGCTGGTCGACGGCGGCAAAGGCCAGCTCTCCAGCGCGGCCGCCGCCGTCGGCTCCCTGGACCTCAAGGTCCCCCTCGCGGCCCTGGCCAAGAGGACCGAGGAGGTCTTCCTGCCGGGGCGGCCCGGCCCCATCATCCTGGACAGGGCGAGGCCCGCCCTGAGGCTCCTGCAGCGCCTGCGCGACGAGGCCCACCGCTTCGGCCTGCGCTACCACACGCTCCTGCGGGGCAAAGCCCTGTTCGGCGAAGACAAGGAGGCATCATGAGACGCGACCCGAAGACCCCTCCCGACGCGTTCGGCCGCGCCCTGCTCGACGCCTTCCACGGCGACGAGGTCGGGGCCGTCATCGAGCGCGACGACGGCTACATCGAGCCGGAGTGGGGCAAGAAGGTCTACTTCTCGGCCTATGAGGAGTGGCCCCGGGCGGAGCGAGCCGTCATGCGCCGCGTGAAGGGCCGGGTCCTCGATGTGGGGTGCGGGGCGGGCCGTCACTCGCTGTTCCTGCAGAAGAGAGGCCTCGACGTCACCGGCATCGACCCCTCGCCCGGAGCCCTCAGGGTCTGCCGGCTGCGCGGGCTGAGGGGCGCCAGGCGGCTCGCCCTCTCCCAGGTCGGCGGGTTCCCGAGGGGGTCCTTCGACACCGTCATCATGATGGGCAACAACTTCGGGCTCGTGGAAAGCCCTTCCAAGGCCCGGGCCCACCTCGAGCGGCTCCACCGGGCCACCTCGCCGGACGCCAGGATCATCGCCCAGACCCTGGACCCCCGCCAGACCAGGCTCCCGGAGCACAAGGCCTACCAGCGCCGCAACCGGAGCCGCCGGCGAGCCACGGGCCAGATCCGCCTGCGCCTGCGCTACCGAAGGCTCTTGGGCCCCTGGTTCGACTACCTCTTCGTCTCCGTCCGGGAGCTGCGCGCCATCCTCCGGGGGACGGGCTGGACGCTGGAGCGGACCATCCCCATCCGGGGGCCGCTGTACTTCATGGTCCTGAGCAAGGCAGGACGCCGGCCAAGCTGACCCGCCCCACGCAGCCCGGGCGCCCCGCTCGGGCGCCCGGCCAGCCGCCCCCGTCAGCCGGCCTTGCTGGCCAGCTCGCCCATGCCGAACATCGGCATGAACATGGCGATGACGATGGTCCCGATGACGACGCCCATGATGCAGATGACGATGGGCTCGATCATGGAGGTCAGCCCCTTGACCGCCGTGTCGACCTCCTGGTCGTAGAAGTCGGCGATCTTGGACAGCATGATGTCCAGGGCGCCGGTCTCCTCTCCCACCGAGATCATGGAGGTGACCATGTTCGGGAAGATGCCGGATTTCCTCAGGGGGTCGGCCAGGCGGCCGCCCTCGCGGATGGACTCCCGCGTCGCCAGCACGGCCTCGCCGATGACGACGTTGCCGGCGGTGGCGGCCACGGTCTCCAGGGCCTGCATGATGGGGACGCCGGACTTGACCAGGGTCCCGAGCGTGCGCGTGAACTTCGCGACCGCCACCTTCTTGAGCAGGATCCCGAAGATGGGCGCCTTGAGCACCTGGCAGTCGACCCACCGGTGGCCGAACGGGGAGGCGTAGAACTTCTTGAACCCGTACCAGCCGGCCACGGGCATGGCCAGGATCACGATGAAGTACTTCTTCATGATGTTGGACGTGTCGATGAGGAGCTGGGTCAGCAGCGGCAGCTCCGCGCCGAAGCTCGCGAAGATCTTCTCGAAGGTCGGGATCACGAAGACCATCAGGAAGACGGTGACCACGGCGCATATGCTCAGCACGATGGCCGGGTACATCATCGCCGACTTGACCTTGGCCTTCAGGGCCTCGGCGTTCTCGAGATAGGCCGTCAACCGCTCCAGGATCGTGTCGAGGATGCCGCCGAGCTCGCCGGCCTTGATCATGGCCGTGTAGAGGTCGGGGAAGGCCTGGGGATACTTCCTGAGCGTGTCCGAGATCGACAAGCCGCCCTCGATGTCGCTCTTCACGTTGGCGAGGATCTCCTTGAAGGTCGGGTTCTCGCACTGGGCCTCCAGGATGCCCAGGCCCTGGACGATGGGGACGCCCGCGCTCACCAGGGTGGAGAGCTGCCTCGAGAAGAGCACCAGGTCCTTCGTCGTGACCGGGGGCTTGGACTTCAACATCGCCATGATGTCGAAGCCCCCCTTCTCGGAGAGCTCGATGACCACCAGCCGCTGGGCCTTGAGCTTCTCCGCCGCGGCGCTCTGCGCCGGGGCGTCGACCGTGCCCGACAGGACGCTGCCGTCGACTCCCTTGGCCTTATACGCGAAGACTGGCATGGTTGTTCACCTCAGACAGGCTGTCCCAGGGACCGCTGGAGCAAGCGCTTGAGATCCTCCGGGTCCAGGGAATGCTGGATGGCCTCCTGGTACGTGACCCTCTTCTGCTTGTAGAGGTCGGCGAGCGACTGGTTCATCGTCTGCATCCCGATCTTGCCCCCCGTCTGGATGGCGAGCGGGATCTGCTCGATCTTCTGCTCGCGGATGACGTTGCGCACCGCCGGCGTCGCGATGAGGATCTCGCAGGCCAGCACCCGGCCCTGGCCCGAGGCGTGGACCATGAGCTGCTGGGCCAGGACCGCCTGGATGACGAACGACAGCTGGACGCGCACCTGCTCGATCTGGGCCTGGGGGAAGACGTCGATGACCCTGTTGATCGTCTGGGCGCAGTCGTTGGTGTGGAGGGTGGCCAGCACCAAGTGCCCGGTCTCGGCGATGGTCAGGGCCGCGCTGATGGTCTCGAGGTCCCGCAGCTCGCCCACCAGGATGACGTTGGGGTCCTGGCGCATCATGTACTTGAGGGCCGTCGCGAACGACGCCGTGTCCCCCCCCACCTCTCGCTGGTTGACGATGCACTTCTTGTGGGCATGGACGTACTCGATGGGGTCCTCCACCGTCACGATGTGGCCGTTGCGCGTCTCGTTGATGTAGTCGATCATGCTGGCCAGCGTCGTGGACTTGCCCGAGCCCGTCGGCCCGGTCACCAGCACCAGCCCCTTGGGCACCTTGAGGAAATCGTAGACGACGCTCGGGATGCCGAGCTCCTCGAACGTCTTGAAGGAGGATGGGATGGCGCGGATGGCGGCGCCGACCGCCCCCTTCTGCCGGAAGATGTTCATCCTCAGACGCCCGATGCCCTTGAGGCCGAAGGCCAGGTCGAGCTCGTTGGTCGCCTCGAAGCGCTGCCGCTGGGCGTCCGTCAGCAGCGAGTAGACCAGGGTCTGCGTCATCTCGGCGGAGAGCTTCTCGAACGGGGTCGGGATGAGGTCCCCGTCGACGCGCAGCATCGGCGGGGCGTTGACCGTGAGATGCAGGTCGGACGCGCCCCGCTCGTGCATCAGCAGGAACAGCTCGGACATCGATATCATCGGACCCTTTCCTTAATTAAGGCTCCCCGGAGAAGCCGAAGACCTAACTATAAGAATAACCGGCAAACCCTGGGTTGTCAATGGGCGCCGCCCACCACGCGCAGCACCTCTTCGGCGGTCGTATGGCCCTCCATGAGCTTGCGCAGGGCCGACTCCTGGAGCGAAATCATCCCGTTCTTGGAGGCCGCCTCCCTGATCCGCAGGGCCGTCGTGCGCTGGCAGATCAGCTCCCGGATCTCGTCGGTGACCTCGAGCACCTCGTGGATGCCCAGGCGGCCCCTGTAGCCGGACCCGGCGCAGTTCTCGCACCCCTTGCCGCGGTAGAGGGCCGTCTTGGGGGTGGCGGGGAGGCGCTTCTGGGGCACCCCGAGGCTGCCCAGCCAGGCCGTGTCGACCTCGTAGGACTCCTTGCATTGGGGGCAGATCCGCCGCACCAGCCGCTGAGCCACCACCGTGGTCAGGGCCGAGGCGATGAGGATGGGGTCCACCTCCATCATCAGGATGCGGGTGATGGCGCCCGGGGCGTCGTTGGTGTGCAGCGTCGAGAAGACCAGGTGCCCCGTCAGGGCCGCGTTGATCGCGATCGTGATCGTCTCCTGGTCGCGGATCTCCCCCACCATGATGATGTCCGGGTCCTGGCGCAGGAAGGTCCGCAGCGCCGCGGCGAAGTTCAGCCCGATTTCGGCGTTGCAGTGCACCTGGTTGACGCCCTTGAGGAGGAACTCGACCGGGTCCTCCGCGGTCATGATGTTGGTGTCCGGCGAGTTCAGGGCGTGCAGCGTCGAGTAGAGGGTGGTGGACTTGCCCGAGCCGGTCGGGCCGGTGACCAGGATGATCCCATGCGGGTCGCGGATGTGCCGGGTGTAGATCGCGAAGCTCTCCTGGTCCATCTGGAGCTTCTCGAGGTCGAGCATCATGGCGGAGGAGTCCATGATGCGCATGACCACCTTCTCCCCGGGGGCGCACGGGCAGATGGAGATGCGCAGGTCGATCTCCTTGTCCTCGATCCTGACCTTGATGCGCCCGTCCTGGGGCCGGCGCCGCTCGGCGATATCGAGGGACGCCATGATCTTGAGGCGCGAGATGATGGCGTTGAGGAACTTCTTGGGGGGCGCGGGCTGCTCGTGCAGGACCCCGTCGAGGCGGTAGCGGACCCGCAGCAGCTTCGGGTAGGGCTCGATGTGGATGTCGGAGGCCCTGGCCTTGACCGCGCGGGAGAGGATGAGGTTCACGATCTGGATGACGGGGACCTCGTCCTCCCTGGAGATGCTCGTGACGCCGTCCTCGTCGACGTCCCCCCGCCCGACCGGCTTGGCCTGCTCGACGACCACCTCCCCCCGCTCGCCGGTCTTGCCCTTGAGCTCCTCGAGCGCCTTCTGGGCCGACTCCTCCGCGGCGAAGGCCTTCTCGATGGCGGCCTCGATGTCGGAGTCCGAGGAAATGACGATGTTCACCTTGTAGCCCGTGGTGATCTTGATCTCGTCGACGGCCACGATGTTGAGCGGGTCCGAGATGGCGACGGTCAGCTGGTCGTCATTGAAGGCGACGGGCAGCACCTTCTTCTGGCGGATGATCTTCTCGGGCACCCTGGAGAGGACCTCCCTCTTGAGCGGGGCCTCCAGGCGCATGAACTTGAAGCCGCACTGCTTGGCGATGAACTCGACGAGCTTGTTCTCGTCGACCAGCCCCTTGCCGATGAGGATGCCCTTGAGCGACTGCCCGGTCTGCTTCTGGGTGATGAGGCTCTCGTTGAGCTGCTCGTAGTTGATGACCCCCTCGGCGACCAGCAGCTCGCCCAGGCGCCTGGCGATGGCAAAAGGCTCGGTGGACTCCTTCATCACCATTGGGGGATATTCTATCAAAGCCCGGGGTCGACCATCTCGGAAGGCATGGACGAGCCCTCATCGGAAGGAGGGAGGAGGTCCTCATCCAGGGGGATCGGAGGCGCCGCGGGCCGTTTGGCGGCAGGGCGCTTGGCCGCGGGCGGCGCCGCCTTCTTGGGCTGCTTGGCCTTCCTACCCTGGTCCTTGCCCGCGAGGAGGTCCTTCGCGGGAGGGTTCTTGCCGACGACGGTCTTCTTGGCCAGGTCCGTCTCGAAAAGGTAGGAGACCGGCTCGCGCGGGCCGGCGTTGGCGGGCCCCGGGGCGAACTTGTACTGGACCAGGTAGGTGGAGGCCTCCACGGCGCCAGCGCTCCACTCCTCCTTGCTGCCGTCCCCCGGCGTGGCGGAGAACGCGTACTGCAGCCACTGCCCGATGGTCCCGCGGCCCCCCTCCAAAGGATAGGACTTCGTGAAATCGATCGCCGGCCGGTTCGGGTCGGGGATGCCGTCGGGACCGACGCCGACGCTGGGGCCTCCCGAGACCCTCGGCTTGGGCTGGGTCCCGCCCAGCGAGGGTTCGGGGGTCGCGGACATCGGCCCTTTCTCGTCCCCGTCCTCCGCCTCCACCGGGACATCGCCCTTGCCCGCCTTGAACATCATCCTCAGGTCCTTCGGGTTCTGGAAGAACATGATCCAGATGCCGATCACGACGCCGAGCACCGACGCGCCGCCCGCCGCGTACATCCAGGTCGGCCGGCGGGGTTTCGGCTTGGGCGCGGTCGTCGGGGACTCGGGGGGCTTGGCGAGGCGCGAGAGGATCTCCCGGCCGCCGGTGATCGCCTCGGGCGGAGGCGTCGGCATGGGGAGCGGCGCGCTCGGCAGGCCGGAACCGCCCTCGCCGGCGCCGGCGTCGCCGGGACCGGCCGCCGTCGGGGAGTAACCCATGGCGGCGGGCGGCACCGACGAACCGGCCCACGGGATGCTCGGTCCCGGCATCTCTCCCCCCGGCGTGAACGGCGCGTTGGCCGCGGACGCCGCTCCCAGGGCGGGCATCCCCGAGGCTTCCCCGGAGCCGGGAGCGGACGCGCCCAGTCCCCTGACCATGGTCAGGGGCGGGGCCCCCTTGAGCGACAGGGGAGCCTCCCCGAGGACCGGGATATCCGCCGGAGAGGAGGCCCGGGTCGGCGGCGGCTGACCTCCCCCCAAGACCGGCATCTCGGGCGGATAGCACAGCGACGCTGGCTCGGCGGGAGCCGGGCCCGTCTTGCCGAAGGACGGCATCTCCGGGATCGGGATGGGCGGCGGCTCGAGCACGGACTTGGGCTCCTCCTTGGGGGAGGATACGGTCGGCGCGGGCGTGGGCACGGCGGAGACGGTCGACGGCCCGCCGAACGCCGCCGGGAAACTGAACGGCTTCTCGACGTACTCGGGAGCCCCTTGCAGGGCCGGCATCACCGGCGGCGCGGAGGGATCGCCCTTCAGCGGCACGCTCGGGAGCGGCGCGATCTCGAGCTTCTCCTCGCTCTCCGACTTCACCGGCAGGCCGGCGCCCAGGACAGGAAGAGCCGGGAACGGGGAGGTGTCCAAACTCGGCGGAGAAGTGGACAACACCGACGACAAGCCGCCGGCCTCCGGTACGGCGATCGCGGGAGGCATGGACGCCGCGGGCCCAGCCCCCGCCGCCGGGAACGCCAAGGGAGCCGGCGGAGCTACGACCGTCTGGGGAGGGATCGAGGCCGGAGGAGCCATCACCGTCGGCGGCGCGGACGCCGCCGGCGCGGCGGCAGGCGCGGCCTCCGCCGGGGCCGGCGTCTTGGAAGCCTTCTTGAAGGTCTTGACGCCCTTGAACTTGAGCCCCGTCGCCGGCGAAGGCGCCGTCGAGACGTCCGCGAAGAGGGACCGGCGCTTCTCCGGCCCGGCCGCGGGAGCCGGTTCTGTGGCCTCCGGGGGCGCGGGAGCGGGCGCCGCGGCGGGCGGCGGCTCCTGCGCCGCAGGCGCCTCGATCTCCTTGACGGGGGCGGACGCCGCCGGGGACCCGGCCTCGGAAATGACGCCCAAAGCCGCGATCTCCGCCGCGAGGGACAGGCCCTGGGTCAGGGTGGCGTCGGCCGGGGCGACCTCCGCGGGCGCGGTCAAGGCCGGAGGCCAAGCGTCCGCGGCGCCCTCGGGGGATGCGTAGGCGGCCGCGGAAGGCGTCGTCTCCGGCGGCGGCGCGGTCAGTGCCGCGAGAGACTCCATGGCCGCCGTGAAAGACGTGGAATCAGGGGCCGCGGCCTCCCGCTCGACGGGCGCCGCCGGCGCTGATTCCCCCCTTTCGCCGGTGCCTGCAGGGCCCTGGGGCCCGGAAGGCGCCGGCGCTGCCGCGACAGCCGGTTCGATCGGGGCCGCAGGCGCGGTCGAGGCCGGAGGCCGAGCGTCCGCGGCGCCCTTGGGAAATGCGTCGGTGGCCGCGGGAGCCTGGGCTGCCGGGACGACGGGCACGGCTGTCGTGGCGGATACGGGGGGCGCCGCCGGCGGCACGACAGGGTACATCGGAACGTACTGGCCCCCGGGTCCGGGGATGAAGGTTCGGCCCGAAAGCTGTCTGAGCAGTTCCTCCTGTTGGGCCTCGAGTTCCCTGACCCTGGCGGACAGCAGGTCCACCTGGGCCTTCATCTCCCGGGCCTTGGTCTGTGCCTGGTTGATCTCCTCGAGCCGGGCGGCTTCCTGCAGGCTGTCGGAGACGGGCTGGGTCAAGGGCGACTGCTGCAGGAACTCGTAGAAGGCGGCGCCCTGGGACCGTTCTTCCTCCTCGCCCTCGGACGCCCCCGATTCGAAGAAGTAGTCGTACCTGCCGGCCCCCGTGTCTTCGGCGAACGCCCCCGCCACGTCGGACCGGCACGAGACCGCCAGCTCGGGGATCTCCTCGGCGCATCTCCAGTCGGCTTCCCGCTCCCCGGGGATCTCGCCGACGCTGACCAGGGTCTCCGGCCGCAGGCCCCCCACCTGCGCCATGTCCTCGGCGGCCAACGGTCCGACGATCCTGGAATCCTTGAAGACCCAGTATTTCATGTGGCTGTCATCATGTTCGGAAGAAGCGGCACTCTAGTGTAAACAGCCGCTGTTACGTTTTCAATACGGAGGCGGGAGGGTGATCGGCGGGCGGGGCATCCTAAGAAAACGGCATTCGCCCCCTCAACTACTCGCCCCCCCGTGGGGGGGGCGAGTGACTATTCCTCGACGACCCGGAATTCCGGCTGCTCCGGGCTCTCGGCGGGCCGCTCGGAGGTGCTCTGGCAGCCGATGCAGTAACGGGCGAACGGCAGGGCGTCGAGGCGGGGCTTCGAGATGGGCTTGCGGCAGGACTCGCAGACCCCGTAGATACCCTTCTCGATCTTCCTGAGCGCCGCCTCGACCTGGTCGAGGGTCAGGCGCTCGTTGTCGGAGAGGTTGAACAGGATCTCCCGTTCGAGCGACTGGCTGGCCTGGTCGGCCGCGTCGCCGCTCTCGTCGACCTCCGTGACGTCCTGCTTGTGCACGATCTTGACGAGGTCCTCGCGCATCTCCAGGAGCTTCTTGCGGATCGAGACGAGCTGCGCGCTGGAATAATGGACCTTCGGGGCCGCGGCTTTCGACGGCTGGGACGGCTTCTTTCCCTTCTTCGCGGCGGCCTTGGGGGCGTTCCTTTTCATGGTCGGACCATGATAAACAATTTCGCCGGTCAAAGCAATCCTGCGGCGGCCCTCAACCGGCCGACGACCTTGTCCTTGCCCAGGAGCGCCAGCATCCCGAACAGCGTCGGGCCCTCGGTCCTCCCGGAGCACGCCGCCCGCACGGGATGGAACACCTGGGAAGTCTTGAGGCCCTTCTGCCCGCAGTAGTCGCGGATGGCCCCCTCCAGGGGCTTCTCCTCGAAAGGCTCCAGCCCGCCGAGCGCCCCGGCCAGGTCCAGGAGGATATCCTTGACGCCCGGCTTCCTGAGCACCCCGGCCATGGCCTTCTCGGCGAAGGCCACCTCCTTGTAGAAGAAGTCCACGCGGTTGGGAACGTCGGTCAGCAGCTTGCACTTCTCCTGCTCGAGGGCCACGGTCCGTTCCAGCGGCGGCGTCAACGCCCCCGACAGCCCCGCCGCGGCGAGGAAAGGCCCCGCGTGGGCCATGAGCTCCCGGAGGTCGAGCTTGCGCAGGTACTCGCCGTTCATCCACTCGAGCTTCGCGCGGTCGAACACGGCGGGGTTCTTCTGGCAGCCCGCGAGGTCGAAGGCGCCGATGAGCTCGTCGCCGAAGAAGAGCTGGCGCGAGTCCGTGGTGGACCAGCCCAGCAGCGCCAGGTAGTTCCTCATCGCGGCGGGCAGGAACCCGGCGGTCTTGTACTCGAGGACCGAGGTGGCCCCGTGGCGCTTGGAGAGCTTTGACCCGTCGGGCCCGAGGAGCATCGAAAGATGCGCGAAGCAGGGCGGGGCCCAGCCCAAGGCCTCGTAGAGGCGCAGCTGGGAGGGCGTGTTGGAGAGGTGCTCGTCGCCGCGGATGACGTGCGTGATCTCCATGTGATGGTCGTCGACGACGCAGGCGAAGTTGTAGGTGGGGCCCCCCGTCGTCTTCTGGATGACCAGGTCCTGCAGCAGCTTGTTGTCGAACGACACCCGGCCGCGCACCATGTCGTCCACCACGGTCTGGCCTTCGTCCGGCATGCGGAAGCGCCACGAAGGCTTGCGCCCCGAGGCTTCGAGCTCGCTCCTCTGACGGTCCGTAAGGTCGCGGCAGCGGCCCTCGTAGCGGACAGGGCGCTTCTCGGCCATGGCGAGCTTGCGCATGGCGTCGAGCTCTTCCTTGGTGCAGTAGCACGGGTAGGCCTTGCCCGCCTGGACGAGCTCACGGACGTGCCTTTGGTAGAGCTCGAGGCGCTTCATCTGGTAGTAGGGGGCGTAGGGCCCGAGGTCCTTCTGCTGGTCGACGGGCCCCTCGTCCCAATCCAGGCCCAGCCACCTCATCGAGTCGAGGATGGCCTGGACGGAATCCTCCGTCGACCGGACCTCGTCGGTGTCCTCGATGCGCAGGATGAAGACCCCCTGGTGGCGCCTGGCGAAGAGCCAGTTGTACAAGGTGGTCCTGGCCCCCCCGATGTGGAGGAACCCCGTGGGGGACGGCGCGAACCGTGTCCTGACGTTCATTTCGTGCTCTCCAATAGCTCTTTGGCGTGCCTGCGGCTCGCGTCCGTGGGCTCCCGCCCTCCCAGCATGGTGGCGATGGTCTCGAGCCTGCGCTCGCTCTCGAGCCTCTCGACCCGGACGACCGTCCTTCCCCGGCCCGTCTCCTTGACCACGTTGATGTGGTTGCGGCCGAAGCACGCCACCTGGGCCAGATGGGTGACGCAGAGGACCTGGTGGGAGCCGCCGACCCTGGCGAGCCTGCGGCCGACCGCCCTGGCCACCGCCCCGCCGACCCCCGCATCGACTTCGTCGAACACCAGGACGCGCGGCGAGGACGACGGCCCCTTGGCCGCCGCCATGATGGTCTTGAGCGCCAGCATCACGCGCGAGAGCTCCCCCCCCGAGGCGACCGAGCGCAGGGGCCTGGCGGGCTCCCCGGGATTGGCGGCGAGGAGGAACTCCACAGCGTCGCAGCCGCTCCGGGTGTAGCGGCCCTCCTCCATCTCGACGGCCACGGCGAGCTTGCCGTGGGGCATCCCGAGGCTGCGGAGCTCGCCCTCGAGCGCGCCCTCCAGGGACCGGGCCGCCTTCAGCCGGGCGCGATGGGCGCGCTCGCAGCGCCCGGCCAGGGCCTCCTGCGCCCGAGCCAGCTCGGGCTCAATGCTCCCCGAGCGTTCCCCGGCGGCCTCGAAGGTCTCGAGTTCCCGCTGGAGCCGTCCGGCGCAGGACAGGACCGCCTCGATGTCCGGCCCGTACTTCTTCTTGAGCCTCGAGATCGTCTCTAGCCGGGTGAGCGTCTCGTCGAGGCGTCCCGGGTCCATGGAGACGGAGCCACGGTAGCGGCCCAGGGATTGGGCGACGTCCTCCAGGGCGAGCCGGGCCCCCTCGGCGGCGTCCAAGGACGCCTTCATGCGATCGTCGAGCCTGGCGATCTCCCCGAGCAGCCTGGCAACCTTGAGCAGCCCCTCGGACACGGAGCCTTCGGCCTCGTAGAGGGCCTGGTAGGCCGACTCGGCGTGGGTCCGGAGCCTCTCCGCGTTCTTCAGGAGCGGCAGTTCGGCCTCGAGCTCTCCCTCTTCGCCGGCCTTGAGCTTGGCCGCCTCGATCTCGGCGAGCTGGAACCGGCAGAATTCGATCCTCTTGCCCCTCTCCGAATCGGAGAGCTTGAGGGCCTCCCGCTCCGCGACCAGGGCGCCCCAGCGATCGTACTCGGCGGCCAGCGCGGCCGACTCCTCGGCCAGGCCGGCGTAGCGGTCCAGGCACTCGAGCTGGGCCGAGGGCTTGAGCAGGGCCTGGTGCTCGTGCTGCCCGTGGAAATCCACGAGGCCGTCTCCCCACGCCGAGAGCGCGGCCAGCCTGACCGCGCGGCCGCCGATCGTCGCCCGGGTCTTGCCGGAAGCGTCGAGCTCCCTCAGGACCGTCACCGGCCCCCCGCCGATCCCGAACGACCCGCGCAGCCCGTCCGGGAAGGCGCGGGGGTCGAAGACGCCGGCGACCGACAGCCGGGGCGCGCCGGCCCGGATCCAGGAGAGGGACCCCCTCGCCCCCAGCAGGAAGCCCAGGGCCTCGATGAGGATCGTCTTGCCGGCCCCGGTCTCGCCCGTGAGGATGTTCAACCCCTCGGTGAACCCGATCTCGAGCTCGGCGATGACGGCGAAGTCCTTGATGGCGAGGCTACGGAGCACCCAATCCCCCTCCCGACTGTTCTACCCCTCCCCGCGGGGGAGGGGTAGAACGCCTGCGGCGCTCAGCCCCCCCGGCTGCGCGTCCCCCCGCGGGGGGGACTTGCGACTCCCCCCCCGCGGGGGGGGCGAGTGTTATCGTTCGCCCCATTTGAGCTTGCGGCGCAGGATCTCGAAATACGAGTGCCTGGGGTGGAGCAGGAGCTTGAGCGGGCGGGGATACTGGGTGATGCGGACCTCGTCGCCGACCTTGAGCGCCGTGCTCAATTGGCCGTCGAGCGAGACCTGCACCCGGGGATAGGCGTGCCCGACCCTGGTCCGCAGGGTGGCCGAGAAGGGCCGCCGGGAGGGGACGATCAGCGGCCGCTGGGCCAGGGTGTGGGGGCAGATCGGCGTGACCAGCACCACGTCGAGGCTGGGCGCGACGATGGGCCCGGAGGCCGCCAGGGCGTAGGCCGTGGAGCCCGTCGGCGTCGAGACGATGATCCCGTCCCCGAAGTAGTCCGCCACGAAATCGTCGCCGAACTTGGTCTCCAGGGAGATGGCCCTGGCCTGCTCGGCGCACCTGATGACGCAGTCGTTGAGCGCGGCTCCCGGCCCGAACACGGTCCTCCCGCCCCTGCGGATCACCACCTCGAGCATCTCCCGCTCGACGAGCCTGAAGCCGCCGCTCAGGATGGCGTCGCAGGAATGCCGGAAGTCCGAGGCGTCCGTCGCGGTCAGGAAGCCCAGCCCCCCGGTGTTGATGCCCAGCAAGGGGACGGAACACGGCGCCAGGAGCCTGGCGGCCCAGAGCACCGTGCCGTCGCCGCCCAGGGTGATGGCGAGGTCCGCCCGGCGGAGCCTCGCGGTCGACGGGACGCCGCGCGCGACCCAGACGGCCACCTTGCGGGCCCTGAGCATGTCGACGACGACCCCGACCATGCGCGCGGCTTCCGGCTTGGCCTTGTTGAGGAACACGACGACCGACTTGACCGTGAGCTTCCTAGAACGGACCTTCGATCCTGGCCTTTTTTCCATCAGTCGTCACCTCGACCGAGCCCCATCTCAGACGCGGGCCGATTATACTATATTCGGCTTCCCCCCGTCGGACGCGGGGCCGGACGCCGCTGAAATCGAAGCACACCTCGCCGCGGCAGAGGCTCAGGCGCGCCGCGCCCGCCTCCCGCCGGACCGCGACGCCGCGCCGGCTCGCCTCGGCCAGGACGGCGGCCAGCCTCGGGGGAACGCCCCCGGCCGGGACCGTCACGGACCCCACGGGACGTTCCCTCAGCACCCGGGCCAGCCCGCGCCACCTGCCTTCGTCGAAACCCGTGAGCACGACCCGGTCCAAGCCGGCCACGCCGCGCGCCTTGAAGGCCCGCAGCAGGGTGCCGGCCGGTCCGCCGGCGTCCACGAGCCAGCGCCCGCCCTCCGGGAAGCCCACGAGCGCGGCCCGGCCTTGGGGCAGGCACAGGAACGTCACCGTCATCTCGGCCCTCGACCGCGACGCCAGGCCGGCCGCGGACCACGCCAGCAGCCCGGACAAGGCGAGCCCGGCCGACGCCTTCCACCTCGGCGCGACGAGCGCGGCCAGGACGAGGAGGTAGTACGCGGCGGTCCCGCCGCGGGACATCGGGGCGAGGTCCACGGCGGCGCACGGCAGCCCGGCGAACCAGCGGCAGACCTCGATGAAGGCCCGCGCCAGCGCGCCGACCACGGCCCCGGCCGCCTGCCCCGGGCCCTCGCCGGCCCAGGACAGACCCCACAGCCCGAAGCCGGCCGCCATCAGGAGGCCCGAGCCCGGCACCAGCAGCGAGTTGGCCAGGACACCGACAACCGCGCCCCGGCCGAAATAGGCGCAGAAGGTGGGCCACAGCATCGCCTGCACGATGACGCTCACGATCAGCGCCTGCGCGGCGGTCCGGGCCCATCCCGGCCAGCGCCGCGGCAGCACCTTGGAGACCCGCGGCATGGCCAGCACCAGCCCCCCCACCGCGAGGTAGGTCATCTGGAAGCCCGCCGAGAACAGGTCCCTGGGCCTGAGGATCAGGATGACCAGGGCCGACAGGGTCATGGCCTGGAACATGCCCGGGGACCGGCCGAGGAGCGTCGCGGCGCGCAGCGCCAGCCAGCCCAGAAAGGCGCGCGCGTAGGGGGGATCCGCGCCGACCATCAGCGTGTAGAACCCGCCGGCCGCGCCGGCCGCCAGGAACCGCCCCGGCGGCCCCAAGACCAGGCCGGCAAGCCGCTCCGCGGCCAGCAGGACGAACGCCACCTTCGCCCCCGAAAGGACGAGCAGGTGCATGACGCCCGCGTCCTGGACGGCGCGGTTGGTCTCCCGGCTCAAGGGCCCCTTGAACCCGAGGGTCAACCCAGACATGATGCGGGCCTCCTCGCGGCCGAGCAGCCTCTCGAAGCTGCCCTCCAGGGAGCGGCGGACGGACTCGGCCCAGGCCTGGACCCGCCAGCGCCAGGGGACGCCCTCCGACACGACCGAGACCCCGCGCGCCTTCATGACCCAGCCCACGCCCCGGTCCGAGAGGAAGCCCCTCTCGTCGAACTCGCCCGGGTTGCGGCCGGGCCTTGGGAGCCTGAGCCTGCCCTCGATCGCCACCCGCTGCCCGGGCCGCAGGGCGAAGCGGCCCGGGTCCGCCTTGGGCAGGTAGACCAGCGCCTTCTGATCGAACGGCAAGCCCCCGGCCCGGTCAGCGTCGACGAACACCCGGGGACCCAGGCGGTTCTCGGTCAGGGGCGAGACCACCGTGCCCTCCACCAGGACCCTCAGCCGGAACCTGAACCCCTCGAGGTCCGCGGGCACCCTGACTTGGAACCAGCCCCGGCCGTACAGGACCGCCAGCGCGACGACGTAGAGGGCCGTCAGGACGAACAGGGGACGGCGCAGGTAGGACAGGGGCATACCCGTGATACGAACGCGGCCCCCGAAAGGTTCCCCGCATTATAGTACCATCTGTCCGGGAGGGACCCAGGCATGGCCGTGAGGATCTTCGTCACCGGCGGGACGTTCGACAAGGAGTACAACGAACGGACCGGGGAGCTCTTCTTCCGCAAGACGCACCTCCCGGAGATGCTCCGGCTGGGCCGCTGCCGCGTGCCCGTGCGCCTGAGCACCCTGCTCATGATCGACAGCCTCCGCATGACCGGCCGGGACCGCCGGAGGATCCTCAAGAGCTGTTTGCGGGCCAAGGAGCCCCGCATCGTCATCACCCACGGCACCGACACCATGGTCGAGACCGCCCAGGTCCTGGGCCCCGGCGTCAAGGGCAAGACCGTGGTGCTCACCGGCGCCATGGTCCCCTACAAGTTCGGCAGCTCTGACGGCATGTTCAACCTGGGCAGCGCGCTCTCCTTCGCCCAGATACTCCCCCCGGGCGTCTACATCGCTATGAACGGGAAGTGCTTCAGTTGGAACGACGTCCGCAAGAACAAGTCCAAAGGCGAGTTCGAGTCCCTGAGCTGACCTCGCTCCCCGCGCACGACCCGCGTCCGCGTGCTCTTAATCACCTTGACGTCCGGCGCGGCCCGGCTATAATCAAGGGACAGACTCTCAGGCCCATGCCGGCATTGCTGATGCGCCTTTCTTCCCTGCATATCTCATAACAGCAAGACAGGGGGCACGGCCATGAGAACGACGCAAACGAGAGAAGGCGTTGGGGGCTTCACGCTCATCGAGTTGATGATCGTGGTCGCCATCATCGGCATCCTGGCCGCGGTGGCCATCCCGAAATTCTCGGAGCTGCTGAGAAAGTCGAGCGAGGGTCGCACCAAGGGAAACCTCGGCTCTCTGCGCTCGACCCTCAGCATCTACTACGCCGACATGGAGGGCAACTTCCCGAGCGACGACCTCGCGTCCCTGACGGCCGGCGGCAAGTACCTTACCGCCATCCCGATCGCCAAGGCGCCGTCGTACCACGCGGACAGCAACGGCGTGTGCGTCTCCCTCTACAACGCGCCAGGCGGCTGCAGGCTGGGACTGGGCGCGCCGGCGTTGTACGACGGCCAGTTGGGCCCCCTGTGGGTCTATTGGGAACAGCAGGACCAGCCCCCCATGTTCGGCGTACCGCGCAATAAAGGAGACATCTGGCTGGGCTGCCAGCACACGGACACGAAGGGATCCATGTGGACGACGTATTGACCCCCTTCAGTCCAGGATACGGTCCACGACGAGCTGCCCGTTGCCGTCGAAGATGGGCAGCCAGCCCGCGCCCAGGACCAGGGGCTTCTCCTTGACGGCGTCGTTCTTGTCGAGCACCTCGACGCTCAGCCAGAGCTGGTCCTCGACCCACCTCTTGTCGAGCAGGCGTAGGCCGAAGCCGACGTCCTGGCTCCTGCCCCATAGCGTCTCGCGCGCCTCTTCGCGCTCCAGATCGGACTCGAAACGGTGGAGCGGCCCGAGCTTGCTCCCCTCCACCCAGCCCTGCCCGCCGCCGAAGGGCGGGGCGTCGAGCAGCTGCACGCGGTACCAGCCTCCCCTCACCTCCAGGACGGCCAACGGGGGCGGCGGCATCGGCTCGCCGAACGTCGGCGCCGGGCGGTTCTTCTTGAACGTGCGCGCCACGGCGAACGGAGCGCCCGCCGGCATCCTGTGCAGGATGGGCGAGGCATCGCTGGGCGTCGCGTGGACCGGGATGTCCAAGGGCGCGTAGGACCGCCGCGTCTCCTTCATCTCGACGGCCTCTGGCTTGCCGTCCCGCAGGACCGGGGCCGTCACTGGGCGCGTCGTCTCGCCAGCCGGTCGCTGGGCCGGCATCTCGGCGCTGCCCACGACCGTCGGTCTGCCGTCCATGAACGGCGCCGGCGGTTCCCCGCCCCCCGCCGACCGGTAGAGACGCTTCGGCCAGCGCTCGTTCAGGGCGAGGGAGAACGCCCGGTCCAGAAGCTCCTCGAGAGGGGTGAACTGCTCGGCCCGCCGGAAGATCCACGCCCGGCGCCCCGAGCCTTCGAACTCGACCTCGAACCAGCGAGTCCCCTCTCGGCCGAAAGCCCACGCGGCCTCTTCCCCCAGCCCCACCCACGTCCGCCGCAGCGGCCCCGGCGGGACGGGGCGCGACCGCCCGTCCGGCCTTTCCCGGAGCTCCACCGTCCCTCCCGTCGGAACCCTTGATCCCGGCGGGCCGTCAGGAGTCCCGCCCGCGTACGATTCGGGGAGCGACACCACGCCGATGACGCCCTTGCCGCCGGCAGCCCGGTACGGCACGGCGCCCGCGAAGAGAGCGAGGCAGAGAAGAAAGGCTGGAAGCACAGGACGGGACCCTACCGCTGGCCGCAGAAGATCCGGCCGGCCGCCGTGTAGATCCGGGCGGCCTGCACCACCTGGTCGAGCTCCACCGACTCGTGGGGAGAGTGCGCCAGGGAGAGGTCCCCCGGCCCGAGCACCACCGAGGGGATCCCGCCGAAGTTCGCCAGCAGGGCCCCGTCCGTCCAGGCCGGGAAGACCCCGGTCCGCCCCGGAGCGCCCGTCACCTCGTGGGCGGCGGCGATGACCGCCTTGGAGAGCGGGTGCTCGGGCTCGGTGATGAGGGCGAAGTGCTCGAGGGTCGACATGCCGCCCGGCACGCGCCTGATCCTGGTGCGCAGGCCGGGCATCTGCTCCTCGATCCTCGCGAGGAACCTGTCGAGCTCCTGGCAGATGGAAGCGTAGCTCTCGCCGGGCAGGAGCCGCCGGTCCGCGGTCAGCCTGCACGCGGCGGCCACGGTCGACGGCTGGTCGCCGCCGTGGACCGTCCCGATGTTGATGGTCGCGGGGCCCAGGAGGGCGTGGCTGCGCTCCTTGAGCTTCGGGACGTACTCCGTCTCGATGAGCCGGACGAACCTCGCCGCGGCGGAGATGGCGCTCAAGCCCGCCTCGGGGGTCCCGCCGTGCGCCGCGCGGCCCGCGAACTCGATCTCCAGCCACTCGAGCCCCTTGTGCCCGAGGCATAGGACATTGCTCGTGGGCTCGCCCACGATGGCGCCGTCCGCGCCGAGGTTGCTCTGGACGAGGGACTCCGCGCCGAGGCTCTGCATCTCCTCGTCGACGACCGCGGCCAGCGTCACCGTGCCCTTCTCCAGGACCCCGGTCCTCTTGAGCGCGGCCATGGCGCCCGCCATGGCCGCCAGCCCGCCCTTCATGTCCGCCGTCCCCCTCCCGAACATCCGCCCTTCGACGATCCGGGCCGAGAACCCGTCCCCGGGGTCGCCCTCGTTGAGCGGCACCGTGTCGGTGTGGCCGCAGAGGAGCAGGTGCCGGCCGGCGTGGGCCCCGCGGACCTCGCAGAGCAGGTTGGGCCGGCCCGGGGCCGCCTCGACGCGCCGCGTCGGCAGGTCCCGCGCGGCCAAGAAGGCCTCGAGGGCCTCCACGACGCGCTCCTCCTGCCGCTCGAGCCCCGTATGGCTCGGGATGCGCACCAACTCCTCCAGGAGCGCGACCACCTCTTCAGGCACGACCCCGAGAGCGTCCGCCATGGGACCCACTCTAGCAAAGAAGCCGCGGAGCCTGCACGGACGGGCTCCGGACGGAGGCGGCGTCCAAAATACACTAGAATAGTCCGATGAACAGCGACGACCGCGACACGGAAGGCCGGGCCTCGCCCGGGATGACGCGCAGGGAATTCATGGGCCGGCTCGGCTCGGGGGCGCTGGGCTTGGGCGCCGCGGCCGGGCTCCTGGGCGGCTGGAGCGGCCCGGCCGAGGCGGCCTCGCCCAAGGCCCGGCCGGCCGGCGGCTGGCCGGACCTGGTGGGCGTCAAGGACGGCTCGCCGGCGCAGATGTTCGACGTCGGCATCAAGGCCCTCGGCGGGATGGGCCGGTTCGTCCGCAAGGGGACGACCGTCCTGGTCAAGCCCAACATCGGCTGGGCCAAGACGCCCAACGAGGGGGCGACCACCAACCCCGAGCTGGTCGGCCGAATCGTGCGGTCCGCCCGCGAAGCGGGCGCCAAGAGGGTCCTCGTGTTCGACCACAGCGTGGAGCGCGAGGCGGACTGCCACCGGGCCTCCGGCATCGCCCAGGCCGTCGAGGACGCCGGGGGCGAGATGCGCACGGGGGAGAACCGCTCCGACTACCGGAAGGTGCCGGTGCCGGGCGGCAAGACGCTCGCCGAGGTCGAGGTCCACGCCCTGTACCTGGACAGCGACGTGGTCATCAACGTCCCGGTGCTCAAGAGCCACGGCGGGTCCAGGATGACGTCGGCGATGAAGAACCTCATGGGCGTGGTCTGGGACCGCAAGGCCTGGCACCGCGGCGGCCTGCAGGACCCCATCGCCGAGTTCCCCTTGGTGCGCAAGCCCGACCTCAACGTAGTCGACGCCTTCATCGTCATGGTCGAGAACGGACCCCGCGGGCTGGGGACGGAGGACCTCCTCCTCAAGAAGATGCAGATCCTCTCCGCGGACATCGTGCTCGCCGACGCGGCGTCGGCCAAGACCCTCGGCATCGCGCTCGACGCCGCCCCGTACATCGAGAAGGCGGCCCGGCTGGGGCTGGGCTCCATGGACCTCGACAAGAAGCGCGTGAAGCGCATCTCCGTCAGCGCGTGATCCGCGACCTCAGGCTCCTGAGCCAAGCCTCGGCCTTCATCCTGAGCCTGGCGGTCTTCTTCGGGCTCGCGGCGCGGCCTTCCGTGACGGCTTTCCAGAGCGCGACCCAGATCATGCCCGCCCTCTCGGGCGTGCGCTGGCTGGACGTGCCGCGCTTCTGGCCGGTCCTGGGCTTCCTGTTCTTCCTGCCCATGCTGGCCGGGAGACTGTACTGCTCCTGGTACTGCCCGGCGGGTTTCCTCCAGGACGCGGCCGGCCGGCTGGCCTCTGCCCTGCGCTTGTCGCCCGCGCCCGCGGACGGGCGCTCGGCGGCGCGCTACGCCTCCTTCGGCCTGGCCTGGGTCCTGCTCCTGTCGGGCTCGGCGGCCTTCCACTTCCTCGACCACTCGAGCGCCCTGGGCGGCCTCTTCGGGCTCCTCGGCTTGGCCTGGGGACAGCGGTCCTTCGACGCCATGGCCGCCTACGGCGCGGCCTTCGCCCTGGCGGCGCTCGCCGTCCCCCTGCTCAGGGCGAGATGGTTCTGCGCGACCCTGTGCCCGACCGGCTGCGCGTTCATGCTGATGCGGCGCAGGGCGCTCCTCAAGACGCGGACCGGGCCCGGCTGCACGGCTTGCGGGACCTGCTCGCGGGCCTGCCCCGTCCGGTGCCTGGACCGCGGCCGGATCGACGAGTCGCGCTGCGTGGACTGCCTCGAATGCGTGCCGGCGTGTCCGTCCGGGTCCCTCGCCTACCGTTTCCGCAAGACCGGGCGTACCCGCTCTCCCGAGACCAGGGCGGAGCCCGACCCCGAGGGACGCAAGCGATTCCTCATCGCCGCGGCAGCGGTCGCCGCCGGAGTGTTCACGGGCCGGCGCCTGCACGCCGGCGTCCTGCGACACGCCCCAGGCGAGCCCAGGGACGGCATCCCTCCGGGCGGCAAGTCCATGGAGGAGTTCTACGCCCGCTGCGTGGCCTGCGGGACCTGCGCGTCGGTCTGCCCCACCGGGATCCTGACGCGCAAGAGCGCCTCCCCGCTGGCCGGCATGGGCCAGGCGAAGATGGGCTACGGCTCCCCCGCCTGCTCCTACGAGTGCAACGCGTGCCTGGCCGTGTGCCCGAGCGGGGCCCTGTCCTACTTCCCGCTGCCGGTCAAGAAGAGGATCAAGATCGGCTCATCCATCCTCAAGAAAGAGCGGTGCATCCCCCTCGCCCAGGACAAGGACTGCGCCGCGTGCCACGAGCGCTGCCCAACCGGCGCCATCTCCATGGTGGCGCAAGCGCGCAAAAAGGCCCGGGCGCCCAAGCTCGACGACCGCTATTGCATCGGGTGCGGCGCCTGCGAGGCCGCCTGCCCGGTCCAGCCGGAGAAAGCCATCGTGGTCGGACCTAGGCGCCTGCACTCCTTCGCCTTCATCCCTCGGACGTCGAGGCAGAAGACCATCGGACTCAAGGACATCCCCAAGCCCGAGGACGACGCGTTCCCGTTCTGAGGCTCAAGCATGGTAGAATGTGCCGATGGCCCGCCCCGTGGAGGATGACCGTGTCCCGGTTTGAGGAGCAGGTCCTCCGCGCGGTCCACGGGCGCCATCCGCTGATCTATCTGCACACGCCCGAGGAGGACCGCGTCCTCGACTGCCTCAAGCCTCTCGTCGGACGCTGCTTCCCCGGGGGCTCGATGACCGCCTGGAGCTGCATCCGCGGCTTCACGCCCGCCGCCGAGGGGGTCGACACCCGGGACCCCGTGGCCGCCTTGCGGCACCTGGTCGACCATCCCCGGCAGGGGTTCACCGTCATGAAGGACCTGTCGTCGTTCATGGGCGACCCGCAGGTGGTCCGCGGGCTCCGCGAGGCCTACTTCTCGTTCTGCCGCGACTACAAGTCGGCCGTCGTGATCGTCTCCCCGGTCGCCGTCCTGCCGGAATCCCTGGAGAAGGAGATGTGCTACATCGAGCTCGACGTGCCCTCGTCCGACGAGGTGCTCGCTCGCGTGACGGCCATCGAAGGACGGTTCCCCGGCGCGGCGCTGTCCGACGAGGTCCGCACCCACGTCATCCTGGCCCTGCGCGGCCTGACGCTCATGGAAGTCGACCACATCATGCACCGCGTCTTCAGCACGGGGACCGCCAAGGGCAACGTGCTCGACGACATCTTCGCCGAGAAGGAGACGGTCGCCAAGAACGCGAAGTTCCTTGAGTTCATCCCCCTCAAGGTCGACACCCGCGCCGTCGGCGGTCTGGAGAACGTCAAGGATTGGGCCGAGAAGCGCAAGGGCCTGTTCACCGAGGAGGCGATCAAGGCGGGCCTGCCCATCCCTAAGGGCATCCTCGTCATGGGGATCAGCGGCTGCGGGAAGAGCCTGCTGGCCAAGGCCATCGCGGGGCTCTGGAAGGTCCCCCTGTTCCGCCTGAACATGAGCCTCATCTTCTCGAACCTCTACGGCAGCCCGGAGGCCTCCTTCCACCGCGCCCTGCGCACCATCGAGGCCGTGGCGCCCGTCGTGCTCTGGATCGACGAGATGGAGGCCAGCCTGAGCACGCCCAAGGAAGCCGGCACGTCGCAGTCCATGGTCTTCTCGGCGTTCCTCACCTGGATGCAGGAGAAGCCCCCCCTGGTCTTCGTCGCCGCCACGGCCAACCGCATCGAGATGCTCCCGGCCGAGATCGTGCGCAAGGGGCGCTTCGACCAGGTGTTCTTCTGCGACCTCCCCAACGAGGAGGAGCGCCAGAACATCATCAACATCCACCTGGCGCGCAACGGCGCCGACCCGAAGGACTTCAACGCCAAGTTCCTGGCCTACTGCACGAAGGAGTGGAGCGGCGCGGAGATCGAGCAGGCCATCATCTCGGCCCGCGTCGAAGCGCGCCAGGCGGGACGGACGATGACCACCGACGACATCTCCCAGCAGTCCTACAAGCTGGTGCCGCTCTCCAAGACGATGGCCGAGCAGGTCAAGGCCATCCGCGAGTGGGCCTTCAACCGGGCCACCCCCGCCACCGGCAAACGCTAGCCGCGGCGCTTAGCCATGACCGCCGACCGGGAGACCCCGCGGCCCTGCGGCCCGTGGACGGGGCTGGCCGCGCTCCTGCTCGCCGTCTCGGGGGCGGTCAGCGTCGCCTCGCTGGGCCGCCACTCGCCGGGCTACGACGAGATCTGCCACGTCGCGGCGGGCTACGACCTGCTCCGGACCGGCCGGATCCGGTTCGGAGCCCAGCACCCTCCCCTGGGCAAGGCGCTGGAGGCGCTGCCTCTGAGGCTCCTCGACCTCCACCCTCCCGAAGGGGAGCTCGTCGCCGCGGACCCCGACGGGTTCGGGGCCGGCTGGGCGTTCTTCTTCCGCAACTCCCAGCCTCCGCGCAGGATCCTCCTCTATAGCCGGGTAGTCCCGGTCCTGGCCGGGCTGGGCCTGGGCATCGTCGTCTTCCTCTGGGCCCGGCGCCGCTTCGGGGAGCTTCCAGCGGTCGCCGGCCTGGCGTTCCTGCTCGGGGAACCCATGGGCCGGGCGCTTGCCGGGATGGCCCTGCTCGACATGCCCCAGGCGCTCTTCCTGACCGCGGCCCTGTGGCGTCTGCACGAGTCGCCGCCGGGCCGGGGCATCGACCGCCGCTTGGTCCAGGCGGGCGCGCTCGGAGCGGCCGCGGGCTTGTGCAAGTTCTCGGGCCTGGCGTTCCTGCCCGCCGCGTTCCTCGTGTTGTGGATCAAGGAGGGATTCCGGCCGGCGGCGCGCAAGTCGCTGGTCCTGGCGGGGATCGCGGCATGCTGTTTCGCCTCCGTCTACGCTTTTTCGCCGGGATCGCTCGCGGCCGGGATGAGGCGGATGGCCGTGCTTCAGCGGGAGGGACCGCCGGCAGCCTTCTTCATGGGCACGCTGGGCCGGCCCGACTGGCCGTACTACTACCTGGTCTCATTCGTCATCAAGACGCCCTTCCCGTTCATCCTGGCCGCCGCGCTCGGGGCCTGGGCGCTGTGGTCGGCGGGGCGGCGGCGCGAGCTGGGGGCCCTGGCCGCCGCCGGGCTGGTCTTCTTCGCGGCCCCGAGTCTCGGGAAGTTCTACGCCACGCGCTACGTCTTCCCAGTCATCCCGCTGGGGGCGCTCGCGATCGCGGCGGGCTGGAACCTGCCGGCTCGGACGCCTGCGCGGCTGGCTCGCGCGTGCCTCCTGGCCTGGCTGGCCGCGGAATGCGTCCGGGCTCATCCCCACTACCTGTCCTACATGAATTGGCCTTGGCGTCAGGCGGGCTACCGGTACCTCGCGAACTCCGACCTCGAGTGGGGCCAGAACCTGCCGGACTTGGCGGCGTTCTGGGAGCGGCAGGGCAAGCCGGGGCTCATCGTTTGCCACTTCGGGTCGGCGCCCCTCGAAGCCTGGGGCATCACGGCGCAGGAGATCCCGGCGTCGCGCGGCATCCCCATCGGGACCCACGTGCTGCCGCCGGCCCGCGGCAAGGAATACCTCGCGGTGAGCGCGGGCTGCCGGCAGTTCATGACCCTCACCCTTCCGGATGGGAAGGCCATCCGCGCCTGGGATTGGCTGGAGCGCAGGACGCCGGCGGCCGTCCTGGCCGGGACGATCTACGTCTACGACGTGACGGGCGATCCCGAGGCCCACGGCCGGGTGGGCCAGCTGCATTACTTCCAGGGCGAGTACGCCAAGGCCCTCCGGGAGGCCAGACGCGTGCTGGAGATCGCGCCGGGCGACCCGAGCGGCCGGGCATTCCTGAGCGCGGCGCTCAAGCGCGCCGGGCCCGGACGAGGGACAAAACTACCGTTACTACACCCCTGACACCGTGTAGGGAAGGCTCTTGTAGCGGTCCTGCAGGCAGACGACGGGCAAAGGCCCGCGGCGCATGGAGACGATGGCCTGCACCGCGGCCTGGCAGGACTTGATGTTGCTGATGATGGGCACCCCGAAGTCCACCGAGTTCCTCCGGATGGCGTAGCCGTCGGACTTGGCCCGCGCCCCGCCAGGCGTGTTGATGACCAGGCTCACGTTGCGCTGCTTGATCAGGTCCACCACGTCGGGCTTGCCCTCCCCGAGCTTGAAGACCCGGCGGGACTCGATGGCGTGGCGGGCCAGGAAGGACTGGGTGTTGGCGGTCGCGTGCAGGGTGAAGCCCAGCTGGCGCAGTTGGGCCGCGATGGGCAGGATGGCGGCCTTGTCCTCGTCCCGGACGCTGATGAAGACCGCCCCCGAGGCGGGCAGGTGCATGCCGACGGCCTCCTGGCTCTTGGCGAACGAGCCCGGGAAATCGCCGGCGATGCCCATGGCCTCGCCCGTGGACTTCATCTCCGGGCCGAGCAAGGGGTCGATGCCCGGGAACTTGACGAAGGGGAGCACGACCGCCTTGGTGGCGGCGTAGGGCAGGTCCGGGAAGCGCTGGCGGAGCAGCGCCGGCGGCAGCAGGGACTTGAGCGGCCTGCCGGCGATCACCTTGGCCGCGATCTTGGCCAACTGGACGCCCGTGGCCTTGCTCGCGAAGGGCACGGTGCGCGACGCCCGCGGGTTGGCCTCCAGGAGGTAGACCACGTTGTCCTTGATGGCGAACTGGATGTTGAGCATCCCCACGACCTTGAGCCCGAGGGCGAGCTTGCGGGTGTGCTCCAGGATGCACTCCAGCTGCCCGGCCGTGAGCGAGTGGGGCGGCAGGGTGCAGGCCGAGTCCCCGGAGTGGATCCCGGCCTCCTCGATGTGCTCCATCACGCCGCCGATGAACACCGAGCGGCCGTCGCACACGGCGTCCACGTCCACCTCGGTGGCATCCGAGAGGAACCGGTCGATGAGGAGCTCGGGGTGCGCCGACGCCCCGAGCGCCTTGGCCGCGCACGCCCGCAGGCCCTCGTCGTCGTAGGCGATCTCCATCGCCCTGCCGCCCAGCACGAAGCTGGGCCGGAGCATCACGGGGTAGCCGATGCGCCGCGCCAGGACCCGCGCCTCGGCCACGCTCTTCGCCATCCCCCACGCCGGGGCCGGGATGCCCAGCCGCTTGATCAGGGCGCCGAAGCGCCGCCGGTCCTCGGCCACGTCCGTGGCGGAAGGCGAGGTGCCCAGGATGCGCACCCCGGCCTTGGCCAGCGGCGTGGCCAGGTTCAGGGGCGTCTGCCCGCCGAACTGCACGATGACGCCCTGGGGCTTCTCCAGGTCCAGCACGCCCAGGACGTCCTCGAGGGTGAGCGGCTCGAAGTAGAGCCTGTCCGAGATGTCGTAGTCCGTGGAGACGGTCTCCGGGTTGCAGTTGACCATGACCGTCTCGTAGCCCAGCTCGCGCAGGGCCAGGGCGGCGTGGACGCAGCAGTAGTCGAACTCGATGCCCTGGCCGATCCGGTTGGGGCCCGAGCCGAGGATGGCGACCTTCTTGGCGCGGCGGCTGGGGACGACCTCGCTTAGGCCGTCGTAGGTGGAGTAGTAGTAGGGGGTCGAGGCCTCGAACTCGGCCGCGCAGGTGTCGACGAGCTTGTAGGCCGGCCGCAGGCCCCACCGGGAGCGCAGGGCGCGCACGGCCGACTCCGTCCGCCCGGTCGCGCGGCCGATGCGGCCGTCCGAGAAGCCCATCTGCTTGGCCTCGAGGAGGCTCTCGGGCCCGAGGCCCGCGCCCTTGCCGCCCGCGCGCAGGCCCGCCTCGAAGTCCGTGATCTCCTTGAGCTGATGGAGGAACCAAGGGTCGATGCGCGTGATCGCGGCGACCTGCCCGGGGGTCCACCCGATCTCGAGCGCCGAGCGCACCCGGTGGAGCCGGTCCGAGGACGGGGTGCCCAGCCACTCGCGCAAGGCCCGGTCCTCGGAGGGCGGCTTGGGCCGGGGCCGCGAGACCTCGAGGGACCGCAGGGCCTTCTGCAGGGACTCCTTGAAGGTCCGGCCGATGGCCATCGACTCGCCCACGCTCTTCATCGCCGTGTCCAAGGGGAACTCCCGGCCGAACTTCTCGAAGGCGAAGCGCGGGATCTTGGTCACCACGTAGTCGATGGAGGGCTCGAAGCACGCGGGCGTCTTGCGGGTGATGTCGTTGGGGATCTCGTCGAGCGTGTAGCCGACGGCGAGCTTCGCGGCGATCCTGGCGATGGCGAACCCGGTGGCCTTGCTTGCCAGGGCCGAGGAGCGCGAGACCCGGGGGTTGACCTCGATGATGACGCGCCTGCCGGTCGAAGGCTCGACGGCGAACTGCACGTTGCACCCGCCGGTCTCCACCCCGACGGCCGAGATGGCCGCGCGGGCGTCGTCGCGCATCTCCTGGTACTGGCGGTCGGTCAGGGTCTGCGCCGGCGCCACGGTGATCGAGTCGCCGGTGTGGACGCCCATGGGGTCGAGGTTCTCGATGGCGCAGATGACGACGAAGTTGTCCTTGGCGTCGCGCATCACCTCGAGCTCGAACTCCTTCCAGCCGATGACGGACTCCTCGAGGAGCACCTTCTTGACGGGGCTCGCCTCGAGGGCGGAGCGGACGCGCTGCGAGAGGTCCGAAGGGTTGTAGGCGATGCCCCCGCCCGTGCCCCCCAGGGTGAAGGACGGCCGCACCACGATGGGGAAGCCCAGCTCCGCGGCCGCGCGGCGGACCTCGCCGGGGTCGGTGAGGACGACGCTCCGGGGCAGGTCGAGGCCGGAGGCGGCCATGACCTCCTTGAAGAGCTGGCGGTCCTCGGCCCGGCGGATGGCCTCGAGGGGCGCGCCGATGAGCTCCACGCCGTAGCGCTCGAGGGCGCCCCGCTCCGCCAGGGCCACCGTGACGTTGAGCGCCGTCTGCCCTCCCAGGGTCGGCAGGAGCGCCTGGGGCCGCTCGGAGGCGATGACGCTCTCGACGATCTCCGGGGTCAGCGGCTCCACGTAGGTGCGGTCCGAGTAGGCCGGGTCCGTCATGATGGTGGCCGGGTTCGAGTTGACGAGGACCAGCTCGTAGCCCTCCTCGCGCAGGGACTTGAGCCCCTGCGTGCCCGAGTAGTCGAATTCGCAGGCCTGGCCGATGACGATGGGCCCCGAGCCCAGCACCAGGATCTTCTCGATGTCGGTCCGCTTAGGCATCGTCGCCGCCCGCGGAACCATCCGCCGCGATCAGCCTCTCCCGCGTCACTCCGGCCAGCATCCGCTCGCCGAACCGCGTGAAGAGATACCGGGAGTCGTGCGGCCCGGCGCAGGACTCCGGATGGTACTGGACCGAGAAGACCGGCAGCCTGGCGTGCTCCATCCCCTCGGAAGTCCCGTCGTTGAGGTTCACGTGGGTCGTACGGACCTCGTCCGGGAGGGACTTGAGGTCCACGCAGAAGCCGTGGTTCTGGGTCGTGACCTCGATCCTGCCGGTCGCCAGGTCCTTGACCGGATGGTTGGCCCCGTGATGCCCGAACTTGAGCTTGAAGGTCTTCCCGCCGAGGGCCAACCCCAGGAGCTGGTGGCCCAGGCAGATGCCGAACATCGGGATCCTCTCCGCCAGCAGGGCCCGGATGGTCTCGATGGCGTCGACGACTGGCTCCGGGTCGCCCGGGCCGTTGGAGAGGAGGATGCCGTCGGGCGCGAGCGCCAGCAGGTCGGCCGCCGCCGTCTGGGCGGGCGCCACGCTCACGCGGCAGCCCATGGAGACCAGGCAGCGCAGGATCCCCGCTTTCACGCCGAAATCGAGCACGGCCACGCGCGGCGGCCGCGGGAACCGCAGCGGCCAGCCCGGCACCACCGGCCTCCCGTCGACCGGCGCGAGCAGCGGCTCATCCCACTCGAAGGGCCGGGCGCAGGTCACCAGCTTGGCGAGGTCCGCCCCGGCCATGGAAGGGGCCGCCCGGGCCTTGCGGACCAGCCGCCGGGCGTCGTCGTCCGCGGTCGACACGACGCACCGCAGGGAGCCCTTCTCCCGCAGGCGCAGGGTCAGGGCCCGGGTGTCCACCCTCTCGATGGCCGGGATGCCGTTCCTCCGGAGGAAGGCCTCGACGGTCTCCACCGACTCCCAATTGGACGGGCGCCGGCACAGTTCGCGCACCACGAAAGCCTCCAGGCGGGGCTTCTTCGACTCGTGGTCCGCCGCTGTGATGCCGTAGTTGCCGATCAGGGGATAGGTCATCATCACGACCTGGCCCTTGTAGGAAGGGTCGGTGAGCACCTCCTGGTAGCCCGTCATGGAAGTGTTGAAGACCATCTCGCCGCACGCCGAACCGGGCGCGCCGCAAGAACGCCCCCTCAGGACCGTTCCGTCCTCGAGGGCCAGGATGGCGTTCACTGTAGAGAGATGATACGTCGGCCGGGGAGGTGCGAGCGGGAAGGCGCCGCGTTAGCTGTAGGCATCTGCCGCGATGGCGCGATACTATACCATAATTCGTCTTACGCGGTATAATAGCTGGCGGCAAGCCCCTCGCTCGGACCGGCGGGGCCCCGCGACCCGGCATGACGATCCAACAGGCGTTGCTGGCCATGGCGCTCGACGCCGCGCTCTTGTGGGCCCTGGCCACGGTCGCGGCGCAGGTCTTCGTCGCCGCGGCCGACGGCTCGCGCGCCAAGGCGCTGCGCGCCGCCGTCGCCGGCGCCGCGGCGGCGGCGATCTTCGAGTCCTTCACTCTCGTTTCCCGGGATTTGCTCGACGCGTGGGTGGATTTCCCCTGGCTCCTGCATTCCTTCGGGCTGGGCGGGCCGGACCTCCCGGAGGACGGCTCTCCTTCCCTCTGGGCGGCGGTGTCGGGCTCCCTGCGGCCCTCCCTCAAGCTCGGCTTGGGCACGGCCGTCCTGGCTTTCGCCCTGTCATGGGCCGACCTGAGGAGGATATCCTTCTGGATGGCGGCCGTCGCGGCAGCCGTCGCCGTCTCCTTCCTAAGCAGAACGAGTTGGCTGCCCATCGCGGCCTTCGGCTATGTCGCCGCCTTCGCTGGCATCCTCGCGTCCCACGCGTGGCGGTTCCGGCGGGAGTGGCGCAGACCCCTGGCCTGGGCCGCGGCCCTGGGAGGCGCGGGCCTGGCGACGGTCTACGCGGCCGCGTTGGCCCACGGCCTGGCAGCCACCCCCGGTCCCGGCTGGGGCCTCAGCCGCCTCATCGCCGGTTTGGAGAGCCCGGACCGACAGGTGCGGCGCCGCTCGGCGAGGCTCATCGAGAAGCTCGGGGCCCAGGCCCTTGACGCCCTGGAACCTCTCGATCGGCTCATGAAGCGCGACGAGGAACTCGCTTGCGCCGCTGCCGATGCCATGGCCGCCATCGGCGAGGCCAGCGTCGGGACCCTGGCGGAGGCCTATCGGTCGCCGACATGGCAGAGGCACGGGTGCGCGACGATGGGGCTCCGGGCCTTGGGCGCCAAAGCCAAGGACGCCGTGCCCGTCGTCCTCGAGTCCGCCCGGAGCGGGCCGCCCAGCCGCAGAAGGGAGGCACTGACGCTCCTGCCCGACATCGGGGCCGAGGCGGGCCCCGTCGTGCCCCTCTTGCTCGAGGCGCTGGAGACGAACGACGATGCCCTCGCCCGGACCGCGGAGAGCGTCCTCCCAAAATATAAGGAAGCCGCCATCCCTGGCTTGGCCGCGATCCTCAAGGGCCCGCCGGGCGTCTACGGCGAGCGCCACGACCGCGCCATCCGGATCCTCTATGCCCTGGGTCCGGCCGCGAAATCCGGCGCGCCCGTCCTGACGCCCATCTTCCGGGCTCAGCTGGCCGGACAAAGCGGCGTCGCCAGCCTCGCGGCGATCCAGTTCCTGGGCTCCTTCGGGCCGGAGGCCTCGGCCGCGATCCCCGACATCCTGGCGCATGTCTCGGATCCGCAGCCGAACATCCGCAGGGGGGCCATCATCGCGCTCGGCAAGCTGGGCGGCCGGCGCAAGGATGTCCTCGAGGCCCTGCGGGCCGGGCTCAAGGACACGGACCTCGATGTCCGGCTCGTGGCGGCCTCCGTGTTGGCCAAGCTGGGGCAGGCCCAAGACGAGGTCGCGGCCGCGATGACCGCGCTGCTCGGGCACGCCAACCCCAACATCCGCCTCGCGGCCGGCAAGGTGCTCGACGGCCTCAAGGCCACGGCCCCCGCGGCCCGAGCGCCGTAGCGCCGCCGGCGGGATTTATCCTAGACTTGGTGGCTTTCCATGAGAAGATTCCCGTCGCCGGTCAAGCTGGTCCTGACGATCCTGGTCCCCGCCGCGATCGCCTGGCTCCTGCTGGGGCCGAATATCCTCGAGCGCCGGCGCGCCGAGGAGGTCGTGCGCAAGACCTGGGCCGGCTTCAAACGGCTCTTCATCAACGCGGACGGCCGGGTCCACCGCTTGCCGGAGAACGACACGGTCTCGGAAGGCCAGGCCTACGCCATGCTGCGCGCCGTCTGGCTCGGGGACAAGGAGACCTTCGACCGGTGCTACCGCTGGACGGAGGAAAACCTCTCCCGGCGCCCTCACGCGGGGGACAACCTCCTCGCCTGGCACTGGAAGGACGGCCAGGTGCGCGACTGGATGCCGGCGGCGGACGCGGACCTCGACTACGCCCTGAGCCTGTTCTTCGCGGACGCCCTCTGGCCGGGCGCCGCCCCCTCGAGCCTGCCGCCCTATGACGAGAGGGCGGCCCGGACCGCCGAGGACGTCCTGCGCAAGCTGACCTACGAGTCCGCCGGCGGCCGCCTCTACCTCTCTCCCTGGATCCTCGCGCCGAACGCCCGGCCGCCTCTCCCGGTCAACCCGTCCTACTATTCCCCTTCCCATTTCCGCGTCTTCTTCGACCGCACCGGCGACAAGCGCTGGCTGAGCCTCGTCGACACCACTTACCACGTGCTCGGCAGCCTGGCCAGAGGCCCGGGGACCGGGGGAAGCCCGGGCCTGGTGCCCGATTGGTGCGGGCTGGAGCGCGACGAGCGGTTCCTTCCCCTCGCCGGGAGAAGCTCCGATTTCGGCTGGGACGCCCTCCGGGTCGCCTTCCGGGTAGGCTGGGATGCCGCCTGGTTCAAGTCCCCGGAAGCCGAGGCGTTCTTCCGTGCCGGCATGGCTGATTTCATCGAGCGCGAGTGGTCGGCCCAGGGAGCGGTCTACTGCGAGTACGGGTGGGACGCCGCCTCCCCGCGGCGGTTCGAAGACCCGACGTTCTACGCTTCCTACTACCACGCCCTGGCCTCGGTCCGCTCCAAGACGGCCCGCGACATCCTTCACAAGACCCGCTCGTTCCTGGCGCGCGAGGACGGGGAGTGGCATTACGGCCGGACCGACTACTACGCCAACAGCCTGTCCTGGCTCGCGGACGGCATGAAGTCCGGCCTCGTGCGCAACATCCCCCCGAGAGGTCGACGATGAAAGAATGCAACGTCCAGAAGAACAAGTCCCGCTGCAGCTGCACCTACGAGCCCTGCGGCCGCAAAGGCATCTGCTGCGACTGCCTGAACTACCACTTCAAGAGCGGGCAGTTCCCCGGCTGCCTCTTCCCCAACGACGTCGAGAAGACCTACGACCGCTCCATCGAGCGGTTCATCGAGGTCTACAAGCAGCGCGGGCGCTGGTGGTAGAGTCCTTGGGGTGAAGCCCCGGACGCTACGGGGCGTGGCGGAGCGCCAGCGACCCGATGACCCGCCCGCCGGCGATGTCGACGGCGCACCAGCGGTTGAGGATGACCGAAGGCGGGTTGGTGAAGACCGCGCGCCCCTCCAGCCGCCGCAGCTGGTCCTGGACCTCTTTCCACTCCTTGTCGCCCAGCTCCCGCAAAGGCTTGTCCAGGAGCGTCAGGCCGGTGGGCCCCAGAAGCACCAGCCGGGCGATCTTCAGCTCCCGGGCCCTGCCGGCCAGGCCGCTCGTGGACGACCCCGTGGAGAATTCCCGGCAGATCAGGTCGGGGCCATCCCTCTCGGCGGGAGCGCGCCCCGAGAGGACCGCCCCGACCGCGAGGACCGACCCCAGCACCGCGCCGGCCAAGAGCGCCTGACGCGCCGACCATCGGCGTCCGGACCGGCCGGCGCGGCACGCCGCCGCCAGGGACTTGGCCGCGGGCAGGCCCAGGCGGTCCAGGGCCTCGAGGCTGTCGTCGACGAGCCCATCGTCGTCCTTGCCTAGCGACAAGGCCTGGCGGATCTGCTGGAAGGCCTCCTCTTTCCAACCGTGCTTCGCCAGCAGTCCGGCGAACTCGACGCGCAGGCGATGGTCGCCCGAGGACTCCCGGATGAGGGCGTGGTACTCCTGGACGGCCTCCCGGACCCGGTCCTCGGCGAGCAGAGCGGCGATCCGCCCCCGGAGCGGGTTGGGAGACGGAGGGTCGAGGTCGTTCATCGTCGCTGCGCCGATGAGCCGGCGCGCGCCTATGATACCACACGGCCGGCCCGGCCCGCACGCGCCCGCGCGATGCTCCATCGGGCGCCGAAGATGGTATCATCTGGAGGAAGGGCGTGAACCCATCCATCGCAGGACGGAGGCGCGGCATGAACAGGACGATCCTCTCGGGACTGATGTTCGCGGCGGCGGCGCTCGGCCTGCAGGGCCGGGGGAGCCTTTGGGCGGCGCAGGCCGAAGGAGAAGCCCGGGTCGTGGTGGTCGGCGGCGGCCTGGCCGGGCTCGTGACGGCCTACGAGCTCCAGAACCTCGGCATCACCGCCCACGTCGTGGAAGCCGAGTCCCGGTGGGGCGGCCGCGTGGGCACGGTGCAGTACGGCAACGGCCTGCACGCCGAATACGGGATGCACGAGGTGTGGGCCTCGAACCCGCTCATGGATTACATCAAGAAGTTCGACATCCCCCTCTCCAAGCCCGAAGCGGCGTACTCGAGCGTGTACATGGACGGCAAGGTCTACCCCTACGTGCAGGACACCGCCGAGAAGTACTTCGCCACCCTCTTCACTCCCCAGGAGCGCAAGGAGTACCGCCGCTGGCTCAAGGAAGCCGAAGTCCTCTACGACGAGTCCGTGGCCAAGGGGCTCACGCCGAGGCTCGAAGAGCTCCAGAAGCTGTCTTTCGCGGCGTGGGTAGGGTCGTTCAGCCTCCCTCCCCGCGTCGCGGAGTTCATCCGGCTCGGCGTGGAGTGCGAGGTCGCGACGGACTGGGCCAACATCAGCGCCGTGTACGGCCTCGAGCAGCAGGGCATCTTCCTGCACGGGACCGAGGAGTGCCGCCACGCGGTCGGGGGCAACCAGCGGATCATCGAGGCTTTCGTCAAGGAGTTCAAAGGCCCCAAGACCCTGGGCGCGCGGGTGACGAAGGTCACGCGGACGAAGAAGACGGACGGCACCACCGAGGCCGTGGTGCACTACAGGCAGAACGACGCCCTGCGCGCCGTCCGGGCGGAGAAGGTCGTCGTGGCGGTGCCCTACCACGTCCTGCACGCCATCCAGTTCGAGCCCAACCTCACCGCCGATCAATGGCGGGCGGTCGAATCCCTGGTGCCGGGCATGTACACCGTGGTCCACTTCCTGATCGACACCGACGCCAACAAGCATCTCCTGGTCGACGGCAAGATCCCCTTCCCGGTCGTCACGCGGGGCCCCCTGGGCGTGGTCTACGGCTTCCTCGAGCTGCCCGACGCCTCCCAGAAAGAGGAGATCTTCACCCTCCTCATCCACGGCGACCACACCCGGTCGTATCTCGAGCCCCAGGACAAGATCCGCGCCAAGCTCCTGGCCGAGCTCGACAAGATCTGGCCCGGGTTCTCGGGGTTCGTGAAGGACACGAGCTTCTACGGGTTCCATCCCGCGGCCACGCCGGGCTGGGGCCCCGGCCGCTCCCCGCTCGACGCCCTGCACGCGAGCCTCCGGGCCGAGAACGCGGGCCTCTACCTCGCCGGGGACTACCTCTACTCGAGCCACGCGGAAGGCTCGGTGCGGTCGGGCCGGGAAGCCGCCCAGAAGATCGCGGCGGACCTCAAGGCCGGGCGCTGATCGGCGAGGGCCGTTAGGCCCAGGGCTCCTCCCGCCCATTGGCGCCCCTTCGGGCGCCGAAAGGCTCAGCCCGGGAAGGGCTTCCACGGCTATACTTCAGGCAGGTGAATCCCTTGCGTCTCATCTGTCTGACCCTCGTCGGAGCGCTGGCCGGGGCCGTTCCCCAGGCCCACGCCAACGGCAGGCTGGCTGTCGCGGTCGAACGGCCGGTCCTCCAACCCGGCGCGACTCCTCCAGGGGCCGCGGGCCAGCCGCCGCTTTCGGGCGCCTCCCCCCTCATCGCTTCCCCCTCCCTGCCCGGGACGGTCCTTCCGTCTTTGAGCCCGCAGCCCGGCGCGGTCGAAGCGCCCGTCCTGGCTCCGGCCGCCAAGTCCGGCGCGGCCGTCCCGCCGGGATTGCCCTCGGCGCTCCTGACGGCCGGGCCTGCGGCACCCGCTCTCCAGCCGGACGCCCCCTCCGGCGTGCGGAGAACGAATCGCGCCTCCGGGGACGACCGGCCCCTGCCGGACGCCGCGCCGAAGTCCCTCATCGAAACGCTCTCGGCCGACATGCCGGACCTGGGCCGGCTTGGCGAGACGGATGCCTCGGCCGCCGCTGAATCCGATTTCCTGGCACGGGCCAAGTTGGGACGCGGTCCCCCGGAGGAGGTCCCGGCGTCGGCCTTGACGCCGGCCATCGCGGCGGTCCCGTACGTCGGACTCGCCCCCTCGCGCCGGGCCGCTCGGCTCCCGGCGTCGGCGCCCCAGACCATCAAGTCCCCTCTCCCGGCGCCCAGGCAAGCGGCCCCGGACGGCGACGGCGGCAGGATGCGCGAGACGCTCAAGCGCCTGGCCTCGGCTGCCGGCGTCATCGAGCTCGACTACACGCCCTCGGCCAAGAGCCTCAAGGCCCTGGCGGACTTCGGCCGGGGCCCGACCCGCGAGACGTTCGAGGTGTTCCTCTTCCGCGACCGGCGG
>JACRDT010000026.1 GCA_016212795.1 Elusimicrobiota bacterium | reverse complement strand
CGCGGGCACGGCGCTGGACATCGCCGTCCAGATCGCCCGGGCGATGGAATACGCTCACGGGCGGGGCCTGGTGCACCGGGACCTCAAGCCCGGCAACTGCCTGATGACGCCGGGCGGGACGCTCAAGGTGACGGATTTCGGCCTGGCGAAGGTGGGCGTGGAGGAAGACGAGGAGCCCGGCGCCGACGCGGCGCCGCACGGGGCGAGGATCGCCCGCGTGAGGGAGGCGACGCAGACCGGCCGGCTCGGGACGCCCGAGTACATGGCGCCGGAGCAGTGGCGCAAGGCCAAGGAGGCCGGCGCCGGGGCGGACGCGTGGGCGTTCGGGGTCATCCTCAACCAGCTGTTCCGGGGCTCGAAGCCTTTCCAGATCTCGGAGGGCGAGCCCTTGGACGCCTTCTATGATCGCCAGGTCAAGAGCAACTGGTCGTTCGACAAGCCCGCGGGTCTGCCGAGCGGGGTCTCGGAGCTCCTGTCGATGTGCCTGACGCCGGACCCGGCCAAGCGGCTGGCGGATTTCAAGCGGATCGGCGCGGTCCTCGAGTCCGCCTACGAGAAGGCGGCGGGCCAGGCCTACCCTCGGGAAGGGGTGAAGAAGTCTCCCCTGCTGGCCGACACCATGATGAACCAGGGCGTGTCGATGGCGGACCTGGGGCGGACGGACGAGGCCCTGAGGCTCTTCGAGGAGGCGCTCAAGCTCGACCCCACGCACCCCGGGGCACTCTACGACCAGGGGCTGCTCCTGATCGAGGCGGGCAAGCTGACGGAGGCGGCGCTGCTGACGCGCCTGGCCGAGAGCAAGAAAGCCAGGCCGGGGGAGTGGACCGCGAGCTATCTTTTGGGGCTGGTGCAGCTGCGGCGCAGGGACGCGCCGGCGGCGCTCAAGGAGTTGGAGGAGGCGGTCGGGGCGTCCCACGGCAACCTCCTCGTGACGGCGGCGCAGGCCAAGGCCCGGGCGGGGGCGTTCGAGCCGGCGGCGGGGCTCTTCGTGACGCTGCCGCGGGGCACCGAGAGCGCCCAGATGGAGGAGGGCGCGTTCCGGACCCTGCTGTCGCGCGCGGAGGCGGAGGCGGACGCCGGCGAGCCCGGCAAGGCGTGCGAGACGCTCAAGAAGGCCAGGACCATGAAAGGCTACGAGCGGCACCCGGTCGCGCTGGAGGTCGGCCGCAGGCTCGGGAGCCGAGGCGTCCGCTCGGGGCTGCGGGCCGGCTGGCAGCGCCGGGTGTTCGAGGACTCGGGCGGGGCGCTCGCGCTGGCCGCGACGCCCGACGGCGGGCGGCTGCTCTCGGGCCACCCGGACCAGACCATGAGGCTCTGGGAGATCGGGACGGGCCGCTGCCTGAGGGCGTTCAAGGGCTACGACGGGGCCGTGAACTGCGTCTGCGCGAGCCTGGACGGGAGGTTCGGCGCGGCCGGCAGCGCCAAGGGCGCGCTGAAGCTGTGGGAGCTCGGCACCGGGAGGGACTGCGGGCTGTTGGCCCGCCACAGCGGCGCCGTTCGTCTGGCCTGCCTGTCCCCGGACGGCCGGACCTCGCTCTCCGTCGGGGAGGAGGACGACGGCATCCTCCTGCGGGAGATAGCGACCGACAAGCCCGAGACGCTCGCCGGGCACGGGGGGCCGGTCCGCTCGCTGTGCTTCTCGGCGGACGGCAGGCTCGTCTTGTCCGCCGGCGAGGACAAGACGCTCCGGCTCTGGGCCATCGCCTCGCGCAAGTGCGTCAAGGTCATCACGGGCCATGATCGTCCCGTGCGGTCCGCCTGCCTGACCCCGGACGGCGCGTCCGCCCTGTCCGTGGACTCGGCCGGGGCGCTCAGGCTCTGGGAGCTGGCCTCGGGACGGTGCGTCAAGACGGTGGCGCAGGCCGACTCGCGTGGGGCCTGCCTCACGCCGGAGGGACGCTTCGCGCTCTCGCTGGGCGAGGGCCGGACCCTCGATGTCTGGGAGTTCCCCAGGGGCCTGAGGCTCGCGTCCCTGGCCGGGCACACCGAGGTCGTGACGTCCGTCTGCGCGGGCTGGGACGGCAGCTTCGCGTTCACGGCGGGAACGGACGCGATCCGGTGCTGGGAGTTGGACTGGGACTACTCCTTCCCCAACAGGAGGGACTGGGACGAGGGCGCCAGGCCTTGCGTGGAGTCCTTCCTGGCCGTGCACGGGCTCGCCGGCGATGGGGCCGCGGGCTGGAGTTCGGAGCGATGGGGCGGGCTGTTCGAGGAACTGGGCCGCCGGGGCTACGGGTGGCTCAATCATGCCGGCGTGCGCTCCAGGGTCAAGGCGTTGGGCATGGGCGCGGCGGAGGCGTCGAAGCGCGGCCTCTCGGGGCTCGTGGTGAAGCTCGCGGCCGCCGCGGCGATCGCAGCCGCCCTGGCGGCGGCCTGGTCCGTCCTGCGCGGGGGAGCTGCGCCGTAGCACTGCGCCGTAGCGGTGTTCTGCCGCGGTCTAAAGATTGGTATCATGGCTGGGGGTTCATGATCTATCTCGGCATCCCTCCCAACCATTCCTGCTCCTGGCGGCCGGAGCTTGCCCAGTGGGTGCTCCGGGAGGGCGCGGACGGCCGGACGACCGTCCCCATCCGGGAGACCCCGTTCGTGATCGGCAGGGCGGCGGACTGCCAGCTGGTGCTCCCGAACAGCCCGGAGCTGGCCAAGACCACGAGCCGCTGGCACTGCCACATCACGCGCAAGGACGACGGCTGCCTCCTGGCGGACGGGAGCCTCAAGCCGGCTCCGGAGACGGGGAAGGTCAAGCCCAGCATCAGCGGGACCCTGCTCAACGGCAAGCGCCTCGCTCAGCCCGCGCCACTGCGCGGGGGCGACGTCATCGGGGTCGGGCCGTGGGTCTTCGAGGTCCGCGCGGCCGAGGAGAAGCGCGTCGACATCGACGACATCCTCCGGACCATCAACACGCAGCCCTCCCGCGCCATGGACGCGCGGTCCTCCCGGGGGTTCGCCCAGCTGCACGAGCTCTTCCGGCGGCTGAGCCGCGTCCATGACGCGCAGGAGGGCCTGTTCGACGTCCTCGACTACGCCCTGTCCAAGATCGCGCCCGCCGTGGTCGCCGCCGTCCTGGAGGAGGGCCCCGAGGGCGGCCTGGCCGTCCGCGCGGCCTGTCACCGGGACGCGGGCCGGCTCCTCGACCTGCGCTTCAGCTCGGGCCTCGTCCAGGGGCTGCCGGCGGACCGGTCGATCCTGCTCGCCCCGTCCGGCCGGAGCGCCACGGCGAGCCAGGTGGAGGCTCAGATCAGCTCCGGCCTGGTCGTGCCGCTGCGCGGCCTCGAGCAGCGGCTGGGCCTGCTCTACATGGACAACAGGACCCGAGGGGGCTCCTTCTCGGAAGACGACCTGCACCTTGCCCAGGCCCTGGCCAGCGTGGCGGCCCTGCAGCTGTCCCTCGAGAAGCAGGCTTTCTTCTCGCGCCTCGCGCAGAACATGAGGGGGTATTTCGGCCCCGAGGTGGTCAGCCTCATCGTGGAGGCTTCGCGCGCGGGCAGGCCGCTGGGGTTGGGCGTCAGGGGATGCGAGGCCACCGTCCTGTTCGCGGACCTGCAGGGCTTCAGCGCGTTCTGCCGCGGCCGGTCCCCTCAACAGGTCAGCGAGCTCCTCAACCCGTTCTACAGGGTCGTGTCCGAGCGCATCCAGGAGCACGGGGGGCACGTGGACAAGTTCCTGGGCGACGGGGTCATGGGCGTCTTCGGCGCCCAGCCGGTCCAGTCGGCGAGCACCTCGCGGGAGAGCCACGCCGTCCAGGCGGCCCGCTGCGGCCTCGCGATCGCGGCGGCCTGGGGCGGAGCCTCGTTGTCGCAGGGGGACTTGCGCCTGCCGGTGCGGGTCGGCCTGAACACGGGCGCCGTGGTGGCGGGGAACATAGGCTTTGCCGGCCGCATGGAATACGGCGTCATCGGCGACGCCGTGAACCTGGCCTCGCGCATGGAGAAGCTGGCGCGTCCCAACGCCGTCGCCTTCACGGACTCGACGCGCGGCCTCATCGGGGCCAAGCTCCCCTGCGAGGACGGGGGGCTGCGCGAGGTGCAGGGGTTCGGCCAGGTCCGCGTCTGGCGCATGGGAGCATGACCGTCACCGAGTTCCTCCATCAGAACGTGCTCTTCCTCGCCGGGGTGTCCCTCGAGGACGCGCGCTCGCTGGCGGGCTGCGCCGAGCAGCTCCAGGTGCCGGCGGGGCAGTTCGTCCTGCCGCGATGGGCGCCCATGGAGGGGCTCTACGTGGTCGCGACCGGCAAGGTCGCGGTGGTCCAGGACCCGAAGGCGGGGGGGAGCGCCGCTCCCCAGGATTTGGGGCCGGGGGACGTCTTCGGGGAGTCTTCCCTGATGGGGGCGGGGCAAGCCACCGCCGGCTATCAGGCGCGGGAGGACGCCCTGGTGTTCGTCATCCCGGCGGCGGCGTTCGGCGGCGTGGCGCAGCGCTGTCCCGCCATCATGGAGCGCGCCCGCTGCCTGGACGCCGCGCCGGAGCCGGACCTGCCCAAGACCTTCGCCAAGAACTACGAGGTCCGGCGCCTCATCGCGGAGGGGGGCATGGGCTCGGTCTATGAGGCTCGCGACCTCATGCTGGACCGGACGGTGGCCGTCAAGAAGATGCGCCCGGAGCTGCGGTCGGACCCCAAGGCTTCCGGCGGGTTCCTCCATGAGGCGCGGATCGTGGCGTGCCTGCGCCACGCCAACATCGTCGAGATCTTCACCATCGTGGAGGAGTCCGGCGAGATCTACCTGGTCTTCGAGTACATCGACGGCCCGACCGTGAGGGAGCTCGTCCACGTGAAGGGCCGCCTGGACCCGGGCCAGTGCCTGCGCATCGTCCGCCAGGCCGGGGCCGCCATGGAGTTCGCCCATGCCCGCCGCGTCCTGCACCGGGACTTCAAGCCGTCCAACGTGCTGCTCGACTCCAGCGGGGTGGTCAAAGTCATGGATTTCGGGATCGCGCGCCAGGCCAAGACCACGCTCACCAAGCTGAGCCGGACCAACCCCTTCGGCACGCTGGCCTACATGGCGCCCGAGCAGCATCTCGGCACGGAGAAGCAGCCCGCCGACATCTACGCCCTGGGCGTCTCCGTCTACCAGATGCTGTCGGGGAAGCTCCCCTTCGCCGGGCCGGACTTCCTGGGGCAGAAGGAGAAGATGGACTTCGCCCCCTTGAGCCGCGCCGCGCCGGACCTGGGCGCGAGGTTCGACGCGTTGATGGCGCGCGCGCTGGCCGCCGACCCCGCCAGGCGCCACGCCGCCGCGGGGGAGTTCCTGGCCGACTTCGAGGACGCCATGGCGCGGCCGTGACGATGAATCATGGCGCTTCCGGGTCAAATGTGTACATGCTGGTTCGACGGCTGGCTGTAATGTGCCGCTCTTAAGAAAGCGTCGTGAATATCGGCACTTATAACATCTCGCGCGATATGCTGACGTCGCTTTCGCGTACTCTGTCCATTCCATGGTGAAAAGAACGGTCCTATTGAGGACCTGGACGCCGGCCAGATTCGCCGCAGGGTTCGTGCAGGAAACGAACCGTTTCGCAAGCAAGATCGTCGTGCGCAACGGGACGCATGAGTTGGATGGCAAGGGCGTGATGATGCATGACACGGGTCCGAGGCGCCTGTCAAGGCCCTTGAGTTGGCCCCGGCTGGATGCTAAACTGGTCTTGTGACGCGGATCCCCGCCGAATGGGCTCAATGGTCGGAAGAATTCAAGGCGGCTGCTCAAAGAACCTTGGAACAGCGGCTGCGGTATTCGTTCATTCATACCTACAAGCCCGTGTTGGACGATGCGCCGTACCGGTCGTTTGACACGATGGCCGAGTACCGCCGCTGGTGCGAGGAGAACCTGCCTTCTTGGCTCGGCTATGGCCGGACCCTTTGAGTACCGCCAAGCCCGGGACATCGCCGAGGCATTCAAGAAAGGGGGCGTTCGCTACCTCTTCCTGGGCAAATCAGGAGCCATCATCCTGGGCTATCCCGACACCACCCAGGATGCCGATATCTTCGTCGAGAAGAGCCCGGAGAACGGGCGCGCTCTGGTCCAGGCGCTGACCGAGCTGGGATTCCCCCTCACTTCCCAGCACCGTTCGGAGATCGAGCGAGGCAAGGATTTCATCCAGCTCCGCTACGGGCCGTTCGACCTCGATCTCATCTTCGCCCCGGACGGCATCGAAACGTTCGCCGAGGCGGATGGGCGGGCTCTCGTCGTTGAAGGCCTGCGCGTCTGCCATCTCGACGACATCATACGCAGCAAGGAGGCCTCCGGGCGGGTCAAGGACAGGGAGTCGCTGCCCCGGCTCAAGGCCTTCCGGGATTGGTGGATCGGGCAGCGTCGTCCCGCGGCGTGAAGGGGATATGGGGCAGACGACGCCCGTGTTCGAGTGCGCCGTCCACGCGGTCAGCGACGTAGGAAGGCGCAGGTCCGAGAACCAGGACGCCTGGTTCGCCGACGCCCAGGCCGGGCTGTTCCTCGTCGCCGACGGCATGGGCGGGCTGGCCGCGGGCAGCGTGGCCTCCCAGGCCGCGGCGGAGGTCCTGCCCAAGATGCTCGAAGACAGGCTCGCGGGCATGGAGCGCGCCACCGAAACGGCGTTCGAAGGGGCGATCCGGAAGACGATCGCCGAATTCAGCGGCGCGTTGCGCGAGCGCAGCCGGCAGGACGCGAGTCTGAAAGGAACGGGCACGACCATCGTGCTGGCGCTGGTTAGGGGCAAATGCGCCTATGTCGCCAACCTCGGCGACAGCCGGGCCTACATCCTGAGACACGACGTCTTCAGGCAGGTCACCGAGGACCACTCGGTGGCGGCGCTGATGCATCGGCTGGGCAAGATCACCGCCGAGCAGGCCAGGGCGCACCCGGCGCGCAGCACGCTCACGCGCCACGCCGGCATGGAAGGCGAAGCCCGCGCCGACGTGCGGCTGGTCCACCTCAAAGGGCCGTGCCGTCTGCTCCTGTGCAGCGACGGCCTGACGGGCATGCTGTCCGACGACAGGATCAAGGCCATCCTCGCCTCCGAGCCCGGCGCCGAAGCCGCCCGGAGGCTCGTCGCCGAGGCCAACGAGGCCGGGGGCCACGACAACATCACCGCCCTGGTCGTGGACCTCAGGCGCGGGGCCTGAGCGGGGACGCCTGTGCGCGGCACGATCGCGATCCGGGTGACCAAGGGGCCGCAGAAGGGCAAGGAATTTACGTTCGACAACCACGACATGTTCATCTTCGGCAGGGCGGCCGAGTGCCAATGCTCCATCCCGGACGATCCCTACATCTCCTCGAGCCATTTCCTCATCGAGTTCAATCCCCCCGAGTGCGAGCTGAGGGACCTGGGGAGCAAGAACGGCACCTGCGTCAACGGAGAGCGCTGCGGCGGCCGCGAGCGGGGAGAGCCGACCAAGAAGGCGGCGCAGAGGGCGGCGGCGGTGCGCCTGAAGAGCGGCGACGTCATCAAGGCCGGGGTCACCGAGTTCTCGGTCCAGGTCAGGGCTTTCGCGGATTGCGCCGGCTGCGGCAAGGAGTTCGAGCCGGCCGCCCGGGAAGGGCGCTTCGAGCCTGAACCACGCTGCCCGGCATGCTCCGAGAAGGGCAAGACGGGCGCGGTCGAGGCCGGAGGCCGAGCGTCCGGGGCGCCCTTAGGAAAGGTGTTGGCGGACCGGGGCGCGGTCGAGGCCGGAGGCCGGGGCGCGGGAGGGGATGCCGGACGCTACATGGCCGATTTCCTGGCCGGGGTCGCCAAGCATCCCGCGCAGAGGGCTTCGGAATTCCCGGGCTACGCGGTCGAGCGGGAGCTCGGCGAAGGCGGCATGGGCAAGGTCTACCTGGCCAGGCGCCTCAAGGACGGCCAGCCGGCCGTGCTCAAGGTCATCAAGCCCGGCGGCCGCAAGGTCTCCGAGAGCGCCATCAAGCTCTTCCGCCGCGAGATGAGCGTCGCCATGGCCCTCAAGCATCCCAACATCGTGCAGTTCTTCGAGGACGGCCTCGCGGGAGGGGCCCTGTTCTTCGCGATGGAGTTCTGCGGCGCCGGGAGCGCGGCCGGCTTGATGGGGCAATCGGCCGGCCGCCTGAGCCTCGAGGTCGCGGCGCGCATCGTCTTGCAGGCCCTCGAGGGGCTCGAGTTCGCCCATGCCAAGGGGCTCGTGCACCGGGACCTCAAGCCGGAGAACATCCTGCTGGCGGGGCAAGGGAGCAAGATGACGGCCAAGATCGCGGATTTCGGCCTGGCCAAGGATTTCGCGCTCGCGGGGATGAGCGGCATGACCGCCTCCGGGCAGGGCGGCGGGACCCTGGCCTTCATGCCCAAGGAGCAGCTCCGGGAGTTCCGCTGGACCAAGCCGGTCTCGGACGTCTTCTCCATGGGGGCCTCGCTCTACAACATGCTGACCGGCGAGCTCGTCTACGACTTCGACAGCGTGGGCGACGCCTGCACGGCCATCCTGCGCGACAGGCTCGTCTCCATCCGCAAGCGTGGCGTGGACCTGCCGGGCGGGGTGATGGACGTCGTCGACAAGGCCACGGCCCCCGACAGCCGCCGGCGCTACCCCACGGCCGCGGCGTTCAGGGACGCTCTCGCCCGGGCGCTGGGCTCCTGATGCCGGCCGGCGAGCGACGACCGAATCCTCACCAAGGCCTTTCCGCTGGGCGGAAGTTTCAGCGCGGAACGTTGACGCGGAACGTCACCAGGACGCGGCGACAAAGAAGGCTCATGACGGAAAGCTGTGGGCCTCCGTCCCAGGAAGGCGGTGGGCCGTCCGTGCTCTACTGCGTCCGGACGCAGTGACTCACGGCGCCGCGATCCGGCGCGGGCCGAATCGCCGACGGGCCAGCATCTGGTTGTGGGGCCGGCAGAGGAGCCTGATGTTGGCCGCGTTGTCGGACTTGCCGCCTATCGCCCAGGGGATCGCATGGTCGAATTCCAGGAAATCCCTGCCTTCGCAACGCCGCCCATCCGGGGCGACGTAGGCGCAGCGGCCCCCGTCGCGTTTCCAGACTTCGGCCTTGACCGCCGCCGGCACTCGGCGCGAAGGCGCGCGGGACCGGGGCTTGGCCGCGCCCCGGCCTCGGCGACGGTCTTGCTTCAGTCGTTCGGGATCGATGCGGGCCAGGATGCTCGCCACGGCATCCTTGAGGAGGTCTTCCAGCCGTCCGGCCGGATACTTGTGGCGGCGCAGGCGGCGCAGCCGTTCCACCATGGCGAGAAACCCATCGTCCGCGGTGAAAGAGAGCCGGATCCTCGAAGGCGCCAGGACGGTCTGGGTACCGACGGAACCATCAGGATCCTGGCGGCGCGCCATCGCAACCGGAGGAAGCGCGGCGCCAGCCGGTGGGAAGGCGGCGCCGGCCGAAGGGAGGGCGATGCCGGGCGGGGGCTGGGCATCCCTGGCCGAAGGCGAGGTCGCCGGCGGTAGGACGGGTAGACGGCGGATGACGTCGCGTTCGGGCGCGCCCCCCGCGCCGCCGAGACTCGAGACGAGGGCCAGGACCTCGCGCTTGGACGCGCCGGCGGCCTGGGCGAGGAGCCGGTCGCAGTTCCGGGCATCGAGATGGGGATAGAGTCGCATGATCGCGTCGAGATGGATCGCTCCGGACTTGAGATCGTCCAAGACCCTGGGGAACTGCTTGGCCGCCCGAGCGGCGCGTATTCTCAGGAACGCCGCTGCCTCCGAATAGCGCAGCCTCTTGGTGCAATACTCGAAGAGCGTGGCATACCCGCGGTCAAGGACGATATCCCGCCTGTCGACCTCGGCCAGATGTTCTACGATCTCGGCGACGCTCTCGCGCTCCTGGTGGACCAAGGTTTCAAGGCGTACCAGCAGCGTCTCGTCGGTCAAGGGTCTCAGGCTCATCTTAGCTATACGAGCGCCCCCCAAAAAAGGTTCCAGCCGCCACCTGCGAGCGATCAGGACGACCGACCCTCCTCGCGCAGGCATCCCATCGTGTCGGGTGGATGCTGCCCCAACGGCTTCGACGGGCCCGCGGGGACAGTCGACGACGGGAAGGGGCGGACCGTGCTCTACTGCGTCCGGACGCAGTGACTCACGGCGACCGCGCTCCCATCGAACAAAGTGGTATGATAAGCGCGGATGTCCGGCCCGGCCGACCGCAGGCTCCTGGAGGAGCATCTCCAAAACGGGGAGGCTGCCTATGAGGCGGGCCGCCGCGATGAAGCGGCCGCCGCCCTTCAGCGGTGCGAACTGCTCCTCGGGGAAGTGATTGGCCGGGACCCGGACCAGGCCGCAGAGTTCCGCGCCCGCATCCAGCGATTGAAGGCCCGGCTCGCGCAGGCGCCGGGCCGCAAGCAAGACCCCGGGACCTTGACCCTGGGTGACGCTCCGGCCCCGAAGCCTGCCGGTCCCGGCACTTTGACGATGGGGCCGGGGAACCAGGGCACCCTCACCATGGGGCCCGGGGGCCAGGGCACGCTCACAATGGGGCCGGAGGGCGCCGGGGCCGCTGCGAGTCAGGCCGGTTCGGCGCCTTCCGGGCCCCATGGCCCTTCAGGCGCCGGCGAAGGGAGAACGTCCGCGCCGGGCTGGCGGGAAGGCATGGTGATCGACGGCCTCTACGAGGTGCAAGGCCTCCTGGGCGAGGGGGGCTTCGGGTCCGTGCACAAGGTCAGGCACCTGGGCTGGCGCATGGACCTGGCGGTCAAGTCGCCCCGGGCGGACCGGGTGTCGAACAGGCGGGCCATGGAGCGCTTCGTCCAGGAGGCCAACACCTGGGTGGGACTGGGCCTTCATCCCAACATCGTGACCTGCTACTTCGTGCGCCTGATCGGGGGGCTTCCACGCATCTTCATCGAGTGCGTCGAGGGCGGCAGCTTCTCGGATTGGCTCTCGGAGCGCAAGGTGGTGGACGCCAAGACGGCCATGGACGTCTCGATCCAGTTGGCGCGGGCCATGGAGGCCAGCCACGGCAAGGGCCTCATCCACCGGGACTTGAAGCCCGGCAACTGCCTGATGACTCCCGGCGGGACCCTGAAAGTGACGGACTTCGGGCTTGCGAAGGCGGGGACGCAGGATGAGACGCCCGACCCGGGCGTTGACGAAGGCCCCGAGCCGGACAGCCGGGCGAAGAAGGCCAAGGCCAGGGAAGCGGCCATGACGGGGAGGCTTGGCACGCCCGAGTACATGGCGCCCGAGCAATGGCACCAGGCCGGCAAGGCCGCGGCCTCGGCGGACGTCTGGGCGTTCGGGGTGATGCTCCACGAGCTGATGTGCGGCAGGCGTCCGTTCACGATGGAGGAAGGCGAGCCTCCAGACGCCTTCTACTGCCGGATGCTGGAGAGCAACTGGGCCTGCAAGTTCCGGCAAGACGCTCCGGAGGAGCTCAAGAGCATCGTGGCGGCGTGCCTGCGTCCCGAGCCTCGCCGTCGCGAGGCTCGGTTCTCCATTCTGCGTTCCCGTCTTGAGGCGCTCTACCAAGACCTTTTCCGAGAGCCTTACCCTAGGGAAGTCGGCAAGGAGACAGCCCTCCTTGCCGACAGCTTGAGCAACCAAGGCGTTTCCATGGCGGACCTTGGGAAGACGGAAGAGGCGCTGAGGCTCTTTGGGGCGGCGCTCAAGCAGGATCCAGCGCATCCAGGCGCTATCTACAACCGCGGGGTGCTGTTGATGAGGGAGGGCAAGGCCGAGGCCGGTGAGTTCGTCGTGGAACTGGCCGCGAGCAGGAAGGCCCGGCCCGGCGAGTGGCCGCCTGTCTACCTGTCGGGACTGCTGAGGCTGGCCGGCGGGCTTGTGGGGGGGGCGGTCAGGGACTTCAAGGAAGCCGGGAGCATCTCCAGCTCCAATCCGCTCATCCGCAAGGCTCTCAAGGCTGCCGAGGAAAGCCGGCTGGAGGAGCCGCTGGATTACTTCATGGCGCTGCCCATGGGCGCTGAGGCGGCGGCGATGGAGGAGTCGCTGTTCAACTCCCTGCTGGCGAGGGCTGGGAAGGAGCGCGAGGCAGGGCGCCTGGCCAAGGCCTACGAGGCCCTGATGAAAGCCAGGGGCATCAAGGGCTATGAGCGCTCCCCCGTTGCCCTGGAGCTTCAGCGCAAGCTCGGTCTCAAAGGCTGGGCCAAGGGTCTGAGAGGAGGCTGGCAGCGCCTGCTTTACGACGGCTCCAAGGACGCGCTTTCCGTGGCGGTTTCGCCTGACGGGAGTCAGGCGATTTCCGGCCACGAGGACAAGACGGCCAGGGTCTGGGAGCTTGAGACCGGCAGGCTGCTCAAGACCCTTGAAGGCCACGCAGGCGCTGTGACAGCGGTCTGCTTCCTTGCGGACAGGGCAAGAGCCCTGTCCGCCAGCAAAGACGGCAGCGTCAGGGTCTGGGACGTCGGGACAGGCCAATGCCTGAGGACCCTGGTCGGGCATGCGGGAGCGGTGAACGCGGTCTGCTGCCTGCCTGGCGGCAGGCAGGCGATGTCCGCCGGGGACGACGGGGCCTTGAAACTGCGGGACCTGGACTCGGGCCCGGAGAGGTTCTCGGTCCACGCGCATGACGGGCCCGTGATCGCGCTGGCCGTGAGCTCAGAGGGCCTGCGGGCCTTCACCGCGGGGGGGGCGGATGGTTTCCTCAAGTGCTGGGACTTGGCCAGTGGCAGGATGCTCAAGGCTGACTCAAGCGCGGGCAAGGTCCATGACGCGGCAACGTCCTCCAGCCAGCCCTGGCTGCTGCTGGCCTGCGAGGACGGGAGGCTCGTGAGATGGCTCCCCGGGACAGGCCCTGTGTCGAGCGTCCAGGCCCATGAAGGTCCGGCCCGGAGCGTGCGTTTTACGCCGGAGGGCAGGCACGCCTTGTCCGGCGGGGACGACAAGGCCCTCAAGTTGTGGGACCTTGGCGGCGATGAGTGCGTTTGGACGGCGGAGGGGCACAGGGCGGCAATGACCGCCGCGTGCTTCTCGCCTGACGCGAGATACGTCCTTTCCGCTGGCCGGGACGGCCTGCGGTTGTGGGAGTTGGATTGGAAGTTCGAGTTTCCAGAGCGCAATGGACAGGCGGGCAAGGCGGCTCAGCCGAGCCCGCGTGGATCGGCCGGCCAAGGGGATCTCGCATCCAAGGCCAAGACAGTCTATTACGCTTTGGCTGGGGTCGGTATCGCCGCTGCCATCAGCCTCGTCATATACCTGGCCGTCGCGCCGGACAAGGCGCCGGCTCCTTCCCAGGGCGCGGCGTTTGATGCCAGGCCGAAGCAGGCTTCGACCGAGGGCCGGCAGACCGAGCCTGCTCCACCCCCTGGGCCTTCGGCCCAGGAATCCGTTGTGAAGGCGGCTCAGCCGGAGCCCAGGCCTGAAGCCCCGGCCCCGGCCGAACCCGCGAAACCGACAGGCCAGGCCGTCGACGGGAGGAAAGAGACCGCAGTGTTGCTGCAGGGATGGAACGTGATCGGCCGCGGTTGGCTAGGAAATCTCAACATTGTTGGGGCCATCGCCTTCTCGCCGGACAGCAAGCATGCTCTGCTGGGATGTTCGGACAATACGATGAGACTATGGGAAGTGGCGAGAGGCACGGAGATCGCGCGGTGGGAAGGCCATAGCAAAGAAGTCAGCGCCGTGGTATTCTCACCGGATGGAGCCACGGCTTTGTCAGCAAGTCCTGACATGTCCTTAAGACTCTGGGAGGTTTCCACAGGCAAGCCTATCGCGGCTTGGCAAACAGGGACTTCCTCCGTGACCGTTGTCGCCATTTCTCCTGACGGAAGGATGGCCTTGTCTGCCGGAAAGGATCGCTCGGCCAGGCTTTGGGACTTGGGAGAACGGAAGATGATCCGACAGTGGCCGGTCCCGGCGCCGGAGGTCAAGGCCGTGGCATTCTCGCCAGATGGACGCAGGGCCATCATTGCGACCCAGGGACCCGCCTTCCAGTCTTGGGATACCGATAGCGGGAAGCTTCTCTTCTCTAGAATCGGCCATACCAGCTTGCAGGGTCCCATCAGCTTCTCCAATGATGCGCGCAAAGCATTGATAGGCTTTCTCGGCAGTTTTCGTCTTTGGGATATCGCATCATTCAAGGAAATCAATGACTGGGGGAGGACAAGCCAGCAGAACATCCTGGAAAATGCCTTGAGCCTCACGATGGCGATTTCGCCTGACGGCACACGGATCCTCTCTGCCGGCGCCTTGCCAGGCAGTCTCCCCAATGTTCGGTTATGGTCTCTTCCCCAGGATGCCTTGCTGGCCACCAATCCAAGGGATTCCGTTCCAGACCCGGCTGGGCAAGGTTGGATCTATCTGATTCCGGGCACCGGCTGGCAGGTCAAAGAACCTGGGAACATGACAGGTTATGCCCATGTTTTCGTGAAGGATTATTTTGTCTGGCAATGGCGCAAGCTGGAGGAATCAGGGGGCGCGAAAGGCGCGTCGCCTATTGACCACGATGCGGAAATCTACATCGGAACTCACACCGTGGCAAGTGGGCAATTCTGCGATCCGGACAGGAACGCCTACCAATGCAGCAGGAACGGCGGCACACCGTTGGGAACCGCTACCGGCGGATCACATTTGGGCAGGAAATCCTGCAGGTCCCGGTGCCTTCAAGACAAACGGACCAATGACAGCTATCAGGTCGAATACGAGGATGACCGCATCATATCGCTGTTATTGATCTATAACTCCTCCCAAGCAAGGCAGGAAGGTCTTAAGGCATTCGAGGCGATGATTGCGACCCTCAAACCCAGGCTCGGCGATGACCAGCTCAGAGAGGCCATCAGGCTTTCCCGAACGATTAAACCAGCAGTCAAACCTTCGGAGCCGGCAGCGGCCGGGAAGGCGGTTCCATCAGGCAAGGCGGGAATCCAGTGGGTGCGCATTCCCGGCGGGACGTTCATGATGGGCACGGATGAATTTGGCAAGACGCCCAGGCATTCCGTGAAGGTCAAGTCCTTTCAACTGGCCAAGACCGAGGTGACCAACAAGCAGTACAAGGCCTGCGTCGAGGCCGGGGCCTGCACGTCGCAGGGCTCACCCTGCGAGTCTTACTCTTCGGCCGATGACCAACCTGTTGTTTATGTGGACTGGAACCAGGCCAAAGCGTTCGCGGCCTGGGTCGGCGGCCGCCTTCCATCTGAGGCCGAGTGGGAGTACGCTGCCCGGAGCGCGGGTAAGGATTGGAAGTATCCCTGGGGTGATGAGCAGGCGACCTGCGCAAGAGCGGTCATGGATGATGGCGGCAGGGGCTGCGGGAGGAACTCGACCTGGCCCGTATGCTCGAAGACCGCCGGGAACACTGAGCAGGGACTCTGCGACATGGTAGGCAATGTGTGGGAGTGGACCCAGGATTGGTATCATCACTCCTACAATGGCGCGCCGAGCGATGGCAGCGCAAGGGAAAGTCCCACGGGCTCCGCCCGGGTCACTCGCAGCGGCGCCGGGGACTTCGGCACCGCCTCCTTGAGTGCTGCGCTCCGCTCCGGGCTCCCCCCGGGCCTTCGGGACTGCTACCACGGGCTCCGCCCGGCCCGTTGAGGGTGCGCCAGGATAAACCGGCGAGGTGATGCGAATAGGAGGGCCGTGCGGCAAAGGGCGAGTCGCACTATGGCCCGCAAGGATGGCAGCGAGAGGGCGTCTCGCGGGGAGGCCCGGGTCGAGAGAGCCTTCGCTGCGTGCGGGGTGAGCGCATCTTGACGCCAAAGCATCTTGGTGTTAAACTATCTGTATGACACGCACGACCATCTCCTTCGACGACAGGCTTTACCGGGCGCTCAAGCTCAAGGCGGCGGTGACCAGCCGAGGCCTCTCGGCCATCGTCGCCGACGCGGTCCGCTTGAGCCTGAAGGAGGATTCGCTGGACCTGGAGGCGTTCGAGGGCCGCAAGGGTGAGCCTGCCAGGCCGTTCGAGGAAGTCCTGCGAAGGCTCAAGGCGGATGGGCTTCTATAAGGTCTCCGTCCGCGCTTCCGCGGAGCGGGAGCTGCGCGCGGTCCCCAAGACCCACCTTCGCCTTCTGATGGATAGGATCAGGAGACTGGCGGAGGACCCGCGGCCCCATCAATGCGAGAAGCTCTCCGGGGAGGACCGCTACCGCATCCGGCAAGGAGACTGGCGCGTGGTCTATTCAGTGGACGATGCGCTCAAACACGTCTTGGTGGTCAAGGTCGGGCACAGGAGGGAAGTCTACCGCTGAGCGGGGCTCGCGCGGCCGGCCTCGGCCATGTCGCGGGCCGAGGGGATATGGGACAATCGACGCCCGTGTTCGAGTGCGCCGTCCACGCGGCCAGCGACGTAGGAAGGCGCAGGTCCGAGAACCAGGACGCCTGGTTCGCCGACGCTGACATTCGACAGCGTGGGCGACGCCTGTACGGCCATCCTGCGCGACAGGTTCGTCTCCATCCGCAAGCGTGGCGTGGACCTGCCGGGCGGGGGGCGGCGGGCAACCGCCGTCCCTACCGCGACTCATTACCCGTTGCACTCGGACGCTTGGACCCTTCGCAAGAAGCGCAGGCCGCATGGGGCGAGCGACCGGAGCGGCTTTTCGTTGATTGATCATCGGCAGCCGGGACCTGCCTGACGATGGCTCGACGCGGACGCCGAGCTTGTCCCGATTCCGTCGCCGCTCATGGATGGCGTGCGCCAGGGAATGCGTGTTGAAAGAGGCGGGTTTCTCTGGTATCATTACATAGTAATGACAAGCCGGCGGAGGTGATCGAACATGCAACGCCACACGGCCCAGTGGACGGTGAGCCTGCCGCCTCCTCTTTGTAGGCAGGCGCTGAGAATCGCCAAGGAGGAGTCCCGCACGAGGTCCGAGCTTGTGCGGGAGGCACTCCGGGTCTACATCGCCAGGAAGGAGGGGTTTGTCGAGCTCCGGAGGAAGCTGGCGGAGAACTTGGAGAGTCGCGGCATAAGGAGCTTGGAGGACGTCGAGCGCATGATTGATGAAGGCCGAACGTAGGGGCCTGCGCGTCGTCCTGGACACGAACGTTCTTGTCTCCGCCGTCGGCTTCAGAAGCGAGAGGTTGAGGAAGGTCTGGGACCTCGTTGAGGAGAAGAGCTTCGAGGCGGTCGTCTCGCCATTCATCCTGGAGGAGTTCGAGAGGAACCTGAAGTCCAAGGCCGGCTTCTCCATGGAGGAGGCCCAGCAGGCCATTGCCTGGGTCAAGGATTTCGTGACGGTGGTCCATCCCCGCCTGCACCTTTCCGTCATCGATGCCAAGGAGTCCGACAACCGGATATTGGAGTGCGCCGTCGAGGCCAGGGCCGATGTTCTCCTGACAGGCAACCTGAGGCATATAAGGCCGCTTGGCAGGTTCCGGGGCATCCAGATACTCACTCCCCGCGAATTCCTGGGCAAGCACTTCCCGGCCGAGTAGGGATCGCCAAGTCCTCTGGCTGTCGGTTCCTCGGCGTCCGGAGCGGTTGTGGAGCGCTTCGTCCAGGAGGCCGACGCCTGGGCGGGCCTGGGCCTTCATGCCAACATCGTGACCTGCTGCTTCGTGCGCTTGATAGGCGGCATCCCCCGCATCTTCATCGAGTATGCGGAGGGCTTTCAGGCCCGACGGTAAAGATCTATCCCCGACGCGGCGCGGATCATGAAACGGTTGCCTTCCTCCCGGGCCTCGTCGAGTTCGCTCCTCGTGCAGACAAGGACGTCCACGGGGACGGGCGCATCGGCGAAGGCGAGCAGAAACTCCTCCAGCCTGTCGCGCATGGGACGAGGGTCCCGCGAGAGCACGACAAGGATGTCGGCGTCGCTCCTGGAGCATGCGTTGCCTTCCGCGTAGGACCCGAAGAGGCAGATACGCTCGATAAGCACGTTCCTCTCCCCGAGAGCCGAAGAGAGCGCCCTGAGCTCCGCGACCGTCCGGCCCGGGTCAGCGAATCTGGGACTTGACGAAGGAAAGAATATCCCCGGCATTGGCGATGGCCTGCAGGGCCTCCTGCTCCGTGTAGTACTCCGCGGCCGAGCCGATCGCGAAGCCGTTCGGGTAGCGCGTCTGGATGTAGAGCTTGTCCAGCGAGGCGCCTTTGTCCAAGAGGCCCGCGGCGGCAGGGGCGCGCTCGGAAGGAAGCTCTTTGAGCAGCTTGACAACCGAATGACCCCAGCCCTCGCCTCCCAGGAAGTCGTAAAGCGCCTTGAGCGCCTTCTCCGCTGCCTGCTGGCTCGCGAAGCACGCCCAGTTGAAGTCCCGCATGGGGACGGACTTTCTGGCGTGTTCCAGGTCGCTTTGCGCCTGGGCCAGCCAATCCTTGTATCGCCTGGCCATCATGGTGATTATAGCAGTAAACGAGAAAGGCCGGGCGTGACGCCCGGCCTTCCTTAGCGGCGGCGAGCTCTACTGGTTCTCGAGCGGGTCGATGAACTTCCCGCGGTAATGCGAGAGGTGGAAGTACTGGGCGATCTCCAGGGTGAGGTCCCCCAGGGCCTTGATGGCCGCGGTCCGCACCCGCGCGGTCGCGTTGCGGTCGCGGGAGATATCCCCCAGCATCGCCCTGACATCGGAGTCGTTGTTCTTCAGGAGGAAGCACAGGAGGGCCGCCTCGCGCAGGGCCTCGGGGGAGCGGTCGTCCAGGGCGATGTCCTTCATCGTCCTTTCGGCGTCGGCGGCGTTCATGGCGCCGAAGAGGCTCTTGGCGGCCTCGACCCGCAGGCTCCCGGCCTCGCGCCAGTCTCCGAGGATGTCCTTGAGGGCGCGGCGGGTGGAGTCGTCGTTCTGGTCGGCCCAGAGGGTCCAGGCCGCGGCCTCGCGGACGGCGGCAGGCTCCCGGGAGTCGGAGAGGGCGTCCCGGAGGGCCCGGCCGACGTTGTCGTCCTGGCCGGCGACGACGTAGAGGGATTTGAATGCGATGGCGCGCACCGCCGCATCTTCCCTGAAGTCCGTGGCGATGGACAGGAGTTTGCGCTTGGTGTTGTCGTGCTGGGCCGCCCAGGCCAGGCTCTTGATGGCTTCCCGCTTGACCGGCGCGACCTCGCGATGGTCGCCGGCCAGATCCAGCAGGGCCCGTTCGGCCCGGTCGCTGGTGAGGGCGTAACGATGCAGGGACTTGGCGGCCGCGGCGCGGACCTGAGCGTCGGAATCGCCGAGCAGGTCGATGAGCTGGTCCTCTTCGGACGAGGCTCGGAAATCCTGGAGACCCGCCGCAACGAGCTTCGGCGGGGTCAGGAGCGCCTTGTTGAAGGACGCGGCGCCGGCCACGAACGCGTCTTCGAGGCCCGCGTGGAGGAGGGCCGGGGCCAGGAGGGCGGCGGCCAGGACGAACGGCAACGCGCGGCGAGGGGTTGTCACGGGGTTTGCCTCCAACTTCATGTCTGGACCTTTCCTCCCAAGATGGGAAGTAGGCCTATTGTACTATGGAATATGGGCCCGAGAGTCCCAGGGAGGGCCTAGATGCCGGCGAGCTTTGGGCCTACGATAAAATAGGTCCAAAGACCTATGGGTCGTTTGGGGCGTCAGCTGACCCTGACCCCCAGGCCCGAATTCCCGTTCCTGCCCGCTGGAGATGAAAGGGAGGGACGGGCTCGGCCGATGGCTTCGTTGCTCGCCCTCAGCTCGAGCGCGCCCTTCCAGAACTCGCGCTATGACTCGGACGGACTCTTAAGTCAGTGCGGCGGGCGGGCCCACGCGGTGACGCCCGCCATCGCGGCCACGAGGGCGACCGTCCCGCCGAACAGCGCGTAGGCTTGGCGGCTGAACCGGCCCTCCCTGAGGCGGTGCGCGACCTCGTGGGCGCTCAGGACGAGCAGGAGGGCGAACCCGAGCGCCGAGAAGAACGTGAACCAGCCCGGCAGGGCCTGGAACCGAGGCGCGTGGGCGATCAGCTCCCAGGAGTGCAGCGTGTAGGCGAAGACGACCACGAGCTCGATGAGCACCGCGGCGCTCTGGAAGGACACCGCCTTCTTCTGCAGCTCCCCGGTCGACTTCTGCAGCGCGACGAGCTCTTCGCCCCTCAGGATCTCCACGTTCATCGCATGGATCTGCAGGGCCGTGCGAGCGGCCGAGAGCGACTCGTTCAGGGACCGCCCCTGCCGTTCGAGACGCGTCAGCTCCGCCGCGACCGGGATCGGGAGGCGCGCCAGCGCGTCGTCCGTCAGGGCCGGGGCGGGCGTCCGCGGAAGCCCCTTGACGTCGCGTTCCAGGGCCTGGACCTCCGCCCGGAAGTCCGAGAGCGCGCCGTCGACGATCCCGGCGTTGCGCGTCAGCTTCGCGAAGTTCTGGGACATCTCGCGGACGTGCTCCTCGAGCACGCTCAAGGCCTCGGCGCCCCTCATCTCGCCGATGCGGTGGCGGAGGATCCGGTTGACGGAGTCGTCGACGACCTGCTTCTCCCGGAGGACCTCGGCGAGGCACGTCCGCGCGATCTCCAGCTGCCGCTTCGCGCAGGCGAGCCGCGCGAGCACCGGGCGCAGGCGCGCCAGGAGGCGGTCGGGGCATTGGGACACGAGCGCCAGCCGTTCGCCCGGAGTCTCTTCGTGGGCGAGATCGACGACCTCTCCCTCGGGCAGCGCGGTGCGAGGCAGTTCGTCCGCCCAGGAGGGCGCGGGGGCGCCGCAGTAGACGGCGCTCCGCAGGCGGGCGGGCCCGAGCGCCTCCTCGAGCGCCGGGGTCGTCTCCTCGGCCCGCTCGCGCAATGCGTCCCAGGCGCTCTGCGCCGGCCAGGGACGAGCGGCTTCCACCACGAACGTGGTCCCGCAGCGGCGCACGACGGCCGTTTGCTCCGGGAGCCCGAGCGCCGCGCCGATGCGCGAGGCGTGTTCGCGGGCTTTCTGCTCCTTCTCGCCCGGGAAGAAGGCGAGGAGGACCGAACGCCGGGCGGAGGGGTTGTCCACGCTACTTCCAAGTAAAAAGGAGCGTGAATTTGCCCGCCTTGATGTTGTCGCCGTTCTTCAGGAGGACCTCCGAGCGGGCTTCCTTGTCGTTGACGATCGTGCCGCAGGTGCTGCCGAGGTCGCTGATGAAATACCCCTCCGGGGCCTTGCGGATCGCGAAATGATTGCGGGAGACCGTGATGTGGTCCAACAGCACGTCGCATTCGGGGCTGCGGCCGGCGACGACGCGGTCGGTCCGTATCTTGAACAGCGCCCGCGATGGGTTGTGGCTCTCGCCGATCGGGATCATGGTCGGAAGGTCGACGCCCAGATGGGCGAGGGGTCCGGCCTTGGGGCTCTTCACCACGACCAGCACGGGCACCGACTCTTCCTCTGGCATCGACTTTCCCCTTGCGTTCACCAATCCTTGATCGCGCTCGTTCTTGGCGCCGGGTCTCAGCGGCGCCTGCGGCAGAGGAGGAAATCCACGGCCATGGGCTCGCCGGCCTTGCCGGTCAGGATCTCCTTCTCGGCGTCCTTGGAGCAGTCCACGCGGGCGCGGTACTCGTCGCTCATCCCCTCGAGCGAGCCGCGCAGGTGCTGGGGCTTGAAATCGGGGTGCGCGAGCACGGCCGAATAGCCGCCGGACTCGAGCGCCGGCACCGCGCGGCCGTAGCGGCCCTCCCCGTCGGTGACGGCTTGGTAGGCCTTCCCGCCGCCCGAGAATGAGACCTTGACGGCGGCGACGGGCGTGCCGTCTCGGACATCCAGCACGACCCCTTGGAAGCGCCAGGGGTTGGGGATGTCCTCTCCCCCGTCCCCCGGCGCCGCCGGCGCCGAAGCGCCCGGCCCCGGCTCGCTCCCCTGGGGCGCCGCCGCCGGGTGCCGGTAGGAATACCAGAAGGCGAACACCGCCACGGCCAGCCCGCCGTAGAGGATGATCGGATGGGAGCGCGTCTCCTTGTCCGCCTTGAGCAGCGCCCCCGGGGTCATGGTCCCGCTGCTCCACTTGGTGAGGACGATCCCGCATTTCGGGCACTCCACGATCTCGGGAGCGTGCTCGTCGCCGCAGTTGGGGCATTTCATGGCACCAATAGATTAGGTTAGGCGCGCCGCCTTAGTCAAGGGGAGCGGCAGCCCGGGCTCGCCAGATGATATCATTGGCGTGATGAAGGCGATGAGGGACGCCGTCTGGTGGGACCGGCTGCTCGTCGCCGCCGGCTTGCTCTTCCTCTGGACGGCGGTCCTTCAGCCGCAGTTGGCTTCCTGGGAGGCCGATTCCCACGAGCACCGCTGGGAGCACTATGCCGATACGGGCGAGGCGCTGCTGCACGGCGTGCCGCCGCCCGGGGATTGGATCATGGAGAGCATGCCGCTCGCCAGCATCCTGCCCGCCCTGCTCTTCGAGCACGGGGGAGGCCAGCGGCGGCGCGCCGGGGAGTCCCTGCCTGGCATCCTGGTCCCCTTGCTGGTCTTCGCCTTCGGCGCCTTGAACGGGTCCCTGCTCGCTGGCCTGGCCGGCGCCCTCCTCTACCAGGCGGCAGTGCTGGGGCATCTCGAGGACCTATGGAAGTATCCCTACCCGTTCCACGCCGTCTCCGTGGTCCTGGTCGCGTGCCTGCTGGCGTGGCGGGCGCGGTCGCCCACCACGCCCAGGAGCGTCCTCTTGGGGCTGGGCATCGGGGTGAGCATCCTCTACCGGTCGCCGCTCGTCTTCTTCCCGCCGGTCCTGGCCCTCTATGAGGTGGCGGTTGTCCACGGCGGCTCCCTGCGGCGGGCGTGGCGGCCGTTGCTGCCGGTGGTCGCCCTGCCGTATCTTCTGCTCGTCCCGGTCCTGTTCCTGAAGCTGGCCGTCTCCGGCGGTCTCGCGGTCCTGGAGGGCGGGTCCATCTACGGCAACGCCGTCGGGGCGTCGGGCGCCGTCTCCCGGGGAGCCTACGGCGGAGCCTATGACGGGATCATCTACGCCCAAGAGGGGGATGTCGAGCCGGTCGACACGTTTTCCGGCTGGGCCGCCGCCGTCTCCCGCCAGCCCGGCCGGTTCGGCCGGACGGTCCTGGAGAGGGCCGCTTTCGTGGTCTCGCTGGAGCCGCTGTTGTTCGCCCTGGGGTTGCTGGCCTTGTGGCTGCACCGCGGCAGGCGGGAGTTGTGGCCGCCCGCGCTGCTGATCGGCTATTTCGTCGGGGTTCACTGCCCGCTGATGGTCCGGAGTTCCTACATGGCGCCCGTGTGGCCGGTGCTGGCCGGGCTGGCGGGCCATGCCCTGGTCTTGGACGCTCGACGGCGGGTGCCGGAGACGGCCTGGCCCAAGGGGGCCAGGTCGTCGCAGGCGCGAGCCGTTTTCCCCTCGCCGGAGACGGCCTTGCGCTGGGTGGCGCTCCTGACCGCCCTGGCCGGCAGCGCGTGGGGCGAGCCGCGCCTGGCGTGGCTCATGGCGGCGGCGCTGAGCCTGCTGGCCGGCCGGCGGGGCGCGGTCGAGGCCGGAGGCCGGGGCGAGGGGGCCGCTGTCCGGGTCGGCGGCTGGGTCACGCTGGCGGTCCTGGTCCCGGCCCTGGCGCTGGCCTCGTACGGCTTGGTCCGCGTGGGGGTGTACGCCAGTCTGGCGAGGGCGGGGACGTTGGACAAGCCAGGGCGGCTCGATGACGCCGTCAGGGCGGCGCCGGATGACGCCTGGCTGCTGGCCCGGCGCGCCGTGTCGATGGTGGAGGCCGGTGCCTTCGAGGCCGCGGCCGGGGACTACGAGCGCGCCGTGGCGCTGAGGCCCGACCGCGAGGACTGGAGGCTCGACCTGGCGTGGGCGCGGATGCTGGCGGGCCGGCCCGGCCCGCTCCTGAGCTACGAGCCGGCCTGGTCGGCTCTGGGTTTCCGGACGGAGGGGCGCGTCTGGCTGGGCATCAGGCTCCATCTCGCGCGCGCCGCGGCTTTTCTGAGGGCGGGCGCGGCGCGGCGCTCCAAGGCCGAGTTGATGGCGGCCTTCGAGGCCTGGCACAAGAACTTCATGGACGTCGAAGCCGGCACCATCCGCGGCGGGAGCGTCTCCAGGAAGGTCTTCTCCCGCGGATTCCTCATCCCGGCGTTCGCCGAGGAGTTCGTCAGCCAGGGGTGCCGGCCCATGCTGACGGTCGCGGACCGGGCGGCGCTCCTGGCGCAGTTGGTGGAAGTCCTGCCGGGCGACAAGCGGCTCGGGCTGATGCGGGCGCAGGCGGCGCTGGAGGCCGGGCAGCGGCGGACGGCCGCGGACGCGCTGGCTGAGGTCGATCCCGCTTCCATCGGCCGGCTGGAGGCGCAAAAGGCGTTGGAGCTGTGCCGGGCGCTGGGGGGCCTGCCGCGCCTGTCCGCGATGACGAAGGGGCTGCTCGACAGGTTCCCAGGGGACGCCCCGCTGCACGTGGAGGCCGCCCTCTGCGCCGCCGCGGGAGGCGGGAAGGCGTCGGCGAGGCTGCATCTGGCGGTTGCGGAGGAAGGGCATCCCGCGCCCAGCCTGATGGTGGGGATCGCGGAGCTCTACGGGAAGCTGGGCGAGCGCGGACGGGCGGTGTCCGTGATGGAGAGGATCGTGAGGGGGGATGGGGCGGGGTTGGGCGCCGCGGACTGGGTGGGATTGGCCCGCGGGGCGCAGGCGGCCGGGGAGGGCCGGTTGGCCCTGGAGGCGTTGTCGCGGGCCGACATCGGGGCGCTGCCGGCGCAAGAGCGGGCGGCGGCGGCCGGCCTGTTCTCGGGGCTGGGCGAGCCCGGTCGCGCCGCCGCGGTCGCGCGGGCGATGGTCAGGGAGGGGTCGGGGCTGCTGAGCGCCGCCCGGTGGCTGGACCTGGCCGGATCGGCCTTGATGGCCGGGGCGAAGGATGTCGCGGCGCAGGCGCTGAGAAGAGCGGAGGGCGCGCGCCCTTCCGACGGGGAGACGGCCCGGATCGCGCTCCTCCACCTCGAGCTTGGCGACGGCCGGCGCGCCCTCTCCCTGGCGAGGCCGCTCGTGGAGAGCGGGGCAGCGGCGCAACGAGCGGGAGAGTGGCTCGCTCTCGCCCGCGGGCTCGCGGGGGCGGGGGACAAGGGACTGCTGCTCAAGGCGCTGGCCCGGGCGCAGGAAGCCCGGCCGAGCGTCAGGGAGAGGCTCGAGATCCTGAGGCTGCGTCAGGGCCTTGGCGACGCCCGCCGGGACAGGGATATCGTCCGCGGCCTCGTGAGGGAGGGGGTCCCCGTCCTGACGGCTGGTGAGTGGGTCGACCTGGCGAGATTGTCGGCCGAGGCCGGCGAGCGGGAGTCGGCAAAGGAAGCCCTGGCTCGCGGGCGGGCTCGCGGCATGGGAGTGGGCGAGTCGCTCAAGGCGATGAAGACCCTCGCGGCGATGGGGGAGGAACGCGGGGCCTTGGCCGAGGCGCGGCGGCTCCTCGAGCGCGTCCGCGCGGGGGGAGGCAAGGACGTCGGCGCGCCGGACTGGCTGGAAGCGGCGCGCATCGGCGCGAAGGCCGGCGACGCCTCCGTGGTCAGGGAGGCGCTGGGCAGGGCGGAGTCCGCGCCGCCCGGAGCTCAAGAGGCGTGGGTCCAGGTGGAGATGGCGCGGCTGTTCTGGGACATCAAGGAGAGAGGGCGGGCGTTGGCCGCGGCGGCCGGGGCCGCGCAGCGAGGCGGCCAGGGACCGACCGCGGGCCAGTGGGTGGGGTTGGCGCGCGTGGCCGGGGAGGCGGGAGACAAGGGCCTGGCCAAGCGCTGCCTCGAACTGGCGGAGAAGGCCGGCCCGAAGGCGGAGGAGCTCCGGGCGCTCGCGATGGGGTACCAGGGGCTTGAGGATTACCGGAAGGCATTGGGCATCCTGGACCGCCTGGTCGAGAGTTCCCCAGGGGCGTTGGCGGACCGGGGCGCGGCCTGGGGCGGCAGCCCCAGGGGCCGAGCGTCCCGGCCGCCCCTAGGAGATGTGTTGGCGGACCGGGGCGTGCTGAAGTGGCTGATGGGAGACGTCCAGGGCGCAATCGCCGACCTGCGCGGGGCCCGCCGGTTGGAGCCTGGGAACCTGGAAACGGCGCTGAGCCTGGGGAGCGCGTTGGAGGCGGCGGGCCGGGCCGAGGAGGCGGCCAGGGTCTATGACGAGGCCTTGACCGCGGCGGGGACGCGGGCGGAGCCGGCCATGCTGCGGCGCGTCCGCCGGGAGCAAGAAAGGCTGGCCGCGAAGATGAAGGGGCGCTAGCGGGCGAGGCGGTCGGAGAGGAGCCCCGCGGCGGCCGCGAAATAGGTGGAGCGGTTCCAGCTCATGAAGACGCGGAAGTTCCCGCCGACGAGGAAGGCGCGGCCGCCCGGGCCGGTGGGCCTGATGACCGACGCTGCCGCCGCCCCGTCCGGGAAGGCCTCGCCCTGGCGGGGCTCCACGCCCAGGGCCTTCCAGGCGGCGACCGGCTTGACCACCTTGAGGTCGGCCAGGGCCTGGTCGAAGGCCGGCGGGAGCGTCACGGCCTGGCCCCAGCGCTCGGCCTTGCGCCAGCCGGCCAGGGAGAGGTAGTTGGCCGCCGAGGCGAAGACGTCCGTCTCGTTCTTCCAGATGTCGCGCTTGCCGTCCCCGTCGCCGTCCACGGCGAGCTTGCGAAAGGTGGAGGGCATGAACTGGCACTGGCCCATGGCGCCGGCCCAGGAGCCCAGGAGCCGTTTGGACGGCATGCCTTCCTCGGCCAGGATGCGCAGGGCCTCGAGGAGCTCCTTGCGGAAGAAGCTCGGCCGCTTGCCGGCATAGGCCAAGGTCGCCAGGGCTCCGATCACCGGGAAGGCGCCCATGGAGCGGCCGTAATTGCTCTCGATGCCCCACAGGGCCGCGATGGTCGCGGACGGGACGCCGTACTTGGCCGAGACGCCGTCGAGCTGGGCCGCGTGGGAGGCCATCTCGGCCTTCCCGCGCTCGACGCGGGCGTCCGACACCACCCGGACGAGGTATTCCTCGAACGTGATCGTGTGCTCGGGCTGGGAGTCCTCGAGCTTGAGGACGTCTTCCATGACGACCAGCCCCGCGAGCGCGTCGTCGAGCGTCGCGGCGGGCACGCCCAGGGTGAGCGCCTCCTGCCTGACGCCGGCGAGCCAAGCCTGGAAATCCTGCGCCAGGAGGAACACGGGCCCGAGCCTCTCGGGGCCGGGGAGGGAGGGGACCTGGGCCGCGATGCCCATCCCCGAGACCGTGAAGCCCCCCAGCCGGAGGGAGGCGGCGGCGTCCAGGAACGCCCGGTCGCGGGCGTCGAGCAGCGCGTAGGACGAGCGTTGGAGCCTCCTGGCCTCGGCCCGCGCCCCCTCGTCGAGGCCCGCGTCTCGGGCCGCGGCCAGGCGCAGGCGGCTCACCCGCCAGGCGGCCTCGTCGGCAGCCGATTCCTGCGGCGTCGGCTCGGGAAGGGCGGAGACGCCGTAGGACGGCGGGACGCGGTCTAGGCCTGAGGCCGCCGGCAAAGCGGCGCCGGCCGGTCCCGGCCCGGACAAGATGGCGGCCATCAGGAGGCGGCAAGCCCCCTTCCACGGTCGAGGCATGGATGTACCCACGGAGATGATAGCGCGCCTGGCGGCCGGCGTCATGGGCCTTAAGGCCTATCGAGGAAGCCGAGCAGGGCCAAGTTGACCTCGAGGGGCTTCTCCTCCTGCGGGGCGTGGGCGCAGTCGGGGAGGACGAGGAGCCTGCCGTTGCGCAGCGTCTTGGCGAAGCGCTCGGCGCTCGCGACGTCCACGACGGGGTCGTGCTTCCCCACGATGACGAGCGTGGGGGTCTCGACCTGCGGGTAGCGCCGGATGCGGTCCTCCGCGTCGGGCGGGATGGCGTTGCGCAGGAACTGGGCGATGGCGCGCCGGCCCGCGGCCGTGCGCAGCGCCATCCCGTACTCCTCGAGCAGCTCCGGGGTGATCAGGGAGGGGTCCACGAAGGCGGTCCGCCCGATGAAGGCGACGGCCCATGGGCCGATGCAGCGCTCGTACACGCCGCCGATGAGCGGCCACCGGATGGGCCAGAGCAGGTGGGGCTTGTTCCTGGTGTAGACGGGAGTGCCCAGCAGCGCCAGCCCCGACACCCGGCCGGGATGGGCCATGGCGGCCGCCAGGGAGAGCATCCCGCCCATGGAGTTGCCGACGAGGGCCGCCCGTCCCAGGCCCAGGGCGTCCATGAACGCCAGGAGCCAGCGGACAAAGCCGTCGACGGAGTAGTCGAAGTCCCAGGGCTGGCCGGACCTGCCGAAGCCCGGCCAGTCGGGGGCGAAGACCTTGAACCGCTCCCCCAGCGCGGGCAGGACGTAGCGCCAGGAATAGGAGGACGCCCCGAGACCGTGGAGGAGGATGACGGGCGGGCCTTCCCCGGCCGAGCGGACGTGCGTCCTGACGCCGGCGACCTCCATGAACGACGCGCCGACGGCGGGCATCAGGGCCTCCCCAGGGAGCGCCAGACGCCGGCCTGGAGGCGGTCCATCGCCGCCCTCCGGCGGGGAGAGTCGTCGTCATGGCCGAGGAGATGCAGGGCGCCGTGGGCGACCAGGATGATCGCTTCCGCGAGGGTCGTGTGGCCGAGCTCGCGGGCCTGGGCCTTGGCGCGGTCGGCGCAGACGAAGATGTCGCCGAAAGGCCGCTGCGCCGGTCGCCCGAACGGGGCGTCGTAGGGGAACGCCAGCACGTCCGTGTCCCGGTCCCGGCCGTGGAAGCGCTTGTTGAGCGAGCGCATCGCCCGGGAGTCGAGGAAGACGATGTTGACCTCGCCCCTCAAGGCGAGGCCGGGCTTGCGGGGCCTCGAGCGCAGCGCCCGCCGGCAGGCCTGCGCGATGAGCCGGGGCTTGCGGGCCGACGGGGGGAGCCTGCCGGCGCCGGCGACGCGGACGACCAGCGTGGATTGCGCCCGTTTGGCGCAACCACTTCCTCGCGACGCCGTGTGCGTCGCTTCGGTCGCGGACTTGCCGCTCATTTTTTCTTGTCCCAGCGCTCGTAGGCCGTGATGATCTTGCGCACCAGGGGATGGCGGACCACGTCCGCCTCCGTCAGCCTGCAGAAGGCCACCCCCTCGACGTCCTTGAGCACGTCCATGATCCGGATGAGCCCCGAGGTGACCGTGTCGGTGAGGTCCGTCTGGGTGATGTCGCCGGTCACGACGACGCGCGAGCCGCTCCCCATGCGGGTGAGGAACATCTTCATCTGCTCGGGGGTGGTGTTCTGCGCCTCGTCGAGCAGGATGAAGGCGTCCTCGAAGGTCCTGCCGCGCATGTAGGCCAGCGGGACGACCTCGATGACCTCGTCGGCCCGCCAGCTGCGGAAGCGCTGGGGCCCGAGCATCGAATAGAAGGCGTCGTAGAGGGGCTTGAGGTAGGGGTGCACCTTCTCCAGCAGGTCGCCGGGCAGGAACCCCAGCTTCTCGCCGGCCTCGACCACCGGCCTCGAGAGGATGATGCGGTTGACCTTCCCCTGGTGGAGGGCGCGCAGGGCGCACGCGACGGCGAGGAAGGTCTTGCCGGTCCCGGCCGGCCCGATGCCGAAGACCAGGTCGCGCTCGAGGATCGACGCGATGTACGTCTCCTGGTTCTTCGAGCGGGCGCGGATGACCTTGCCGTAGGCGGTGCGCACCAGCGCGTCGGGGGGAAGGTCCGAGACCCCCATGTCGCCCGAGGCCCGCTGGGGATCCGCGCGGTGGGCCGCCGGGGCTTGGGGGCCGCGGCCCTGGGGACCCCGGCGGATGTCGTCGAGGCGGTCGCGGATGCTCTTGAGCGCCCGGTCGACCCTGGACGGCGGGCCTTGGACCGTGAGGACCAGCTCGTTGAGGCGGGCGTCCTGTCTGAGCGACAGCTCCACGCCGAAGTCGTTCTCCATCTGGCGCAGGAGGACGTCCTGCTCGCCGAGGAGCGACATGGCTTCGTCGGTGTTTTCAAGCCGCAGTCTTTTCGTGATCATATCTCACTCGTCCCCCCTACGGGGGGGCGAGTAGCCGGGGGGGCAGATGCCGTTTTATTAGGGTATCCCCCCGAGGGGGCGTAAAGCGTCTCCGAGAATCCCAGCTTCCTGGCCAACGCCCCGGCGGCGTCCCGCTCGAAGGGGGCGATGCCGCCGCCGTCCTTGATCCTCGAGAGCCACCGTCCGCAGAAGTCCTGGAGCTCCCAGAGGCTCAGATGGAAGCCGCTGGACTCGGCCGTCTCGATCCAGCGCAGGAGCGTGGAGACCGACGCGGCCTCGGGTCTCGATCCGAGGCCTTCCAGAAAATCGCGAAGGTGTCCCCGGATGCGGGCGCCGTCGGGGAGCTGGTCGACGTGCAGGCCGTGGGACCCGCACTCGGACATCAGCCGCATGACCTCGTCGGCGTTGTCGCGCTCCCGCCCGAGGCGCCGCAGGGAGGCGCGCCAGGCCTCCAGGAAGGCCCGCAGGGGCGACCGCGGCGGCGCGGCCAGCATGACGCGCACGGCCGCGGCCCGCTCCTCGGCGAAGAGGGATTCCAGGCTGTAGTGCTCGGCCCCCAGGCTCCGGGCCAGGTGGGCGCGCAGGTCCGCGTCCTCCGATTCACGGAACCGGGCCTCGAGGTCGGCGGGGGGCTCGTCGCGGCCGATCCAGCAGGCCAGGTCCAGCCGGTCCTGCTGGTGCACCACGGCCCAGGCTTCCAGGTACTCGAGCGTGCGGGCGTCCGTCACCCTGAGGTGGGAGCAAGACAGCGAGCGGTCGCGGCCCGCCGTGAGGGGCTTGTCCCAGCGCCGCGGCCGGCTCCAGGCCAGCGTGAAGCGCGGGGGCATGGCCGGCCGGGAGCCGTCGAGGTGCTCGACGATCGCGGCGTGGGCGGCGGCGCGGCCGAGGTCCGAGCGCAGGGGGGCGACCAGCCTCTCGAGCACGCGGGCCCCGTGCTCGAACCGGATGTCGTTGGAGGGGGCGGCGGCCAGCAGCGACGAGAAGTCCTTCGTGAGCGAGGCGCCGAACCCCTCGGCGAGCTCCGCCGCGCGCGCCGCGAACCTGAGGTTCTGGGCGGCCTCGATCCCGGAGACGTCGTCGAAGAACCAGCCGCAGCTCGTCAGCATGAGGAGCCGGTAGCGCTGCATCTCGCAGAGGCGCAGCGCCGCCCGAGCCTCCTGGGCCGAGAGGTGCTTGGAGGCGTGGCGGGCGAGGAACTCGTCGGCCGCCGCCGCCGAGCCTTCCAGCACCCTGCGGCCGTAGCCGTCGCGGGCGGCCCAGGGGTCCTTGAGCAGGGCCGCGGCCTCGCGCTCGTAGGTCTCGTCGACGCGGGCAGCCAGCCAGTTCAGGGCGTCGAGCAGGGGCTTGCGCCAGCGCTGCTGCGTGGGCTTGTCCGGCTCTATCTTGCAGCCGCAGTCCGCGCTCCAGCGTCCCAGGCCGTGGCCGCAGCTCCAGGCGGTGCGGGGCTTGATCTCCACCTCCTGGGGCGGCGGGTAGAGGTCGAGGAACTGGGCGTAGTTGACGATCTTCACGCCGTCGGCCGCCAGGCACCTCAAGGCGATAGCCAGGCCCTGGTGGCCGCGGCGGCGGTGATGGCCGAAATACTCGCCGTCGAGGGCCGCGTGCACGAGCTGCGTGGAATCCCCGGGGAGGTAGCGCGCCAGGACCCGGCGGGCCAGCTCGGGGCCGTCCGAGAGGATGTCCTGGTGCGCGGCGTACTCGTGGAGGTCGCCGTAGTAGAAGAAGAGCGCGATGCTCTTGCCCGGCCGGGCGCGGGAGTTCCAGCGGTAGGGGCGGGAGGGGTTGAGCTTGCGGCCCTCCAGGTCCGCCCAGGCCGAGTCGGGCGCCCCGATGTCCCTGACGCGGGCGGCCTGGGAAGGGGCCAGGATGGTGAAGCGCAGGCCGGCCGCGACGAGGACCTCCAGGGTCTCCTCGTCCACGCCGGTCTCGGGGAGCCACATCCCCTCCGGCCGCCTGCCGAACCGGTGCGTGAAATCCTCGATCCCCCAGCGCACCATCGTGGTCTTGTCGCGTAGCGTCTGGAGGGGCAGGATGGCGTGGACGTAGGGCTGGGCGATGGCGTTGCCGTGGCCCCCGCGCTCGAGGGCGCTCGCGCGGTCGGCCTCGATGATGCGGCGGTAGAGGGGAGGGTGGTGCCGCTCCAGCCAGGAGAACAGGGTGGCGCCGAAGTTGAAGCTGATCCGGCGGTAGTTGTCGTCGAGCTCGAGGATGCCGCCGCGCCCGTCGTTCCAGGGGCACGCCGCGTTGGGGCCGTAGCATTCCTGGAGGATCCTCGAGTTCCAGTCGCGGTAGGGGTAGGCCGACTCCTCCGGCTCGCCCTCCTCCAGCCAGGGGTTCTCCCGGGGCGGCTGGTAGAAATGGCCGTGGAAGCAGACGTATTTGTTGGGGAACAGGGGTCGCGGTTCTTCAGTCCGCATAAGGGTCTTCGCCGGCCTTGTCCTTCTTCGGGGGAGGCTCCGGTGAGGATTCCTCCTTGGGCGCCGGCTCTTCCTCCGGCTCGGGGGCGGGCGCCTCCTTCGCTTGCGCGGGCTCTTCCAACGGCTCTTCCTCCTTGGGCGTCGCGGCCTGCCGTCCGACCGGCTTGCGCTTCGGCACGGCCAGGCCGGTCTCGCGGAGGGGCGCGGTCGAGGCCGGAGGCCGAGCGTCCCAGTCGCCCTTTGGAGGGGTGTTGGCGGACCGGGGCGCGGCCTGGGCCGCCGGCGTCCCGGCGGCGTCCTTCTGCGCTCCGGGACCGGGAGGCCGGGCCGCGGCGGCCTTGGCGTGCTCGAAGACGAGGACGGGCCTGCCTTCCTCCACGCCGCCCAGGATCTCCGTGAAGTCGCCGGCGGTCACGCCGGTGGACACCCTCACCGGGAGGTACATGGAGCCCTCGTGCTCGAAGAGCGCCGAGGTGGGGACGCCCACCAGCTTGCGCGTCACGTTGACGTTGATCAATCCTTCCCACTTGGTCCCCGGATCGAAATACCAGTCGGGCGACAGCTCCCGGCTGAAGACCCACCCGCCCCGGCCGTCCGCTCCCGTGCGGTAGAAGTTGGCGACGCCGGCTTGGCGCTTCTCGGAAGGCTTGCCGACCGGCCAGAACTCGAATTGCTGGGGGAAGCGCACGTAGTCGGCGTACTGCGGGTCCACGTGGCCGACCAGCCGGAGCTTCTTGGCCGCCTCGAAGAGCAGGGCGTCGGGCATGACCATCTGCCGGGTCTTGGCGTAGGTCTTCAGGAGGAAGCACTGCTCCGGGCAGAAGATGCGCGTCGGCCTGTAATAATTCTGCCAGCGCGCCTCGATCAACTCCGCCGAGGTGCTCCCGCGCGAGTCGATGATGGCGGCGAGCTCCTTGTTGGACAGCAGGGCCAGGGGGGTCTTGGCCGTCGCCCAGGTGAAGGTGGAGGCCATGACCGCCTCGACGCGGCCCTCGATGTCGGCCTTGAGGCGGAAGAGGTCCTGCGCTTCCACCGTCCCGTACACCGGCGCCTTGATCTCGAGGGTCGTCGGCTGGACCGTCGTCACGTCCGCCGCGCCTGCGCGGCAGGCCAGGGCCAGGATCGCCGCGACCGATCTCAGGTCATTGCGCATACGGGTCCTCGATGGGGCGGTCCATCGCTGCCGGCTGCTCCTTGGCCGGGGGCTGGGCCGCCGCCTTCTTGGCTTTCTCTTTGGGGGGCGGCGCGGGCTCTTCCTCGGGCGTCTCGGCGGGTTCCTCCGGGGGCGCCTTTTCCACGGGCGCGGGCTTCTTGGGCTTCGGCGGGCGCTTGGCTTTGGGCTTGGGCTGGGGCGTCACCGGCGCGGTCTGCTGGTCCACGGGGGGCCTGGGAGGGATCCCGTCGATCTCGTCCTGGAGGGTCCTCAGGGCGTCCTCGCCCGGCTCGTGGCGCGGGGCCGAGGCGACCCGGGCGTGATCGAGCAGGAGGACGTGCCTGCCTTCCTCCGCGCCGGCCTTGATCTCCGTGAACTCGCCCGTGACCAGGCCGGTGGACACCTTGACCGCCAGGTACACGGCGCCGTCGTGGGCGAAGAGAGCGGCGGTGGGGACCCCGACCATCCTGCGCGGGAGCTTGATGGAGATCTGGCCTTCCCAGCGGGTCCCCGGGTCCCAGGACTTTTCCGGCGGCAGGTCCAGGCTGAAGGTCCCGCCCCCCTGCTCGGCGCGCTGGAAGCCGGCGATGGCGGCTTGCCGTTTCTCGGACGGCTTGCCGACCGGCCAGTAATCGCACTGCTGGCCGGAGCGCAGATAGTCCGCGTAAGGCGGGTCCACGCGGCCGGCCAGGCGGAGCTTCTTGGCCGCCTCGAAGAGGGGGGCGTTGGGCGCGACCTTCTGCCGGGGGCTGGCGTGGACCTTGAGGATGAAGCACCGCTCCGGGCAGAAGATGCCGGTCAGCTTGTAGCGCTTCTGCCAGGCCGGCTGGAGCAGCTCCTCCGGGGAGTTGCCTCGGGCCTCGATGATGGCGGCGAGCTCCTTGGTGGACAGCAGGCCGAGCGTCGTCGTGGACGCCGCCCAGGCGAAGGCGGAGGCGGTGACCGCCTCCACGCGGCCCTCCATGTTGGCCTTGAGGCGAAAGACCCCTTCCGCCTCGACCGTCCCATGCAGCGGCACCCTGATGTCGATGGCCTTGGGGCGGACGGTCGTCACCGTCGGGCCGGCCGGCCCCCCGCCCGCCGCCGGGGGGCCCGAGGCCCCGGCCAGGATGGCCTTGAACCTCTCGCGGATGCCCTCCTTCGTCCCCTTCTCAGTCTGCATCAGGACCGACATGGATGAGGAACGCCCGTCCGGGTTCCATTGCACGGAGCCGACGAGCCCCACCCCCTTCGCGTAGTAGTCCGTCTGCGTCAGCCGGCCCGCGCCGTCGCGCGTCTCGACCGCGAAGGTGTCGAACTTGCCGCCGGCGGGCGTCTCGAGGACCTTCATCTGCGCCACGGCGCGGGTCACCGGCAGGGCGGCGAGGCCCTTGAGGTGCGGGGCCAGCCGCCGGAGGAGGTCGGTGACGGGCATCTTGAACCGCCACTTCTTGCCGACGTCCAGCGGCAGGTCGAGCACCGGCAAGGGGGACTTGCCCCCATCCTTCTCCTGGCCCGAGGCGCCGAAGGACTTGAGCAGGAGGACTTGACCTTTGGCGGCGTCGAGGGCGTACAGGGAGCCGCCGATCGGCGTCGGCTTCCCGGCGTCCAGGGCGACCGCCGTCGTCTCCTCGCTCGTGAGGCTGCCGTCCTTCGCGCGGACGACGGCGGACATGCTCAGCATCGCCCGCACGGCCATCCCCTCGCCGCCTTTGGCGTCCGGGGTGCCCACCATGAAGTTCTTCAGGACCGCCCCCTCGTCTCCCTCGACGCCGGTGAAGAAGGACCAGTCGACGGCGCCCGACGGGGCGGCCGGTCCCGCGCCGCGGGCTTGGCCGGGGCACGCCAGCGGCAGGGCCAGGAGCAGCGCTAGGCGTCTGCCCATGGTGCCACCGCGGCCCGGGGCGGCAGCCCCAGGGGCCGAGCGTCCCGGCCGCTCTCAGGAAAGGCGTCGGCGGCCGGGGACATGGAGGTGGGGCGTGTCACGCGGAGCTGACGAGCCGCTTCATGTCGTCGAGCTTGCCGTTGGTCCCGGTCCAGCCGTGCCGGAGGAAGGCTTCCCACGTCCAGGGCATCCGGGCGGCCAGGAAGCCGGCGAGGGCTTCGGCGTAGCGCTGGATCTCCCATTGGGCGTGGCTGTCGGCCCGCAGGTTGATGAAGTGCATGAGGTTGCGCGCGTTGACCGTCCAGTAGAACTGGGTGTAGATGCCCACGGGCATGACGAGGCGCGCCAGCTCGCGCGCGACGCCCAGGCCCAGCAGCTGGCGGTAGGCCGCGTAGGCCTCGGCGTAGGCGCGCTTGAGCAGCCGGGCGCAGCGGGCCTGGTCGACGCCGGGGGCCGCGCCGGAGGACTGCTTGTCGCGGGCGTCCGGGGTCCGCCAGGCGCGGGGGGCGTAGAACTCGTCCTTGGCCTCGGTGTAGCGGGCCGAGATCTCGTTGTAGGAGGAGCTGCGGTGCCTGATCCACTGCCGCATGACGAAGATGGGGCAGGCCACGTGGAACTTGAACACCGAGTGCTCGAAGGGGGTCAGGTGCTGGTGGGTGATGAGGTACGCGATGAGGCGCCTGTCGTTCGTCTCCCCCTTGGAGCCCGTGCCGGTGCAGACGCGCGCCGCCGCGACCACGCCGACGTCCCCGCCCATGAACTCGACGAGGCGCACGAAGCCCTTGTCGAGGACCTTGATCGAGCGGGGTCCTCTCACGGGGCCGCCCCCGGCGCCTGCGGCTGCGTCCCGGCGGCGGGCTTGGGCGTGACGGCCCGCGGGTCCTTGAACTGCGGGAAGGAGGACGAGGTCTGGAGCGTGCGCTTGTTGGCGAGCGGGGCGGGCGGCGGGTTCTCGTCTTTCTTGAAGGTCCGCATGTCCGGCAGCTTGGCCCCGCTCTCCAGGGACTCCGACACCCAGCCCGCGATCTTCTTGTCCGGCAGGACGGGCTTCCCGCTGAACTTGACGAACAGCCCGTCGAAGATCTTGCGCAGCCGCCTCTCCGGGCCGGTCCCAAGGGAGAGCGGCACCACGATGGCGGTGCCTCCCGCCGCCAGGCCCTTGACCATGGCGCGCAGCCCGGTCTCGGTCTTGACGCGCTCGTCCTGGGGGGCGTCGAACGGCAGGAGGAACAGCTGGACGGACTTGAACCGCGTCCCCTTGCGCACCTTGTCCGTGAGCGACTGGACCGTCCCGGACCACTGGGGGTTGTCGATGTCGGTCTTGGAGGCCTGGGCCACGAGGATGACGGCTTCCCGGGCGGGGTCCTTGCTCTGGGCCTGGGCCCGGTCGGCGACGATCTCGGCGAGGGTGGGGTGGTCGTCGAGCGCCTGGGTGAGCACCATCTCGACCTTGGAACGGGCCCTCTTGGTGACGGAGTAGCCCGCGTGGGCGTGGGGGCCTCCCTGGAAGTCCGCCGACGGGAACTGGCGCACCCCGAAGATGTAGCGGTTCTGGTCCATGTCGGCGGCATGGGAGGAGAGCAGGAGCGGCACGGCCACGATCTTCTTGACCCTCTTGGCCTGGAGCCTGTCCACGGAGGCTTGGATGGCCCGGGTGTTGGACGCTTCTGCGGATTCCACGGCGAAGCCCGGGGGCGCGGACTTGCGCAGCTCTGCGAGGACGGTGGACCACTCCGAGCCGCCCGCCGGCACGAGGAGCAGGCCGCCGTACTCCTTCTTGCCCCCGAAATCGGTCTTCGTGCGCCAGGAGAGCTCCTGGGACGCCTTCGCCCCCTGCGCGGCCGGAGCGGCGGACGGGAGCGCGAGGAGCAGGCTGGCCGCCCAGAGCATCACTTCTTCTTTCGCTGCGCGCGGCGCAGCGCCGTCTCGACGCGCTCGGCGAGCTCCTGGAGGCTGACCGGCTTGGAGACGAAGTCGTCGCCGCCCGAGATGATCGAGCTCAGCTTGTCCTGGCCGCTCTCCCGCGCGGTCAGGAAGATGATCGGGACCCTGGCCCCCTTCTTCTCGCACTTGCGGATCTTCTGGCAGGCTCCCATCCCGTCGAGGCGGGGCATCATGAGGTCCATCAGGATGAGGTCCGGCTTCTCGGCCTTGTAGGCGTCGACGGCCTCCTCGCCGTCCGCGGCCGCGAAGGTCGCGTAGTGGAGGCGCGAGAGCTGGGTGGACAGGATCTCGCGGATGGAGTGGTCGTCGTCGACGATCAGGATCTTCTTCCGCTTCATGCGCATGGCGTCGCCTGGGTCAGGGGTCGTAGATCCAGAGGGCGGACTTGCCGGTCGTGCCGACGACCGCGACGGCCAGCTCCCGGGCGCCCTGGCCGGCCGGCACCCAGGCGATGGCGGGGGAGAAGCCCGTGAGGTCCGATTTCCACGTCGTGTCGAAGCCCAGCCCGTTCCAGGTCTTGCGGTGGATCTCCGCCCGGGCGTAGAGCCCGAAGGTGTGCGCCAGGCCTCCGAACCGGGCGATGTTCCTGACCGCGTAGAGGGCCGGCTCGCCTTTCTCGCCGTAGTCGAGCAGCAGCTCCGGGCGGCACTGGAGGAGGCGGTCTCCTTTCCAGCGCAGGCGGTTGGGGGTCTGCCCGTAGGGCTCGGGGGATTTCCACGAGCCTTTCTTGAGGTCCACCCGGATGCGGTCCGTCGCGGTGTAATAGAGGGGGACGGGCCCGCTGCCGTCGGGGTCCATGGTCGTGAAGTCGTAGATCCAATCGATCCGCTTGTACCGGACGGCCTCCTCGCCCCGGACGTATTTCCCGTCGCGGTACGCCAGGGGGTAGATGCTGCCGAACGGGAAGGTCTGGTTGTCGATGAGCTGCTGGGCGGCGAGGATGCGCTCCCCTTTGGCGCCCTGATAGGAGCGGACGACCAGGGGGGTCTCCCCGATCTTGGTCCAGCCGCCGCCGGCGTCGAGCTCGAGCACGGCGGTCTCCATGCGCGCGAGGCCCTGGTTGTAGACCGTCACGAAGAGCTCGGGCCGGCCGTTCTTGTTGAGGTCCGCGGCTTCCAGGGACATGATGGCCGGCTGGATCCCCGGGTACTTGTAGTCCGCCTTGCTCTTGGCGTCCGTGGGAGGATAGGCGTAGAGGTGGATCGCGGTCTCCTCGGCGGCGGCCAGCTCGGGCGAGCCGTCCCCGTTGAAATCGGCCACGGCGATCCCCATGATCTGGTAGTCGAAGACCCCGCTCTTCCAGCGCGCCCGCCTGTTCTTGGGCTTGCCGACGGTCTCGCCGTCCTGGGTGGACTCGTCTTCCTCCTGGGCCTTGGCTTCGACGGCGGTCTTCTCGGCCTTGGCGGCGTCGGAGAGGGGCGCCCGAAGCGGCGCCGCGGCGCCGGCAGCGGATTGCGCGGCCGGGGACGGGGGGACGGGGACGGGAGGGGTGCTTGCCGCCGCCGGCGCCGGGGCCAGCAGGCGGACCCGCGCGCCGGCGGGGATGACGCCGGACGGCTTGGCCTTCAGGGCGCCGATCGAATAGGAGGGATGCACCTCCCAGATGGTCCCCTCCGCCAGGGTCGTCTCGATGCGGCCGAGGGAGGCTTTGGTGACCGGGTGGATGAGCTCCGCGCCTTCTTTGTAGATGACGAAAGGCTGGCCCGTCTGCACCCCGCTGGCTTGCCCGTAGTCGAGGTACACGTTCGCGGCTTCGGCCCGGACCACGTACCCCGAGGGCGCCGGCTGATTCTGGGCGAAGGCCGAGCAGGCGAGGATGAGGAAAAGCGAGGTTCCATGCATGATTGAGAGACTATCATTTTATGTTAGAATCCGCCAATGCCGCCACCCGGGGCGGGCCGCGGCGCGGCCGCAGGCACGTCCGAGGACCTCTTCTCCATCGTCATCCGCGCCGATGAGAGCCGCATCGCTCGGGACCGCTGGTCCAATCCCCCAAAGAACGAATTCGTCCGGCGCTGGGCCGAGGCGCCCCTCAACCTCGCCGCGAGGGCGCTGAGCCTCGGGGCCGGGGCCCTGCCTTCGGACTGGATGTGCCGCCTGCAGGATGCCGTGCTCCAGCGGTTCTCCCACCCTCACAGCCGCCCTTTCGACCGGTCGGAACGCCTGGACCGCGCCGTCGGCCTGGTCAGGCGCGTCGAAGACGGGGCCGGCGGGCCGGCCGCGCTCCTGGCCATCATCTCCCATCCCCCGCTGCGCGACCGGCTGAAGTACATGAATTTCGAGCTGGTCCGGCACGCCACGTGGGTGTTGCGCCAACTGCGGGGCCGGCCTTGCAGGCCGAGGTTCGTCGTCGCGGTGGACTCCTACGCCCTCGACAGCGTTGGGGTGGCGGAGGAAGCCCTCTACGCCGGGTTCATGGGGCACTACCACCTGGGGCTCGACCGGATGGCCCTGGCGAGGCCGTTCCTGAGCGGCCTGGCGCTCGCCGAGACCTCCCGGCACCGGTTCCCCCGCCGGTTCGTCGCGAGCCTTCTGGCCGCCGGGGAGGTTGGGCTGGCGCTGGCCGGCGGGGTGGACACCACGACGCGGGTCTGGTACGCCGTCCCGGAATGGCTCGCCGCCTGCCGGCGCCGCAGCCCCCTGGCCGGCCGGCCGGCCGAGGTGCTGGGACTCCTCCGGGGGATGGAGGCCTACAGGGCATTCGAGGCGGGCTCGCCGCAATGGGCTCGACAGCGGAGCGTCTGGCGGCGCATGGACGCGTGGCTCATGAGCGCGATGGAGGAGCCCGCGCTCGCGGGCCGCGGCGAGCCTTCCTGCGCCGAGACCGGCGCGCTCGCCCCGCCCGCCGACGGCGTGGCGCGGCTCTGCCTGGAAGCCTTGGGGTGGGCCGAGCCCGACCGGGCCCGCGCCGTGGAGGAGCTGGCCGACGTGGTGTCCCGCGAGACGCCCTACCGGGCGCGGTTCTTCAGGCTGGTCTGCGGACGCGTCCTCAAGCGGGGAAGGCCGGTCGTGCTGGTGCCGGTCGTCCACCATGTCGGGGATAATGTGAGGATCGAGGTCGGGACCGCCTGGGCATGGAAGCGGCTTTCCTCGGGCGCGGTCGAGGCGACGAGCGCGCTGGGGATGGATTGGCGGGGGAGCGCCGAGGACTTCGCCCTGCGCTTCGTGCGCGACGAGTTCAGATGAGCCTCGGCGCGCGGGCCCGAGGGGCGGCCGTCAAGGGGCTGCTCTGCCTGCTCGTCGGCGCGGCCCCCGCGCGGTCCTCTCCCGCTCCCGGGGCCGGCCGTCCGGAGGAGCTCCGGCGTCTCGCCGCCGCTGGCGATGCCAAGGCCCAGTCGGCGCTCGGAGACATCTACGCCGAGGGCCGGGGCGTCCCGAAGGACTTCAAGGAGGCGGTCAAGTGGTACCTCATGGCCGACGCCCGGGGCGACTTGAACGCCCAGCGCAAGGCCGGGCGCATCTTCGCGGAGGGCCGCCGCGGCGTCGCGGCGGACGGACCCGAGGCCCTGCGCCTGCTGCTGCGGGCCGCCAAGAAAGGCGACGTGGAATCCTGGGGCGTCCTGGCGTGGCTCTATTCCAAGGGCCGGGGAGTGGAGCGAGACGAGGCGGAGGCCGCCCGCTGGCTGAGCAAGGTCGCGGACTCGGGCGACGTCGCGGCCCAGCGCAAGCTCGCCTGGCGCTATGAGACCGGCCTGGGCGTCGGCGTCGACTGCCGCGCCGCGGCCAAGTGGTACCGCAAGGCCGCCGAGCAGGACGATAACAGCTCCATGCATGCCCTCGGCCGGCTCTACGAGGGCGGGCTCGGCGTGCGCCGCAGCGACCGCAAGGCGGCCGATTGGTATCTCAAGGCCGCGAGGGAGGACTACCCCGACGCCCAGTACCGGCTCGGGGTCATGTACGCGGAGGGCCGCGGCGTCCGGCGCGATCTCAGGGAAGCCCTCCGCTGGACCCGGAGGGCGGCGGCCTACGGGCACGCCGGCGCGCAGAGCCGGTTGGGCTGGATGTACCTGACCGGGACCGGCGTCGCCAAGGACCCGAGGAAGGCGTCCGAGTGGCTCGGCAAGGCGGCGGCCCAGGGCGATCAGGACGCCAGGCGCAACCTCGACTACGTGAGCTCGGAGGGGAAGGGCGCCGCCGCCGGCGATGAGACTGTCGTTTTGAATTCGATGAACACGAGGTCCGTCAAGGACGCCAAGATCCCGTCAACGTCCCGCGGGCGCCGCTCAAGGCAACGCAGTATCAAGGGGCCGGCAGGCATCGAGTGGGTGACGATATCTGGGGGCAGCTTCATGATGGGTTCCGAAGATTGGGGGCCAGTCCATCGCGTTACGGTCCAGTCCTTCCAGATGGCCAAGACCGAGGTGACCGTGGCGCAGTACAAGGCTTGCGTGAAGGCGGGAGCATGCACGCCTCCCAACGGCGGCTCGAAGTGCCGATGGACCGAACGTGGCTGGACAACGATGGAGAGGGAGAACCACCCGGTTGGTTGTGTGGGCTGGAATCAAGCCGAAGAGTTTTCCCGGTGGGCCGGAGGTAGATTGCCGAGCGAGGCCGAATGGGAATATGCCGCGCGAAGCGGGGGCAAGGATCGGAGGTATCCTTGGGGAAATGAGGAAGCGGCCTGTGATCGGGCCGTGTTGGCGGTTTCGAGCGGGGAGGGCAATGAGTGCGGCCGGTCTGGTTATCTGCCTGTCTGCTCGAAGAACGCCGGGAATACGGAGCAAGGTCTATGCGACATGGCGGGCAATGTCTGGGAGTGGACGCAGGATTGGTACCACCATCCGTATGCCGGGGCACCGGCTGACGGAAGCCCATGGGAGTCTCCAGGCGGTTCCTCCCGGGTCATTCGCGGCGGGTCTTGGGGTGATTTCGCCGCCAGCGTCCAGGCCACGCACCGCGGCGGCGCGGAGCCAAGCGATGTTGACGAGCGTGTCGGGTTCCGTCCTGTCAGACGTCTGGCGAAGTGACTGCCATCAAGGAGCGCCCGGGGAAGGCTGCCCGAGGCCCAGCGTGTCTAAGGTGAAACGACCCTGAAGCTGAACGCCTCGTAGGTGCTTCCAATAGGATAGCCGTTTGCGCCGTATGCATCAACCTGCCACGTATAGTCCGTATTGTTTTCCAGAGTCGCCTGGATGATGTGGGAGGTTGACCGGACATCTCCCGGATGCTCTACCAGTTTCCAGCCCTCGGTTTTGTTCAGTGATACCGAGTATCTGACTGCCTCGGGATTCGGCATCCATCTTAATGTCGGATGCTGGGTGTTGATGACGCTGCCGCTTGCCGGGCTCAGCAAACGGATTATTTTGTTCAAACGCAGATCTTCCACCAGGGATACCGTTCCAACTTCAACTGAAGTGCCTGCCCACCCGATGTACTCAGCCGTTGGGCCCCACCATTTGACAATATATTTCCCTGGCTTGACCCCGGAGAAGCGAAAGAACCCCTCGCCGTCCGAGGTCGTCGTTTGAACCACCGATTCGCTTCGGACGATATCGTACTTTGACTCATTCTTGACGAGATCGACCTTGATGCCGGCCATTTCCTTGGTGGAGTAGTAGACATGCCCTGACACCAAAATGCCCTGGCCGGCAAGCGTTCCGGTCTGCATGGGGGCAGGGTCGGACGGCCCCAGTTGTCGGGCGCCGTCAGGATAGGCGCTGGCCGGCAAATCCCTCACGGGCCGAAAGCCCAGGAAGCCGCCGCGGAGGCCCGGGACGACGTTGACGCGGCCGCGGCCACGGAGGGACGACCGGGCGATCCTGGCGTCGTTGAGCCAGGACCCGCCGCGAATCACCCGGAGGGAGCCCGCAGGAATTTCCCATGCCCTGCCGTCAGTCGGCGCTCCATTGTACGAATTATGATACCAATCCTGTGTCCATTCCAAAACATTTCCCGACATATCGCAAAGCCCTTGCTCTGTGTTCCCGGCAGTCTTCGAGCACACGGGCCAGGTCGAGTTCCGACCGCAGCCGTTGCCGCCGTCGTCCATGACAACTCTTGCGCAGGTCGCGGGCTCATCGCCCCAAGGATACTTCCAATCGCGGCCCGGGCTGCGGGCCGCGTACTCCCATTGAGCCTCGCTCGGAAGCCTTCCGCCCACCCACTCAGAAAACGCCTTGGCTTGGTTCCAGTCCACATTCACGACGGGCTGGTCATCGCCGCCGACATATGAGCTTGGCGGCGCACAGGCGCGCGCCTCTACGCAAGCGCGATACTGTTTGTTGGTCACCTCGGTCTTCGCCATCTGGAAGGTCTTGACCGTCACACGATGGGCCGGCTTCTCGTCCGAATTCGCATCGCTCGACTCGGAGCCCATCATGAAGGTTTCGCCGGGGATCGACACCCACTCGATCCCGCCTTCGCCCTTCTCCACTCGGGAGGGCGCCGAGGCCGCGTTCCCCGCGGCGAGCTTCTTCGCTGCCTCTTTGTCGAAAGCCAGGACACGCAATCTCAGATTGCGCCCGGAACCAAGAGATACAAGGCGGTCGTCCAGGTCGGCATGCGTCGTGCGGTTCTCCGGATTGATCGGGTCGAGCCGGGTGAGGATATAGTGGCTGCGTTCCTGCCAGAAACGGCTGCCGCCGTTGGTCACCAGGAGGCTTTCTCCCGACTTCAAGCCGACCGCGTCGACGAAGACATCCATCCAGCCTTTGAACGAAAGGAGGTCGTTCCAATCGGCCACACGGCAGCCGACGCCCAACTCCGCTTGCACGGCTTTCTCCAGGTCGTCTTGTTCGCTGTAGCTCTTCGTCGTCATCCGGAATTGGTTCGACAGGCTATTGCTCACGATGGCCCGGTAGAGATTCCGCATCGCCTCATGCTGGCTTGCGCGGATGCTCTCCATCCTGTCTCGTATGTGCTGGCGGCGTGCGTTCTTGTTCTCGGATGGTGGCGGCGGTGCTGGCGCGGCCTGGGATGGCGGAGGGCCGGCCTTCGCCGCTGATCCTGCGGGATTTTCGGGCGCCTTGACGCTGGTGTATCTTCTCTGCAGGGAGTGCCAGGCGAATGCCAAGGAGAGCGCGAGCGTCGCGGCGGCCGCGAGGCGGAAGGAATTCCTCACCGGAGGCGGCTTGGGCGCAGCCGCCTTGACGGCGCTCATCGCCTTGAGCTTGGCGAGCACTCCCTCGGGCCTGAGCCACCCATAGCCGCGGCGGCCCAGGTCCGCCAGCAGGCCGCGGCGTTGCTCCTCGCTCCAGCCCGCGGCGTCCTCGGCTGAACCGGCGCCGGACGGGCTGTGAGTGGCAAGGAACGCCTCGAGATGGATCCTCGCGCCCTCGTCCCAGTCCCTCCGGTTGGGGAAGGAATAGTCCCACTCCAATTCCCAGGACATGATCGCGTCCGCCCCGGCCGTGAACGCGAAGCTGCCGTCCGGGCCGCAGCACAGGGACGTCACGCCCTCGTTGTGGCCGGCCAACGCGCCGACCTTCCTGCCCGACGGGAGCTCCCAGATGCCGAGGGCTTTGTCCTCCCCTGCGGACAGCGCGAAGCGGCCGTCGGGCGTGAGGCAGATCCCCCTGGAACCCGCCGTCGCCGCGGTCTTGACGCACCGTCCCGAAGACAGTTCCCACAGCCTGAGGGTCGCGGACGAGTCCATCGACAGCGCGAAGACGCCGTCCGGCGTCAAGCAGGCCGAGCGCACGGGCAGGTCGTGGGCCAGGATCCTGGCGCACCTGCGCGAAGCGACCTCCCATAACCTGATCGAATTGTCCTCGCTCGCGGACAGCGCATGCTTGCCGTCCGCGGAGAAGCACGCCGAGTTCACCGGCCCCTCATGCCCCGGCAGGGTCGCGGACTTGTCCGTTCCGAATTCCCGGAGGTGGAGCGAATGGTCTTCCTCCTGCGCGGACAGCGAGTATCGGCCGTTCGGGGACAGGCAGACCGAACGCACCGCGCCGTCGTGGCGAGCGAACAGCCCGAGGTCCTTCCCCGTGGCGAGTTCCCACAGCCTCAGCGTGCCCTTGGCGCCGCCGCACACGGCGGCGTTCCCGTCGGGGGTGGCGCAGACGCAGTTCACGGCCCCGTCGAAGCCTTTGAACGCCCTGGTGCATCTGCCCGTGGAAGCGTCCCACAGCCTCGCGGTCTGGTCCGGATGGCCCGAGAGCACCAGCTTGCCATCGGGCGTCACGGCCAGGCAGAGCGCCCCGGCCGAATCCTCGAAGACTCGCCTCTGCCAGCCGGCCCGCAAGCCCGTCCGGATGCCTAGGCTGCCGAGCCTGCGGCCGACTTCCAGCGCGGCCGAGTGCCGTTCATAGCCCTTCACGGCCCTGGCCTTCTTGAGCGTCTCGCACGCCTTGCTGGGTTCGCCCGCGTCGGCTTCGGCTTTCGCCCGGGAGAGCAGGGCTTCGAAGACGGCCTCCTCCATCCGGGCGCTCTCGGTGCCCCGCGGCAGCGCCACGAAGAGCCCCGCCGCAGGCTCGAACTCCCGCGCCCGGGCCTTGGCCTGCGCCGCCGTCACGAGGAGGTTGCCGTGGGACGCCTCGACCGCCTCGTCCAACTCCTTGAGCGCCGCTTGGGCGTCCCTGCGCCGCAGCTGCACCAGGCCCATCAGGTAGCCAGCGGTCCACTCCCCCGGCCTGCCTTTCTTGCTCTCGGCCAGGCGCGTCAGCAGCGCCGCTTCCGTGAGCTTGCCCGCCTCCAGCAGGAGCAGGCCCTGGTCGTAGAGGGCCCCGGGGTGCGTGGGGTCGAGCTTGAGCGCTTCTCCGAAGAGCCTCAGGGCCTCGTCCGTCCGGCCCAGGTCCGCCATCGACACGCCTTGGTTGACGAGCGTGTCCGCCAAGAGAGGGGACTCCCTCACCGCTTCGCGCGGATAGCGCTTGCCGACAATCCTCTCATGGGCGGACTCGAGCATCACGCCGATCCGCTTGAAATCCGCCAGCCGCTTGGCGGGGTCCGGGGTCAGGCACATCGACAGGAGCTCCCCGATCTCGCCCGGCAGGTCCCCGGGCTTCTCAAAAGCCCAGTCGCTTTCAAGCAGGCGCGCGTAGAAGGCGTCCACAGGCTCGCCTTCCGACAACTCGAAGGGCTTCCTGCCGCGGAACAGCTGATTGAGGATCACCCCGAACGCCCACGCGTCCGCCCCGGCGCCGGCCTCCTTGGCCTTGCGCCACTGCTCCGGCGCCATGTACTCGGGCGTCCCGAGCCGGCCGGTCTGCGTCGCGTCCCCCACGCGGGCGATCCTCGCCCCGTGCGGCGCCGCGTCGGCGCCGGGCTCCTCGTCGTCCTCCACGCCCACCTTCGCCAGTCCGAAATCCGTCACCTTGAGCGTCCCGCCCGGCGTCATCAGGCAGTTGCCGGGCTTGAGGTCCCGGTGCACCAGGCCCCGCCCGTGAGCGTATTCCATCGCCCGGGCGATCTGGACGGCGATGTCCAGCGCCGTGCCCGCG
>JACRDT010000028.1 GCA_016212795.1 Elusimicrobiota bacterium | reverse complement strand
TCAATAGCGCGGAGGCCCATCTTTGGGCGTCTGCCGCGTCGCTTCTCGCTCACATGCCCAGGCATGCTCGCTCGTCGCTCCTCGCATCCGCCTCAAAGCTGGGCCTCCCAGGCCCCGGTTATGAGCCGGTCGGAGCACTAGAGGCCAGGGAGAGCCAGACCAGGGCCCCGGCGACGGGGCCGACCAGGGGATGGCGCCAGCGGTTCATCGCATCATCTCTCGTGGCAGCTTCCAGATAGTATCATACGCTGAGGCCCGCCCGCGTCGGCCCCGACGCAGGCCTCTTTCTGGCAACCCGCCGCATGAAATGATAATCTCCATGCCATCAATACTTTTTTCCTCGACGCCTGGATCGTCGCCGCAGCACTGGGCCTGGCAACGGCTCAATCGGGCTGCCTGTCCATCATCGTCAAGTCCTACGAGACCGCCATGGACACCCGCACCGTCAAGGAGCAGGCCCACGACACCAAGGTCTCGCTCGCCATCCGCAAGAGCTACTATGACGACAAGGACATGAGCGTCCTGGCCATCACGCCCTACGTCTTCCTCGGCAAGGCCTACCTGGTCGGCACCTACGAGAACGAGACCCAGAAGAAGAAGGCCGTCTCGCTGGCCAAGGCCGTGGAAGGCGTCGACAAGGTGGTCGCGCACCTGCTTCCCCATGACAAGAAGGATGCGACCTGCACCGCCGCCGAATCGCTCAGGCTCAAACTCAACGTCAAGTCCAAACTGATCGACGACAAGAAGATCTACTCCACGAACGTGGAGGTGGACGCGGTCCACTGCGGCATCGTGCTCTTGGGCCTGGTCACGGCGCAACATGAGATCGAGCGGTCGATCAAGCACGCCAAAAAAGTCAAGGGCGTGCGCGGCGTAAAATCGTTCCTCACGGTCCATCGAGCGCCCAAAGAGCCTCAACCCCTGCCCCGGCCCTCACCCCAGAACCCACAAGTTTCCCAGCCGCAGAAGCCTGGTACATAAGTTCTGCTTATAATATAAGCATAATCGTTCTGTAGGCCCATTGGCCCGCCGACATGCCCCATTATCCCAGGCGTCCGAGGGCAAAGCGGAGCATATTAATAAGGTGGCGCATGAACAGGACGGGATGACCACGACCAGGACCGCGAGAAAGGCCGTCGCGGCGCTGCTCAGCGCCGCGCTCATCGGCACCTCGATGGGCCCCGGGGCGGCCAGCGCCCTGGCCGAGCAGGTCCGCGCCGCGCCGGTCCAAGGCAACACCCAACCCGTCCCCACCGTCGTGGCGCTCGGCAACGGATTCGCCCCCGCGGGCTCGGCCTTGACGGCACCCGGATACCTCGCCCCCCTGCAGGGGGCGCTCCCGGGCCTGACCTCCCCCATCCCTCGACTCGGCCAGACCCTGGGGACAGCCGAGGCGCCCACGACCCTGCCGGCCCTCCAGCCGACCCGGGCCGCGCCATTGACCGCGGTCGCGCCCGCAGGCACGCCCGCGGCCGCGCCGACCGCAAGCCCCGCCGATCTCGACGACTCCCAAGGCGGCCTGCCGGCCCTCATCCGGGCCGCGGTCGCGTCCCCGGACCGGTCAGCCGCTCCCGACATCCCCCAGGAAGCGCTCGCGCCGCCATCCGGGGTCCGCGAGTCCGCCGGCGCCTCCAAGGAATGGTCGGAACGGTCGTTCCTCTATCTCAAAGGCGAAAACACCCGCGCGTCGGCGTCCCAGGATGCCCCAGCCGGCCCCGTGGACGCCACCCTGGCCGCGGCAGGTCCCGGGGCCAAGTCGGCCAAAGGCTCCCGGCTGGGCAAATGGCTGCCCCGGATCATCGCCACCGGCCTGGGCTTCTCGCTCCTCAACTGCACGACGCCTTCCGACGCGATCCACGCCGCGCCGGTCGCCGCCCAGCCCCCGCAGCTCCACTCGGCGCTCTGGGACGGCGTGGGCCAGGCCGGCTACGCGATCGGCAACACCCTCGGCTTCCTCTTCCCGATACCGCAGGTCTACAAGACCTTCAAGGACGGCAACGCCAAGGCGGCGCCGCTGGGCAGGATCGCGATCCTCGTCGCGGCATCCCTCGCCCTGGGCCTGGTCAACGCGACCATCGCGGGGAAGTGGTTCTGGGGAGTGCAGAACATCTTCGGCGCGGTCATCAGCCTCTCCATCATCCCCATCGCCCGCTGGCTCGGCGGCAAAGCCCCGAAGGCCTCCTCGCCGGACGCGCCTGGGGACCCCTCACGTCCTTCGGACGCTGCCCCAGGCACGGCCGGAAGAGGCTGGTCGCCGGCCGCGCTCCTGCGCGACAAGGCGCTGCTGGGCACCCTCGCCGTCACGGCGGCCGCCCTCGCCCTCAGCGCCGGGATCTATTTCGCCGCCGCGGCGGTCGTGCCTGGGCTTCTGACCCACCTGCTCACCGCGGCGGGCATATCGAAGCTCGCGCTCGCCATCCAGGCCGTCACCGGCGGCCTGTACTTCCTGCTGTTCGTGCCCGACATCGTGTCGCTGCTGCGCGGGACGCCCCCCAAGGGGTTCACGCCCGGGTTCTCGATGAGCTTCTTCATCGCCTCGCTGGGGTTCGTCCTCTGGACGGGACAGATGGCGCACTCGTTCCCGGGCGGCTCGCCCGAGCGCCAGCAGTTCCTCATCTACCTGGCCCTCAACGCCGCGTACGCGGTCCTGTCCTTCGTGAGCTGGGTCGTGGCGATCCGGCACAGGGCCGGCAAGACGACCGGCGGCCCGGGCCGCCAGGCGGCTGCCGCGACCGCCGAGGAAGCCTCCATCTCCGAGTCGTTGGCCGCGGTCAGGGAACTCCAAGGACGCGGGGACGACCAGGCCGCCCTGGCTATCCTCGAAGACCACTTCGCCGGGCAGTCGGCCCGCGGCTGGTTCAAATCCAACCGCGACTACCTCCGATTCTGGGACGAGGCCATGGCCCTCTACCGCGGGCTGGAATCGAAGCTGCTCGCCCTCCACCGGTCGGCCCGCGAGCGCGGCGCCTCGGCGGCCCTCATCGAGGAAGCCGGGACCGCGGCGCGGCAGGGCACGCTCAAGGGCGGCGCCTGGAGGCCCACGCCGCGCCAGCCGAAGGACTCGTCTCTCTGCGCCCAGCACGCCCTCTACAACGCCATCAGCGCCGCCGCAGGGTTCGCCGCGCCCGTCTCGGCTTCGGAGTTCGCGCGGCAGGCGGCCCTCAGGCTCAACGGCAAGACCGTCGACGCGCAGGACACCCAGGCGCTCAGGCGGCTGGGCATCAAGGTGGCCGTGGACGTCGACCGCGGGATGTCCTCCGGCGACATCGGCCGCCTCGCCAAGGCCCTCGGGATGGGCTTCAGCTCTCGCCCCGCGCCCCGCGACGCCGGGGAGATGCTCGCCCTCCTGCGCCCCGGCCAGGCGGTCGTGCTGTCCTTGCGGCTTTTCCACGCCAGCGGCCGGCACCCGGAGGAGGACGCCGCGTTCTTCGGCCACGAGTACCGCCCTCTTCGGCACGCCGTCCATCTCCTGGGCGCGTTCCCGAGCGAGTCGGCGGGCGGCTGGGTGTTCATGGTCCAGGACTCGGGCTCCGGCTCCACGGACTTCTACCGGTGGGACGAGCTGGCGCCGCTCATCGAGTCGGTGGAGCTCCTCGAGACCTCCGGCCCGGTCCGCCTCTGAGGCAGACCAAGTCAACCAAGCTCGCGCACCTGCACGCCGGCGGCCCGGGCCAAGGTCCCGAGCGCCGGATCCTTGGTGAGCACCAGCACCTGCCAGCCCTTGAGCCGCTCCGAGCCGAACAGCGCCTTGAAGGCCGCCTCGGCGCGGCCCGGGTCGAGGGTCAGGAAGGGCTCGTCGAGCACGAGCAGGCCGCCCGCGGGCTGGAGGCGCTGGGCGAGCGCGATGCGCAGCGCCAGCCACAGCACATCCTGGGTGCCGGAGCTGAGCCACTCCACGGGCTTGTCGCCCAGGCTGCCATGCACGGCGGCCAGGGCGCCCGCGTCGAAGACCGAGCCGCCCTTGAGCTTGAGGCCGGCGTAGCGGCCGCCGGTCAGCTCGGCGAAGAGCGGCCCCGCCTCGACGGCCAGCTCGGCCATGCGCGACCCCGTGGCCGTCGAGAGGCGGCGCACGGTCTTGACGGCCTCATCGGCGGCCCGCCGCCACAGCGCGAACTCCTCGACCGCCCGCCGGCGGCCGTGGGACTCCTTCAGGATGGACGCCTCGTCGCCGCCGAGGCGGGACTGCAAGCCGGCCGCCTCCACCTTGAACCGCTCGCTCTCCCGGCGATGGCTCTCCATGCGCCGGGCGATCCCGTCGCGCTCGGACCGCGCGGCTTGCAGCCTCGCCTTGAGAGCGTCGCGCTTCATCCGCGCCCATTCGGCCGGCAGGGCTCCGGCGGCGCCTTCGAGCTCGCTGATGCGGCGCTGGAGCGCGGTCTTGAGCGCCTCCGTGGGCGCGCCGGCGTCAAGGCCGAGCTTGCGGCGCAGCGACGCCTCGAGTTCCCCGGCCTTCCTCTTGTGGGACTGCCAGGTAGCTTGGCGGGAGGCGAAGTCCGCGACCGAGGCCGCGCCGCAGGCGGCGAGGCTCTCGGCGAGCGCCTTGGCCGCCTGAGCCGCCTTCGAGCCGGCGGCCTCCGCGTCGGAGCCGAGCGTGGACGCCTCCTGCCGGGCCGACTCCAGCGCCGAACGGCACGCCGCGAGCTTGGCCTGCGCCTGGGCCTCCTCCTTGTCGCATCCCTCGAGCCTGCCCCGGGCCTGCTCGGGCTGCGCCGGCCAGCCCAGGGAGGCCGCGACCGCCCGCAGGTCCGCGGCCAGCCCCTCGCGCTCCGAACCGGCCCCGGCCGCGCCGTGCCCCTTGAGCAGCCTGCCCGCCATCCAGCCCAGGGACGCCCCGACGGCGCCGCAAGACAGGGCGACCCAAGCCCGGCCCGCCAGGATCCACCCCAGCGCCAGGCCCACCATCGCCGCGAGCCCGAGGAGCACCCACTCCAGGGCCGCCGAGACGCCGGGGCCCGCCGAGCGGGCAGCGGCCTCGCACACCTCGCAGCGCCGCAGCGCATCGCGGAGCCTCTCCCGCAGGACCTTGTCCGGCAGGCCAGCCACCCGGTCCTTGAGCGCGCCCAGCTCCGCCTCGAGCTTGGAGGCTTCCCTGGCCTTGCCTTCCCGCAAGGCGCTCGACGAGGCGGCATCCTTCTCCGCCTCCGCCCGGGCCTTCTCGAGCCCCTGGAGCCCCGCCAACGTCGGGCCTTGAGCCGGCAAGCCCGCGCCGGCCGCCTCGCGCAGGGCGTTCTCCCAATCGGCCCGGTCCGAGGCCAGGTGGTCGGACTCGGCTTTCCCGGCGGCCCGCTCGGCCAGATCCGATTCCTTCTCGGCCTCCTCGAGCGCGGCCTGGAGGTCCGAGAGCGCCCTGCCCTCGGCGTCCCGCCCGAGGCACGCCTCCCTCAACCGGCCGAGCGACTCCACCTTCTGCCGGGACTGGAGCAGGGCCTCGCGCAGCGACTTCTCCTTCTTGGACCACTTGGTGCCGCCCTTGGGGTCCACGACCTTCTGCAGGAGCTTGAGCGCACCGTCGAGGTCCACGGCACCGGCCCCGAGCACGGCCTTGCCGAACCCGGCCATGAACGCCGAGTCATCCTGCCCCTTCCCATGGAGGGTGCACTCCCCCGCCCTGAGGACCAGCAGGTTCGCGAACAGCTCGCGCGCCAGCGCCTCGGCCGCGGTGGGCTCCGAGATCGTGCTGCGCCTGGGCGCCCCGCCGTCGCCGATCCACTCGGCCTCCGCGGCGAACCCGCGCTCGCCGTAGCGCGCGGCGAAGAGCTTCCCTTCGCTGGTGCCCTTGCCGCGCTCGGGCGGGCCGAAAAGCGCGGCGGTCAAGGCGTCGAGGAACGCGGTCTTGCCGGCCTCGTTGCGGCCGAGGATGACGGCGGAGGAGCCGTCGAAGACCAGGGCCGTCGGCGCCTGGAGGGCGCCGAACCCGCGGACCGCGAGCTTACCGAGCCTCATGGCCCCCTCCGATCTGCTCGAGGATCTCGTCGATGCGGTCCTCGTCTCCCCGCAGGGCGAGCCAGCCCAGGAGAGCCGTCTTCGCCGCCAGCTCGCCATCCGCGCCGGGGGCGCGGGCCGCGGAGCGCATGTCGTCCACGAAGTCCTTGAGCAAGCCGGGGGCGGCGAGCTCCGAATCCCCGAGAGCGTCGGCCCGGACCTTGACCACGGGCCTGGGGTCGCGGCCGGCGAAGAGGGCTTCCAGGCCGCGCTTGCCCTCCTCGATGAGCCTTCCCGAGCCCAGGCCGCGGAGGTACACCGCAGGCCTGACGTCGGGCGGCTGGGCCTTGATGAGCCCCTCGGCTTCCGCGAGCGCCTCGGCCTCCGCGCCCGGCGCGACGAGCACGCTCAAGCGCCGGGACCGGCAGGCCCGGGAGAGCGGCAGCCGGCGCACCGCGGGCGCGGCGCCCGGCTCGAGCTCGACTTCCAGCACGCACCGGGGGTCCTCTTCCTTAACCGTCACGGCGTCGGGCGAGCCCGGGTAGGCCGCGGCCGAGCCGCCCTTGAGGGTCCAGGTCTCGGGCTTGTGGATGTGCCCGAACGCGAAATAGGCCGCGCCGACGGCCTCGAGGTCCGCGTCCATGAAGACGCTGTCGCCCTCCTCCTCGGCGCCTTCCGGGTCGGAAGCGTACATGGCGAGGCCGTCGCGGTCCGCCGCGGTGCCGTGCAGGATGACCACCCCGCCCCGGACGCGGGCGGGCAGGCCCCTCAGGAGGTCCCCCCCCGAGAGCCCGGCCTGGAAAGGGATGCCGTAGAAGCCGACCCCCTCGACGGAGGACTCCTCGTAAGGCTCTTGCCCGAGCTGGCGGACGTGGCCGCCCAGGTCGAAGCGTCCGTCGAGCGGGTGCGGGCCGCGGCCGCCGGGCCGGTCATGATTGCCCGGGATGACCAGCACGGGCTTGGGCGAGCATTCAGCCAGGACCTCCTTGAGCGCGGCCCGCAGGCCCGCGTCCTGGGCCGCGGCCGGAGAGTGGAAAAGGTCGCCCGCGATGACGAGGGCGTCTTGCCCCGCCGCGGCCCGGCAGATCTCCCGGAGCACCGCGAGCCGGCGCCTGCCGTCCGGGTCGGCGAGCGCGACGAGGTGGACGTCGGCGGTGTGCAGGAACCTCATGGCCTCCTGCATTATACCTTAGTCACTCGCCCCTCCAAATCACTCGCCCCCCCGTGGGGGGGGCGAGTGATTTGACTCGGCGGCGGGCAGTTCTGTATACTGAGAACCGCCCTCCGCCGCACGGCAAGGAATCCTCAACAAGGCTCCTACGGTGGCGCCGTGCGCGTGGCGGGTCTGGACGCCGTTGCGTCAAGCTGCGGGCGTAGTTCAATGGTAGAACACAAGCCTTCCAAGCTTGATACGTGGGTTCGATTCCCATCGCCCGCTCCAGAAGTTGCGCGACCGCAAGGGCCTGGCGCCCACGTAGCTCAGTCGGCAGAGCATCTCCATGGTAAGGAGAAGGTCGGCGGTTCGATTCCGCCCGTGGGCTAGCGCAGCAAGGGACCGGATTTGTTGTAGAATTGTCACTACTCGCCTCCCCCGCGGGGAGGAGAGTAGCCGAGGGGGCTGAGAATCCGTTAAGGAGACCATCAATCATGGCCAAGCAAAAGTTTGAGCGGACCAAGCCGCACGTGAACATCGGGACGATCGGGCACGTGGACCACGGCAAGACCACGCTGACCGCCGCGATCACGCTCTACCTGTCCAAGAAGGGGCTGGCG
>JACRDT010000029.1 GCA_016212795.1 Elusimicrobiota bacterium | reverse complement strand
TCAATAGCGCGGAGGCCCATCTTTGGGCGTCTGCCGCGTCGCTTCTCGCTCACATGCCCAGGCATGCTCGCTCGTCGCTCCTCGCATCCGCCTCAAAGCTGGGCCTCCCAGGCCCCGGTTATGAGCCGGTCGGAGCACTAGTCGTCGTCGGAGCGGCGCTTGCCGTCCTCCGAGGCCTTCTTGCGGCGGTCGTTGTCCACCGAACTCTTGTACACCCCGATCATCACCACCAGCCTCGGGTCCACGGCCTTGGGGTCGCGGATCGTCACGTCCCAGCGGTCGGTGAACCGGAAGAGGTTCTCTTTGAAGCCCCGGCGGACCTCGGCGACCACCCGGCCGTCTGGCGCGCGCAGCGCCATCTGGGTCGAGAGCCACTCCACCTTCTCCGACTCCGCGACGACGCGGCCCTGGCCGTCGAGGATGTTGTAGCTGGTGTAGACCTTGAAGAGCGACTTGAATATGTTCTCCTTGATGGTGCCGATGGGCCGGCCCTGCGGGTCCGTCACGTCCACGGTCGAGCCGAGGGCGAAGAACCGAGCCCTGGCCTCGGCGAGCTTGTCGCCCTTGGCGTCGAGGAACTGGAAGGACTTGGTCAGCCGGAAGAACCTGCCCTCGATGAGGCCGAAGGACCTGCCGGCAGGGTCCTTGAGGTCGAACTTCTCCACGAACAGGGAGAAGAACCGCTCGTAGATGGAGAAGGAGGCCGGGATGTCGGGCGCCGGGGCCGGCGCGGCGGCGGGGGCGGCGGCCGCCTCGACGGCCGGCGCCGGACGGCCGGCCATGGCGTCGCGGAAATCGGCGAGCGCCGGGAGGTCCGGGTCCTTGAGGTCGGGGAAGACCTGGGCCGAGGCGACGGCGGCGGAGAGCAGGGGGATCAGCAGTAGGTGGCGCATGGAGATATTATAAGGCGGGGGCGGGTCCCGGAATCAAGAGGGCCGCCCCGTCGTCTTTCGGCCTATCCCGTCGATGGGCCCAAGGGCTCAGGGACCGGTCAAGGCCGGAGCGCGCCGCGCAAAGACGAGAACCCAGCGGGCAGGAACAGGGGCCAGAGGGAGACCATCCCGATGAGGTAGCGGGGCTCCAGGAATTCCCAGGGGGCGTTGTTGATGAACTGGACCTCCCCGCAGCTGGTGAAGACGTGGCCGACCAGGACGGCCAGGTAGACGCACGCGAGCGATCGGGCGGCGGGGCTGCGGCGCAGCGCGGCCGCGCCGAGGGCGAACAGCGCGAACAAGGCCAGGTCCAGGTACTTGAGGGTCTGGTAGACGTTCGAGGAACGGTAGCCGAACTGGCTGTTGGACACCGGCCGCCCCTCCAGGAACCACCGCCCGTACATCGCCGACATCGCGGGCGTCTCGGCGGGCCTGGTCAGGAACGTGGCGGTGGCCGCGAAGAAGCGGTGCGCGGGGAGGAAGCGCAGGAATCTGAGCGCGAGCCAGCCCGCGTAGCGCGCCGGATGTCCGACGATGACTTCGGTCGCGTAGGCGGCCAGGTGGGGGTCGTTCGGGAGCGCCTTCGACAGGAGGGCGAACGAGCGGTCCTCCGACGCCCGCAAGGCCGCGGCCTTGGCCGTCATGTGCTCGAAGGCCGGCTCGTCTTTGTAGAAGCGCAGCCCCGGGTACGTGGCCGGGTACTCCCCCAGGGCGTTGTAGAGCGCCAGGGCCAGGGACGGCGCGGTCGCGTTCCTGCTGCTGCGCAGCGCCACGCTGTGGGAATAGCCCGTGAACGGCGCCAGCAAGAGGAAGAACATGACGCAGAAGGCGGCTGTCCCGCCGAGGAAGGCCAGCGCGCCCCGGAGGCTCTCGGCCTTGTCGCGGCGCAGCGTCCACGCGATGAACGCCGGCAGGAACACGGCGATGAGGCCGTTGTCGAGCCTGATGAAGAGGACCGCGCCGGTCGACGCCCCGGCGGCCAGCAGCCAGGGGAGCCTGCGTCGGGCGGCGAAGGCCTTCGCCAAGCAGAACGAGAGGGCCAGCAGGACGATGGGCAGCCCCCCTTCCGTCAGCGGCTGGGCGGCGTAGAAGATGCTGGGCAGCCAGAGGGCGTAGATGAAGGCGCCCCACAGGGCGTGCTTGCGCGTCGAGAGGAGCGAGACCGTCATGAACGCGAGGAGGACTCCGAAGGCGTCGGCGACGCCTTGGAGCAGCGGGACCGACCAGTAGGGGGAGTAGGGCTGATGGGGAGTGGGCCGGAGCAGCCCGGCGCCGGCGGCGACTTGGTAGAGCAGGCTGGTCACGAAACTGACCTCGTAGGGCGTCCTGCCCGCGGCCAGGCTGCTGTAGACCCGCAGGTCGTCGGCCCCCGAGTTCGCCGCGATGTGGAGCGGGATGACGAGGCGCAGCGCCAGCGCCAGCAGGAACGCGCAGCCTAGTGCTGCGACCGGCTCATAACGCCCGGCCGCGCTCTCAAGGGAATCACTCGACAAAACCATCATTCCTCCTCAATAGCGCGGAGGCCCGTCTTTGGCCGGCTGCGGCGTCGCTCGTCGGTCACAGGCCCCGGCCTGCTCCCTCCTCGCTTCTTGCATCCGGCTCAAATCCTGGCCTCCCAAGCGGGCGTGATGAGCCGGTCGCAGCACTAGCAGGACGTCCTCCCGGGCCAGCCAGGCCCCGATGGCGCTACGGCCGGTCTTCCGCATGTCTCGACGGTAGTATGGCAAATTGCCCGCCGGCTTGCATGTCCCCCTCGCCGGACACCTCGCCGGGCGCCCTTCCGGGTGGGAGGCGCTTTTTGTATCATGTCCTCCGATGACCGTCGACCCGGCGACGCGCTGTGATTTGTCCATCGTCATCCCCGCCTTCAACGAGGCCGAGTCCATCCGGCCGTTGACGGGCCGCCTCCTGCCCGTGCTCAAGGCGCTGGGCACGCACGAGGTCATCTTCGTCGACGACGGCAGCACGGACGGGACCGGCCGGGCGGTGGACGCGATGCAGGCCGAGCACCCCGGCCTGGTGAAGGCGATCCACCTGCGGACCAACTGCGGCAAATCGGTGGCGCTCCAGGCGGGGTTCGACGCGTCCTCCGGCAAGATCCTCGTGATGATGGACGCCGACCTGCAGGACCAGCCCGAGGAGGTCCCGAGGCTGGTCCGGGCGCTGCGCGAGAACGGCCTGGACGCGGTGACCGGCTGGAAGGCCGACCGCCGGGACCCCTTCGTCACGAGGCTCCTGTCGGGCGGGTTCAACATGATGGTCCGCTGGATGTCGGGGATCGCGATCCACGACTTCAACTGCGGGCTCAAGGCCTTCTACCGCGACTGCACCCAGGCCTTCTTCCTCTACGGCCAGCTGCACCGGTTCGTCCTGGTCTTCATCGCCGAGCACGGGTTCAAGGTCGGCGAGGTGGAGGTGGGGCATGTCCCGAGGCCCTACGGCCGCTCCAAGTACGGCATGAAGCGCGTCTACCACGGCTTCATGGACCTGCTGACCGTCTTCTTCATCACCCGTTACCTCGGGTCGCCGCTCTACTTCTTCGGGTTCTACGGGACCATCGCCATCGCGGCCGCCGTGCCGACGGGGGCGTTCTTCGTCGGCATGCACTTCCTCTCCTTCGTCAACGGCAACCCGGCGTGGCGCCTCGGGGAGCATCCCCTGTGGATCCTGTCGCCCGTGCTGTTTCTGATCGGCGTCGTGATGATCTTCTTCGGGCTGCTCGGCGAGCTGGTCACCTACCACATCATGTTCCCCAAGGACTACGCGGCCTACGTCCGCAAGGACGGGGAGCGGCCCCGCGGATGACCGATCACGAGGACCAGGTGGCGTTCGTCGTGTCCTCCGTGGAGAGGCTGCTCTGCCAGATCGACGGCGACCCGCTCTCCCCGACCTACGGCTGCGCCCACCTGGCCTACTGGCGGGACAAGACCTCCGACGTCGCCGACACCCGCCGGCAGGAGGCCATGCTGCCGCTGGCCCTGCTCTTCGCCCGCCCCTTCCCCGGCTCGCCGTTCGAGGGGGACGCCCGGCTCCACCGCGCCGTCGGGGCGCTGCTCTCCTGCTGGATGCGCGGCCAATACCCGGACGGCTCCCACGACGAGTGGTACAAGGGCGAGCGCGCCTACGCCGCGGCGGCCTTCTCCGCCCACGCCGTCGCGCGCACCCTCGACCTCATGCGCGACCACCTCGCCCGGGAGACGCTGGCGGCCGCCGAGTCCCGCCTGGCCCTGACCGCCGACTGGCTGAGCGCCCGCGACGACCTGTTCAAGACGAACCACCAGGCCGTCGGGGCCTGCGCGCTCGCCTGGGCCGGGCGCCTCCTGAAGGAGCCCCGCTACACCGGCGCGGCCAAGGCGAAGCTCGCCTCCATCGCGGCCGTCCAGACCGCGGAGGGCTGGTTCCCGGAAGTCGGGCACATGGACGTCGGCTACACGTTCCTGACGTCCGAGTTCGCCGCGATGGCCATGGAGGCCATGGGCGACCACTCGCTGGCCGAAGCGTTCGCGCGAGCCTTCGATTTCGCCAGCGACTGGGTCCACCCGGACATGACGGTCGGCGAGGAGTACGGGGTCTGCCACAACCCGTACCTCTCCCGGATCGCCGCCGTCCTCCTGTCGCGCTTCAGCGGCCGCGCCCGGCGCCTGCGCCGGACGCTGGAGGCGGCGCCGGTCGGGTTCAAGGGCTACCGCTCGACCCTCGCCGACGACCTGCGCCTCCCGCGCTACGCCTTCCAGCCGCTGCTCGCGCACGAGTACGCCGGGCGCTTTCCTCTCGGGGAGGAGGCCGACGATGCCCTGGCGTTGGCGCGCCCCGACGCGGACTCGCGCGTCTACCCCCTGGCGAACCTCGCGCGGTTCGCCGTCCGGGGCAGGCCGCTGGTCGTGGCGGCGTGCGCCGGGGGGCTGGCGAGGTTCTTCGGGGACGAGGGGCGCGTCCTCTCGGACTACGGCTATGCCGTGGAGACCGGCGACGGGTTCGCGACGAACGTCACCTACGACCGGGCCATCCGGGCCGACGACCTGGGCCGCGACTACGCCGTCCGCGCCCCCCTCGCCCCGGTGAGGAAGTTCATGCCCCCTTTCTGGGCGAGGGTCGCCCTGCGCGTGGCCTGCTCCACCGCGACCGGCTCGCGCCTGGCCCGGCGCTGCATCGACGTGGTCCGGGAACGCAAGGGGACCGCCCTCAACCAGTCCTCCGCCAACCTCAAGTCCTCGTCGCGCTGGCTGCTGGACCGGAGCGTCCGGCGCGAGGACGACCGGGTGGTCATCACGGATTCGCTCCGGTTCGACCGGCCGGTGCCCAGCGAGAAGGTCTTCTTCCTCGCCGCCAAGGAGGACGGCGCGATGACCCTGGCGCCGATCGCCGTCCACCTGCCGGGATTGCCGAGGACGCTGACCGAGTTGACCGTCGCCAAGACCTATGTGCCCGGCCCCGCGTGGACGCTGGCCGGCATCCGCCTCTAGACCACCGTGTGCGGCATCACTGCGATCGTCAGCGATGACCGGTCCGACCACGCCCGGCTCGGGGAGATGACCGGGCTGCTGCGCCACCGCGGCCCCGACGGGGGCGGCGAGCGCCGGCGCGGCGCGGTGAGCCTGGGGCACCGCCGGCTCGCCATCCTGGATCTGTCCGACGCCGCGGCGCAGCCGATGTCCAACGAGGACGGGACCCTGCATCTCGCGTGCAACGGCGAGATCTACAACTACAAGGAGAAGACCGCCGAGCTCAAGGCCAAGGGCCACGTGTTCCGGTCGGGGTCGGACAACGAGGTCCTGCTCCACCTCTACGAGGAGCACGGGGACGCCTTCCTCGAGCAGGTCAACGGGATGTTCGCCTTCGTGCTCTCCGACGAGCGCCAAGGCAGGGTGCTGGCGGCCGTGGACCGGTTCGGCAAGAAGCCCCTGTACTACGCCGCCTCGGAGGGCCGGCTGGTCCTGGCCTCCGAGCTGAAGTCCCTGCTGGTCTTCCCCTGGGTCGGCCGGGACGTGGACCCGCTGGCCGTGGACCGGTACCTCTCGCTGCGCTACGTGCCCGCGCCCCTGACGATCCTCAAGTCGGTGCGTAAGTTGGAGCCGGCCACCATGATGGTCTGCGCCGGCGGCCGCCGGTCGGTCGGGACCTATTGGCGGCCCCTGCCTCGCGGCGCCGCCGGCTTCGGCGACGCCTCCGTGGACGCCTTCGAAGCGCTCCTGAAAGACGCCGTGAGGCTCCGCCTGCGGAGCGACGTCCCCTTGGGCCTCTACCTGAGCGGCGGGGTCGACTCCTCGGCCATCGCCGCCATGGCGCGCTCCCTGACGCGGGGGCGGCTGGTCTCGTTCACCCTGAGCGTGGAGTACGAGCACGACGAGCGGCGCCGGGCCGAGGCCGTCGCCCGGCACCTGGACATCGAGTTCAACCCGGTCACGGTGGCGCCGGAGGATTTCGGCCGGCTCCCCGCCATCGCCTACCACCTCGACGAGCCCTTCGGCGACCTCATCGGCCTGCCGGCGTACCTTCTCGCGGAGAAGACGAAGGAGAAGCTCACCGTGGCGCTGACCGGGGACGGCGCCGACGAGGCGCTCGGCGGCTACTTCCACCAGAAGGTGATGCTCGGCTGGGACCGGTGGAAGCCGTGGCTCAGGCTGCCGGGCTCCGGCAGGGCGCTGTCGCGGGCGCTGGACTGCGTGCCGGCGTCGGTCCTCAACCGGTTCTTCGACTACCCCGCTGACCTCGGGGAACGCGAGAAGGGCAAGCTCTCCCGTGCGCTGGCCCGGTGCGGCGGGTTCGGGGCGTTCTACGAGGGTCTCACGTCGACCTTTTCCCAGCCCGAGAAAGACGCCTTGTACGCGCCGTCCTGGCGGGTCCAGGCTCCGGCCGAGCCGCTCTCCGAGGCCGTCGACCGGGACATGGCCTCCTTCTCGGGATTCCCTTATCTCTCCAGGCTGGGCCTCCTGGACCTGAAGTACTGGCTCCCTTACAGCGTCCTCTTCAGGCTCGACAAGCTGAACATGGCCCACGCGGTGGAGACGCGCAGCCCCTTCCTCGACTTCCGGGTCGTGGAGATGGCGCTCAACCTCCCGCGGGCGGGCAAGGTCGCCGGGGGCCGGAACAAGGAAGTCCTGCGCCGGGTGATCGAGCGGCTGTTCCCCCCCCAACTCCGGGAGAAGGGCAAGCAGGCGTTCTACATGCCCGTGCCGCCGCGCTACCGGCGGCCCTTCTTCGACTGGGCGTCCTCCCTCCTGACCAAGGAGAGCGTCGAGCGGCGCGGGCTGTTCCGGTGGCCCGTCGTGGAGAGCCTGCTCCTCGCCTTCGAGAAAGAGGAGAGCATGCTCCTGAACCGCCAGTTGACGGCGCTGGCGATGCTGGAGCTTTGGTTTCGCACGTTCGCGGACCGGGGCGTCCCCGCCGGGGGCGCGGCGTGATCGACTGTCTGCTGATCTACCCGCAGCTCGGGAGCATGGACAGCATGGTCGTGGACCTGCCCCTCAGCGTGCTCTACGCTGCCGCGGACAGCGTCAAGCGAGGCTACGCCGTGCGGGTCCTCGACCTGAGGCTCGAGGGAGAGAAGTGGAGGGCCCAGGTGGAGTCCTGCCTGCGCGAGGGAGTGCGGCTGGCCGGGGTGTCCGTCATGACGGGCCACCCCCTCAAACATGCCCGGGAGCTCTCCCTTTTCATCAGGGAGCGGTCCCCCTCCACCAGGATCGTCTGGGGAGGACCGCACGCCACGGTGCTCCCGGACACGCTCCGGGAGCCCTACATCGATTTCCTCGTGCGCGGGTACGGCTCCACGCCGCTCGCCGACCTCATCGAGCGGCTGAGGGCCGGGGCGGAGGACTTCCAGGGCATCCAGGGCCTTTCGTACAAGCGCGGCGGCGAGCCCGTCCACAACCCCCGGTCGCCGGCGTTCGAGGTGACCGGCTTCCGGGACATCCCCTACGGGCTCATCGACGTGATGTCGGACAAGTACGCCCGCTCCTACAGCAAGAGCCGGGCGTTCCCGATCTTCAGCAGCATCGGGTGCCCTTACCGGTGCTCCTTCTGCGTCCACCCGGCCATCTACGCCGAGATCAACGGCCCCAAGTGGCTCCCGCTCGACGAGGACGAGGTCCTCGGGCACATCGAGCGCGTCGTCGAGCGCTACGCCGCGGACCGCGTCGTCTTCATCGACGACACCAGCTTCCCGGACCTCGCGAGGATGCGGCGGCTCTTCGAGGGCATGCTCCGGCGCGGGCTGCGCGTCGCGCTGGAGTTCCGCGGCGCGCGCGTCAACGAGATCGACCGGATGGATGACGACTTCCTGGGGCTGATGACCCGGGCCGGCGCCGTCCTGATCATGGTCGGGGTGGAGTCGGGCAGCGACCGCGTCCTGGGCGAACTCCAGAAGGGCGTGACGCGCGAGCAGATCCTGAGGTCGAACCTCAAGCTCGCGCGCTTCCCCATCACGGCGCACTACAACTTCATCTACGGGACCCCGGGCGAGACCTACGAGGACCTGCTCGAGACCAAGGACGTGGTGCTGCGGCTGCTGCGCGACAACCCGAGGGCCTACGTCGGGTTCGGGGGCGACTGGAAGCCCATCCCGGGCACCAGGACGCTGGAGACGGCCGAGGCCGAGTACGGCTACAAGCCGCCGCGGACCATGGACGACTGGATCGAGATGGATTCCTCGGACGCCGGGAGGAAGATCGTGCACCCCTGGTACACCCGCAGGCACAACGGCCTCATCAAGCTCCTGCAGGTCTCGTCCTTCGTCATCGACGACAAGATCGTCAAGGAGTCGGCGGGCAACGACAGCCTGCTGTTCCGCCTGCTCCGGCTATTCTCCCGGATCTACAAGCCGGTCGCGCTCTTCCGGCTGAGGCGCAACCTCCATCAGGGGCTCGTCGAGTACGAGGCGTGGCGGCTGCTGACGAGGCTGCTGCCGCGGCTGAGGAGGCTGGGATGACGCCCTGGCGCCGCGGCGGGGCGGCCGAGAGGCTGGGGGTCTGGCTCAACGTGCTCAAGCGCATCCGCTTCTTCGGCAAGATGTACCCCCTCTCGGCCATCGCCAAGGACGCGGTCCTGTTCCCGCTCGACTACGCCCGGGGGCGCTCCAGCGTGGTCAGGAACCTGACCTTCGCGGTCACGGACAAGTGCAACCTGCGTTGCTCGATGTGCTACTTCCACACGGAGCTCGGCCAAGGGAGGACCCTGCCGCTCGAGCTGTTCCAGAAGGCCGTCGACGGCGCCGCCCGGAGCCGGCCCTGCGTCATCCTGTCCGGCGGGGAGCCCTTCCTGCACCCCGACCTGGTCGCCATGGTCCGGTACGCCAAGAGCGGCGGCCTGCCCGTGCAGATCTTCACCAACGGCACGCTGGCCGTGCCGGAGGCTGTGGACCGGCTGGTGGCGGCCGGCCTGGACTACATCGGCTTCACCCTGCTGGGAGACGAGCGTTCCCACCCCGCCGTGGCCGGCCTGCCCGCCAGCTACCGGCTGCTGCGCCAGAACCTGGAGTATTTCGCCGCGCACCGCGGGGACACGAAGGTCGTGCTGAACTACACGGTCACCCCGGGCTCCCTGGAGGGCATCGGTCACGCCCTGGAGCTCGCGGAGCGCCTCTCCCTCGACGGCGTCAGGTTCCAGCACTACAATTTCCTCCGGCCGGCGGAGTTCCAGGCCCAGGAGCGCAGGATGTCGTCCGCCGTCGGCGCGGCGGGCCCGGCCGTGGAGGTCTCGGACGCCTCCGACCTGCGGGGCGTCGCCCAGCGGCTCCTCGCGTTCATGGAGGCCCTGCGCGGGCGGGGCTCGCGGGTCCCCATCCAGTGGGCGCCGACCCTCTCGCCGGACGAGATCCTCGACTGGTACTCGGCGGACCCGTTCACCACTTGCCGCACGTGCCTCTACCCTTGGCGGGGCATCCTCGTGGATGCCGCCGGCAAGCTCTACCCGTGCTCCAAGATCCGCCTGGAGCTGGGCGACCTGAGGGACGACGACATCCTGCCGCTCTGGAACGGGGACAGGATGAGGGCCTTCCGCCGGGGCCTCAAGCAGGGGCTCTTCCCGGCCTGCTCGCGCTGCTGCAAGCTATGACCGCCCGCGCCCACCCGCTGAGGTATTCCGTCCATTCGCGGCTGCGCGAGTTCCACTTGAGGAGGCTCATGGCGGGCCTCCGCGGCGGCATCCTCCTCGACGTGGGGTGCGGCCTGGGGTACCTGACGGAATCCCTTGGAGACGGCTTCACCTGCGTGGGGGTCGAGTCCGACCCGTCATCCCTGGCGCAGAACTCGAGGCGGGGCCTCTCCAACATGGTCCGGGGCAGCGCGACGCGACTGCCCTTCCAGCCCGACAGCGTCGACGCCGTCATCTGCTCCGAGGTGCTCGAGCACCTGCCCGAGGGGCTCGACGAGGAGGCCCTGCGGGAGTGTTGCCGCGTCCTCAAGCCGGGCGGCCGGCTCTTCATCACGGTACCCTCCCTCGAAGGGCTGCGGGCGACCGCCCCCTCGAGGAACCTCGGGCATGGCACGCCTGGGACCGGCGAATACCACTACCGCGTGGGCTATTCGTGGGCGGCCATGGCCGAGATGCTCGGGAAGGTGCCGGGCTTGCGGGTGGCGGGCAAGGCCTACTCCATGTTCCTGGCGTCGGAGCTCTTCATGGACGCGGTGAAGTGGGTCTACTTCAGGAAGAACAAGCTCGAGGAGCACTCCGACCTCGCGGGCGTCGAGTCGTCGCTGCTGTTTCGCGCCTACCGGAGGGTGTTCCCCTTGATGCACCTGTTCTTCCTCGCCGAGGACCTGCTGCTCTGCGGGAGCTTCCGAGGCCACATCCTGATCCTGTCGTTGGAGAAGACCGGCGGAGCCGGGAGGAGCTGACATGGCGTCATTTTTGAGCACCATCCTGAAGAACTATTCGCTGGCCCAAGCCGCCCGGGCGGAGCTGGAGGAGGACGTGGGCTTCCTGGTCAGGCATCTGCCCGGCCTCGGCGGGTTCCTCCTGCGCCACCTCGCCTACAAGCCCCTGTTCAAGCGCATCGGCTCCATCCCGTACATCTACCCGGGGGTCCGGTTCGTCTTCATGGGGAACATCTCCCTGGGCAGGGGCGTCCTCATCAACTCGAACTCCTACATCTACGGAAGAGGCGGCCTCGAGATCGGCGACCATGTCCTCATCTCGCCGAACTGCTCCATCGTGGCGGGCGACCACGACCTGTCCCGCGGCCTGCCCATGATCGAGCGGCCGTCCAAGGCGGAGAAGATCGTGATCCAGGAGGACAGCTGGATCGGCGCCAACAGCGTCGTCTGCGGCGGGGTGACGGTCGCCAAAGGCTCGGTCATCGGGGCGGGCGCCGTGGTGACGAGGGACACGGAGCCCTATTCCATCAACGTCGGGGTCCCGGCCCGCAAGGTCGGCGAGAGGAGGTAGGCCTCCGGCATGCTCCATCTCCTGCGCGACGCGGCGGACCGGCTGCTGCGGCTCCCCGAGCTCAAGGGGTTCGAGGGGAAGGATTTCGACGCCCCGGAGGCGGCCGTCCGGGAGAGGGAGATCATCCGCGGGAAGAGGATACTGGGCGTCCTCTACGAGGAGTACTGCCGCCCCTTCGTCGAGTCCGCCCGGGGGCTGCCCCCGGGGGCGAGGATGCTGGAGCTCGGGTCGGGCCCGAGCCCGCTCAAGGACAGGCTCCCGGGCCTCATCTGCAGCGACGTCGTCCGGCTCCCCTGGCTCGACCTGGCCTGCTCGGCCTTCGAGCTCCCCTTCGCCGACGCGACGCTCGACAGGATCTTCGCGCTGTTCTCCTTCCACCACTTCGGCCGGCCGCGCAGCTTCCTGGCCGAGGCGAGGCGCTGCCTCAAGCCCGGCGGCGAGCTGGTGCTGGTCGACCCCGCCATCACCCTGTGGTCTCGGCTCTACTACCTCGTCCACGTCGACAGGCTGGACTGCGAAGCCCCGGCCTGGGGCTTCGACGAGGAGGGCCGGCTCACCGGCAGCAACATCGCCCTGGCTTGGATCGTCTTCTTCAGGGACAAGGAGGCCTTCGCCAAGGAGTTCCCGGAGCTCACGGTCGGGAAGGTGGAGTACAACACCTGCCTGGCCTTCCTGCTCTCCGGGGGCTGCCGCATCCGGCAGCTGCTGCCGACCGCCGCCCTGGCGGCGCTCTTCCGCGCGGAGAACTGGCTCATCAGGAACGTGTCGCGCCAGCTCGCGGTGACGATGGCGGTCACCCTGCGGCGCGCCTGACGCCGTCGCGGGGAAGATCCGTAGTAGCCAGGGGTCGGGGATCCCTGGAGTTTCGGCGGATTTTCGACGAGGGGTTCGGTCGCATCATGTCCTCCGGGCGGCGCCGGGATCAGGCCGCGCTGAAACAGTTTCCCGCGCGCTCCGGCTTTGTCTCGCAGAAGCGGCCGGTCACCGCAGGAGCCGGACCGTGCCTTCTTCCCCCGGGGGTACCGCTGGTCGCGGGTCCGCGACCGGCGTGAGTCCCTTGCCGGTCGGCTTCAAGGTCTTCTGCATCTGGAGGAACGACTGGAATTTCGGACCTGGCTTGTACCGGTCATTTCGCTGGCGGATCAGCGCCTCCACGTCATAATCGACCTGGGTCCGAGGTTTTGATTGGAAGCCCCCGACGTTCGACGGGATTTCAGACCTCGCATCAGATTCGTAGTACAACCACAACGCTTTGACTTCAGCGGGCGTCCGGGGAAGGGGGTCTTCGATTATCAGTTCATAGGTATGGTTGATGGAGCTCAAGGCGTTATGGTTGGGATCGCGATCCATGCAATTCCAGCTCAGCGTCGTCCTGTCGTACTGGCTCCCCGCGATGACCGGCGCGGCGAGCCCCGACCCCCCGACTCGGGAGCATTGCTCGCGAGGCCTGGCATCAAGGTTGCGAGGGTCCCAGTCGAATCGAGCCACGCCCACCCTGATACTCTCTGCGTGGTGGACGACCCCCTGGCCGGCCTTGACCCTCACCGGCTCCTGGGTGTAGCTCTCCCAGGTCCTTGACCGGGCATCATTTCCCGCTATGGTCCCTCCGGGCCCTCGCTGGCCAGGTTCGATGGGATTGAAGCCGACCGGCACGGAGACCTGCCACCCCGTGTCGCCAATGAAGTAGACCAAGGAGGGATCCTCCTTGGTCGGCGCGGCCTCGGCCTTGGAATCCGTCTCAGGGTTCTTGGACTTCTCCACCTCCTTGGCTGACGCGGTCCCGACCTTGGGGGCCATCCTAGCGTTCTTGAACTTCCCCAATCCCGCGATCTTCACCACAGAACGAGAAGCCTCCAAATACACATAAAGCGCATCCCCGCGGATTCGGATGCTGGCTCGGGGTGTTTCCAAGAACTCGTACGCCTTGCTCGCACCCACAAAACCCACCGCGGAATCCGTCACATAGAACAGGTCCCCTTCCTCAGAGAGCGCTATTTCACGGATCGATTTCTGCTGGTGCACGAATAGCGGCTCCACTTTCTTCGACTGCAATCTCAGGATCCTCTGCCCTAGCGCCACAAAGGTCGCCGCACCTTCCCCGGCCACCGCCGTCACTTTCTCCCCGATTATCAAGATGGGCTTCGCTCTGATCTTGTCCTTCCTGAAATTGCCGGACTGCAGCAGATAGACGTTATTGGTGCCATCCTCTTCCACCCCGACCACATACAGATTGTCGCCAAGCCCCGGGTAAAGGCGGCAATTCTTTTCCGGAAGGTCCACGAGGGATTTGAAGGGCACGATCGGGAAAATGCTCCCCTCCTTTTTCTTCTTATGGGTCGTGTCCAGGCAACCGATGGCGGTTTTGGTGCAAAGCAGGAACTCGCCACTGTCAAGCCAAACGTAATCCTCAAAAGGTCGGTCCACGTAGATCAATACTGCCGCGCCGCGATTCCACAGGCTGTTCTTCTCGGAAGCGAACCACGGATCGCCGTCCTTGTCAACAGAAAACCGGGACAACTTCACATTCATTTCGTTCGAGGGATCCGGCGGGATGACCCAGCTCACCGCCACGCCGGGGATAGCGCTCATCTTCGTGTCCGCTGGGAAGGGCATCGTCATATCCGCCGCCCCGGCTGCCAGTGCGCAATGGACGACCAGCATCCATGATGCGAATGCCCGCAGCGTCTTCACGCCCGCCCCGACGCTCTCGCGTCCTCCTGTCGAATTGTCTCTCATCTTCCCTTTCGCCCCTCCATACTCGTGGCTCTTGTATGATGCGTAGGAGAAACAACCCCCTCCCGTCGGACCCCGACGCAACATGTCACAGGTTGATCGATAGTGGCTCGCGGGGCCGGCCGCAATCCCAGCCTTCCTAGGCTACAATACTAGCGCTCGCCGCCGCCCGGGTCCGACCCTAGGATTGCCTGGCTCGCGCCCGGCGTGCCGGGAGGGGGCTGGCTCGGGTCGAGGTTGGGATCAGGGAAGGGGAAATAGAACGGATAAGGGTTGGGATAAGGGAACGGATAGGGGTGGGGATAGGACGCGTGGGTCCGGTCGTGCGTGACGGCCTTGAGGCCGCCGTTGACGGAACACAGCAGGGCCGGATTGTCGGTGACGGTCTGGGAGGCTTTGAAGCAGTCGATCGGAGCCGTTGACGAGGCTCCGGAGCATAAAAGGGCCGGATAGTCCGTGAGCCCCTTCGCGTCCTTGTAGCAGTCGACAGGGGCGATGGAAGAAGCGCCCGAGCACAGGAGCGCCGGATAGTCGGTGAGGCCTTGGGCGGCCTTGAAGCAGTCGACCGGGGAGCCGGAGGCGGCGCCCGCGCAGAGGAGCGCCGGATAGCGGGTCAGGTCTTTGGCGGCCTTGAAGCAGTCGATGGGGGCGTTGGAGGAAGCTCCCGAGCACAAGAGGGCGGGGTAGTCGGTCACGTCCCGCGCCGCGGCGAAGCAGGCCGTCGGGGCGTTGGAGGAGGCTCCCGAGCACAGGAGCGCGGGGAAGCGCGTGAGGCTGCCGGCCGCGCGGAAGCAGTCGAGCGGAGCCGTCGACGAGGCCCCGGAGCATAGGAAGGCCGGATACCGGGTGAGGCCCTTGGCGCCTTTGAAGCACTCGGCCGGGGCGGACGTCGGGGCTCCGGCGCACAGGAGCGGCGGGAAATCCGTGAGGCCGCGGGCGGCCCTGTAGCAGGCGATCGGGCCGGGCTCATCCGCGGCTCGGGACGCTTCCGAGCGCGTGAAACGCACCCGGGTCATCGCCGGGGCCTCGAAATCGCGGCAAGCCCCCTCTTTGAGCGGCTCCACCTGCACGGCCGCCCAGGCGGCCGAAGCGGCGAGGAACAAAGGGCCTAGGGCCAGGAATCCTTTCATAGCGCGTCCTCCAGAATGCCCGTCATGATCGGCCATTCGCCGATATCCTGCCAAATCTCACCACTTGGGCTTGACGACGCTTCCCTGGGACGACTGCTCGGCGCAAGGGAACCTCTTCTGCGACGAGCAGCTGAGCAGGCGCTTCCTGCAGTCCTTGTCGATGTCGACCGTGTGCATCGTCCCCTCCATGCGCGACCCGGGACGCGCGGCGCCGAAGTTGACCCAGCCGTTCTTGCCGCAGGTGATGGCGTTGAAGTTCGCGTTCGCGATGACGTAGCTCGCCTCGCAGCCCGCGGGCAGGGAGCCGAGCTGGCTGACGCAGGACGCGATCGCGGCAGCGTCGTCTGACCCGGGGCTCCCCCCGGCACCGCGGCCCGGAACGCCATCCTGCGCCGAGACGGCGCTCCGGCCTTCCTTCAGGCACTTCTCATGCCGTTCCCTGGCGGCGTAGTACTGCCCTTTCTCGAGTCCCTTGCCGGCGGGGTCCAAGTCCGCGCATTCATCCGCGGGATCCGCCCCGAAATCGAGGTCCAGCTCGACCGTTTCCTCCGGGCGCACGACCTCGGTCCAACGGTCATCGTCGAAGGCGGCGAAGAGCTTCGGGAACACCGGCAGGGCCGCGGGCCTGGAGAAACGGCGATAGGCTCCCCTCGCGCCGCCCGGCACGGCGAACCCGTTCACCTTCGACATGCGGGGCAGGATGCCGCGGACCGTCGCCGAGTAGGTCCCATCATCGTTGATGGTCCCAGGCGCCGTGACGACCTCGGCCCTCGACACCTTCCCGTCGATCTTGAGCAGGAGCGCGCGGTCCTTCAGGGAGGCGGGCATCAAGCCGCGGACCCGGCCCCGGAAAGTGAACGGCCTCTCCTTGGTCTCCAGGACGATCCGCACGGCATGACGGTACTGCGCGAGCAATTCCGCGGCGTCTTCTTCCACGTCCGGCAGGGCCTTGTCCGTGTAGTCCTTCGCGCCGCGGACCAGCTCCATCTTGACCTGCTCGGCCCACTCTTCCAGCAGGATCTCGCGAGCCCTGCCCATCACCTCGTCGAAATCCTCCCGGACCTTCCCGCCCTCATGGCCCCCGAGAGGCCGCAAGTGGAAGACGTAAAGCCGCCAGGTCTCCGTCAGTTGCCCGGGAGAACTGAACACCTCGGAAAGGTTGGATAGGTCCTTTTTGAGGCCGTGAGCCTTGGGAAAACCCCACTTGTAGAAGGGATTCGCCCCCCGGGCCATGTAGTTGGCATAATACTCGAAGAACCCTCCCTGGTCGACCAAGAGGCGCCTGGCCCGATCCTCCAGGTACTTCTCGGTGAATTCCTCGAGGGCCATTTCCGCCCCGCCGATGATGATCTGCCCGACGGCGACCGCGATCTTCAACGGGGTCGGGCCTTGGAACTCGTAGATCAGCGCGAGACCGAACATCACGCCGGTTGTCAAGGCGTCCGCTTCCGGGTGTTCCTTCGCGTATTTGTCCGCCGTGCCTATGCTGTCAACGAGGTTGCCGGCCTTGTCCTGCACCCCCACGGGATCTTTCAGGCTTACCCCCATGGGAAGAAGGATCCTGGTCGTTTTCGGGAACAGTCTCTCGAGGACCGCCTTGCACACCTCCTTCTTGATGCTGTCAGCGCCTTCCTTGACGAGCTTGTAGGACCGTCCGCTGTCATCGTTCGAGGAAGACTCGCCTGCGTCGTTGTCGCCGCTCCCTTCCCCGGCCGATGACTCTCCTTTCGCGTCGATGGCGTCCGTCGTCTCCACTGTCCCCTTGGATGGCGGGATCTCCGGTTGCGCCGGCTGTTCCTCCGGCTCCCTCGATTCCGGCGCAGGCGTGTCCGCGGGCTCTGGCGCGACAGGATCGGCCCGTTCGGAGGAAGGGGCTTGCGGCTCCCGTGCCGGCTTCCTGGGCTGGAGCTTCTCCTGCTCCTTCTCCAACTCGTCGAGGGCCTGTCGAACGCTCTGGTGGACCGAGCCTGATTCCGGAGCGCCGTCTTGCGCCAGCAAGCGGCCGGCCGCCATCGCGGCGACCGTTCCGATCATAAGAACTCCGAGGATATTGATGCCGCGGAACCTGAACTTGTCGGGGGTCTTCATGTTATCGGTATTTCCTTCAGAATGCCGGTCGGATCGTCTTCGTGGCTCTGGCCAGGGCTCGATCCTCCGGCATTGTAGTAAAAATGCACCCTTCGACCACTGGTCGCTCCGCCTGTCAGGGTGAGGTCGAGCCGCGATCGGAGGCCCCGGCGCGGGGAGGCTTGAGGCGTCGCGCGCGCTCCCCGGCTTGGCTGAGCTGGTCGGGGGTCATCGACGCCGAGAGCGAGCGCAGCCGGGAGGCTGCCGGCTCGCTGCCCTGGCTGGCCGCCAGCGAGAGCCAGGCGTGCGCCTCCACCAGGTCCTTCGGGACCGTCTGCCCGTTGATGTAGGCCAGCGCTATCTGGACCTGCGAGTTGGCGCTGCCCTGCTCGGCGGCTTTGCGGAACCACTCGTGGGCCGTGGCGCGGTCCTCGCTGACGCCGAGCCCGAGCATGTACATCGAGGCCAGGCGCTCCTGGGCCTTCGCGTGCCCTTGCTCCGCGGCCTTGCCGAGCCACGACAAGGCCGCGGCGTAGTCCCGGGCGACGCCGTCGCCGTACAAGGCCATGGTCCCCAGGTTGAACTGCGCCTCGGAATCTCCGAGTGCAGCGGCCGCGGAGAACAACTGGAAGGCCGCCTTGGGATCCTTGGGGACGCCGAGCCCGTCCAACGACATCTTGCCGAGATCGTTCATCGCGTCCGCGCTGCCGTGCTGGGCGGCCGCCTGGAGCCATCCCAGGGCTTCGAAGCCGGACTTCTTGACGCCGAGGCCCTCGTTGTACATCGCCGCCAGGTTGTACATGGCGTCGGCCACGCCTTGCGCCGCGGCCTTCCGGTACCAGCGGAAGGCCGCCGCGACGTCCCGCTTGACGCCCGTGCCCTCGTAGCAGAGGCCGGCATAGGCGTTCTGGGCCCAGGCGACGCCGTTCCTGGCCGCTTTGCCGAACCACCGGGCCGCCTCCTGTTCGTCCAGGGGGACGCCCTGGCCTTCCCGGTACATGGCGGCCAGGCGGGCCTGCGCCGAGCCGTTGCCGCGGTCCGCGGCGCGGCGGTAGAGCTTGGCCGCCTGGGCGAGGTCCTGGGCCATGCCCTGCCCGTGTTGGCATCGGTACGCCAGCGCTACGTCGGGGTCGAGATCCCCCTCATCGGCGGGCTTGCCGCAGGCCTTTCCGGCGCAGGTCGAAAGCGTCCCCTGGTCGACGGACCAGCCCCCGCGGGCGAGGGTCGCCTGGCCGAGGACCGAGCGAGCCCGGCGCCGGCCCTCCTCTCCCGCGTACGCGGCCGAGAACAAGAGCGCGTAGTTCTTCCGGACGGCCGCATAGAGCGTGTTGCCCATGACGGCCGCGGGCGGCGTCGCGACCTGGACCTCGAAATCCTGCGCGTCGAAGGGGACGCCCCCGATCGTCTCGCGGTAGGGAGGCCGCAGCGCCCTCATGGGCGCGCCGCCGGCCGCCATGACCTGGACGGAGAGACGCAGATAGGCGGCTCCGTCGCGCACCCCGTAGGCCTCGGGCAAGCGCTCCGCGGCGGCCAGGATCAGCGCGCTGTCCTCTCGTCCCGGCCGGGTCGGTTCCAGGATCAGCGTCACCAGGGACGCCGTGCGCGACAGCCCTTGTTCCAGCGCGGACCGAAGCGGTCCCTCCGCCAGGGCCGCGGCTCCTTCTTGGATCGTCTTCTTGACCCAGCCCCGCCCCTGGAGCGAGGCTTCCTCGGGGAGTCTCCAGGTCAGGCCGAAGTAGTCCTGGCGATAGACCCAGCCGTCGATGCGGCCCGGGTCCTCGGGCAACGGCAGGCCGGCGCGGCACCCCGCGCTCGCCAGGCAGAAGGCGACGAGGATGATGGCCCGATTCATCACGCTATCATACCATGACGAGAGCCCCGGCGGGAAAGGGACTACTGACCGAGTCCGGGATGGGCCGCGCCTCGGCTACCGTCGAAGGACACGGCGGGCTGGGACCGGACCGCCTCGAGACGCCGGAGGGCGCCCGAGGCCCGTTCGTCCAGGATGGAGGACAAGGTCTGCCCGGCGGGAGGCGTCGCGGCGGGGGCCTGCCGGGGGCAGAGCCCCTGGGCCGCGATCTGGTCGGCCAAGGACCTTCGGGCCGGATCCCGGGACCCGATCCGATTGCAGAGATCGAGGGCTTCGACCATGAGCAGGCTCGAATAGTACATGTCGTCCCGGTGGAGGACGCCCACCACGCGGCCGGCCGCGTCCATGAGGGGCGAGCCGCTCGAGCCCGGTCCGGAGGGCACCTCCTCCGGAGACGATTCGAGGTCCTGGTCCCATTCCTGGAGGGAGAAGGGGGCGGCGTCCCGGTCGAAGGCGTCGTGCCCGCTGCCGAGGAGGATCTTCCTGGGAGAATCCGGGAAGAGGTGGGTGACATCCATGGAGACCGAGAGCCTTCCCGTGCTGAAGACCAGGGGGTCCCACTTGAGGAACCCCAGGGGGCCGCTTTTGCCCGAGTTCCGGGCCGGGTAGAGCTTGGTCTTGGAAAAGGCCTTGAAGAACCCCGGCGTGTAGGTCTCGGTGGGAAACCCCGCCAGGAACACCCTCTCCCATTTCGCGGGGAGGTCTCGCCGAAGAGGGAGCGGCCGCATGTCCTTCCTGACGTCGGGCGCCCTCATCAACGCGTAGTCATGCCCGGCGACATAGTCGGTCCAGTCCGTGAAGGAGAGCAGGGTGTAGCCGGCCTTGCAGCGGATGGCGGCGTCGCGGTCCCCGGTCTTGGGAACGCCGCAGAGGAACTTGGCCACATGGTAGTTGGTGATGAACAAGCCTTCCTTGGAGATGAAGAACCCGGTGCCCACGTCCTCCACGCTGAAGACCCCCCTGCCCGCGAGCTCCGGGTCGAAGGAGAACTCCACGGCCCGTGCGGGGTCGGCCTCGGGAGCCGAGCGAGCCAGATGCCTCCAGTAGCGGGTCCAGGTCGCGAGGCAGGATTCCTTCCGCGCGGCCAGTCCCCGCGGGAGGGACGTCAGAGGCTCGGCCGCTTGGCCGGCCGGCTTCAACACGTCGACCCGGTCGTGATACTGCTTCTCGTATTTCGCCTTGAACTCGGGGTCGCGGAACACCCTGCGCCAGGCGGCTTCTCCGTGCTCCGAGATCCGTTCCCTGGTCGTCCAGTAGAACGGGCCGTCCTCGCCTTGTTCCAAGGCGACCAGGCAGGAATCCCCCGGGTCGGGAGCGAAGCCGAAGTTGGCCCATGCCGCCTGCCGGGGCGACAGGGCCGCCAGCATGGCCGCCAGGCCGACCAGGAAGGGCCGGGCCCTTCTCGAGGGGCTCACGGAGAGACTATAACAGGGGCCGGCTTCCCGCGCCTGGGCCGCCCGGGAGTCCGGGCGGTGGGACTTCTTGGCCCCGGCCGACAGGTCTAAAGACCCATCCTCCCGGGCCCTCACCACCCGTGCCAGCGGGTGAAGCCCGAGACAGGCTCGCGCTCGGTGCGGTAGGAGTTGATCGCGGCGGCGTGGTCCGGGTAGCCCAGCGCCATGCCGCAGATCACCGCTTTCGACGGAGGGACAGCCAGCAGCCCCCGCACGATGTCCGGGTACTCGGCCAGCGCCGCCTGGGGGCAGGTCCCCAACCCGTAGGGCAGCGCCGCGAGCATCACGTTCTGGAGGAACATGCCGAAGTCCACCCAGGAACCTTGCGCCAGTCCTCGGTCCACGAAGAACATCAGCCCCACGGGGGCGCCGAAGAAGGAGTAGTTGAGGTTCCAGGACTTCGTCCGCCGGTCGGCGTCCTCCTTGGCGATGCCCAGCGCCTTGTACAGGGCCAGGCCGCAGGCCTTGCGCCTGGACCTGTAGGGCTCTTCCCAGGTTTCGGGGTAGACCTGATAGTCGGGCCGCGAGACTTCGCCACCCAGGCGCGCCGCCAGGAGGGCGTCGGTCAGGCGCTGCTTGGGCTCCCCGCGGAGCGCCGCCACTTCCCAGGGCTGGGCGTTCACGCCGGACGGAGCCCGGCACGCGGCGTCGAGCACCGCCTCCACGACGGCGCGCTCCACCGGCTTGTCGAGGAACGCGCGGACCGAGTAGCGCGAACGCATCGCCTTCAGGACGTCCATCTCAGGGGCGGCCATCACGGTCTCCCATGTTCAGCCGCTGTCCTGGGAGTCGAACCCGGCAGCCTGCCGGCGGTTCTGCTGTTCGAAGAAGTCGTTGCCTTTGTCGTCGATGAGGATCCAGGCCGGGAAATCCTCCACGTCGATGGCCCAGACCGCTTCCATGCCGAGCTCGGGGTAGTCGATGACCTCCACCTTCCGGATGCACCGCTCGGCCAGGATGGCCGCGGCGCCGCCGATCGACCCGAGGTAGAACCCGCCTCGCTTCTTCAGGGTCCGTGTCACGGCGGGGGCCCGGTTTCCCTTGCCGATCATGATCATCGAGGCGCCGTGGGCCATGAAGTCGTCGACGTAGGCGTCCATCCGGCCCGAGGTCGTGGGCCCGAACGAGCCTGAGGGCTTGCCCGCGGGCCTCTTGGCAGGGCCGGCGTAATAGACCGGGTGGTCCATGAAGTACCGCGGCAGGCCCTCGCCGCGGTCGAGCCGCTCCTTGAGCTTGGCGTGGGCGATGTCGCGCGCCACGACGAGCCGGCCCGTCAGGAGCAGGCGGCTTCCCACCGGGTGTTTCGAAAGGTCGGCCAGGATGTCCTTCATGGGACGGTCGAGGGCGATGGAAACCGCCTCCCGATCCGCCGACTCCATTCTTGAGGGCGGTCGGGACGCTCGGCCTCCGGCCTCGGCCGCGCCGGGGTCCCTGCCCTGGCGCCGGCGTCCGGGAGGGATCAGGCGGCCCGGGTCGGCCTCGAGCTTCTCGAGCCACACGCCGTCGCGGTCGATGCGGCCGAGTACGTTGCGGTCGGCCGAGCAGGAGACCCCCACCCCGATCGGGCAGGAGGCGCCGTGCCGCGGCAGGCGCACTACGCGCACGTCGTGCGCGAAGCGCGTCCCGCCGAACTGGGCGCCGTAGCCCGCCTGGCGGGAGGCCGCAAGCAGCTCGGCCTCCATGGCGCGGTCGCGGAACGCCCGGCCCAGCTTGCTCCCCCTCGCGGGCAGGTTGTCGAGGAAGCCCGCGCTGGCCAGCTTGACGGTCTTGAGGCACGCCTCCGCCGAGGTCCCCCCCACGACGAACACCAGGTGGTACGGGGGGCAGGCCGCGGTCCCCAGGCCCCGCATCTTCTCGATGAGGAAAGGCGTGAGGGCTTCCGGCGTCAGGCGGGCCTTGGTCTCCTGGAAGAGCTGGGTCTTGTTGGCGCACCCGCCTCCCTTGGTGATGAACAGGAAGTCGTAGGCCATCCCCGTTCCGGCGTGGATGTCGATCTGCGCCGGCAGGTTGTCGCCGGTGTTGCGCTCGTCGTACATCGTCAGCGGCGCCAGCTGAGAGTAGCGCAGGTTGTGGGAGGCGTACGCTTGCCAGACGCCCTTGGACAGGTGCAGGGCGTCGTCGGCGCCGGTCCACACGGCTTCGCCTTTCCAGGCCACGACCGTCGCGGTGCCGGTGTCCTGGCAGCCCGGCAGCTCGAGCTTCGCGGCGATGGCCGAGTTCTCCAGCAGCGCCAGGGCCACGGCCCGGTCGTTGGCCGACGCGGCGGGGTCGGCGAGGATGGCCGCCACCTGCTTCTGGTGGGCCGTCCGCATGAGGAAGGAGACGTCCCGGACCGCCTCGTAGGCGAGCCGCTCGAGCGCCTCGGGCTTGACGACGAGCACCTCTTTCCCCCGCCAGCGCGAGACGCCCACGCCCTCGCCGCCCAGGCGGCGGCAGCGGCCGCGCTGGAAAGGGCGGGCAGCGCCGGTCATGCCCCGGCCTTCTCCACGGTCCAGGTCATGGAGCCGGCGAGCAGGCGGCCGGCGTCAGGGGGGCGCTGGGCCGCGGCTTGCGCGATCTGCCGGTCCATCAGCTCGTGGAGGGTCGGGCGTTCCACGGCCCTGAAGACGCCCAGGGGCGTGGGGAGCGCCGGCCCTTCGAGCTCCGCGAGCAGGTGGGACAACGCCGTCGAAGGGGACTTCTCGTCGTGCACGAGCAGGTCCGCCGGAGGGCTGGCCGGGTCGAAGGACACGGCCTCGGCCGCGCAGCCGTTCAGGCGCAGGCCGCGGCCGCGGTCCTTGCCGAAGACGAGCGGCCGGCCGTGCTCAAGGCGCAGGGCGCGCTCCTCCCGTCCCCCCTTGTCCGCGATGCCGGTCCAGGCGCCAGGGTTGAACACCACGCAGGTCTGCAGGACCTCGACGAACGCCGCCCCCCGGTGCAGGGCGGCGCGGCGCAGGCACTCGCCGAGGGCCGCGAGGTCGTTGTCCACCGCGCGCGCCACGAAGGTCGCCCCGGCGGCCAGGGCCAGGCTGGCCGGGAGGACGGGGTGGTCGACCGACCCCATGGGCGTCGACTTGGTCTTCTTGCCCAGCTCCGAGGTCGGCGAGGCCTGTCCCTTGGTGAGGCCGTAGATCCTGTTGTTGAACAGCACGACCTTGATGTCCACGTTCCGGCGCAGGGCGTGGATCAGGTGGTTGCCGCCGATGGACAGCCCGTCGCCGTCGCCGGTCATGACCCAGACGGACAGGTCCGGCCGGCACCCCTTGAGGCCCGTGGCGATGGCCGGGGCGCGGCCGTGCGCCGTATGGAAGCCGTAGGTCCCCATGTAGTACGGGAACCTCGACGAGCACCCGATCCCGGAGACGAACGCGATGCGCTCCTTGGGGACGCCCAGGACCGCCAGCATCTTCTGCATGGCCGCGAGCACGGCGTAGTCGCCGCACCCGGGGCACCAGCGCACGCGCTGGCCGGAGGCGTAATCCTTGGCCGTCATGGGCGCCGGCCGGTCCGCTCCGGCGGCGCCGTCCGTCACAGGTTCCCCCCGGCCAGGAGCCGTTCGACCGCGGCGCGGATCTCGCGGACCTTGAACGGCTGGCCCGTCGTCTTGTGGAGCCCGACCACCGGGACCAGGTACTCCGCCCGCAGGAGGCGTCCGAACTGCCCGAGGTTGAGCTCCGGGACGAGCACCCGGTCGTAGCGCCCCAGGATCTCCCCGAGGTTCGGGGGCAGCGGGTTGAGGTGCCGCACGTGCGCCATCGCCACGGCGTCTCTCGGCAGGTCCTCGAGGGCCGCGGCGACGGCCCCGTACGTCGAGCCCCAGCAGGCCACGAGGACCTTGCCGCGGCTCGGCCCGGTCACCTTGACCGGCGGGATCTCCCGGCGGACGCCCGCGACCTTCGCCGCCCGCAGGCGGACCATCGCGGCGTGGTTCTCCGGGTCCTGGCTGATGTCGCCGGCGCCGTCGCTCTTCTCCAGCCCGCCGATCCTGTGGCAGTACCCTTCCAGCCCCGGGGCCACCCAGGGCCTGGCCAGGGTCTTGGGGTCGCGGCCGTAGGGCTTGAAATCCGCGGGGGCCGGCGGCGCCACGGGCTCGATCCTCGGCAGGCTCCCGATGTCCGGCACGCGCCACGGCTCGAGCCCGTTGGCCAGGTAGCCGTCGAGCAGGACGACCACCGGGGTCATGTACTTGACGGCGATCCGAAACGCCTCCAGGGTCGTGTCGAAGCAGTCGGCCGGGGTCGCGGCGGCCAGCACCGGCAGCGGGCATTCGCCGTGGCGGCCCGCGACGGCCTGGAGCAGGTCGGCTTGGGAGGTCTTCGTGGGCATGCCCGTGGACGGCCCCGCCCGCTGGACGTCGATGACGACGAGCGGCAGCTCCGCCATGACCGCCAGCCCCAGGAGCTCGGTCTTCAGGGACAGGCCGGGGCCGCTGGTCCCGGTCGCCCCGAGCATGCCGGCGTAGGCGGCGCCGAGCGCCGACCCGATCGCCGCGATCTCGTCCTCGGCCTGGAAGGTCCTCACGCCGAAGCTCTTGTGGCGGGCCAGCTCATGGAGGATGTCCGAGGCTGGCGTGATGGGGTAGGCCCCGTACCAGAGGGCGCGGTCCGAGAGGACCGACGCGGCCACCAGCCCCAGCGCCGCGGCCTCGTTGCCGGTCACGTTGCGGTAGAGGCCCGGCTCGGCCGGGGCCTTGCGCACCGCGTAGTGGCAGCCGAAGAGCTCGGTCGTGTCGGCGAAGGACTCCCCTGCCTCGAGGGACCGGAGGTTCGCCCGCAGCACCTCGGGCGCGTCCGCGAAGCGGCGCTCGATCCAGCCGCGCGTGTGGCCGAGCGGCCGGTCGTAGAGCCAGTACATCATCCCGAGGGCGAAGAAGTTCTTGCAGCGGGCGGCCTCGGCGGACGGGAGGTCCGCGCCGGCCACGGCCTGCGCGGTGAGCCCGGCGAACTCGACCAAGACGGCGCGGTAGGCCGAGAGCGAGCCGTCTTCGAGCGGGTCGGCCTCGTAGCCCGCCTTCTTTAGGTTGGCCGGCGTGAAGGCGTCCGTGTTGACCACGAGCAGCCCGCCTTGGCGCAGGTCGCGGATGTTGGCCTTGAGCGCCGCGGGGTTGAAGGCGACGAGGACGTCGGGCTCGTCCCCCGGCGTGAACACATGGCGGGAGCCGAAGTGGATCTGGAAGCCGCTGACCCCTTCGGGGGTGCCCGCCGGGGCGCGGATCTCGGACGGGAAGTCCGGGAAGGTGCTGAGGTCGTTCTCGGCCAGCGCGGTCGTCGCCGTGAACTGGGCTCCCGTGAGCTGGATGCCTTCACCCGAGTCGCCCGCGAGGCGGATCGTGACCTGGTCGAGCTCCCGCGCCGCGCCTTGTCCCTTCCGTTCGTCCATGGCCATGACTATATCAAAAGGGCCCGCCCCCCGGCATCACCCGCGGCTCAGAACCCGCGGCCTTCGGCCGCGAGCGCCGCGTCCAGCTCGTCGTGGCGCCGCCTCTCGGCCTGCAGCAGGCCGGCGCTCACCTGGCCCGAGGCCAGCGCCACGCGGAGCGCCTCGCCGTCGTTCGGGCGCAGGACCCGGTACTCGCGGCGCTCGACCCACGCCGCCGGGAGCGCCTCCCGCCGCACGAAGACGAGGGCCAGGGGATCGAAGTGCACCAGCGCCCATTCGCGCTCTGGCATGAAGGTCCTGTAGTACGGCCGCCGCGCGGCGACCCTGGTCCCGCCCTCGCTCGGGGCCGCGGGCAGGTTGGGCAGCAGGGCGACGTCGACCGCCCTGCGCCGGAGGAAGTCCCCCCAAGGCCCCGGGTCTTGCATCGCCGCCGTCTCCTCGTCGAGCAGGTCGTGGAAGAGGTAGCGCCCGTCGTGGAAGACGCGGCCGCGAGGGTACAGCCGCCAGCCGAGATAGCCGCCCCACTGCCACATGGCGTAGGCGCGCCGGGGCCCGAGCACGTCGGCCTCCCGCGCCAGGAAGGCCGCAGCTTTCCTCGGCACGAGGCCGTCCATGAAAGTGGTCCGGCCCAGCCCGGTCCCGCGGCTGCACCAGGCCAGGTACGCGATCGAGGCCAGCAGCGCCCCCAGGACCGCGGCCCTGGCCGCGGGGCCGGGCGTCCTCGCGGCGGGCAGGTTCTCCGAGAGCAGGTGCGCCGCGAGCGGCAGGCCTGCCTGCACGAGATAGAGGCCCAGGCGCTGGTGCGCGGTCCCCAGCCATGCCAGCGCGGCCATGGCCGCGATCGGCACCGCCGTCCGCCGCCACGAGCCGGCGCTTCGCAGCGCCGCGGCCGCGACGGCCGCGACGAGAAGCCAGTGCGGCCAGCGCCAGGGGTCGCCGAAGGACACGGGCCCCCACTCCGTGATGTGCCGCGAGAGGGAACCCATGCCCGCGCCGTGCTGGGCCAGGATCCGCCAGACCGCGGGCCCGGAAGGGTTCGCGAAGGTCCCGGCCAGGGCCGCGGCGAGGCAGCCCAAGGGCGGACGCCGGCCCGCGGCCGCGTCGCCCGCGCCGTAGAGCCCGAGCAGGGCGAGGCCGCAGGGGAACCCCGCGTGGAGGTTGGCGGCCAGGGCGAAAGCCCCGGCGCACGCCCAGGGGCGCGGTCCCGGCCCTCGCCCGAGACGGCGCTCCTCGAGCCGCAGCAGGAGCCACCCGAACAGGAGGGCCGAGAAGAGGTCGGGCCTGAGGTCCGAGCGCGGCAGCATGAGGCAGGACCACGCGGCCAGCACCCCGGCCCGCCAGGGCGGGGCCAGGTCGTGCAGGCGGCCCAGGCGGTCCACCAGCGCGAAGCAAGCGAGCAGGAGCAGGACTTTGAGCGCCCAGAGCGCGCCGATCCCGCCCATGGCCCACGCCGCCCCGTAGACCAGCTGGGAGAGCCACTCGAAGTCCACCCAGGCAGCGCCTTCCTTGGACCACGAGAGCCAGTCGGCGGCGGGCACGGCCCGCAGCTCCAGCATGCGCCGGGCCGAGCTGAGGTGCCAGAACAGATCGGGGTTGGCCAGGGGCCGGGCCAGGCACGCCAGGCCCGCCGCCCACGCCGCCGTCCACAAGACGCGGTCCGGTCGAGATTTCATAGGCGGCCCGCGTATTATATCACGGCCTTCGTCCTGGCGCATGGGGGCTTGAAATCCATCGGAATCGGGCTTACACTATCGGCATCTCCGGACAGCGGGCAGGCGGGAGGAAGACGATATGAATATCGCGGCGAGGATGTCCATGGCGGCGATCGTCGCGGGCTGCTTCGTGTCCGCCGGCGCGCCCCTGACCGTGGCGCAAGACGATAGCGGCAGGTTCGAGACCAAGCTCCCCGAACTGCAGAAGCTCAAGCTGTCCGGCGAGCCGGTCCCGGCGCAGAAAGACGCCGAGCCGGCGCCGGTCATGAGCGGCGACGCGGACATGGCGCCGTTCTTCAAGCGGCTCGAGGACATCGGGCTCGACACCAAGGAGCTGCGCGACCTGACGGCCAAGATCGAAGTCTACTTTTCCGATCCGGGCTCCGACGCGGCCGCCCAATACGGCTATATCCTCAACAACATCTATCTTCCTCCCGAGGAATACAAGGCCAAGGACGGTTCCAAGGTCCGCTACGACCTCGACTCCGTCCAGATCGATACCCTGATCCACGAGTACACGCATGCCGCCCAGGACCTGACGGCGAGCGAAGCCGCTCCGGACGGGACGCCCGCCAGGGCGCACGGGGACGCCGTGGCGTACGTCTATGACAGCCTGCGCAAAGGGAACATCGTGGTCCTCTATGGAGCCTGTTGCGCAACTCACTTGAACCCGCCGACATCGTAAAAACCGGCCGACACGGATCCGTTCACGCGTAACCCGGGGCAAAAATCGGCGCGCCGGCCTCCATCCGCCCCAGCTTCTCCCTGCCGCTCCTCCAGAGC
>JACRDT010000027.1 GCA_016212795.1 Elusimicrobiota bacterium | reverse complement strand
TCTCGTAGTCGGAGAGCGCCTCGGTGACGCGCGCCATCTTCTCGAAGACCATGCCGCGGTAGAGATAGGCCAGGGCGTTGAGGGGCTCGAGCTTGAGCGCCTCCCCGATGTCCGAAAGGGCGCTCGAGTAGTTGGCCAGGCCGTACTGCGCGAACCCCCGCTCCAGCAGCGCCGGCACGCTCTTGGGCTCGAGCTTGAGCGCCTCGGTCGCGTCCGAGATGGCCGCGTCGTGGTTCTTGAGCCTGTTCGAGATGCCCGCCCGCACGGTCCAGGCCCTGGCGTTGGCCTTGTCCGCCTGGATGGCCCGCGTCGAGTCCAGCAGGGCTCCGCTCACGTCTCCCACCCGCGCTTTGTTCAAGGAGGACATGACCAGCGCCTGGGACGGGGTCAGAGGCTGGGCCGACGAGGTGCCGGTCGCAGCGCCCCCCGGCCTGCCGCCCATGGCTCCCCAATCGCGCCCGGAGCCGGGGCCCAGAGCCGCCCAGCCGCCCTGAGACCCGGGGACGGCGCCCGGCGCCCCTGGCCCGTCGCCGGCTTCCCCGACGGCACGGCCGGGCCCTCGGCCCATGGCCAGCGAGTCGCCGCTCCCTCCTCCGAACGCGGACCCGAGGCCCTGCGTCCCGAAATCCGGGCGCTTGACCTTCAGGCGGGTATCCTTGACCTGCCCTCCCGACTCGATGTAGAGCTTGACCTGCCTGGCCTCATCGTTGGCCGGGTCGAGCTTGAGCGCCTGCTCGGCCGCCTTGAGCGCGCCGTCCGGGTCCCCGGCGTTGAGGAGCGCCATCGCGCGCATGGCTCGAAGCCGCGGAGACTGCTGCCCCTGGTTCCCGGGACCGTCCATCAGTCCCAGAGCCCCCTCATAGTCGCCGTTCTTGAGGAGCTCCTCGACCTGGTTCTCGAGAGCGGCCGCGGGAGTCTCCTTGGCCCCCGGCTTCTCCCCGGTCGGCAGGGCCGTGGGATCCTCCACGGTGACCGGCCCTCCCTTCTGCTTGGGCTCGGACCTTTCGACCCTGGTGTAGGCCGCTTCGACCGCCTCGTCCGCCTTGTCCGTGCTGAGCCTCAACACGTCGCCGATGGCCGCCAAGGGGCTGCCGGCCGGCGGCTTGTAGCCGGGACCTAATTTATCCTGGATCTCTTCGATGACCCCGGAAACGGCGTCGATGCGCTTCTGGATGGCGTCGACCTCCTTCTTCGACTGGGCGTTCTGGAGCGCGGCGAGCTCCTTGTTGTACTCGTCCACGCAGGACCTCCCGAGGCCCGCCATACGCTCCTCGCATTTCTGGTTGTAGACCGTCCTCCTTTCGACTCGCGGCGGCGTCCCGCCGCCGGAGACGGCGTCGCCCAGCGTGGTCCCCATGGAACCGCCCCCGCCGACCACCGTGGCGGCGCCCGCAAAGATCTTGTCGGGCACGGCGCCGCCCTTCCCGGTCGTGACCGCGGGATCGTCGAGGATGGGGGTCTCGACCACCCCCGTGGCATCGTTCTGGCAGTTCTGGACCGAACCCCAGGCCCCCTCGTCGCAGGCGGCGAAGACGGGCCGTCGCGAAGATGCCCACGCGACCGCGGCCGCCAGGAGGATGAGCCTCGTCCTCGTCATGCTATTTCCGGGAGAGCTCGATGACGCCCTCCCACTTGGCGGGAGGGCGGCGGCGCAGCTCCTCGGCCACGCCGCGCAGGTAGGCGGCGGGCTTGTCGCCGGGCGGCAGGCTCCCCAGGATGCGCACCGTCTCGTCGAAGTTCCCCTTCTTCATCTCGTCGAGGGAGACCTTGAAGGCCGCCAGGCGGGGCCTGTCGCCCGGCGGCGGGGTCAGCTCGTAGAGGTCCATGGCGACCGCCATGCCGGCGGGGCGGAAGCACCCGACGGGCACCGGGACGGCCACGTCGATGGAGACCTTCATGGCCACGGCCTCGCTGGCGAGGATCTGGACCCCGAGGGCCTTGGTGATGCCCTCGACGCGGGAGGCCTGGTTGACCACGCGCCCGAGCAGTCCATAGGCGAAGACCTGCTCCGAGCCGATCGCGCCGGCCACCACCTCGCCGGTGTGCAGGCCGATGCCGCAGTGCCAGCCGCCGGTCTGCCGGCCGAAAGTCTCGGCCATGCGCAGCGCGGCCGTGGCGGCCCGGTCCACGTGCCCGGCCTCCTCGAACGGCACGTTCCAGCAGGCGAGGATGCCGTCGCCCATGTACTGGAGCACGACCCCCTGCTCCTCGAGGATGATCGCCGTCATGGCGGTCATGGCGCGGCGCAGCTCGCCGATGTACTGCAGGATGACCTCGTTCTTCTCCTCGGTGCGCTTGGAGAACCCCCTGATGTCGAAGAACAGGACCGTGCTGATGGCGAGCTTGGGGTCGATCTCCTTGAGGTCGGGGGAGTTGAGGATCTTGGAGACCACGGGCCCGGCGAAGAAGCGCTCGAGCCTCCCTTCCCAAGTCGTCAGCCGGTCCATGACGATGCTGCGCCCCACCATGTCCGCGATGAGCCCGACGAACCGGGCGCGCTCGCGCTGCAGGCGCTCGGTCCCCGCCGAGCCCTTGGTGCCGGCGACGTAGAACACGACCGCCTCCTGCCCCGGGATCTTCGCGGCGGCGCACACGGCCCAGTCCAGGCCGACCTGGGCGGTCGCCAGCTCGTCCTGCGGCTTGGACCACGAGTAGACCGTCGGCTGGGGCGCCTCCTCGCAGGCCTTGCGGATGAGCGTCTTGCTCGGGAGGTACTGGGCGGCCCCGGCCGCCAACGCCTCTCCCGACGACCTGCCGGGAATCGAGTTCGCCGCCCCGGCGACCGAGTCCTCGCCGAGCACCTTCCCCGCCTCCGTCACCACGCACGCCCAGGCGCCGTCCGTCGACCCGCGGACCATGCGGGCGATGTGCTCGTAGAAATCCTTGCGCTTGTGCTGGCGGAGGAGCTCCGGGACCTCCAGCAGGACCGAGAACTTCAGGCCGCTCGAGGCGTCGCCCATGGCGTAGAGGTCCTTGGCGCTCATGGTCAGGAGCTCGACGTGGCCCCTGGATTGCTCGAGGGGAGCCGGCGCGGGGGGCTTGGCGGGCTTGGGCGGCTCCACAGGCACGAAGGTGAACTTGGTCTTGCCGATCGTGAAGCAGTCGCCCGGGCCCAGGGCGAACTCCTCCACGGGACGGCCCTCGCGGTAGACGGGGTTGGTCGACTCCGGGTTGCGCCGCACGATGAGATGCCCTTTCTCCAGCAGGACCTCGGCGTGGAGGCGGCTGATCTCGAGGTCGTCGGGGACCTTCAGGGTGGCCTGGCTGGCCCGGCCGATGACGACGTGGATCCCCTCGACCAGCTCCATCGACACGGGAGGCTTGCCCGGGAACTCCGCTTTGATGACGAAACCCATTGGGGAAATTATAGTAATTACTCGCCCCCCCCGCGGGGGGGCGAGCAGCCGCCGAGCTCGCGCGCTAGCGCAACGAAGGCCTCCAGGGGGATGTCCTCGGCCCTCGCCCCGGCCGGGACGCCGCAGCGCTCCAGCGAGGCCGCCGCCGCGCCGCGGCCGATGCCGAGCGCCGAGCCCAGAGAGTTCGCCGCGGTCTTGCGCCTCTCCCGGAAGGCCGCGCGGACGACCTTGAAGAAAGGCCTCTCGTCTTCCGGCGAAAGCCTCGGCCTCGCCCTGCGGTCGAGACGGACGACCGCCGAATGGACCCTGGGCGGCGGCGAGAACGAGCCCGGGGGCGCGGCCGCCACGAGCCTGGCCTCGGCCTTGATCGCCACCGACAGGGTCAGGACCCCGTAGTCGCGCGAGCCCGGGCCGGCCAGGATGCGCTCGGCCACCTCCCGCTGGAACATCAGGACCGCCAGGCTCCAGCAGTCCCACGAGAGGAGCCTCTGGAGGATCGGGGTCGCCACCGCGTAGGGCAGGTTCGCGACGAACTTGAGGGGCGGGGGACCGAGCTGCGCCAAGTCCACCTTGAGGAAGTCCGACCTGACCAGCCGGAACCCCGGCGCCGGCTCGCGCCCCAGGGCCTCCGCCAGCCTCTCGTCCATCTCCACCGCGGTCAGCCTGGAGCGCCGCGCCAGCTCGCGCGTCAGGAACCCGCGGCCGGGCCCGATCTCGACGACGGCGTCCTCCGGCGACAAGCTGGCGGCGGCCAGGATGGCGTCGCGCACGGACGCGTCCACGAGGAAATGCTGCCCTAACTTGGCGCTCAAACCGGGCTCGTGAACCTGCTGCGGGCGCGCCGCAGGAGGTCCTCCCCGATTTTCCAAACGTCGCCGGCGCCCAAGGTCAGCACCACGTCGCCGGCCCCGAGCTCGCGCGCGACCTCGAGCGCCGAGACGAACGGCGCGCACCGGACGCGGGCCCTTCGCAGCGAGTCGAGGATGAGCCCCGAGGTCACGCCCCGGATGGGCTTCTCCCCGGCGGGGTAGATGTCCATGACGTGGACGAAGTCCGCCCGCCGGAAGGCGGGGCCGAACCGCCCGGCCAGAAGCCTCGTCCTCGAGTAGCGGTGGGGCTGGAAAACGACGACGCGCCTGCCCGGCCACAAGCGCAGCGCGTCGAGGGTCGCGGCGATCTCGGTCGGGTGGTGGCCGTAGTCGTCGACGAAGACGATGCCCGAGGCCGACCCCAGGACGTCGAGCCTCCTGCCCACCCCGCGAAAACCCGCCAAGCCCCGGGCGAGCGCCGCGAAGCCGAAACCCAGGAACCGGCCGGCCGCGAGGGCCCCCAGGGCGTTGAGCATGTTGTGCCGCCCCGGCACCTTGAGCCTCAGCGTCCCCACGCGGCGGCCGCGGTGCAGGACGACGCCCGCGCTCCCGGCGCTCGTGAGCCTCAGGCCCGCCACCCGCCACTCGGCGGCCGGCGACGCCCCGTAGGTGATCACGCGGCGGCCCAGCCTCGGGGCGAGCTCCATCAGGGAGGCGTCGTCGGCGCACAGGACCGCGGCGCCGTAGAAGGGCAGTTTGGACAGGTGCTCGACGAAAGCCTTCCTCAGCCGTTCGATGGTCCCGTAGTGGTCGAGGTGGTCGTCGTCGATGTTGGTGACCACCGCGACCAGGGGCGAGAGGTGGACGAAGGAGCCGTCCGACTCGTCGGCCTCGGCGACCAGGTACTCCCCGACGCCCAGGCGGGCGTTGGAACGGATGTTCTTGAGCTGGCCGCCGATCACCATCGTCGGGTCCGCCCCGGCGGCCTTGAGCGCCATGGCCACCATGGAGGTGGTCGTCGTCTTGCCGTGGCTCCCGGCCACGGTCACGGTCTTCTTCATGCGCCCGAGCTCCGCGAGCATCTGGGCCCGCTGGACGACGGGGATGCCGGCCTTCCTGGCCGCGGCGACCTCGGGGTTGTCCGGGCCGACCGCGGAGCTCACCACCACCACGTGGGCGCCCCGCGCGTGGGCGGCGCGGTGACCCTCCCTCACGACGATGCCCTGAGCCCCGAGCCGGCGGGTGATCTCGGTGTCCTTGAGGTCGGAGCCGGAGACCCTGTAGCCCAGGTTGCTCAGCACCTCCGCGATGCCGCTCATCCCCACCCCGCCGATCCCCACGAAATGCACCCGCTCGACGAACGCCCCCATCAGCCCGGCGTTCCTCATGATTTCTTCTTGGTGGGCCGCTGGAGCCACTTCAAGCCCTCCGCGGCGGGCCGGTTCTTGGGGTTGAGCTGGAGCACCCTGCGATAGTCGGCCGTGGCCCTGGCCTCGTCCCCGGTCATGACCGCGGCGACCCCGCGGCCGAGCAGGGCCACCTCGTGGCTCCCGTTGAGCCGGAGGGCGGACTCGAAGGCCGCCATGGCCCGCTGGCCGTCGCCGACGGTCGCGTACCCCAGGCCCGCGGCCACCCACCAGTCCGGGTCGTCGGGATGCTCGGGCCGGTCCCCGGGCTCGGGCAGCACCTCCTCGACCAGGGTCATCCAGCCCGTGCCGATCACCCAGAGCCCCATGTCGTTGCCCACCTGCCGGGGCTGGAAGGACACCTTCGCCTGCGACGTCGAGTCCGACCGATCGGACGAGACGTCGGCCATCCGCTTGAAGGTGAGGTTCATGCCCAGCCGGACCTCGGTATCCTCGGGCGCGTTCCCCAGGACGCCGGCGAGGTCGTTGAGGATCTTCTCGATCTGCTTCTCCCGGGCCTCCTGGGACGCCGCGGGCAGGTCGTATTCGCGCCTGACCACCTTGGCCGAGGCGCGGTCCGAGGGGCGGCGCATCCCCTTCTCCAGCGCCGCCTTGAGCCCCGCCCGGCTCTCCGCGTTCTCCACCTTCTCCAGCTTGGGCTTGGGCAGGAACGCGGCGTCGACGTGCAGGAAGGCGCTCCTCTCCAGCGGGATGCGCTGGAGGTTGCGCTGGAAGATGCCCAGCGGCGTGTCGGCCTCGCCGGCAGGCGCCTCCGCGGGCTGGCGGGAGCCGCCCTCGCCTGGCCCCGGGGACGCCGCCCCCTTGCCGCCCCCCCCGGACGAGGCGGCGTTCTTCTTGCCGCCGGCGAAGGAGACGGAGAGCTGGAGGCCGGAGCCCTCGCCCTCGGGGGTGAGATGGAAGGCGTCGACGAACGCGTCGCGGGCGAGGGTCTTGTCGCCGGTGAGAAGGTGGAGACGGCCGAGGCGGAAGCGCGCGACCGCGTCACGGCTCTTGAGCGCGACGGCCCTCCTGAAGCTCTGCACCGCGGCCTTGGTCTGCCCGAGGCGCTCCTGGGCGGCCCCCAGCTCGAGGAGGGCGTCCTCGTAGTGGGTGTAGAGCCTGAGCGCGTCCTCCATCGATTCGATGGCGTCGCCGTCGCGGCCGAGCCGCCGGTAGAGCATCCCGAGCTGGAAATGGTAGAGCGGGTGCGAAGGCTCGAGGGCGACGGCCTTGCGGAAGTGCCCGAGCGCCTCGATGTTCCGGCCCATGGTCTCCTCGATGGACCCGAGGTTCATCTGGATGTCGGCGCGCTTGGGGTCGAACTGCCCCGCCTTCGTGAACGCCTCGAGGGCGGCGGCGGCCTCGCCCTTCCAGGCCATGGCGATGCCCAGCAGCATCCACGCCTGGGCGTTGTTCCCGTCGAGGCCGATGGCCTTGCGGTACTCGACGATGGCCCCGTCGACGTTGCCCCTCCAATAATAAGCGGCGCCCAGAAGGAGCCTCGCGGTGGGGTCGTTGGGGCTGGCCGCGACCGCCCTGGCGAACTCGGACTCCGCCAGGTCGTACTGCTGGAGATCCATGTACCGGCTCCCCACGCGCATCCCCCGGCTGGCCTGGGAGGCCAGGATCTGGTCCCAGATCGTCTCCTGGCCCGGCTCGGTCCTGCCGGCGAGAGCGGCCGGGACGACGGCGAGGAGGACCATCGCCGCCCGGCAGCATCGGCGGCTCCAGCGGGCTGCGGCCCGCCCCCCGACCAGCGCCTTCATGGGGCCACCCGGCGCAGATGCGGCAGCATCTTCTCGAAGGCGCGGCGCCGATGGCTGAGCCCGTTCTTCTCCTCCGAGGACAGCTCGGCGAGCGTGCGCCCGGTGTCTCCCACCAGGAACACCGGGTCATAGCCGAACCCTCCGGTCCCCCTCGGCGCGAGGCCGATGGAGCCCTCCAGGACGCCGTCCTCCAGGACGACCTCGCCGTCCGGGCTGCACAGCGCCATCACGGTCCTGAAGACCGCCCGCCGCCGCCGAGGCTCCACGCCCTCGAGGGCGGCCAGGAGCTTGCGGTTGTTGGCCGCGAAATCGCAGCCGGGGCCCGCGTAGCGCGCGGACATCACGCCCGGCTCCCCGCCGAGGGCGTCGACCTGGAGGCCCGTGTCCTCGGCCAGGGACCAGCGACCCAAGGCCAGGGCCGCCTCGAGGGACTTCTTGCGGGCGTTGCCTTCGAGGGTGGGCTGGTCCTCCACCACCTCGGGGAGCTCCCGATGGTCGCCGAGGCAGGAGAATTCGAGTCCCCGGCCCGCGGCCATCGCGGCGATCTCCCCGACCTTGTGGCGGTTGCGCGTGGCGAGCACGATCTTGGCAGGCATCAGTGCAAGTTGGATAGGCTCCGCGAAAATTGTACCATTTCCTCCATGAGCGACGAACCGCGCGCCAAGCCGGCCTGCACTCGGCGCGGCCCCTGGCGCGAGGCGCTGGGCATGGCGTCGTCGCTGGTCCTCGCCGGGGCGCTCCTCGCCCTGGCGGCCTGCGCCGGGATGCCTTCCGGCAGCGACGCCGACCTCTCGGACCCCGGCATCCAGGCCAACCTCGACGCCGCCCTGCGCGCCCAGAAAGGCCTCAACCTCCGCACCGTCACGATCGACGTCCACTCGAAGATCGTCACCATCTCGGGGCTCATCGACACCTACGAGAACCGGACCCTCATCCGGCGCATCGTCCGCGAGACCCGGGGCGTGGAGCAGGTCGTCGACAACCTGGTCATCCAGGAATAGCCGGCATGAGCGCCTTCTCCATCACCCTGATCGTCGGGTCCGTGCTCCCCATCATCGCCATCTCGTTCATGGCTCTCCGCCGCCGGGACTGACCCGGCTTCGACCCCGTCGCGGCCGGCCCCGTTCCACTTCCGGCCGTGCCGGGGGTGGCGCCCGAAGGGCGTCTGGGGTCCCCCGGCGCGCCCCGGCCCCGGCTGGAGACAGGTCAGAGCGACTGGAGGATGTCCTTGAGCCGCTCGAGCTTGGAGAGGACCTCGGCGTGCTGGCCCCGCGCGAGGTCGACCTGCTCCCGGGGGGCGCGCGCCAGGAAGTCCTGGTCCTGCAGCCTGGCCCCCTGCCGGGCCGACTCTCCCTCGAGCCGGCCGATCTCCTTCTCGAGGCGCTGGCGCTCCTTCGACAGGTCGATGACCCCCTCGAGCGGCACGAAGAAGGTCATGCCCGCGGCGACCGTCGTGGCGCTGTGGGGCGGACGCTCCCCGTCCTTCGAGGGCTTGAGCTCCGCGATCCGGCCGAGGAACGCGACGTACCCTCCGTACTTGAACAGCAGGTCCCGGTCCCTCGACTCCCCGCCGGCGGCGAACACCGAGATCCTGAGGCCGGGCGGGACGTTCAGCTCGGAGCGCAGCGTCCGGATCGCCTTGATCACGTCGATGAGCCTGGCCATCTCCCGGACGGCGCCGGCGGCCTCCCACTCGGGGCGGGCGCCGGGGGCGCCCGAGCGCAGCAGGAAGTCCGCCGACTCGCCCACGTAGGGCTTCAGGGCGGCGTAGAGCTCCTCGGTGATGTAGGGCATGAACGGGTGGAGCATCTTGAGCGTCCCGGCCAGGACGTGCGTCAGCACCGCGCGCGGCACGGCCTTGGCGGCCTCGTCGTTGCCCTGCAGCCGTATCTTGGCGAGCTCCACGTACCAATCGCAGAACTTGTCCCACATAAACCCGTAGAGGGCGTCCGCCGCCGCGGCCACCTCGTAGCCCTTCATGCGCTCGCGCGCCAGCTCGAGCGTCCGCCGGTACTCGGCCAGGATCCACCGGTCGGCCAGGTCCAGGCCCTCCGGGGCCGGCGGCGAGGCGGCCACCCCCCCCGCCGGCGGCGTCTCGGGGAGGTTCATGAGCACGAACCGCGTCGAGTTCCAGAGCTTGTTGGCGAAGTTCCTGGACCCCACGATCGAATCCTCGGAGAACGGGATGTCCTTGCCGGGGTAGGCCTGGATCGCCAGCGAGAAGCGCAGGGCGTCGGTGCCGTACTTGTCCATCATGACGAGCGGGTCGATGACGTTGCCCAGCGACTTCGACATCTTCTTGCCCTTCTTGTCGCGCACGATCCCGTGGATCAGGGCGTGCTCGAAGGGCACCCGCCCCATCGCCTGGAGGCCGGACATCTGCATGCGCGCGACCCACAGGTACAGGATCTCGTAGCCCGTCACGAGGACGCTCGTGGGGTAGAAGTACGACAGGTCCGGCGTCGCGTCGGGCCAGCCGAAGACCGAGAACGGCCACAGGGCCGACGAGAACCAGGTGTCGAGGACGTCGGGGTCCTGCTCCCAATCGCGCCCCCCGCAAGCGGGACACTGATCCGGCCGTTCGGCCGAGACGACGGGTTTGTAGGCCTCATCCTCCCTGCATCCCTCGCAGTACCACACCGGTATCCGGTGCCCCCACCAGATCTGGCGGGAGATGCACCAGTCCCGGATGTTGGCGAGCCACTCGAGATAGGGCTTGGTCCAGGACTCGGGGTAGATGCGGAAGCGCCCCTCCTCGACGGCCTTGATCGCCGGCGCCGCCAGGTCCTTCATGGCCACGAACCACTGCTTCGACACGAGCGGCTCGACGACGGACTGGCAGCGGTAGCAGACGCCGACCGAATGCCGGTGGTCGTCGGCCTTGCGGAGGGACTCGCCGGCCTTGAGGTCCGAAAGGACCTTCTCCCGGGCCTTCTCCCGGGACAGCCCCCGGTAGGCCTCCGGCGCCTCCGCCGTCATCTTGCCGTCCGGCCCGATGACCTTGACGACCGGGAGGCCGTGGCGCTGGGCGATCTCGAAGTCGTTGGGGTCGTGCGCCGGCGTCACCTTCACGGCGCCGGTCCCGAAGGAGGATTCGACGGCGTCGTCCGCGACGACCGGGATGCCGCGGCCCGAGATCGGCAGGCGCAGCGTCTTGCCGACCAGGCGACGGTAGCGCTCGTCCGCGGGGTGGACGGCCACCGCCGTGTCGCCCAGCATCGTCTCGGGCCTGGTGGTGGCCACGACGAGCCCCTCGGACCCGTCGCTCAGGGGATAGTGGATGTGCCAGAGGTGGCCCTTGCGCTCCTCGTACTCGACCTCGATGTCGGACAGGGCCGTCCCGCAGCGGACGCACCAGTTGACCATGCGCTCGCCCCGATAGATCAGGCCCTTGGACCAGTAGGCCTCGAACGTCCGGTGGACGGCCTTCGCCCGGGCCTCGTCCATGGTGAAGGCCTCGCGCTCCCAGTCCAGGCCGCAGCCGAGCCGCTCCAGCTGCCCGAGGATGGTCTTCTTGCAGTCGGCCGACCACGCCTGCATCCTGCCGACGAACGCCTCGCGGCCGAAGTCGCCGCGCGTCTTGCCCTCGGCCTTGAGCTGCCGCTCCATCACGTTCTGCGTGGCGATGCCGCCATGGTCGGTCCCCGGGACCCAGCAGACGGCCCGGCCGTGCAGCCGGTGGTACCGGATGAGGATGTCCTGGAGCGTGTTGTTGAGCGCGTGGCCCAGGTGCAGCGCCCCGGTCACGTTCGGCGGGGGGATGACGATGACGAAGGGGGCATCGCAACGCCCGGCCTCGCCGGCCGGCGGAGCGCCGGCGAAGAGCCCCCCCTTGCGCCACGCGCCGCGCCACTTGGCCTCCACCGGCTGGGGGTCGTAGGTCTTCTCAAGCATGGAGCTTCAGCCTCGCCCTGATCTTGGCGATCAACGTCTCCCCGTCCAGGGGCTTCGTCACGTAGTCGATGGCGCCGGCCTCGATGCCGCTGACCACGTCCACCGCCTCGTTGGACCCGGAAAGGATCATGACCGGGACGGACTTGGTCGCGGGGTCGGCCTTGAGCTTGCGGCACAGGTCCCACCCCCCCACCCCGGGCATGTAGAGGTCCAGGAGGACCAGGCTCGGCTTGGCGTCCCGGACCTTCTCCAGCGCGCCCTCGGCGTTCTGGAGCGTCTCGACCTCGAAGCCCGCGTGGGTCAGCGCCGCCTTGACGGTCTCCAGGACCACCAGATCGTCGTCGATGATGAGGATCTTGTACGTTGCAGAGCTCATGCGATCGCCTCCTTGAAGGACACCGTCTCAGCTGACGGATGTTCGAACGGCGGGACGAATTCCGACGCCACGACGTTGGCCAGGAAGACCCCTTCGCGGGTGAGCCTCAGCCGCGGGCCCTCGCGCCGCAGCAGGCCCTTCGCCGCCAGCGCCGCGATCTCGGGGGCGAAGGCCGCCAGGGCCTCGGGCTCAGGCTCGAAGCCGTCCAGGAGCCGCAGCCCCAGCATGACGCCCTCCCCGAGCCTCTCCCGGCCGCGGAGGGTCTCCGCGTACGCGACCGGCCGCCTGCCCGACAGGGCGGCGTCGCAGTAGTCTTGCAAGCGGTCGACGTTAGTCGACCGCTCGCCGTTGATATAAGAAGCGGCCGCGCAGCCCAGGCCCACGTATTCCTCGTTGCGCCAATAGATCTGATTATGGATGGATTCGCGCCCAGGCAAGGCGAAATTGGAGATTTCATAATGATGATATCCCTCTCGCGCCAAGCGCTCGATGGAGATCTCGAACATCTCCCGGCCAAGGTCCTCGTCGTGGCGCACGCCGCGCTCGCCGAAGAGGGTGCTGTCATGGACGTCGAGGCCGTAGAGCGAGAGGTGCCCCGGCTCGAGGGCCAGGACCGCGTCGATGCTGCCCCGCAGCCCCGCCACCGTCTGCCCCGGCAGCCCGAACATCAGGTCGACGGACACCTCGAAGCCGGCCCCGCGGGCCGCGCGGTAGGCCTCCAGGAAGCAAGCGAAGTCGTGGCGCCTGCCGATGCGGCGGAGCAGCCGGTTCTCGGTGGTCTGGAGCCCCAGGCTCAACCGCGCGACCCCGCCGCGGCGCAGGGCCGAGAGCTTGTCGGCCGTCAGGCTCTCGGGGTTGGCCTCGCAGGTGGCCTCGACGATCCCGTCGGTCGCGTAGGACCGCCGGACCGCCGCGAGGAGTCCCGCCAGTTCCCCGGCCTCCAGCTCCGAGGGCGTCCCCCCTCCGATGTAGAGCGTCCGCGGCTGGCAGGAGGGCCGCAGGCGCATCTCGGCCTCGAGCGCCTCCAGGTAGCGCCGCGCATGGCGGCCCTGCCCGCGCCCGGCGTTTCTGACGCGAGCACTGCTCGCGTGGGCGTGCCGCCTCCGCGGACCATGGGAAGCGGCCTGCACGGGCACGGAAACGAAGTCGCAGTAGAAGCACTTGCCCGAGCAGAACGGGACATGGACGTACAGGCCGACGCTTCGACTGTTCAGGTACTCCTCCCCACGGTTAACCCCTCCCCGTATTGGTTCCTTCCATGCGGGAGATGGCGAGAGTTGCATGACGCTCACCGGATGATGGCCAGCTTGCGGCTCGTCTTTTTGCCCGTGGCTCGGTCCGTGATCACAGCCACGTAGCCGCCGGATGCCGCCTGCCTGCCCCGCTTGTTCTTCCCGTCCCACTGGAGCTTGCCTCCTGAGGCCTCTACCGTCTTGTCCTCAACCAGCTCGCCCGTCATAGAGTATACCTGAATCCGGACCGACTGCGTGAGATTGCCGAACACGATGCCGGACTCCGGGTCCGAGGGGTCATAGGTCTTGCCGTTGTCGGCCACGCCGTCGTTGGGGACCCATGGCACCGGATAGACCAGGATGTCGGAGAGGTCCGCGGCCGCGGCCGCTGGCGTAAGCATCACCATAGCCTGGTACACCGAGAAATGATCCGTCAACGTCCTGACCCTGCCCTTGACCGGGTCCACGTCGGTCTCCAATGGCTCCCACTCTCCCCTGCCCTTGTTCCAGTAATGCAGCACCACGTCATCAGGGCCCTTGCCCGCGGGGATCATCCTCTGGTCGAAGGGAAGTTCCACGGTCACGAGATAGTTGAACTTCGTGCCCTCCGGGCCAAACTCCACAGGCTCGCCCGCCTTGGCTATGGGCTGCCCCTTGGCCGCTTTCTCCCGCTTGGACTCGTCATCAGCGTCCTTGGGCTTGGAGACCGAGATCACGACCTCCTCATCGAGCGCCGCGGGCGGGACATCCACGCTCGCATGGCTTGGCGCCGCGACCTTGCCGCCGGTTTCGGTGGAAACGACAAGGGCGGCTTCGCCAAACCACGCGGGCGCAGCCGGCGCCGCGATGCTGCCGGGAGGATCGACGATGAAGTAGACCGGTTCGCTTGTCACCGTGCCGCCCAGGGCGTCGCGCTGCACCACCACGGCATAGAGCGCGTCGGGCAGCGTATCGGGCACCAGCCCCCTGATCCTTGTGTCGTTCCACAGGCTCAGGGACGTGGTCGCCCCGCCTATCAGGACCCTGGTGGCAGCCCCCGCATACTGCCCGAACCCCGTCCCGGTCAGCTCGAAGGGCGTGCCCTGAAGAGCGACGGCAGGAGTGATCGTCGAGATGACAGGCTTGACCACCTGGATCGAACCCTCATTGGACCTTACCAACCCGCCGTCCGACCCCGCGCGCTCGACTACCACGGCGTATGTCCCAGCGCTCATGTACGGCAGCTTGCCCTTGATCGTCGCGTCGTTCCAAAGGCTTAGAGGAGCCGTCGTTCCGCCTATCAGCACCCTGGTGTTTGAGCCGTTGTATGGTCCGAACCCCGCTCCCGCGATGGTGAACCCATCGCCTATGGGCGCGCTCGCGGGCGTGACTGAGTAGATTTCCGGCCGCAGGACCTGGAATGTTCCCGCATCGGATGTCGCAAGGCCGCCGTCAGGGCTTGCGCGTTCCACGCTCACGCCGTGGCTGCCCGTGGCCAGCCCTCCCGGCACAGCACCCTTGATGGCTGAGTCGTTCCAAAGAGACAGCGGGGCGTTCAACCCGCCGATCTTGACCCTCGTATTGGCGCCGTCGTAGGGGCCGAATCCCGAGCCCGTGATCGTGAATGGAACTCCAATCGGCCCTGACGACGGGACCACGCTCAACGCCTCGGGCTGGATAACGGTGAACTCCCAGGAAGACGACTGGCTGGCCATGCCGCCGCTTGCGCGCTCCACTTTCAGGCTATGAACGCCCGCGGCCAGGTTGGGCGCCCTGCCCTGGATCGTGGTGTCGTTCCAAAGCGAAAGAGCGGCGGTAGCGCCGCCGAGCAAAATGCGGGTGTTGGCGCCGTTGTAGGAGCCGAAATTGGCGCCTGAGATCGTAAACGGCGCGCCTATGGGGCCCGAGGACGGGGTCAGGGAGGCGATCTCGGGCAGAGTCACCTGGAAATCGCCCAACTGGACCTGCGCCAAGCCGCCGTCGGAAGTCGCGCGCTCGACGATTACCGGGGCAATCCCCGGACTCAGGCCGGGGATTGCCCCGGTGATTGTCGTGTCGTTCCACAGGCTCAGCGCGGCCGTCGTCGCGCCCAGCAGCACACGGGTGTAGGAGCCGTTGTACGGCCCGAAGTTCCTGCCCGTGATCGTAAAAGGAACACCTATAGGCCCGGAAGAAGGGCTTAGCGAGAGGGCTTCAAGAGCCAGCACCTCGAAGTTGAAGCCATTGGCCTGGACGGAACCGCCGTCTGAAGTCAGACGCTCTACCACGACAGTCTTCACCCCGGAATTGAGTCCGGGAATGCTTCCTGCAATCGTCGTATCGTTCCATAGGCTCAAGGGAGCGCTTGTGCCCCCGATGAGAACCCGCGTGTTGGCCCCGTTGTAGGACCCGAAGCTCGTCCCCGCGATGGCAAACGGCATCCCAATCGGCCCGGAAGAAGGCGAGACGGACGCCACCTGCGGCACCATCACCTCGAAGTAGAATGTGTTGCTTCTCGATATCCCGCTGCCCGAGATTCGCTCCACGAACACTTCCTTGGTTCCAGCGCTTATGCCTGGAATCGTCCCGGAGATCGTCGTGTCGCTCCAAAGGCTCAACGGGGCAGTCGTTCCGCCTATCAACACCCTGGTGTTGGCTCCGTTGTACGGCCCAAAGCCTGCTCCCGCGATGGTGAATGGGACGCCGATGGGCCCTGCTGTGGGGCTGATGCCCTCAGCTTGCGGCGCGCCGACCGTGAAGAGCGCGCCGTTGCTCCTGGCTACCCCTGTCCCGCTTTGACGCTCGACGAGCACGTCGTAGACCCCGGCATCCAAAGCAGGAACGGTTCCCTTGATCTGGGTGTCGGTCCAAAGGCTCAAGGCCGCCGTGGTCCCGTTGAACAGCACGCGGGTATTGGCTCCGCCGTAGCTGTCGAAGTCGGTGCCAGTGATCGTGAAAGGCGCTCCGATGGGTCCCGAAGAGGGCGAAATCGAAGCAAGATAGAGCCCTGCCACTTGGAAAGAAACAGGCGCTGTTTCGACCAGCCCGCCGTCCGAACTCTTTCGGCGCACCACGACAGGATAAGGCCCGGGCCCGAGAGTTCCGGGCACAGCGCCCTTGATGGTCGTGTCGTTCCAAAGGCTCAAGGCTGCCGTCGAGGTCCCGATCAGGACCTGCGTATTGGCGCCGTTGTAGGGGCCAAAGCTCGTGCCGGTCAAGGTGAACACCACCCCTATGGGACCCGAGGAGGGCGAAATGGAAGCCACGCTTGGCAGAGTGACCTCGAAGTAGGAGGTGTTCGAGGACACAAGCCCGCCGGCAGCGGCCCGCTCTACCAATACCGGGACAATCCCTGGAGTCAAGCCAGGGATTGTCCCGGAGATTGTCGTGTCGTTCCAAAGGCTCAGCGGGGCCGTCGCTCCACCGATGAGCACGCGGGTGTTCGCCCCGTTATAGGGCCCAAAGCTCGTTCCCGTGATGGTGAACGGCGCTCCTATGGGGCCGGAAGAAGGCGACAGGCTCCCGACCTGGGGCACGGTCACAAGGAACTCCACGGAGTTGCTCGCGCTTGCCATCGAGCCTGACTGGCGCTCGATCCTCACGGCATTCTGCCCGGCCGCAAGGCCGGGCACTGTCCCGGATATCGTCGTCTCGTTCCATAAGCTCAGGGGCGCGGTCGTTGCGCCTATCAGCACTCG
>JACRDT010000025.1 GCA_016212795.1 Elusimicrobiota bacterium | reverse complement strand
TCTCGTAGTCGGAGAGCGCCTCGGTGACGCGCGCCATCTTCTCGAAGACCATGCCGCGGTAGAGATAGGCCAGGGCGTTGAGGGGCTCGAGCTTGAGCGCCTCCCCGATGTCCGAAAGGGCGCTCGAGTAGTTGGCCAGGCTGTATTGAGCGAACCCCCGCTCCAGCAGCGCCGGCACGCTCTTGGGCTCGAGCTTGAGCGCCTCGGTCGCGTCCGAGATGGCCGCGTCGTGGTTCTTGAGCCTGTTCGAGACGCCCGCCCGCACGGTCCAGGCCCTGGCGTTGGCCTTGTCAGCCTGGATGGCCCGGGTCGCTTCCAGCAAAGCTCCGCTCATGTCTCCCAGCCGCGCCTTCTTCAAGGAGACCATGACCAGCGTTTGGGAAGGGGTCAGAGGCTGGGCCGACGAGGTGCCGGTCGGGGCGCCCGCCCGGCCGCCCATGGTTCCTTCGTCGCGCTGCGAGCCTGGGCCCCATGCCGCCCAGCCCCCTGGAGACCCGGGGACGGCGCCCGGCGCCCCGGGCCCGTCGCCGGCTTCCCCGACGGCGCGGCCAGGGCGACGGTTCATGGCCAGCGAGTCGCCGCTTCCTCCTCCGAGCTCCGAGCCGAGCCGCTGAGCCCCGAAATCGGGGCGCTTGACCTGCAGTTGCGTATCCTTGACCTGTCCCCCGGCCTCGAGGTAGAGCTTGACCTGCCTGGCGTCGCTGTTGTCCGGGTCGAGCTTGAGGGCACGCTCGGCGGCCTTGAGAGCGCCGTCCTTGTCCCCGGCGTTGAGGAGCGCCATCGAGCGCATGGCCTCGAGGCGGGGGCTCTGAACGCCCTGGCTGCCGAGCCCGTCGAGCAGGGCCAGGGCGCCCGCGTAGTCGCCGTTCTTGAGGAGGTCCTCGACGCGGTTCTCGGCCGAGGCCGTGGTCTGCCCCCCGGGTCCGGGCACGTCTTTCCCAGACGATGGGTCGGGAGTGGGTTTTCCGCCGGGCGTATCGGAGGGCTTCTCGCCGGTCCCCGCGGGGTTCGTGACCCGCTCAAGCGCCGCCTCGACGGAGCGGTCGGTATGCTCCGTCTTGAGGTCCAGCAGGGCCTTGACGGCGGGGTCCGTCCCGGCGATGAACTCACCATCCGCGACATCGTCCTTGAAGCTATGGATGACGGTGACGATCTTGTCGAGCCTGTCGTCGATGGCGTTGACCTCTTCCTTCGACTTGGCGTTTTTGAGCGCCAGCATCTCCCTGTCGTAGGCTTCGGTGCATGCCCTGCCCAGCGAACCGGCGAGCTGTTTGCACTTGGCTTCGTCGACGGTCGGGCCTTGAGTCCCGGCGCCTCCGGAGGAGGACCCGGTGTTTCCCGCCGCGTCGTGGCCGAACCTGGCCTCCCCGCAACTGGTCGCCATGGCATCCAGCGCGTCATCGGTGCACTCCGCGAAGGCCGGACGGGCCGTTGAGACCAAGAGCGCTGTCGCGGCCAGGACGCCGCCGAAGGCGGCGATGCCCTGGAGCCTGCGCGCGTTCGGGAGGAGGGCGGATGCCATCCATCTTATGATACCACACTTCTTCGGACAGGGGAGCCGTTGTCGGAAATCCAAGACCGGAACCCCTTGGATTTGCTATTTTTGGGGCATGGGTACGACCACGGTGCGCCGCACGCCGATCTACGAGAGCCACAAGCGCCTCAACGCCCGGCTGGTGGATTTCCACGGCTGGGAGCTCCCGATCCAGTACGAGGGCATCCTCAAGGAGCATCTCGCGGTGCGGGAGCGCTGCGGGATGTTCGACGTCTCGCACATGGGGCAGGTCTTCGTGGAGGGCAAGGACAGCCTCGCCTTCCTTCAGAAGGTCAATTCCAACGACATCGGCCGCATCGGCCCTGGCCGGGCCGTCTACTCCCACCTGCCCAACGAGAAGGGCGGGGTCGTCGACGACGTCATCGTCTCCTGCCTGGGTCCCCAGCGCTATCTCGTGGTGGTGAACGCCGCCACGGCGGACAAGGACTTCGCCTGGTTCACCCGGCAGGCCCAGGGCATGGACGTCAAGCTCTCCAACAAGAGCGACCACTACGGCATGATCGCGGTGCAGGGCCCCAAGGCCCTCGGCATGCTGTCGGCGGACTACCCCGCCGTGGCCAAGATGAAGCGCTTCTGCGCCCTGGAGCTTTCGGTCTTCGGCCAGCCCTCCTTCATCACCACCACGGGCTACACCGGGGAGGAGGGGCTCGAGTTCATCGTGCCGTCCGAGATCGCCTGCCGGCTGTGGGACGACCTCCTCGCCAAGGGGCGCTCCTGCGGCTTGACCCCCTGCGGGCTGGGAGCCCGGGACACCCTGAGGCTCGAGGCCGGGTACCTTTTGTACGGCCAGGATATCGACGACGACCACAGCACGCTCGAGGCGGGCTACGGCTGGGTCGTCAAGTTCGACAAGGGCGAGTTCCTGGGGAAGAGCGTCCTGGTCGGCCAGCGCGACGGCGGCCTCCAGCGCCGGATGGTCGGGCTCAAGCTGCTGGAGAAGGGGGTGCCGCGGCCGGGGTGCGCGGTCTTCGCCGGCGAACTCCGGCTCGGGGTCCTGACCAGCGCCACCTTCTCGCCGTGCCTCCAGGCCGGCATCGGGATGGGGTATCTCGAGGGGGATGTGGCCCCGGGCACGAAGCTCGCCGTGGAGCTCTATGGCCGGCGGCTCGCCGCCGAGGCCGTCAAGATGCCGTTCTTCAAGAAATAATGCTGGTGTCAGGGGTCCATGACCCCTGACACCGAGGAGACAGTATGCCAAAGCCTGAATCTTGCCGCTACATGAAGTCGCACGAGTGGGTCTGCCTCGAGGGGGGGAGCGCCGTGGTGGGGATCTCCGACCACGCCCAGCACGAGATCACCGAGGTGGTCTACATCGATCTGCCCAAGGTCGGCCTGAAGGTCAGCCAGGGCAAGCCCTGCTGCGTGATCGAGTCGGTCAAGGCAGCGTTCGATTTCTACAGCCCCGTCTCGGGCGAGGTCGTCGCGGTCAACGACAAACTCGCGCAGGATCCGGGCCTGGTCAACCGCTCCGCGCAGGACGAAGGGTGGTTCTTCAAGGTGAAGCCCGCCGACCCCAAGGAGGCGGATTCCCTCATGGGCCACCCCCAATACCAGGAGTTCCTCAAGACCCCGGCAGCCCATGGAAGCCACTGAGGCCAAGCCCGTGTCCCGGCCGTCGTCGAGCCGCGCGGATTTCCCGAGGCGCCACATCGGCCCCGCGCCGGAGGAGGTGGGCGAGATGCTCGCCGCGCTCGGGTTCTCGACCCTGGAGGGTTTCATCGACGCGGCGGTGCCGCCGGCCATCCGCTCCCGCAAGCCCCTGCGCCTCGGCGCGCCCTTGAGCGAGGTCGAGTCCCTGGAGAAGCTCGCGGCCCTGGCCGCCAAGAACAAGCTCTTCCGTTCCCACATCGGCATGGGGTTCCACGACTGCGTCACCCCGCCGGTCATCCTCAGGAACGTCGTCGAGAACCCCGGCTGGTACACGGCCTACACCCCGTACCAGGCGGAGATCGCGCAGGGCAGGCTCGAAGCCCTCCTCAACTTCCAGGTCATGGTGATGGACCTGACGGCCCTGGACGTGGCCAACGCCTCTCTCCTCGACGAGGCGACCGCCGCCGCGGAATCCATGGTCCTGTCGTGGTCGGCCGCGGGCCAGCCCAGGGACAAGGCGTTCTTCGTGAGCGACGGCTGCCACCCCCAGAACGTGGCGGTGGTCAAGACGCGCGCCCAGGCCCTGGGCATCCGCGTGGTCGTGGCCGAACACGAGGCCGTGGACCTCGGCGCGGGGTTCTTCGGGGCCCTGGTCCAGTACCCCATGACGGACGGCCGCGTCGCCGACTACGGCCCGCTCTGCGAGGCCGCCCACCGCGGCGGGGCTCTCGTGACCGTCATCGCCGACATCCTGGGTCTCGCCCTCCTCAAGGCCCCGGGCGAGTTCGGGGCCGACATCGCGGTGGGCAGCACCCAGCGGTTCGGCCTCCCGATGGGCTTGGGCGGCCCGCACGCCGCCTACATGGCGGTGCAAGACAGCCTCAAGAGGCTCATGCCGGGCCGGATCGTGGGCGTCTCGAAGGACTCCTCCGGCAAGCCCGCCCTGCGGCTCGCGCTCCAGACGCGCGAGCAGCACATCCGGCGCGAGAAGGCCACCAGCAACATCTGCACCGCGCAGGTCCTCACCGCGGTCGTGGCCGCCTTCTACGCGGCCTATCACGGCCCCGAGGGCCTGAAAGGCATCGCCGGCCGGGTCCACGACCTGGCCTCGCGGCTGGCGGAGGGGCTCAGGGCCCTCGGCTGGCGGGTCCCGGACGAGCCGTTCTTCGACACGGTCCGCGTCGAAGGCGATACGGCCCGCGTGCAGAGGGCCATGGGGGCGGCGTTGGCGAGCCGCATCAACCTGCGGAGGCTGTCGGACGGCTGCCTGACCGTCTCGCTGGACGAGACGACGGGAGAGAGGGAGCTCGCCGAGCTCCTGGAGGTCTTCGCCGAGGGCAAGCCCTTGGAGGAGATCGCGAAGGCTCAGGTCCATTCCAGGGTCCCGGCGGCGCTCCGGCGCTCCAGCCCCTTCCTCATGGAGCCGGTTTTCAGCCGGTACCACAGCGAGACCGAGATGATGCGCTACATCAAGCGGCTCGAGTCCCGGGACCTGACGCTGGCGACCGCGATGATCCCGCTGGGCTCGTGCACCATGAAGCTCAACGCCGCCAGCATGATGATGCCCATCACCTGGCCGGGTTTCGCCAGGCTGCACCCCTACGCCCCGCCGGACCAGGTCAAGGGGACGCTGGCCGTGATCAAGGACCTCGAGCGATGGCTCGGCGACATCACGGGGTTCGACGCGTTCTCCTTCCAGCCCAACGCGGGCTCCCAGGGCGAGTACGCGGGGCTCCTGGTCATCCGGAGATACCATGAGCTCCAGGGTGAGGGCCGGCGCAAGGTCTGCCTCATCCCGCGCTCGGCGCACGGCACCAACCCGGCGTCGGCCGCCATGGCGGGCTTGACCATCGTGCCGGTCGAGTGCGACCCGGGCGGGGACATCTCCATGGACGACCTCAGGGCCAAGGCCGCCGGCCACGCGCAGGACTTGGCCGCCCTGATGGTGACCTATCCCTCGACCCATGGCGTCTTCGAGGAGGACATCAAGGAGATCTGCAGGGTCGTCCATGCCCACGGCGGGCTCGTGTACATGGACGGCGCCAACATGAACGCGCTGGTGGGCCTGGCCAGGCCCGCCGAGCTCGGCGCCGACGTGTGCCATCTCAACCTCCACAAGACCTTCGGCATGCCGCATGGCGGGGGCGGGCCCGGGATGGGCCCCATCGGCGTGACGCGCAAGCTCGCTTTGCTTCTGCCCAACGACCCGCTTGTGCCCGCCGGGCGCCCCGAGGGGACCGGCCCGGTGGCGGGCGCGGCCTGGAGCTCCGCGTCGATCCTTCCCATCTCGTGGGCCTACATCGCGCAGATGGGCGCCGAGGGCCTGAAGGCCGCGACCGAGGTCGCGGTCCTCAACGCCAACTACGTCGCCAAGAGGCTCGAGGGGCACTACCCCACGCTCTTCAAGGGCCGCGGCGGGCTCGTCGCGCACGAGTGCATCGTCGACGTCCGCCCCCTGAAGGACGAGGCCGACGTCACGGTCGACGACGTGGCCAAGCGCCTGATGGACTACGGCTTCCACGCCCCGACCGTGTCCTGGCCCATCGGGGGGACCATGATGGTCGAGCCCACCGAGAGCGAGTCCAAGGCCGAGCTCGACCGGTTCTGCGAGGCCATGATCATGATCCGGCAGGAAGCCCGGGAGATCGCCCAAGGCAAGGCCGACAGGGCCGACAACGTGCTCAAAAACGCCCCGCATACCTGTTCGGCGGTCTCCTCCGACAAGTGGGAGAGGCCCTACTCGCGGGAGAAGGCGGCCTTCCCGACGGCCTGGACGCGGGGGAGCAAGTTCTGGCCCTACGTCGGACGCATCGACAACGTGTTCGGCGACCGGAACTTCGCCTGCCGGTAGTGGCGGCCCTCGACGCCGGCGGGCAGATGGCGCTCGACGAAGCAGTCCTGGACTGCGCCTCGGCGGGGTCGTGCTTCCTGCGCTTCTACGAGTGGGCGGGCCCCGCCGTGACCTTCGGCCTGGCCCAGCCCTATGCCCTGGCCCTGGCGGCGGCTTCGGCCAGGGGCATGGCTTCCGTGCCGATCGTCCGCCGGCCCACCGGCGGCGGCGTCGTCTTCCACGACGGGGACCTGACCTTCTCCGTGGTCTTCCCCTGGGAGCGTCTCTCCCCGGCGCCGGCCGTCTACGAGAGGATGCACGGCGCCATCGGGGAAGCCCTCGCGTCGCGCGGCGTGGAGACGCGCCTGGCGCCGTCCTCCCCCGCCGCGGCCGTGGATGTCTGCTTCACCGTCCCCAGCCCCTTCGACCTGCTGACCGCGTGGGACGAGAAGCTCCTGGGCGGGGCCCTGCGCCGCAGACGCGGCCGGGGGCTCTACCAGGGCTCCCTGCGTCCTGAATGCTGCCACTTGCCCCCGGCGGGCTTGCGCGAGGCCGTGGCGGAGGGGGTCCGCCGCGCCTGGCCGGGCGCGTGGATCGAACGCCTCGACCCGGCGTGGGAGGCCGAGGGCCTGATGCTCGCGCCGAAGTACTCCTCCGCGTCCTGGAACCGGAGAAGGTAGTTTGATATAGAAGCCCTCAGATACCTCGATGCGGCCTCATAGCGCTCAGCGCCCTGCTAGATGATGATTCCTGCGCGGCCCATCAACTCAAGAAGCTCTTGAGCGACCGGGCCTTCCAGGGTCTTGGCTGCCCATTCCTTGAGATAGGAGACGTCGATCTCTTCCTTGTTCGCCGCGAGCAGATGGCGGACATCTTCAAGGTCCTTCGGCCGATGGAAGACCATCTTGAGCAGAACAAGATCCTCTGTGGTCGTAACCCACATCGGAAAATCAGCCAGGTCAACCCGAACCCGGCGGCGGAGCACGGAATCCTGAAGGGGCACCTTGGGCAGAAAAACGTCGGCCTTCGTCTCTCCCTGCCAGACACGGAAGTATCCGAACTCGCGGCTGGCAGCGGCCATGCGCGCCGCATCCGGCGGAATCGTTTTCTCGCCCTCATCGCGCATGACGAAACCGGCCTCGGCGAGCTGATCCGCCAATTCCTGGAACCGCAAGGCCGGCACCAGCGCGAGGACATCGACATCCCGGGTCGCGCGGACGAAGCCGGCGAAGGCCATGGCGACCGCGCCCCCTATGGCATAGGGAACCTGCATCTTGTCGAACACCCCGATAAGCCGCCGCGCGGCTTCGTGGATATCAGGCTCGGGATTCAACGGGCTGGAACTCGCTCCCACCAACGGCCGGGGTCGTCGAGCCGCCGCTGAACGAGGTCGTAATGCGCGCGCTTGTCGGGGTCCAGCGACTTCCAGATGTGATCCATGAACCGCATGAGGTCCAGGAACCTCCGATACCGCTCGGATGGAGCCATTCCCCGATACGGCAGCACGTCCTCCTCTGCCGCATGGCACGAATCATCCGTGGATCCAAAGTCGCGCGCATTCATGGCATGAGCCTTCTCACTCCAAGTATAGCACCCGACAGCACGCTCCTCAAGGCCCATGCCGGACTGCAACCTTATGCCGTGGCGGAGGGGGTCCGCCGCGCCTGGCCGGGCGCGTGGATCGAACGCCTCGACCCGGCGTGGGAGGCCGAGGGCCTGATGCTCGCGCCGAAGTACTCCTCCGCGTCCTGGAACCGGAGAAGGTAGTTTGATATAACTACTGCCATGAAAGCATTCGTCCTGTGCAGGATGGCGCCGGGCAAAGAGGCTGAGGCCGTGAAGACGATGCGCTCGATCAACGGCGTGACCGACGTCTACCTGGTGTTCGGGGGCTGGGATGCGATCCTGAGCGTCGAGGCCGACACCATCGACAAACTGGGCTCCCTGATCACCGTCCGGATCCGCGGCATCTCGGGCGTCAGCGGGACCGAGACCCTGGTCACCACGAATCTCTGAGCGCATCGCCGTCTCCATCGGGGCCAGGTCTTGAGATTTGAATGTTGCGCGAGCCCGCGCGTTCTCCCGGTGCGACATCGAGTTCCCGACGCCTGACCCGTTCGCCTCGGCATGAAGAGTCAACAGTCAAGACCTGACCCCAGGGCGGTAGGCGGGGCGGTGCTGTTTTCGGTGCTGGCGGCCCTTCCTTTCCTGGGCAAGGCCTACCACATGGACGAGCCGGTCTTCCTTTATACGGCGCGGCATCTGCTCCTCGACCCGCTGCGGCCCGGCCTGTTCGCGTTCAACTGGTACGGCGCCGCCTCCACGATGGCCCAGGTCAACAACAACCCGCCGCTCCTGGCCTACCTCCTGGCGCCGGTCATCGCCCTCACGGGCGAGCGGGAGTGGCTCACGCGCCTGGCCTTCCTGCCGTTTGACGCCCTCGCCGCGGCCTCGCTGTATCTCCTGGCGGCCCGGTTCCTGGAGAGGCCCTGGTGGCCCGTCCTGACCGTGCTGGCCTGCCCCGCCTACCTGGTCAACATGGAGCATCTCATGGCGGAGAAGCCGGCCATGGCCCTGGGGGCGGCCGGCCTGGCCTGCCTGGTCCACGGGGTGGAGGAAGGCAAGCCGAGGTGGGAGGCGGGCTCCATCGCGTTGCTCGCGTCGGCCATGCTCGCCAAGTACGGGGCGGCGCTCTTCCTCGCGCCGGCCGCGGCGTTTCTCCTGTCGCGGCGTCGTTCCATGGAGAGCGTCGTGGGTTTCTGCAGTTGGGCGCTCCTCCCGGTGTTCGCGGTGGTCTTGTGGCTGGACCTGGCAGGGTTGGGCGGCCTGATGCCGGCCCTGGGCGTGCTGGGGAGGTCCCACGCCTCGTGGGACTGGCGCGTCCAGATGCGGTCCTTCCTGGCCTTCTCGGGCGGGTGCGGGGTGGTGACGGCGTTCTGGCCCTATCTCTCCCTCGGCAGGCGCTGGGGCGTGCTCTGCGTCTGCCTGGCCGCGGCCCTGGTCCTGCTGAGGCCTTCCTTCGACACCGAGCCCGTCAGGCCGTTGGACCGCGCGACCGGGCTGGTCTTCGCCGTCGGGGCCTTGGCCGGCTTCGCGGCCATGCTCACGGAGGGGGCGCGGCGTTCCCGGGGATGGGCTCTGTGGGCTGGCTGGGTCGCGGCCGCGGCGCTCCTGCAGTTCGCGCTCTATTGGGGGGTGATGGCCAGGATCGTCCTGTTCCTCGTGCCGCCCCTGGTGTTCCTGACGGCCGGATGCCTCGAGGCGGCGCTGCCCGCCCGGCGGTTGACGGCGCTCTACGCGGCCGGCTTCGCGCTCACGTGCGCCTTGGGCTTCGGAGCGGCCGTCGTGGACCGGCGCTACGCGGACAGCCAGCGGGCGTTCGCTCGGGAGACCGTGGGGCCGTTCCTCGCCCAGGGGCGCAGGGCGCACTTCATCGGCCACTGGGGGCTCCAGTACTACCTCGAAGCGGCCGGCGCCACCCCGATCGACGAGTCGGGAGAGGGCTACGACGCCATCCGTTCCGGGGACCTGTTCCTGGTTTCGCGGGTCAATTCGAACAACAGCCTCCTCGGGAGGCCCCGCCTGGCGAGGGACCATGTCTTCGGCAAGGAACGGCATATCCGGGTCGAGTCCCGCGTGCCGCTCCGGCTCATCAGCGGGTGGAGCGGGCAGGGAGGGTTCTACGCCGACAGCTGGGGGTTCCTGCCGTTCTCGTTGAGCCGCGAACCGGTCGAAGAGTTCGCCCTGGGCGAGCACCTCTGAGCGCGTGACGGCTTGAGGTTTCACCTTCCATATGTTTTAATCTAGAGTCAAAGGCATGGCAGAAGAAGAAGTTCGAGCCGCGGCGAAGGACAAGCTCGTCGTCATCGTGGACGACGACGAATCCGTCCGCGAGCTCCTGCAGTTCGTCGTGGGGAAAGAGGGCTTCCGCGTCGAGACGGCCAGCGACGGGGAGGAGGCCATCCGGAAGATCCCGGAGCTCATGCCCGACCTGGTGATCCTGGACATGATGCTGCCGCGCTACGGCGGGTTCGAGGTGCTCAGGCAGCTCCAGGCCGGGCCCACGGGCTCGATCCCCATCGTGATCATCACGGGCCGGTACACCGACCGCAGCACCATGGAGATGATCCGCAGGGAGTCGAACGTGAAGGAGTTCATGGAGAAGCCCGTCAGGCCGCCGGTTCTGGGGATGCTGCTGCATAAACTGCTCAACACGGCGCCTCCGATGCCCGGGGCCTCGGCGGGAGGGTTCTAGTGCAGGAAGAAGGCGTCTTCTCGGAGCACGCTCTCGGCGAACCGTCCGAGAAGCTGGTCCTGCTGGTCGACGACGACGAGAGCCTCCTCGACCTCATGGAGCACATCGTCAAGAGGGAAGGGTTCAAGACCGAGCGCGCCATGGACGGCAACGAGGCCATCCGCAAGGTCGAGGCGTCGTCCCCCGACCTCATCCTCCTCGACCTGATGCTCCCGGGCAAGGGCGGCTACGAGGTCATCCGCGAGTTGCAGGCCTCGGAGGCGGCGCGCATCCCGATCATCGTCATCACCGGCCGCTACATCGACCGCAAGAACGTCGATATGGTCCGAGGCGAGCCCAACGTGCGGGACTTCATCCAGAAGCCGCTGCGGCCCACGATGCTCGCTTCCACCATCCACACCATCCTGCAGACCCGGCCCCCCGAGATCAACCGCTCCACGAAAGGGCCCTGGAGCGGCCCGTCCTTGTGATGCGTCCCCGACGGTGACCGGCCAGATCCCTCCGACGGAAGGCGCGCCCCTCGCCGCGGGGCCCATCCTCCAAGGAGAGGGCGGTGCCGCCGCCGGGGGGGCGGGGAGTCGGCTCGGCCGCGCGGGATTGGCCGTCCTAGCCTGCCTGGCCGCGGTCTACGTCGTCGCCTGCGCGGACCTGTGGCTGCGCGCGCGCTCCGCCTACCTCGAGGGCGAGAAGTGCCTGCAGTGGCACGCGGACCCCAGGGTCAAGGCGGCGCATTTCGACAGGATCCTTTCCCGGAACGCCGAGCAGCTGCGCCGCGAGCAGGAGGCGGGGCGGCTCTCGGCCGCCGAGCTCGAGACCAAGCTCAAGCTCCTCAAGTTCGAGCGGGACTACGCCGTCAACGAGAGCTCGCTCAAGTACGCCTATGTCTGGTTCCAGACCGCCGTCGAGCTGTTCTCGCCCCCGGAGAGCAGGTGGGTGAAGCTGTCCAGGGTCAAGATGGCCGAGACCAAGGAGCTCTGGAAGGCCGAGCTCAAGGCCAAGAAGATCCCCTTCCAAGACTATATGTTGGAGTAATCACTCGCCCCCCCAAGTCACTCGCCCCCCCCACGGGGGGGCGAGTAGCGGGGGGGCATATTCTGTTTCATAAGGAACTCCCTAATAAAACGGCAGATGCCCCCCACTACTCGCCCCCCGTGGGGGGGCGAGTGATATGGGAGGCGAGTGATATGAATTTCTTGAAGTGCATGTTGGGGCTCTCCCTCGCGCCCAGCGCTGCGATCCTTTTCACGGTGGCCGCGCGCACGCTCTGGTCGCTCTCGGGCCGGAGCCCCGTGGTCTACCCGTTCCTCTCCGGCATCATCCTGCCCGCCCTGCTGCGGGTGTTCCTCGACTTGCGCGGCTCCAGGGCCGGGCGGGCCATCATGGTCCTCTATGTCTTCGGGCATGAGTTGACCCATGCCCTGGCGACGTGGATGGGCGGGGGCAAGGTCTTCGCCTTCAAGGCCGGGTCCGACGGGGGGCATGTCGACGTGTCGCACGTGAGCGCCTTCGCGTCCCTCGCGCCCTACTGCGTGCCGCTGGCCACCGTCATCGTCGTCGTCGGCTACCGGGTCTGGACCTGGGTCCACCCTTCGGCGGGAGGAGAGCCCGTCTTCCTGTTCCTCATGGGCCTGACCCTCTCGTTCCATCTGGTGGCCACGTTCGAATGCCTCTGGAGCCAGAAGCAGCCCGACCTCGACACCGCCGGCGGCATCGTCTTCTCCCTGGCCCTCATCGTGCTGGCCAACGGCCTGGTCTTCCTCGTCCTGCTCAAGGTCTTGTTCCCGAAGCTGGTGGGGTTGTGGCCGGTGGTGCGCCAGACCGCCGTCGAGACCGCGGCGTTCTGGAGTTGGTGCGGCCGGGGCCTTGAGGCCGCTGCGGCCTCGCTCCGATCGCGATGACCTCGTCCAGCGGCGGGCTCGACGGGCGGCCGGTCGCCGCCGCGGCGGGACTCGTGGCGGCCGCGGCGGCCGCCGCGATCGCCGTCCATTGCTGGATGGGCTGGGGGATGATCCGCGCCAGCGCCGCGACCTATGACGAGCCCGTGCACCTGGCGGCCGGGTACCAGAACCTCGTGGCCGGGACCTATCGGCTCAACGCCATGGACCATCCTCCGTTCGCGGAGATGTGGGGGGCCTTGCCCCTGTTGGTCCTCAGGCCGTCGGCCCTGTTCCAGCATCAGGACCTCCTGGCTCGGCGCGTGTACAATTTCGCCGACGCCTTCCTGTACAAGAACCGCCTTCCCGCAGGCCTGATGCTCGACGCCGGCAGGCTATGGTGCCTGCTGACCTGGGGGACCCTCCTGGGCGTCGCCCTCATGGCCTGGGCCTACCGCCTGGCCGGGGGGGCCGGGCTGGCCGCCGCCGCCGCCTTCTACGCCTTCTGCCCCACGCTGATATCGAACGCGGCGCTGGTCACGACGGACGGGGCGTCCGCGACCCTGTTCTTCGTCACCTTCTGGCTGCTGTCGGCCGTCCCGGCGGAAGACGACGGCCTGGCCCAAGGGGGCCAGGTCCTCGCAGGCGCGGGCCGGTCTCCGCTCGCCGGAGGGGGCCTGCCGGCGTGGCGATGGGCGGCGGCCGGCGCGGCGATGGGGCTGGCCATGGCCGCGAAGTTCAACATGTTCATCCTGCCGGGGCTGGTCGCCGTCATGCTCCTGGCGAGGCGGCGCATCGAGCCGGGACGCTCCGTGCCGCGGCCTCGCGTCGTCGCCCTGGCGGCGGCGGCCTGTCTCGCGCTGGCCTTGGTCTACCGGTTCCACAGCGTCGGGCTCTACGGGCAGGGACTGCGGGCCACCCTGTCCCGGCTCGGCGATGGGCGCGCTTCCTTCCTGTTCGGCCAGCATTCGACCCAGGGATGGATAGGCTATTTCCCGGCGGCTCTTCTCGTGAAGACCCCCATCCCCTTGCTGGCGATGGCGGTTCTGGGCTTCGGGCTGTGGGTGCGCTTCCCCGACGCGCGGCGTCTATGGGCGGGCGGGCCGGCCGTCGCCTACTTCGTCGCCGCCCTGTTCTCGAAGACCCAGATCGGGGTCCGGCACATCCTGCCGGTCTATCCCTTCATGATCCTGATGGCTTCGGACGGGGTCGCGTGGGCCTGGAAGCGGTCCGCCTGGGCCAGGGCCGCGGTCGCGGCCATGATGGTCTGGCTGGCGGCATCGGTGATCCGCGTCCATCCCCACCACCTGGCCTACTTCAACGAGGCCGCGGGCGGGCCCGCCAACGGGTACCGCTGTCTGGTGGATTCCAACCTCGATTGGGGACAGGGATTGAAGGAGCTCTCGGGCATCCTCAAGGAGATGGGCGATCCCCCGGTGCGCCTGTGCTACTTCGGGGTCGCGGACCCCTCGTACTACGGCATCCGCCACAAGCCTTTCTGGTGGGTCACCAACGTGGACCGACGGGAGGGAGTCGTGGAGCCGGGCCGGGATGATCGGGTCCTGCTGGCCGTGTCCGCCACCAACCTCCAGTCGACCTACTACGCCCGGAAGGACTCGTTCGAGTGGCTCAAGACGCGGCGGCCCCTGCGGGTCGCTGGCTACTCGATCTTCCTGTACGACCTGACCGACGACCCCGAGGGGCGCGCCAAGCTCGCGGCCATCGAGTAGCCGGCCCCGGCCCTTTGCCCGGCCGGGGCAATTGTGGTATCTTTCCTGCGCATGTCCTCGACGGGGCTTCCCGGCAAGACCGGCTCGGAACTCGCCGCCAAGACCGCCCGCTGGAGGGCGGACCTCCTGGGGGGGGCGCTGTGCGAGGGCTTGGCGAGGCTGCTGACCTGGCCCATGGCCTGCTTGGCCGCCGGCCTGGCCGCCGACAGGTTCTTCGCGCTGCCGCAGTCGGTCCGGCTGGTCCTGCTGGCGGGCGGCGGGGCGGCTCTGCTGGCTTCCTCGTTCGTCCTGCTCGTCCTCCCGTTCCGGAGGTTCGATTGGGGCGAGGTCCTCGCCCGCGCGCAGTCCGAGTTCCCGGGGCTGAGGCATCATCTCAAGACGGCCTGGGACCTGCGGCGCGTCGGGAGCCCCCATACCTCGGAGGAGCTGCGAGACGAGCACCTGGCCCGGACGGACGCCCTCCTGCGGCGCCTGCCGGACCGGCCGCTTTTCTCCTGGAAGCCCTCCCGGTGGGCCAGGGCCGGGGCGCTCGCGGCTGTCGCGGGGGCGGCGTCGCTCCCGTGGCTCGCCGACGCCGCGGCGTGGCAGCGCGTCATGGCCCCATGGCGCGACGCCCCCCTGGAGTCCTACGTCGCCGTCTCCCCCGCGGACGCCCTCCGCGAATGGGGCAAGCCCGTCACGATCTCGGCCAAATGGACCCGGCGCCCCGGCGGGCGCCTGTCCAGGGCGCCGCTCGAGCTGTGGCTCAGGGGACAAGGATCGGCGTGGCGACGGGCCGAGTGGGACGCGTCGACGGCCGATGGCGCGAGCTATGGCGTCGAGGAGCTGACGGCGCCGGTCCGGTACCGGATCGCCTGGCGGGACCTCGAGACCCGGACCTACGCCCTCACCCCCGTCACGGCGCCGGCGTGGAGAGCCGTCCAGGCGCGGGTGCGTTCCCCGCGGGGAGCGGTGACGGAGCAGGCCGTGGACCCGGGTTCGGAGCTGAAGGTCATGCGGGGGAGCTTCGTCACGATGGTCGGCGAGCCCTCGGAGCGTCTGGACAAGGCGGTCCTCAGGGTGTCGGGGGCCGTCTCGCCGATCCAGATGAGGCGCGTCGTGACGACTCGCCTCCCCCGCGGCCTGGCCGAGTCCAGCATGCGGCCTGCCGCGCAGCGGCAGGGGGTGAGTAGCGAGGGGGGTGAACAGCGGGGCGGGGGATTCGAGGGCGGCTTCCTGGCGACCGAGGACGCGACGTTCCACTTCGAGCTCACCGCGGCCGATGGCCGGGTGGACCCCAGGCCCGAGGTCTACCGGCTCAAGGCGCTCGCCGACCAACCGCCCAAGGCGGAGCTTCTTTCGCCCACGATGCGGCTGCAGGCCAGCCGGCATGACGCCATCCCGATAGCCTATGGCGCGAGCGACGACCTGGGGGTCTCCCGGGTCGCCCTCAGGCTCCAGGCGGCCGGGGCCGGCGGCGCCGGCTCCGGGAGCAGGACCGTGGTCCTGCGGGAGTTCGGCGGGGAGGCCGCGCCGAAGGACTTCCTCGGCGACTATGCCTTGGACCTGGGGGGCCTGCCCGACGGCGCCAAGGTCGAGTTCCAGATCGAGGTCCAGGATAACGGCTTGAAGCCCCAGACCGCCCTCTCGGCCAAGGGCATCGTGGAGCTCGTGGATTTCGAGTCCGCCCACGAGGACAGCATCCGTCGATGGGCCAGCGCCGAGGGCAACGTGCAGGGCCTCCTGCAGGCGCACGGCAAGCTCGGCGAGGTCTTCGACAAGCTGAGCGCTTCGACGCAGGCCTGCGCTGCGTCCGACCTCGAGGAGGTCGAGCGGCGGCTTTCGGGACTGCCCGGGGCGTGGAAGATCACGAGCCAGAGCGTCGCCGACCTCGCGGCCGCGATGTCGAAGGATGCCTACGCCAACCCCGGGCTGGCCGAGGCCTTCCGGTCCATGGCGTCGGAGCTCGACGCCGCGCAGAAGGGCCCGCTCGGGGCCGCCGCCGAATCGGCGAGAAGGAAGGACTGGGCGCAAGCCCGCCAGCTCAACCGGCGTCTCTCGGCCAAGCTGCGCGGCGCGATGGCGGAGTTCGCCTCCGGCCGGCAGCTCGCCAACCTCCAGGATTTCAACTCGCACGCCGGCCGGATGAGCCAATCCGCCGACAACATCGAGTCCGCTCTCGAGGCCGCCCGCCAGGCCCAGTCTTCGGCGGCGCGGTCGGAGGCGCTCCGGATGGTGCAGCAGGCCCTGAGCCGCCTCAAGAGCCAGCTGGACCAGTTCGGCCGGGCCCTGGCGGCCATGCCCGACGCGGGGCCCGCCTCGCAGGCCTCTTCCAGGCGGGAGATCGCGCTGCCGCTCTACGACGCCGTCGCTCAGACGGCCGCCATCGAGGCGGCCATCGCCGCCGGCGACTTCGAGAAGGCGGCTCGGCTCGCCAAGAAGCTCGCCGAGGACCTCTCCCAGATGCAGCAGGCCATCAGGGACGCCGCGGCGGGAGCCCTCTCCTCGTCCTCCAATCCCCCGGCCGCGGAGAAGGCCCGCGAGCTCTGGTCCGAGGTCGTCGAGGACCAGTCCAAGAGCCTCGACCAGACCCAGTCGATACGCCAACGGGCGATGAAGGAGCTCCTGGAGAGCCAGAAGGCGCTCCTGGCCGAGCTGGCCGCCCGCCAGAGGGTGCTCGTCAGCTCGGGGGCCGCCCCGGGGAGGACGTCGTTGCCGGGGGCCGTCCTGGGGGAGATGCGGCTGGTCCTGGGCGAGCTCGAATCCTCCGAGGTCGCTCAGGCTCCCGTCCGTCTGAGGGGCATCGCGGCCACCTTGCGCCAACAGGCCTCGAGGGAGCGCGAGCCGAAGGCGGACCTCGAGTATTTCGCCGACGAAGAGGACGCCATCCGGCGCGCCCTGGAGGGAGCGCCCCACGCGCCGCCGGCCAAGGAAGGCGACGCTCAATGCTTGGACGCCGCTTCCCGCCAGGCGTCCGTGAGGGGCAAGACCCAGAAGCTGCAGGCGGCGCTCGAATCCCTGGAGGCCGCTTTCTGGAGGCTGCCCGAAGGGGCTTTGGAGCGCGTCGAGAAGTCCCAGGTCGAGCAATCCGCCGCCGAGGGCGACCTGGGGCGCGGCGATTCCTCATCGGCCTTGAGCCGGCAGGAGGAGGCGCTGAGGCTCCTCGACCAGGGCCTCTCGGATATGCAGAAGGCCATGCAATCCCGGAAGATGACCCAGACCGTGATGGGGGAATCCTTCGATTCTTCCTCGCCGGGCCGGCGGGAGGGCCGGGGGGGGAGGGCAGGGGCGGACACCGGGTTCGTGCCCTTGCCCGGGGCCAAGGACTACGTCCCGCCTCGCGAGATACGTTCGGAGCTCGAACGCTCCCTCCGGGAGAGGAGGCCCCGGGCCATGGAGGGAGTGATCAAGGAGTATTTCAAACGCATCGCCCAATGAAAAGAACTCATCCGGCAACCATCCGCCTTCCTTCCCGCCTGTGGAAAGTCCTCGGGCCGGTTTCGGCCGAGGCCTGCGACCTCGGGATCCCGCTCTACCTGGCCGGAGGATGCGTCCGGGACCTCATCCTCCGGCGGCCGGCCTCGCACGACCTGGACCTCGTGGCCGAGAGCGACCCCGCCCCTCTCGCCCGCCTCTGCGCGCGGATGCTCGGGGCGGACGGCCCCGCGGCCAGCCAGTTCGGGACGCTGCGCGTCATCGGGGGGAGTTTCAGGGTGGATTTCGCCATCTCCCGCTCCGAGACCTACGCCGCGCCGGCGGCGCTCCCGGAGGTCAGGCCCGCGCCCATCGTTTCGGACCTCGCCCGGCGGGACTTCACGGTCAACGCGATGGCCCTCAAGCTCGAGCGGGAGGGCGTCGGCGCGCTGATCGACCCCCACGGCGGCCGCCGGGACCTCGAGGCCCGGACCCTGAGGGTCCTGCATCCGGCGAGCTTCCGCGACGACCCCACGCGGGTCTTCCGCATGGCGCGCTACCTCTGGCGCCTGGGCCTGCGGCCCGCGGCCGGGCTCACGCGCCTGGCGACGGAGGCCCTCGAGCGCGGCTGGGCCGCGAGGCTGTCGCGCCACCGTCTCATGACCGAGCTCCTGCGCGTGCTCGACGAGGCCGATCCCGCTCCGGCCCTGCGGCGGCTCCGGCGGCTGGGCTACCTGGAGCTCGTCCATCCCGGCCTCAGGCCGGCGCGCTCCTGGCCCGAGGGGCGGCTCGAGCGTCTGGGGGTGATGGCGGTCGGGCTGGGCGAGGCCGGCAGGGAGTTCGTCCGCTCCTTGCCGCTCGAGCGCCCGATGTCGGCGCCCGTGGTCGAGGCGCTCAAGCTCGCCGAGACGAAGTCCTCCCCGGCGGGCCGGCCGTCGCGGGTCGCCGCCGGCATCATCCGGCACGCCGACCCGAGGCTGGCCCCCGCGGCCTTGCGGGCGAGGTTCCTCACCGGCCGGGACCTCCAGGGGCTGGGGGTCGAGCCCGGGGCGGGCTACGGCGCCATCCTCGACGAGGCGGGCCGGCTGCAGTGGGCGGGCCGGCTCCGCTCCAGGAAGGAGGCGCTGCGGTGGTTGAGCGCCCGTTTGCGCTCTTAGCGTCATGGGGCGCCAACTTTGTAGAATGAAGTCACTCGTCTCCCCCACGGCCTGGCCGCTTGCTGGACTCGGCCAGGGGCGAGCAGCAGCGGAGGATCGTGCAGCGAGGGGGCAGATGCCGTTTATTTGGCTGTTTTTGAGGAGGTCGTGACATGGCGAACATCTTGGTCGTGGAAGACGAGCCGCTCCTGCTCCAGCAGGTGGCGGCGCTCCTGGGCAAGGCCGGCCACACCGTCGTGACGGCCGGCGACGGGGGCGAGGCCCTCAAGGTCATGGGGATGGAAGGCGGCGGGCCGGGAGCCAACCTGGAGGTCATCATCCTCGACGTCATGCTGCCCAACGTGAACGCCTACATGGTCCTCGACAAGATGAAGGCGCATCCGACGGCCCGATCCATCCCGGTCATCCTGCTGACCGGCTACACGGAGCTCAGGGACGTCTTCCAGCAGTTCCCGAACGTCAAGGTCTTCCTGGCCAAGCCCTTCGAACCCAAGAGGCTGCTCAACGCGCTGGCCGACGTCCTCTCCGCCTTGAAGGGCCGGGCCGAGGGGTAGACCGTGGAATGGGTGATCCAGCTCCCCATCCTGCTGTTCTCGATCATCTTCCATGAGGTCGCGCACGGCAGGGTCGCGCTGCGCCACGGCGACGACACGGCGGCCAGGCTCGGGCGCCTTTCCTTCAACCCGCTCGACCACCTCGATCCCCTGGGGACGGTCATCCTGCCGCTGCTCTGCTGGGCGGCGGGCGCGCCCCTCCTCGGCTGGGCCAAGCCCGTGCCCGTCAACCCCGCGAACTTCGACGACCCGAGGAAGGGCATGATGCGCGTGGCCGCGGCCGGCCCCCTCTCGAACCTCGCGTTGTGCCTCGGCGCGGTCCTGGTCTTCCGGGTGGGGCGGATGGCGCCCTTGGTCGTCGGGCAGTTCCAGTTGACGCTCCTGCACGCCCTGCTCTACACCGTGCACATCAACATGGTGCTGGCGTTCTTCAACCTCATCCCGATCCATCCTCTCGACGGCAGCAGGATCCTCGCGGGCCTCCTGCCGCCCAGGCTGAGCGCCTCCTACCAGCGGCACGCGCCGTTCGGCATCGCCATCATCCTGCTCCTGGCGTCCCTGAGGCTCATCGGGCCGCTGCTGGCGGTGCCCACGCGGCTCTTCCTGGGCATCCTGTCCGGTCTGGGGTTGATCTGATGACGAAGCGCAAGGTCGTGATGTCGGGGATGAGGCCGACCGGCAGGCTGCATCTGGGCAATCTCTGGGGCGCGCTCAGGAAGTGGGTCGCGATCCAAGACGAGTGCGAGTGCTACTTCGCGGCGGCCGACTGGCACATGCTGACCACGGCCTACGACCGGACCGACGAGCTCGAAGGGAGCGTCCGCGAGATGGTGATGGACTGGCTGGCGGCCGGCCTGGACCCCGCCAAGTGCGTCATCTTCCGGCAGTCGCGCGTGCCGGAGCACGCCGAGCTCTACCTCCTCCTGTCCATGGTGACGCCCCTCTCGTGGCTGGAGAACAACCCGACGTGGAAGGAACAACTTCAGGAATTGGCCAAGACCAAACACGGCAAGGTCTTGGGAAACGTATCGCCTGAGGAGCCGGAGTCGGCCTGCGCAACGGCGCAGGCCGACGAATCGTTGCGCACCCATGGGTTCCTGGGATACCCGGTTCTCCAGGCCGCGGACATCCTCATCTACGGGGCGGACCTGGTTCCGGTGGGGCAGGACCAGCTGCCGCACCTGGAGCTCAGCCGCGAGATCGCCCGCCGCTTCAACGCGATCTACGGCGAGGTCCTGGCCGAGCCCAAGGCCCTCGTGACCGAGACGCCCAAGGTGCCGGGGACGGACGGCCGGAAGATGTCGAAGTCCTACGGCAACACCATCGACATCTACGAGGAGCCGGAGACCCTCAAGACGAAGGTGTCCGGGATGTACACGGACCCGACCAGGGCCCGGGCCACGGACCCCGGGCATCCGGAGCCGTGCCCGGAGAACCCGCCGGGATGCTCCGTCTTCGCGCTCCACAAGCTCTACAACCCCGACTGGGAGGCCCGCGGCGCCGAGTGCCGGGCGGGAAAGATCGGCTGCGTCGCCTGCAAGAAGGACCTGCTCGGCCGGCTGGAGGGGCCGTTCGCGGCGTTCCGGGACAAACGAAAACAATTCGATGCAAAGACGGTCGAGGAAATCCTTGAGGAAGGCAGCGTCAAAGCCCGCCGAACGGCGGCTTTGACGCTGGACAAGGTGCGCCGGGCGATGAGGCTCCGCTGATGGCCTACGAGGTCCATCTGGAGATGTTCGAGGGGCCGCTGGACCTCCTCCTGTTCCTCATCAAGAAGAACGACCTCGACATCTACAACATCCCGATCGCCCAGATCACGCAGGAGTACCTCGGCTACCTGGACCTGATGAAGCAGATCAACCTCGACGTGGCGGGGGATTTCCTGGTGCTGGCCGCGACCCTGCTGGCCATCAAGTCCAGGACCCTCCTGCCGAGCCAGGACCCGGAGGCCCCGGAGGGGCCCGACCCCCAGGCGCAGCTCGTGGCGAGGCTCCTCGAGTACAAGAAGTTCAAGGGCGCGGCCCAGGCTCTGGAGACCCGCCTGGAGCGGTTCAAGGACGTCTGCTACCGGGGCGAGCCGCGTTTCCAGGAGTCGGAGAAGACGTTGAGCATCGGCTTCCTGGAGCTCCTGGGCGCGCTCCAGGACATCCTGGCGCGCTGCGAGGACAAGCACGCGGAGCTGCTGGGCGAGGAGTTCCCCATCGAGGAGAAGATGGCCAAGATCATGGGCCTCCTCGAGGGCCGGGACTGCGTCACCTGGAACGACATCTACGCGGGGGAACGAAAGCGCCGGGGGGTCATCAGCTGCTTCCTGGCGCTCCTCGAGCTGGCCAAGCTCGAGCGCGTGTCCATCAAGCAGGAGCGGGCCTTCGGCCCCATCTTCGTCCATAAGCGGACGCCTTTGGAGAAGTCTGCTATCATATACAGTTGAGACCGAAAACGAGAATAGAGGAAGGTTCCATGAAACAGATTGGCCCCCCGGACGCAAGCAGCCCCCCCGCAGGGGGGGCCGCTGACGGGGACCTCAGGAAGGCGCTCGAAGCGCTGCTGTTCATCACCGACAGGCCTCTCTCCGGCAAGGAGCTCTGCACCCTCACCCAGGTCAAGGACCAGCCCCGCGTCGAGGCGCTGGTGGCGGAGATGCGGCGCGAGCTCGACGAGCGGGGCTCGTCCCTCCAGATCATGGAGGTCGCCCAGGGCTACCAGATGGCCACGCGGGCGCAGTTCGCGCCGTTCGTTCGGCGCCTGTTCGTCGACCGCATGACCATGAAGTTCTCCGCCGCGAGCCTCGAGACCCTCGCCATCATCGCCTACAAGCAGCCCATCACGCGCTCCGAGATCGAGGAGATCCGGGGCGTCGAGGTCATCGCGGCCCTCGAGACCCTCATGGAGAAGGGGCTGGCGCACGTCGTCGGACGCAAGGAGACCGTGGGCCGTCCCCTCATGTACGGCACGACCCCGGACTTCATGCGCCACTTCGGGCTGAGGAACCTGGAGGACCTGCCTCCTCTTGAGGGTTTCGCACCGAACCCGGAAGGGGCGGTGCTCGCCGGCATCGCCCCCGACGCCGCGGTCCCGGGCGCCGAGCCCCGGCCCGCCGACACCCTTCCCGAGGGGCGCGAAGCCCCCAAAGCGGGCTTCGCGCGGGACGCTCGTCCTTCGGCCTCGACCGCGCCCCGGCCCGCCGACGCCCCCTCGTCGCCCGGGGCCGCGACGCCGGAGGACCCGGCGCTCGAGTACCCGGCGCGGGACGCCCAGCCTGGCCCTGCCGGCGAGGGACCCTGATGAAACGGCATCGGCCCCCTCGGCTACTTTCCTCCCCGCGGGGGAGGAAAGTGACATGCCCCCTCGGCTACTCGCCTCCCCGTGGGGGAGGCGAGTGATATGAGAATCCTCCACGCGGCGACCGAGGCGGTCCCTTTCTGCAAGACGGGGGGCCTGGGCGACGTGGTGGGGGCGTTGGCGCAGCGGCTGGGCAACGAGGGCAACGACGTCTGCCTCTTCCTGCCCAAGTACCGGGACATCGACGCGACCGGGATCGTCGGCGGGATGGCGCAGCCCGTCACCGTCGCCGTGGGACGCGAGCAGGTGCAGGTCTCGCTGCGCTACATGCAGTGGAAGGCCGTGTCCGTCTACTTCGTGGACCACCCGGAGTCCTTCGACCGAGAGGGCCTCTACAGCACGAACGGCAAGGATTTCCCCGACAACGAGCGCCGCTTCATCATCTTCTCGCGCGCCGTGTTGGAAGGGGTCAAGAGCCTCGGCTTCAAGCCGGACATCATCCATCTCCACGACTGGCAGACGGCCTTGATCGCGGCCTACGTCAAGCGCGTCTACCATGAGGATCCCCATCTCGGCGCCGCCCGGACCGTGCTCACGGTCCATAACCTCGCCTACCAGGGGCTCTTCCCGCCGGAGACCTTCGCCCTGGCCGGGTTCGCCGACTCTGATTTCAGCTCGGGGCGGATGGAGTTCGCCGGGAAATTCGGCTTCCTCAAGGCGGGCCTGGTGCATGCGGACCTCGTCACGACGGTCAGCCCCGCCTACGCCCGCGAGATCCGGGAGTCCGAGAAGGGCTTCGGGCTCGAGGGGGTCCTGCGGTCCCGCGGCGCGGACCTGCAGGGGGTGCTCAACGGCGTCGACTACGAGGCCTGGAACCCCCAGACGGACAGGCATCTGGCGAAGAAGTACTCGTTGGCCAGCGTCGAGCAGGGCAAGGCCGCCTGCAAAGCCGACCTTCAGGCCGCGTGCGGGTTCGAGGCCCGGCCCGATATCCCGCTGATCGGCATCGTCTCCCGCCTGGTCCGGCAGAAGGGCCTCGACGTGGGCCTGCGGGCGCTCCAGGGGCGGCTCGGCCGCGTCCAGGTGGCGGTCCTCGGCTTGGGCGAGGCGGAGGTGTCGGGGATGCTCGCGGCGTTCGCCCGGGAACATCCCGGGTCGGTCTTCTTCCGCCAGGATTTCGACGAGCCCATGGTCCACAAGATCTACGGCGGGGCGGACCTCTTCCTGATGCCGTCGCGGTTCGAGCCTTGCGGCCTCAGCCAGATGATCGCCATGCGCTACGGGACCCTGCCCGTCGTCAGCCGGACCGGGGGGCTGACCGACACGGTCATCGAGGCCGCGCCGGAGGACGCCTCCGGCGCCGCCGTCCCCAACGGCTTCGTGGCCGAGCCCGAGGACGCCGAGGACCTCGGCCGGGCCATCGATCGGGCGCTGGCCGTCTACGCCGCCAAGGCGGACTGGCGGTCCCGCGTCGCCGCGGCCATGGAGCGCGATTTCTCCTGGGACCGGTCGACCTCGATCTATCTCGACCTGTATCGGCGCTTGCGCAGGCTAGTGCGGACTTGACACGCGGCATCCCATCCACCCTGAACCTCCTCGCCTGGGTCGTCGTCGCCGCGGCCCTCGGCTGGCGGGCCCACGCCTGGGAGCGGCCGGCTGCCGTGGTCATGGGGGTCTCGGCCCGCGAGGTCGAGGCGCTCTGCGCCCGCACCGGCTACCCGGCCCGGGATTGCTGGGACCGCCTGGGCGTCATCGGCGTCGCCGCGGCCCTGGTCCCCGAGGAGAGGCTCTCGGACCTGGCCGCGGACGGCAGGCTCCTTGGGTTCTCGAAGGCCGAGTGGGAGAAATGGAGCGCCATGGGGCTGCTCGCGCCCGGCGCGACGCTCAAGCCGAGCGTGGTCTGGATCCGGGACAGGGCCGTGCTGTCGAGGGCCGCGGCGGCGGCGCGCTCCGCGGGCATCGCCGTCTCGACCTCGGCGGCCGGCGGGTTCTTCTTCATGGAGTTCCCCGACCGATTCCCTTGGGGAGGGCTGTCGGCCGGCATCGCTCCCGAGGCGGCCAGGACGCTCTCCCGGGCCGGCATGACCCCCGTCCTCGGCGCCGACGCCGCCGACGGCGTCCCGGGGGACGCCGTCTTGTCGGCTTGGGGGCGGGAGTTGGGGAGGGTCGACCTGGCGCTCGACGCTTCGGGCCGCCGATGCCGGCGGGCCGTCTTCGGCGGGACCGGGCGGCTCATCGTCTGGCGCCTGCCGCCCGAGTGGGGGGTGGAGAAGTGCATCGCGGCGCTGCGCGAGTCGCTCAAGGAGCTGCGCAAGCGCGGCGTGGAGTTCTCCCTGCCCCGGCCGCGGGAGGAACAGGGTCTTGGTCGGGGATGGCTCTGGAAGGCGCTCCTGGGCCTCGTCGCGCTGGCGGGGCCGCTGCTCGCCGTGAGGTTCGCCCTCGGGACGCTCAAGGCCGTGAAGACCTGGGCCCGCCGGGAGATGCCCCTGGCGTCGCCCGTGCTTGAGATCGCGGCCGGCTTGGCGACGTGCTGGGGCGTGGCCGTCCTGGCCGGCCTCGGGGCCCGCGTCGCGGCGTTCCACGCGGGCGGCGCCATGGCCCCGGGGTTGAAGGTCTGGTGCCTGGCCGCTCCGCTGGCGCTCGGGCTGCTGAGCCTCTTCCCGCCGCCCTGGTCGGGCGTGAGACGGCTCGGCGAGGCGCCCATCACCGTGGCGTTCTTGGCCAAGGCGCTGGCCCTGGCGGCGTTGGCCTTCGCCTGCCTGGACGCCGTGGACGACCCCTTGGCCTCGGCCGTCGGCCGGGTCCTCGACGTTTTCCCCGGGGAGGCCTTGTGGTGGCTGCCGTGGCAATGGAGGGGGGTCTTGTTGGGCCTGCCGTGCCTGGTGCGGGCCCTTGAACTCGTCGGCGCCGGTTGGGGGCGGCCGGGCGGCGACGGCGGGCCCCAGCCCGCCGGTGACCCCAGGCCGTGGCTCCTGTTGAGCCTCTTCGGGCCGGCCAGCCTCATCATGGGCCTCTCCAACGTCGGCCTCCCTCTGATGGAGGCGCTCCGGCACTCCTTGCTGGCGCTCGCCTTGGGCTCGGCGATCGGGGCGTTCCCCCGCCTCAGGCGTCCTTGACGAGGCTCTCGGCGGGCTTGCCTTGGGCCGTGGGATATGCTAATATCAGCTATGGGTCCCCACCTCTATCTATTTTCATTTCTGCTGGTCCTGAACGGCGCGTACGCCGACGACTCTTCCCCCGCGAAGAAGAAGCCCTTCGGCGCCAAGTACATCGGGGAGAACGGCGCCTACAAGCATCCCACGGGAGCGGCTTCCGACGCCTTGGAGACCGCTTCGAGGCAGGAAGGCGGACAAGGCACCTTCGGCCCCATCACCGCTGACGGCAAGCCGGCCCCGCAGGGCGCCCAGGGCGAGGAAGCCGCGTCCGACGCCGTCCAGGCGCCCTCGCCGTCGCACTCGGCCCCGGCCGTCTCCATGGTCCCCGCCGCCGGGGGGACCGCGACGCCTTCCACCCTCGGCTCGGCCGCGTCCGGCCAGCCGGAGGCGGAGCAGGTCGATCCGTCCGCCCAGAAAGAAAGCAAGGCCGGCGATGACGTCCTGAGCCCGGAGGAGCGCAAGCGCTACGCCCTCTGGGACGGTCTCGTCGCCCCGACGCAGAAGTCGTCGGCCAAGGCGGATGAGCGGGCTCCCGACCCGGCGCCCGACGCGGGCCGCCCGGGACATCTCCCCGCCGGCAAGGCCGGCGGCGAGCGTCCGTTCGTGGTGCCGCCTTACGCTTCGGCCGGCGGGGGGAATCGAGGCCGCGAGCTCCTCGTCAGGTTCGATCTGGCCGTGCCCAAGACCGCCGACGCCGCCCAGGGCGCCGACGCTCCCGCTCAAGCCTCCCAGGGGGACCTGCGCGACGCGGTCAAGGATGCCGTGGCCGAGCTCCAGCGCGTCGCCGATTTCCGCGTCGACCCCAACCCTGAATCCCTCCGGGATTCGGTGGCCGGCCGCGTCAGCATCCGCGGCTGGATGCCGCCGGACAAGATCGCCAGCGCCATGCGCGTGACGGCGGTCTCGCGCCTGGAGATCGAGCCGCACGGCTCTCGCCCGGTCGTCACGGCGCAGGCCACCACGGAGATCCTGGTCGGCATCAGGGTGCCGAAGGTGCCGGGCGCGGACGCCCTCCGCTCGCCCGGTGCCGCAGGGCGTCCTGGAAGCCCGGAGGTGCCGGGCGCGGACGCCCTCCGCTCGCCCGGTGCCGGCGCGCTCAAGGAAGGCGCGCAGGAGCCGGGCGGGGCGTCGGCGACGGACGCCGCCGCCGACGGGGCCTTGGCCGATATCCTGCGCCGTCTGGGGGCGGAGACCGGGTTCTCGCTCGGCCGGACCATCGGCTTCCAGGAGTCCCCGGGCGGGAAGGAGACGGTCATCGTGGTTTCCGGCACGATCCCGGTGCGGAACATCTCGAAAGCCATGGCCGACTTCAGCATCGTCAAGATCCTCCCCATGCCGGAGACGCCCCAGGCCGAGAAGGCCGTCTCGCGGCGCAAGGGGTTCCTCTCGTTCGTCCTCTCCCGGTCGCCCTTGCTGGTCATGCTCACGGTGCTCCTTCTCCTCTCGCCGATGAGCCTGGGGCTCCTGAAGCACCTCAACGTCTTCAATCCGTATAAGAAGACCTAAGTGCCCGGCCCGGTCCCGCTCCGTCGGTTCCTGGCGGTGTCCTTCGCCCTGGGGTTGATCCTCGGCTTGACGGGCGGGGCGCTGCTGTTGCTGGAGTCCCACTGCCGCCGTTTCGAACGGGTCGCCTACCAGGATTTCCGGGTGGCGGTGTTCTTGAAGAAAGGCCTGCCCGAGCGCGCGGTGAAGGTGGCGCAAGACAAGCTCGGCGCGGTGCCCGACGTCGATGGGACGACCTTCGTCAGCCCCGACGAGTCCCTGGCGGACCTGCGCCAGGAGGACGCCGAGCTCTTCGAGTCCGTCGCCATCCTGGGGGAGAATCCCCTCCCCGCCGCGCTGGACGTCAGGATGAGCCCCGACGGGATCGCCCGCGTGCACCAGCTGGTGGCGCAGGCGTTCGCCATGGAAGAGGTGGCGGACGTCCGGTACAAAAGCGCGCAGGTCGCGGCCATCCTGCAGGCGCGGTTCTACGGCAGCGTCATCGGGCTGGCGGTCAACGCCGCGATGACCCTTTCGGCGGCCTGCATGCTGGCGGGGATCTGGCTCCGGAAGGGCAGGTCCGATTGGGGGCAGACGCTGGCCGTCGGCGCCGGGGCGCTGGCAGGGCAGGGGGCGGTCTTCTTGCTGGCTTTCCCTATGCGCCGGCACCTCCTCCATTGGGACGCGCCGCGGTCCTGGCGGGTCCTCCTGTGGGTCCTCTGCGCGGCGGGGTTGGCCTGGTCGCTCGACGTGGTCAGAGCCGCGGCGCAGCCCAAGGCCAAGGAGGGGCGGCCCGAGGACGCCCTGTCAGCGTGAGCCACCGTCCCTTCCGCCGCCGGAGCGCTCGGCGCGCGGCGCTGCTCGCCGTGGCGCTGGCCGGGGTCGGCGCCGCGGACGCGGTCGAGGCCGGAGGCCGAGCGTCCGGGGCGCCCTCGAGAAAGGCGTCGGCCGCCGCGGACGGCGACAAGGCCGGCGCGAGCAAGCGCCTCGAGCTCAACCGCATCCAGAAGGAGATGCAGGAGGCCCGGCAGGACATCGAACGCTACCGGCAGCTCGAGAAGGTCGTGCGCCACGACGTCGAGAAGCTCGAGGTCCAGAGCGAGGCGGCCCGCAGGAAGCTGTCTTCCATCCAGGGCGATCTGAACCGGACCGAGGAGAAGCGGCAGTCCTTGCGCTCCCGGCTCCTGGCGCTCCGGACGGTCGGGGGATTGTGGCGCTCGATGGTCGTCGCCGAGACCGCCCAGTACGTCTCGGAGCGGGCCGCCCGCGACGATGCCTTCGGCTCCCGCAGCCTGTGGAAGGAGGAGTTCCGCCGGTCGGCCATCGTCGAGAAGACGGCCTTGGTGGCCGGCTTGGAGGGCGTGGCGTCGAAGACCGAGAGGCTCGTGGGCGACGCCCAGGCCGCGGCGCTCAAGCTCTCGGAGGCCAAGGGCCTGGCCGCGGCCGAGAAGCTGCAGACCGAGGCGCAGTACCAGGGCAAGAAGGCCGAGATGGACGGGATCAAGGAGAGGACCCAGGCCGCGCTCGAGCGGGCCCGGGAGCTCGAGGAGTCGGCCAAGGCCCTGCGGCGCATGCTCGAGTCGATCGCGAAGCTCTCGAAGATCGTGCGCCCGTCGGGAGGCTTGATGAGCCTGCCCAAGCACGCCTTGCCGTGGCCTTGCGAAGGCCGGCTGGTGAGCAGGTTCGGCAAGGAGAAGGACGCCAAGCTCGGGTCCTGGTCGATCAACCAGGGCATCAGGATCGAGACCGCGGCGCAGGCCGCCGTGGGCGCCGTCGCGGCCGGCCGGGTGATCTTCGCCGGTCCCTTCCGTTCCTACGGCCAGGTGGTCATCCTGGACCACGGGGAGTTCTTCAGCGTCTACGGCGAGCTCGGGGAGATCCTGAAGAAGAAAGGAGACCCGGTGCTCGCGGGCGAAGCCGTCGCCCGGACCAGCCTCCACGGGTCGGCCGGACGGCTCTACCTGGAGATCCGCCTGGGCAGCGAGGCGCTGGACCCCTTGGTGTGGCTGAAATCACTCGACCCTCCACGCGGGAGGGTCGAGTAGTGGGTGGGGCCGATGCCGCAGTCACTCGCCCCCCCCCCCCCCCCCGGGGGGGCGAGTAGCGGGGGGCAGAAGCCGTTTCATCGGTCTGTCCCGCGGGAGGGGTGAGTAGCGGGTGGGGCCGATGCCGTTCTCTTGATAAAGGAGCGAATGATGACAAGACGCGTCACGATGTTCTCGATCTCCATGGCGGTTGTCCTCTCCGGGTCCGGGCTCGCCGCGGCGCCCGCCATGCCGCCCGCGCCGGTCACGACGGCCGCGCCGGCCACGCAGGTCAAGCCGGGCAAGTCCGCCAAGCCCGCGGAGGACGACGCCTACGAGAAGCTCAAGATCCTGGTGGACGTCCTCGACTACATCCAGCAGAACCACGTGGACGAGCCGGACGTCCAGCGGCTGGTCTACGGCGCCGCGGAAGGGATGGTCGGGGCGCTGGACCCCTTCTCCCAGTTCCTGGAGCCGGAGCTGCACAAGGAGCTCAAGACCGAGACCGAGGGGGAGTTCGGCGGCCTCGGGCTGCGCCTGGGCATGAAGGACGAGTGGCTGACCGTCGTGACGCCCATGCCCGGGTCGCCCGCGTACAGGATGGGCATCCTGCCCAACGACAGGATCGTGGAGATCGACGGGGAGACGACCCGGGATATCGTCTTGAGCGAGGCTCTCAAGAGGCTGCGGGGGCGGCCCGGGACCAAGGTCAAGCTCATGATCATGCGGGGTCCGCCGGAGGACTCCAAGGCGACGGGGCCGTGGACGACCCACGAGTTCGCGTTGGCGCGGGAGACCATCAAGATCGAGTCCGTCCAGTTCTGGAAGATCGAGGGAGACATCGGCTACATGCGCATCACGGATTTCAACGCCCGCACGACCGAGGACGTCCAGGCGGCGATGAAGAGCATGACGAAGGAGGGCATGGGCTCCCTCGTCCTGGACCTGCGCAACAACCCGGGCGGGCTCCTGACCTCGGCGATCGACGTGTCCTCCCAGTTCCTCGGCGGCAACAAGCTGGTCGTCTCCACCCGCGGCCGCAAGGTCGAGAAGCCCCAGGAGTTCAGGACCGGCCCCGAGGCGCCCTACGCCGACATCCCCCTGGTGGTGCTGGTCAACGAGGGCTCGGCGTCCGGCTCCGAGATCGTCGCCGGGGCCTTCCAGGACCACCATCGGGCGGTGGTCCTCGGGACGCGCACGTTCGGCAAGGCCAGCGTGCAGTCCGTCATCCCGCTCGCGGACGGCTCGGGCCTGAGGCTGACCGTGGCGCGCTACTACACCCCGGCCGGCCGCATGATCCACCGCGACGAGAAGAACAAGACCGGCGGGATCCTGCCGGACATCGTCGTCCCCATCTCCAGGGAGACGGAGAGCAAGCTCTACGTGCAGTGGGACATGATCTACGAGAAGGACAAGAAGCCCAAATCCGTGATCAAGAAGGAGCACATGGTCCGCGACGAGACGCTCGATCGGGCGGTGGAGCTCCTCAAAGCGCGCGAATCGCTGCGCAGCCTGACGCCCGGGAAGTCGGGATGATGCCGCGATGGCGGCCTGAACCGGCTCTCTGAGGATAGGGCATGATGAAACGGCGCGCAACGGGTCGCTCGCGCGACCCGTTGGTCTTGGGCATCGAAACCTCCTGCGACGAGACGGCGGCCGCGGTCGTCGCCGGCGGGCGCGTTCTCTCCAGCGTCGTCAGCTCCCAGGTGGCCCTCCACCGCCGGTTCCAGGGCGTCGTTCCCGAGCTGGCCTCGCGGGCCCATCTCCAGAAGATCGCCTCGGTCGTGCGGGGGGCGCTCGAGGGCGCGGGCGTGGACCGCGTCGATGCCGTGGCCTTCGCCAGGGGGCCGGGGCTCGTGGGGTCGCTCCTGGTGGGCAAGGTCGCCGCCCAGACCTTGGCGCGGGTCATGCGCTGTCCCCTCATCGGGGTCAACCACCTGGAGGGCCACATCCTCGCGGCCGAACTCGACGGGCGCGTCGGCGTCCCCCCTCGCCCCCTGCGGTTCCCGTTCGTGGCCCTGGTCGTCTCGGGGGGGCACACGGACCTCGTCTGCTCGGAGGGGCCGGGGGTCTACCGCGTGCTGGGCCGCACGCGCGACGACGCCGCCGGGGAGGCGTTCGACAAGATCGCCCGGATGCTCGGCCTGGGTTATCCCGGGGGGCCGGCCATCGACCGGCTGGCCAAGTCCGGGGACCCCGCCGCCATCGCCTTTCCCAGGCCGTTGCTGCCCGGCTCCTGGGATTTCTCCTTCTCGGGCCTCAAGACCGCGGTCCGATACCACCTCAAGCGGCACGGCCTCCCCGGCAAGGGCGCGGTCGCCGATCTGTGCGCTTCCCTGCAGGAGGCCGTGATGGACACGCTCCTGCAGAAGACCGAGGCCGCCGCCCGCCACGTCAAGGCCCGCAACATCGTCGTGGGCGGAGGGGTCGCGGCCAACAGCGTCTTGAGGGAGAAATTCGGTTCCTTGGCGGCCCGGGGGTGGAACGTCTGGATCCCCCCGATGGCCATGTGCACCGACAATGGCGTGATGATCGCCCATGCGGCGGGCCGCTTCCTGCGGGAGGCTCCTCGCCCGGCCCTCGCGGCGGCGCTCAAGACCGCGGGCGGCGTCTCGCCGCGCAGGTTCCGGCCCGACCCCTCCCTCCCGCTGCATAGCTGGGGTAGTCACTCGCCTCCCCCGCGGAGGGGCGAGTAGTGGGGGGGCATATTCTGTTTCATAAGGAACTCCCTGATAAAACGGCATCTGCCCCCCACTACTCGCCCCCCGTGGGGGCGCGAGTGATTGCCGCCTTCTTCTTCGCCGTCTTCCTCTCGTACGTCGCCACCGCCTACCCTTCGATCGCCCCGCGCGACGGCGCGGACCTGGCGTTGGCGGCCGCGACGGCGGGGGTGGCCCACCCGCCGGGCTATCCGCTCTTCGCGGTCCTCGGCAAGTCCTGGTGCGCCGTGTTCCCGTTGGGCGCCGTCGCCTACAGGCTCAACGTCCTCTCGGCCCTCTGGGGCTCCATGGCGGCGACGGCGTTGTTCCTGCTGGTCGGCCGGGCCGCCGGACCGTGGGCCGGCTTGGCGGCCGGGACGGGGTTGGCCTGGAGCTTGCCGCTCTGGAAGTTCAGCCTGTTCGCCGACGTGTACTCCCTGCACGCGCTCCTGGTCGTGGGGCTGCTGTCGCTCGCCTCTGGCGGGTCAGGACCGCCGTCCCCGAAGGCGCAGGACGTTCTCCGCTCGCCGGAGGGGGCGGGCGAACGCTCGAGCGTCGACAGGCGGGCGGCGCTGAGCGCTCTCCTCTTCGGGCTCGGGATCGTCAACCATCAGACCATGGCCCTCCTGGCGCCGGCCCTCCTCTGGCTGTGGCGGCGTGAGCGCGTCGGCTGGAGGCGCTGGGTGCCGTACCTGGCGCTCGGCCTGGCTCTCCACGCCTTCGTGTGGATCCGGCTTGGGGGAGGGGAGCTCGCTTGGCGCACCCTGCTGCGGGCCGACTACGGCATCTTCGAGCTCTTCGGCCCGTTCAGCCGGCCGTTCGGCGCGGCGCTGGCCGGGCGGCTGATGGCGCATCTGGGCCTCGGGCTCTTCGCCGCGCTCTGCCCGCCGATCATCGTCCTCGCGGCGTTGGGCGCGTGGGAGCTGGGGACGGCGGACAGGAGGCTGGGGGCCGCCCTGGGGCTGGCCTTCCTGGCGTTCGGGCCGGTCTACTTCCTCGCGACCAGGTTCGACGTCTCGGGCTGGGTCGCGCGGAGCGTCCTCGAGCCGGCCTTCGTCGTCCCGGCGATCGCGGCATGCGCCGCGGCGGGTTTCGGCGTCGCATGGGTCGCCCGCCGCGGGGAGTGGCTGCTCGAGGAGGCGCCGCTCGCTTGCTGCCTGGCCTTGCTGTGCGGGGCGTGGTCGCTGGCCGGGCACTTCCTCGCGGTCGACCACAGGGACGACCTCGCCGCCTATGACTACGGGCGGTCCCTCATGAGGCTGATCCCGGAGGGGGCGTCGGCGGTCGTGGCCGGGGACACGGCGCTCTTCTCGCTCAAATACCTGGAGGCTCAGCGGCGCGCGGTGCGGCCCGCCGGCGCCCTCGCCGAGGGGCGCGGAGCCCCCCAAGCGGGCTCCGCGCGGGACCGGGAGATCGTGGGCTCCGCCACCCCGGAGTTCGACGGGTGGGCGCCCCGGCGGGACAAGAGCCGTCCTCTCTATCTCGTCGGCCTGGGCACGGCCAGGATGCGCCAACTCGGGGTGTGGGGCAACCCGTTGTACCCATGGCCGGCGGGGCTGGTCGCCCGGGTGCTGCCCGAGCCTCCTTTCCCGGCGAATGCTGGTAAGAAAGACGGCATTGGCCCCCCCGCTACTCGCCCCCCCGCGGGGGGGGCGAGTGACTCCGAGACCGCCGCCTGGGAGGTCTGCGCCCTGCGCCGGGGCAGGGCGATGCGCAGCCGCGATTCCTACTCCCGGGACGTCCTCTTCTCCTTCTCCTACGCCCGCTACCTCTCGGGCCTGATACGCGAGTCCTTCGACACCGGGCCGCGCGCCGTCGAGGCCGCGAGGAACCATTTCCTCCATGCCGTCTCGATGGCGCCAGAGGATTACGTGCTCGATTGAGACAGCCTGATGAAACGGCATTGGCCCCACCCACTACTCGACCCTCCCGTACTTGATCCTCCCCTGCGGGGGAGGGTCGAGTGAATTCTTTTCGCAACAAGGTTATCCTACAATGGACGGGCCATGTTCCTTCGACTGGCAGCATGGGCCCTCCTATGGGCGGGTCCGCCCGAGGTCTACGCCGCCTTTGAGGAGGAGGGCTTCAGCGCGCGGGCCATCGCCATGGGGAGCGCTTTCACCGCGGTCCATGACGACCTGTCGTCGCTGCCCTTCAACCCCGCGGCCCTAGGCCAGCTGGACAACGCCCAGGTCGGCGTCAACTATCTGCGGCCGCGCAACATCCCGGCCGGCGAGGTCGACTTGGACCAGATCAGCCTGGCGGCGGCGATCCCCATCCACCAGGAACTCGTGAACGGCACCTTGGGCTTCGGTTGGTTCTACACGGACCACGAGAAGTACGCCTTGGACCGCTCCTTCCACTTCAGCTACGGCAGCCGCGGCTTCCTGGATTTCACGGACAGCCAGCTCAACATAGGCGCGTCGATGAAGTTCCTGACCCGCGCCCTGAAGGGCGGGGACAGCTCGCTCTTGCCCGCCTTCGACTGGGGCTTCTTCTACAGGACGGGGGAGAGGCTCTCGTTGGGGCTCTCGCTGCTCAACATCAACGGCCCGAGCGTTCTGGGGGACCGCGTGCCCTTCACCTTCAAAGTCGGGCTGGCCGACACGGTCAGGAACTTCGTCTGGGCGGTCGACTTCACCAAGCGCGAGCCGTCGGCCGTCCATCGTCCGTCGTCGAGCCTCGGAGGGGGGTTGGAGTACTGGACCTCGACCGCCCGCTGGGGGTCGTTCGCCGTGCGCACGGGGCTGAGCCTGGGGGACCGGCTCAGGTCCTGGAACGGCGGCGCCGGCTGGAGGCTTTTCGGCTCGCAGTTCGACTATTCGGTGACGGTCCCGATGAACGACGCGACGCCCGAGCTGAGCCACGCCATCTCGATGCTGTTCCGGTTCGGGGCGTCGAGCCCCGAGCGGCAGTACGAGAAGCTCCTCAAGGAGGAGGAACGCCTGCGCCAGGACCTGACCGGGGCGCTGGAAGCCGGCGAGATCAAGCGCTGGAAGTTCGAGGCGGAGTTCGACGAGCAGAAGCGCCAGGTCGACGGGCTGCGCCGGCAGGTGGAGGAGAAGTCCTCCTCGGAGCGCGAGCTCAAGAGCAAGCTCCGGGAGATGCAGGACCGGCATCTGAAGGCCGTCGATTCCTACCAGAAGCTCAAGAAGGAGGCGGAGCGCTCGCCCGCCGACAAGTTCGCCCTAGAATGGGCGGCCTACGAGCGGCTCAAGGCCTCGGGGGCGGCGCAGTCCCTGCTGGTCGAGAGGGTGCGCCAGCTCCTGCGCCAGTACAAGGACCTGGGCGTGGACCTGAGCGCGGCCAACCAGGAGCTCCTCAGGCTCTTGCGCGGGCGGTAACTACTCGCCTCCCCCGCGGGGAGGCGAGTAGCGAGGGGGCGGATGCCGTTTCATGGGGATGCTCCTCCCCCGCGGCCTGGCCGAGTCCTACAATCGGCCAGGGGCGAGTAGCGAGGGGGCGGATCAGTCCGCCGGCCGGCCTTGCGCGGCGCGGGCTCGGGCGAGGTTGAAGCGGGCGCGGGCGTGGCCCGGCTGGGACCGCAGGATCTCCTCGAAGCGGGCCTGGGCCTCGGCGGCCCTCCCGGTCTTGAGGAGCGCGACGCCCAGGTTGTTGAGGACCTCGGGGTGGCCCGGCTTGACGGACAGCGCCGAGCGGTAGTGCCGCATGGCCTCGTCGAACCTCCCCTGGCCGGCCAGGAGCGTTCCGGCGTTGAAATGCGCCTCCCAGTAGCCGGGGTAGAGCTCGGCCGCCTGCCGGAACTGGCCGAGCGCTTCGGGCACGCGGCCGAGCTCCAGCAGGGAGATCCCGAGGTTGAAGCGGGCTTCGACGTTGTCGGGCGAGATCTCGACGGCCTTGGCGAGATGCTCGACGGCCTCGGCATGCCTGCCCAACTGGGCCAGCGAGGCGCCCACGGCGTTGGAGATGATGCTGAGCCTGCGGCTCAGGGGGTTGGAGAGCGCGGCATGGAAATACTTCAAGGCCTGGGCGTGGTCGCCCATCTTCGAGTGCACGAAGCCCAGCGTGTACTCTGTGAAGAAGATGGAGGGGTCGATCTTGAGGCTGCGCTGGAGGTAATCCCTGGCCATCGCGTAGTCGCCGATCTCCGCCAGATACGCCGCCATGCTGGTGAGGTAGTACGGGTCGTCGGCTTTGAGCCGGAGGTGGTGGGTCCAGAAGGAGCCCGAATCGCGCCAGACCCGGCACTGGCGGAAGCTCAGGACCTCCAGGCCGACGACGGCGGCCACGGCCGCCGCCGCGCCCCAGGGCCTGAGCCGGCGCAGGCCCGGCGTCCGCGCGGCGGCGATGAGCGACGCCGCGGCGAGGAGCGGCCAGCCCAGGCACGCCAGGTAGGTGTAGCGGTCCGCGATGATCTGGTTGCCGCTCTGGGCCAACCCCGAGACCGGCAGGAGGGCCGCGACATAGCAGGCCCAGACGGCCAGGAGCCCGGGCCAGCGCCGGCGCAGGGCCAGCGCCGCCACGGTGAAGGCGACGGACGCCGCGCTCAAGCCGACGAAGGCCGGCTGGAGGAAGTCGAAGCCGTATTTGAAGATGTCGAGGTGGGGCTCGAAATGGACGGGATCGAGCGTCTCGAGCAGATACATCGTCAGCCCGTAGCCCGTCTGCGTCACGCGCTGGGCCCAGCCGAACATCTCGATGGGCGCCATGAGGTCGGCCGACTTCCTGGAGGCCACCATGGAGGCGCACCCGACCAGGGACAATAAGAGGAAGGGTATCTTCTCGCGCAGGACGGGGCTCGCGGGGGGCGCCGCGCGGGACCAGGACAGCCTCCTGAGAGGGTAGGCGTCGATGATCAGCAGGATGACGGGCATCGGCATGCCGATGGGATAGAACAGGATGGAGACCGCGAAGAGCGCGGCCGAGCCCCAGTAGCAGGCCGGCGACGCCATCCCCGGATGGGAGGCCGAGGGGCGCGGAGCCCCCCGGGCGGGCTCCGCGCGGGCCGCCCGGTTGCCGGCGTCGAAGGCGCGCAGGTAGAGGTTGAGGGAGGCCAGGAAGAACGCGCCGGCCAGCGTGTAGTGCTGCCCGGAGAGCCAGGCGACGACCTCGGTGCGCAGCGGGTGCGCGCCGAACAGGAGGGCCGCGAAGGCGGCGGCGTACCTGAACCTCGGCGTCTCTCCTTCCCCGGGAGGCAGGGCGCTCGCGAGGAGGCGCAGGGAGACGAAATAGAACAAGACCGCGGTGGCGACGTGCGCCAGGTAGCCGGGCAGGTGGTAGGCCGCCGCGTCCACCCCCCGGAGGGCGTGGACCACGGCCATCGTCAGCCAGGTGAAGGGCTCGTAGTTGCCGGTGTCGAAGTGGCCGGCGAAGATCCAGCGCAGCTGGGTCCACCCCAGGCCCATGTAGGCTTTGTTCTTGAGGAAGCGGTATTCGTCGTCGAAGTTGAGGAAGCCGCCGGAGAGCGAGGGCAGGAAGGCCGCCGCGGTGAGCAGCCCGACGAGAACGGGCAGCCACTCGCCCCCCAACCACTCGCCCCCTAACCACTCGCCCCCCCCACGGGGGGGCGAGTAGCGGGGGGGCAAATGCTGTTTCATTAGGATGCCTCCCCACCCGTATAGGAGGTTCGAGTACGGGGGGGCGAGTAGCGGGGGGGCGAATGCTGTTTCATCAAGATGACCCCCACGGGGGAGGCCGGCCTCTGCGTCATTGTAACAATTTGGCCATTGAATCCCAGGCGGGGGGTGCTATACTCAGGGGCATTCTAATGAAACGGAGTTTGGCCCCCCTCAATGCTCGCCTCCCCCGTGGGGGGAGGCTCACGACATGAGGCTCGCGACATGACACCCGAGGAACTGCACAACGAACTCGAGCGGCTCTGGACCAAGGTCGGCGCCAGCCAGGCGCACGATCTCGCGTCCATCTCCATGGAGTCCGTGCCGACCAGCGACCTGACGCTCGACGCGCTTTCCCTGTTCAAACGCCAGCAGCGGCAGAAAGAGGCCGGGTGGGCCGAGCTCCTCGACGCCAAGGAGAAGGCCATCGAGGCCTACAGGCGGCGCCAGGAATTGCTCGAGACCGAGCTCGCCCAGCTTCGCCGCAGGCTCGACGCCGAAGAGGGCATCATCGTCGGCGAGGTCATCGACGCCCGCTCGAAGCTCGAGGCCGGCATGAAGATGCTGGAGCTGGACCGCGGCAAGTCCGAGTCGGAGCGGCGCGCGCTCGAGGACATCCTGGACGCCACGAGGACCAGGCTCACGGCCGAGGGAGCGAGGCTCATCAGGCTCCAGGAGGAGTGGAGCCGGCGCGAGCAGCAGTATCTCCTCGATCTCAAGGAGTTCCAGACCCGGGCCGAGCGCCACGAGGGGGACGCGTCGCGCAAGGGGAGCGAGGCCGACAAGCTCTCCGGCAGCCTCAAGGAAGCCAAGAACGCCCTCGAGAAGACCCTCGCGGAGCTGCTGCGCGAGCGGCAGCTGAGGGAGGAGACCGAGAAGGAGCGCGGCCAGGCCCTCAAGAAGGTCGCGGATCTCGAGAAGCATTTCAAGGAGCTGAGCCTCATCTGGGAGGAGGAGCGTTCCCAGTGGCGCGAGCTCTGGGACCGGGAGCGCTCGACCTGGGAGACCCAGCGGCAGGAGGTCGGGTCCTGGGAAGCGGCCCTTCGCAAGGAGCGCGAGTCGTGGCAGGCCGAGATCGCCGACCAGGAGAAGAAGCACGTCGAGTTCGTGTCGAAGATCAACGACAACCTGCGCGAGTCCTCGGAGACCTCGGCCCGGCTCGCTTCGGTCATCAAGATCCTCGACGCCGTCGGGGCCTCCGGCGCGGCCGGCCGCGTCCGCCGGGTGACGGGGCGCAAGGTCCTCGCGCTGGTCCTGGTCGCGGCGGTGGGCCTGGCGGCCGTGCCCCTGGCGAGATTGGCCGGCAAGCCCCGCCTGAAGGCCGTCGCGTCCGAACCGCTCCGGTTGGAGAACCCCACGGGCCTGGCGTTCGACGGCGCGCTCGTGTGGGTCTCGCAGTGGGACGGCGAGATCGTGTCGTTCGATCCGGCCGACCTGCGGACCGTCTTGAAGCGCTTCGCCGTCAAGAAGCTGGAGCCCTTCCGGCCGGCGGCGCTGGCCGCCGGCGCGGAGGCCCTGTGGTCCCTGGATTCGGCGCAGGCCAGGATCATCAAGCATCGGGCGGGCCGCCCCGAGGAGGTCCTGGCCATCCTGCGCGCGCCCGGCCCCGCGCCCTGCGCGCTCGCTTTCGACGGCACGTCCCTGTGGCTCTACGACGCCGCGACCCAGGCCATCTACCGGCAGAAGGGGGACACCGCCGATTTCGCGGCGGTCCCGGCCGAGACGGAGATGGTGCCCTCGGCCATGGCGTTCGTGAAGGGCAAGCTCTGGGTCGCCGACTCGAAGACGCGGGAGCTCGTGGTGTTGGAGCTCAAGGACGGCAAGCTCCGGGCCGTCTCGCGGCAGCCCGCGGCCGAGCCGTTGATGGCGCTGTCGGCGGCGGACGAGCGGGTCTGGGCGCTCGCGGGCCCGTCCATGGAGAGGCCCGGCCATGCCATCGTGCAATATAGGTACTAGAAATAAATCGGCAATAGCGTTAAGGTAGATTGTCTGCAACGCCAATGGACTTGAGCCTGATGAACAGACAACGGCGCCCTTCCCTTAGAACATCAAGGCGTGCCTTCGCGGCGCTGGCCGCCGCCGCGGCGGCGCTGGCGCTCTGCGGCCGCGCGAACGCCGTCACCATGAGCATCGACAGCACGATGGTCATGGTGCGCAACTGCAAGTGGTTCCCCGCGTCGACCACCAGCGCGGGCGTGCGCTTCCAGTGCCCGATGGACATGGACGGGGCCGTGCCCAGCCCGATCCAGGCCGCCTGCGCGCTGGCGACCGGCGACGACGCCGGGAACGTCATCAACCGGCTCGACCCCATGTGCGGCAACATCTCGAACGACCCCCGCATCGAGTTCGAGGATTTCTCTCGGGGCGGGTGCTACACCCCGTACTACGACGGCGGCAACTACAGGGCGAACCTCCCCCAGTACGGCAGCATCGCCATGAACGCCTGCAACGACGCGGTGTTCCTGTGCGCCGCGGTCAAGTACGGCAACGAGCTCGGCGTCAACCTCACCATCGACGAGATCAGCTTCGCGATCTTCAAGTTCCAGGACGGCTCGAACCAGAACGACTCCGGCTCGACGCCGCCCATCAAGTCCTTCTACATCGACAGCCCCGGGACCATGAGCTCGAGCGCCAACACCATCATGGCCCCCATGTGCGTCTACTTCGACGGGGCGGTCAACATCCAGGGCGAGCAGGGCAAGACCAACGGGACCTACGGGTTCCGCGTGACGGCCAAGACCCAGATCCAGAACCAGCAGGGCAACATCACCATCACGGCCGAGCGCTCCTATCCCTCGGGCACCACCCTGGCCTATACGAGGAGCGACGGGGCGCCCCAGGCCGTCGGGCAGGCCTCGGGCTTCGACCTGGTGCCGCAGAAGCCGGTCACGGTCGACGTCACCAACGTCCACGTGCTCGCGGCCTCGGTGACGGTGGTGGGAAGGATCACCGGCGTGTCGGTCGCCCCCTACAACTTCGCCTACCGCCTGTCCAAGGACGCGTCCATGAGGATCAACGTCTTCAGGGCCGTCGACGTCGCCCCGAACTCCGCGTGCGCCCCCGACTGCCAGCCGATACGGCACGTCGTCAACGGCGCGCCGAGGTCGGGCGAGGGGGTGCCCAAGGGGACCCTGGTCAACGGGGACTCCTGGAACGGCAAGGCCGACAACGGGGACGTGGTCACGCCGGGCATCTACATGGCGACCTTCGAGGCCGAGGCCTACGACCAGTTCGGCCGCGACATCTCGTACCAGACGACGCGTCAGATATCGCTCGACCCCCTGCACGTGACCGACATCCGGGTCAGCCCCCTCATGGCCGGCTCGACCTCGCTGGCCACCCTGACCTACATCCTGACCGAGCCGGCGACGGTCTACATCGACGTCTACCCGCCCAACACGCAGTTCTGCGACCAGACCCCCGGCGTCAACCCCCTCAACAACGTCAACGACTCCACGATCGCCCAGGACCAGGCTTCGCCCCTGCCGCCCAAGGACTTCAACCCCCGGTTCGAATCCTGCGCGGGCACGGTCATCAACCCCCTCCGGCGGATCAGCGAGTTCAAGCCGTCGCGCGCGGACGTCGTCACCTATTGGGACGGGACCAACCAGCTCGGCGAGGCCGTCCCGGACGGGGACTACGTCTACGTGATCTACGCTTCCCTCCCCTCGCAGAACGGCTATGTCTTCAACGGCAACGGCTGGGACAGGAGGGTGTGGACCTCGCAGGGCAAGACGGGCTTCATCCCGGTCGTCCGCGGCATGGTGGGGCTCACCCAGGTGACCCCGGCCTCGACCGTCATCGGCTCGAGCCCGCCGGTGGCCGGCATCAACCCCTTCTACTTCCGCTATACCCTGTCGCGAGAGGCCACCGTCAACCTGAGGGTCTACGACGCCAGCGGCAAGACCCTCGTGAAGACCATCGTCCAGAACGAGCTCCGGCCGGGGCTGTTCGGCAACCAGGAGACGTGGTGGGACGGGGCGGACGACACGGGGAGGATCGTCTCCTCGGGCACCTACCTCGTCCAGCTGACGGCCAGCGACCCGATGTTCCCGGCCAAGGTGTCGACCATGACGGCCATGCTGCCCATCGACATGTTCCGCATCACGGACATCAACACCACGCCGCTCCTGGGCGGGGCCTCGGAGAGCGTGACGCTCAACTTCCAGCTCTCGCAGACCATGAACATGGCCTGGAACATCTACCCCCCGGGCACCGTCATCGAGCGGAGCACCGCCACCTGGCCGCCCTGCGGCTCGATCACGCCCGCGGCGGGCTGCACCCAGATCCTGAGGGACAACCAGGCGACCCCGCCGGTCTTCACGCAGAAGGGCCTGAGGGTGGGCCGGCAGCGGTACACGGAGTACTGGGACGGCAGGGATTCCAACGGCCTCTACGTCCCCGACGGCCTCTACGTCTTCACCCTCACGGCGGAGTCGACCCAGACCCCGCGGTACTTCGCGACGGACAAGATCAACGGCACGCTCTCCGTGGCGCGGGGGCAGATCGTCTTCACGAGCTTCGCGGTCAAGCCGGAGCTGGCGGTCCTCTACAACTCGTCGAGCACGATCGAGCTCCACCCCTTCTCCATCGAGTACGGGCTCAACCGCCAGTCGTCCGTGACCATCGCGATCATGACGACGGCGGTGCCCGCCCAGGTGATCCGCACCGTGGTCGCGGGCGGGGTGCGCGACGCCAACATCCTGCTGCAGGACGTCTGGGACGGCCGGGACGACAGGGGTAACTGGCCCAAGTCGGGCCTCTACAACGTGCGCATCACGGCCGAGGACATGGCCTCGGTGCTCTCGTCGGGGTCCACGAACCAGATCACCATCACCTACGAGCCGTTGCGCATCTACGACACCGCGGTGGCGCCCTTGAGGGCCGACAGCCCCGAGGCCGTCATCTCCTACCAGGTCTCGGAGCCCATGAAGGTGGCCCTCAAGATCTACAGGCCGGGGACCATCTTCGACATGAACGGCAACCCCTCCCCGGGGGAGGCGACCTCCCTGGTCAAGCGCATCGTCGGCCTGCGGCCGGCGCGCACCCTGATCGAGGACGCTTGGAACGGCACGGACCTCAAGCAGGCCGTCGTTCCCGACGGGGTCTACAAGTTCAAGCTCGTGGGCTCGACCGACGCCGCGGCCATCGACGACCTCACGGGGAACGTCCGCAACCCCGGGGCCCTGGCCCTGGACAAGCCGATCGACGACATCCCCGTGGTGCGCCTGGGGATCTCCGACCCCTTCGGCAACTTCATGGTCAACACCTTCGTCTACCCGAACCCGGTCAAGGGAGCGACGGCGCACTTCAAGATCTATGTCCCCATCCAGGGCGCGGTGAAGCTCAAGCTGTACAGCATGTCGGGAGGGAACGTCCTCGACAAGGATTTCGGCGAGCGGGCCCAGGACTCGTACGTGGATTTCGACTGGAACAAGACCAACCAGGCCGGCAAGCCCGTGGGCCGGGGCATGTACTGGGCGGTGTTCCGCCTCGAGGAGACCATCGGCGGCAGGAGCGTCCTGCAGATCGTCAAGAAGGTGCTCCTGCCCTAATATGACAAGGAATCCGAACGGTGGCCTGCCTGGAAGTGTGGAGAGGATCCCTTGTCATTCCGGCTTAGTTCATGCCTTTCGTTCGGCCGGGATGGTCTTCGTCTTGTCGTTGTCGTCCATCCCGGCCGTACATGCCGTCGACCAGACGGCCGGGACGAGCGGCGCTTCCTTTATGAAGATCGGGCAGGGCTCGGCGCGCGCCATGGGCGTGGGCCGGGCCTTCGTCGCGCTCGCCGAGGGCGTCGACGCCGTCGCCTGGAACCCGGCCGGGCTGGCCCTGGCGCAGCAGAAGGAGCTGGCCTATTCGTACCTCGCCTATGTCGAGAACATCACCAGCCCGCTCTACGTCGCCTACGCCCATCCGGTGGGCCGGACCGTGTGGGGGGCCAATTTCGCCTACTTGAGCGTCCAGGGCGACGAGAGCGACATCGACGCCCGGGATGACAACGGCATCCCCGTGGAGAACCAGGACATCGCGATGCGCGACGCGTTCGGCACGGTGAGCATGGGGCGCTCCTTCTGGTACGAGAAGCTCTTCCTCGGCGCCGGCTTGCGCTTCGTCCACGAGGACATCGCCGGCGCCTCGCATGACACGGTCGTGGGCGACGTGGGGGGCATCCTCAAGCCCAACAGCGTCCTCGCCGTGGGCGGGTCGATCCAGAACTTCGGCTCGAGCAAGGCCAACGTCGCGACGGTCGGCCGGGCGGGCGCGGCCTTCAGGCTCGGCGACTTCGTGACCCTGGCCTTCGAGGTCAACAAGGCCTCCGACGACAAGGCCCGCATCGGCCTGGGTGGCGAGTTCCAGCTGCCGGAGGAGTACCTCGAGGTCGGGCAGGTCGCCCTGCGCGTCGGGTACTACAACGCGGACCACACGGGCTTCAGCTACAACCCGACGCTGCAGAACCTGAGCCTCGAGCGGTCGACCGGGCTGTCGTTGGGGTTGGGCGTCTACACGTCGCGCGTGTTCGGCTACGGCCTCGGCCTCGACTGGGCGTTCATCCCCGCCGGCGCCCTGGGCTCGATCACGCAGATCTCGATCAAAGTCAAATTTTAGCCAAGAAATAATATGTTTTTAACGGGCGAAGTCTTGACAACGCGGTGGCTGGGTGTTACACTCAGAATATATGAAGCGTGTGTCCGGCGAGAAAGGCCAGGCCGCGGTGGAGTACCTGTTGACCACCATGCTGCTGGTGACGTTCTTCGTCGGGCTCTACGGGTTCCTCCACCCGGCGGTCAGGAAGATGTTCATCACGGGGGGGACCAAGATTCTGATGACGTACGATTAATCGCGAGCCCCCCCTGCGGGGGGGCGAGCATCGGGGGGGCAAGGAACGTCTATGATGATGGAATCATTCGTCGCAGGGCAGAACAGATTGAATCGCTGGCTCGGCGAGAAGAAAGGACAGAACACGGTCGAGTACCTTCTGATGCTGACGGTGGTCGTCGGCGTGGTGCTCGCGGCCGGCGTCGCGCTCAAGAAGTACATGCCGACGCTCTTCCAGCAGATCCAGGACATGATCGGCAAGGCTGCCGGGAGCATGGGCAGCTAGAATCGCAGGGCGATCTCCTATCCGCGCTGCCGCATACGCGTCTCAAGTCGCCGCGAGGAGCGGTAGGCACGTCCTTGCACGGCCCGACGGGAGGGCTGCATGTCTCGGATGAAAGACCGGAAGCGTTCCAGCGGCCTGGTCGGCAAAGTTCCACTGCCGGCCGTGCCTGGGGTGGCGTCCAAAGGACGTATGAGGTCCCTAGGCCAGGTCATCGTCGAGGTGCTCCTGGTCCTGCCATGGTTCCTGATGATCGTCTTCACGATCTTGGAAATGGGGAATATCGCGTTTCACATGATCCTCATCAACCATGCCACCTGGGAGACGGCGCGCTACGGCGCGATGATCGCCTCCCCCAAGGGCGGGTCCAAGTTCGGGGGGTGCCCCTCGGCCAACCAGGCCATGATGGACATCTTCATCAAGCGCATCCTGCCGGGGGCGAGGGTGGCGGGCGCGTTCTCGGAGCCCACGACGCCGGACAACCAGGCCTCGCCCATCACCGGGTGCGACCTGGTGCTGACCTCGGAGTATCCGATCCCGCTGATCTTCCCCATCAGCAATTTCGCCTTGTCGAAGCCGCCGGGGACCGGCAAGCGGATCGTGCTCATCCCGTTGCGCATGCCGATCGAGCAGCCGCTATTCAAATGAAACCGCAAGCGAACGCAGTTCGCGCGCAGCTCATGAAGAGGCCCCGCGACTTCGCGGGGGTTTTCGGGGGAGAAGGAGCCGTTCATCTTGAGCGGCATCGAGCGAACGCAGTTCGCGCGCAGCTCATGAAGAGGCCCCGCGACTTCGCGGGGGTTGCCGGGGGAGAAGGAGCCGTGGTTATCATTAGGAAGGAGCGGTAGTTTATGGAAAAGAAAGGCGTCCTGGTCCCGATGGTCCTGGCGATGGCCGCCGCGGTCTTCTACCTGATGGTGCTCAGCTCCAAGGAGCGGGCCTTGAGCGGGGCCTATGAGATGGGGCAGGTCCTGGTCACGCGCGTCGACATCCCCGAAAGGACCGTGGTGAAGGAGGAGATGGTCGAGGCGACCCAGATCCCCCGCAAGTTCATGGAGCAGGACGCCTTCGAGGTCAAGTCCCCGTCGGACATCAAGCTGATCGCCAACCTCGTGACGCGCGTCAGGATCCCCAAGGGCAACCAGGTGACCCAGTCGTCGCTCATCCCGATGTCGCCCGAGGCGGGCCTCAGCGTCAAGATCCCGCCGGGCTACCGCGGCGCGGTGCTCGGGATCGACCCGGAGCTCAAGGCCTTGGTGAAGCCCGGCGACAGGGTGGACGTCCTCGTGACGTTCGACGCGACGATGGCGGACAACAAGAAGGAGAAGGTGACGGCCACCATCCTCCAGAACGTCCTGGTCATCGCGGTCGGCATGGACATGGGCGTGGGCATGAGCGCCAAGCAGTTCGGCGACAAGAAAGGGAAGGAAGAGAAGGCCGCGGCGTTCGCGGAGAAGGCCGTGATCAGTCTGGCGTTGAACCCCAACGAGGCGCAGTACCTGTCCCTGGCGACGAAGCAGGGGGACACGACGGTGATCCTCAGGGGCCTGGGGGACGTGGAGATGCACCCCATGGAAATGGCGAGTTTCAGGAAGCTGTTCCGTTAGATTCGACAATCTCGGTCGGCGCAACGGTACGACACCATGATGAAGCAACGGCTGGAGGCTGCGGTCCTGATCGGACTCGCTCTGCTGCTCGGCGGCAGGACGAGGGCATGGGCTCAGGCGGAGGACTCCCTGGTGGCGATCTCCGCCGACATCGTGGAGATTTCTGGTTCGATGGCCAAGGATACGGGCTTCGTCTGGGGGCCGTTCCAGACGGGGATCAACTTCGCGGAGGAGACCATCCCCGGCATGTACACGCTCGGCGACTTCGCCAGGAAGACCCAGCTCCAGACCTCGCTGAGGCTCCTCGAGACCGAGGGCAAGGCGCAGCTCCTTTCCAACCCGAAGGTGATCGTCCAGGCGGGCTCCCAGGCCAACTTCGTGGTCGGCGGCGACCAGCCTTACCCCGTCACGAACAACCAGGGGGTCGGCGTGGAGTTCAAGAAGTTCGGGGTGATCCTCAACGTGCTCCCCATCATCAACCCGAACAAGAAAGACACCATCAGGGCCGAGGCCCAGCTCGAGGTCTCCAACCCGGACTACTCGAAGCCGGTCACGGTGGGCAACACCTCCGTCCCGTCGATCACCACGCGCCAGGTGCAGACCTCGGTCGAGCTCAAGAGCGGGGAGACCCTGGTGATCGGGGGGCTGAAGATGAGCTCGAAGAACATCACCAAGACCCGGATCCCGTTCATCGGGAGGATCCCCCTGATCGGGCTGCTGTTCACGAACACGAACGTCCTCGAGGAGCAGAAGTCCCTGTTCCTCTTCATCACGATGGAGATCGTCAAGTAGAAGTCGCAAGGGGTCGCGCGGCGACCCCGCGCAGCTCATGAAGTTTCACTATAATGGTTTGTTGACATGACCGAAGCCGTCGAGACCCAGACCGGCACGGCCCGGGAGCCCTGCCGAGTCGTCGTTTTGAGCGGGCCCAAGGAGGGGTCCGGGAAGAGCACGATCGCGCTCAACCTGGCCCTGGCCTGGGCGGGGAGCCAGAACCGCAAGGTCATCATCGTGCAGATGGACCCCCTCTGCCGCACGGACCTGGCGTTCCTGCTGGCGGTGGGCAAGCCCCCGACCCTCGCGAGCCTGGTGCCGCTGCTCGGCGAGACGGGCACGGGGGCGGGCAGGCTGCTGCGCGGCAGGATCCCGATCAGCACGTACGGCGTCGGCCTGCTGCCCCTGGGCGAGAAGCGCTCCGACATCGTGAGCCTGTCGGCGGGCCACGTCGTCTCCGTGCTCGGGGCCCTGGCGGAATCCTACGACATCTTCATCGACGTCGACCCCTATTTCCCGATGCAGGTCTTCTCCTTCGACCTCGCGGACCTCATCTTCTGGGTGTGCCTCCCCCAGCGGGCGCATTTCGAGGCGACCTACTCGCTCTTCATGGAGTACAAGGCCCTCCATTTCCCGCTGGAGAAGTTCGAGGTCATCGTCAACGAGGCCAACCTCCCCGGGGCGATCCAGGCCAAGGAGGTCAACCGCTTCTTCGAGAGCATGAACAAGCACGTGCTGGCCTACATGCCGTGGGAGGACCTCATCCCCGAGTACTCCAACACCCAGCGCATCCTCGTGGTCGAGAACCTCCAGTCCGAATGGGTCAAGTGCCTGCGCCTGCTCCTGGGGCGCACCTATGAGCTCAAGCCGACCGTCAAGCGCTGGGACGCGGACGCCGACTACGAGTCGATCGGCACGGGCGCGGATTTCCTCTGGAAGCAGACGGGGGCGGCGCCCGCCTCCTCAGGCGGCGAGCCGGCGGCCAAGCCCATCGGGGGGGGCGCGCCGGTGGGGGCGCTGCCCGCCTTCTGGGACGAGCTCAAGGGCAAGATGCACAAGAACGTCGTGTCCGCCATGGAGACGGAGCGCATCCGGATCTCCGAGGACCCCAACCAGAACGAGGAGAACCGGACGAAGGTGAGCGCCATCATCGAGAACCTCCTCCAGCGGGAGTCCAGCCTGGCGCTCTCGCGCGTCCAGCGCGAGCAGTTCACGACGGAGCTGGTCGACGAGATCCTGGGCCTGGGGCCCCTGCAGTCCCTCCTGCGCGACTCGACGGTCAACGAGATCATGGTCAACGCGTTCGACAAGATCTACATCGAGCAGCGCGGCAAGCTGGTGCTGCTGAACATGCGGTTCCGCGACAACGAGCAGGTCGTCCAGGTGATCAAGCGCATCGTGGCGCCCGTGGGGCGGCGCATCGACGAGTCGGTGCCCCTCGTCGACGCCCGCCTCAAGGACGGCTCGCGCGTCAACGCCATCATCGCGCCGTTGGCCGTCTCGGGGCCGACGCTCACCATCCGGCGGTTCTCGGCCAAGCCCTTCACGGACAAGCAGCTCATCAGCTTCGGGGCCTGCACGGAGCAGATGATCGAGTTCATCAAGAACTGCGTGATCGTCCGCAAGAACATGATCATCTCGGGCGGCACCGGCACCGGCAAGACCACCTTCCTCAACATGTGCTCCGGCTTCATCCCGGAGGACGAGCGCATCATCACGGTCGAGGACACCGCGGAGCTGAACCTCATGCAGGAGCACTGGATCCGGCTGGAGTCCCGCCCGCCCAACATCGAGGGCAAGGGCGAGGTGACCATCCGCGACCTCATCAAGAACTGCCTGCGCATGCGGCCCGACCGCATCGTGGTCGGCGAGTGCCGCGGCGCTGAAGCGCTGGACATGCTCCAGGCCATGAACACCGGCCACGAGGGGAGCCTCGCCACCATCCACGCCAACACGCCCAAGGACGCCCTCTCGCGCCTCTCGGCCATGTGCCTGATGGCCGGCACCGACCTGCCGATCACGGTCCTCGTCGACATGATCAGCAGCGCCGTGCACATGGTCCTCCAGCTCACCCGGTTCTCGGACGGCAAGCGCCGCGTGACCTACGTCACCGAGATCCACGGCAAGGACGGGGTGAGCTTCAAGATCCAGGACATCTTCCTCTTCAACCTCCAGACGGTGACGCCGGAGGGCAAGACCGTCGGCGAGTTCGGCCCCTGCGGGAACGTGCCCACCTTCTACCCCGAGTTCAAGCACAAGGGCATCGAGATGCCCCTGACGCTCTTCCAGACCGCCGAGCAGAAGGCCAAGGGGATCGTCCCCAAGGCGCCGGAGTTCCACGGGGGCACGGCCCACTGACATGAACATCCTGGCCGGCGTCGTGCTCGCGTCGATCGCCGCCTCCCCGGCGTGCGGCCAGGTCTTCTCGCCCCGGGAGGTCAAGTTCCTGGTGGACAAGGTCGAGGGCGCCGAGGCCAGGTCCCAGGTCTTCTACCACTATTTCAAGAAGGACCGCGACTCGACCCTCACCCCGCCGGCCTGGGTCAACGAGACGCTCGACGCCATGCTCAAGAAGCCCGTCTGGCAGGACCCCGAGGAGGGCATCCTCAACGAGGCGCAGCTCTGGCAGGCCCCCGCCGCGGTGCTCTACGAGTTCTTCGAGCTGACCCGCAAGACCTTCCCGCCGGCCGACGGCGGGCAGCTCATCCAGCCGGGCGCCCTGGTGCGCGACTACGAGGACAACCGGATCAGGTTCCAGATGGCCCTCGACCGGCTCTACCGGGCGCGCCTGGGCAACTCCCTCGGCGGCCGCGGCCGGGCGGTGCTGGCCGACTTGGAGCTCATCGTCAGGGAGATGGACTCCATCATGGACTCCATCATCGCCAGCGACGTGGAGCGCTACAAGGCCGCGGTCATGGCCATCGGGGCCCTCTCCAACAACGCCTACATGATTCTCCACTCCCCGCCCCGGGGCTACGCGCCCCCGGGCGCGGGCGCGAAGGGTTCCAAGGCCATGCCGTTCGTCCTGCGGCTCTTCGGCATCATGCTCATCTTCTTCGCGGGCTGGAGCGTGGGGACGACCCAGGAGGAGAAGATCAACAAGGCCTGGGAGGACTACAAGATCAAGGCCAAGGAGTGGGCCCACGAGTACGAGCGCCAGTTCATGATCGTGAAGATCAACTACCTGGTCGGCGCTCCCGCCTGCCTGGGCATCCTCGTCGGCCTGCTCACCTTCAACCTGTTCGGCTTCATCATCTTCGCGGGCTTCGGCATCTACGGGGGCCTCATCCTGCCGGGCTGGCTCCTCAAGAACATCAAGTTCCGCCGCGCCATGAAGGTCGAGGCCCAGCTCATGGACGCCATGATCCTGATGTCCAACGGGCTCAAGTCGGGCATCGACATCATCCAGTGCTTCGAGCTGGTCCAGCGCGACCTCCACCCCCCCATCAGCGAGGAGTTCGGGCTCTGCATCAAGAACTACCAGCTCGGCACGAGCATCGAGAAGGCCATGGAGGGCATCATCGATCGGGTGCCCAGCCGTCTGCTGGCCTATATGATCAAGGCCGTCATCATCCAGCGCACGGTCGGCGGCAACCTCACCAAGATCTTCGACAGGATCGTGGAGAACATCCGGGAGGAGGCCAAGCTCACGGAGAAGACGGCGGCCATGACCGCCCAACAGCGCATCCAGGCCATCGTGGTGGGGCTCATGCCCTGGGTCATGCTCCTCATCATGTTCGCGTTCCAGCCCAAGCAGATGAAGGAGTTCTATTTCAGCCCGATCGGGTTCTTCGTGCTGCTGTTCTGCACGATCTGGATCAGCATCGGGATGAAGGTGGTCGACAAGCTGGGCGACATCCAGGTCTGAAGCCATGAACGATACCGTCGTCAGATGGATCCTGCTCACCGTGGGCATCCTCGGCTCGATGGCCGCCTACACCACGGTCTCCCGGCTGCTGACGCCGCCGCCGCCGCCCAAGGAGAGCGACCTCTCCATGCTGGCCAAGAAAGAGGTCGGGATGACCTCGGCCTTCTCGAAGCTCAACCCCCAGGGCAGCCTCTGGGACCGCCTCGACCTCTTCATCCTCAAGACCTTCCATCTGGACGTCAAGCTCGAGGAGCTCTACATGATGATGGGCCGTCCCGAGAAGCCCACGCCCCTCGAGATGCTGCACCTCAAGGAGATCCTGGCCGGCGCCCTCGGCGGGGGGTTCGCGTTCCTGACGGGCTCGCCGTACATGCTCATCTTCGGCGTCGTGGGCTTCTTCATCCCGGACTCCATGTTCAACGGGAAGATCCGGACCAGGCAGACCGAGATCATGAAGTCCTTCCCGACCTTCGTGGACCTGGCCGCCCTGACCATCGAGGCCGGGCTGGACTACATGACGGCGTTCGACCGCATCGTGAAGACCTCGAAGGAGAAGTCCGAGCTCGAGAACGAGATCGCCAAGACGCTCGGCGAGGTGCAGCTCGGCTACACCCGCAAGGACGCCCTCAAGCGCTTCGCGATGCGCACGGGCATCCAGGAGATACGGTCCTTCGTGGGGCTCATCACGCAGTCGGACGAGCTGGGCACCAGCCTGGTGGAGCTCCTGCGCAACTACGCGGCCGACATGAGGTTCCGGCGGCTTAACAAGGCCGAGAAGCTGGCGGCGCAGGCGTCGACCAAGATGCTGATCCCGCTGATGATCTTCATCTTCCCCACGGTGTTCATCATGATGCTCTCGCCGATGGCCAAGAGCCTGCTGACGAGCGGGATAGGGTTCTGATTATGACAACCATGCTGATGCTGCTCCTGGCCGCGGTCGCTCTCCCGGGCCGCGCCCAGGTGGCCGCGCCCCCACCCAGCGACACGGAGGGGCTGTTCCTGGACATGTCCAAGGTCAACCTCGGGACGATCACGTCCGAGGAGGACAAGCAGCGCTACATCTACACGATCCAGCTCGAGAAGGCGCGCATCACCCGGAAGACCCTCAAGGGCGTCTACGAGAACGCCTTCGAGCTCTACCAGAAGGGGGAGTTCGAGGCCGCCAAGGAGCTCACGAGCCGGATCCTGGCCATCGACCCGACCTTCGAGGACGCGGCCATCCTGCGGCGGGCCTCGGAGGAACTGCGCGGGGCGAAGAAGGTGCACTACTCCGAGCGGAAACTCGTCGACGGAAAGTTCGAGGAGGGCATGGCGCTCTACCGGCAGGGCCGGCTCGTGGAGGCGGCCGGGCGCTGGGAGGAGGCGGTCAAGCTCTCGCCCACCAACTTGAAGGCGATGTACTGGCTCAGGAAGGCGCGCAAGGAGATGGCCGACGAGCATTTCCGCCGCGGCGAGCGCGCCTATCGGCAGCACCGCCTGCGCGAGGCCCTCGACCAATGGTACTCCGCGCTCGTGCTCAACCCCCGCTACCCGAGGCTGTCGGGCATGATCGCGAAGGCCGAGGCCGAGGCCCGGGAGGCCGATTCGAACGAGAAGCTCCAGACCGCGCTCAACCTCTACAGCCAGGGGCAGACCGTGGAGTCCCTGCGCATCCTCGACACGGTGCTCGAGACCGGGCCGGGCAACTCCAAGGCGATCAAGCTCATGGCGGAGATCCGCTCGGAGATGGCCGGGCAGCACGTGGCCCAGGGGCGTCAGTACTACGAAGGCAAGAAGTACAACGAGGCGATCGCCGAGTGGAAGAAGGCCGTGGCCTTCGGCTATGACTCCCGGGCGGCCGACCAGCTCGTGGCCCGGGCCAAGGAGGGCATGCGGCGCGAGGAGACGGCGACCAGGAAGCGCGTCGAGCTCGCCAAGCGCAGGGAAGAGGATCAGAAGAAGGCCCAGGAGGAGGAGGCCCTGAGGGTGGCGGAGGAGGAGAAGAAGAAGGCCGCCTTGGCCGCCAAGCCGGGCGCCGAAGGGGGCGCCACCGCCGCCGCGGCCTCGGGCGCGGCCGCCGGGGCCATGGCGGGCTCGGGCGCGGCGACGGGCTCGGGCGCGGCGACGGGTTCGGGCGCGGCGGCGGGGTCGGGCGCGGCGGCGGGTTCGGGGACGGCGGTGCCGGCCGCCACCGCCGCCACCTCGGTGGATGCTCAGCGGTCCTCCCAGCAGCACTATCTTTCCGGGGTCATCTATTTCCAGAAGGGCGACTACGTGAAGGCCCGCGACGAGTGGACCTTGGCGCTGCAGCTCGACCCTTCCAACTCCGACGCCAAGGCCGGCTTGGAGCGCATCGAGAAGCTCTACGGAGGCCGCTGACGCCCCGCGGGTCCAAGCCTTGAGAGTCCACTGCCCGTGTCCCCTGGCCACATTCGCGGCGATTAAGGTAGAATGTCGGAATCGGACCCGTATTAAGATGGATGTTCAATGAGATTGTCCGCCAAGTGGGGCATGTGGTTCCTGGGCATCGGCGTCTACGTGATGTTCCTGGGGGGCATCTTCTACTACAACCTCTTCAAGTGGAACTTCGACGAACGGCTCAAGCTCGACGTCCTTGACCTGGTCCGCGTGCACGCCTCGAAGCTCATCACCGGGCTCTCCCGCAACCAGGCCGCGATCTCCATGGACGAATTCGACACCATCACCCAGTTCGCCAAGGACGAAAGGGTGGCGTCGCTGCTTTACCTTAATAAATACGGCGAGGTCCGCTGGTTCAAGGACCCGGCGCAGATCACCAAGAACTTCGACCAATTCTCGAAGGAGATCACCATCCCGACGGACGCCATCGAGCAGTGCTGGCTGTCCAAGACCCCGATGATCCGCGCGGTCCCGGGTGTTCCCCTCTACGACATCGCCATTCCCCTGGCCGCCCGGGGCGAGGTCATGGGCGTGCTCAACATGCAGGTCAGCCGGGAAGGGGTCGTCAAACACATCAACACGGCGATGAGGAAGTACGTCGTCGGGGCGGTCGGCGTGCTGCTCCTCATGGGCATCCCGCTCTATTTCTTCCTCCATCATTTCGTGCTCAACCCGCTCCTGGCGCTGCGCGACGCCGTGGAGGCCGTCTCCTTGAAGAGCCTCGAGCTCAAGTTCCCGGCACGGCGCGACGAGATCGGTGATCTCGCCAACTCCCTGGTGAACTTCCTGGGGAAGGTCAGCCGCGAGTTGACCAGCACCATGGTGAAGGAGAAGCAGCGGGGCCAGGCCGAGGCGCGGTGGTGGAAGACGATCCTCTCGGCCGTCGTCGCCAAGAACCACCAGGCCATCGTCGTGGACGAGGACAACTCCGTCCTCTATACCAACTTTCAGGTGACCGGGACGGTCGCCGCCGACGGCAAGATGCACCTCCTGGACGTCATCGACACGCAGCAGCAGGACGTGCTCCGGCTCGTGGGACTCGCCTTGGACCGTCCCAACCAGGTGGTGGAGGCCGATACGATGTTCCGGTCGCAATCCTGCCATGTCCGGGCGGTGCATCTCGAGGAGGAGGGGGAGCTGCGCCGGACCCTGATCATCTTCGAGCCCAAGACCGCCGGCCTGCGGGTTTAATCACTCGTCTCCCCCACGGGGAGGCGAGTAATTAGGACTTGAAACTTCCCATTAAGTCTGTTAATCTTTCCTCTAGTCCGGACGCCGCTAGTCCGGACGCCGCTCAGGGGATCCCGGGCGAACCGCCGACGGCCATGGCGGCGCGAGGAGCAACGGGACCCCCCCGAAGGGTCGACGGGGGCTGCAGCGTACCCTCGGGGGGGATCCGGTCGGAGGGTCCCTTTCGGCGACGACGGCGTTGTTGATCAAGGAGGCATAGGTGACTTATCAGCTCAAACGGATCGACCCATATTGGAAATCCAACCCTCTGATCGTGATCGGCGTGGTGATCGGGGTGGCCTGCGCGCTCGTCGGCGCCAAGATGCAGGCGGTCCCGTTCTCCATCCTCGGCGGCGTGGTGGCCGGGGTCGCGGTGCTCCTGGCGACGCGCCCGGCGGTATCCGCCATCCTCGTGTCCCTGGGGCTGGTCGGAGGGTTCATCACCTTCGTGCTCCTGCCCAACCAGCAGGCTGCGACCATGTCGTTGGTCCAGAAGCTCCTGTCGACCGTCCTCTTCGGCGTCTTCTACATGGTCCTGATGGACGCCCTCGTCCTCGTGCTGGTGGTGCTCTACAACTTCTTCACGAGCGCCGTGGGTCTGGGAGGCCTCAGCCTGGAGCTCGAGGCGGAGGGGGAGACCTCGTCGCTAGAGCAGGTCTGATCCCGTCCGAGCATGAGAATCAACGCGGTCTACGCGTCGCGGGAAGCCAACCGCGCGGGCGTCATCCTGGAGGCCATGGGGGCCAACAACATCGCCGTCACCATCGCCCAGCGGTCCAAGGAGGTGCTGGGGCTCCTGGCCAACCGGAGCTGCGACCTCCTCCTCGTCGGCCACAAGCTCGCCGACGAGGACGGCGTCTCCCTGGTGAAGAACCTCCGGGCCCGCGGCCCGACGAGGATGCTCCCGATCATCGCGCTGGTCGAGCACGCCGACCTCGCGTCCCAGGCGGACGCCAGGCCCAAGACCCCGTATGCCGGGTTCTACACCACGGCCGCGCCGGCCAGCCCGCCGCCGGCGGCGCGCGACAAGGCGAGCCTGAGGCTCTCCTTCTTCCAGGCCGGGGCGGACGAGTGCCTCTCGCTCAACTGGGACGTGGCCGAATGCGTCGCGCGCATCAAGGCGGTCCTCAGGCGCATCCAGGTCAACCCATCCGAGGAAGTCATCACGATGGGGGAGATCGAGCTCAACCTGACCAGCTACACGGTCCACGTGGCCGGCAAGCAGGTCGTGCTGACCTCGAAGGAGCTGGACCTCCTCTACGTCTTCCTGAGTTCGGCCAACAGGGTCTTGAGCCGGCCGTACCTCATCGAGCGGGTGTGGGGCTACAACTATTTCGGCTCCCCTCGCACGGTGGACGTGCACGTCCGGCGGCTGCGCGAGAAGCTCGGGCGTGCCGCGCGCTTCATCACGACGATCCCCTGCGTCGGTTACAAGCTGGTCCCGCCCGGAGGCGACATTAGGAGGTAGTTTGATGCCCAGTCCCAACAAGCTTTTGATCATCGACGACGACGCCCACTTGCGGGAGAGCCTCGCGGAAGTGCTCGAGCTCGAGGGCTTCGAGTGCCATCAGGCGGGGACGGCGCAGAGCGGCATCGACGCCGCCATCAAGCTGAGCCCCGACGCCGTCATCATGGACATCCAGCTCCCCGACTCCTCCGGGTTCCAGATATGCTCGACGCTGCGCAAGCGCTCCAAGGAGACGATCCTCATCATGATGACCGGGCGCTTCCTGTCGTCCGAGGAGAAGAAGCAGGGTTTCGAGCTCGGCGCCGACGAGTACATCACCAAGCCTTTCGACCTGACGGAGCTCACCGTGCGGCTCCGCCAGCTCCTGTCGCGCAACCGCTAGCCTGCCCGGCGAGGAATCCGCGGCGGATTCCTCGCCGTCGCGACCGGGAAACAATTCCTCAACAATTTTCAGTCCATAATACTTACTGCGATGGCATCGCCCAAGAGGAGAGGAAGACTCTCCGTCCGGTTGCTTTTCTGGTTCTTGAACCTGTCCCTCCTGCCGTTGGGGGTCGTGGCGTTCTTCCTGATCGGCATCGCGCACGAGTCCATCAGCAAGGAGATCCTCTCCACGCAGCAGGCCCTGGCGGCGGGGTTCGCCGACACGGTGCACAAGTACGTCTCGACGTTCAAGAACGTCCTGATGGAGACGGCCGGGATCGAGGAGTTCTCCAGCATGACCGCGGAGAAGCAGCAGAAGTTCCTCAACCGCATCATGCAGGTCCACCTCGCCATCCTGGAGCTCTCGGTCGTCTCGCCGACGGGGACCGAGATGCTGCGGGTCGGCCGGTTCCTGCGGCCCGACCCGGAGATGCGCAAGTTCGAGAAGGACGAATGGTTCCTCGCCGCCTTGAAGCGCGGCCTCTTCATGGGGAACCTCGAGCGCTTCCAGGGGCTCTACCCCACGATGACCATCGCGGTCCCCATCACGGACCCCAAGGCGCCGTCGGCGCCCGTGGGCGTCCTCATGGGCAAGGTGAGCCTCAACGGGCTCACCCAGATGCTGGGGATGGAGTTCCCTTCCAGCGGGCGGTCGAGCGCCGCCGTGGTGGCTCCCGACGGGTTCGTGATCGCCCACTGCAACCCGAAGGAGGTCTTCCGGCCGGAGGCCAAGCTCAACGGCGAGCTCGTCAACATCATCACGACCCAGACGGACGAGAAGGGCGGGGGGCCGCTGATGCTGACCGACGGGACCAGGCTCTTCGGCGCGTTCGCCTACATCCCGGACAAGAACCTGGATTGGGCGGTGTTCATCCAGCAGCCCATGGACTACGCCGAGCGGACCTCCACGGCGATGCTCAAGCGCACGGTCTACATCGTGCTCTTCGTCGTGTTGTGCGTGAGCGTCGTCGCGCTGTTCGTGTCCGGCTACATCACCCAGCCCGTGAGGGCCCTGCGCGACGCCGCGGACCGCATCGGGAAGGGGCAGTTCGAGGAGGTCCGGGACCTGCTGCCGCTCGACGTGAACCACGAGGTCGGGGAGCTGGCCGAAGGGTTCGACGCGATGAGCGAGTCGCTCAAGGAGAAGACGGACGAGCTCGTGCAGGCCAAGCAGAAGCTCGAGGAGTTCACCCACTTCCTCGAGCGGCGCGTCGACGCCCGGACCCGCGAGCTGAAGGCCGCGCAGGACGAGCTCGTCAAGCGCGAACGGCTCGCCGCCATCGGCCAGATGGCGTCGGTCGTCGGCCACGAGATCCGCAACCCCCTGGCGGTCATCCAGAACTCCACCTACTTCATCAAGACCAAGCTGGGGGGCGAGGTCGACCCCAAGATCGCCAAGCACATCAAGATCATCGAGTCGGAGATCCAGCAGGCCAACGGCATCATCAGCGAGATCCTGACCTACTCCCGCACCCGGGAGCTCCAGCCCGAGACGACGAGCCTCAACGCCTTCCTGGAGGACCTGGTCGGCGCCTACCCCTTCCCGCCCCACATCACGCTGCAGAAGAAGTTCGACGGGGCGGACGCCTCCGTGAGCATCGACCACACCGAGATGCGCCAGGCCATCCGCAACATCATGGGCAACTCCATCGAGGTCATGCCCACGAGCGGGACCCTCGGCATGAGGACCTACCTGGAGGGGGAGTGGGTCGTCATCGAGGTCTCCGACACGGGGCCGGGCATGCCCCCGGAGATCCTCGACAAGATCTTCGGGGCGTTCTTCACGACCAAGGCCCGCGGCACGGGCCTGGGCCTGGCGGTCGTCAAGAAGGTCATGGACCGCCACAAGGGCGACGTCCGGGTGGAGAGCGCCCTGGGCAAGGGCACGGTCTTCCGCCTCTACGTCCCCGTCGCCAAGCCGGCTTGAAGCCACTCGCCTCCCAACCACTCGCCCCCCCCACGGGGGGGCGAGTAGCGGGGGGGTAATGCCGTTTCATCAGGGCTTTCCTCCCAGGGAACGGCAACGCCGGCCAAGTCCCCATCCGCGAACGGACGGATGGGGAAGTTCTGGAGGCGAGTGGCTGCCGTTTTTTGTTATAGTCAGGGGATGAAAGCGCTCAAGAAGGCCAGGATCCTGGTCTGCGACGACGACGCGAACATGCGCGACAGCATCCTCGACAACCTCGAGGACGACGGCTACGAGGTCCTGCCGGCGGCGACGGGCCGCGAGGCCGTCGACGCGGTCGGCCAGCAGTTCTTCGACGTGATCCTGATGGACTACCAGCTCACGGACTCCACGGGGATCGAGGTCATCAAGAAGATCCGGGCCGTGAACACCGAGAGCAAGGTCCTGATGCTGACGGGGCACGGGTCGGTCGACCTCGCGAAGCAGTCCTTCAAGGAGGAGATCTACCGGTTCCTCACCAAGCCCGTGGACTTCGCCGAGCTCAAGGACGCCATCGGCAAGGCGCTCGACAAGCTCCGCCTCGAGCGGGAGAACAAGCGCCTCATCGCGGACCTCAAGAAGGCCAACACGGAGCTCTCGAGCCTGAGCCAGATGAAGTCGAAGTTCCTGTCGATGTCGTCGCACGACCTGTCCAACGCCCTCATGACCCTGCAGGTGAGCTTCGAGATGCTGTCGTCGACCCTGACCCCCAACGACGAGCAGAAGAAGCGCATGGCCTACATCTCGTCGGGCATCAACCAGATCAAGCGGCTCATCGAGGACCTCGTGGACTGGGCCTCGATCGAGCAGGGGCGGTTCCGCCTGGAGAAGGATTGGTTCTCCCCGGCCGCCCTGGTGGAGGAGATCGTCATCGGTCCCCAGGGCCGCGCCGCGGCCCGCGGGATATCGCTCTCCTGCAAGGTCGGGCAGAACCTGCCCATGATCTGGGCGGACCGGCGCAGGATCTGCCAGATCATCAACAACCTCCTCGAGAACGCCATCCGCCACACCTTGAGGGGGGGCGGCGTCACCCTGTCGGTGGAGCTCCCGGCGAAGGGCGCGGCCGAGGCCGGGGGCCGGGGTTCCCGCGCAGAGCCCGCTTGGGGGGCTCCGCGCCCATCGGGGGATGAGTCGGCGGCGCGGGGCTCGGAGGTGGTCTTCGCCGTGAGCGACACCGGGGAAGGCATCTCGCCGGAGGAGCACGAAAAGATCTTCCTGAGCTTCTGCCAGGGCTCGGGGCAGCAGGAGCGGGGGCGCCTGGGCCTTGGCCTCTCGATCTCCCGGGAGATCGCGGAGAGCCACGGCGGCCGGATCTGGGTGGAGAGCCCCGGGCTGGGGAAGGGCGCGACCTTCTCCTTCACGGTGCCGTTGAAGGAGCCGTCCTAGGAGGGGGTCCCCTCCCGGAGGAGAGTGTAAGGGTCCGTCGTTTATATAGTATACTCAGACGCCGCGCCAGGATGCCGGATTCCGGCTCGCCGCGTCGGCCGCGGAAAGTCCGGGCCAAGGATTGACGACTAGGAGGATTGCATGGCTTCTTCGAAGAAGAAGGTGAGGGTTCTCATCGCTGACGACCAGACGCTCTTCCGGGAGGGGATCAAGGACCTCTTGGAGAACGAGCGGATGGTCGAGGTCGTGGGCGAGGCCGCCGACGGCCAAGAGGTCATCCGGCAGGCCAAGAAGCTCAAGCCGGACGTCATCCTGATGGACATCAAGCTCCCGCACATCGACGGGATCGCCGCCACCCGGATCATCCGCAAGGAATGCCCCGACACGAACGTCCTGATCCTCTCGGGCTACGAGGACGAGGCGCACGTGATGGAGTCCATCCAGGCGGGCGCCAACGGCTACCTTTCCAAGATGCTCCCCGCCACCGAGTTGGTCAACGCCCTCAAGACCTTCGCCAACGACGGCGTGATGATCCCGCAGCCGGTCATGGGCAAGCTCATCGCGGGCCTGCGCCAGATGGCCAACTCGCAGGGCGAGGGGTCGCCCGTGGCGCTGACGAAGACCGAGATCCGGGTGCTCGTGCTCCTGGGCAGCGGCCTGGCCAACAAGGAGATCGCCGCCAAGATGGAGTGCTCGGTCAAGACCATCAAGAACCACCTGAACGCCATCTTCCAGAAGCTCGGGGTCTCCAACAGGACCGAAGCGGTGGTCAAGGGCATCGAGATGGGGCTGATCTCTCCTGAAGAATCCAGGTAGCGCGGCCGGAGCACGAGCCGTGGCGGCTGAGACCCGACAGGACGAACTCCTCGCCCAGCTCAAGCGGGGCGCGACGACGGCCTCGCCTTTGGTCGCGGCGATCCTCGGGCATCTCGGCAAGGAGATCGAGAAGGGCGCCGCTCCCTGGTGGAAGGAGACCCAGAAGGCCTGGAAAGACCGGAGGTTCGTCGGCTGGAACGAGGCGTGGATGCTGCTGCTGGCGTGCATCCACTTCGAGGCTCTCAACGAGGCCGACAACCCCCTGGGGCCCTACCTCCCTTCGTGCGGGGGGACCGACGAGGCGGACCCGACGGCGGCGCTGGTCAAGTTCCTGGAGGACCCCGCCAAGTCCTTCTACGAGAACCTGAGCGAAGCCAGGCACTGGGCGTTCTTCCCCATGCGGGGGTTCCTCTGGATGATGCCCGCGGCCTACTACTTCATCTCGAGGAAGCTGCAGTTCTACCTGGTCGAGGTCGACTGCGGGGCGGGGCTCAATCTCGTGACCGACATGCTCTACCCGGTGAAGGACTTCGACCCGACCTTCATCGCCACCCGCGTCGGGCTCGACCCCAAGCCGCTGGAGATGCCCGACATCATGCACCGCCGGTGGGTCACGGCGTGCCTGATGCCCGACGACATCGCGGGCATCCAGATGCTCGACAGGGCCGCGGACGCCGTCGCGGAGATACGGCGGGAGGACCCGTCGACCCTCCAGCTCGTGCCCTGCCCGGCCGCCAAGGCCCCAAAGTTCATCGCCAAGAACATCCCGGCCGACGAGAGCGACGTCGGGCTGCTCGTCATGAACCAGGGCGTGACGAGCAGGATGGGCGACGAGGACTACGGGAGCTACGGCAAGGCCGTCGCCGAGACCCTCGCGCCCTGGGAGGGCCGGGGGCTCTGGGTCGAAGTCGAATACGTCCGCGGCGAGATGTACTCGACCACCTACCAGTTGAGGGTCCATCGCATCGTCGACGGCTCGCTGTGCAGCGCGGTGCTGACCACGCTCGATTTCGAGAACAAGCGGGTCACCGACCATCCCGAGGCCGTCGCCTTCCTGGGCTACAAGCCGAAACCCCTGAAATAGCGTTTCCGGGAACTTGCCGTAATTTTACGGATTAGTACTTGATTTTCCCCGTTCCCAGGGCTACTATTAGAGCAGGCCGCCCGGGCGGCCCGAGCCTATGGCCATCAGCGTGAGGTCCGAAAAGGGCCAGTTCGTCCTTCCCACGATCTTCATCTTCCCGTCGTTCTTCCTGTTCGTCTTCCTCATCTACGACACGGCCAAGCTCTCCCGCGAGAAGATCCGCCACCAGTTCGCCGTCGACTCGGCGGCGTTCGTGGAGATGACGAACTACTCGGATTTCCTCAACCGGTCGGCCTACGTCAACGGGGCCTTCCCCATGCGCATCTTCTCCGAGGGGTTCGGCGACATCCCCATCCCCGGCGACGAGAAGCGGACCTGCTCCGGCAAGGGGCAGAAGTGCAGCAAACTGCTGGGCGAGATCCTGTACAACAACGGGGCCTTCCCCTACGGCAACAACGCCTACCCCGCCTCCCCGACCGCGCCCCCCAACCCCCTGCCGTCGCTGGACAGCGAGCCCTTGTGGATGATCCGGTACGGCGGGTTCAAGGGGATCCACAAGAACGGCTCGGACACCACCCCGCCCAACATCGCCGCCTCCGAGTATCCCATGGACAGCTCCCACTTCGCCATCATCGACCAGGACGATGTCCACGACTGGTGGATCAACTGGGAGGACTCGCAGCAGATCTACACCCTCTACATCCAGATCTGGCAGCTCCTGGGCTCCGTGGAGGAGGCCCAGTATTCCGTGCTCGAGCGGCTGGTGAAGGGGCACAACTTCTACAAGAAGGCCTACTGGCTCAACACCGGCGACCCGGTGGCCGACGCCCAGAAAGGCGCCGACTCCTTCGAGGCCGCGTCCTCGGGCTTCCTCAACCCGTCGGGCATGAAGTTCTACTGCCACCACAAGGTGCACTACTACGGCAACAAGCTGACCGGGTCGATGATCCCCCCGTGGCGCGAGGTGGGCCCCGAGCACCCGATCTCGGTGGACTACATGAGCAAGTGCGAGGGCGGGCCGGGGCTGTTCCAGATGGCCTGGATCAAGAAATCCGAGCTCGACAAGATGCGCAAGCCCATCCTCACCGGGAAATACGCCGGGTACCCGGTGGAGCAGCCCTGGACCGCGCCGTCGAACTATTTCAACTACAATTTCAACGGCGAGTCCCAGGAGCTCAACTACGGCCGGCCCAAGGTCCACGCCACGGTGTCCTGCGGGGAGGGGTCGCTGGCCGCCGTGTGGCCCAACCCGACGCCGAAGTTCCAGGTGAGGCTGTATCCATGATGCGCTCGAACGCCGTCGTTCGAGCGCCATTCCTTTTCATGAATCGACTCCTTGCCGGCGAGCGCGCGAGGACCTCCTCGCGCGCTGACAGCGGCCAAGCCATGACGGAGACCGTCCTCCTCCTGCCGATGTTCGTGTTTTTCCTCTACGCCTTTGCTAAGATATTCGCGGCGCTGGTCCTGATCCAGAAAATGGAGATCGCTTCCTACTACGCGGCAAGGCGTTGGCAGCTCGAGAGCCACCGCAACTACGCTTATGCCCCCGACGACGAGGGCACGCTCAAGCCCCACATCAAGAGGACCGTGGCCAACTACCTCGGCTATGGGACCCCGATCGGCAGGTTCCTCGACCTCGACGGCGCCGAGCCGGAGTTGACCATCGAGCGCACCCAGGTCTGGCAGGTCGTCTATCTCAGGGTCAAGACCAAGCCCGTGATGGTCTCGTGGATGTACAAGTCGAAGGGTTTCGATTTCGAGATCACCAAGTACGTGCCCAACCGCGACCGGCCCATCGCTTTTGAGCTTCCGGGGATGCATTAGGTGGGAGCCCTTATAAAGCGGCTTCATCCCCCCCGGACGGAAGCATCCCCCCCGTGGGGGGGGACGCTGACAGGGGGCCGCTGACGTGTTCTGGGCCAGGCTGAGGCTTTTCCTCCAGCGCTACTGGCTGTGGGTCGCCATCGTCGCGCTGCTGGTCGTCTCCATCGTCCTGCCGATCTGGTACATGTCGGGGATGGAGGAGAGCGTCCGCCGCTACATCGTCGGCATCAACGTGGCCTCCCTGCCGTGGGGCATCCTCCAGACCCTGGTCTTCGTCGGCTTCCTCTACCTCCTCCAGTACGGGGGAGGGTTCGCCCGGTTCAAGAAGTCCCGCGTGGACGCCGGCGCGGTCAGCACACGGTTCACCGACGTCATCGGCCTGATGGAAGCCAAGCGCGAGGCGTGGGAGATCGTGCAACTCATCAAGGACCGCGCCGTCCTCAAGAAGGTCGGGGGCAAGATCCTCCACGGCATGCTCATGGTGGGGCCGCCCGGCTGCGGCAAGACCATGCTGGCCAAGGCCATCGCGACGGAGGCCGGGGTGCCCTTCATGTCCACCGCGGGCTCCGAGTTCGTCGAGATATTCGTCGGGGTCGGCGCCGCGCGCGTGCGCAAGCTCTTCAAGCAGGCCCGGCAGTACGCCAAGGCCTACGGCGCCTGCATCATCTTCATCGACGAGCTCGAGGTCGTCGGGAAGCACCGGGTCTTCATGGACGCCTTCGGCGGCTCCTCGGAGTCCAACAGCACCCTGAACCAGCTGCTCGTGGAGATGGACGGCCTGACCGACGAGGACTCCAACATCGTGGTCGTCGGCGCCATGAACGCCGACGAGCAGGTGCTCGACCCCGCCCTCCTGCGGCCCGGCCGATTCGACCGGAAGATCACCGTCGGCAGGCCCAACCTCCAGGAGCGCCGGGAGATCTTCGAGTACTACGCCAGGCACATCGCCCTGGACCCGACCGTGGACCTGGGACGCCTCGCCCGCAAGGCGGTCTACAAGACGCCGGCCGAGATCGAGAACATCCTCAAGGAATCCGCCCTCATCGCCGTGCGCGAGCGCCGCGACCGGGTGACCTACAAGGACGTCTCCGCGGCCATCGAGCGCATCGAGTTGGGGGTGGTCCACCGGCTCAACATGACGCCCCACGAGCGCGAGATGACGGCCTTCCACGAGGCCGGGCACCTGGTGGTCCTCTATCTCTACCACCCGACGAACGACGTGTTCAAGGCTTCCATCGTCCAGCGCGGCGGCACGCTCGGCGTGGTCCACGCCGTGCCCCGCGAGGAGCTCTACACCTCCGACGCCAACACCCTGCGCGCGCACATCAAGGTGTCCCTGGGCGGCTACGTGGCCGAAAAACTCAAGTACGGGGTGACCACGGACGGCGTCTCGGCGGATTTCAGCCATGCCATGACGGTCGCGCACAACATGGTCTGGCGGCTGGGGATGAGCGACGAAGGGCTGGTGGGCGACTTCACCCGCATCCCAAAGGAACAGCTTTCCGACGGCCTGAAGGAGAAGCTCAATAACGCCACGCAGAGGCTCCTGCAGGGGGCCATGGTCGAGGTCGAGACCGCCTTGAAGACCGAAGGGCACATCCTGGAGCGTTTCGCCAGGGAGCTTTTGGCCAGGGAAGAGCTCGACTATGATGAGATCGTGCAGATTTTCATGGAATACGGCAAGCCGCCCAAGCCTCTGCCCAGCGAGTCCTCTTCCCAGCCCGCCTTCCCTCCCCGGCCCGCCAACTCCATTCCTGAAGGCGGCCGGGACGCTCGGCCTCCGGCCTCGACCGCGCCCCGGCCCGCCAACTCCATTCCCGAAGGCGGCCAGGACGCTCGGCCGTCGGATTCCCCCAAACAAACGTAACCCGCGGTTGGATATTCTGCCCCACCCGCTACTCGCCCCTCCCGCGGGGAGGGTCGAGTGACTGCGGCATCTGCCCCCTCGCTACTCGCCTCCCCGCGGGGGAGGCGAGTGATTGCGGCATATGCCCCACCCGCTACTCGCCCCTCCCGCGGGGAGGCGAGTGACGCCAAGTAAAAATACGGTAATAAAAAGCGATTCTCTTGACAAATCGGAGCATCGGGGGCTAAACTCATCATAAGCGCTATGCCTATCGTACGAGTGAGCCGGGACAACGATCCTTTTAAGAAATACTGGTGGGTCCTGTTGGTGGGATTCGGCCTGATAGGGCTTTGGGTCCTGTTCCCGCTGCTGGGCCAGACCGGCTCGGCTCGCGTCGCCATGCCCAGACAGAGCGCTCCCGAGGACCAGGGCCTCCAGAGCCTGGACTCGTCGCTGAACCCCGCCGGCGCGCCGGGCTCGGCCGTGGACCTCTCCATGGATGGAAGCGGGTACAAGAAGAAGAATTTCGACGAGCCGGTCACCTCGTCTCTCTATCAGGCGCCGGGAGCGGCGGCTGGCCAGCCGATCGCGGCGTCGTCGCAGACGACGGCGTCGGCCTCGGCGTCCGCGCCGGCTGCCGGCGCGACGCTCGCCTCGGCGCTCAAGGACGTGAGCAAGAACGATCCCAAGGGCTGGGGCGGCGCCAAGCCGCAGAAGGGGTTCAACGCGCCCAAGGGCAGTTTCGGCGGGCTCTCCGGGGTGGGGGCGGCCTCCGGCAGCTCGGGAGCGTCCATGTCCGCGACGCCTTTCAACTCGCCGACGGCGCAGGTCGCCTTCGACACGGCCCAAGGCATCGGGGCCGAGGAAGGGGGCGCCCAGAGCCAGGACTCCCGGCGCTACATGCGGACTCTGCGCGCGGCGCAGTCGAAGTCCATCCTGGCGTCCAAGATGAAGGGCACCGACTCGGCCAAGGACGCCGGCGGGAAGGTCTTCGACGGCAACACCAACAACAAGACCACCATCGCCGGCGCCGGCCAGGGCACCGGGGGGGTCTTCGGGAAGTTCGATTACGATTCCGCTCCCACCAACCTCAAGAACGCCGCCGAAAAGGCCGCGTCCTTGGACGACGACATGATGAGCAAGCTCAACAAGGGGTTGGACGACGTGAAGGAAAAGACCTTCGAGGCCGACAATAAGGACATGATGAACCAGCAGATGATGCAGATGATGATGATGATGGCCGTGAGCGGCGTGGCGGGCGGCGGCGTGGGCAGCATGGCGATGCCGATGATGATGATGATGATGCAGAACGCCCAGACCAACGCCAGCGAAGGCCACGTGAAGAAGAACTAGGCACTCATGTTGGGAGGAATTTATGAGCCAGGGGCCTGACATTAGACCTGAGGTCAACAAAGAGGAAGAGGAGAAGAAGCGGGGCGCGGCGCTTCTCTCTTTCGGCGAGAAGCTCGGCGGCCAGGCCTTCGGCGGCGCGGGCGGGTTGGGCGGAGGCTTGCTGGCCACCAAGGCGGGCATCATCGGCCTGGCCTTGGTCGGCAGCACCATCGCCGCGGGCGTCGGCTGGATGGGTTATAAAGCCATGGCCCCCGAATCCCCGGCGAGCAACACGTTCTCCATCTTCGAGGCCAAGCCCAAGACCGCGGAGTCCGCCGACGGGTCCGCGTCGGGGTCCGCCTCGGCGGACGGCACGTCGAATTCCCTCGACATGTTCGCGAAAGCCAACACGAGCGCCGAGGGGGGGCAGGCCTCGGAGGCGCCCCCTCCCGTCGACCCCGCGGTCAAGACCGCGGATTCGGCCTCGTCGAAGGGCTCGGCGGTCGACCACGGGAACTCGACGCTCTCGGGGCCCGCGGCCAACGCGCCCAAGGCGAGCCTGGCCGGCAAGATTGGAGGGCTCTCGGGCTCCTCGGGTGGCGGAGGGTCCGCCGCCAACTTCTCCGCGGGCACGCCTGGCGGGACGCAGTTGGGCAACACCAAGGGCGGCAAGATCAAGGGCATGTCGGGCGCGTCGGGCCCCCGGACGTCGGGGGGGCTCGGCAAGGCCCTGGCCAGAAGCGGTGGGCGCTTCCGGGGCATGGGCTTCGCGCGCAACATCGTGAAGGATAACAGGGGAGCCGCGTCGAGCATGGCGGCGGGCAGGACCTACGACAACAACAGGGCCAACGCCTCGACCTTCGGGACCGGCGCGGGAGTGCCCGAGGCCGGCGCGCCGACGGGAGACGCCAAGCCCGACACGCTGGGCGGGCCGGACATGAACGCCAGCCAGCGCGAGCAGTTGGACATCCCGCAGGTCGAGGGGCCCGTGGACTTCACCCCGTGGTCCAAGGAGATCGACCAGGCCAAGCAGTACCTGATGTATTCCGCCGGCTTGCTGTTCCTGGCCGCGACCATCTTCGCCAAGGGCTCCAAGACCCCGCTCACGGGCTTCATGAAGTTCATGCTGATTATCATGTGCCTCGCTGCCGCCGCCCTGGCGGTGAAGGCCATGATCATCGGCTTCCAGATCCTCGGAGGCAAGTGGGGACAGGGGACGCTGGGGACCATCTTCGCCCTCTCGGGCGGGCTGCTGACCGCGACAGCCATCGGGCTGATGTTTGACAGCCCCGAGGCGGAAGGGAAGGGGGAGCTCATGGCCTCCATGCCGACGTGGCTGATGGTCTGCGGGGTGGGCGGGCTTGCCGGCATGCTCGCGACCACCTTCTTCAAGGATTCCTTGGTCAAGAAGGCGAAGTGCGCCGATGTCCCGGCGGATAAACAGGAGAGCGACGAAGTCGACAAGCAGTGCTTGCCGCCGACCGCTCAGAATACGCGCCAGGGAGCCCCGTCCGAGAGGATCTTGGACAGGTTCCTAGTCTCGTAGGAGGAAGCTATGGAAAACAAGACACCTCCAGTCTCATCCGACATCCCTGATTTCAAGCTCCAGAAGGTGGGCAAGGAGCGCGAGAAGAGGAAGGGCGGCCTCCCCTGGTTCCCGCAGTTCGGGAGGGCGGGCCAGGGCGCTTTCGCCACCGGGGGAGCCGGGAGCGCTGGAGGCGCGGGGGCCAGAGGGATAGCCGCGTTGCTGCTCGGCAGCAAGGCCGGCATCTTCGCCCTGACCGCGGCGATCGCCGCCGGCGCGTGGAGCTACGGCAAGCTCTTCGCCCCGGACTACGCCAGGTATCAGGACAGCAAGAAGCCCAAGGTCAACGTCGGGGCTTCGAAGGACGGGTCTGGCTACAACGTCGATGCCTCGAAGCTCCCCGGAGCCGGCAAACAAGGGGGGAGCGGGTTGGACATGGTGTCGGGGTCCCTTGGCAACAAGGCGGCCGAGGATGCCGCGGCCGCGGAGGCCGCCAAGGCGGCCGAAGACGCCGCCAAGGCCGGGCAGGCTGACGCGTCGGGCGATGCCCCCGCCGTCCCTGAGGTCCCGCAGGTCCCGGGAGCGGACGCCGCTGGTCCGCCGCCTGAGACAAAGCCCGGTCCCGGCTCCGCCTCCGGTTTGGCGTCTCGGCCCGGGGGGCTGAGTTCCGGCTTGGGAGGCTCGTCTGGCGCGGGCATGTCGGGAGGCGTCGGCCGCGGCTTCGATGCTATCAAGCGCCCCGACGCCGGCAAGTTGGGCGGCATGCGCGGCGGCCCGGCGGTCAGCCGCTCGGCGGGCGGCAGGGCGGGCGCGGTGGCCGGCAGGGACTGGCTCGCCAGGAAGAGCTTCGGCAAGAGACAGCTCGACAAGGCGGCCAATCTCTCCAATGCCGCGACCAAGGGCTCGGGCGAGAACAGGAGTTCCTACGCCGCCGCGGCCTTCGATAACAACAAGGGCGAGGGCCAGTCCCTCGAGGGGTCCGGCGCGGGCGTCGGCGGCAACCCGAATGAGACCGCTCCCGACACCAGTTTCGGCGACAACGCCAGCGGGCCGGTGAACTCCGGCCCGGCCCCGGCGGCGGAGAAGACCTGCGACGCCGGCAAGTCGCCGGACGGCAAGGGCGGGTGCGTGGACCTCTGCAAAGGCGGCACGAAGTGGGACAACGCCCAGGGCGGCTGCGTGGGCACCGGCACCGACAAGGACCCGACGAGTTGGATCGTCGACATGGTGAAGTACATCATGGACGCCTTGGCCATCCTGCTTCTGTTCATCATGATCTACCAGCTTACCCCGTATACATGGGGAATCGCCAAGTACCTGCAGTGGGCAGTCGGCATCCTGGGCGGCGTCCTGGCGACGCTGGGGCTGGTCCTGGTGGGCATGGGCCGGCCCATCCTGGGTTGGGTGGCGACCGGGATCGGCGCGCTGGCGGTGACCATGGCCGTAGTCGGCATGGCCGGCGCCGGGCAATGCTTCGTCCAGAGTTTCTGGGGCTGGGCCGGCATGATCGCGATCGGTGCGGGCGCTGGCATCGCCGGGTTCAGCGATTCCGGCTCCTGGGACAACAACACGGACACCAACGGCGACGGCAAGAACGACGCGTTCCGGCAGAAGTAAGGGCAGGGGGGGGTGAGTTATGTTCTGGAAAAAGAAGAAGAAGATAGAGCCGAGCGAGGACATATCGAACGCTACCCCTCTTCCTGAGATTCAAATCCCCGACCTCAAGAAAGAGAAGGAAGAGAAGAAGAAGGCCGGGGCGCCTCTCGGGGCCGGCACGGGCCCAGGGCAGGCTTTCACCGGGGCCAGGGGAGGGATGGGCGCCGCGTCGAGCGCGGCCCGGACCGCGGCTCAAAGGGCGGCCGCGCAAGCGGCCTCGAGGGCCGCTTCCGGGGCGGCCGGCGAACTGGCTGGAGCCGCCGGCCAGGTCGCGGCGCGCGCGGGATTCCAAGGGGCGGGGTTCTTGGGACGCTTCCTGGCCTCGACCGTGGGCAAGGTCGTGGTGGCTGCCGCGATGGCGTGCGTGGCCACCGTGGTGGGCGTAGGCGTCTACAATGTCATGAAGGCCGGCCAGGCGCCGAAGTCCTCGGCCGACCTCGGGACCATCGCGTCGGGCATCAAGGTCGACCGCAACGCTGCCAAGCACACCCGCATCGCCAGCGACGGCAGCTTGGCGTCAGGCGACGCGGGGAAGGCGGGCGACGCCGGCAAAGCCGGCGAGGCCGCGGGGGCCGGGGATGCGGGCGCCGCCGGGGATGCCGGCGCCGCCAAGGCCGGGGGGCCGGTCGAGGCCGGAGGGCCGACCCAGGCCGGAGGGCCCACGGGGTTGGCCGGCCCGGCGGGGAAGGGGCCGAGTTCGCTCGGCTCCCTGCCGGGGTCCCAGCTCTCGAGCAGCTTGGGCAGCGGCATGAGCCAGGCCAACTTCCAGATGAGCGCGCCCAAGTTCGGGGACAAGGTCAGCAGCCAGCTGACGGCGTTCAACGCCAACAAGGTCGGGAAGTCGGGGAGCGGAGGAGCGCTCTCCAGGCGCCGAGTCACCGCCTCCAACAAGGGCGGCTCCATCAAGAACGTCGTCGGCGGAGCCCGGCAGTTCAGGTCGGACTCGCTGGGCAAGCTGCGCGGCATGGCCCCCTACAGCACCAAGATGGCCTCGCAGGGCGGCACCCAGGCGACCGAGGCCAACTCCGCGGACGCGGCGACCCAGTTCGACGAGAGCGCGTCCGCGGGGGCCACGACGCCCTCCAGCGGCGATACCACGGAGATCGGCGTCCCGGAGACGCCGGAAATCCCGACGCCGCCGCCCGGGTACACCCCTCCGCCGTGCCAGTGCACCCAGGCCGAGACTGACTCGGGCAACTGCATGTGCCAGATGGACGGCTCGTGCTACTGCATCGACCCCTGCAAATACGCCCCCACCGCGTACGGCTGCAAGGAGTTCAAGGAGCCTTGGAAGGACCTCGCGGATAAGTGCAACGACATCAAGAGCAGAATGACGTACTACTTCATCGGCGCGGGAGTCATCGCGGCCTCGGGCATGATCGCCGCGGTGGCGACCGTCTGTTCCTACGGGATCGGGGGCTTCCCGTTCTGGGCCGCCGGGCTTATCTTGTCGCTGGTCATCCTGTACGAGGCTTACATGATGATGCAGTACGCCAAGCAGATCAAGGACATGCAGGTCGTCGATCTGCAAGGCAATCAGGTGGACATGGGGCAGGGGGCGCTCAGCCGCGGCTACGAGAAGCTGGCGACCATCTTCCTCATCGCCGGCGGCGTCCTGGCCATAGCGTTCGCGGCCGCGTGGGCGACCGTCGGAGCGGCCGCCGCGGTGGCGGTCGGGTCGGCCGCCACGATCGCCTTGGCGGTCGCCATCGCCGTCGGGGTCATCGGAGGGCTCATCGCGAGCTTCATGAGCCCGACCTAGGCATGCACGGGGGGCTGAGCAGCCTGGTGAAACGGAGTATGCCCCTTCAACTACTCGCCTCCCCGCGGGGGAGGCGAGTTGCTTGTCAGCGCTGTTCTTCCAGGAAGGACGGGAAGACCTGGACGAGGGAGGCGAGCGAGCGCCTGAATTTTCCCCCGATCCACCGGCTGAAGAGCAGATCGGCGAAGGGATGCGGGAAATTCAGGTCGAAGCAGATGTCGAGCTTCGTCTGGGCCTCATTGACGGGGGTCAGCTGCATGGTCACCGTGCCTTGGACGGCCGAGAAGGTGCTGACGAAGGCCATCAGCTTCCCTGAGCCCAGAGGCATGCCCTTGGCGATCATGACGAGGGACTTGCCGGGGTCCCACTCATCCGTGGCGACGGCCAGGCTCGTGGGGGGGTTCCACTGCGAGACGCGCAGGGTCTGGAGCGAGATGTCGCCGCGGACGGCGGCCCAGCGCATCCCCTGCCCTTCCCCTCCCAGCGGCCGGAGGGTCTCGCTCCAGCCGTATTCCCTGTAGGCGTGCTTGGCCAGAGGCGAAAAAAGGACCGCCCACCATCGCGGGACGTCGACCATGGCCGGCCAGATGGCGCTCGGCGCGGCGAACAGCGTGACGGTGTCCTCGATCTTCCTCATGCGTAATTTTTAGCATGAAGCGCCGGCGCTGTCAAGGGACATCACTCGGGGCGGGGCTTGCGCACGGCCTTTCCCCAGACCGCCTTGCCGCCCGCCTTCTGCCCGCGCACGACCTTGACCTCGGGGGCCGCGATGGCCCCGTCCCAGGCGCCGGAGACGCGCCGATAGAGGGCGGCCATCCTGGCCGCCTGGGACCGTTCCTTGTAGAAGCGCTCCCAGCAGTAACGGTAGCCTTGCGCGAGCCTGGCCGGCGTCATGCGCCTGGGCTTGAACACCACGTTCTCGGCGTTGTAGCGGGTCCAGTCCTCGTGGAGGAGGCGGCCCGCCCTCTTCATCCTGTCGAAGAAGGCGGTGCCGGGGAACGGGGTGAGCACCGTGAACTCGGCCAGGTCGAGCCCGCACTCCAGGAGGAAATCCACCATCCGCTCGAAGACGTCGGGCCCGTGCGCGTCGGAGCCGAGGAGGACCGTCCCCTCCACCCCGATGTCGTGGTCGTGCAGGAGGGCGATCCTGCGGCGCACCTCCTGGCTGGGGGAGATGATGGGCTGATAGACGTACCAGCACCCGGCCTTGCGGGCGAGCGCCAGCGTCCCGGGCTCGGTCGAGATGGGATGCGAGACCCAGCGCTTGCCCGCGGGAGCGATGGCGTTGAAGAGGCGGCGCTCGTGCTCGGGGTCCTGGCTCAGGTTGTTGTCCACGATGAAGACGCGCTGCGCCGTGAGGGAGCCCAGCTCCCTGGCCACGTCCCCGATGGGGCGGCTGCGGTGGCAGGTCCCGGTGAGGCGGGGCACGAGGCACGGGAAGCACTTGAAGCGGCAGCCCCGGCTGGTCTCGAGGAGGTCCATCATGCGCACGCCGCGGTAGGTATAGCGGGCGGGGTCGAGGAGCTCGCGCCTAGCGGGGGGGATCTCCTCCGGGGCGGCCAGGTCTTGCCGGCGGTAGGAGGACCGGAGGCGCCGGCGCGCCGCGTCCTCCAGGACCCGCGGCCATACCCCCTCCGCCTCGCCGAGCACGACGGCATCGGCGTGGCGCGCCGCCAGGTCCGCCAGGCTCGTGGCCGCCAGGCCGCCCAGCACGACCGGGACGCCCCGCTCGCGGAAGGCGCGGCTCAGCTCGAAGGCGCGCGGGAGCTGGCAGACGAGCATGGCGGAGATGCCCACGAGGTCGGGCCGCTCGCCGAAATCGACGGGCGCGACGTTCTCGTCCGTGATGGCGACCTCCCAGGTCGGCGGCGTGAGGGCCGCGACCACCGCCACGCCCAGGGGAGGCAGGGCGTAGTGGGTCTGATGCTCGATGCGCTGCCACGAAGGGAACAGGAGCCGGACTCTCATGTCGCGAGCCTCATGTCGTGAGCCTCCCCCCGCGGGGGAGGCGAGCATTGAGGGGGGAAAGCAGCCGCGCCATGCGCCTCTTGAGCCATATGGCGTGGAGCTGACTGCGGAACAGACGGTCCGATCTTTCGAGGTCCCAGGCGTCATGGAAGAAGAACCAGTGGGACGGGTGCTTGCCGATGAACTTCTCCATGGAGCGCACGAGGCGCTCCTCGATCGCCTCCTGCGTCGCGCAAGGGCGCGTCGGACTCTCGTCCACGACGATGGGGTCGTCGTTGAGGATGAGGTCCTTCCCGCCCTGGCAGACGGGGTACACGGGCAGGATCGGGGCGCCCGCGGCCAGCGCCATCCGCGCGACTCCTTGCGGCGGATGGAAGGGAGCGCCGAAGAACGGCGTGGTCCGGCCGTCCGGGAAATAGTCCACGTCCGTGTTGAGGAACAGGGTCCCGTTGGCTCTCAGGGCGGCGAGCCCCTCGACGGCGCCGTCCCCGAGGCCGACGAGCCTGATGTTCCTGCTGGCCTGGGCCGACCAGCCGTACCCCTGGACGGCGTTGCCGACCACGGTCACGGGGATGCCGCGGCAGTCCAGCGCGACCCAGGTGGAGATGATGTTCCCGAAGTGAGGGGAGGCGAGGATGACGCCCTTGCCCTTCTTCAGCAGGCCCTCGAGCGCTGGCAGCAGGAGCGGCTCCGACTTCGAAGGGTCCGGCGCGAGGGTGCGCGCCAGGACGTAGTATTCGGTGAAGTATCGGACGTGGAGGTCGGTCAACTCCGAGATCAGCGCCGAGATCTCCTGAGGGGCCGGCTCCCTGCCCGTGGAGAAGCCGACCACCCGGCGGAGGTTGGAGGCGAGCGCCGCGCGATAGCGGGGCGCAGCGAGATTGGCCCTGACCACCGTGCCGACGAGCCGCTGCGCCGCTTCCTCGCCGAGCAGGCGCGACGCGAGGTCGAATAGATGGATGTCCAGCTTCTTCATGTTGGCGTCAGGGGTTTAGTTTAGGTAGTTTAAGCCTGTTTCTCTACCGAAACTAAACCCCTGACGCCGGCACAAATTGTATAATTAAGCGCAGCCGTCATCCAGTTCCATAGAGGGTCCGCCATGCCGATCTTCGACGAAGAAGGGGTGCGTCAGGAGGTCCGCCGGCTCATCGCGGACGTCTTGAGCCGCAAGAAGGCGACGATCAAGCCCGACGATGTCAAGGAGGGCGTCTCTCTCACGCTGCAACTGGGCATCGACTCCCTGGACATCCTGCAGATCCTCGCGACCGTGGAGAAGAAGTACAAGATGCGCATCCCCGAGGACGACTTGAAGGCCGTCGACGACCTGAAGGGCATACTCGACGCGGTCCGCAGGCACTGGCCGCAGGGTTGATGCCGGGGCCTCTCCCTCAAGGAACCGCAGCCCTGCGCAGGGTCGCCGTCACGGGCCTGGGCGTCCTCTCTCCCGTGGGGCGGGGCAAGGAGCGCTTCTGGGAGGCGCTCCTCGCCGGCAGGACGGCCTTCTCTCCCGTCGAGAGCTTTGACACGGCGGGCTGGCGCACGAGCATCGGGGCGGAGATCAAGGACTTCGAGCCGCGCACGGCCTCCGCCTTCGCCATGGAGGCGTGCCGGGAGGCCCTTGGCGACGCCGGTCTCGGGGACGCGGGGCGGGACGCGTCCTGGGACGCGGCGAGGACGGGGGTCGCCCTGGGGACCACGTCCGGCGAGGCGACGATCGTCGACGGCTTGATGCGCCGGCGTTCCCAGGACGGCGCGTCCGCGGCGGCGGCCGCCTTCGCGGCCGCCTGCCTCGAACACGGCCCGGCCAGCGTGCCGGCCGCGGTGGCCAGGAGCCTGGGCCTCGGGGGGCCCAACGCCATGCTCACGACGGCGTGCGCGGCCGGCAACTTCGCCTTGTCCTGGGCCTACGACAAGGTCGCCGAGGGCCGCGCCGACGCCATGCTCGCCGGCGGCGTGGACGTCTTCTGGCGGTTGTCCTACGCGGGGTTCAGCCGCCTGCTGGCCATCGCGGCGCGGGGCTGCACGCCATTCTCCAAGGGCCGCGGAGGCCTCATCCCGGCCGAGGGCTGCGGGGTCCTCGTGCTCGAGGACTGGGAGAGGGCCGCGGCGAGGGGCGCGCGGGTCTACGCCGAGATGCTGGGCTACGGCGCGAGCTCGGACGCCTTCCACGTGACGATGCCGAGCGTCGAGGGCGTGGGCCGGGCGATCAGGGCCTGCCTCGACGCCTGCGGCCTGAGGCCGGAGGACGTCGACTACATCAGCGCCCACGGCACCGGGACCCATGCCAACGACCGGACCGAGACCGCGGCCATCAAGGCCGTCCTGGGCGAGCGGGCGCGTTCCGTCCCGGTCTCGTCGATCAAGTCCATGCTGGGCCACGCCATGGGCGCGGCCTCGGCTCTCGAGGCCGTCGCGTCGTGCCTGGCCATCAGGACGGGCGACCTGCCGCCGACCGCGGGGTTCACCGGCGGCGACCCGGACTGCGACCTCGATTACGTGCCCAACGTGAGCCGCCGGGCCGACCCTGAGGTCGTGCTCTCCAACGCCTTCGCGTTCGGCGGGGCGAACTGCGTCGTGGCGTTCGCCAAGCCGCGCCCGGGGGAGCGGCCTGGGCCGACGGCCCAGGGGCCGGCGGCCGGGGCGCGGGCCAGGGCCTTCGGGCGGGTGGTGGTGACGGGGCTGGCCGAACTGCGCGGCGGGCATCCCCGCGAGCTGGCCGAGCGCCTGCTGCCGGACAAGGACCTGAGCTTCATCGACGAACCGGTCGCCTGGGCCCTGGCCGCCGCTAAGCTCTCGCTCGACGACGCCGGGCTCGAGGCGTCGAAGGCCGGGGCGGCTGCGGGGATCATCCTGGACTCGACCGGCGAGACGGAGAGCCAGTACCTCTTCTTCGAGGAACTCGACCGCGGCGGGCCTCTCGCCGTCGAGCCCCGGCAGTTCCCGACCATCCTGGCCAACGCCGCGGCCGCCCGCGCCGCCATCGCGCTGGGGCTGAGGCTCGTCGTGAAGAGCTTCGGCGGCGGCTTCCCGGGCGGGGAGGACGCGGTCGCGGACGCTTTCGACCTCGTGAGGCGGGACCAAGGCGCCGTCGTCGTCGCCGGAGGGGTGGGGCGCGGCGCGGGCCTGCTGGTGCTCGAGAGCCTCGACGCCGCGCTCGGGCGCGGCGCCAGGATCTATGCCGAGATCATAGGCTACGACGAGCGGTTCGCCCTCGGAGGGCGGAACCGTCCCCCGGGAGCGGCGGGCCTCGTCGAGGCCGTGAGAGGCTTGCGGGACTCGGGCCTCGAGCGCGCGGCCGTGCCGGGATGCGGGCTCTTCGGGGGCGAGATCGCCTTCGAGCTCGGCCGGCCTCCGGGGGAAGGCGCGCGTGCGCCGGCGGCGCAGGGGGGGACGCCGTGAAAGGGACATGGGAGACGTTCATCGAGCGCGTCCTGATCCGGTACATGATCGTGTCGAGCGCCCTGGAGGCCGTCTTGTCCAGGGTCGAGCTCGAGCCCATCGGCTCGCTGCGCGACCGGCTGGGGCGCATCTTCGTCGTGTCTGGGCTGGCGCACTGCGGCCTCATGGCTTTCGCCACGCTCTACTCCTACGGCTATGTCCGGGGAAGCATCACGACCGGCATCTGGACCGATCTCTATTTCGCGCATTTCATGGCCACCATGGTGGCCTGCACGGTGTTCGTCCTCATCAAGGGCCGCACCAACGTCGCGTTCGGGTTCCAGCTGGGCCTGGACAGCTTGGCCGGCGTCGCCGTCTTCTGGGGCATGTTCGATATCCTGCGCTATGCCATCGCCAGGGGGTGGGTCCCGCCCTGGTGGTCCTTGTTCGTGAGCCTATTCCTGCTCTATTACGGCTTTTCCTTGCGAAAGGGGCGCCAGATATTCACTTTTATGGACCTCTTCTGAAATCGGGCTCTCCGGCTCCGCCTTGCAGAAAAGTTGTATAAATTTTGGTAAAAAGACCTTTTTCTATTGACAATGCCGGGCACTCCCCTTACACTATGTATTGACTGGGATAGGCTTTGCCGGGAGGCTGGGATATGGCTCTAAACAAAGAAAAGCGCGATGGTTTTTCCGGGCTTTTGGGGCTATTGCAGGGCAAGGGCGGGGTCGTCGCCGGCGTCGCAGCCGTGACCGTGGTGTTCGGCATCGCGGCCACGACGGATTTCGGAGGGCGGATCAGCGGCATCTTCCTCGGCAAACCCGCGGGCGATCTTTCCAAGGAGTTCAAGGCGGCCAAGGAGCGCGGCTCCGACGAGAAACCGCTGCAGCGTCTGCCCGGCGGCGCCCGGCCCTCGTCGTTGGCGATGGTCTTGGGCGACCCGAGGCCCGAAGCCGCTCCGGATTACGTCGCGAAGGTCAAGGGCGGCGACTCCGTCAAGCAGGTGCTGACCCCCGAGGAGTCCCGGCGGGCCTCGGCCGTCGTCCAGGTCTCGCCCGAGGACCTCGCGGCGGGCGGCAGCGCCCCCTCGGGCGGACTGCCGTCGGGCGGGATCCGGTCGGTGGGCGCCGACGACGGCGCCAAGACCAAGACGGCGTTGAAGCCCAACGCCGGCCCTTACGCCGGCAAGAGCTTCTTCGACGGCAACGTCTCCACCTCGAGAGGCTTCTCGATCCAGGACGACCTCAAGAACGCCAATGTCCCTCCCGCCGGCGCCAGCGTGATCGCGGGCCGGGGGGTCGGGTCGCTTTCCAAGATGCAGTACGACAGCGTCCGGCTCAAGCAGAAGAAGGCCCTGGAGAAGGCCCATAGCGGCGGCGACCGCTCGGCCTATGCCCAGCTCGTCAACGGCAGGGCCAGCATCCTCACGGGCGCGCCTCCGGATTGCAGCGCGGCCAACGGGTGCTCCGCGGAGACGGCCTCCACGAAGGGGTCGGCGGCCTACGACGGGACCCGGGACGGCGGCGGCGGGGGCGGGGGCGGCGGCAGCGGCAGCGCCAGCGGCGACTCCGTGGACGGCGGCCGGCCCGCCTCCATGGGCGACGCCGGGGGGGCCAACAGCTCCGGCGGCGGCGGGGGGGGCTATGACGCGGCCCAGATGGCGAAGCTCCAAGAGGACAAGAAGAAGTGCGACGCCGCCGACGCGCAGTACAAGCCCACCGAGGACCAGTTGATGAGCAACATGATGTGGTCCGGCCAGTCCCGCGGCGACATGGAGTGCCGCGACTGGATGACGTGCGAGCCTTCCTGGCCCCAGAGCACGAACGACTGCTACAAATGGGCTTACAACTATCAGTGCCATCACGCTTACTGCCATGACGGCCACTGCCACGATTGGAGTTGCCATTATCACCCGACCGTCTGGAGCAACTACTACTATTGGGTCTGCGAGTGCCGATGGAAGCACTGCTATTTCGTGTCGAACTGCAACAGCTACAACGACACCCGGTGCGCGCACCAAGCGGCTTGCCCGTTCACGGCCGGCAATGCTTGCGAGAAGATGGAGTGCAAATAGCCATGAGGGCCGCATAGCCATGAGGACCGTATTAGGATAGCTTGGCTCAAGGAGCTACTCAAATGGAACCCCAGAATAAATCGCATATCCCAAGCCTCAAGGACACCAAGAGGCCGGACTTCAAGATCAAAGGCATGGCTGCGGGGATGTCTTTGGTGGAGAGGCTCAAGACTTTCAGGAGAAAGGATCTCGCCTTCATCGTGGCGGGACTCGCCGTGCTCTTCCTGGCGCCCCTCGTCGAGCACTTCCTGATGGCGCCCGAGAGCGGGCAGCCCGGCGGAGCCTTCCAGCAGGGCTGGAGCTTCAGGGATTCCGGGTCGTTCGGCAAGGGCGGCTCGCCCTATGAGCCTGGCATCAGCGGCCTGGCCCCCGGAGGGCTCCTGGGCTCGGGCGCCGAGATCATCACGCCGTTGAACGTGCGCGACCCCTCGGCGCTCGTCATGGGCCCGGGGCAGTCGGCCCAGCAGCCCGTGACCGCTCCTCCTCCGGCGCCGACGACGCAGGCGTCGGCGTCGCCCAAGGCCCCTTCCTCGGACTGGAAGGACGCCCTGGCCGCGGCGGCCGGGCGCAGCGCGTCCGCGGCGACGAAGGCCTCCGCCGTGCCCGTGCCCAAAGTCCCGCTCCAGGGGTCGTTGAGAGGGATGGGAGTGCTCGGCGGCAGCGGCACCGGGGCGAGCTACGCGCTCCCGGCCATCAGCGCGGCCGGCGTGCCCAACAAGGCGGTGGTGAACAGCTCGCCCGGCGCCAGGGCGACGACGGATTATAAGGGCGCCGCCAGCGCCCGCGGGGCCTCGCCCCGGACCGGGGGCATCGAGGAGCTCAAGAAGGCGGCCGCCAGCGCGGCCGGGGAGATGAACCGCGGCGGCGGCGGGGCGTCGAACCTGCAGGCGTCGGCGGACGCGAGCCAGGCCCTGCCGTCCGGGTCGTCCAGCGGGGGCGCCGGCGGGCTCTCGTCAGGCAACGAGGACAAGGCGGGCGGCCAGAACCAGGACAAGGGCGGCAAGGCGCAGCAGTACGAGTCTTTGGAGTACCTGATGGCCAAGGAGGAGATGCAGCGGGCCATGGAACTCAAGTGGTCGAAGAAGACCAAGGAGGAGATGTGGCCGCTCGAGATGGAGCTGAAAGTCAAGGAGACCCTCCTCATGGACGGGATCTTCAAGCCCATCGCCAAGGGCTTGGGCACCATCACCGAGGGCGCCATGGACTTCATCACCGGCCGCGGGTCGGACACCCAGATGGCGTGCGAGGTCGGCGGCAAGCCTCAGGTGGTCGGCGCCAACATCAAGAAGTGCGGCCTGGGCAGCGCGCCCGCTTCGGGCGCGTCCAACAGCTACTGCATCGCCGACCCGGGCGGCAAATGCACCGCGGGTCCCTGCCTCTACATCAATACCGGCCAGCCGCCCAACGGCGAGACCGCCCCCAACGGGCTTAAATGCAGCAGCGCGGGCCTGGGCACCGGCACGACCAACCCGAACGACCAGACCCCGCCCGGCAACGTCCCGGGCGTGAACACCGGCGTCAGCGTGGGCGGCGTTACCATGACCCCCGAGGCGCTCTGCACGGAGGTTGGGAAATCGCTCGCGCAGGCGCCGGCGGCGCCCGCCGGTTCCGACGCGGCGACGACAGCGAAGTACGCTAAGCTCAAGGCGGACCTGGAGACGCTCGCCAAGGCCATCGGCATGCTCGTCCCGGCCAAGGACGCCATGCTCGACAGGCCGAAGTCGGCCCCGTCGGATTGCGGCAGCTTCCAGCAGATCGCCATCGAGACGGGCAGGGTCAACTCGGAGCTCAACATCGTGGATTACCAGCGGGCCATCAGCGGGAGCCTGGCCAAGAAGGCCGGAGACTCCAGCGCCGACCTGATGATCGTCGAGAAAGACGAGTTCACGGCCACCGCGGTCTTCGCCGCGGTGAACCCGCTGTCCACGAAGGTGCCGGCCTACAAGGCGGCGGTCGGCACGGCCCTCGGGGCCGAGCCCACCGCGGCCAGCATCGGCGCGTTCGCCACCAAGGCGAAAGGCGCCAAGGCCGAGGACCCGGAGGGCCTCGTGGCGGCGGCCAAGCCCGAGGTCGAGAAGGGCAAGACGCACTTCTCCCTCGAGAACGGCCAGCCCGTCCAGGCGACCCTGGACCGGTTCAACATCATCGGGAAGAACTGCCAGGAGGGCATGTGCCAGAAGGCCACGCAGTACCTCCAGGCGGTCAAGGATAAGCTCGCGTCGGCGGACGTCATGAAGGTCGTCAACGGCAATCCCGATGCCGACGCGCTGGCCACCGGCGGCGACAAGCTCAAGCAGTACTGGGACGCCATCAAGGCCCTGCACGGCAAGCTCAAGCCCGTCTACGAGAAGCTCGACGGCGCGCAGACGGACCTGGCGAACGTGCTCGACGACAGCTACAAGGTGACGATGAACATGGGGGTCGTGTTCGGCAACGCCCACGGGATCATCCTCAAGAAGGAGGGCGCGGCGGCGGTGCAGTTGAAGCAGCTGCCGAATCCGCAGGTCAAGAGCGTCTCGGTGCAGGCCGCCAACGCTCCGCAGGGCCCCATCGCGCTCGAGACCTACTACAAGGACAAGGTCAACGGGCCCGCGAAGGATGCCAACGACCTGCCGACCTACACGACGTTCAAGAAGCCAGAATACTACCAGGATCGGGCCGAGGCCGTGGCGGAGTGCCACCTGCCGGACAAGATCCCGACGGGGGACGGCTCCGCGGCCGCGGCGGCGGCGGCCAAGGCGCAGGCCAACAAGGCGAAGACGGAGTTCGACGCGCTGTCGGACAAGATGAAGGAGACGATCGAGTACGTGAAGGCTCAGGCCAGCACGGACAGCGGCGTCGGCAAGCAGGTGTCCGTCGTCAAGTCGGCCGTGACCGCCAACAGGCAGAAGATCGAGGCCGCGGTCGCGGCCCAGCCGGCGACGAACTAGGCGGAGCGTTGGCAACGAGGAGCCGCCCCCCGCGAGGGGGGCGGCCTCTTTCCCGGGGGGCCTAGGCCTTCCGTGCCATTGCGGGTCTAGGACCTTTGGCCCTTGCCGCCCGGGCTCGGCCCTGATATAGTAGGATTTGAGCTAGTACGTGGAGGGACCATGAACCGCCATCTTCTCGCGTCCGCCGTCGCTTGCGCCATGCTCGGGGCCGTCGCCGCGCCGGTCCTGGCCGCCGACGAAGCCAAGCCCATCAACGTCATCGCCGAACTCGCGGGCAAGGACCCCAAGGTCCGCGTCGACATGGCCAAACGCTTCGGCCGCCTCATCCTCGACGGCGACGGCGGCAAGGCCAGCTACGTCGCCGCGGAGATGCGCAAGGACGGCATGGACAAGCGTCTCGCCAAGATGGCCGAGGCGTGGGTCGACAAGAAATTCAAGCTCGGGACCTCCACCGCGCTCTACGTCAGCGAGCTCTACTACGTGCTCGGCGACGACGCCCCGCCGTCCTGGGCGCAGTCGTCGGCCGACCTCAAGGGCGCCCTGGGGGGCATCAAGAAAGACACGCTCATCACGAACCTCAAGCCCTGGACCGGCGAGCCCGACGCGGGGCAGAACCCCGGCGTCAAGGCGGGGCAGCTCACGAAGGGAGCCGGCGACGTGACGGACTGGGCCAACCGGTTCCTCGACGCCGCGGCCGAGTACGCCCACCAGATCCTCGTGGCCGGCGTCGTCCCCAAGAACGTCAAGGTCGGCGAGATCGTTGGGCACGAGCAGCCCAACCCCGTGATGGGCGGCATCGGGGGCGCCCCCCGCCGCCCCACGGCCGACGGCAGCTTCGGGCCCGACGACCTTTTCAGGGGCGGCGCCCGGACCATGCTCCTGTATAAGGATGGCGACAAGACGTCGCGCGAGATCTCCGTGAAGATGGTGTCCCGCCAGACGGAGAGCGGCGCCATGGTCGACGAGGTCGGGATCTGCGACGTCACCCTGGACGACGACAGGTTCTGCCGGCGGTTCCCCATCACGCCCGCGGGCGGGAGCTCCACGTTCCAGCTCGACGACCGCCAGCCGGGGAAGAGAAGCTACACCCTTTCCTTCGAGCCCAACCAGGAAGGCAAGGTGGTCATGAAGTTCAGCAGGGAAGGCTGCCAGGACGGCAAGGGAGGCTCGGTCATCGAGACCTCGGTGGAAGAGCTCGCCCAACTCCGGGCCCAGCAGGCCGTGGCCATGAACCAGCTCGTGACCATCAACGGCCAGGGTTTCTACGTCCTCGGGCAGACCGCCGGCTCCGGCGGGGAGCACCTGTACTTCCCGGCCGGCATCAAGGGCAACCTGTCGAGCGACGATCCGCAGGCCCTCTCTCCCCAGTTCGCGGTCACGGTGGTCAACAGGGCGGGCAACCGCGACGAGATCGTGACACGCAAGATCACCCTCGGGGATGTCGGCGGCAAGACGTACCACACCGTCTACGACCCGGCGACGCGCCGGTTCAACATCGGCGAGGGGAAAGGCGATCCTCCCCCCGCGAACCCGGGCACGGGCGGGACGAACCCCGGCACGGGCGGGACGAACCCCAGCACGGGCGGGACGAACCCCAGCACGGGCGGGACCAACCCCAGCACGGGCGGGACCAACCCGGTCCAGGAGACCGAGGAGCAGCGCTTCCTGAAGGCCGGGTACTACGCTCCCAACGTCGCGGTCAACGAGAAGGTCAAGCCCGAAGGCCTGCTCCGCGTCCATTCCATCACGCCCAGCGGCGAGGAGTGGCTCAAGAAGGAGTACAACGACGGTTACCGCAGGCGGCACATCCTCGTCATCCCCGAGGTCGGGAAGGTCTTCTACGTGGCGTTCCTCCCGGCCAAGCAGGGCGGCTTGTTCAAGGACAAGTCCATGGCCGTCATCCTCGACAGCAAGTACCTGATGACGGTCTCCGACGGCGGGGTGGTGTACATCGACCTCAAGAGCAAGCCCAATGCCAACGACGGCTTCGCCAAGGCCGGCGCCATCCGCTACGGCGAAGAGAATGTGATGACCCTCGAGGATATCCCGGGCGCCGACCTGGCCCTGGTCAAGCACGCCATCATGGAAGCCGGCTTGAACGAAGCCGAGGCCAAGGAAGCCATGGCCAACCTCGCCACGGTCAGCAAGGGCAAGAAGCTCGAGTCCGTCCGGGGCGCCAAAGCCACGGGGCTCGTGGCCGTCTTCAGCGATCCCGCGGGCAGGGCCGGGTTCTGGCCCAAGATCGTGGTCGGCGGCGACACCGGCGGGAACTTCCCCGACGCCACCGGCAAGGGCTCGACCATCTTCGAGGGGGCCAGCGGCGGGCCCTGGGACCCCTTCAAGGACACCGCGACGGTGGGCCCCACCGACAAGGCGGAGAAGCTCGGCGTGTACGGGAACCTCAAGAAGCCCCACGCGGTCCTCTACGTGAACGACGTGCACCAGGGGCACGCTACCAAGGACAAGCCGCGCAAGTGGTTCGTCATGTTCAACTTCTCGGTGCAAGGCAAGCCCTACCGGTCCGCCTTCATCGAGATCCCGCTGACCGAGGGCGGCGAGGGGCTCCTCAAGTTCCCCTACGGCGCCAACCCCGGCCTGGACATCAACGGCGACGGCATCACCAAGCTCTCCGAGGCCCAGGCCAAACTCGACCTCATGACCTCCGGGACCCAGGGCCGGTGGGTGACGAAGCCGGATGCCGACGCGCACAAGGGCGTCTACGCGGTCTTCGCCACCAAGGCCCAGGACCCCAAGGACAAGAAGGAGAACTGCCTGGGGCCGCTGTTCTGGTGGGGGATGACCCAGGAGGCCGCCCAGAAGGCCTGCGAGAACGATTCCTATTAACTCGCCTCCCCCGCGGGGAGGTGAGTAGCGAGGGGGCAGATGCCGTTTTGTCAGGGCCGGGCGTTTCGACGCCCGGCCTTGTCGTTGCCCCAAAGTCCCAGACGTCATGGGACTATTGGTCCGCTCCACCGCAGCCCATAGGGCCCAGCAATTCCGCCGGAATCTTGTTAGACTATATATGGGATGGGGAAGCTATTAAGAAAATCGTTATCTGTCCTTCTCTCCGCCCTCCTCGCCGTCTATAGCTTCCCGATCGCCGCCCTCGCCGAGCCCTCCAAGAAGCCGTCCGACTCCGACGTCCTCAAGCGCGTCCTCGACCCGCTGGGCAAGCAGCTCGCCGGCGACGTGGCCCGCGACAAGGCGTCCATGGGGACCGCTCTCGACTACCTCAAGAAGCAGGGCGTCTTCAAGGACGAGAAGGACCCCGTCTACAGCTACCTGGTCAGCGGCGGCAAGCTCTCGCCGATGGGGGAGGTCCTCTACTCGTACCTCAGGTCCCTGCCCAATCCCGGTGAGGAGATGGAGGGCATCCAGGACCAGCTCGTCAAGCTCCGCGAGAGCGGCGTGAACAACGCCAAGAAGCAGGCCGTCGTCGAGCGTGTCATCGGGGACTACAACGAGAAGTTCGGCAAGATCGCCGACCAGAGCGGCTCCCTCGAGGACATGTTCCGCTACGGGACCCTGCGCGAGGCCATCATGACCGGGGCCTCGGTCGTCGACGCCCCCAAGAAGGGGTTCACCCAGGTCGAGACCGAGGACGGCTGGGAGCTCTGGGACAAGGACGGCCTGGCCTACAAGCTCAACAAGAACCAGGTCACCACCTACAACCGCGACCTGCAGAAGTCCCAGCGGATCATGAACCAGAGCCGGCCCCCTCAGAGCCCCTTCATCCCCGAGACGGGCCGCTACAACCACGAGATGCTGCAGTACTCGTACTACCGGCTCTTCAACCAGCACAAGGAGCTCGACAAGGCCTACCACATCGACCGCATGATCAACATGGCCGAGCTCCTCGGCAAGCAGTACAAGGACGACATGTGGTTCACGGACCTCACCCTCGAGGAGGACCTCGTGCGGTGGGCCAAGAAGAAGACCTTCAGCCACCACGGCATCGAGTACTCGGTCTTCGACATCGTCGAGAAGAAGATGCAGGGCCGCGTGGCCTACCTGGGCAAGGCCAAGGAGGGCCTCGCGCGCTTCGAGTACGAGATGGACCGGATGAAGGGGCTCCAGACCGTGGCCGAGCCCAGGATCCAGACGCTGCAGATGCACGAGCAGTACATCATGCGGTTCCTGAGCCTCTCCTTCCTCGAGACCCAGAAGTACCACGTCAAGAACCAGCTCGACCGCCTCGACCCGAGGTCCCCGGACTCGGAGCTCATCGACAAGGCCCTGCTCGAGGCCCCGCTCGACGAGGCGACCAAGCAGCGCTACCAGACCGAGCGGGCCAACCTCCACCGCCGGGTGCAGGCCCTCATGAGCCGGCTCAGGCAGGTCCAGGACGTCCTGCTGGCCTCGGACTACGCGGGCAACCTCGACCTCGTCTCGGCGGCGCTGAACTCGGCCCAGAAGGACCTCTCGGAGGTCAGCCTGGACTACTCGCTGTTCGTCGAGATGCCCTCGCTCATGTTCATCTCGAAGGCCCAGCTGGGCGGGTTCAGCATGAACAACGTGGGCGGCTGGGCGGTCAAGGCCTACTGGAAGCTGGGCATCCAGAAGGGCCACTCGGCCGCCATGGACCAGATCAACGGCGCGCTGCCCCAGTACGGCAAGGCCGCCGAGCTCCTGTCGAGGGGCGACTATTGGGGCGCGCGCAAGATCATCGCCGCCATCCACCCCGACGCGGCCTACCGCAGGATGGAGTCGGGCCTGGGCGGCGGCAGCGTCAAGGTCACGGAGCCCCTCAAGGTCGCGGCCTCCCTCAAGCAGACGAGGATGTACCTGGCCCAGGTCGCCGACACCAACGCCTGGGTCAACGCGGCCGGCAACTACATCACCTGGACCGTGGCCCTGGCCCTGGCCGCGCCCATCATGAGCGGGGTCATGAGCGGGGTGTCCAAGGCCGCGGGCTATCTCAACGCCCCCATCGCCCGCATCCCGGTCCTGAGCCTCCCGCTCAAGGCCGTGGAGGAGGCGAGCCTGCACGCCTCCATCAGGCTCAACTCGCTGAGCCCCGCCGCCCAGAACATCCCCAACGTCAGCCAGAACGCCCTCCTCAACGGCCTCTGGCGCTACGGCGCGTACTCGGGCGTGCGCTTCGTCAACGCCGCGGCCCGCCAAGCCACCTTCACGGCCCTTTCCGGCGGCATCTCGGCGCTGTTCACCATGGGCGGGCACTACTGGGACGAGCTCGTGCCCGAGTTCGACCTGTGGGCCATCTCCAACGACAAGGACCACTCGCCTTTCAAGACGGGCTGGGACGCGGCCGCGGTGGGCTTCAAGGGCGGCGTGGTGTGGGCCAACGAGTCCTGGCACCCGCTCCTGGGCTACGTCGGGCTGCCTTCCTCCATCTACGAGGGGACGGTGCTCTCCCGGCCCGCCGAGATCCTCGGCAGCCAGGGCGCCGTGGGGTCGGCCATGGAGTTCCTCAAGAGCGCGGGGGTGCCGATCTCCGAGAAGCTGAGCCTGCAGACGGTCTCGGAGATGGGCCTGCTCGGCAAGGTGGGCTCCTTCGCCCTCGGGATGGGCGACAACCTGGCCAAGTACGTCGTCTTCAGCAACGCGGTGGGCGCCGTCGCCTCGCAATACAACTGGTACAGCACCCGGGACGAGCTCGACCTCGAGCGGCGCATCAAGTCCGCCGCGAAGGAGAAGAACTACTGGCTGAACTCCGCGGTGTGGCTGATGCTCCCGGTCTACCCGGCCAAGTACCAGGTGATGGCGGCCGACCACGTCCGGGCCGAGCAGGGCAAGGCCGAGTACGACGCCTCGGGCAGGCGCCACGAGTACGCCAACGCCTCCGAGGGCGCGGACATGCCGCTCCTGGGCAAGCCCAAGGTCCCGCTCCTCCAGAAGATCTTCGACCTGCGGTGGCTGGGCGAGGTGCAGGAGGGCGCCACCTGGAAGGTCACCAAGGAGATCAAGCGCCAGGGCATGGCCGCGGAGCTCGTCGAGGCCCTGGGCGGCAAAGGCTCCAAGCCCGCCGACGTCAACCCCCTGGAGTTCTTCAAGGCCTCCCAGCTCGGCGACGGCAAGACCGTCGGCAAGCTCTTCATGAACGACGAGGTGCGGCTCCTGGCCGGCGAGAAGTTCATCGAGTCTTTGGCCGGCAAGCCGGGCCTGGTCGACGCGGTCCTGAAGGCGGCGCCCGGGACCGAGATCCCGGGCTTCGGCACGGTGACGCCCTCCATCAAGCGGGAGGTGGCGCTGGCGGTCAGGCTCAACAGCGTCAAGGGCGTCACGTTCACCCCGGAGGCCGTGGCCAAGGCCACGGAGCTCATGAAGCCTTACTTCGACGCCGACTCGGTCCCCAAGCCGGCGGGCAAGGCCTTCATCGAGGCGGTGCGCGCGAACACCAAGCTCGAGTCCCCCGCCCTGGAGAAGGCCGTCGAGGACATGTGGTCCTCCGTTGCCGACTGGAAGGCGAACAAGGGCAAGGAAGGCCACCCCATGTTCAAGAAGGGGTACATGGACCTCGTCTCGGACCTGAAGGGAAGGGTGGACGCCGCCCCCGACCTCACGCCCGCGGAGAAGGTCTCCATGAAGAGCCTCTACGAGTACCTCGAGGCCGTGGAGGGCCGCTTCAACAGCTTCAACAAGGTGGGCGTGGTCCATGACCTGGCCACCGAGAGCCTCACGGCGCTCAGGACCCAGTTCGCCAAGAACAAGCCCGTGACCGACCTCCTGACGAGCTTCGAGGGCAAGGTCAAGGCCTGGAGGACGGCCGAGGCGAGCGCCGACGCCCCGGCCGTGGGCCCCAAGACGACGGGCTACCGGAACATGCTCGTCGAGTGCATGAAGGAGCTCCACGGCGCCAAGGGGACCCTCTTCCCGGCCGATTTCGACGCCGTCCGGGCCGGCCTCAAGGAGATGGAGGCCGCGCCCTGGGCCGTGCACGACTCCAAGGGCTCGCCGCTGACGAACTGGAGGCCGGAGCAGTTCGAGGCGATGATGACCTCCCTGGGCCTCATCACGCTGATGGGCCGGGGAGGGAACTCGATTAGGGAGTTCCTCCTGCTCAAGACCGGCGGGGGCAAGACCATGCTGGTCTTCGAGGGCCTGCTGCCCATCGCGGAGGCCGACGCGGCCTTCCACGGGATGAACGTCACGTTCCTCACGGTCCAGTCCAACCTCGAGGCCCAGGCCCGGCTCGAGTTCAACGCCTACAAGAAGGTGGCCTCGAAGATCGAGTTCATGACCTACGAGGAGTTCAAGGGCAAGATCGCCGAGAAGAAGCTCGTGGCCAAGGACATCGTCAAGAAGCACTGGATTTTCGGCGACGAGGGCGACGGCGCCGCCCTCCAGCCCATGCTCACCATCGGCGAGACCACGGCCCAGATCTCCCGGGCCGCGAGCGCCTACAAGCTCCTGGAGTCCATCCAGAAGAGCATGGAGACCCGCGTGGGCAAGGGGTCGGTGGAGATCGCCGAGGCCGTGAAGGCCGAGATCAAGAGGGTCCAGCCCGCCGTCGACGCGGTGGACGCCCGCACGCCGGAGGGGGCCTCCCTGCGCCAGAGCATGAACAAGCTGCTCAAGGCCGCCGACCGGCTCGCGATGGCGCGCACCCCGGAGGAGTTCGCGCTGGCCAAGGGCAACATCGAGAGCCTGCTGACGTCCCAGCAGTCCGCGCTCGAGGCGTCGGGCCCCCTCAAGGTCGACGCCAAGGTCATGGCCAGGATGACGGCCAACGCGGACAAGATGCTGGCCCTGGCCGACAGGATGGAGCGGGCCAAGAAGCCCGAGGTCGTGACCAAGGCCGCGACGGAGCTCGAGGGGCTGATGCGCCAGCAGCAGGCGCTCGTGGACAAAGCCGACCTCGCCGGGACCATGAGGGGGACCTCCATCAAGAGCGCGGCCGAGTCCCTGCGGGCCAAGCTCTTCAACGCGGTGCAGGCGGACGCCCCGGGGCTCGCGGCCTCCAGGGCGGACTACGTGAAGATGATCCGCGAGTCCGCCCAGACCCAGCGGCAGGCCTTGAGCGCTCAGGTGGCCGCCGGGCCCGAGCAGTTGGCGGTGCTCAGGCAGCTCCAGTCCAAGGTCATGGACCACCTGAGCACCAGGCCCGAGATGGACGCGGGCGCCCGCGCGAGGCTCGTCGGCGAGGTCGAGAAGGCCCTGTGGCAGCAGCGCAACCTCCTGGGCCTGACCCAGCGCGACATGAAGGCGGGCGTCCAGGACCTCTGGAGCGGCGCGGCCAAGGAGAAGGCCGCCCTGCAGGCCAAGGTGGATTCCGTCAACCGGGAGCTGACGAGGCTCCAGGGCGAGATCGAGTCCGCGGGCAAGAAGGGCAAGTCCGCGGCCTCCCTCGAGAGCCGCGCCGACCGGCTGCGGGCGGAGAAGACCGGGATCGAGGCGCGCCTGCAGTTCTACGACAAGTTCCTCTCGGGCTCGCCCGAGCTCACCCAGACGCGCCAGGGCGCCGGCGAGCTCAGGGAGACGGCCCTGCGGCGCAAGGAGGTCCTCGACCAGGCCCTGTGGGACACGAAGGAGCAGCTCGCCCAGGCCAAGTCCAAGCGCCAGCCCACCGAGGCGCTCGAGAACAGGGTGCTGACCCTCGAGTCCGAGCTCGCCGCGGCCAAGGCCGACCTCGTCAAGGCCAGGACGCTGTCCGCGCCCACGAAGGGCGACTACGCGCACGTCGAGCGGCTCTTCCGGGACGATGCCGTGGAGATCGTGGACATCATCAAGGAGGGCAAGCCGGGCTGGGAGGGCTCCGCGATGGACCGGCTGGCCGTCCGGCAGAAGATGCTGCGGAGCTTCGCCTACAGCGAGAACCCGGTCTACGACGTCTACCGCGCCATGAAGTCCGACATGTACTCGGTGGCCCTCAGCACCGAGAGGCTCTCGGAGGACCCGGCGCGCGCGGAGCGCGCCGCGGTCGCGCTCAACCGGAAGATCGACGGCCAGAGCCTGACCGGCCTGACCGTCAGCTTCCTCAAGAACACGGTCACCGGCCAGTCCATGAAGGTCGAGGAGCTGGGGCTGACGCGCATCCGGGGGACGGAGCTCCTCAAGGCCATCATGAGCGACCCCGTGATGCCCTACGGCCAGAAGATGGACCTCTTCTGGAACATCGTGCCGTCGATCCTCTGGCCGCGGGGCCCCACCGGCAAAGGGGGATCGTGGGTGCGCAACGAGCTCATCAACATGGCCAGGGGCTACTTCGACAACCCGGCCAACGTCCGGGTCGACAACCAGACCGGCCGCATCAACGTCATCCACAACGGCCAGTGGTTCGACAGCATGGACACCCCCACCCGGCGCTGGTGGGAGCTGGAGTACGGCACCGACCTCACCCTGCCCTACAAGCACAAGACGCTCTCCACCATCAAGGACATCACGGACAACAAGAAGGCGCGCTTCATCCTGATGTCGGGCACGGCCGGCCAGGAACTGCGCCGGATCATGGAGGCTCGGGGGATCAAGTTCGGGGGATCCCCTTCCAAGGCGCCCGACAACGTCGCGCTCGAGCTCAAGTCCGGTCCGAGCGAGAAATTCGCCAGGATCAAACAGGCCTTGCTCGAGTCGCGGGCGCAGTCCGGCGATCTCGTCGTGGTCAGCCCCACCGCCAAGGGCCTGCCGGACGCCGTCAAGGCGCATTTCGAGAAGGTCGGCGTCGCCGACCAGAATTCGGCCGTAGTCAAGATCTCCGACGCCCCCGCCGAGGGCGGGGTCCGCGCCTTCCTGAAGACCGCGCGGGCCAACCAGGGTCCCACGAGCCTGACGGTGCTGAGCCTCTCCGACACCCGGATGATCCGGGAGGTCCGCAAGTACCTGATCAAGACGGGCCTGACCAAGCCTTCGGAGATCGCGCAGGTCTTCTCGGACACGGAGTTCCTGCGGGAGCAGCGGCCCCAGGCCGACGTCCAGGCCCAGATGAACCTCGACGGCCTCAACGACGGCAGGGTCAAGATCCTGCTCCTCGATACGAGGGTCGGAGGCCGGGGCTTGGACCTCAATTTCAAGGGCGACCGGGAGAACCCCGACCCCAAGGCCTTCAAGGGCTACACCAACTACGAGATGCTCCTCATCGACCCGCACGAGATGTCGGCCGTGCACCTCCTGCAGGCCGAGGGCCGCATCGACGTGGCCCGGGTCCTGCCCTCGGCTCAGCGCAACTTCTCCCTGATCATGGACGTGCGCAACCTCCAGAACCAGCCTCTCTTCCGGGAGATGGTCCGCAACGAGGGCGTCTTCGCCGAGCTGCGCAACGACCCGGCCTTGCAGCAGTACGCCAAGAAGCTCGGCCGGGCGCTGGATTGGTCCCTCATCCACGACTACATGCAGCTGCCCGAGGTCGCCAAGTCCAGGGCCGAGCTCTTGGGGCGCTACAACGAGAGCGTCATGAAGACCCTGGACGCCCGCCAGCTTGACGTCGAGCTCGAGCAGTTGAACTCCTCCTCGGTCGGCGAGAAGGCCACCAAGTTCGACCCGAAGTACCGGGGCCTCGAGCTGGGCCCTCAGCATTAGTGCTCCGCGCATCCACGCTCCTGCTGGCGCTCCTCCCTTTGGGGTTCCTGGCCGGCGGGCTCAGGTCGCCCTGGATGGCCGCGGTATGGGGCGCCTGGGTATGGCTGATAGCCCTCAAGGTCAGGGAGGCGTCTTTACGGCGGGAGTTCGCGCTCTGGGCCCTGTGGCTGGCTTGGGCGGGGGTCGCCCAGGTGACGTCGAGCCAGCCTCTGAAGGGCCTCCAGCCTCTCGCCGTCTGGCTAGGCGTGACCGCCTTCTTCGTCCTGGCCGGCGGCCTGTGGCGCGATGCCGAGCGCCGGGCCTGGCTCTGGCTGCTGACAGCCGGCGCCCTGGCCTTGATGGCGGGCTCGGTGCTGATCTGGAACTCCTCCCTGCCCTGGACGGGCCTCATGCCGCCCTATTACAACTACAACGCCTTCGTCCTGGCGGCCGCGATCGGCGCCGGCGCCGCCGCCCTGGGTCACGAGGGAGGGCCGAGGGGCCGGCCGCGCCTGGTCCTGGCGAGCACGGTCGCGCTGGCCGTGGTCTGGCTGGTGGCGGCGCGCTCGCGCGGCGGCCTGTTCGCGGCTGCCGTGGCAACGACCCTGGCGGTCTGGCGCCAGGGCCGCGTCCGGCTCTTGGTCTACGGTTGGGTCGCGCTCTTGGCCGCGGCCGCGTCCCTTCCCTTGGGAGCTTGGGAGCGCGTCCTCAAGCTCGACAAGGCGGCCACCTTCAAGAGGCCCGAGATCTGGGCGGCGGCGGTCCAGGTCGCGGGGGAGCATCCCTGGCTCGGCGTGGGCCCGGGCAATTTCGAGCAGGGCTTCATGAGGCACAACTTCCCTTCGAGGGGGGCCGCCACCAACTACGGCTTCGCCGCGGACCGGGCCCACTCCGAGCCGCTGACGGTCGCAGCCGAGACGGGCTGGATGGGGCTGGTCTTCTTCCTGGGGGGCGTCGCGGCGCTCCTGAGGAGGCCCTCGCCGACCCGCTGCGCGGATCCCCCGGCTCGGTCGTTGGACGCCGTCTCGGAGGCCGGGCTGATGGCGTTCGCCGCCATGTCGGCCCACCTCCTGGTCGACAACATGCTCCATCTGCCGGCCTTGGCCATGCTGTATTTCTCGGCGATCGTGGTGGCGCGGCCTGGGCCGGCAGGCCCAGGGGCCGAGCGCCTGCGGCGCTTGGCCCCCTCAACGCATACTCGCCTCCCCGCGGGGGAGGCGAGTAGTTATAGCCCCCGGCTATGGCGCGCGGTCTGCGTCGGGGGGCTGGCGCTGTCGCTGGCAGCCCCCCTGCCCAAATACTTCGCCGCGCGCTATCAGAGCCGGGCGTGGGACCGACATGACCTCGCGGCCGCGAAGAAGGCCGTGGCCATCTATCCCATGGACGACCACCTCCGGGGGATGCTGGCGCGGCTGCACCTGCGGTCCAAGCCGCCCGATTACCGGGCGGCCTTGAGGGAGCTCGAGGCCGCGTCCATCCTCAACCCCACCAGCGCCCTGCATCCCGTCATGGCGGCGGAGATCCAGTTGCTCAGGGGCCGCCCGGCGATGGCGCTGCCGCTCCTGCAGGAGGCCATCAGGCTCGAGCCGAATTTCTTCGCCGCGAGGATGCTGCGCGCCGAGGTCTGGTCCAAGACGGGGCGCGCCAGGATGGCGCGATGGGAGCTGGGCGAGACCCTCAGGCGCAGCGCCCTCATCGATATCGCGGCGGTCAGCACGAGGTATTCCGTGTTCGTGCTCTCCTTCGACGCGCAGCGGTTCGACGCCCTCAGCAAGCAGGTGGGATCCCGTCCCCCGAAGGGGCCGGCGTCCCCCGGCCGGGGCGCGGTCGAGGCCGGAGGCCGAGCGTCCCGGCCGCCCTAAGGAAGGGTGTTGGCCGGCCGGGGCGCCGGGGGCGCTTCGCCGGGGGCTCAAAGGAGGTCGTCATGACGGAGATCAGCGTGGGGGGCGCCAGGATCAGGCTCGTCCAGGGCGACATCACCAGGGTGCCCGTGGACGTGATCGTCAACGCCGCCAACAGCGAGCTCATCGGCGGGGGGGGCGTCGACGGGGCGATCCATCGCGCCGGGGGCCCCGAGATCATGCTGGAGCTCAACCGCATCCGCCCCAAGCACGGTTGTCCCACGGGTGGAGCGGTCATCACCGGGGCGGGGAGCCTGCCGGCGCGCTTCGTCGTGCACGCCGTGGGGCCCGTCTGGCGGGGGGGCGGGTTCCAGGAGGCCCTCGACCTCGAAGCGGCCTACCAGAAGAGCCTCGAGCTCGCCGCAGGCTCGGGCGCGGCCACGGTGAGCTTCCCCTCCATCAGCACCGGCGCCTACGGCTACCCGGCAGCCCGCGCCGCGGGCGTGGCGCTGGCCGCGGTCGCGGGGTTCTTGAAGGCGCGGGGGGGGACCATCCGGGAGGTGGTCTTCGTCCTCTTCGACGAGGGGACGTTCAAGGCATATGAGAAGGCCCTGTCTGCCATCGAGCCCGGCTGACGGGCGGACCGCCGGAGGGGGCGCGGCGGCCGCTGCGCTGCTGGCGGCCGCGCTCGTGCTCTTCTGCTGGACGTCCGGGGAGGCCAAGTCCCGCTCCCGCAAGCCCGACCCGGAGACGGCCAGGCTCGTCGAGCTGTTCCTGAAGGTGCCGATCGCCGAACTTCCGGCCGAATCGGTGCCCTACTTCCTGTCCGTCGACACGGCGGCCCTGCCTCCGAGGCTCCTGGTCCCCTACCAAGTCAAGAGGATCGACCTCCTGGCCCTCAAGAGGCTCTCCGAGGCGAAAGCGAGGCCCTCCCAGCGGCCGCCTTCCCAGGACGCCGCCAAGGATTGCGGCGAGCCCGAGAGGATGGCCGAGAAGGGCTTTCGGCTGCTCAAGGGGATGGGCTTCGAGGAAATCCCGGAGGAGGAGGTCGACTGGGCCATGAAGGAGACCGAGTGCAGCCTCTGCGAACTGCGCACCGAATTCAGCCTCGTGATGGCGGAGGTGCCGGTGAAGGGCAAGCGCGGCGAGTTCCGGCTCCGGTTCCTCCTGAAGGAAGAGGACCCCCTGGAGGCGCTGCTCGTCCAGCACCGGGAGGGCCTCAAGCCCCGGGGGACCTCCTTCTTCGGCGTGGGCGGCACGCCCAAGTGCCGCCATTAGCCCGGGGAATTCGGGATAGCCTGGTGAGACCGGTCGCCGAGTTATGCCATAATATCAGCGTCGGGCCCGACTTCGGTGCCGGCAAGGATTCCAAGTGACATCGAGGCGACGAATGTCCATCCTATCGAGCTGTTTGGCGGTCCTCATCCTCGCGGCGGGCGGCGGCCTCTGCGCCGATACCGCCGACACCTTCTCAGCCTGGATGGATAAGGCTGGCAAATCCGAGCGCGGCGGCAACCAGGCGCGGGCGCTCGAGTGCTACGCGAACGCTCTGCGCTTCTGGAAGAGGGGCGACGGGGCGCGGGCCAAGTCGCGAGCCCTGAGCGGCAAGGCCTCGATCCACGCCAAGCGCGGGCAATGGGCCATGTCCATCAAGGACCTCACCGAGGCCATCGGCCTCGTGGGGCAGGACAAGGGGCTCCTGTACCGCCGGGGCATGGTCTATTACTCCGCCCGCAAGGAGTCCCAGGCCATCGCCGACTTCACCGAGGCCGTCTCCGTCGATCCCGACTTCAAGGAGGCCTACCACGAACGGGCGCGGGCCTACGAGTCCATGGGGGACGCGGGGCACGCCAAGGAGGACTACGGCCGGGCCTGCGAGCTCAAGCTCGAGAAAGCCTGCCGGCAGATCCGCCAGGCTTCCGATCCCCGGGCCCCGGCCGCGAAGAGGCCGGGCAAGTCCCGGAAGGTGGACATCACCGCCTGCATCGGGTTCCTGCAGAGATGCCTGGACAGCGGGGCCGGCTACTCGCCGTGCGTCGAGAGGCTCGAGCCCTGCGAGAAGAACCCCGTGGCATCGTGCTGTCCCCAGGCCTGCCGCGTCCTCTACCACAGGGTCCAGGACCGGGACGGCCTGAGCGAAGCCGAGGCCTTCCGCGAGGTGTTCCGGACCGACGGGGACTGCCTCAACCCGGGCGGCGTCCCCGCCGAGTCCCCGGGCGGACTTCCCGCCGAGCCCGAGTAGCTACTTCTTCAACTGGCCGAGGTCCAGGAAGGCCTGGTCCACCATGACCACGAAGGGCCTCTCCTGGAATGACAGGCCGCCGAGGCCGTCATGCTCGACGATCTCGAGCTTCCCCATGCCGTAGCCCATGGGCCCGCGGGAGTAGTAGTGGGCTTGGAGCGTGTAGGGGAACGCCCTGTCGGCGCGGGCCTTGCGGATGGTGAAGCACTCCGGGCCGTAGCCCGTGGTCACGTCCGCGTAGAGCTCGCCGCCGGACGGCAGGGCCTTGGAGCTGTAGAAGGCGTGCCCGCCCTTGCCGTCGTAGATGTGGAAGTCCACGTCGTTGGCGTCCGTCTCCCAGTTGAGCACGAACCGCACCGACGGAGCGTTCTCCGGCGTCCCGCCGGCCGCGGCCAGGCGCTGGAGGATGTCCGCCTTCCTGCCCGGCTCGGCCTTGATCCAGGCCGCGGCGATGAGCCCGAGGTCCTCGGCCAGGATGCGCTCGACCCCGTTGAACCTGCCCGCCGGGTATTGTTGCGACTTGCCGCGCGCCATGGCCTCGAAGGCCTGCCGGTGGCGGCCTTTCTTGAGCAGGGCGAAGGCGTAGAGCCGGTGGCTCGACGGGTGGTCCGGCCGGTTCTCGACGGCTTTCTCGTAGGTGTCCGCCGCGAGGCCCAGCGCGTCGGGCAGGCCGCCTTCCCGTCCTGCTCGAAGCGGCACGCCCTCGCCAGCGACGCCGGGCGAGGGCAGGCCGCTTTCCCGCTCTGATCGAAGCGGCACGCCCTCGCCAGCGACGCCGGGCGAGGGCAGGCGCTCGAGGCGTTCCCCGGCGTAGCGGCGCAGGTCGGCGCGGCTCGGGTAGAGGTCGATGATGGAGCCGTAGGCCCGGGCCGCGCCGGTCCAGTCCTTGGCGGCTTCGAAGGCCTCGCCCAGCGCCACGATCGCCATGACGTCGCCCGGCGACTCGTCGAGCCAGGCGCGGGCGGCGATGACGGCTTTGTCCGCCTTGCCGGCCTTGATGAGGTCCATGACCTCCTTGAACTTCCCCGTGTAGGGGAGCGGGCCCTGCTGGGGCCGCTGGGACATGGCGGCCGCGGGGCTCCCCGGGGAACCCGCCACCGGCGGCGGGGCGGGGTGGGGGCTGGGCGCCCGTGCCCGGGCCTGCGCCCGGTCGGCGCGCTCCATCTCGCGGGCGCGGATCTCCATGGCGCGCTCGAGCATGGGCGCTTCCGCTACGGGCGAGGGCGCGGCGAGCATCGGCATGACCGCTCCCATCGCGCCGCCTCCCCCGATGCCGCCGCTGCCGAAGGAGTCCATCGAGGCCCCCGAGGCTCTCATGGGCGGGGCTTCGGCGGGAGCCATCAGGGCTTGGTCCATGTCGCCGGCCGCCGGCGCGGCGGCGCCGGGCTCGAAGGCGGCCACGTTCGCCGCCTGGGGAGCGGCCTGCGGAGGGGCGGCCCCGCTGAGGATGTTGGCCGCCGACCCGCCGCGGACGGCGGCGATGCTCTTGGATTTCTTGGCGACGGCCGGGGGGCGCGCCGGCTGGGCGGGCAGGGCCACGCTTTCGGCGGTCCTGTGCACGACCCGGACCGCGTGGTCCTGGACGGTGAGGATGTTTGCCAACGATGCGCGGTCGATGCCGTAGCGGGCGTAGTCCTCGAGCGTCTCCAGCACCAGCAGCGAGGTGAACGGCGTGATGATCCGGTGGCGCACCGAGAGGTCCACGATCTCGGCTTGGACCTTGGCCTTGGCCTCCCGTCCGTCGGCCGACTCGCGCTTAAGCAGGAGGCTGGCGATCTTGGCCTTGGCCCAGGCCCGCTCCACCAGCGGCCGCTCCGCCGACGCCAGGCTCCCCGGGGGGACGTTCACGGCCCTGCGGCCGACCGTCAGGCGCAGGGGCTGCGACTCGGGGAGTTCGGCGAAGACGAAGACGTCGTCCTTGGCCTGCAGCCCGTCGATGACCTTGGGCCACACCCACGACGCGCCTTCGACGTCCACCTCGAGCCCCGAGGAGGTCGCTTCGGTGAGCTTGGCGCCGATCGACTCGACGGGCTGGCTCCCGTCCGCCACGGCGCCGTCGCGCGGCAGGCCGGCCGTGACCAGCCTCTTGAGGAGGTCCTCGTCCCGGATGCCTCCCACGGCCACGGCGTCCAGGCGCTCGGCCCCGACGGCTTTGAGCTTCTTCACCGCGGCCCGAAGTTCGTCGGCCTCGGTGGCGTCCTGCGTGGCCACCCCATCCGTGATGAGCAGGAGGCGCTTGGCCGGCCGCTTCTTGAGCTGTCCTTCGGCCCAGCGGAGGGCTCCCATGAGGTTGGAGGCTCCCAGGGCCCGCGGCTTGCGCAGGAGGGCGAGCGCCGAATCCCCGAAGCCCCCGGCCTCGCCCTCGTAGACCAGCCGCACCGTCTGGTCGAAGCCGGCCACGGTGACGGGCGTGGCCGCGCCCGAGCCCTTGGCCAGGCCTTCGATGAGCCTGCCCAGGAGCTTGACCTGCGCGTCGAACCCGAGGATGCGCGAGGCGCTGGTGTCGAACAGCACCAGCAGCGAGGGCACGCTCTCTGGCTGGGCCCGCAGCAGCGGCCTCACCCGGACCACGGCCAGGTCCTTGTTGCGCAGCCCGCTGGCCGGGCCGGCCTTGGGCAGGGAGGCCTCGAAATCGGAGGCGGGGACGTAGTGGGTGCGGCGCAGCCCTGGCAGAGCCTTGCCGTCCGCCGAAACCGCGACGTCGAGCTCGCCGACCTCGGGAAGGCCCTTGAGGGAGAGGGTGTAGCCGGCGTCCGCCCTGGAGAGCTCCTGGGAGTAGGAGATGATGAGCTCCTTGAGGCCTTTCGGGGGTATGGGGAAGACCCTGGCCGAGAACTCGTTGCCCGCAGCGGCCTCGAGGAGGGCCGGGTCCTGCCGGCGATGGAGGAAGTCCTCGTAGACCGCGCGCGCCTTGCCGCGGTCCACGACCTCGCCCTCCTGCCAGCCGTGGTCGGTCTTCATGGCGAAGCGGCTGACGGAGGCGCCTTGGGGCAGGGCGATGCGGAACTGCCCCTCGATGACCCGGTCCTCGGGGTTCTCGAAGGCGAGCTGCAGCTCCGTGAAAGCGGCCGGCCCCTCGACCACGGCGCGGGCCGCGAGGCGGGAGAGCTTGAGCCCCGTCCCGTCCGACGCCGTGAGGCTCAGCGGCATCTCGGCTTTCGGCGCCTCGATCGGGCCCGGCCGGTCGAACCGGAAGGGCGCGGGGCCGGCCCCGGAGGCCGGCTGTGCCTGGGCCCGTGCGGCGGGGAACCCGCCCGAGAGGAGCGCGACGGCCTGGATCAGCGCCACGGCTTGGCTGCGAAGATTGTTGCGGCTCATGGGACCTCCCTAAGGGCGCTTCCCGCTGACGGCGCTCCGTCTGACACCGGGTCAGGGAGCGGCGTTCCGCCGGTCAGGAGCGGGCTATCCCCAATGATACAAGAAGCGGCCCCGTCTAATCGAGGGAGGCGGGCGGTCAGTCGAACTCGCTGCTGCTTCCGATGGCCTTGTACGAGATCGCGAGGATGGGCCCGACGGTGGCGGCCATCAGGAACATCGCAAGCAGGCTCATCTGTTCTCCAGGGAAGTTCGCCAGGTAGGTGAAGATCATGGCTTGGTTTTTCCTCCGTGCGGCTGCCCAAAGTATAGGCCCCGGCGCTCGCGGGCGCCAGGGCCTTGAGGCGGGTCCGCCGGAGGGCCTAAAGGCCTACTGCCGCGGGGCGCGCTTCTCGATCTTCGCGACGCGGTCCGAGGCCTTCTTGGCGAGCTTGTGGGCCGGGTACTTGGAGGCCAGGCGCTCGAAGGCCTCTTTGGCCTTCCCGTCGTCCTTCAGGCTGTCCTCGTAGAGCTCCCCGACGATGAAGAGCTCCTCCGGCGCCTGGGCGGCGTCCGGGAAGCGGCTGGCGATGAGCTTCCTGAGCTCGGCCTCGAGATTGAAGTCCTTGATGCTCTTGCCGGCGACCTTCGCGGCCTCCTGGAGGGCCTCCACGGCCGCGGGGGGGCCGAACTCCTCGGCCAGCCTCTTGTAGGTCGCGATCGCCTCCGCGGGATTCTTGAGCCTGTCGCGCTGGAGCACGGCCGAGCTCTGCAGGGCCTTGAGGGCCCCGTCGGTCTTGGGGTAGAGGCGGGCGATCTTCTCGTAGGCGTCCGCCGCGGAGGGGTAGTCCTTGATCTTCTGCTCGAGCAGTTCGGCCGTCCTCTGCAGGGAGGGGAGGACCATGGGCGTCTTGGGATAGCGTTTGACCAGCTCCTGGAACGACTGGACGGCGCTGTCGTACTTCCTGAGGTGGTCCGCGTAGAGCACCGCCACGGACCACAAGGCCTGCGGGTGCTGCATGCTCTCCGGGTGGAGCGCGATGAGCCTCTTGAAGGCGTGCAGGGCCTCCTCGTACTTGGAGTTCTTGGAATGGAGGTCGGCCAGGGCCATCTGGACCTTGTCGGATTCCTTGTAGGCCGGGAACCGGGCCTTGAACCTGGAGAACTCGGCGAGGATCGGCTCGTAGAGCTTCTCGCCGGCGGCGTCGACCAGCCCTCGCAGCATCGCGGCCAACCGGTCGGCCTTCGACGCGGCGGTGGACACCTTGGCGAGGTCGGTCAGGCCCTGCTTGATCTTGCGCGCGAGCTTCTTGTCGACCAGCTCGAGGTAGGCCCGCCGGGCTTGGAAGTTCGAGGCCGAATCAGGGTCGGCGTACTCGTAGAGGTAGCTGAGGTACGCCACCGCGGCCGCTTCGTGCTCCTCGCGCTTCTGGAGGAGTTGGGCCGCCAGGAGGCGGGCCTGGTTCCCGAGGGGGGTCTCGGGGCTGTGCGCCGCGAGCGCCATGGCTTCCTCGACCGCTTCCGGCGCCGGGGCGAGGTCCTTGTCCTCGAGCGCGGCCTTGAGGAATCCCGCTTCGGAGGAAGCGGCCGAGGCGCCGCCCGGGGACGGCGCGGCGGGGGCGGGCTCGGCCTTCGGGGAGGGCTCCTTGGCGGGCTTGGGCGGCGCGGGCGTCTCGTCCTGGGCCTTCTCCGGGGGCTTGGCGGGAGCGCTCTCCTTGTCGGCCTGGGCGGAGGCCTTGGGCTCGCTGTCAGGCGCCTTCTCGGCCTTCGGGGCCGGGCTCTCGTCGGAGCGCTCGGCGGAGGGGGCCTGCTTCGCCGAGGGGCGCGCCTCGGCCTCGGAGGCTTTCTCCGGCTTGTCGGCCGGCGGGGGCGTCTGCGCCCGGAGCGGGCACGACGAGATCAGCAGCGCGATCAGCAAGTTCATGGCGGCCTCCTGGTTGGTCCGTCGAAGGAGAGAGCGGTTCATGGTCTTCGCGGTCATAGCTCGCGGCGGCAGGACATGGCCTGCCCCAGCGTGCGCTCGTCGATGTAGTCGAGATCGCCGCCCAGGGGGACGCCCTGGGCGATCCGGCTCATCTTCAGCTCGGGGCGGCGGAGGAGCTGGGCCAGGTAGAGCGCCGTGGCCTCGCCCTCCGTGTCGGCGTCCGTCGCCAGCACCACCTCGCGCACGGCCCCGGACGGGTCGCGCACCCGGTCCGCCAGCTCCCGGACCCGAAGCCGCTCAGGGCCCATGCCGTCGAGCGGCGAGAGCCTCCCGTGCAGGACGTGATAGAGGCCGCGATAGCTTCGCGAGCGTTCGATGGCGGCGACGTCCTGGGGGTCCTCGACGACGCAGAGGACCTCCTGGTCGCGTCCGGGGTCCGAGCAGATCGCGCAGACCTCGCGGTCGGTGAAGTTGCAGCAGCAAGAGCAGGTCCTGATCTTGGCGCGGGCTTCCTTGATCGACGCCAGCAGGTCGTCGGCTTCGGCGGACGGGGCTCTGAGCAGGTGGAGGGCCATGCGCTCGGCCTGCTTGGGGCCGATCCCGGGGAACCTCTTGAACGAGGCGATGAGCCGCTCCCAGGTCTTCAAGTCACTTTCCTTGATTCTTTTTCACGAACTTGACCTTCCCGCCCAGGATCTTCTCGGCCTTCTTGAGCGGCAGGTCGGAGTCGCCGCCGGGCTCGACGACGTCCTGCCACACCATGCCTTCGGGGGCGGGGCCGGCTTCCTCGGCGGTCCCCGTCTCCTCGGCCGGGGAGGAGTCCAGCGCCAGCGCCAGGCGGACCTTGGCTCCCGTCGCGGGGGCCAGGCCGGCCTCGATGGAGGGCAGATGCCGGGCGGCTTGGTCGAGGTCGAACTGGCGGGCGAAGACCAGCTTCCATCCCCCGTCGCCCGTGGTCTCGAGCCTGGCTTGGCCGAGCACCGCCGCCAGGGCCGGCCTGTCGTTGAAGGACTGCACGACGCCGCGCCACGCCTGCGCGGCCGAGGCCTTCGGGGCGGGCCCGGAGGGCCGGGCGTCCTGGCCGCTCTCGGGGGGGGCGTCGTCGTGCCCGGGCGCGGTCAAGGCCGGAGGCCGAGCGTCCGCGGCGCCCTCAGGAAAGGCGTTGGCGGCCGCGGGCGCGGCCGCCGGGGGTGGGCCATGGGGCGCCCCCGCCGAGGGCTGGGGCCGTCGGGGGGAGGCGGGCCGGGCGTCCTGGCCGCGGTCCTCGCCCTCGCCGAGCCTCCGCTCCAGTTCCTCGAGCCTCTCGACCCAGGCGGCGAGGTCCCCCGCTTCTTCCAGGCAGCCGAACAGGCCCAGCTCCAGGACGGTAGCCGGGGAGTCGCTGACCCTGAGCTCCTCGAGCATGCCGTTGATCCGGCGCAGGACGTAGCCCAGGTGCGCGGGGGTGACGTCCTCCGTGGCTTTGGACCAGAGGCGGCCAGGCCCGGGCTTGGCGCCGAGCCTTTCCAAATAGGCTTCGTGCAGGGAATCCCTGAGGTCCCTGAGGAGCTGGGCGGGCTCGATGCCTTCGGCCAGGGCCGCGTCGAGTCGTTCGGCCAGGCCGCGGGCGTCCCGCTGGAACACGGCTCGGCCGATCCCCAGGAGCGTCTCGTCCGGGAGGAGCCCGAACATGCCGCGCAGCGTCTGCGACGTGACCGACTTGTCGCTCAGGGTCCAGGCTTGGTCGAGCAGGCTGACCGCGTCCCGCAGGGACCCCGCGGCATGGCGGGCGAGGAGCTCGACGGCGGCCGGTTCGACCTCCATCGACTCTTTCTTGGCCAGGGCCTTCAGGTGCGCGGCCATGGTCTCGAGGTCGACCGGCCGGAACCGGAACCGCTGGCATCGGGAGGAGATGGTCGGTGGGATCTTCATCGCCTCGGTCGTGGCCAGGATGAACACGACATGGGGCGGGGGCTCCTCCAGGGTCTTGAGGAGCGCGTTGAACGCCGGGACCGACAGCATGTGGGCCTCGTCGATGATGAAGACCTTGTAGCGGTCCCGGCTCGGGGCGAGCCCCACGGTCTGGATGATCACCTCGCGGACGTTGTCCACGCCGGTGTGGGATGCGGCGTCCATCTCCAGCACGTCGATCGAGGAGGAGGCGGCGATCTCCCGGCAGGGGTCGCATCGGCCGCACGGCTTCGGGGTGGGTCCGCCGGCGCAGTTGAGGGCCTTGGCGAGGATCCTCGCCATCGTGGTCTTGCCCACGCCCCGCGGGCCGGTGAAGAGGTAGGCGTGCGCCAACCGGTTCGAGGAGATGGCGTTCCTGAGCGTGCGCGAGACGCTGTCCTGGGCCAGCACCTCCTCGAACGTCTGGGGGCGGTACTTGCGCGCCAGGACGGTGTAGTCGGTCTCAGCCACGCCTGCCCTCCAGGCTGATCTCGCCGGCGCCGTGGGCCATGACCTGCAGGAGCCCCCCGATGATGGCGAGGTTCTTGAGGAGGTGGATCCGCTGGTCCGGCGCTCCGTGGAAGATGATGGTGGCCGCCGTCACGTAGGCGGCCAGCGCGGCGGCGGCGAAGCGCGCCTGGAACCCCAGGATCAGCGCCATCCCGCCGAGGGTCTCGAGGCCGGCCGCCAGGACGCAGAGGAGCGTCGCCAGCGGCAGGCCGTGCCCTTCCATGTAGCGGACCGTCCCCTCGAAATGGGTGATCTTCCCGAACGAGGACGCCAGGAAGATGATGGCGAGGAGGAATCGCCCGATCATGGCTGAAAGGCCGGTCTTGGTCAGCATGGCGTGTCGCCCCGAAGGAATCCGCAGGGGATTTCAGAATACCACAAGCCCTCCGGGGCTGTCAAACAGAGAGCGCGATTTAGCTATACTAGCTGCTTGCCTCCCCCGCGGGGAGGCAAGCAGCCGAGGGGGCAGATGCTGTCGTCGCTCGACCCTCCCCGCGGGAGGGTCGAGTAGCGGGTGGGGCGATTGCCGTTTTATCAGGATGCCGTTTCCCGTGGGGAGGCGAGCAGCCGAGGGGGATGAGTAGTTGCGCGTCATGTTGAAGAGGGCGTTGCCGGCGGTCGCGTTGGCAGTCGGCCTTTCGCTCCCGGCGCACGCCCTGTTCGGCGACCAGGAGACCGCGCTCTGGCAGGAGCGGTTCTTCTGGGACGCGCTGCTCAACGCGCGCGACAAGCTCAGCCGCGCCCAGGCCGACCCGGCGCAGCTCGCGGTGCTGAAGGTGGTCGCCGGCCAGGCCGCCCAGCAGGTGGCGAACCTCGAGCAGATCCACGCCTACGTGAAGGCCCAGCAGGACAACCTCGCCTACGCCTTCGGCCAGGCCGACCCCGGGCCCAGCCTCGACACCATCCAGGCCAATTTCGATACCCTGTCCAAGGGCTCGGTCCAGATACGCAACAACCTCTACTACCTGACGTCGCGATGCCGCATGGCGTCGTCCCAGGCCCTGCCGGACGCCCAGGCCGCTCAGTCGAGCCTGGTCATCCTCGGGCAGATCCAGCAGCTGCAGCTGAGGCTCAACGCCCTCTACCTCGACATGGTGGCGGTGCGCGACAGGGTCCAAGAGAACAAGTGGGCCGTGGACAAGTTCTTCAGCCACCAGATGGAGCTCCTGTACCGGAGCGTCGTGCGCATCCAGGACTCGATCTTCACCGTCTACAATGCCGCGCTCGAGCTGCATCTGAGGAGCCGATGAGCCCGTCGGATGATCGGGTATCGGATGGCCACGTTCAGGAGGCGAACCCCGTGCGGTCCACCACCACCGTCGATCCAGGACTCTTGTTCATGCTGGGCATCTACGGCAAGCGCCCCGACCGCGCCACCGTCTCGCTCTTGCGGGAGACGGGGGCCGGCGCGGTGCTGCTGCTGGCGCGCAACATCGACTCCACGGCCCAGACCCGCGCCCTGACGTCGGAGCTGGTCCAGCGTCTCGGCCGGCCGATCCTCTTCGCCGTGGACCACGAGGGGGGCTGGGTGCTGCGCTTCAAGCGGGGCGTGACCGCCTTCCCGGGCAACGCCGCCCTGGGGCGCCTCAGGGACCCCCGGCTCGCCCGGGCCGTGGGCCGGCAGATGGCGCGGGAGCTCCTGGGCCTGGGGATCGGGTTCAACCTGGCCCCCGTGCTCGACGTGGTCGAGCGCTACAACCCCGGCATCGGGATACGGTCCTTCGGCTCGGACCCCCTCCTGGCCGCCCGCCTGGGTTCCGCGATGATCCTGGGCATGCAAGAAGCCGGTTTGAGCGCCTGCGCCAAGCACTTCCCCGGGAAGGGGGCCGCCAGGGTGGACGCGCACATGAAGCTCCCCGTCATCCGGCTGTCCCGGCGCGATCTGGAGCGCACGCACCTGGCGCCGTTCAAGAGCGCCATCGAGGCAGGGGTGGACTGCGTGATGACGTCGCACGTGCGCATGCCCGCGTTCGACGGCGTGCCGGCCACGTTCTCGCGCAAGATCACCACGGGGCTCCTGCGCGAGGGGCTGGGCTTCGACGGCGTGATCGTCAGCGACGACCTGTGCATGGGCGCCGTGACGGGGCGCGGCCCGGTCCAGCAGGCGGCGGCGCGGACCCTGGAGGCGGGGCACGACATGGTCATCGTCGCCCATGACCCCAGCGCCCAGCAGGAGAGCGTCGACCTCTGCCGCAGGCTGTTCGAGGACGGGGGGCTCGACGCCGGCGGGGTGGCCCGCAGCGTCGAGCGGGTGCGGGAGATCGTCGAGCGTCGTAGGCGCTGTCCCCTCCCCCGCGGGGAGGGGACAGCGGCGGGGAGGGGGCTTGGGCGGGCGGGCCGGCGGCTGGGTGAGTCCATCGCCGACGGGGCCGTCGAGGTCGTCCGGCGCGGGGGGCTGCCGCTTCCGCTCGGGCGCGGGGAGGGGGAGACCCTGGTCGTGGTGCCGGATTTCCGCGAGGTCGCCGACCGCTTCACGTTCGAGGAGGGGGTGCTCGGCCCCGAGCGCCAGGTGCGGGGCCTCTGCCGCGGGCTGCCGGGCGCGCGGGTGTGCAGGGCCCCGGTCGCCACGCGCGGCACCGGCGTCGTCGCCGAGAGGATCAAGGGGGCCCGGAGGATCGTCTTCCTCTGCTTCGAGGCGATGCGCTTCGCCGGGCAGCGTGCGACCCTCCGGCTCCTCAACCGGGGCGCGGCCGGCCGGACGTGCGCCTGCCTGATCAGGAACCCGTGGGACCGGGAGCTCCTCTCGCCGCGCATGACGGCGCTCGACAGCGGGGGCTACCGCGCCAGCCAGTTGAGCGCCCTCTTCAAGAGGCTCCTCGGGGGCGCGGTCAAGGCCGGCGGCCGAGCGTCCGCGGCGCCCTCGGGAAAGGCGCTGGCGGCCGCGGGCGCGGTCAAGGCCGGCGGCCGAGCGTCCGCGGCGCCCTCGGGAAAGGCGCTGGCGGCCGCGGGCGCGGTGATGGCCTTCGCGATGGGCGTCGCGGCGAACGTGTCCTGCCAGCAGATGACCTCGCCGGTCCCGATGACGGTGGCCGAGCTGCAGGAGGCCTACGTCGGGAACATCGACGAGAAGAAGCGCGACGACGTGCTGGCCCGCCTGGCGGCGACCGCGCCCGTGACGACCCGCGACGTCCAGAGGCTCTTCGACCTCTTCATCCGCTTCCCGAGCCCCAAGGTGCGCGACGCCGCGATGCGGTCGCTCCACCTGCTCGACCCCAAGAGCCCGCACCTCGACACCGTCTTCCTCGCGTACCTCGAGGAGAAGGAGGCGGAGGAGGTCCTCTTCGGCATCAACGGCGCGCTCATCGTCAGGTGCGCCGCGTGCCTCCCGAAGATCAAGGAGGTCGCCCGGCGGCGCCTGCCGGGGAAGGACCCCACGGCGGACATCTACATGCTCTCGGAGAAGAACGTCTGGTGGGCGATCTTCGAGGCGCTCTCGGCGCTGGCGCAATGGGAGGGGAAGGAGTCCCTGGGCCTGCTCAAGAGCAAGACCAAGGAGTCGCCCCGCGTCGCCGAGATCATGGCGCGCCACCTCTGGAAGGAGTCCCTGCCGGTCTTCATCCGCTGGTCTTCGGGCAACGCCGCGGCCAGGGAGCGCGCCAAGGCGGGGCTCTCCGCCGAGGTCCCGCCCGCGGCCTTGAGGGAGTCGCGTCCGGCGATGGCCAAGGTCGTGCGGGACCCGAAGGCGGACCGGGAGCTGCGCCACCAGCTCTCGATCAAGCTCGGCCTGTCCTCCACCGAGGCCGAGGCCGCGGCCCTCGTCGAGGAGTACCGCGTCGCCGTCGACTCCGACACCCGGCGGATGCTGAGCGCCGCCGTCTTCGCCTCCCGCCATCCGCAGGGCATCCCGCTCCTGAGGCAGTACGTCCGGGAGGACCCCAACCCACTCGCCCGGGCCGGGGCCTTGGCGCAGCTCAAGGGGATGCTCGGGCCCGCCGAGTATCGGGAGCTCTTGGGCTGGGTCTCCAAGAACGACCCCAACCCCGACAACAGGCAGGACGCCCTCGAGCAGCTCCGGGAGAAGTCTCCCCGTCGGCGGACGTCGTCTTTCCCTCCTCCGTAAGGGCTTGCTTTGTCAAGGGGTACCCCCCCTTGACAAAGCGGGTTTTCCTGCTATAATTAATGTGTAGCATCCCGAGCGCGTAGGGCGCCGTAGGCGGGTCATGGGGGTTTGATCCGCGGCCGCGGCGTCGTGAGGCGCGCGCGAGGGCGATAACGGCAAACCCGTCGCAAGGCGGGGGCGCAAAGCCAGACTCCCTGAGGGGAGGGTCAGGTTGCCGAACTGAAATGGCCCTAAACGGAGTCAGGGGTTCGTCCCTGGGGAATCTGATACGCCCTGCTGCGGCTCGGCTGGCCGCGGCAGGGCTTGTTTTCGCCGCCTTCTCCCTGGCCCCGGCCGCGGCGGCCGCGCGGGAGGCCGGCGGGCAGGTCGGCAGCTTCCTGTTCTACGGGGTCGGCGGCCGGGCCCTGGCCATGGGCGGCGCCTACTACGGCATCTCGGACGACGCCAACGCAATGTACTGGAACCCGGCGGGCTTGACGCTCGTCCAGCGCAAGGAAGTGTCGTTCATGCAGGCCACGCTGCCCACCGAGGCCAAGATGACGTTCTTCAGCTACGCCCATCCGACCAAGGGGGGCAGCGTCTACGCGGTCGGCATGACCCAGATGAGCGTCGGCGGCTTCGAGAAGATCGACGTGATCTATGACGGCAACAACGAGCCCACCTCGGTGACGAAGAGCGGCTCCTTCGACGCGCGGGAGCAGGCGATGGGGTTCTCCTGGGGCAAGAACATCACCGAGACCCTCGCCTTCGGCCTGACGCTCAAGCAGGTCTCCCGCGCCCTGGCCGGGAAGTCGGACACGAACCAGACCCTGGACGTCGGGATGATGAAGGGCATGGGCCCGTTCTACCGCGTCGGGTTCGGGATCCAGAACGTGTTCGCGCTCAGGAAGGGCGAGACCGACGATCGGCTGCCCGTGGTGGTGCGCCTGGGGAACTCCTTCAGGTTCTTCAAGGACCGCCTGACGATCGCGCTGGACGCCACCAAGCCGATGACGGGCGACGTCGACGTGCGCTTCGGGGGGGAGTACTGGGTCGCGCGCTGGTTCGCCTTCCGGTTCGGGCTGATGGGGATCCCGGACATCCAGGAGACCGACTTCGGGTTCGGGCTGAAGTTCCGGAGCGTCAGCATCGACATCGCCCAGGGCATCCACGACCTCGGCGCCTCGGCGAGCACCAGGATGTCCATGTCCTTCCGGTTCGGCCAGTCCAAGGAGGACCGGGCCAGCGTGCAGGTCAAGGAGTTCGTCAAGCAGGGTCAGGAGAACTTCAACGAGGGCAATTTCACGGCGGCGGTCCAGAAGCTCAACTCGGCCCTCGACGCCCAGCCCGGCAACAAGCAGGTCGAGGCCATGCTCGCGCGCCTGATGGCCGCCACTTCGTTCGTGCCGTCGGCCACGGGCGGCGAGGAGATCCAGAGCCACATCCGCAAGGGCGTCATCTCCTACGTGGACGGCCGCGACCTGCGCAACTCCGTCAACGCCCTGCGCCACGCCTTCAACAAGAACGTCAAGGACGAGAAGGTGCTGGGCCTGCTGAACATGGTGGAAAAGGAGGCCGGCGTCCCCGAGATCACCAAGCGCGTGGACGGGCCCGAGCAGTTCACCTGGGTCGACCAGAAGATCTTCGACGCCCGGCAGTCGGTCTACGACGGCAAGTACGACATGGCGGTCAAGCGCAGCCAGGACGTCCTGGACCTCGAGCCCAGCAACATCACCGCCCTCGAGGTCATGGGGAGCGCGTTCTACATGATGGAGCAGAAGGAGAAGGCGCTGGCCGTCTGGCGCAGGGTCCTGGAGCTCGACCCCAACAACCAGGCGGTGAAGGAATTCATCCAGAAGATCAAGTAATCACTCGACCCTCCCCGCGGGAGGGTCGAGTAGCGGGTGGGGCCAATGCCGTTTTATTTGGATGTCCCCAGCCTTCCCGCTCTGACATCAATAGTTAACAACGATGGCATATACTTTCGTCCGCATGGCCGCCAGGACGCGATATCCCATGGGCAGGAGGCCGAGCCGGGCGCTCCTCGCGTCGGCGCTCATGGCCGCCGGCGTGTGTTCCTGGGCGGCCAAGCTCGAGTCCCCCGACCTGGGGCTGCTCCAGGAGCAAAACCGCATCAAGCAGGAGTCCGAGGTCAAGATCCAGCGCGACATCCTGGACCCCGTGCTGGGGGAGGGGCGGGCCCGGGTGTTCGTGGACGTCGAGATGGAGGTCAAGATCGAGCGGGAGGAATCCAAGCGCTCGGGCCTGGGGTTGGCGGAGCGCTACAAGGAGAAGCTGGGCCAGCAGAAGGGCGGCGGCGCCGACACCCTCTACGTCCTGCCCGGCATCCCCAAGCCCAAGACCATCGCGCAGGGAGGGGGCTCGGAGAACAAGCCCGAATCGCTGCTGGCCCGCCAGTCCGAGCAGACCAAGGGCATCGAGGAGACCCGCTTCGCCATCAAGCCGGTCTTCAAGCGCATGGAGGTCAAGGTCTTCCACGACGACACGGTGCTCGTGAACGAGCCCCAGAAGAAGGCCGTCCGCGACCGGGTCGTCGACGCCATGGGGCAGTACCAACTGGCGCCGGACCAGGTGGTCTTCCGGCCGATGAAGATCAACAAAGAGAAAGAGGCCGTGCTCAACTGGATCGAGCGCCTCAAGAAAGACGTCCTGAACCCCTGGGTCTGGCTGCCGCTGCTCTACGCGATCCTGTTCCTGCTGCTCCTGACGTTCCTCTTCGGCCCGCTGGCCAAGTTCTTCCGGCAGTATGTCCAGGCCCTGCGCGAGAAGCCCGCCGCCGAGGTGAACGTCGAATCCAAGATCGAGCCCCCGGAAGAGGCGAAGAAGGAGGAGGACGAGGGCCTCTCCGAGGGCGCGCTCGACATCACCTTGCAGCGCAAGCCTCCCGAGCCGCCGCCGGAGGAGGATGAATCCATGAAAAAATTCGAGCCCTTCTCCTACATCAACGAGGATAACATCAAGCGCCTGGTCTACATGTTCCTGCTCAACAAGACGGACCCCTGGATGATCGCGGTGGTGGCCAGCTACCTCCGGCCCGAGTTCGCCCGGGCCCTCCTGACGGCGCTTCCCGTGGAGTTCCAGGCCAAGGTGGCCCTTGAGGCCCTCACGGTCCGGCAGGTCACGAGGGAGCAGGTCCAGGCCATCGACGCGGAGGTCAAGGAGAAGGTGGACTTCGTCGTCGGCGGGATCGAGCGGCTCGTCGCGATGCTCGACGAGGCCGATACCGCGACCCGCAACAACATCCTCAACTACCTTAAGAACGACAAGCCGTCCCTGTACGAGCGGGTCCGCAAGTACATCCTGGTCTTCGACGACGTCGTCACCTTCCCGGACCGGGACATGCAGACCATCGTGCGGGAGCTCAAGCCCGAGAACATGGCGCGGGCCCTGCAGAACGCCCCCCCGGAGCTCGTCAACAAGTTCTTCTCGAACATGTCTGGAGGGGCGGGGACGCTGCTCCGGGAGGCCATGGAGTACACGTCGGGCCTCACCCAGGACAAGGTGGAGGAGGAGCGGTCGAAGATCATCGAGATGGTCAAGGTGCTCGACAAGGAGGGCAAGATCGCCGTCCGCTCCAAGGTCGACGAGGGGATGGGCTTCGAGGCTTTGCAGGAGGAGCTCGCCGCCCGCGAGAGGCGCGAGCCGCGGTCCATGGGCTCCTCGCCGGTCGGCGCCGGCCAGGCCCCGGCTGCCGCCCAGAGCGCCGGCCAGGCTGCCGCCCCGGCGGCGGCCCCCGCCCCCGCGGCGGACGCGGCCCAAGCCCAGAGCTATTTCCAGGCCGGCGTATCCTATCATGACGCGGGGCAGCTGGAGAGCGGCGTCCAATACCTTGAATACGCCCTGACCCTCGACCCCTCGCTCTGGCAGGCGCACCAGTATCTTGGCAATATCAAATATCAGTTGGGAAGGACCGCCGAGGCCCTTGCGCATTATGAAAAACTCTTGGAGCTCCACCCGGACCCGCAGATGAAGCAGTGGGTGGAGAGCTTCAAGTCCCAGGTAGGTAAATGACCATGGACGACGAGAGAGAACAGGAACCTGACAGGCCTCTGCCGCCTCCCTTGCCGCCGCTTTCCCAACTCGGGGGCCCGGAGCCTCTGCCCGCGCCCGGGCCTTCGGCCCCTGGGCCTTCGGCCCAGGGGGCGCCTCCGCCGCCTCCCCCGCTCCCCGCCAAGGGCGGCGCCGGGCCCGTCCCGCCGGCCTTGCCCCCGGGTTTCGGCCCGGGAGCCGGGTCTCCCTCGGGGCCGCTTCCCGTGTTCGGCGGAGGCGGCGCGCCCTCGCCAGAAACGCCGGGCTCGATCAGGCCGCAGCCCTTCGCCGGGCCGCCGGCCGGGCCCATGCCTCAGTTCCCGCGGCCTCCGGCGGGGCCGTCCCTGCCCCTGCCTCCGGGGCCGTCCCAGCCCCCCCGGCCGCCGGCCGGGCCGATGTCGCCTCCGAGGCCTCCCGGCATGGCCATGCCGGCGTCGTCGATGGCCCCCGGGCCTTGGGCCCCTGGGCCTTTGGCCCAGGCGCCGGCCCCGCCCGCCCCCAGGTCGCCGGACCCCTCCTCGGCGAAGGCGGAGTACGAGACCAGGCTCGCGGAGATGGAGAAGCGGCTCCAGGAGGAGAGGGAGAAGGTCCTCCTCGCCAATCTGAAGACCCAGCAGGAGGCGGCGACCGCCGCCAAGGTCGAGGTCGCCATCAAGGAGCTGCAGGACAAGATCCGGCGGGACCGCCGCGACCAGGAGCAGGACGAGCTCAAGCACAAGCTCGACGCCAGGGTCCAGGAGCTGGAATCCAGGCTCGCCCAGGAGCGCGAGACCTGGGTGGTCACCCTGAAGAACCAGATGCTCCAGCGCGACGCCCAGGACAAGGATTTCGAGTCCCAGTTGTCGGGGCGCCTCCAGGAGATGGAGCGGCGCTGGCTCGAGGAGAAGGCCGTCTGGCAGAAGACCATCCTGGCCAAGGACGAGGAGCTGCGCAACCTCAGGGCGCTCTCGGAGAAGCTCAAGGGCGTCGAGGTCGAATGGAACAAGGCCACCCACGAGAAGCGGGTCCTCGAGACGCGCGTGAGCGAGCTGACGCAGGACCGGACCGAGTCCCAGGTCAAGGTCCAGAAGGCCGCGGAGACCGAGAAAGAGGCTATCCAGATGAGGGCCGAGCTGACGGTCGCCCGCCAGCAGCTGGCCGGCGTCCAGGAGAGGCTCGAGCGCGACCTGCATTCCATGCGCCAATCGTCCAGGGAGCGCGAGGACCGGCTGACCTTCGAGGTCGACCGGCTGCAGCGCGAGCTCTCCAACCTGGGCCAGCGGATGAGGATGGAGCACGAGGCGGAGCTCAGGAGGCTCAAGGAGACCTCGGAAGCGGAGAAGACCCAATATAAGGAAAAATCGGACAGGGCCACCTCGGAGTCGGCGAGGCTCAAGGCGATCCTGACCGCGCTGGAGAAGCAGGCGGCGATGAGCCGGGCGCAGGTCCTGCAGCTGCGCAAGTCCGCCGTCGAATGGGAGAAGACCCAGGAGCACTACAAGGCGGAGTTCGTCGTGCTGCAGAGGCGCTGGTCCGACCGAGAGAAGGAGATCCGGTCCGAGATCGAGACCCAGATGGCGCGGCTGACGGCCGCGGAACTCGAGAACGTCAAGGCCGAGTCCGAAGCCAGGCTCAAGAGGGAGCTCGACGCTCTGGCGCAGAAGCTCAACATCCTGCACCAGGAGGCCACGCTCGACAAGGAGAAGGAGCTCCTGGCGCTGCGCAGGAACTACGAGGAGATCGCCGTCCAGAAGACGGCGGAGGAGGAGGCCAAGCGCCAAGCCCTCTCCACCCTGGAGGAATCCAAGCGCGGGTCGCGCGAAGAGGTCGGCCGGCTGGAGAGCGCCGTGCGCTCGGCCCAGGAGGAGGCGGGCGTCATGCGGGCCGACCTGGCCAAGGTCCGGGAGCGCCTCGAGCTCGCGGAGAAGGCCAAGCAGGAGGTCGGGCAGGAGAAAGCCGACCTCGAGCGTCTCGCCATGGCCCAAGGCGCGGAGATCAAGAACCTCCAGGACGCTTTCTTCAGCCTGAGGGGCCAGCTCGCCAAGGATGCCCAGATGGCCAAGACGTTCTTGGAGGAGAAGGCGAAGCTCGAAGCCAGGATCCGGGAGCTGGAAGGCCGCGGCGGCAGGCCGCCTTCCAGTCCTGATCGAGGCGGCGCGCCCGCGCCAGAGACGCCGGACGCGGGCAGGCCCGAGCCTCCGGTCCAGCCGGGTGGAGGAGGAGCTAGATGAGAACGGCGATTCGCCCCCCTCAGCTGCTTCCCTCCCCCGTGGGGGGAGGGAAGTGATTCACGTCCACCGGCTCAACGGGGCCGAGATGGTGGTCAACGCCGAGCTCATCGAGAGCCTCGAGCCCGGGCATCAGCAGTCCCTGATCTGTCTCGCGACGGGCAACAGGATCGTGGTCAGGGAGTCCGCTGAGGAGGTCGTCCAAAAGGTGGTAGAATACCGCCGGAAGATCCATGCCGAAGGGAAGGTCGTCAATCCGATCGCAGGGTACAAGAGGGAATAATGGATATCGCGACCGTGATGGGCATCATCGTGTTCATCGGCCTGGCCGTGACCGCGATCTTCGTCCAAGAGGGGAAGGCCGGCTTCATCCCGTTCATGAACCTGGAGGCGCTCCTGCTGATCGCGGGGGGGACCTTCTGCTCGACGCTGGTGAACTATCCGCTCAAGCAGGTCGTGGGCCTGGGCAAGATACTGCGCAAGGTCCTCCTGTCGACCGGCGAGGAGACCTCCGACATCGTGGGGACCTTCCTGAGCCTCTCGCAGAAGGCCAAGAAGGAGGGGTTCCTGGCCCTGCAGGCCGACGTCAACGGCCTCAAGGACGATTTCATGCGCCGGGGCATCCAGCTGGTCATCGACGGGGCGGACCAGGAGTTCATCCGCTCGATGCTCGAGACCGAGATCGGGTTCATCCGCGAGCGCCACAAGGTGGGCCAGGAGATCTTCAACGCCATGGGGACCTATTCCCCGGCGTTCGGCATCATCGGGACGGTGCTGGCCATGATCCTGATGCTCTCTAGCATCAGCGACGTGGCGGCGGTGCCCAGGCGCATGGCCCTGGCCCTGGCGTCGGCCTTCTACGGGCTGACGGCCGGCTACCTGGTCTTCCTGCCGATGGGCGGCAAGCTGAGAAGGCGGTCGGAGGAGGAGCTGCTGGTCAAGGAGATCATCATCCGGGGGGTCCTGCTCCTGCAGAGCGGGGCCACACCGAGCGTGGTGGAGAACAATCTGAAGGCCTACCTCGAGCCCGCCAAGAGGATGGCCATCAAGGGGTCGGCGGTCTAGCCACGGGACGCCATGCCACTGCGAGCGCCGAAAGGCTTCATCGACGAGACCGATCCCAAGGTGTGCCAGATCGGCCACCCCGCCCCGGCTTGGCTCGTCAACTACGCGGACCTGATGACCGAGCTGGTCTGCTTCTTCGTGATCCTTTACGCCCTGTCCGCCGCGCTCAACAAGAACGTGCAGAACGCGGCCAAGGAAGTCCAGGAGATGATGGACAAGGGCCAGATGAAGGGCGAGGTCAAGATCGACCAGGAGGGCATGAGGATCACCCTCCAGGAGCAGGGGCAGGTGCCGTTCTTCTCCAGCGGCTCGGCCGACCTGACGTCCGACATGGAGGACAAGCTCTCCAAGCTGTCGCCGGTCCTCAAGAAGCTCGTGGATAAGCAGGACATCCAGGTCGAGGGGCACACCGACAACCAGCGCATCTCCAACGAGTACTTCGACTCCAACTGGGAGCTCTCGACCTCGAGGGCCACGAACGTGGTCCGCACCATGATCGACAAGTTCGGCTTCCCGCCGAGCAGGCTGGCGGCCATCGGCTACGGGGAGTTCCGTCCCGTCGCGCCCAACGACACCCCCGAGAACCGCTCGAAGAACCGCCGGGTCGTGTTCTTCGTCAAGAACTCGCCGCCCAAGTTCGAAGGGGGCAAGGCGGAGGGCGCCGGGCCGGAAGGGGCCAAGGTGGAGGGCGCCAAGGTGGAGGGCGCCAAGGCGGAGGGCGCCAAGGCGGGCGGCGAGGCTCCCCAAGAGGGGGCCGAGGCGCCCGGAGCCGCGGAGGGCAAGGAAGGCGAGGCGGCGACGGAGGGGGCCGTTTCGGAGGAGGGCAAAGGCGGCGAGGCCCAGCCCGAGCCGGCCGCGCCGGAGAAGGCCGGGGCCGAGGAGGGGAACTGATGAGCTGGAGCGGCGTTGGCGGGCCGGGACCGTCGGCCATGGGCGCGCGCCACCATTTCCTCAACGTGATGACGTGCCTGGCGGCGGCCGCGCTGTTCCTGGCGTCGGCGGGCTGCGCCAGCATGCGGATGGGCCGGGGACAGAAGAAGGTCGTGGCGGAGGATTTCGCCGAAGGCCGCGTCGTGGACGTCACCATCACCGAGAAGATCACCGGCAACCGCGAGATGCTCTTCATGTCCATGCCGAGGAAGACCGCGTTCCTGGAGGGCTACATCCAAGGCGTCATCACCGATTATGCCGACAACCCCGTGCAGGGCGTGGTGGTCCGCGCGGTCGCCGTCGGGGAGGGCACGCAGCGGGAGGAGACCGGCGAGCGCCGGGCGGTCGGGATCGCGGCCAGCTCCTTCGACCCCGGCGTGAGCGACACGAACGGCTTCTATCGGATCCGATTCAGCCTTCCCATCATGGGAGGATTCGTCGATGTGCGCGGCCGGATCATGTACAGCCCCGGCTGGGAGCAGGAGAGGGAGAACCTGGGCAGGGCCTACGAGCCGCAGCTCAAGCAGAGCCAGTTCAGGCTCTATTACGAGATGAAGCGCGCTAGGCTCACCTTCACGGAGGGCATCCGCAAGGCCGTCGTGGCCCCGGTGGCGACCTCCGCTCCGGCCGGGAAGGCCGCCCTTCCCCCGGCCGGCAAAGCCGGGGGTCCGGAGGGTTCGGCGGGCGGAGCGGCGCCGGCGGAAGGGGGCGGCGGGGAGGAGGACCTTTTCAAGGGCTTCGGTTTCGGCCAGTAATCACTCGCCCCCCGAGGGGGGGCGAGTAGCGGGGGGCAGATGTTGTTTCATCGGGCGGCGAAAACATGACCCTTCCGTTTCCACCCGGAAAATCCTAGAATCGCACCAGGGGTCGCCGTTCCCCGGACATCCGCGCCAGCGGGTCATGGAGGGCGCATGAAGAGGATCGTTTGGATCGTCGCGTTGGCCGTCCTGGGCGGATGCCAGACGCTCGACACCGACCGCGGGCTGGAACTGGACCAGGAGACCTCCGACGTCGATTTTCAGGTCAAGGAGAGCAAGACCCTCTCGATCCTGGCCAAGATCGAGACGGCGGTCGCGGACTACGTCAAGACCGAGAAGGAGATCCCGCCCAAGCTCACCGCGCTCGTGCCCAAGTACCTGGCCGACATCCCCCTCGTCGAGCTGCCGGGGACGAGGCACAAGGACTCGAGCGCCGTCCAGTACTACCCGAGCTCCATCATCCATGACGGGGTGATCGACGGCACCCTGCTGAAGGATTCCGGCAAGTGGGGCTACGTCTTCACGGACAGGCAGGTCATCGTCTTCATCGACTGCACCCACCGCAGCAGCAAGGGCGTGCCTTGGTACCAGGCGCGCGGGGTCTACTGAGCGCAAGGAGACCTTGATGAAACAGTTCCGCCCCCCGGACGGATGCGTCCCTCCGCGGGGGGGACGCAGGTTGAGGGTGGCGGTCCTCTACGGGGGGCAGTCCGCCGAGCACGACGTCTCGCTGGCGTCGGCCAAGACCGTCATGGAGAACCTCAGCCCCGAGCGCTACGAGGTCGTCGGGATACGCATCGACCGCCGGGGCCGGTGGCTGCTGGAGAACGACGGCCGGCGCGGCGAGAAGGCGATGCTCCCCTTCGGCGGCCTCGGGCCCTGCCGCCTCGCCAGAGGGGAGCGAGGGGGGGCGGCCCCGCTCGGCGTGGACGTCGTCTTCCCGGTGCTGCACGGGTCCATGGGCGAGGACGGGACGGTCCAAGGGATGCTGGAGCTGGCGCATGTCCCCTACGTGGGCTGCGGCGTCCTGGCCTCGGCCGTCGGGATGGACAAGGACGTGGCCAAGCGGCTGGCTTTGCAGTCCGGGATCCCGGTGCTGCCCCACGTCCTGCTGCGCTCGGCCGCCGATCTGGCCGCGAAGACGCCCCTCATCCGGCGGCTCAAGCTCCCGGTCTTCGTCAAGCCGGTCTGCCTGGGCTCCTCCATCGGCGTGCGCAAGGTCAAGGCGTGGGGGGAGGTCCGGGGCGCGGTGCGCCACGCGTTCCTCTACGACACGAAGGTCATGGTGGAGCAGGGCGTGGAGGGCCAGGAGATCTGCTGCGCGGTGCTGGGCAAGCCCGGCTCGGTGAAGACCTCGGGCTGCGGCGAGGTCGTGGTGACGGGGAAGCACGAGTTCTTCGACTATTCGGCGAAGTACTTCGACGAGCAGGGCCACGAGTTCCTCATCCCGGCGAGGCTCGCCGCCGACGAGGAGGGGCGCCTGCGCGACCTGGCCGCGAGGGTCTTCGAGTCCTTCGAGGGCTACGGCATGGCCCGCGTGGATTTCTTCATGGACCGGGGCTCGCGCCGGGCCTTCTTCGGCGAGATCAACACCATCCCCGGGTTCACCGGCCACAGCCTCTACCCGGCGCTGTTCAAGGCCGCCGGGTTGTCCATCAAGGACCTGGTCGACCGCCTGGTCGCTCTGGCGTTGGAGCGCAGCCGCGAGCGCGCGGGCCTGCGGCTTTCTCCCCGCTGACGGTCAGCGCTTCCTGCTGATCTTCAGCCGCACCGTGTCCGGGCCCACGTCCACGACCCTGGCCCCCCACTGGCCGTCGATGGCGAACTCCTGGCCCGCGGCGTAGTCGCCCCGGGAGACCAGGGACCCGTTGGGGTCGAACCGGACCTGGACGGGCGGGATCCTGCGGATGCTGATCGCCGCTTTCCCGGGGCCGGCCGCCTCGGCGATGATCCTGAGGTTCGGCGTGGTGAAGAAGGCCCACAGGAGCCTCTTGCCGCCGAGGCGGACGCTGAGGGTGAAGTCGTCGGGGTCGGCCAGGGTCTCCAGCGGCAGGGGCTCGAGGTGCTTGGAGGAGGTCCACTTGATGGCGATCTTGGAGAACGTGCCCTTGAGCGTGGGGCTCGACTGCGGGACGTCGTAGCCCGCCGCGGTCCGAGACGAGGTCGCGAGGTTGATGGCCCGGCCGACGGGCTCGCGCTCGAGGAAGGGGACGAGCGGGGACATGATGATGCCGACGGCCTTGAGCGGCGCCAGGTAGAGCTTGCCCACGCGCTCGAGGTTCTTCTCCCAGTTCGCCTTCTTGTCCTTGTCGCTCAGGATCGTCAGGGCTTCTTCCGCCTCGGCGAGCTCCGGCTTGAGGGCCAGGGCCTGCTTCCTGATGGCCTCGATCTGGTCCGCCGGCTCGCCGGCCTTCTCCAAGGCGAGCGCGAGGACGCGCTTGGCCTCGGCGTAGTCGGGGTCGATCTCGACGGCCTTCTTCAGGCTGGCCACGGCCTCCTTCCAGCGCAGAAGGTCGTAGAGCGCGGCGCCGGCCTGGAAGTGGGCCTCGGCGTAGGCGGCGCTGAGGTCCGCGGCGGTCTGGAACTGCTTGAGGGCGGCCTCGGTCTGGTTGTTCTGAAGGAGGAAGAGGCCGTAGTTGAGGTGGATGGAGGGGTTCTTCTTCTTGTTCTTGGAGGCCATCCGGCGGAAGTACTCCTGGCCTTTGGGGTCCCCGTTCGAGAGGATGACGGTCCTGAGGTAGTACCAGGTCTGGGGGAAGGACGGGTCCATCTGGGCCGCGAGCTTGAGCTCCTCTTCCGCCTGGCCGGACTCGCCGGTGTGGGCGAGGCAGACCCCGAGGCCGTAGCGCATGAGCGCGTGCGTGGGGGTCTTCTTGAGCGCCTCCTGCAGGGGCGAGATGGCGCGCTCGAGCTGGTCTTCCTTGAGGAGGTTCCAGGCGACGTCCATCGGCGACGATGCCTGCGCGACGGCGGGCAGGCCGCTCCCCCATTTTGATCGAGGCGGCGCGTCCGCGCCGGAAACGCCGGGCGCGGACAGGGCGGCGAGGGTCAAGACGAGGAGAGATGGTTTCATTTTTTCTTCTTGAACAACCCTTCGAGGAGTCTCTTGGCCGGCTCGAGAGCCTTGTGCACGGCCGGTTGGGCGAGGATGGATTCGGCTTTGAGCTTGGTCTTGGGCTCGTCGAAGGTGCCCGTGACCGCGAATTCGATGGGGGCGAGCTTGCCGACCGTGGACCGGACCGAGACGTCGAGCTTCTCCTCCGGGAGGTTGACGGTGCCCGTGGCTTTCACCCGGGCGACCGTGCTGTCCATCCCGCAGTCCCGCAGGGTCATGAGGCCGCGGTCGAAGGCATAGTCCCCGACGATCTCGGAGAATGTCACCGTGCTGAAGTCGGGCAGGAACTTGCCGAGGATGCCGAGCTTGCCGATCTTCTGGAGCGTCACGAAGGGGAGGGTGAGCACCTTGAGGGCCTTCGATCTGGAGGCGAGGGAATCGAGCGCGCTGAAATGGCCTCCCGCGACCTTCAGGGTCGCCGACCCCCCCAGGGACTTCAGGTCCGGGGTGATGCCCTTGAGGTCCCACACGAGGCTGATGTCCTTGGCCGAGGCGAAGGGGTGCTTGGCCTCCCCGATCGTGACGCTGCCCCGGGTGCTCATGGGGGGGGAAGCGCTCGCCGGCGTCGGCGAGCGCAACCGGCGCTCCCCCGCGGAGGGTGCCGGATCGGTCGGGGGGGGCGATGTCCCCTTCGAGCCGCCTGCGGCGCGCGCTCCGCGAGCAACGCTCGCGGACTCCTGGGTCGCCTCGTTGGCGGCCAGCAGCTTCTCGAGGTCCACGGCGGAGAGCTTGGCGTTGACCTCGACGTCGGGGGCCGCGTCGTAGCCGCGGACCTTCAGCGACGCGGTCAGGTCCCCGCCCACGACGGTGCCGCTGACCTCGGTCAGGGCGATCTGCTTCGGGTCCAGCGCGAACTTCATGGAAAGGTTGGCCTTGAGCCCCGCCGCGTCCAGAGCGGCCTTCTCGATGTCGGCGCTGGCCGCGCCTTGCTTGAGCCGAGTGAGATCGAACCTCGCGGCGGCCTTCGCGCTACCGCTCAGGCGCCTGCCGGCGGCCTTGCCGTTGAACGACAGCCCCACGCTCGCCTTGAAGGGCTTCTCCAGGCTCGCATCGTCGGCCTTGGCCTCGAGGGAGGTGATCGCCATCTCCTGGCCCGCGCCCGCGTCGCGATAGACGATCCTGCCGCGGGCGACGTGCGCCTCCTTGACGGCGAGGAGGAAGGGCAGTTCGAGTCCCGCGGGCGCGGCCGAGGCCGAGGCGGACTTGGCCGCGGAGGCTTTTGAAACGGCGCTTCGCCCCCCCGCTGCTCGCCCCCCCGCGGGGGGGGCGAGCAACAGATCCGAGAAATTGAAGCTGCCGTCCTTTTTCTTGACGATCGTCGCCTCGGGCGCGTCCACGACGATGCGGTCGATCACGACCCTCTTGCTCAGCAAGGGCTTCAGCTGGATCTTCAGGTTGAAGGCCTGCACGCTCACGAAGGTGCCGGCCTTGAAGTCGGGATGCTCCGAGACCTCGACCCCCTCGATGCGCAGGCCCTTGAGGAGGCCCACCGAGACATCCCTGACCCGGACCTCCCGCTTCAGGAATCTGCCGGCATGCTCGGTGACGAGGCTCTTGATCTTGTCGGGGGGGAGGAGCATCTTGAGCGTCAGGGCCGCGGCCGCCAGCGCCGCGATGCCGGCCGCGGCGACGATCGCGGCGATCTTGACGAGGGAAAGACGGCCCCGCTCCTGCGGCATGGGGAGATTCTAACAAAATGCCCCGCCCGAATGTCCGTCATCGGTAGTACGCGTCCCAGTCCTCGGGCCGGGCCAGGCGCCGGCCGCCGGCGACCCGGCGCGCGAGGTGGCGGGCGAAGGCCAGGCCGAGGTAAGAGAGGGCATGGAGCTCCCGGAGCCTGGGACGGCGGCCGAGGAATTCCTTGAAGTTCCTGCGGGGCAGGGCGAAGGAGGGGTGGGAAGGCACGGGTTGCCCTCCGAGGGTCTCGAGGTGCGTCCGGCAGGGGACGTCGACGCCGAGCTTGCGGCAGGCGAGGTCGGTCACGGCCTCGGCCATGAGCCGGAAATCCGACATCTTGCCCCCGCCGATGGTGAGCAGCCCCGCCGCGCCGTCGCGGGACTGGTGGTCGAAGACCTCGAAGCCCCGGGAGAGCCTCTTCTCGTCGCCGGAGACCTCCAGGATGGGCCGGGCGCCGACGGTCGTCCGGTCGTGGTGCCGCGGGAGCCCGGCGAGATAGCGCCGGACGGTGCCCAGGATGTAGCGGACCTCGTCGGGCTCGCTCTGGAGGCGCCCGGGGTCGTCGGCGCAGGGGACATCCGTGGGGCCCACCAGCGTCCGGTCGCCCATGGGGATGACGAAGACGCAGCGCGTCTGGTCCCTGCCGGCGCCCGGCGGGTAGGCCTCGGGCGGCGCCTCGAGGATGAGGCCCGCGGGCATGAGCCGCCGGCCGTAGACCAGGTGGGTGCCTTGCCGGAGGCTCAGGCCGATGGACGCGCCCGCGAAGGCCGCGACCCTGTCGATCCATGGGCCCGCGGCGTTGATGACGAGCCGGGCCGGGATGGGGCCCGAGGCGGTCTCCACGCCGGTCACGCGGCCCCCGGAGCGGACGAGCCCCGTCGCCTCCACGCCGCATCGCACGGTCGCGCCGTGCCGGCGGGCTGATTCCAGGTTGGCCTCCACGAGGGCGACGGGGTCCACCAGCCACTCGTCGAAGGCGACCGAGCCGACGAGGCCTGCCGGCTCGAGGGACGGGACGACCCGGAGGGTGTCCGACGCGGAGAACCGCAGGTGGGGCCGGCCGCCTTTCATGCGCTGGAAACGGTCGTATTCCTCCAGCAGGGTCTCCACGGTCTCGATGCCGTGGCTGTGCCAGCGGTACACCGGCCAGATGAAGGGGAGCCGCTTGAGCAGGGCCCCTGCGACGCGCAGGATATTGCCCGAATCCCAGCTCGTGGCGTGCGTCGTCAGCCTGTCGTAGAGGAGGTAGCGCAGCCCCCCGTGGATGAGGTGGCTCGAGGCCGCGGTCGTCTGGGCGCCCGGGGCGCCCTTCTCCAGGAGCAGGGTCTTGAGGCCCCGCATGGCGCAATCGCGGGCGACGCCGGCGCCCGTGATCCCGCCTCCGATGACGACCGCTTCGAAACTGTCCTGATGAAACGGCATCTACCCCCCGCTACTCGCCCCCCGTACTCGATCCTCCTATGCGGGGGGGGGGGGGCGAGTGATTGCGGCATCTGCCCCACCCACTACTCGCCCCTCCCGCGGGGAGGGGCGAGTGACATGATAATTGATATAATCCGCGCATGTCCAGGAGGCGTTTCTACCTCTACGCCGCTCTGGCGGCGGCCAGCATCCTTTCGGCGGGCTGGGTCGTCAGGGACCTCCTGAAAGGGCTGCCCTCCACCTTCGTCCTGGAGGAGTACACGCCGGCCATCACGACCAGGCTCTTCGACTGCCGCGACGACCTCGTGGCGGAGCTGTCCATCGAGAAGAGGGCGCTTCTCGACCTGTCGAAGATCCCCGTCGACTTCCAGAACGCGGTCCTGGCCATCGAGGACGACCGGTTCTTCAAGCACTGGGGCGTGTCCCCCCGGGGCATCATCCGCTCGGCCGTGGTCAATTTCCTCGCCGGCCGCTTCGTGCAGGGGGGCTCGACCATCACCCAGCAGCTCTCCAAGCAGATCTTCCTCACCCGGGAGAGGACGGTCGCGCGCAAGATCAGGGAGATCCTCCTGGCCGTCCAGATCGAGCGGGATTTCTCGAAGCCTGAGATTCTCCAATTCTACCTCAACCAAGTCTACTTCGGGGAGGGGGCCTACGGCGTGCAGGCCGCGGCGCGCATCTACTTCGGCAAGGAGGTCAGGCAGCTCGACCTCGCCGAGTGCGCCTTGCTGGCGGGCCTCATCCGCGCCCCGCGCGGCTATTCGCCCTTCAACTACCCCGACCGGGCCCGCCGGCGGCGGTCGGTCGTCCTCCAGCGGATGCGGGAGGAGGGCTTCATCACCGACAAGGAGAAGGGCGACGCCCTGGTCGCCGCCATCCCGCCGGTGCGGCCCCTCGACATGACGACCCAGGCTCCCTATTTCGTCGAGCACGTGAGGTCGCGCCTCGAGCGGAAATACGGCACCAGCACCCTGTGGCGCGGCGGCCTCAAGATCCGCACCACCATCGACCTCAAGATGCAGAAGATCGCCGAGGAGGTCATGGAGAAGGGCCTGAGCGACTTCGACGCCAAGGCCGCCAAGGATTGGGAGGCGAAGCTCAAGGAGGACGCCCTGGACGCGGAGGAGGGGGTCGAGGTCTCGACGACGCTCCCCAAGATCCAGGGGGCGTTCCTCCTCATGGACGTCAAGACCGGCGCCATCAAGGCCATGATCGGGGGGAGGGACTCCAAGTTCAACAGGGCCGTCCAGGCTTACCGCCAGCCGGGCTCGACCTTCAAGCCCTTCGTGTGGGCTGCGGCGCTCAACGCCGGCATGACCGGGGTGTCCCTGGTCGAGGACAACCCGCTGGCCTACTACTTCGACGGCCGGGACTGGCGGCTTCTCGAGGGCGCTACCGACCAGTACTCGATCAACCTGGCGACGGCGCCGTTCGCGGAGTCGCCCGACTTCAAGATCTGGGTGCCGAACAACTTCGACGGCAAGTTCATGGGCGTCATCACCCTGCGCAAGGGCCTGGCGTTGTCCAGGAACATCGCCTCGATCAACCTCATCAACCAGATCGGCCCGCCCCTGGTGGTGGACATCGCGCACCGGGCCGGGATACGTTCCGAGCTCGAGGCCGTGCCGGCCCTGGGGCTGGGGGCCTCGGTGGTCAGCCCCCTCGAGATGACCAGCGCCTTCGGGACCTTCGCCAACGGCGGCATCTACGTCCTGCCCTACACCGTGGACCGGGTCGAGGACGCCCAGGGCAAGGAGTTGGAAAGGCACGTCCCCAGCGAAAAAGAGGCCATGTCGCCGCAGTTGGCCTATCTCATGGTGAACCTCATGAAGGCGGTGGTGATGGGGGGGACGGGCAGGTTCGCCCGGGACCTGGCGCTCAAGAAGCCCCTGGCCGGCAAGACCGGGACGTCCAACGACAACCGCGACCTGTGGTTCATCGGCTTCACCCCCGACTACGTGGCCGGGGCCTGGATGGGCTACGACGACTTCGGCTCGCTCGGGAAGAAGGACTGGACCGGGGGCTCCACGGTCCTGCCTTGGTGGACGGCCATCATGGAGCAGATCCTCAAGGACCAGCCGAAGCGCGACTTCCCGGTCCCGTCGGGCATCGCGTTCCAGAAGGTCTGCGCCGACACGGGGCTTCTGTCGCTGCCGGCCTGCCCGCGCAAGGTGGACGAGCCCTTCATCGAGGGGAGCCAGCCGACCCAGTACTGCGAGGCGGACCACTCCAAGCCCCTGGAGCTCACGGTGAGCGGCTTGCCGGGCGGCCAGCCGCTCCAGCACGGCGCGACCTCCGCGGCGGCGACGGACGAAGACGGGCTCCTGCCCCTGCCCAGCGACGCCGAGCTCAAGAACCTGCCCGAGACCGAGGAGCCCGCCGTCATTGAATGAAGCGACTCGACCCTCCCCGCGGGAGGGTCGAGTAGTGGGTGGGGACCGATTCTTGAAGAAGCCGAGTCGTTGCTATTAATGTTATAATCGCCTGACTGGAGCCGAAGACCGGTACAGATCGAAGTCAGCCGTGCCGAGGAGGATGACCATGGACCAGGACAAGACGACGGGCTGCGAGACGACGCGTTCGAATTCCACGAAGACGTTCGTGTGGCTGCTGTTGGGCGCCACGGTCGGCGCCGCGGCGGCCGTGTTGATGGCGCCCCGGTCGGGCCGGGAGACCAGGGAGAAGCTCAACGGCTGGTGGCGCAGCGCCAGGACCAAGTTCCGCTTCGACCGCGATTCCCAGAACGTCGACGCGCGGGCCGAGAAGCACGAAGAGCTCGTCGGGGCGTAAGACAGGAGGATGGCTTTGAAGAAGAACGGCAAGGACGTGACGAAGAAGGAAGCGAGCGATCTCGCGCGTCTCGGCAAGGGAGCCGGGAAGGTCGCGCTGATCGCGTCGGTGGCCGCCCTGGCCGGCATCGCGATCGCCAAGGCGCTCAAGAAGCGCTCGGACAAGAACAGCGTCCAGCGCCTCGTCGAGAAGATCAAGACGCTCTAGCACGCGCCAAGGAGTCGCGGCGGCGGGGGGCTCGCGCTGGTTCCCCCATCGCCGCGTCCCGCGATGGCTCTGTTGCGCAAGCGGCATCTTTGGGTCGGAGCGGCGTGGCTGTGCTGCTGCGCCGCGGGGTGCGCCTCGCGCAAGGCCCGCCTCGAGATGGAGATGGCGGTCGGCGAGTACGTGGGGCGCCACTACTCGGCCGTGGTGGCCGACCTCGGGCAGCCGGAGAGCCGGATCTCCTACGGGCAGAGCGGCGAGATCCTGACGTTCGCCAGCCCGATCGATGACCCCGACACGACCGACCGCGATCGCGTCCGGGTCACGGTCTGGACCGACGCCAACGGCATCGTCCGCGACATGAAGCCCGAGGCTCCGCCCGGCTACAGTTGGGGGAAATAGGGAGGGATCGCGAGGGCCCTTGCCCCGAAGACCCTCATCCGTCGCGCTTCGGAGCCGGCCGGCTGATCCGGGCTACAGGCCGCCGATCTCGGTCTTGAGCCCGCTCGAGAGGATGGGGAAGCGGCACCAGCTTTTGGGGTCGAGGTTCTCGTCGTCGAGGTGGAACGAGGGCGCGTACCTTTCCCGCTTCCATTGGTTGCGGCACCACAGGGCGAAGAACCGCCTGACCCACGCCTTGAGGTCGTCCTCCCCGTGCCGGGGGAACTGGGACGTCACCTGGCGGAGCACCTCGGCCGGGGACCTCTTGTCGCGGATGAAGGCCCGCTCCATGGCGTCGAGGACGGGGTAGGGCATGAGGTCTGTCTCCGCGGCCTGGCCTGACGAGGGGGGCCGGAGCTCGGGGGTGGGCCGCTGGCATGTGACGGCTTGGAGCTCCGGGATGGGGCTGAGGCCCTCGGGGCCTTTCTTCTCGAGCCAGTTGAGCCAGTCGATCAGGAACGTCTTGTCGATGCCGGCGATGGGCGCCAGGCCCCCGCAGGTGTCGCCGTCCATGGTGGCGTAGCCGACCGCGGCCTCTGAACGGTCGCTCGTGGCCAGGAGCAGGCTTTGGCGCAGGTTGGCCAGCAGCCACGCGCCCGGAGCCCGGACTCTGGCCTGGATGTTCTGGAGGCTGATGTCGTCGGCCTCCCACGTCAGGGTCCGGCCCAAGGCGCGCTCGACCGTGCCCACGTAGGAGGCGACGATGCCGCCGACCTCCCACTCCATGAGGCCGGCCCCGACGGACTTGGCGACCGCCCGGGCGGCCGCCCGGCTCGCGTCGGAGCTGTTCTCGGTGGCCTGGTAGACGCAGCTGAGGAGCTTCCCGACGAGCCCTCGGGCGTCGTTGGCCGCGTCGAGGCCGGCGATGTGGGGGAGCTTGGCGGCCAGCTTCTCGGGCCCGAGGTCGGCCAGGGACATCTTCAGGGCCAGCGCCGACAGGCAGGTGACGGCCGAGGAGTCGGCCCCGCCGCTCAGGGAGACGACGAACCCCTGGGAGGCGCTCTTCCTCAGGTAGTCGAAGAGCCCCAGGGACACGGCCCTGGTGAACTCCTCCTCCTTGACCGAAGCCCCCGACTCCCACGCCGGCGGCGCCGGGGAGGCCTCGGGGGAGGCCCGGCGCTCCGGGAAGGAGAAGGGCCTGGAGACGCAGCCTTGCTCCGTCGACGCCGGCTGGGGCGAGAAGCTCGCGCAGCGCGCGCGGTTCATGCGGTTGAGGGAGACGTCCACGTCGGCCCACGTGACCGCGCAGTCCTGGAAGGAGAACCGCGGCGCGCTGGCCAGCAGCCGCCCCTCGGAGGCGATGAGGCAGGTGCCGTCGTAGATGACGCGTCCCGCCTCGTTGCCGAGCAGGTTGGCGTAGCCGTAGGCCACGCCGAAGGCCCGGGACCCCTCCGTCACGAACCGGCGGCGAGTCTCGATCTTGCCGAAGGCGAAGGGGCTTGCGCTGGGGTTGAGGATGATGTCGGCGCCCTTGCGGGCCAGGGCCGCGCCGGGCCGGTTCGACACCCAGGCCTCCTCGCAGATCTCAAAGCCTATCCCCACCCCGCCGCATTGGAAGTAGAGGTCGCCGAACGGGACCTTCTCCCCCGCCCGCTCCAGGGTGTCGCTCGCGCCGACGGACCAGGGCTTGAACCAGCGGGGCTCGTAGTGGATGCCGTCGCCGGCCAGGAACCTCTTGGCCGCCAGGCCCAGGAGGGCCCCGTCGCACAGGAGGGCCGCCGCGTCGAAGACCGCGCCGTCGTGGAAGACGGGCAGGCCCAGCCCGACGATGATGCCCTTCGTGTGGGGCAGGATCCTGCCCAGCTGGAGCCATGCGGCCTCGTGCACGAACTCGGCGTGGAAGGTGTCCTCGCACCCGTAGCCGGTGACGCAGAGCTCGGGCAGGCACAGGACCGAGACGCCGCCGCCCTTGGCGAGGCCGATGGCCGAGACGATCCTCGCCGTGTTCCCGTCCCAGTCGAGGGGGGTCTGGTTGAGCGACGCGGCGCCGAGCCGGATCATTTTCATGAAGTCTCCCTCATCCTTCCGCCAACTCGAACATCCGCTCCAGCGCCTTGCGGGCGCGGTCCTGCACCCGCGGGTCCACCTCGACGACGTTCGCCCTCGCCGGCGACTCGAGCGCCTTGAGGACCCGCTCGAGGGTCACGGATTTCATGTAGGGGCACAGCCGGCACATGGGGACGAAGCGCTTCTCCGGAAACCGCGAGCGGGCGAGCTCGCCCAGGCCGCACTCGGTCACCAGCATGTAGAAGGGGGCCGGCGTGGACTCGATGTACCGGAGCATGTCCCCCGTGCCGCCCACGAAGTCCACCGTCGAGACGAGCCCCGGGCTGCACTCGGCGTGGGCCAGGATCTTGACCCCGGGGTACATCCCTCTGCATAGGGAGACCGAGGCCGCGTCGAAGCTGTCGTGCACGATGCAGGTCCCTTTCCAGAGGATGATGTCGCGGCCCGGCTTCTTGCCGAGCTGCCGGGCCAGGTTCTGCCCCATCAGCATGTCCGGGAGGAAGACGACTTTCTCGTGCTCGCCGTAGAGCCGCTCCAGGATGCGCCGCGCGTTGGCGCTCGTGACGATCACGTCCGATTCGGCCTTCGCCTCGGCCGAGGTGTTGATGTAGGTGGCCACCGGCGCGCCCGGGTGCTGGGACTTGAGCAGGCGGATCTCGGCCCCCGTGATGCTCTCGGAGAGCGAGCAGCCTGCCTCGGGCGAGGGCAGGAGCACGGTCTTGGCCGGGTTGAGGATCTTGGCCGTCTCGGCCATGAAGCTGACCCCGCAGAAGACGATGAAGGGGGCCTTGGCCTGGCCGCAGAGCTTGGAGAGCTTGTAGGAATCGCCGACGAAATCAGCGATCCCGTGGATGATCTCGGGCCGCTGGTAGACGTGGACCGGGATGACGGCCCCGCGCTCGTCCTTCAGGGACTTGATCATGGCGGCCAGGCGGCCCAGCCGTTCGAGCTCGGCGTCCTTGTAGCCCAGGTCCGAGAGCCCCTTGGAGCGCAGCCGGGCGGCCTCCTCCTCGACGCGGCGGCGCGTCGGCTCGGGGGCGGACGCCTTGGCGGGCAGCTTCATGAGTAGATCCTCGGCAGGTGATGGCTGGCGGCGGTCCGCCGGACGGGCAGGAGCACTTCGTCGCCCAGGCGCGCGCCGGGGCACCCGCTGGCGTCGAGCAGGGTATGCGCGATGGCGGCGCGGCCGATGAAGGGGGCCTTGCGGCCGCGAAGCATCCCCCAATACTGGTACCCCGAGCCCAGGCTGATGTCCCGCTTCTCCGGCACCATCGTGAGCCCGTCCGAATAGCCGACCGGGACCGTGGCCACGAGCATCCTGCGCGGGGCCACGTACTCGCTGGCGTAGCCGATCGAGCTCCCCTTGGCGATCGGGCGCAGGGCGATGATGCGGGCGTGGAAGCGCCAGGGGTTCTTGAGGGGGGCGGTCTTGCGCGCCGAGGGGTCGATGCCGTACAGGAGGTTCCCGACGCGGACCATGTCCAGCTGCCATTGGGGGAAATCCATGACCACGGAGCTGTTGGCGGCGTGGCAGACGACGCCCGGGAAGCGGCGCTTGAGGTCGCGGGCGATGGCACCGAAGGCGCGGAGCTTCTCCTCGGCCTCCACGGCGTTTTTGCCGGCCACGTAGTCGATGTGGGCGGAGAGGCCGGCGAGCTTGAGCTTCCTCAGGCGGGCCATCCCCGCCAGGAATCCCCGCAGCTCCCTGGGCGGGATGCCCCAGCGCCCCAGCCCGAAATCCAGGTCCAGGTGCACCGGGAAGCCCTTGGGCGCGCAGGCGTCGAAGGCGGAGGCGGCCTTGAGGGTGTCGACGGTCGGGACGAGCTTGAGCTTGACCGCGGCGCTCGCCTGCTCCGGCAGCACCGGGGCGAGGAGGTGCGTGGGCAGGCGGATGCCGGTTTGGCGCAGGGACCGGCCTTCTTCGACGGTGAGGACCCCCAGGGCGGCCGCGCCGCGGGCCGCGGCCCGTCGGGCGACCTGGGCGGCCCCGTGGCCGTAGCCGTCGGCCTTGACCACGGCCATGAGGCGCACGCCCTGGTCGAGCCGGCGCAGGGTCCAGCGGATGTTGGCGTCGACCGCGGCCAGGTCGATCTCGACCCACTTGAGCATACGAGCGAGTATATCACTGTTGGCCTCGGGGGGCAATTCGGACCCGTGTTCTGACCCGTGTTCCAGCCGATTTTGTTTGATATCATACGGGCGGGAATCGCTCGGAGGAGACCATGCAATACGAGTTCAGGCTGCCGGAGACGGGCTCTGCCGTGGTGGAGATGGTCAACTGGGAGGTCCGCGAGGGGGAGACCATCGCGGCGGGCCAGCTCGTCTGCAAGGTGCTCGCGGGCAGCAACGAGATCAAGATCCCGTGCCCGCAAGGCGGGATCTTGCGCAAGCAAGTCGCCAGGATCGGCGACCAGGTGCGCCCCAGCCAGATCCTGGCGCTCGTCAAGACAGGCGAGGGCTCCGACGGGGACGCCGCCGGCGCCGCGGCCCCCGGCAAGGAGAAGGCCGCGGACGTCACCGCCCCTGCGGCCCAGGCGCAGCCCGGGACTCCCGGGAGCGAATCCCCGGGCGTCGCGCCGAATTCCCCGATGGAGCCGGCCGGCGGCTCGACCGCCGTCACCTCGTCGACGGGCACGAAATCCGGGGGAGGGCACTCGCTCCCCGACGCGGCGGGCGTTCTGCCGCAGGACCGCAGGATGCCGTTCGCGCAGGCCAGGAAGCTCGCCGCCAACGCGTTGACCCGCAGTTGGATCAACACTCCCCACGCCTACAGCCTCTGCGAGGCGGACGTGACGGCCATGCGCGGCCTGATCAGGGAGCTGCAGGTCGAAGTGCCCAAGAAGGGCTGCGAGCTGGGCGAGTCGGCCTTCGTGCTGCGCGGCCTGGCCAGGACGCTGCGCGAGTTTCCCGATTTCAACTCCCACATGTTCGACGGCGGGGACGGCCTCGTCTGGAAGGGCTCCTGCGACGTCGGCATCGCCTTGGCCGCGGGGCAGGGCCTCGTCGTCCCGGTGATCCGCGATGTCCAGAGGAAGGACCTCTGGACGTTGGCGTGCGAGCTCGGCGCGCTGCCGGCCAGGGTGCGCGACAACTGCATCGGCGACTCGGAGCTGCGCGGCGCGACCTTCACGGTGACCTTCGTGACCTCCGCCGCCTCCCGCCTCTATCTCCCGGTCGTCCGCCAGCCCGAGACGGCCTCTCTGGGCGTGACCAGGATCCAGGAACGGGCGGTCGTGATCGGGACGAGCATCCAGGTCCGCTGGAGGATGTCGCTGGGCTTGAGCTACGACCAGCGCGCCCACGACCCGAGCGACGCGGTGGCGTTCCTCAACGACCTGGTCAGCCACCTCGAATCTCCTCGGAGCCTGGCCTGACGCGGGCCGTCAAGACCCTGACATGGCGGATTCCTTCGATTGCCCCTGGTGCAAGCAGAAAGGCATCGATGTGGGAGCCCTCATCTGCTGGCGGTGCGGCAAACCCGTGGCGGCCGGCACGTGCCTCGATTCGAAATGCGGCCAGGAGAACCGGGCGCAAGCCAAGTTCTGCGGCCATTGCGGCTCCGACAACCTGATCAAGTTCCGCCGCCTGCCGGGAGGCGTTTGGCCGCCCCCGCCGGAGAAGCCCCGGCCTGAGCCTCACCGGCCGGAGAAGCCCAAGCCTGAGCCGCCCCGGCCGAGGCCGCCCGAAGCGCGCGTCCCGCCCCCGACCGCGGGCGGGCTGGTCCAAGAGACCCGCAAGGTCACCGAGCAATTCCAAGCCTGGTCCATCAAGGCGCCGCCGAAGGACCCGGGCGTTCCCGCTCCGCCGGAGGACCCTCCGAAACCCGGGGAGAGCCGCTCCATCACTCCCCCGGACGCCCCTGGGAAGCCGGGAGAGATGCGCCCGGGCTCGGCCCGCGGCGTCCATCGGAGTCGGGACGAGATTCCTCCGGGCATTCGGAGCGAGTCCGCGCCTCAGCCCGAGGCGGAGCACGGCGGATGCTTCCAGTTCATCACCACGGTCCTGGTCCGGACCGTCTTCTTCCTGCTCGCTTCCGGGGTGCTGTATTTCGGCAAGACGCTCCTAAGCCCTGGGGAACGAGTCGCCGGCACGGCCCCGTCCACCACGCCGGCTTCCTCGTCTTCTTCGGCGCTCCCGTCGAAAGGCGGCGCGGGCCGTGCCGGCATGCGCTGGGTGACGATCCCGGGAGGGGAATTCCAGATGGGCGCCAAGGATGTCTACAGGGCGAGGCCCGTCCATCGCGTGAGGGTGCGCTCTTTCCAGATCGCCAAGACCGAGGTGATCGTGGCGCAGTACAAGGCCTGCGTGGACGCCGGGGCCTGCACGCCGCCTGACGACGGGGGGTCGTGCAACTGGGGGAAGACGGGCCGGGAGAGGTATCCTGTCAACTGCCTCGACTGGAGCCAGGCCAAGGCGTTCTCGGAATGGGTCGGGGGACGGCTGCCGAGCGAGGCCGAGTGGGAGTACGCGGCCCGCGGCGCCGGCAAGCCCCGGTCGTTTCCCTGGGGCGAGGAGGCGGCGACCTGCGAGCGGGCGGTCATCGCCGAGGGCGGCAACGGGTGCGGCCGCGACGGGGCCTGGCCCGTATGCTCGAGGGCCGCGGACGTCTCCGAGCAGGGGCTCTGCGACCTGGCGGGCAACGTGTCGGAATGGGTGCAGGACTTGTCCCATGAGACCTACGAGGGAGCGCCCAAGGATGGAGGCGCGTGGGAGGTCGCCGGCGTCGCCCAGCGCATCCTGCGGGGCGGCGCGTGGTTCTTCGGCGCGCCCTTCGCGAGGGTCGCGAACCGCCAAGAGCTCGAGCCTTCGATCCGCTCGGCGGCCGTGGGCCTGCGTCCCGCCAAGGACCTCTGACCCGCGGCCGCCAACGCCTTTCCCGGGCGCTCGGCCGCAGGCCTCGACCGCGCCCGCGGCCGCAAAGATGTATGATTATCCCGGCCGCCGCGCCAGGGGACGGCGCGGGCGGGCCGCGACGACAGGAGGGGAGCCATGAGCGCTGAGACGACGGTCTGCACCGGGTGCGGCAACGAGGTGCCCAGGCTGCGTTTCTGCGACCAGTGCGGGCAGACCCTCGCCGGCGGGCCTTCCCGGCAGGACAAGGATACCGTTGCCGGGGACGATTCGTCGCTCGTCGCCGGGCGGTACCTCCAGGTCCGGCGCCTGGGCGCGGGCGGCATGGGGGTCGTGTACGAGGCCCTCGACAAGAAGCTCGACAAGACGGTCGCGATCAAGAAGATGCGCTCCGAGCTCCAGATCGACCCGTCGCTGCGCCGCAAGTTCGTCGAAGAGGCCAGGACCGTGGCCAAGCTCCACCACCACAACATCGTCGACATCTACGCGGTCCTTGCCGGCAAGGAGGACGGGCTCGACGACCCCGACGCGACCTATCTGGTCTTCGAGTTCCTCGAGGGCCGCAGCCTCAAGGACATCATCGGGCAGGGCCCCCTGCCGCTGGCCCGCGCCAAGAAGATCGGGCTCCAGGTCTGCTCCGCGCTCAAGTACGCGCACGAGCGCAAGGTGGCTCACCGGGACCTCAAGCCCGCCAACCTCATGATCGGCCCGGAGGACCACGTCAAGGTCCTCGACTTCGGCATCGCGCGCGTCGTCTTGGACACCATGATGAGCGTGACCAACACCCAGGACACTTCCGGCACGCTGCCGTTCATGGCCCCGGAGCAGCACCTGGGCAAGGCCGACGGCCGGGCGGACCTCTTCGCCTTCGGCGTCACGTTCTACGAGATGGTCGTGGGGACCCTCCCGTTCACCGGCCCGGACTATCTCGCCCAGAAGGAGCGCATGGTCTACGGCGCGCCCTCCAAGGCCCTGCCCGGGCTGGCCGAGGCCGTCGACGCCTTCGTGGGCGGGTGCCTCCAGCCGGACCGCGAGAAGCGCTTCCCGACGGCGGCCGAGACGGCGGCGGCGCTGGAGAAGATCGGCTGACCTCGCCGCGGGAGGCGGCCTTCCGATGGCGATCCCCTGGCTGGGCTACAGCCCCGCGGTGATGCGCGAGTTGGCCCGCCGGGGCCGGCCGGTCCTGCTTGTCGTCGAGGATCCCGGCGACCCCCGGGTGACGGCGTCGATCCGCGAGGTCCTGGCCGCCATGGAGGCGCATCCCCACCTGCCCGAGCTGCTGGGGGACCGCTTCCCGGCGCTGCGCCTCGAGGCCAAGCGCCTCCCCGGCCCCATCGCGGCGGCGGGAGCCGGGCGCTCCTACTACGTCGCCATCATCTCGCCGGCCCACCTCGAGCCCTTGGGCAGCTTCAACGTCATGGCCGGCAAGCCCAGGAAGGTCGTGGACGAGATCGTCTGGATGCTCAAGAAGCTCGACGCCGCCTGCCCCGGATCTTCGGCTAGTCTTGCGCCAGGCGGACCGTGAAGACCGAGCCCTTGCCCTGGTCGGGGGCGCTGGCGACCGAAACGCCGCCGCCGTGGATCTCGGAGAGGGTCTTCACGATGGCCAGGCCGTAGCCGCTGCCTTCGGCCTTGGCGCCGCTGCCGCGCTGGAAGCGCTGGAAGATGTTCTGCTGGTCGGCCTCGGTGATGCCGGGCCCGGTGTCGGCGACCTGGAGGATCAGGTGCCCGTTGCGGTGGTCGAGGCTCACCGTGATCGAGTCTCCGGCCCCGCAGTACTTGACGGCGTTGCCGAGGAGGTTCTCCAGGATCTCGGTGAACGCCTCGGGGTCGATGTTGCCCCGGTGGTCCGGGGGCAGCCGGTCGTCTTTGGCGATGGTGAGGGATTTGCGCTCCGCCAGGACCTCGAAGTCGCGCAGGCAGTCGTCCACCAGGGCCGTGATCGCGGTGGGCTTGCGTTCCAGCTTGAACTGCCCCGACTCGAGCTGCCCCTTGCGCAGGATCTGCCTGATGAGCGAGAGCATGCCGTCGATGTTGTGCAGGATCCGTTGGCCGAGCTCCCGGCGCAGGGGCGCGTTGTCCTCGGCCTTGAGGACCCGCTCGGTGTAGCCCTGGATGATGCTCAGCGGCACCTTCAGGTCGTGCGTCGTGATGTAGAGGAACTCGTCCTTGAGCTGGTTGGCTTTCAAGGCCTCGTTGCGGGCCTCCTGGAGCTTCTCGTAGAGCTTGGCGTTCTCGATGGCCTGGGCCACGTGGGAGCAGAAGACCGCGGCGTGGCGCAGGTCCTGCGGCTGGAAGCGGTCTCTGTTCTCCTTGCGGTTGGCGCAGAGGATGCCTTCCAGGTCGTCCTTGAGGATGATGGGGTAGACCAGCGCGTGCCGGACGCTGCTGTGGCTGGGCAGGTCCGCGAACCTGGGGTCGGAATGGAGCGGCCCCTCGATGGAGACGCCCGTCTTCCAGCGAGCCACCCGGCCGGCCACGCTGGTCTCGAGGTTGACTTCCGAGCCCTTGAGGTTCTGGATGGTCGGGCTGCTCGAGGCCGCCAGGCGCAGCTTGCCGTCGTCGGTGCGCAGGATGAGGGTGGCCTCGTCGGCGGACAGGATCTTGCACGCCAGGACCATGAGATCCAGGAGGAGGTCGTCGAGATGCACGTCGGCGAAGACCGAGCGCGTGGCCTCCAGCAGGCCCACGAGGGCTTTGAGCCCCACCTTCTCGTAGACGCTGGGCAGCAAAGCCTCGAGCTCCAGGAGGTCGAAGGGCTTGATGAGGTAGGCGTAGGCCCCCCGCTGGATCGCCTCGATCGCGGAGGTCTGCGACGCGAAGCCCGTGACGATGACGACCTCGATGCCGGGGTCGAGGTCCTTGAGCGCCTCCAGGGTCTCGATGCCGCCCTTCTTGGGCATGATCAGGTCGATGATGGCCAAGTGGAACTTGGAGGCCTTGGCTAGGGCCAGGGCCGCCTCACCGTCCTCGGCCGTGCTCACCTCGTGGCCTTTGGAGACCAGGGAGCGCCTGAGCCGCTCGCGGATGGCGAGGTCGTCGTCCGCGACCAGGATGTTCAGCGTGCCGGCGACCGTCTCTTTGGCGTCCGCCATCGGACAGATTGTACCATTCTGCGGCCTTGGGAGTCCGCGAGAGTGGCTGCTCGCCCCCATGCGGAGGGTATCATGATGAAACGGCATCGGCCCCCCCCGCTACTCGCCCCCTCGTGGGGGGGGGGGGGGGGGGGCGAGTGACTGCGGCATCGGCCCCCCCCGCTACTCGCCCCCCCGTGGGGGGGGAGTGATTGCGGCATCGGCCCCCCCGCTACTCGCCCCCCCGTGGGGGGGGCGAGTGACTACTTGACAGTCCCGCCGGCGACTGATATAAGGTTAAGGCCGATGGGGGCTCTTGCGAGGAGCGTGTACAGGGCCGCGCACCTGCTGCGCATCACGACCTTGGTGCGCGGCTGCCGGGCTGCCCACGTCCCGGTCCTGATGTACCACGGGGTCTGCGCCGGGCGCGTCGGGGGGGTGCTCAACTGCGAGGGGAAGCACGTCGCGGCCGAGGACTTCGACCGGCACCTGAGGTTCCTGAAGAAGCATCACCGGGTGATCCCCCTGGGCGAGTACGCCCTGGCCCTGCGCGACGGCAAGCCCCTGCCCGACCATGCCGCGGTGCTGACCTTGGACGACGGGTACGAGAACAACCACAGCGTGGCGTTCCCCCTGCTCAAGAAGCACGGCGTCCCGGCCACGGTCTTCGTGACCGCCGACTTCGTGGAGCGAGGGGAGCCCCTCTGGGTGGACCGGCTGGCCGCCGCGTTCGAGGGGACGTCCCTGGGGACCTGGGCCGACCCTTCCTCGGGAACGGTCTATCCCTTGGCATCGCCGGCCGACAAGGCCGGGTGCTACCTCATAGTCAAGGCCAACCTCAAGAAGCTGGGGCCCGCCGACCACGCCCGCGCTTTGGGGGACATCCTGCGCTCCCTCGGGGCCGGCCGCGACCTCCCCGGGCTGTTCGCCCCGCTCAGTCCCGCGCAGGTGCGCGAGATGGCGGCCTCCGGCATCGTCGAGATCGGGTCCCATTGCTGCAGGCACCTCAGGCTCACCACCCTCGGCGCCGACGAGGCGCGCCATGAGGTCGTGGCTTCGAGGGAGAGGATAGCGACCCTGGCGGGGCGGGCGGTCGAGTCCTTCTCCTACCCGAACGGCGACCTCAGCCCGGCGGTGATGAGCCTGGTGGAGAGCGCCGGCTACTCCTGCGCCGTGGCGGAGGGGCTCCGCCTGAACATCCCCGGGCGGACCTCGCGCTTCGCCGTCTCGAGGCTCGCCCTCAAGGGGGAGGATGACGACGCAGCCATCGCCGCCACCCTGGCGGGCCTGAGGGAGCTCGGCCTGAGGGCGGCCGGCCTCGCCCGACGATGAGCCGTCCCGCGGCTCTCTACGACATCGCGACCGTCATCCCCGGGGACTACCCTTCCCTGGCCGCGTTCCTCGAGGATTTTCCGGACCTGGACCAGGCCCGGGCGGCCGCCGACGCCCTTCCCGAGGGGGCGGGGCGCGCCGGTCACGAAGGCGCGGTCGCCGGACGGGACGGCGGCCGCGACTTCTGGATGAGCCGTTTGCGCCTCTGGTGGGACGAGAACCCAGCCTTCAGGCCGGAGACCCCCCGGGGCTGGATGCTGCGCCAACGGGGGCGGCTCTGCGGCTTCCTGGCGAACGTGCCGAGTCTCATGCTGGTCGGCGGCCAATCCAGGACGGTCTTCTCGGTCAGCACCTGGATGGTCCTCCCGGAGCACCGGGAGCGCAGCCTGGACATGCTGTTCAAGCAGGTCTCGGCGTGCGGGGACACGCTCCTGTTCGACACCACGCCGACGGAGCATGTGGCCGGCATTCTGGCGAACCTTGGCTTCGAACTCCTGCCGTGGGGGGAGGATCGGGAGAGTTTCTATGTCCTCGACGCCGCCGCAACCCTCAGGGCGCGGTTCCAGGCCTTGGCGTGGGTGCCGGCCGCCGCCTGGAAGGCGGCGGGCTGGTGCCTGGAGGCTCTTCAGTCCCGGCGGGTCGGCGCCTTCGCGGACGGCGCTGGGCTGAGGGTCGAGGAATCCCGCGACGCCGGGCCGGCGTTCGACCGCCTGTGGGAGCGGACCCGCGGCATCCATCCCGTCACGAACGTCAGGGACTCCCGCACCCTCCGTTGGCACTGCTTCTCGGACAGGCATGTCGTCAAGAGGCTCTTCGCATGCTACTCGGCCGACGAGGCGGCGGGCTTCATGGTCGCCAAGGTCAAGGTCCGGCGGGGGTTGAAGGTCCTCGAGTGCGTGGACTACTGGGCCGACCCCTCGCGGGAGGGGGTCTTCGAGGCTCTGCTCGGGTTCGCGGCGGGCTGCGCCGCCTCCGGCGGCTTCGCCTTGCTGACCTTCGGGCATTTCTCGAAGTCCTTCGAGGCGCGGTTGAGGGCGGCGGGCCTCTTCGAGGTTCCGCTCGGATCGCGCCGGAACTACTGCCTGGTCGGGCGAGGGTGCCCTGCCGGCTGGAGCGCGGAGACATCGTACTTCACCGGGCTGCAGGGAGACTATGGAACCTCGCCCTGACGGGGGTGCCGGGCGCCGCACGGGGCGCGAGGCGAGGGCGATCCCCTGGCTGGCCGCGGTCATGGCCGTCCTCCTGGCGCCGCCCGGAGCCTCCGCCGGGTCGGACCCCGCCGCGACGGAGTCGGCGAAGTCCCGCGTGGAGGCTGTCGTCGAGAGCAAGGTCCCGGACCAGCCGTCGTCGGAAACGGGAACCGCCACCGGCGACGAGGCGTCCAGCGACGGGGAGGTCGAAGCCGACGACAAGGGGGAGACCGGCTCGGGCGGGCTCACGCCAGGCCAACTGCGCCGCCGGCAGCGGCGGGCTGCGAGGCGCGAGCGGGCCCTCCAGCGGCGCGGCGAGGACGCCTCGGAGGCCGACGAGGCGGTGCAGGAGAGCATCATGTCCAAGGGCTTGGGGGCCGTGAGCAACGCCATGAAGGCCGGCGACGCCCTCAAGAACTCGTTCCAGCCCGCGGATGTCGGCGGCCTGCCCGCCGCCGGCGACCTCCCCGGCGAACTCGGCATGGATGGTCGGGCCGGCGGCCGAGTCCAGGGCGGGCAAGGCGCCGGTCCGGGCCCGGGCGGCCTGAACGACGACGGGAAGGGTTCCGGCCCGTCCGTCCCTGCCGGCGGGAGCGGCTTGCCTGGCGCCGCCGGGGAGACGCCGCGCCCCTCCGGGGCGGCTTCGGCGGGAGGGGGCGCCGGGAGGGGAGACCCGTCCAACCCGCGCACGACCCGCGACCTCGTCGTCGCCGTGCAGGGCGGCTACCGCGCCTCGCTCGACGCCTCCGGGCTCAAGCTGGTTCGCGGGGCCTCCGGGGCCTACGAGTTCAGGCGCAAGGACGGCTCGCCCGCCACGCCTCAGGACCTCGTCTCGCTCCAGCGGCGCATCGAGTCCGAGCCGGCCGCGCTCATGCGCCGGCCCGACTTCTTCCAGGCCATCCCCAGGGAGCGTTACCAGGACCTCAAGAGCGACCATCGAGGCAAGCCCGAGCTCAAGGACACGGCCTTCAAGGACGTGGGAACGACGGCCAACGACCGCGACTTCGTATGGGAGAAGTCGTGCAGCAAGGTCTCGGGGGACTGCAACCCCGCCGCCAAGGAAGGCGAGTACAAGAAGAACGAGGATGTGCCGCCGGAAGACCTCGACAGCATCTGGAAGAGCATCTACGGGACGGCGGACACCTTCCTCGAGGGGGTCCTCGGCGAGAAGACGGGCAAGGGGCCCGCCTCGTCCGCGGGCGACCGGGTGAGCGGCTCCCTGATGGGTCGTATGCTGGGGCGCGTCCGGGGCGCCATGGGGTGGGGGCAGGGCTCGGGCGACACCGGGGACGATGCCGCCCCCGTCGTCGGGGAGACCGGTCAGGGGGGCGTCGCTGGTCCTGGGGGCAGCGCCGGCTCCCTGTGGCAAGGCGGGGGAGAGGCGGCCGGCCGGTCCGGATCCCGCCGGGCCGGACCCGCCGGCGGGACGCGGCTGCCCCGGTTCCTTTGGCTCTCGGCGCTCGCCGGCGCGGCGCTCGTCGTCCTGGCTGCGGCGTTGAGGGGCCGCCGGCGCGAGGAGGATCGGGCGCCCGGGAAAGACGATTCGTGCCCTTGATATTTCCGGTCGGGCGATGTATCCTTCTGGTATCTCAGCCGTGAGGAGAACGACCCCCATGAAACGCTTCCTGTTGACGCTCCTGGCCGCGGCGGTCCTGCCCGCGGCGTCTTACGCGCAGCCTTCGGGCCGGGATTTGCGGAAGGCCGAACGGATCGCCGAGAAGGACAAGGATTTCACGGAGCTGTCCGACCAGGAACAGAAGATCGTGCTGGCGGCCATCGCCAAGAAGGTGCGCGAGGTGCGCCAGTACAACTGGAAGCACGTCTTCACCAGCCGCAAGAAGGTCTCCAAGGCGGACGTCAGCGTCTATCTGGCCGACACGGACCTCGACGCGCTGAAGGCCAAGTATCAGAAGGCCCTCAAGGGCCAGAAGATCGTCTCGGCCTCCGAGAACGCCGCTCCCGCGCCGCCCGACACGGTCACCCGCGAGCCGGAGAAGGTCGAGTACATGGAGGTGCACGGCGACCCCTTCCACGGCCTGTTCGAGGACAACCAGTGGGAGCTCCTGAAGGACTCCGACGACGCCAAGGACTTGGTGGAGCAGATCGAGGACGCCCTGGCCCAGGCCGGGGAGGGAGGGCGCATCGTTGGCCTGACCATCCGCTCGTCGGCCAGCACGCTCACTAACACGGGCAAGGCCGCCGACAAATCGTGGCTCCAGCTCAGCGATGCCCGGGCCAAGGCCGCGCTGGTCTTCATCCTGGAATCCCTCAAATCCAAGGAGGTCGTCCTGGACGTGGACCAGGTGACGATCGACCCCAAGGGCGAGAACGGGGACGGCACCTCGGGCCCCAAGGCCCCTGTCGTGAACGGGGTCCAGATCGGCGGTAACGGCAGCGGGGAGCCGGCCTACAAGGACCGGGCCGATTACGACCAGCACAAGTACGTGGACGTCGTGTTCCTGGTGGAGAAGAAGCTCGTCACGCCCGGGAGGACGGATGTCGTCAAGAAGGACGGCGAGGAGTCTTCCCGGCTGGTCGCGCTGGACATCGACACCAAGACCAAGACCTGGCTGAGGTTCAAGAAGAAGACGCACATCCGGATGGGCCATCGCCATACCAAACGGTCCCACGGCAAAGGCAAGTACCAGAGGATTCCTTGCCCTGAGTTTTGACCCGTCGGAGACGTCGACCCCGAGCCCGGCCTCCCGAAAGGGAGTCCGGGCTCTTGTCCGAGGGCGTTCAGCGGCCGGAGGCGGTCAGTGCCTCGCGGTCAGCCACAGGGCCAGGCCCGAGGCGAGCAAGACGGCCGCGAGCGCCGCTGGCCAGTAGCGGATGACCCAGGCGGCGTACCCGCCGACGACGACGGCCGCGGCCATGGTGTCCGTGTGGGTGACGCTCACGGCGTGGGGCAGGCTGCGCGTCCCACCGGGGGCGTGGTGGCGCAGCGAGAGGCTCCCCGCGTCGTCGCGCACCACCTCGATGGCGGACATCTTCTCCATCAGGAAGCCCGGGTCGCATTTCTTGAGGCTCTCCTTGGCGCACCAGCGGGCGGCGAAGTGCGTCCTGGGATGCGATTGCCGGGCGCAGTAGGCGATCTCGTCGGGGGTGAAGGCGCCCTTGTAGAACTCGTGGCCGGCGTAGTCGTCCGTGGCCGGGAACATGTCGCAGGTCTCGATGTCGATGCCGCAGCGCAGGGCGGCCTGGATGACGCTGCGGCCCACGTCCCGCGCCAGCGCCCGTTCCGGCCCGGCCGGCCGGGAGTCCTGTCCGGGCGCGCCGGCCCGCCTGAGCAGGTCCTCGAGCTCGGCGAAGGTCGTGGCCCGGGCGGCCTCCATGCATTCGACGTCGAGGTGCCGCCGGATGGAGGCGACGAGGACCGACTTGCGCATCGACCCCTGGAGGCCCGGCCGCTCCAGCGAGAAGCCGGGGACCACCTCGGAGGCCGGGCAGTCGGCGAGCTTCGCGACGATGTCCTGGAGGGTCATGTGAGCGGCCCCCCCCGCGGGGGGGCTGCTTTCGTTCGGGGGGGGTTGTGCCGTTTCATGAGGAGCTTGCCGTCACTCTGTCCCTCAGGTCCCTCAGGAACATGGCGGCTGTCCTGCCTTCGGTCAGGCGGTGGTCGAAGGTCAGGATGAGGTCGAAGGCGTCCGTCTGGGGACGGGGCGCGGCGACGCCCAGGATGGCGGCCTGCCGCTGGTTGATCAAGGGCTGGAAGGACATCACGCCCTCGCCCGAGAGGTCCGTGACGGTGAAGGTCCCGTTCGAGAGGTTCTCGGCCGTCAGGGAATCCTCCTCGTAGGCCAGCATGAGGTCCTGCATCTCCCGCGCCACGGCCTTGAGGTCCTTCTTGTCGACGTCTCGCACGACGGGGACCCGCAGGCCTCTCCGCGCGTCGATGACGAACCCGACGTGCACCTCGTCATAGGTGCAGGCGAGGCCGGCGTCGAAGTAGGCGTTGAGGATCGGGAATTTTCGGAGCAGCCGGCCCGCCTCCGACACGATCAGCGCCGAAGGCGTGGCGGCGAGTTCGGGCAGGCGCCCAAGGGCCTTCTTCGCCGCCGCCAGGGGACAGGCCAAGCTGACCATGCTGGCCAGCCCCGCGTTCTGACCCTGCGACAGGCCTCGGACCTCCGCGAGCTTGCGGGCCGGGAGCTCGACGCGCCGGATGGTGAGGCCCTTGAGGTGCGAAGCGTCGCCGATGCCGCGGACCCTGTGCAGGTGTTCGCGCACGTCGCGGGCGCTCACCAGCCCCTTGCCGGCGAAGACCGCGGCGTCGACGCCCTCCCGGAGGATCAACTCCTTGGCCCCCTTGCTGAGGCGGACGCCGCCTCCGGCGAGCGCGTCTTCCCCTGGCCCGTCGGGGTGGGCTACGGGGAGGGGGAGCGGGTCGTCGGCTCCCAGCGTGATGTAGCAGAGGGGGCCTCCCACGAGGACGGACGCCCCTTCGCCGGCCGCGTGCCGGACGTGGCCCGAGGCCGGGGCCGTGACCTCGATGATGGCCTTGCTGGTCTCGAGCTCCGCGAGCACGTCGCCCTGGCGCACGGCCGAGCGGTCGGCGGCCCGCCAAGCGGCCAGGCGCACGGACTCGTCGTTGACGTTCTCCTTGGGCACCGTCACCAGCAGGGGGTCATTCGCCATGGATGTTCATCTCCAATACGGCCGCGACGATCGCCGCCGCGCCCGGGAGGGCGGCTCGTTCCAGGGAAGCGGCCGAAGGCACGGGGTGGGGGTGGCTGGCCACGCGCTTGAGCTGCCGCAGGACGCCGGGCGCCCGCTCCACGAGGGCGCTGGCGGCCTCGGCGCCGAAGGCCGCGAACCCCACGCCTTCCTCGGCGACGAGCAGGCGGCCGGTCGCCTGAACCGACTCCAGGAGCGGCGCATGGTCCCAAGGATACAGGAGGATGGGGCAGACCAGCTCGGCGACCAGGTCGTGCTCCTCGAAGAGCGCCGAGACGGCGGCCTCTGCGTGCGGGAGCATCCCCCCATAGGCCAGGATGGTCAGGTCGGCTCGGGCCGAGGGACGCAGGCGGCTCGTGGGGAAAGGCTCGTCCGTGTGTTCCCAGACGAAGCCCGCCGGCGCCTCCCGGGAGAGGCGCTGGCCGTAGAGGAGCTTGTCCTCGATAACCAGGGTCGGCCGGTCCGCGCCGGCCAGGAGCGCGTCGTAGACCTTCCCGGGGTCGTAGCGGCCGTGGAGGGCCAGCATCATGGTGTCCGGCACGCCCAGGAAGTGCTTCTCGAGCGCCTGGCTGTGGGTGGGACCGTAGCCGCGCCGGCCCCCCATGGGCGTGCGGAGCACGAGCGGCACGCGTACGGCGTCGTTGTACATGTAGCGGAACTTCGAGGCGTGGTTGATGATCTGGTCGGCGCAGAGGGTCAGGAAATCGCCGAACATGATCTCCGCCACGGGGACGCGCCCATGGAGCGCCAGGCCGTTGGCGACGCCCACGATGGCCGCCTCGCTGATGGGGGCGTTGAAGACGCGCGAGGGGAATCGCGTGCTCAGGCCCTGGGTGGCCTTGAAGGCGCCTCCGTAAGGGTCGGCCACGTCCTCGCCTAGGACCACGATGCGCTCGTCGCGCTCCATGTTCCTGGCCAGGGCCTCCCGGATGAGGGCCACGACGGGACGGTCGCACGAGAGGTCCGTCCTGGTCCAGCGGCGGGGCGCGGTCGAGGCGGGGGGTCGGGCGTCCCGGCCGCCTTCTGGATCGGCGTCGGCGGGCCGGGGCGCGGCCTGGGACCGCGGGCCCAGGGGCCGGGCGTCCCGCGCCGGTCCCGGGGGAACCGGGTCGCCCGCCTTTTCGGCCTTCGCGACGGCCTCGGCCACGGCGGCCGCCGCCGCCCGCTCGAAGCCGCGCGCCTCGTCCGGATGGTTCTTGGCGAAGACGCTCAGGGGGTCCTTCTCGGCGTAGGCCCGCACCTCGGCGGGATCGCGGTCGTCGTCCCCCTTGGAGTGGGCTTTGAGCCTGTAGGTGCCGATCACGAGCAGCCGCGGCCGTCCCTCGGCGCGGACGCCCTCGACCGCGCGGCCGGCGGCCGCGACGAGCTCCTCTGGGCGCCACGTGTCGCAGGCCGCCGCCGGGATCCCGAAGGCCTCGGCGCGCTTGCCGATGTCGCCGGCCAGGGTCTGCGAGCGCGGCGTGCTCTGGGCGTAGAGATTGTCTTCCAAGACGATGAGCAGGGGCAGCGCCCACTTCGAGGCGATGTTGAGGGCTTCGTAGACGACGCCCTCTCCCAGAGTGCCGTCGCCGATGAAGACCACGCAGATGTCGTTGGAGCCCTTGAGCTTGAGCCCCAGGGCCAGGCCGGCCGCGACAGGCACGATGCCGCCCTGGACCCCGTTGCTGAAGAAGCCGTCCTTGTGGAGATGCTGGCTGCCGCCCCGGCCGCCGCAGGCACCGGAGCGCTTCCCCATGACCTCGGCGACGAGACCCTCCACGTCGCCCGTCCGCGCGATGTAGTGGCCGTGCCCCCGGTGGTTGCTGAAGACTAGGTCGCCTTCCCGCAGGGACCGCGTCACCGCCGGGCCGGAGAGCTCCTGGCCGACGCAGGTGTGGATGGTGCCGACGACCTTGCCCTGACCGAAGAGCTCGAGGAGCCGGAGCTCCACGCCGCGGATGAGGAAGGCTTGCCGGTAGAGGTCCCGCAGTCCCGGCGTCTCTCTGGTGGCCGCCATGTCAGTGTACATTAATACTAAATTTCGACCGAGGCGGCCCCGTATTTCCCCTTGACAGAATCAGGAACCGGGGCTACCCTTCGGAGGTGAAGTCCGACATCCCGGTCCGGCGGCTCGCGGCGCTCAGCTTGGCGCTCGTCCTCTGCCGGCCCGCTGCCTCGGCCGCCTCCGAGTCGCTGGAGTCGCTGGCGAGGATCAACTTCCTCAGCCTGAGCGCCTTCCCCCGGGTCGCGGTCCCCGGCGTCGGTGAGCCCGTCGACTTCACCATCCCCGAGACGGGGGCCCGGGCCACGGACGGGGGCAAGTCGGTCGACCCGGACTGGGGGATCACGCCGGGCAGGCTCTGCGCCACGGACGACCCGGATTTCGCGGAGTATCGCTACGCGGAGCGGGTCCCCTACTGCAAGCGCAACGTGTCGGTCGCCAGGAAGAAGCGCGTCGCGCAGCAATACGGCGTCCCCTGGGAGAACGCCTCGCAATACGAGTTCGACCATCTCATCCCGGTTTGCGTCGGGGGGAGCAGCCTCGACGACAACATCTGGCCCCAGCCTCGCGGCGACGCCGAGGCCGAAGGCAAGGACAAGGTCGAAGCCCAGGTCTGCGCCAAGCTGCGCGCCGGCACCATGACCCAGGCCCAGGCCGTGAAGACCGTCCTCGACTGGTTCAAGGACTTCCTGCGCCGGCGTCCGGCGGGTCTCTCCCGCCCGTCCTAGTCCTTCCCGTCCGCCTGGCCGGGCGCAGCGCTAGGAGCCTGAGCAAGTAGTCCATTTCGGCTGCAATCTCGGCTTTTCGGCCTGCGCCTTCGCGCTGCTCAACTCGCATACCGTTCAGGTATGCTCGTTTCGCATCGCTTCGGCTCGGCTCGAAATCCGAGATTTCGCCATGAAAGCGACTACTTGCTCAGGCTCCTAGGGCGGCCTCGGCGCATTTTCCCCGATAGGCCGCTCGTTGCGTTGGATGGGCCCGGGATCCGTCTTACGGCCTCCGGTCCCGGAGTTCCGGCGGTGGGGACCCACCAGGCCCGGACCGAAGCATTCTCGCGCGGCGAATTGGTTGTGCGCTCGGCACAAAAGGCGGACATTGTCGACGCAGCCCGAGGGGCCGCCCAGGGCACGGGGGATGATGTGGTCGAACTCCAGCCCGCCGCGCTGCGCGCATCGCCTGCCATCCTTCGCGACGAAAGCGCATCGGCCGCCGTCCCTGATCCATGCCTGGGCTCTCACGGCTTGAGGGATGGCTCGGTCCGTGCGGGCGGCGGCCGGTCCTCCCGTGTCCGGTCCCGGGGCGTTCCAGCGGGCCTCTTGCCGTCGTTCGGACCGCCGGCGGGCTTCCCGCCTGATGGCCCGCCGCTCGGGGTCCTTGGCGTCCAGAAAGACCTCCGCCATCTCGCCGATGACGTCCTCGAGCCGCCCGCCGGGGTGCTTGTGGAGCAGCAAGTCCCTGATGCGCTCGAGCTTCGCCCGGAGGCTTTCGCTGCCGGTGAAGCCGAAGTGGACGCGCCCTGGCGATAGCGGCCGAAGACGCTCCCGGGCAAGGGCCGTCGTTTCCCGGGCCGGGAGGATGCCGGCCGCCGCCGTCGGCGACGCCGCCGGAAGGGCCGGCCAGGAGGGGATCGCGGTCCCATCGCCGTTCGGGGGCGCCGCGGGGTCGCCGACCGGAGCCGACGGGGACGCCGGCGCGATGAGCGCGGACGACGCTCCGGCGAGGTTCGCCACGCTTGGCGACGTGTGGCCGGGCAGCGCGGCCGGGTCGGGCAGGCGCATCACGCAATCCCTGATGTCTGGACGAGGCGCCAGCTCGGCGACCAGGACCTCCACCTCGCGCTTGCTTTTTCCATCGGCGCGAGCCAACAGGTCGGCCGCGTTGTCCTCCGTCAGATGAGGCGCGAGGATCAGGATCGCTTCCAGGTGCGTCCGGCCTCCCTCGAGGAGATCCAGCAGCGCCGGGCAACGCGCTGCCGCGCGAGCCGCAGTGATGCGTTTATAAGCCGATGCCTCGGAATAGCGGAGCTCCTCCGTGCAATAGGCGAAGAGCGACGGGAATCCCCAGCCGTCCGAAGCCCGCCGCTTGTCCGCTTGCGCCAGATGGCGCAGGAGGTCGGCGAGCAGGCGTCTTTCGTGGCCGGACAGGCAACGGAGCCTGCCGCGCAGTTCGTCGTCCGATAGATGGTCCAGATCCATGGTTCCCCAGCAGGTATACGATTGAGGGGGAGAAATAGTTCCATGACGTTGGGGCCCAGGCAACTCGCGCCGGCGCGAGTTGCGGGGGGGGGGGGGGGCGGCTGGTCCGGCCCGCGAAACCTCGATGCCATGCGCCCACCGGCGTCCCTTGGCGCCGGCTTCGGCGCGTCTCGGCCTTCATCAGGTCAAAGGTGCTACAATCTCCCTGGCGATCAGGCCGACCGAGGTCCCTATGGAACATCTGCGCGATTTCACCCGTGAACAGCTGTTGACCCTGCTCGACGTCCACGCCAAGAGCTGGCTGGCTCACGACGGGTGCTGGTTCCTGGCGGCTGAGGAGAAGCTCGGCATGGAGGCGGCCGTGGAGCTTGATAAAGCCAGCTGGGAGCGGTTTTCCCCTGCGGAGGCCAAGAGGATCATGGCCGCCTTCGGCATCCCCAAGAACGGGGGGCTGGACGCCTTGGAGAAGGCCTTGTGGCTGCGGCTCTACGCGTGCGTCAACAAGCAGAAGATCGAACGGCTCTCGCCCGGCCGGCTGGTGCTGTGCATGCTGGAATGCCGCGTGCAGAAGGCGCGGCGCGACAAGGGCTTGAAGGACTTCTCCTGCGGCGGGGTGGGCATCATCGAGTACTCCCGGTTCGCCTCCGCCATCGACCCCCGCATCAAGACCCGGTGCCTTTCCTGCTTCCCGGAAATCAGCCAGGACTACTGGTGCTCCTGGGAGTTCTCGGTCTGACGAGGCGCCGGCCCCGGTCGCTCAGACGCCCGGCATCCAGCGCTTGAGCGGCTTGACGAGCAGGAAGAGCACGACCGACATGGCCAGGGCCATCCCGCCGAGGACGGCGAAGAAGGTCGAGTGCAGCCACTGGTCCCAGTACACGCCGATGGCGGTCAGCTTGTTGCCGATGGCCGTGGCCGCGAACCAGCCGCCCATCATCACGCCGCGCATGCGCACGGGCGCCACCTTGGAGACGAGCGACAGGCCCATGGGCGAGAGCATGAGCTCGCCCAGGGTCACCACGCCGTAGGAGGCGACGAGCCAGGCCGGCGAGACCTTGAAGGCGTAGGGCGAGCCGGCCGGGGCCATGGCCTCCCCGGTCTTGGCCGCCCAGTAGAGGACGACGAAGGAGAGCCCGGTCAGGAGCATGCCGTAGCCCATCTTCGCCGGCGTGGAGGGCTCCAGGCCCTTGCGGTCGAGCCACTTCCAGAACCAGACGAGCGGGAAGGTCAGCGTCACCACCCAGAAAGGGTTGATGGCGTTGGAGATGGTGCCGGACACGCTCCAGGCCGTGTTGTCGTTGGCCCAGTAGGTCAAGGTCGAGCCGTTCTGGTGGAACACCATCCAGAACACGATCACGATGAAGTAGATGATGACCAGGGCCATGCACCGCTTCCAGTCCGGGATTGCGTCGAGCACGGACGCGGACGTCGCCGGGCCGGTCTTGGAGGCGGTGGCGCCGCCCGCCCGGGCCGGGTCCTCGACGAGGGCGCGCCAGGTCCAGAGGATGGCGACCGAGACGACCATGCCGAAGGCCGCGGTCGCGAACGCGGGGTGGTAGCCCCACTTCGACTTGATGGCCTCCATGGCGACCGGCGCCATGAACGCGCCGATGTTGATGCCCATGTAGAAGATGTTGAACGCCCGGTCCTTGAGGTGGCTTCCTTCCGGGTAGAGGTTGCCGACCATGGTGGAGACGTTGGGCTTGAAGAGCCCGTTGCCGACCACGAGGCAGGTCAGCGCGAGGTACACGATGGGCAGGGACCTGAAGGAGAGCAGGAGGTGCCCCGCCATGAAGAACAGGCCTCCCGCCATGACGGCCCGGCGGTAGCCGAGCTTGCGGTCCGCCAGCCAGCCCCCCACCAGGGGGCTGAAGTAGACGAACATGAGGTAGTTGGCGTACAGGCGCGTGGCGTCCTTGGCCGCCCAGCCGAAGCCCTCGGCCTCATTGCGCATGTAGAGGGTGAAGAGCGAGAGCATGGAGTAGAAGCTGAAGCGCTCCCACATCTCGGTGGCGAAGAGGACGTAGAGGCCTTTGGGGTGGCCGGCTTGCGGGTTCTCGGTTTCGTTCATGAATGGGCTCCTATAAGGTCCTCATGGCTATAAGGCCCTCATGGCTAGGGGTCCGGGTAGGGGTCGTCGCCGATGAGGGTTCGCACGGCCACGCTGGCGCACACGAAGCCGAAGGCTCCGGTCACGAAGGACGCCGTCCCCATGACGAGGCTCTTCTTGGTGCAGCTCTGGAACGCGTTCTCGCCCTGGGGGCACAGGCAGCCGGCTTTGCAGTCCGTCTCATCCATGGTCTCGTGGGGGCGCGAGGGCGGCTCCGGGGACCACACGGCCTTCACGCCGAAGAGCGCGCGCTTGGGGAAGCCGTACTTCTCGCGCAGGATGTCGCGCAGGGCGCGGGCGAGCGGGTCCACGTCGGTGCGGGCGAGGTCCGCCACGCGCACCAGGGTCGGGTCGAGCCGGCCTCCCGACCCGGTCGACACCACCAGCGGGATCGCCCGCTCGCGGCAGGTGTGGATCAGGAAGCACTTGGAGGTGACGTGGTCGATGGCGTCGATGACGAAGTCGGGCCGGTCGGCCAGCATGCCGTCGCAGGTGTCGCGATTGAAGAAGCCCGCCACGGCCCGGACGTCCGCCTCGGGGTTGGCCAGGCGCAGGCGCTCCGCGAGGAGCGGCGCCTTGGGCTTGCCGATGCAGCCCGAGAGCGCCTGGAGCTGGCGGTTGAAGTTGCGGATGCAGACCGTGTCGAAGTCCACCACGGTCAGCCGGCCCACGCCCGAGCGCGCCACGGATTCCGCCGCCCACGACCCCACGCCTCCCGCGCCCACGACCATGACGTGGCTCCGGCGCAGGCGCGCCATGGCCTCGGGGCCGACGAGGCGCTGCAGGCGGTCGAAGCGCCGCTGGGGGTCCTCCATGGGGTTGGGGACGGCCTTGTGGTCCATGCGATGCCCCTATTCTATCAGTCCCCGGGTGCTTGCGCCGTCGGTCGAGGATCCCCTAGCCCTTCGCGTCCCCCAGCGCCACAGCCAGGCGGCGGCCCAGAGCAGTGGCGTCAGCAGCACGGCCAAGAACGCGTGGTTGAGCGGACTGAACTCCCCACGCGACGGCGCCACGTGCGTCAGGATCGCCTCCTTGGCCGACGCGACATACCAGAACGAGGCTTGATGGACCCCGGAGCCCTTGCGCAGAACGATCCGCTGCCGGCCGTCCGGCAGGTCCGTCACCTCGAAGGCATGCTTCAAGACGGCGTCGCGCTCGCGTTCCTGGAGCTGTCGGCGCAGTCGCTCCTCCTGCGGGCGGGGGATCAGGAAGGTGGCATCCGGGGTGGCCTGCAAACTGCTTTTCCACTGGTCGAACCACCAGACGGCGATGGCGCTCTCCTGTGAACCCGCCTGGGGCGCCACGGCGAGGACTTCCGCCAGGTGGTAGCCTTCCGGCCCGACCGCCCGTTTGCGGGTCTCGAAATCCGCCAGCCCCTTGGCCACGAGGCAGCAACTCACCGGGAAGACGAACAGCAGGAAGGCCGCGGCCAGCGCGATGGAGGAGGCCCCGAGGGTCGCCGCATAGAGGAGCTTGCCTGCCAGCCCCTTGTCGCGCAGCGACGAGATCTTGGTCTGGAGGGACCGCCATGGTGAGGCCGCGGACGCCACCAGCGCGACGAAGACCGCGGCCATCAGCAAGCTCGCCACGGCTTCCCCGATCATGTCCAGAAGCTCGATGGGCTGTGTCCGCTAGTTCGGGAAGTAGCGGTCGCCATGACGGTCTCGGAACACGAACTCCGAGAGCGGCTTGCGCTCCACCCGCTTGGGCACGCGGGCCGGGTAGCCCAGGGGGATGAGATCAACGACGCTGCGGTCCCCCGGCACGCCCAGGAGCTCCCCGGCCTTGACGAAGTCGAACATGGCGACGTGCACCGTGCCCAACCCCTCGGCCGCGGCCGCCAGGGCCAGGTGCTCCGCCGCGATGCCCGCGTCGAAGAGCATCCAGTCGCCCCGGGCGGTCATGGCCTTGCCCTTGTACGAGCCGGAGCGGCCCGCGATGCCGACCACGACCGCCACGACGGGCGCCTCGACGACGGCCGCGGTCGCGGGGTTGCCGGCGGGGAGGGTGGACTGCAGGCTCTTCTTGAGCCCGGCGTCCGAGACCATGATCAACTCCCAGGCCTGCGTGTTCGCCCACGAGGGGGCGGCCCGGAACGCCTCCAGGATGCGCCCCAGGACGTCCTCCGGCACCGGGTCGGGCTTGAAGCTCCGCACGGACTGCCTGCCGCGGACCACCTCGTAGAATTCCATGTCGGTCACTCCAGGGATATGTCGGAGACGCTGCCCAGCCTCTTGGCCAGGTCCGTCATCTCCTTGAGCTTGGACTGCGCGAAGACGGCCAGCCGAGCCCCGTCGGGCGAGCCCCCGCCGTGCATGCAGCCCGGCACGCCCGAGCCGATGGTCAGCCACTCGATGAGGCGGGCCAGCCGGGCCCTGACCTCGGCCGGGGCGTGGGCCTTGAGGTATTTGCGCACCAGGTGCCCGTAGCGGGGGTCGTTGAAGTCCTTGTACGAGGGCATGCAGCCGGTCTCGGCGATGCCGCCGGCGATCTCCTGGGTGAGCCGCTTGGTCTCGTAAGGCAGGGTCGCGACGTGGATCTTGTTGATGTTGGCGAGCACCGGGTCGGGGATCCAGGCCCCCGACGGGTGCCGGCTCCCGAGCGCGGCCGCGGCCAGGCCCACGCCGTAGGTCGTCTCGTTGTTGACGAGCATGTTCACCAGCTTGTCCCGGAAGACCTTCTCCTGCAGGCCGTTGGCCCGCGCGATGAGGATGGCGGCCCCGACCATCACGTCGCCCTGACCCGCGACGCAGCCGCCGATGGCCGCGCGGTAGGGGTAGGTGAAGCGCAGGACCGCGGTCTCGGCAAAGCTGTACTCCCCGCAGAGGAGCAGGCGCTCCGTCGGCACGAACACGTCCTCGAAGAAGAGGTAGGCCTGGGTGATGCCGCCCTTGGTCACGGGGTTGTCGAAGCCCTCCTCGAGCTCCCTCCCGTCCGACGGGCGGCGGGCCTCCACGATGGTCAGGCCCGGGGCGTCGCGCGGGATGACGAAGCTCACCGCGTAGGGCGCGTCCGAGCGCTTGAGGCGCGTGCCGGGCATCACGAAGATCTCGTTGGCCGCGGCCACGCCGCAGATCATGACCTTGGCCCCGCGCACCACGACGCCGTCCTTGCGCCGGGCGACGACGCGCAGGTAGGAGTCCGGGTCGGCCTGGCGGGAGGGGGGGAGCCTGCGATGGCCCTTGGGGTCGGTCAGGGCCCCGGCCACCGTGAGGTCGCGCGCCTGGGCGTCCAAGAGCCAGCGGCGCAGCCGCTTGTGGTAGCCGGTCCCGCGCTCCTTGTCGACGTCCCAGGTGGTGGACCACATCGCGTTCAAGGCGGCTCCGCCGACGCAGCGGCCGCCCGTGCACGTGCCGGTCAGGTTGAAGGCCGTGCGCTTCATGCGGCTCAAGGCGTAGATATCCTCGGCCGAGCGCAGGAGCGACAGGTAGCGCGAGACGCGCTTGCCCGTCAGGTGCGAGACCGTGGTGAAGAGGTCCTGGTAGCGCTGGTCGCGGGCGACCGCGAAGAGCTGGGCGTGGCCTTCCACGGTGCGCTTGGTCAGGGGGTCGTCGACCACGTCCGAGATGAGGCGGCCGAACTTGTGGACGTTCGGGCGCATCCGCCGCAGGCTCTCCTTGTAGGCCTCGGGGGTCCTGGTGCAGCCGGCTGGCTTGATCTTCTCGGCCAGGCCCGAGCCTGTCTTGAGCCGGCGGATCAGGGCGGGGAGCACCTGCTTGAGGTCGCCCACGACCCCGTAGTCCGCCCCCTTGAAGATGGGCGCCTGGGGGTCCTGGTTGATGGCGACGATGGTCTTGGCGCCCTGGATGCCCACGGTGTGGTGCATCATCCCCGAGATGCCGGCGCCGATGTAGAGGTCGGGCTTGACCGCCACGCCGCTGGCCCCGATCATCTGCCCCGGCCTGGCCCAGCCTTCGTCCACGGGGGGGCGGGTCGCCCCGACCGCGCCGCCGAGCGCGCGCGCCAGGTCCTCGAGCAGGGACCAGCCCTTGCGCGAGCCGACGCCCAGCCCGCCCGCGACCACGATCCTGGCCGACGTCAGCGCGGCGCGGCCTCCGCCGCCCTTCTCGGCCCGGACGGAAAGCGTCTTGACCTCCCGCAGGCTGCGAGGCAGCGAGACCTTCTCCCGGACGACCCGGGCCCCGGGGACGCGGCCCGGGACGGGGGCGAAGACCCCCGGCGCCACCGTGGCCATCTGCGGCCGGTGGGCCGGGCAGACGATGTTGGCCATGATGTTCCCGCCGAAGCCGGGGACGGTCTGGATGAGGTTCGCGCCGTCGAACTTGAGGTCCACGCAGTGCGCGCTCAGGCCTGTCCGGAGCCGGGCCGCCACCCTGGATGCGAGCGGGGCGTGGGCGCGGTCCGCCGCCAGGAGCAGGACGTCGGGCCGGCGCCTGCGGGCCAGCTCGGCCAGGGCGTGGGCCCGGACCTGGCTCCCGCCGTCGGCGAGGCGCTTGTCCTCCAGGACGAAGACCGTGGAGGCGCCGTGGTCCAAGAGCTTCTCGGCCGCGGCCAGGACGCCCCGGCCCGCCAACGCCGTTGCCGAGGGCGGCCGGGACGCTCGGCCTCCGGCCTTGACCGCGCCCCGGCCGCCGAGCCCGGGGGCCGGGCCGCCGAGCACGACGGCTTCGAGCTTGCGGCTCGTGCCCTCGCAGAGCTGGCGGCCCTTGCCGAGGAGCTCGAGCCCCGCCGCGTCCGGCGAGCCGTCAGAGTGCGACACGCAGATCCAAATGGCGGCGGCGCTCGCGCCGCCGCCAAGGGAGGCCGTGAGGCCCGAGGGCGAATTCGCCCGGCGCTTCGAAGCCGGTCCGGAGCGGGCAGGATGTTTCATGATGACCCCTTTCCTCCCCTGGCGGGGAGGATTTTCTCCCCGCGGAGCTTCTCGAGCAGCTGGGCCGCGACCTCGTTGGCCGAGCCTTGGAGGATCTCGCCTTTCCTTCCGGCGGCGGGCGTGAAGACGTTGAGCATGCGCGTGGGCGAGCCGGCGAGCCCGACCTCGGCGGGAGCGAGCCCCAGGTCGGCGGCGGACCACGCCGGGATCTTCTTGGCCAGGGCGCCGCTGATGCCGCGCATGGGAGGCAGCGGGGGCACGTTGGCCCGGGGGTCCAGCGAGACCAGGGCGGGCAGGCCGGCCTCCAGCGCGGCCGTGCCGTCCTGCAGGCCGCAGCGGGCCTGCAGGCGGCGGCCCTGGAGCCGCAGGCTCAGGGCGTGCGTCAGGTCGGGGATGCCCAGGAGCTCCGCCAGCTGGGGCCCGACCTGGCCGGTGCTGCCGTCGGCCGAGTAGCAGCCGCAGAGGATCAGGTCGAAGCGGCCGAGCTTGCGCACCGCGGCGGCCAGCGCGCGGGCCGTGGCCAGCGTGTCGGCGCCGGCGAAGGCCCGGTCGGTCAGGAGGCAGGCCCGGTCGCAGCCCATGGCCAGGGCCTCCTCGAGCTGCTCCCGGGCGTCGGGGGGGGCCATGGTCAGGCAGGCGATCGTCCCCCCGAAGCGCTTCTTGAGGTCCACGGCCGCCTCGATGGCGTGGCGGTCGCCGGGGTTGACGACCTGGGGGACGTCGCCCCGGCGCAGCAGCATGGTCTCGGGGTCGAGCCGGAGCTTGTCGAACCGGGAGGGGTCCGGGACGGGCTTGAGGCAGACGATGTAGCGCCGGGAAGGGGTCTTCATGGTCATGCCAGGACCGACCGCGACAGCACGATCTTGCCGATCTCGGTCGTGCCGCCCGCGGAGACGCAGACCATGGCGTCCCGCCACAGCCGTTGCACGGGGAACTCCAGCATGGCGCCGCAGCCGCCGTGGATCTCGAGCGCCTTGCGGGTCGCCCGGCAGGCCGCCTCGGTGGCGTGGAGCTTCGCCAAGGTCATGGCCGTGGCGCAGTCCTCCCTCCCTTGGTCCTTGAGCCAGGAGGCGCGATAGCACAGGAGCTTGGAGGTCTCGAGGTCCACCAGGATGTCCGCGATGCTCCACTGGATGGCCTGGATGTTCGAGATGGGCTTGCCGTAGAGGTTGCGGCTCTTGGAGAACTTGACCGCCTCGTCGAGGGCCGCGTCCAGGATGCCCAGCGCGATGGCGGCCATGCCGGGCCGGCCCGCCTCGCCGATGGTCTTGAGCGCGGCCTTCATGCCCTCCCCCTCGTCGCCCAGGAGGTTCTGCTCCGGCACCCGGCAGTTCTTGAAGAAGAGCTCCCCGGTGTCGGCCCCGCGCAGGCCCATCTTGCGCTCCTCCCGTCCGGGGGCGAAGCCGCGGGTCCCCTTCTCGACGATGAAGGCGCTCAGCCCCCGCGAGCCCTCCCCGGTCTTGGCGATCACGACCGGGGCGCCCGCCAGGTGGGCGTTGGTGATGAAGCACTTGCTGCCGTTGAGGGCGTAGCCGCCGGCGGCCGGGACGGCGGTGGTGGCCATGCCGAGCAGGTCCGACCCGCCCGTGGGCTCGGTGACCGCGACGGTCCCCAGGAACTCGCCCCGGCACAGGCGCGGCAGGTACTTCTCCTTCTGGGCGGGCGTGCCCCAGTCCTGGATGGCCGCGGCCTGCATGTGGTGCACCTGCAGGGCGCAGGCCACCGCGGCGGAGACCCTGCCGATCTCCTGGAGGGCGACGGTCCGGGCCAGGAACCCGAGCTCCGAGCCGCCGTAGCGGCGGGGCGTCACGAGGCCCAGGAGGCCCACCTCGGCCATCTTGGGGACGAGGGACTTGGGGAACCGTCCGGTCTCCTCCATGCCGGCGACGAGCGGCGCCACGGCCTGACGGGCGAAATCCCGGGCCGTGCGTTGGACGATCCTGACAGGGTTGGGGAAATCGAAGTTCATGTCGAGCATTTTAGTAGAATGCCCTGACGGTACACAAGGAAGGGGAGCCAAAGGTATGTACGACATCGAGGGGTCGTTCGACTGCCAGATGCTCGCGCTGCAAAAGGACCTGCCCACGGTGGTGCTGACCGAGCCGCAGGACCCCCGCGTCCTCGAGGCCGTCTGCCACCTGGCCCGGTTCGTCAAGCCCGTGCTGCTGGCCGGCGAGGACGCGGTGCGCTCCGCGGCCGCCCGGCACCTGGGCCGCCTGGACCCCTCCCGCATCGAGTTCGCCCTGTCTCAGAGCGCGTTCGTGGACATCCCGCGGCGCCCCGACCTGCTCCGGGAGTTCGCGCGGGAGTGCCTCGAGAGCCGGGCCTGCGGCAGCGGCGTGCGCACGCTCGACGAGGCCATGGCCGCCGTGGCCGAGCCCGGGCTCTTCGGGCTCTACGCCGTGCGCTGCGGCCACGCCGACATGGTCGTGGGGGGCGCCACGCACAGCCCCCGGCAGTTCTTCCGGCCCATGCTGTCGCTGCTGGCCGACCGCCCCGTGGTCAGCGAGGTGGGCGTGTTCATCCTGCCCGACGAGTTCCCCGAGGGCTTCTACCCGGCCAACATCGCGGTCTTCGGCGACGTGGGCGTCAACTCCACCATGACCCCGGGGACCCTGGCCGAGATCGCCCTGGGCACTTGCGCGGTCGCGCGCGACCTCATCCCGGAGGACGTGCTGCCCGAGATCCGCGGCGCCATCATCTCGTACTCGCACAAGGGTTCCGACGAGGGCCCTTCGCCCGAGATGATCCGCCAGGCCATGGAGCTCGTCCCGGGGCTCCTGGCCGAGCGGGCCAGGATGGCCGCGCGCTACGCCAGCATCCGCATCACCGGCGAGGTGAAGATGAGCGCGGTGCTCTCCCAGCGCTCCCGGGAGCTCTACGGGGTGGACGGCCTCGCCGGCGGCACCAACGTCATCATCTGCCCGAACCTGGAGACCGGCAACCTCCTCTACCACCTCTACGCGACGCGCTTCCCCGGGGCCCGGAAATTCCCGGTGCTCTTCGGCATGAGGTTCAGGGGCGTGGACCTGGCCATGGACTGCACCCCCGAGGACGCGCGCCTGGCCGTGAAGGCCTCGGTGGTCCGCCTGCAGCGCTGGGGGCGGTGGGACCGCACCCCGAAGGACACCTTCTTCCGGCGCCACCGCGTCCTGGCCATCAACCCCGGCTCGACCTCCACCAAGATCGCCGTCTATGAGGGCAGCCGGGAGGTCTTCGCCTCCGAGGTCCGGCACGCCGACGCGGAGCTCGCGCCCTTCGCCGGGCGCAGGGTCGCGGAGCAGTACGCTCTGCGGCGGGACGCGGTGCTGGCCGCCCTGCGGGCCGAGGGGTTCAAGCCCGCCGACATGGACGCCTTCTGCGGCCGGGGAGGGCTCTTGCGCCCCATCCCGCACGGCACCTACGTCGTCGACGAGGCGATCCTGGCGGAGCTCCGCTCGGGCGCCAACGGCGAGCACGCCTCGAACCTCGGCGCCGTCATCGCCCACGAGCTGGCCTCGCCGGAGGGCAAGCCGGCCTTCATCGTGGACCCCATCGTGGTCGACGAGACGCCCTCCCGGGCCAAGATCACCGGCTTGAAGTCCATCCGGCGGCGGGCGATCAGCCACGCCCTCAACCAGATCGCCTCGGCGCACCGCTACGCCCAGTCCAGCGAGACTTTCTACGAGAACGTCAACGTCATCGTCTGCCACATGGGCGGGGGCATCTCCGTGGGGGCCCACCGCCGCGGGCGCACCCTCGACGTCAACAACGGCCTCGACGGGGAGGGCCCGTTCACCCCGGAGCGGTGCGGGACCCTGCCCCAGGGGCAGTTCGCCGAGCTCTGCTTCTCGGGCCGCGCCACCCACGCCCAGGTCAAGAGGCTCATCAAGGGCGCGGGCGGGCTCATCGACCTGCTGGGCACCGCCGATTGCCGCGAGGTGGAGCGCCGCATCGCCGCGGGCGACGCCGAGGCCGCCGAGGTCTTCGACGCCATGGCCTACCAGATCGCCAAGGCCGTGACGGCGCTCCTGCCCGCCTTCGAGGCGGAGAAGCTCGACCAGGTCATCCTGACCGGCGGGTTGGCCCGCTCCGAGGCCTTGGTGGGCCGCCTCAAGGGCTACCTGGCGGGCCTCGGCTGCGGCGTCACCGTCTACCCGGGCGAGAACGAGATGGCCGCCCTTGCCAAGGGCGCCTTGCGCGTCCTCTACGGCAAGGAGGCCGCGCGCCGCTACCTCCCCGGGGCGCCGGCGGCTTGACTCCCCCCTCTGGGAAAAATTGTAGAGTTGTCCTGTGACCGGCCGGTCGGAGAGCCGGGAGCCGGACGGCGCCGTGGAGGTGCGTGATGGATTTCGAATTCACTGAAGATCAGCGCATGGCGATCGACGGGGCGAAGCGCTTCGCGCTCGAGAAGCTGGCGCCGGGCGCGGCGGAGCGCGACGAGAAGGCCGAGGTCGACGTCGGGCTCATCAAACACCTGGGCGAGCTGGGCTACCTCGGGATGACGGTCCCGGAGGCGTATGGAGGCACCGCCCTGGGCGCGGTCGCCTACGCCGGGGCCATCGTCGAGATCGCCAAGATGGACGCGGGCGTGGCCGTGGCCATGTCCGTGCAGAACTCCCTGGTCAACGACGCCGTCGAGCACTTCGGGACCGAGGCGCAGAAGACCGAGTTCCTGACCAAGCTCGGCACCGGCGAGTGGATCGGGTGCTTCTCGCTCACCGAGGCCGGCGCGGGCAGCGACCCGGCCTCGATGCGGACGACCGCGGTCAAGGACGGCGACGGCTACCTTCTCAACGGGACCAAGAATTTCACCACCAACGGCGCCATCGCGGACGTGGTCATCGCGTTCACGCGGGTCGACCTCGGCGGCAAGCCCGGCATCTCCGCGTTCCTCGTCAAGAAGGGGACCCCGGGGTTCTCGGTCGGCAAGCACGAGAACAAGATGGGCATCCGCTCCTCGAGCACGACCGAGATGGTGTTCACGAAGTGCCGCCTGCCCAAGGAGGCCCTGCTCGGCGAGGACGGCAAGGGCTTGAAGATCGCCCTGGCGACGCTGGACGGCGGCCGCATCGGCATCGCGGCCCAGGCGGTCGGCATCGCCGAGGCCGCCCTGGACGAGAGCGTGCGCTACGCCAAGGAGCGGGTCCAGTTCGGCAAGCCCATCGCGGAGCTCGAGGGCATCCAGTTCATGCTCGCGGACATGGCGACCGAGGTGGAGCTGGCCAAGACGATGCTGTTCAAGGTGGCGTGGATGAAGGACTCGGGCGCCAAGCGCTACACCAAGGAGGCGGCCATGCTCAAGCTCTTCGCCTCCGAGATGGCCCACCGGGTCTGCCACAAGGCCATCCAGGTCCACGGCGGCTACGGCTTCATGAAGGAGTTCAAGGTCGAGCGCCTCTACCGCGACCAGCGCATCACCGAGATCTACGAGGGCACCTCCGAGATCCAGCGCTACGTCATCGCCCGCAGCCTGCTGGGGCAGCCATGACCTACGAGATCCTGAAGACCGAGGAAGCCGACGCCGTCCTGACCGTCACGATGGACCGGCCCAAGGCCATGAACGCCCTCAACACGCGCTTCTTCCAGGAGATGGACGACCTGGTGGCGTCCGTCGGCGCGAGGTCCGACCTGCGGGCCCTGGTGCTGACCGGCGCGGGCAAGGCCTTCGTGGCAGGCGCGGACATCGCCGAGATGGTGGGCATGGACTCCGAGGCCGGTTCGAAGTTCTCCGCCATGGGGCAGAAGACCTTCCGCGGCCTGGAGGAGTGCCCCCTGCCCGTGATCGCGGCCGTCAACGGCTACGTCCTGGGCGGCGGCTGCGAGCTGGCCATGTCGTGCGATTTCCGCGTCGCCAGCACGGCGGCCAAGTTCGGCCAGCCCGAGGTGAACCTGGGCCTCACCCCGGGCTATGCCGGGACCCAGAGGCTGGCCAGGCTGGTCGGCGCGGGCAACGCCCTGTTCCTGCTGCTGACCGGCGAGATGATCTCGGCGGAGGAGGCGCTCCGCATGGGCCTGGTCCAGAAGGTGGTGCCTCCCGAGTCGCTGATGCCCGAGGCGCTCGGCCTGGCCAAGAAGATCGCCTCCAAGGGCCCCAAGGCCGTCCGGGCGGTCAAGCGCCTGGTGCGCCAGGGACTGCTCACGTCGTTCGACGCCGGGTGCGCCCTGGAATCCATGGAGTTCGGCGCCTTGTTCGGCGATGAAGGCGCCGAAGGGATGAAGGCCTTCCTTGAGAAGCGGCCGGCCAAGTGGAACTGATCATGGGATATCCAGAGAGACTCGAGAACGTCGCCGTGCTCGGGGCCGCGGGCAAGATGGGCAGCGGCATCGTGCTGCTGGTGAGCCAGGAGATGGCGGACCTGTCGCTCAAGCCCGAGAACAAGTCCCGCGTCTACGTGCTGCACGCGGTGGACCTGTCCCATCAAGCCCTCTCGGGCTTGATGGGATATCTGCGTGAACAGGTCAGGAAGTCAGCCGAGAAGAAGATCGTCGCCCTGCGCCTCGCCTACTCGGACCGGGCCGACCTCGTCGACAACGGGGAGATCGTCGACGCCTACATCGCCCGCGTGCTCGACGTCGTCCGCCCCGCCACGGTCCTGGAGTCGGCGGCGCAGGCGGGAGTGGTGTTCGAGGCCGCGCCCGAGGACCTCGGGCTCAAGCTCAGGCTGCTCTCGAAGTGCGGCGGCCAGGGCCCTGACGGGCCCTGGATCTTCACCAACACCTCCTCCATCCCCATCCACGAGATCGACGAGAAGGCCAAGCTCGGCGGCCGGGTCATGGGCTTCCACTTCTACAACCCCCCGGCGGTGCAGAAGCTCGTGGAGCTCATCCGCGGCAAGACCACCCTTCCCGAGGTCGCCAAGTTCGCCGAGGCCCTGGCCAAGAGCCTGCGCAAGACCGTGGTCTTGTCCCGCGACGTGGCGGGCTTCATCGGCAACGGGCACTTCATGCGCGACATGCTGCACGGCATCGCCGAGGCCGAGCGCCTGGCCCAGCGGGAGGCGCCGCCAGGGGGCCAGGCCCGGTCGATGCCCTTCACCCACGCCGTGTACTCGGTCAACAAGGTGAGCCAGGACTTCCTCGTGCGGCCCATGGGCATCTTCCAGCTCGTGGACTACGTGGGCCTCGACGTGTGCCAGTGCATCCTCAACGTCATGGACCCTCGCCTTCCGGGGAAGGACCTCAAGAGCGCCCTCATCGACCGGCTGCTGGGCCAGGGGGTCAAGGGAGGCCAGCGCCACGACGGCTCGCAGAAAGACGGCTTCCTCAAGTACGAGGGCGGGAAGATCGCCGGGGTCTGGGACCCGGAGGCGAAGCGCTACGCCCCGGTCGCCGAGCTCCAGGCCGAGTGCGACAAGAAGCTCGGGCCCCTGCCCGAGCCGGCGCTTCCCTGGAAGGCCGCGGTCAAGCACCCCTCGAAGGACAAGGCCCTGGCCGAGTTCTTCGGCAAGCTCGACGCCATGACGACCCTCGGCGCCGAGCTGGCCAAGCGCTACGGAGGCCGCTCCAAGGAGATCGGGCTGGGCCTCGTGTCCGACGGGGTGGCCGCGAGCGCCGAGGACGTCAACAAGGTCCTCCTCACCGGGTTCTTCCACGCCTACGGACCGGTCAACGAGTATTTCAAGGCGCAGGAGACCCCCGCCGGGCAGAAGGTGACCCGATGACTGAGCATAGCGAAGGAATGGTTGATTCCGAGGTCGTAGGAAGGAAACCATGAACAAGCTGCGACGCAAGGTCTACATGACGGCCGGGTTCAACACCGTGTCCATGGGCTCGGGCCGCAAGGAGTTCCACCCCAAGAAGCCGCGGCCGGGCCTCGAGGACTATATCAAGGAAGCCGGCAAAGGGACCCTCGGCAAGATCGGGGGAGCCAAGAACGTGGACGAAGGGGTCATCGGCAACTTCATGGCCGCCCGGTTCAACAATCAGGGCAACCTCGCCGCCCTCATCCCCGCCATCGACCAGGGGCTCCAGTGGAAGCCCTGCACGCGCGTCGAGGGGGCCTGCTGCTCCGGGGCCCTGGCGCTCATGGCCGGCATCAAGTCGGTCCTGGCCGAGACGGCCGAGGTCGTGCTGGCCGTGGGCGTGGAGGTCCAGAACACGGTCAAGGCCGTCTACGGCGCCGACATCCTCTCCACGGCTGGCTGGCGCAAGGAGCGCAAGGCCGGGCACGCTCATTTCTTCCCGGGCAAGTTCAGCGACCGGGCCGGCGCCTACTACGCCAAGCACGGCAAGGACAAGACCCGCCGCGCCATGGCCCGGTGGTATCGCAACGCCGTAGAGAACGCGCGCCTGTGCCCCACCGCCCAGGAGCACCAGAACACCCAGAAGGACCTGGAGGCCGCGGGCATGACCGAGCCCGACGCCAAGAGCTTCGTGGAGCACCTCAGCGTCTACGACTGCTCCAAGGTCTCCGACGGGGCGTCGGCCATCGCCATCATGTCCGAGGAGGGCTTGAGGCGGGCCGGCATCGCCAAGCCGGACTCGGTCGAGGTCGTGGGCTTCGGCCAGGTCGAGGCGGACCTGACCGTGCCGCCGGGGGACCTCGCCCGGCTCGAGACCACGGCCCGCGCCGTCGAGGCCGCCCTCGGGTCCGCCGGCATCAAGGCCGCCGACATCGGCACGGTGGAGACCCACGACTGCTTCACCATCGCCGGGGTCATGGCCACCGAGGCCATCGGCCTGGCCAAGGCGGGCGAGGGCCCGGATTTCGTGCTGGCCGGCGAGACATCCCGGACAGGCTCGGTCCCCTTCAACACGACCGGCGGCCTGGTCGGGTGGGGGCACCCGACGGGCGCGACCGGCGTGCACCAGGCCGTGACCATCTGGGAGCAGCTCACCGGCAAGGCGGGCCCCGCCCAGATCAAGCTCTCGCCCGAGCGGCCCTACGGCCTCTCCATCAACATGGGCGGGGACGACAAGACCGTGGTCGCCATCGTGTACCGCCGGGGAGCCTGAGCCAGGCCCCTCCAGGGGACCGATGACAGGCGGCAAGGGCCAGGGCGAACCCCGCGAGGTCCTGGTCGGGTCGGGCTCGTTCCGCATCGACCCCGACCGCGCCCTCGAGCTCCTGCGCTCCCGGCAGTCCGAGACCGGCGGGAACATGATGGCGCTGTGGGTGCGCGCCGCGGTCCTCAGGGGCGCCTCTCGCATCGACTTCGCCTGGGGCGCTTTGTCCCTGACCATCCGCTTCGGCGGCAGAGCGTTGACGGCCGCGGAGCTCAAGGACCCCTTCTCGGTCCTCTTGAGCGGCTCCTCCGCCGAGCCTGCGGCCCGTTGGCTCGCCTTGGCCCTGCTCCACACCGCGCTCCCGAAGGTGGATATCACGGTCGAGACCGGGTCCGCGGACGGCCGCAGGGCCTTGCGCCTCGACGAGGCGGGCTTCCGCGCGGTCGAGCCGTGCGCCCGCGTGCCGGCGGGCTCGCCGGTCACGATCGTCACGGTGCGCTGGCCATTGGTCATCGGCCTCTTGGACAACCCGCGGCACCCTTATTGCTGGCGTCCGGGCGACATCCGGGGGCTGCTCGGGCCCTGTCCCATCCAGGTGAACGCGCCGCGCTCCGGCAACGACGAGGTCGCGTTGCGGTGGAAGCCTGTCCAACCGGACAAGCGGGGCATCCCGCTCAAGGAGATCCGCAAGGGAGGGTTGAGTGTCCTGCTGAGGCCGGGCGAGGAGGCGGGGATCAAGGTCCGATTCTGCGTGGCCGGCGTCGCGGTCGAAGGCTCGGCCACGATACCGTTCCCGATCCCCTGGAGCGCGTGGGTGGACGACCCGGAGCTCGAGCTCGACGCCTCTTTGAAGTCCGCGGTCAAAGGCGAGCGCTGGGATGCGGCGCTCAAGGCCGTGGAGCAGGCCGCCAAGGCCCACTCCCTCGCGCTCATGGCGCGCCATGGCCGCGTCATGAGACTGGCGGGCGGTCTGCTGGCCGGGAACCCCGGCCTGCGGAGGCGGTGGGCGGATCTGATGATGCTGGGCGTCCCCGGCCTGGTCGCGCGCCTGGAGGGGGAGCGGCGTCGAGGATTCCTCGGGCGGTTCGTCGGGGGAAGGCTTTCCGGGGATTGGCTCCGCGTGCTGGAAGCCGGCTTGGTGACGCAGCATCTGCGCAAGGCCGCGTCGGCTTCTCTTTCCTACCCAGAGAGGGACGCGGGCGACCCGGTCAAGGCGGCGCTCTGGCGCGTCGTGCTCCATTTCAGCCGCACCTGGGCGCTTTGGTCCCTGCGGGAGGTGCGGGAATCGAAGGACAAGGCTCCGGGCGCGTTCGTCCGCAGGCGGGGGCCTTGACGCTCCCGGCGGCTCGATGAGGCGCGTCATGCTCTCGGCGGCCCTTCTCGCGCTCGCGCGGGGCCCGGGCGCGGCGGGGGAGGCCGCGCTCTCCGCGCGGGGCGGCTTCGAGACGGAGGACGCGAGCGTCGAACTGCGAAGCCCGCACGGCTACGGGCTCCGGGCTCGCTTCGTGCGGCCGCGGTTCGCCAAGTACCCGGGCCGCCGGTTCGCCGCGGTCCTGCGGCTTCCCGGCGGCTGGGGCGCGGGAACCGGGCTCCTGGATCACAGGCTCGCCGGGGCCGCCGCGGCCCGCGGGGTCGTCGTGGCCGCCTTCGACGCCGAGCCGAAGCTCAGGGAGGAGATCGGCTCGCCCGTCCTGGACTACAACGGCGCCAAGGACCAGGACGACGCGGCCGTCGTGCTCCGCGAGCTCTTCCGGCATCCGGGGGTCGACCCCGCCGCCGTCGGCGTCTGGTCGCACTCCAACGGCGTCACGATCGCCGCCGGCGTCCTGGCGCGCGAGGAGTTCCGGCGCCGCGTGCTCTTCCTCCTCGACGACGAGGGGCCGCACGCGCCCTGGGACATCATCCGCGACGAGAGGATCGAGCTCCGCGACCCGGGTTTGCGGCGGGTCTGGAGGGAGAAGGTCCTCAGGGCGAAGGTCCCGTCGGAGTACCGGACGCCGGAGGAGTTCTTCCGCGAGCGGTCCGCGGTCGACTTCATCGGCAAATTCGAGGGAATCTACCAGCGCGTCCAGGGGCGCGAAGACCACGTGCTGTTGTCCTGGCACGGCCACGCCGCCGCGATGATCCGGGCCGCCGCCCCCCCCGCCGGCAAGGCGCGCTGGACCCGGCTGAACCGCAGCCCTCGGGACCGCGTCTACCGGACGCCCGGGGACCTGGAGGCCGCGCTCGACATCGAACGGGTCCGCGGCCCCAACGACCGGCGGCTCTGGGACAGGCTCCTGAGGCTCTTCGACGAGGGCCGCGCGCCGGGGAAGTGAGGGCCTGCTCGCCGAGGAACCGGCCGTGCCAAGCATGCTAGAATAGGCGGCACCCGACTTATGGGAAAGACTCCGAAGGCCGAGCCCGTGGCCGCGGTCCCCCGGACCGCGAGCCCCGTGCGCGTGGTGACCGCGGGCAGCCTCTTCGACGGCCACGACGCCTCCATCAACGTGATGCGGCGCGTCATGCTCTCGGGCGGGGCCGAGGTCATCCACCTCGGGCACAACCGCTCGGCCCGGGAGGTCGTGGACTGCGCCATCCAGGAAGACAGCCACGGCATCGCGGTCACCTCCTACCAGGGCGGGCACATGGAGTATTTCAAGTACATGCTCGAGCTCCTCGAGGAGCGCGGGTGCGGCCACATCCGGGTGTTCGGGGGCGGGGGAGGGGTGATCCTGCCCAGGGAGATCAAGGCGCTGCACGCGGCGGGCGTGGCGCGCATCTACTCCCCGGACGACGGCCGGGCCATGGGCTTGGACGGCATGATCGCCGACGTCCTGCGGGCCTGCGCCTCGGTCAAGCGGGGCTCGCGCAAGGGCGACCCCGCCAAGGCGCGGAGGCGGGACTTCGCGGCCATCGCGAGGCTGATCACGGACGCGGAGAGAGATCTTGAAAAGGCGCGGCGAACGGATGCGAGGCTTCCGGCGCGGGCCAAGCCCGCGCCGGTACTCGGCGTGACCGGCACCGGGGGGTCGGGCAAGTCCTCGCTCATCGACGAGCTTCTGCGCCGCTTCCTGCACGATTTTCCGGAGCGCGCCGTGGCGGTCGTGGCCGCGGACCCCTCCAAGCGCAAGACCGGAGGCGCCCTGCTGGGCGACCGCATCCGCATGAACGCCATCGACTCGCCCAGGGTCTACATGCGCTCCATGGCCGCGGCCGGGCCGGCCGCTGGCCTGCCGGCCTGCATCGACGCCGTCCTGGGCATCCTCAAGGCCGCGGGCTTCGATTTGATCGTGCTCGAGACCCCGGGCATCGGCCAAGCCGACACCACGATCGTGGACCACTGCGACCTCTCGCTCTACGTGATGACGCCCGAGTTCGGGGCCCCGACCCAGCTCGAGAAGATCGGCATGCTCGACTACGCCGATCTCGTGGCCATCAACAAGTCCGACAAGCGCGGCGCCGACGACGCCCTGCGCGCGGTGCGCAAGCAGGTCGCCTTCTCCCGCCGCGCCGACGTCGGCGCGGCGGAACGTTGTGTTTTCGGCGCGAGGGCCTCCCAGTACGGCGACCCGGGCGTGGACCGCCTCTACCGCTCCCTGCTCGAGCGCCTTGCGCCCAAGGCCGGCTGGGACCTCAAGCCTTCCGCCGCCACGAGCGCCGGCGCCCAGGAGCACGCGGTCATCATCCCGACCAAGAGGATCGGCTACCTCGCCGAGATCGGCCAGGCCGTCCGGGGCTACAACAAAGCCGCCGAGGAGGCTGCCGGGGTGGCGCGCCGCATCCAGGCGCTCAGGGAGGCGGCGGGGGTCCTGTCCGCCGGCGGCAAGGGCGGCCAGGCCGCGCTCGCCGAACTCAAGGCCGCGGAGAAGGAGCTCACGTCCAAGCTCGAGGCGGCCGACCTCGAGAGGCTCGAGGGCTGGGACAAGAAGGCGGCCGCCTACCGCGCCGACGAGTTCGTCTACGAGGTCAGGGGCGCGGAGGTCAGGGTCAAGACCGGCACGGAATCGCTCTCGGGACTGCGCATCCCCAAGGTCGCCCTGCCGCCCCACAAGGACTGGGGGGACCTGCTCTACTGGATGCTCAAGGAGAACCTGCCCGGCGAGTTCCCCTACGCCGCCGGGGTCTTCCCGTTCAAGCGCGAGGGGGAGGACCCCACGCGCATGTTCGCGGGCGAGGGCGGGCCGGAGCGCACCAACCGCAGGTTCCACTACCTTTCCCGGGGCATGCCGGCGGCGCGGCTGTCCACCGCGTTCGACGCCGTCACCCTGTACGGCGCGGACCCCGGCCTTCGGCCCGACATCTACGGCAAGATCGGCAACTCCGGGGTCTCCATCTGCTGCCTCGACGACGCCAAGAAGCTCTATTCCGGGTTCAACCTGGCCGACCCCAAGACCTCGGTCTCCATGACCATCAACGGCCCGGCTCCGGTCATGACCGCCTTCTTCATGAACGCGGCCGTCGACCAGCAGTGCGAGAAGTTCCTCAAGGCCGAAGGCCTTGAGGAAGACGTGAAGCGCAGGATCGCCGCCGTCTACCGGAAGAAGGGAGTCAAGTGCCCGGCCTATCAGGGGAGGCTCCCCGAAGGACACGACGGATTGGGGCTTCTCCTTCTCGGCAGCGCGGGAGAGGAACACCTCTCCCGCGAGCAGTACGAGCGCATCAAGGCCGACACCATCGGCAGGGTCCGGGGCACGGTGCAGGCCGACATCCTCAAGGAGGACCAGGCCCAGAACACCTGCATCTACGCCATCGACTTCGCGCTCAAGCTCATGGGCGACGTGCAGGAGTACTTCATCCGGCGCAAGGTGCGAAACTTCTACTCGGTCTCCATCTCGGGCTACCACATCGCCGAGGCCGGGGCCAACCCCATCACCCAGCTGGCGCTCACCCTGGCCAACGGCTTCACCTACGTGGAGCACTACCTGTCGCGCGGCATGGACATCGACGCGTTCGCGCCCAACCTGTCCTTCTTCTTCTCGAGCAGCATGGACCCCGAGGCCTCCGTCATCGGCCGCGTGGCCCGGCTCATCTGGGCCAAGGCCATGAAGCTGCGCTACGGCGCCAACGGCCAGTCCCAGCGGCTCAAGTACCACTGCCAGACCTCGGGCCGGTCCCTGCACAGCCAGGAGATCGAGTTCAACGACGTCCGCACCACCCTGCAGGCCCTGACCGCCTCCTTCGACAACTGCAACTCCCTGCACACCAACGCCTACGACGAGGCCATCACCACGCCGACCGAGGAATCCGTGCGCCGGGCCCTGGCCATCCAGCTTATCATCAACCGGGAGTTCGGCGTCTCGAAGAACCAGAACCCCATGCAGGGCTCCTTCATCCTCTCCGAGCTGACCGACCTCGTGGAGGAGGCGGTGCTCGCGGAGTTCGAGCGCTTAAGCTCCCGCGGCGGGGTGCTCGGCGCCATGGAGACGGCCTACCAGCGGGGCAAGATCCAGGACGAGTCGCTCCACTACGAGACCTTGAAGCACACGGGCCGGCTCCCCATCATGGGGGTCAACACCTTCCTTTCGTCCTGCGGGTCGCCCACGGTCGCGCCCAAGGCCGTGACCCGCGCCTCCACGGCTGAGATGCGCTACCAGATCGGAATGCTGGCCGGCCTCCACCGCGCCCAGGCGGACCGGGCCCCAGCCGCGCTCGACGGCCTGCGCCGGGCGGCGCTGGGCGACGCCAACGTCTTCGAGGCGCTCATGGAGGCCGCCCGGTGCTGCTCGCTCGGGCAGATCACGGGCGCCCTCTTCGAGGCCGGGGGGCAGTACCGCCGGAGCTTGTGACGGGGGGCGGCAAGGCGATGCTTGACGGGGGTCCGGGAGTTGACGGCGCCGGGTTCCTCCGGGAAGCCTGGCGCTACCTGCGGACGCGCAAGAGATGGTGGCTCGGGCCCTTGATACTCATGCTGGTCCTGGCCGCGCTCCTGCAGGTGTTCGGCCGGGTGGCGGCCGACAACCCGTTCGGCTACTTCCTCTTCTGAATCAGCGGGAGGCCGTGACTTCGGCCTCGAGCTGGGCGTCCGTGGGCAGGGCGGGGATGCCGCCCGGATCGGGGAGCGGCCGCGCCACGCGGAACATGTGCTCATAGTAGGCGGTGAAGGCGGCGGCGTCCGTGGGGTCGTCGAGCAGATGGGCGTTCTCGAAGTTGCCGCGGGAGGCGTACTTGGTCTGGTTGGGCGAGCCCGTCAGGACCAGGCGGTGGTCCAGCAGGAGGAGCTTGTTGTGCGCCTTCTCCGCCGGCGGGAAGTCGCTGGGATGGTTGGGCCCCGAGAGGATGCGCAGCTCGATGCCGGGCTGGGCCGCGAGCCATAGGGCGAAGTCCTTGAAGGCCTCGAAGCCGGATTGGCTTTCGTCGAAGATGACGCGCACCTTCACGCCTCTGCGGCCGGCCTCGGCCAGGGCCTGCGCGACGCGCGTCGAGCGGACGGCGAAGGCCGCCATGTCCACGGCCTCCCGCGCCGCGCCGATGGCCGCCACCATGACGTCCTCGAGCAGGCCCGACGGGGAGAAGACGACCGAAGGCAGGCTGGTCCCGTTGAAGTCCTTGGGCTTGGCCGTGGGGACCGGCGGCAAGGGCACGGCGTCGGGCCAGGCATAGTCCGCGGCCTTGGACGACCCGCTCACGGGCCGGCTCAGGGAGCGCAGGTAGGCCCAGTAGGACTCGAGGTCCGCGATGCGGTCCGCCTCGTCCGTGAAGACCACGTTCTCGTAGTGGTTGTTCTCCGAGAACCGGGACCAGTTGTAGGACCCGGTCTCGGCGAGCTTGCCGTCGAAGACCGCGAACTTGTTGTGGTTGATGCCGTACTCGCCCAGTCCCCTCAGCACGGTCGCGTCGAAGCCTTCGCTCAGGAGCGCGGCCGTCTCGGGGCTGCGCTTGGGCTGGTACCGGCCGGCGGGGGCGGGCGAGGGGAAGACGTTGCGGAAATCCAGCACGATGCGCACGTCCACGCCCCGGCCGCGCGCGCGCCGCAAGGCGTCGAGGAGCCCCGGGGACTTGAACTCGTAGAGCGCCAGGAGGATGCTCCGGCGGGAGGCGTCGATGGCCTTGACGAGCTCCTTCTCGACGGGGATGTTGGGACGCAGGGCCACGGACGGGAAGGCCTCCCCGTTGAAGGGGACCTCCCGCCGCGGATAGCCCGGGCCGCCGCCGTCGTCGGAGACGGCGGGCCGGGGCGCGTCCGCCGGGACCGCGGCCGGCGCGGCCTGGACGCCCAGCTTGAACTCGAAGGCGCGGTCGGCGAAATCCTTCTGGCCGGACAGGTCCGCGGGAGCCGGAGCCTGGATGGGCACGGGGGCGGTCAGCCGTTCCAACGCCGAGCCGGCCGGAACGGCCGCCCGGAGCATCGGCGTCGGCGCGGCGGCGGAGGGCGGCGTCGCGATCGCGGGCGCGAGAGCCGGGAGCGGCGCCCGCGGAGCCGGGATCGACCATGCGGCCGGGAGCCCGGGCGCCGGCGACAAGGCCGGGGCGGCGAGCCCGAGCGTCGGCAGGGCGACGCCCCTGGCCCCGATGGACACGGCGTTGGCGGCAGGGGCGCTCAGGGCCGGCAGGCCAGAAAGGACCGGGACGACGGCCGGCGCGCGCACGACCGCCGTCCAGGCCGGGGGCGCGAGAAGGACGAGCGCGGCTAGTGCTGCGACCGGCTCATAGCTGCGGTTCTGGCCGGTCGATTTTGGAGCGAAACGAGGAGCGAGGAGCGCCCATACTCGACGTATGCAAGCGACGAGCGACGAAGTTGCAGCCCGAAAGCGACCGGCCGCGCTCTCAGGGAAATCACTGGGCGAGACCATCGATTCCTCTCAAAAGCGCGGAGGCCCGTCTTCGGCCGGCTGCGGTGTTGCT
>JACRDT010000002.1 GCA_016212795.1 Elusimicrobiota bacterium | reverse complement strand
TGCTCGCGCCGACCTCCGTCGCGGACCCGGACGCCGCCGCCTTGTCCTCGGCCCGAAGGGCCGGCAGGACGAGGGCGAGCAGCGCCGCCGCCAGGACGACGAACTTCCCATTGTCGCGCATCTTCACAATCCTCTCCTTGAATCGGGGATGACCATGCCGCTAGTCTAGCAACCGGAGCCGCATCTTGCCCGTGACAATTGACATCTGCATTGTATGATTCGCGTCATGCCATGACGACAGTCATGCTCTTTGGGGGAGCGGCGGCAAGGCCCTTGCCGGGCGGGTTCTCAGGCTACGGCGTCACTTCGCGTAGGAGTGCAGGCCGCTCATCAGGTAGTTGACGCCGAAGTACGTGAAGAGCACGAAGACGAAGCCCGCGACGGCGAGCCACGCCATGCGCCGGCCCTGCCAGCGGTGGGTGCGGCGCAGGTGGACGGCGGCGGTGTAGACGAACCAGGTGATGAGCGACCAGGTCTCCTTGGGGTCCCACGACCAGTAGGAGCCCCAGGCCTCGTTGGCCCAGACCGCGCCCAGCACGATGCCCGCGGTCAGGAGCATGTAGCCCAAGCCCATGGACCGCTCGTTGAAGCGGTCGAGGGCGAGCGCGATATCGGGCTGGCGCCGGCCGCCGAAGCCAGCGAGGATGATCGCGCTCGCGATGAACGAGAGCGCCAGGGCCGAGTAGCCCAGCATGATGACCGCGACGTGCAGGAGCAGCCAGTTGGACTGCAGCGCGGGCACGAGCGGCGCCATGGCCGTGTCGAGCAGGGCGCAGACGCCCAGGCCCGCGACGCCCAGCGCCGCGACGGCCGGGACGAGCCAGTCCTGGTTCTCCCGGCGGCGGAACCACAGCCCCAGCCCGACCAGGCCCCAGATCATCGCGACCATCGACTCGAACTGGTTCGAGAGCGGCACATGGCCGGACTCCTTCCAGCGCAGGGCAAGGAACGCCGTCTGCAGCAGCCAGGCCGCCCCCAGGACCCACGGCCCGGCCCGCCGCCAGGCGGGCACGGCGAAGAGGTACGCCGCGCCGTAGACGGCGAGGACCGCAGCGGAAACGGCGAAAGCGACGTTGAAGACGGTCATGTTCATGGCGCGCCCCCCTGGCTTTGCCTGCCGCCCCGGACGTAGGTCCACGCGACGCCGACGCACAGCAGGAGGAACCCCGCGTAGACCAGGGGCACGCCCGGGTCCCGGCTGACGAGCAGGTTCGAGTAGTCCGGGTTGTCCGGGTCGTAGCCCGACTGATAGAAGGCCCAACCCTTCCAGCGGAAAGGCGTGTTGACGGACACCGAGGCGCGGCCGGCCACCCAGCCGCCGTCCAGTACCTCGATGTCGCTGCGGAACTGCTTGATGCGGCCCGGGGCCAGCTCGTAGGTCAGCTCGTAGCGGCTGTTGGGGTTGGCGTGGAAGCCCGCGAAGCGGGCGAAGACCCAGTGCTTCTCCTTGCCCTGGCCGTCCGAGACCTCCACGCGCAGGGCCGGGTTGTTGGGGGATTGGGACCGGGTGGAGGGGCCCTTCTCGTCCATGGCGAAGTCGGGGTAGTAGTCCACGACGACCAGGCTCGCGGTCCCCTCATGAAGAGGCCGCGGCACGCCGGGCTGGGCATCGACCGTCTCGGCCCACCCGTCCTTGCGGTGGATGACGGTCAGGTGGTGCCGGTCGGCGTCGTGGCGCTCGACCTCGAAGCGCTCGAGCCGCACCGAGAAGGGGAGGGTGAAAGCGCCCGCCGCGGACTCGACCCGGTCCCGGAGCTCGCCCACGTGGAACGGCATGCTCCCGCGCTGCCCCAGGACCGCCGTGGCCACGCCGCCGGCCAGGGTGACGAGCACGCCGACGTGGGTCGTGAGCACGTCCCTGCGCCGGTTGAAGCCCGCCCGCCGGCGCCAGGTGCACAGGCCGAGGTTGAGGGCCAGCAGCGCCAGCAGGGCCGTGAACGGCCAGGAATGGTAGATGTCGTCGACGCGCAGGCCCAGCAGGAGGCCGGCCCAGACCCCGAACCTGCCCGCGTACGCGTCGCGGGCCTCGCCCTGCGGCACCAGGGTCCCGGCCACGGACATGACGATGAGCGCGGGCAGGAGCCAGTAGAGCAGCTTCGGGGAGGCCAGGAAGGCGCCCCAACCCGGTCCCGGCTGGCCGGCGCTTCCCTTAATGTCCTTGCTCATCGGACACGTCGCCGCCCGGCCCGCGGCGCACCCGGCCCGTGATCCAAGCCCAGTTCATGGGATAGACATCGAGGTCGAAGACGGTCCAATAGGAATGCCAGACCAGGATGGCCAGGCAGGCGAGGATCGCCTCCATGAAGTGGATGAGCAGGCAAAGATCGATGATCCATTTCGGGAAGAACCCGAGCGACAGGTTCCGGAACCACACCACGCAGCCCGTCACGACCATGACGAAGCTGCCCCAGATCAGGGCCCAGTACTCCGCCTTCTCGATGTAGTTGAACCGGTCGAACTTGGGCGGCGAGCCGCTGCGCATGAGATTATAGCGCTGCAGCTGCAGCAAGTCCAGCAGGTCGCGCAAGCGCGGGAGCATGGCCAGGAGCTCCCGCCGGCCCTCCGCGGCGGCCGCCAGCCAGACGGCGTGGTAGGCGGCCAGCGCGATGAACGCCGCGGCAAAGAGGCGGTGGAGGAGCGACCGCGCGGCCGCGCCCCAGGCGCCGGGAAAGACCCACCGCGCCCAGACCGCCTCGGGGTAGGTGTGGCAGAAGCCGGTGTAGGCCAGGCCGATGAACGACGCCATGAGCGCCAGGTGCTGGAGGCGCTCGTTGACGCTCAGGCGCAGGGCGTCCGGGTGGGAGCCGTGGGACGCCCCCAGCAGCATCTTGCGGGAGTGGTCCAGCAGGTTGTGGCCGAGCATGCCGCCGATGGTCAGCACGATGAGCCAGACGTAGGTCAGGCGCACGAGCTTGGAGATCGTCTCGTAGAGGTTCTGGGCCGGGGCCGCCGAGGCAGTGTGGACCTTGCCCAGGCTCACCAGTTCGCCGGCCCTGCTGTGGCAGGCCCCGCAGGTCTTCTGGAGGTTGGCGGGATGGACCGAGGAGGCCGGGTCCGTGGGGGGCAGGATGTCGTGGTGCCCGTGGCACGAGGCGCAGTTGGCCGAGTCCAGGTTGCCCGCGCGGAACGCCACGCCGTGATAGCTGTCGCGGTACGCCTGGGTCGGGTCCAGGGGCATGCCGAACTTGGCGATGAGCTTCTCCGAGCCGTGGCAGTGGCCGCAGGTCCGCACGATCGAGCCCGTGAAGACCGTGGAGCCAGGCTCGCGCTGCCCCTGGATGGTGTGCTCGCCGTGGCAGTCCGTGCACACGGGCGCCTCCTTGACGCCGAGGGCGAGCTTGGCCCCGTGGACGGAACGGGCGTAGGCGGCCAGCGGCCCGGGATGGCACCGGCCGCAGGTCTTGGGGATGTTGGACTTGTAGGCCCGGCTCCGGGAGTTCATCGAGTAGTTGAGGTCGTGGCCGCCGTGGCAGTCGGTGCAGACCGCGGCGCCAGCGTTCTTCTTGCCGATGAAGGCCTTGCCGTGCACGGTCAAGGCGTAGCTCGCCAGGGGCTCCAGGCCGAACTCCTTCTTGAAGTCGTGCTTCTGGTGGCAGCGGTTGCAGGTCTCCAGGACGTGCGCCCGGTTGACGCTCGCGTGGGCGTCCTTGACCTTGCGCAGGTCATGGGGGGAGCTGTGGCAGGACAGGCACAGCCCGGCCCCGGTCTTCGACTCGCGCATCACCAGCCGCTTGCCGTGGTCCGAGGCGCGCACGACGCTCGCGGCCTCGGGGTGGCAGCCCTCGCAGGAGACCGCGGCTTTCTTCTTCTTGTGGGGGTAATCGTCCTTCCCCTCGTGGCAGGAGGCGCAGCCGACGTCCTTGTGCACCGACGCTCCGAACGCCGCCGCGGGCACCTGCGGCGCAGCCGCAGGCGGCGCGCCGCTCTCCTTGGCGCCGTGGCAGCCGAGGCACGCGTCGTCGGCGGCCGCCGCCGCGACCGCGCCGGCCAGGAGCGCCGCGAGGACCACCCCCGCGGACATCGCGCCTCGCCGGACCATGGGGGATAGGATATCGCTCAGGGCTGAAATCGGCCATGACAAACGGCATCCGCTGCTATGATTTACGTCATGTCTCAGCAGCTTCAGGCCGACCGGACAGAGCGCCCTTCAACGCTCCTGCGCCACGGCCTCCAGGCCCGCCCGGTCGCGGATCTTGATGCTCCGTCCCGAGAGGCGCACGAGGCCGCGGCGCTGGAACGCCGACAGGGTCCTGATGACGGTCTCGGGCGAGAGGCCCAGGATGTCGGCGATCTCGCGGCGGGAGCGCGGCTCCCGGCCGCGGCAGTCCAGCGGGCCGGCGGACGCCGGGAGGCCGCCCCGGGCGGGCCCCTTCGCCGGGATCCCGTTGCGCGGGACCTCCCTGGGGTCCATGATGAAGCCCGCCAGGCGGGCCTCCGCGGACCTGAACGCGAAGGTGAAGACCCGGTCCATGGAGCGGGAGACGGAGCGGCTGACCCACCGGAGCAGCATCAGCTCGAAGGCGGGCTCGGTCTTCCTGAAGCGCTCGACGAGGTCCCGGGGCACGAAGCAGACCACCGAGTCGCGGACGGTCTCGACCGTCGCCCCGTAGGGCTTCCCGGCGACGTACCACGCCTCGCCCATGAAGTCCCCGCAGGAAAGATGCGCCAGGGTCAGCTCCCGGCCGCCGGCGTCGGACTTGACCATCCTGGCGTCGCCCACGCAGAGGATGTGGATGCCGCGGGGGTCGTCTCCCGCGGTGAAGACGGGCTGCCCGGCCTTGTAGAGCCGCATCCGGCGCTCGGCCCGGAACAGCCTGACCGACTCCGGCGACAGGGAGTCGAGGAAGCAGCGCCTGTGGGCGTCGCACTCCGCGCAGTCCTTCGTCGGCACGAACGGGCAGTCCCGGCGGATGAACGAGGTCCGTTCGGCGGCCATGGCGTTCACGAGGCCTGGGTGATCGACTCCAAGCCCGGCCTGTCGACCACCTCGATGGACTTGCCCGCGAGGCGGATGAGGCGGCGGCGCTGGAACGTCGACAGGGTCCTGATGACGGTCTCGGGCGAGAGGCCCAGGTTGCCGGCGATCTCCCGGCGGCTGAACGGCTCCTTGGCGTGGCAGGGGAGCTTCCCGAGGCCCGCCGGAGGCGGCCGGTGGGCCAGGAGGAAGCCCGCCAGGCGCGACTCGGCCGACTGGAAGGCGAAACCGAAGGTCCTGTCGATCGCCCCGCACATGAAGCGGCTCACGCGGAGCAGAAGCCTCCGGTGGAACTCCGGCTCGACCTTGGCGAAATGGTCCGCCAGGTCCCGGCTCACGAAGCAGACCACCGAATCGCGCATGGTCTCGGCCGAGGCGCCATAGGGGTCCCCGGTCACGTGCGAGACCTCGCCCATGAGGTCCCCGCAGGACAGGTACATCAGGGTGAGCTCCCGGCCGCGCAAGTCGGCCTTGATCAGCTTGACGTCGCCCACGCACAGGACGTAGAGGCCCTGGGGCTGGTCCCCCTCGTTGAACACGACCTGGCGCGCCTTGTAGAGCCTCATCCGGCGCTCGGCCCTGAACCGCTTGAGCGACTCGGGAGACAGGAAGTTGAAGAAGCAGCGCTTGACGCAGTCGCACCCGCGGCACGCCTGGTCCGGGGCGAACGGGCATTCGAGGTGCGGAGCGATGGTTCTCTTGTAGCCCATGGCCTATCCGGCCTTATAGTAGCAAAAAGCGCGGCATGACAAGCGTCATACGGCACGGAGGAGGTCGCCCCGCGGCAGCCGACGCCATCCCTGAAGGCGCCGCGGACGCTCGGCCTCCGGCCTCGACCGCGCCCGCGGCGATCCAGCCGCAGAGGCTGTACGCGCGTATAGGCTTAGCGGCGGCTCTCATCCGCGTAGGGCCGCTTCGAGCGCGGCCTCATCCTCGTCACGAGCCAGTCATAGAGGAACGCGGGGATGTTCGGGGCGACATGGACCATGAACGTCGAGAGCTGCCACGGGAAGTGCACGAGCCGGTCCCCCCGCTCGATGCCGCGCAGGATGCGGCGCACGCCGTCTTGGGTCTCGAGCAGCCACCACATGTCCCGCGGGTCGTTGCGGTCGGTGATCTCGCTCTTGACGAACCCGGGGCAGACCGTCACGACCCTGACGCCCGTCCCCGCGAGGTCGACGCGCGTGGACTCGAGCATGGTGACGACGGCCGCCTTGCTCGCCGAGTAGGCCCCGTTGGCCGGCAGGCCCCTGTAGGCCGCGAGGCTCGCGATGCCCGCGATGGTCCCGCCGCCCGCCTTCACCATGTCGGGGATGACGGCCTCGAGCCAGTGGGCCACGCCCAGCACGTTGGTCTCGAACGTCCACCGGTAGTTCTCGGCGCGAAACTCCCTGGCGTCCATGCTGTCGGCCACCCCGGCGTTGAGGATGGCCCAATCCAGCCCCCCCCACGCGTCCTTGACGCGGGCGTACTGCCGGCGCACCTCCCCGGGGTCCGTCACCGTGCCGGCCAGCTCCAGGCAAGCCGCCCCCGCGGCGGCGCCGGAGACGGCCCTGGCCTCGGCGACGACGGCCGCCAGCTTGTCCCGGCGCCGCCCGGTCAAGGCGACGCGGCAGCCCCGCCGGGCGAGCTCCACGGCCATCCCCCGGCCCAGGCCCGAGGTGGCGCCCGTGATGAGCACTCTGCGGCCGGAACGAAGTTCCGGCCGCGCTTCTTTGCCGTTATCCATCTTATGCCGTTGGTCTTTGCTGTTTGATGAACCCCGCGATCCCCTGGAACAAGCTCGGCAGGAGGTCGTAGAACTTCGCCTTGCGGAACTTCCTCACGAAGTCTTCTTTGGTGAAATCGAAGCCCACGTCGAAGCCGGCCTTCTGGCTCAGGTAGTACTTGTGCTGCTGGATCCAGATGTAGAGGTCCGTGTAGGTGCGCGCCGGGAAGCCCTCCAGCAGCCCCTGGTCGAGGATGATCCGGGCCGCCGGCAGGAACCGGGACTCGTACCAGAGCAGGCTCGCGAACACGACGTTCTTCTTGGCGAGCCCGCCGCCGGCGCAGCCGCGCCGGAAGTGGGCGATCTCCTCGTAGAGCTTCGCGTAGCTGGTGAGCTCCGTCACCTCGAGCGGGCGGACGAGGATGCCGTTCTTGAGGTGGGTCTCCCGCTCGAAGGCCCGCTCCTCGACCTTGATCAGGAACCGCCGGGCCGCCTGGTTGTCATGGGCGTACTTCTTCTCCGGCGAGAGGCTCAGCCCGAACTCGATCTCCACCACCTCGGCGTCGATGTCGACGGCCTTGAGCTCGTTCTTGGCCACCGTGACCCGGTGGTGCCCGTCGATGACGAAGAAGCTGTCGAGCACCTGGTAGACCTTGATGGGCGGCAGGACCTTCCCCGAGAGCATCGCGGCCTTGACGCTCTCGAACTTCTCGCTCACCCGTCCCGCCTGGGGAAGGAAGTTCTCGGTGAACTCCTGGTAGCGGCCCAGGCTGCCGACGATGCCCGCGATGGGGATGGGGCGCACCCCCCGGGCGACCCGGACCACGCTGTCGAGGTTCTTCTCGATGGCCGAGAAGTCCAGGAGGGTGTCCTTGTCCCCGCTCATGGACTCCGGCCCGCCGCGGCCCCGCCGCCGCCAAGCAAGGGCTCGAGCATCTCGGGCTTGAGCAGGCGGGGATAGGTCTGCCCCGCGACCCGGCCCCGCCGGTCGATGACGACCGTGAAGGGCCTCCCCCTGACACGGTAGGCGCCGAAGGCCGAGCCGTCGGGGTCGAGCGCCACCCAGCCCCGGATGGGGTGGGTCTTGAGGAAGGCGCGGACGTCCGCCTCCGGCTCGTCGGTCACGGAGATGAACTGGACGTCGCGTCCTTCGAAGGACGCCGCGAACCCGTTGAAATGGGGGAGCTCCTCCAGGCAGCTGTCGCACCACGTGGCCCAGAACTCCAGGACCACGACCTTGCCCGCCAGGGGAGCCCAGTCCTTCAGCTCGGCCAGCGGGGCCTGCAGGAGCTCGAGGCGCGCGGGAGGCGCGGGCAAGCCGACGAAGGAAGTCCCCCGGCCGCAGCCGCCCGCCAGCAGGGCCAAAGCGACGACGGCCGTCCAGCGGCCGAGCGCTCCGGGAAAAGACCGCACACGCCGATTTTAGCAAATCCGGCTTCGCACCCGCTCCGAGAGCCTCTTGGCCAGGTCCAGGGCGCTCTCGCGGCGGGCGGGGCACTCGCCGGCGGCGCGGACCGGGCGGGAGCCGTCGTTCATCGCCCAGAACACCTCGAGGGTCAGGGTGTCCCCGGCGATGCGGGCGTAGGCCCCGAGCGGCGTCCGGCAGTCCCCGCCCACGGCCTCCATCACCGCGCGCTCGCAATCCACGGCCAGCCGCGTGGCCGGGTCCTCGACGCGCTGGAGGAACTCCCTGGCCTCCCGCGCCTGGGCCCGGGTCTCCAAGGCCAGGGCCCCCTGCCCGGGAGCGGGCGTGACCACCTCCGTGGGGACGGGCTCGGCCGGGATCTCGGTGCGCCCCAGGCGGTTCAGGCCCGCCGCGGCCAGGATGAGGCCGTCGGCCGCGCCCTCGCCGAGCTTGCGCAGCCGGGTATCCACGTTGCCGCGCATCGGGACGAAGGCGGCCCTGGGCTTGGCCATGGCCAGCTGGATGCGCCGGCGCAGCGACGAGGTCGCCAGCCTAGCCCCGTCGGGGAAGCTCGCCAGCGACGGCGCCCGGGGAGAGCCGATGTAGACGTCGCGCGGGTCCTCGCGCCTGGGAAAGCACGCGACGACGAGTCCCTCGGGCAGCACGCCCGGCAGGTCCTTGGAGGAGTGGACCGCGAAATCGATGTCGCCCCGGAGCAGGGCGTCCTCGATCTCCTTGACGAACATGGCCTTGACGTTGGGCGCCTCGGCCCCAGCCGAGAGGTCCACGTCGGCGTCGCCGACCGTCGCGGAGAAGCGGTCCCCGCTCGTCTGGATGACGACCCGCTCGCAGGACGCCCCGAGCGCCTCCAGTTGCCGCGCGACCAGCCCCGATTGGGCCAGGGCCAGCGCGGAGCCCCGCGTGCCGTACCGAAGTCTCATGCCTTCCTCCCCGCCCGGCCGCCGCCCTGCCCGGGGGCGTGCTTGAGGCCGATCTCGCGGCCAGCGGCCAGCGACTCGAGCCAGCGGCCGAACTCGTCGGCCTTCCCGTCCACGATGGCCCTGGCCCTGGCGATCTCGCCCTGGCGCCTGGCCACGTTCTCCGCCACGATGGCCTTGAGGTCGTCGAGGGCGTAGAGGTAGACCTGCTCGAGCTCGTTGACCTCGTCCGAGATGTCGCGGGGCATGGCGATGTCGATGAGGAAGAGCGGACGGCCGTTGCGGCGCCCGGCGGCATCTGCCACCATGTCCCGCGTGACCACCGCCCGGTCGGAGCCGGTCGAGGCGATGACGACGTCCACGCTCCCGAGCAGTCCCGGGAACTCCTCCCACCGGACGGCCATGCCGCAAAAGCGCCGGGCCAGGGCCAGGCCGCGCTCGTAGGTCCGGTTGGCCACCCACAGCCGGGCGATCCTGGCGCTCGTGAGGTGCGTGGCGGTCAACTCGGCCATCTCGCCGGCCCCGAGCACGAGCACCTGGCTCTCCGCCAGGCTCCCGAAGACCCGTTCGGCCAGCTCCACGGCGACGGAAGCGACCGAGAGCCGGCCCGTGCCCAGCCCCGTCTCGCTGCGGACCTTCTTGCCCACGAACATGGCCCGCTGGAACAGGACGTTGAGCACCTTGCCCGTCCTGCCCGTTCTCGCGGCGCGGTGGTAGCAGTCGCGGACCTGCCCGAGGATCTCGGCTTCCCCCACCACGAGCGAGTCGAGCCCGGCGGCCACCTCGAAGAGGTGCCGGGCAGCCTCCGCGCCCAGGCGGCCGTAGCCGTGCGCCGCCAGCGGGGCGCCGGCCAAGTCATCGAGGACCTGGGCGAGGGCCCGGGCGCCAGGCGGGGAGGGCTTCACGCCGTAGGCCTCGAACCGGTTGCAGGTCGACAGCACCACGGCCTCCCGCCACCCCGCCGCGGCCAGGGACTCGAGGACGAGCTCCGGGCCGAGCGCGGCTAGGCGCTCCCGGACCTCCACGGGGGCTGCGTGATGGCTCACGCCCAGCAGCTCGAGTCCGCTGGAGGCGCTCATCGGCCGGACAGGTACCCGTGCAGCCCGCTCAGGAAGTTCACGCCGATGAAGGTGAAGCACACGCAGGCGAAGCCCGCCAGCGACATGTAGACGGCCCGGCGGCCGCGCCAGCCCTTGACGTAGCGCAGGTGCAGGTAGGCGGCGTAGACGACCGCCGTGATGAGCGACCAGGTCTCCTTCGGGTCCCAACCCCAGAACCGCCCCCAGGCGCCGTAGGCCCAGATGCCGCCCATGATGATGCCGACCGTCAGGAGCAGGAACCCGGCGGCGTTGATCCGGTGGCACAGGTCGTCGAGCACCGCGATGGCGGGCAGGCGGTAGCACAGCCCCGTCGGCCGGCGGGATTTGATCTGGCCGTCCTGGATGAGGAGCGCGACCCCGACCCCGGCCGCGTTGGAGAAGGCGGCGTAGGCCACCATGAGCACGGCGGGGTGGATGTTCATCCAGTAACTGCGCAGGGCCGGGACCAGCCCTGCGACCTCCGTGGAGCCCAGCGACGCGGCCCGCCACAGCGCCCCGCCGGCCGCGAGCGCGGCCCACGGCAAGACGAAGGCGCCCAGGATGCCCAGGCGGTGCCCCCGCTCCACGGCGAGCGCGACCGCCGCCACGGACAGGGCCAGGAAGGAGAGCGCGCCGTAGAACGAGTTGACCGGCAGGAACCAGCGGTTCTCGGGGATGGCCCAGAAGTCGGCCATCCTCAGCCCGAAGGAGGCGAGATGGAAGGCGACCCCCGCGGCGAGCAGGCGCAGGGCCCAAAGGCTCCAGCGCTCGTCGCGCGAGAACAGATAGACGAAGGCCAGCGCCGCGGCGACCCCATAGAGGACGGCTGCCGGCGCGAACAAGGTCAGTTCCATGGACGCTCCCATCCCTCCGGGCTCACGCGCCGCCCCGGCCGCCGCCCTCGACCGCGGCTCCGGCCGAGGCCAGGGCGGACCTCGCCCTGCCGGCCAGCCTGTCGAACTCGGCGTGGAAGGCATGGTCGCCGCGGAGGCTCCAGCCCGCCAACTCGCAGCGCAGCGCGCCATCAGACTCCGAGCAGACGACCCAGACCCTCCGGCGGTGCACGCCGAAGAGCAGGACCAGGCCCGCCACCCAGGCCCCGAAGCCCGCGAGCATGAACCGATAGCCCGGGTCATAGCCCACCTCGATGCCCGAGAAGAGCCTGGGCTGGACCCCGAGCACCCTGAACGGCGGCGGAGGCGCCGCCTCGACCGAGCCGTCGGGTCCCTCGGCCAGCGCGGCGTCCGGCATGTCGTTGAGGACCCACAGGGTCTCGGCGGGCTTGCCCGGACGCTTCAGCCGCACTCGCAAGGCCGGGTGGATCGCCTCCGAGGACTTGTTGGCGGGCCTGCCGTCGACCACGTCGAAATCGGGCATGAACCGCTCCGCCGTCACGCTCGCCCGCGTCCCGGGGAGCCTGGCCTCGACGCCGGGCCTCAGCACCCGCTCCTCGCCGGCGGCCGAGATCTTGACCGCCGCGAAATCCTCGGCCACGCCCCAGGAGGACTGGTAGAACCTCACCCCCCCGACGTCGAGAGGGTCGTTGACCACCACGCGCTTGCGCCCCACTTCCAGAGGGCCATCCATGATCCTCAGCTCGGAGGCGAAGAGCTTCGGCCGTCCGTCCTTCTCGTAATGCTCCACGGTGAAGCGGTCGAGCGCGATGGTCCAGGGCCGGTGGCGCATCGGGGCCGTCCGGCCCTCCGACACCTCGATCATCTCGGAGAAGCCCAGCAGCCTCCCGGCGAGCCCCGCCGCGAACACGACGACGATGGCGGCGTGGCTGACCAGGGAACCCCACCGCTGCGCGGACCCCCGGTCCGCGACCCACGCCAGGGCGCCCGAGGGCGCCTCGGACGCTCGGCCTCCGGCCTCGACCGCGCCCGGTGCCTCGGCGACGGGCGACAGGCGCCACCCCTCGGCCGCGAACCCCTCGAGGAGCCTGCCGATCCCCTCGCCCCCCCCGGCGCGATCGCAGACGGCGTACAGCGACTTCTTCCTCAACTCCGGCCGCGCCAGGTCGAGCGCGGCGGCGTCGCCGCCGGCGCGCGGCCCGCCCAGCAGGCCCTCCCAGGGGTCCGAGCCCGGCGGGGGCCTGCGGAGCTTGCAGAGCGCCACGTCCAGCGCGAGGAGGCCCAGGAGCGCGGCGAACCACCAGCTGTGGTAGAGGTCGAAGCACCCCGAGGCGCTCAGCAGCCCGCCCAGCCTCGGCCAGGCCTCCAGGAAGCGCGCCGCGGCCTGGGCGCTGTCGGGCTCCTGCGGCACGACCGAACCCAGGGCGCAGACCGCGCTGAAGAAGAGGAACAGTCCGACGTTGAACCGGGTCGAGACGAGCAATCTCAAGGGTCGTTCTCCGCCCAGATGATAACAAGTCTGTCGCGCAAGCCACAACCGGCGGCGGAGTCGGCTCCCATCCCCTCAGAAGCTGCGCGTCAGCCCCACGCTCAGATGGCCATAGGTGTCCCGGGTGGACAGCTCCCGGTGCTCGTAGCGGACCGTGAACAGAGTCTTGCCGATGGCGTACTGGGCGGAGGCGCTGGAGTCGTAGGTCGAGCCTGAGTAGTTGACTTCGCCGGTGAGGCTCAGCCCGAAGAGGAAAAGGTAGGAGACGCTGCCGGTCATGCCGATGGTCTCGGTGCGGCCACCCGGGTCGCTGCTCACGTAGCCCAGGTTGACGGACCCGTTCAGGTGGAGCCGCTCGACGGGGACCGCGCCGGCCTGCACGGCAACCTGGTCGTTGACGGAGCGGGTGCCGGCCTGGTAATCCTTCGCGTAGGTGCGGTCGAAGCGGGCCGTCGCCTTCCCGTTGAGCGGGAGGCCGAAGGTGCTCCCTGAACCGAGGCGCCAGGTCCGCGTCTCGGCGTCGGCACCCTCGAGCCCGTGGGACCCCTGCGCCTGCGCCTCGACGAAGGCCGACCAGGCGCGCCTGGGCGAATAGGCGAGCCCGGTGTTGAGGCTCTCATGGACCGAGGCCTGCCCCATGCTGGAGCGCGTCCAGCCGGCCGAGACCCCGGAATTCGAGGTCACGGTCCCCGAGGCGAACGTCAGCCCCGTGGTAAGCCCGTCGTTGACGGAGATGGTCGAGTCGTCGCCTGCCGTATGCCCCACGGTCAGCGAGTTGGTCAAGCTCCCGCGTCTGAGCGCCCTGGTGGAATCCACCGCCGCGCTGTGGTTCAGCCTGGACTTGGCCAGGATCATGTCGCGCTGGAGGTTGTTCCAATAGGTCAGCGCGCTCTTCCAGGACCCATGGTTCACGGCCAGGGTGCGCAAGGACACGTTGTCCGTCAGTTGGTCGGTCGAGCGCATGCCGTTGGAATCGAAGCGCTGGAAGTCGAACCGCCACGAGAAGGCCTGCAGGGGCACGCGCTTGAGCTCGTACAAGTCGGTCCTCACGGACGCCCGCGACTGCTCCGTGCGGTTCTCCCTCCCCTCGCCCATGAGGTCCGAGACCGTCTGCAGCTCGTGGTCGAAGCTCATCATGAGCCTGCCCAGGGAGTAGGAAGCCCCCTCCCGCTGGACCGTGGTCTCCTGCCGCGTCGGGTTCGAGGAGCTCCGGTCTTCGATGCGGCTGGACTGGCGGGAGAAGCTGAGGGCCGGCAAGCGCGGCAGGCTCAGGCCCGTGCCGAACCCCCACCCGGAGTTGTGCAGCTCGCCGGCGTCGCCCTCCGGCCGGCGCAGGACCTCGTAGGAATAGTTGGGGCTGAACCGGAAGTAACGGCGGACCCACGGGCCGAAGAGGTCGGCGCTGACCCTGCCTCCGATGGTCTTCTGGCGCGGGCTCTGGTAGTTGACCGCGGTGTTGATGTCGGCGCCGTCCGAATACCTCCCCGAAGCGTCGAAATCGCCGAGGGCGGGCAGGCCGATCGGGCCCAGGATGTTGAGGTCGTAGCCCTGGTACCACTGGGACCGGCGCAGGCGGCCCTGCTCGTTCTTGACCGTGATGTCGTCGAACTTCCAGTTGAGGGAGCCCCTGCGGCTCCAGGCCCCCGCCGCCGGCGAGGCGGCAGCCAGGGCCAGCCCCGCCAAGACGAGCCTCCGCACGGCTAGTGCTGCGACCGGCGCAAGCGCCAGAGACCGCAGCCGATCAGCAGGACGAACACCCCGTGCTTGACGTACAGGGCCGTGAGCTGGCCATGTTGGGCCGCATTGGACCATTCGTAGTCCCTGTAGGTCCAGGCGCGCACCGCGCCGAACAGGATGATGAAGAGGAAGCTCCATCCGGCGACCCTGGTGAAAGCGGCCTCCAGAGCGGCCTCGATCTCGGCGGGGCTCTTGTCCCTGAGAGCCCGCCAGCGCCGCCGCAGGACGGAAAGCGCAAGCGCGGCGCAGAAGAACGCCGCGACCGAGAGGTCGTGCATGAAGTTGTTGAGCATCACGGCCACGCCGGCCGAGGCGCTCACGGGGCATCCCCTTCCGCCAGCCTCGCCATGGCCGCCAGGGCATGCCCTGGCATCCCTGCCAGGCCGCCCAGCTTCTGCGTGATGAAGGAGCTCTTCATGATGAGCCTCATGGACCGGAACATGTAGTCGCGGCGCTGCGCGTCCATCCCCCGCCAGCGGGCCATCTTGTCCATGTAGAAATCTCGGTAGCACTCGATGATGGCCCGGTCGAGGTCCGCCAGCGACATGCGCAGCGGCTTGATGATCGGGTCGATGAGATTGTAGCGGCTGAGGTCCCGCACCTCGATGTGAGGCTCCACGTCGCGGAATAGGTCGGAATACGGCCAGGGCGTGAGGGCGAGGTAATGCGCGAAATCCGGGTTGTACCAGCGGGAAAGCTCGAGCGTGCGGGCCACGGTCTCCTGCGTCTCATGGAGGAATCCCAGGATGAAGGAGGTTTCCGTGATCATCCCGTGCTCCCTGAGGATCTCGATGGATCTCTTGCAGGTCTCCACGCGCAGGTCCTTGCGGATGAGATCGAGCGTCTCCTGGCTGGTGGCCTCGACGCCGATGTAGACATGGACGAAGCCCGCCCTCAGGTACTTGGGCATCAAGTCCTCGTCCCGCACGATGTCCTCGGCCCGCGTCTCCATGAGGAAACGCACGGGCAGGCCCCGCCGGATGAGGCCGTCCAGGACGGCCTCCCACCTGGGCCGCTCGCAGGTCGGGTACTCGTCCCCGAGCAGGATGGTGTCCACGCCGTAGCGCGCGTGCAGGTCTTCCACTTCGGCCAGCACGCTCCCCGGGGAGCGGCCCCTCCAGGACTTCTGCCAGAACTTCTGTTGGGAGCAGAACGTGCAGTCGCTGGTGCACCCCCGCGAGGTGTTGACGACGCCCAGGCGCGAGCCCGGGTAGACGAAGTAGGTGTAGTTCTCCCAGTCGATGAGGTCCCAGGCGGGCCGCAGGGCGTCGAGGTCTTGGGCCATGGGCCGAGGCGGCGTGCGCAGGACGCCCCCGTCGCGCCGGAAGGACAGCCCCTCGACGAGAGCCGGGTCGCTCCCTCTCCCCAGGCACAGGAGCAGTTCCCGGAGGGTCTCCTCTCCCTCGCCGCGCACGACGAAGTCCACGCACGGATGTTCCATCAGCGCCGAATGGTCCATGAAGGTCGGATGGACTCCCCCAAGGATCGTCACCGTCCGGGGATCGGCCTCCTTGGCGGCCTCCAAGACCCGCAAGGCGTCCGGCATGGTGGCCGTGATGGCGGAGGTCGCGACGTAGTCCGGCCGGCGGTCCCTGATGGCGGCGGCGATGTCCTCGTGGCTCTTCCAGAGACCCATGGCGTCGTAGATCGCCGGCTCGACGCCCGCGCGCCGGGCCGCCACCGCGAGGTACGCCATCTGCGGAGGGAGCCACCGGCCCGCGACTTCCACGACGCCGCAGTGGTACGGCGGCGTGATCAAGAGGATCGTCCTCATCCGACCTCGTAGAGATGCACGCTTTGGGAGAAATAGGGGACGCCCCATATCCCGTAGACGCAGAGGACCAGCCCCGCCACGGTCATCCACGCGAGGCGCCGGCCCCTCCAGCCGTAGGTGCGGTGCAGGTGCAGGACGATCCCGTACCAGACCCAGGTGAACAGGGAGAAGGTCTCGATGGGGTCCCAGCCCCAGTAGCGCCCCCACGCCTTCTGCGCCCAGATGGACCCCGAGGCGATCATGCCGACCTGCGCCATGAACGCGAAGGAGACGCAGCGGATCAGCAGACGGTCCTGCCCGTCGGGCCCGCTCATCGCGCTGTCGTCGAGCAGGCGCGCCGCCGCCGCCGCCGCCGCGACGGCGAGCGCGGCGAAGGTGCTCAACGCGAGCAGGACGTGCAGGACCAGCCACCAAGACTGCAGCCCCGGGGGCAAAGGGGTCAACGGGCTCGGCGAGAGGGCCGCGGAGCCGAGCATGAGGAACGCGATCAGGCAGAGGGCGGTCCCCGTCATAGCCGGAAGGCGCCGCGCGGCCGCCCAATGGAGCCCGGCGGCCAGCCAGCAGGCGAAGGACACGGTCTCGAAGTAGGTGATGAAGGGCGGAGAGGACTGCGCCAGGCCGCGGGAAACGAGCAGGACCGTCTGGAGCGCCCAGGCGGCCGCGACGGCCCCTGCCGTCAACGGCCCGGCCCGGCGCCAGCCGAAGGCCTTGCCCGCGCAGCCGGCCGCGAAACCCGCCCCGAAGAGCGTGACTGAGACCCAGAACGCCGCCGCTTCTATGACCACGCCGCCCTTCCGAAGCAGAGGAAGGATCCCGCCATGGCCGCGGCAAAGCCCGCGTACACCAGGGGCAGGCCGGGGTCGCGGCGGACGTGGAGGCCAGCCCAGTACCGCACGTCCTTGAACGCAAGACGGTTGTCGCCCAGGCGCGCGCTCTGTCCAGGCCGCAAGACCTCCCGGCGCATGCTCCGCCCGCCGTCCAACAGCTCCGCGGAGAGGCGCGGGTCCTTGGCAAGGGGGCCGGCCGGCGAGGGCGTGAAGTCGAGGGCGATGGACTGCGCTGTGCCCGGGATGGCCAACGTCCTGCGGTAGCTGACCGGGGGGCCGAGTTCGGTCTCGAGGCTGACATAGGCGTCGACGAGGAGCCCGCGCGACCCCTCCAGACGAAGGAACGGCGCGAAGCCGTGTTGGTCGAGGAGGATGCTCCGCCCGTCGGCGCTGGCGGGGCGGTTGACATGAACGAGGGCGTCTCGGCTCCGCCCGCCCTCGAACACGGTGAGATCCGCGGCGGAGCCCTTGTGCCAGCGTCCCGGCCTGTAGAAGGGATGGAACCGGTCGAGGCGCACACCGGCGGCGCTGCCCGGCAAAGACACGGTCTGCCCCTCGATGACCTCGATGAGGCCGCTGCGGCCGAACTTCCCGTCCACCGCCGCTCCCGCGACGACCGCCAGCACGCCCGCGTGCAGGAGGAACTTGCCCCAGGAGGCCGGCCGGCGCAGACCCGGAGCCCAACGCGTCAGCGCGGCTGTCAGGCCCGCGGCAAGGGCCGCCGCCAGAAGGCGGAAGGGCGTTCCCGAGAACAGGGCGTCGGCGGCCTCCTCCGAGGCGAAGGCCCCGGCCAATGCAAAGGCGCCCAGACCCGCCAGAAGGGCGAGCGCGGCCGCGCGCGAGCGCAGGGCCTCGACGGCTCTAGTAAGGTTTCTCAAGCGTGGAGCAGGTCTTCTTCTTGCACTTGCCGGGGCTCCAGCCCACGAAGTTCGTCGAGTTGTTCATGAAGCGGAGCGCGGGCCCCGCGGTCGTATAGGTCGTGGCGGCCCACTGCGTGTTCTCTCCGTGGAAGGTCCCCGAGACCCCCCCGGTGAGGTTCCCGTGGCAGGCCAGGCAGCCGCCGTAGCCGCCGGCGCCCGTGGCGGTCGAGGCCAGGAAATGGGCCCCGCGGTCATGCTCCTGGAACCGGCTCCCGGCCGAGCTGCCGCCGTAGGTCGTTTCCTTGTGGCATTTGACGCACAAGGGCGTCACAAAGTTGGCCCCGGTCTTGACCGCGACCAGGCTCGCGCGGAGGATGCGCTGCGCGGCCGAACCGTGAGGTCCCTTCGGATCCGTCGTAACGTCGGAACCGTGGCAGTCCGTGCAGGTCATGAGGCCGTGCGAGTTGGCGGTCTGGTTCCAGGGAGCCACCATGGTGACCACGTTGCCGTTCGTGGTCGTAGGCGTGCAGTAGGAGTTGCTGCCGACGCCGAACACCGGGTGGCGCGACGCGTTGAGCGGGTTGAACTCGATGGTTTGATCCGTGATCCCGGCCGGCGGGCTCGCGCCAAAAGCGTAATAGGAATGGCATTTGAGGCAGAGCTGATATTCCTTGTAGCCGGTGGTGTTGGCGAACACCTGGCGCACGTAGGTCGTGGCGGCCGTCCAGGCGCTGGCGCCCCACGACGGCTCCACGCCCCAGGCTCCCAGGAGCACGCCGCCGATGAGGTTGCCGGGCGAAGCGTGCGCGCCGGTCTTGGTCTGATGGGGGTTGTGGCAGTCCCAGCACTCGGAGTGCCGGGTCGCCAAGCCGAGGTTGGAGGCGTCGGTCTCCGGGTCCTTGTGGACGCCGGACACGGTCTCGGTCTTGTGCTTGTAGGTCTTGGCGAAGGAGGACTTGATGTTCTTGGCTCCGGTGAGCGCGGGGTTGCCGTGGCAGGCGTAGCAGGTGTTCTCCTCGGCCGCCGCGAGCAGGTAGGCCTGCGCCGAGGAGGCGCCGTGGGTCTTGTGGCAGTTCCTGCACGACCACTCGCGGATGGTGGTCGCGGCGCCCCCGGACGGGGTGTAGGCCACGTTCGAGGTGGCGTGGACGCTGGTCGAGTAGTTGGTCTTCACGTGGCAGGTCGTGCACAGGGAGGCGTTGGCGTTGGACTTGACGAGGAACTTCCCGTACTGGTTGTCGTGCGGGTTGTGGCAGGAAGTACACTCCACCAGGTTGTTCGCGCCGTAGACCTTGACCGCGTCCCCCCCGGGCGGCAGTTGGATCTCCGGGTTGGTGCCGGGCTGGGTCGGGGGACCGGCCCCGGGCTTGACGCCGTAGAGCACGGGGTGGTCGTTGCGAAGGTCCGTGCCGAGGATGGCCGCCGCGCCCATGGCCCCGGTCATGGCGATGGTGTTGGGCGCCAGGTTGTAGACCGCGCCGAGCGCGGTCACCCCGTCGTGGCAGGAGAGGCACAGCTTGGTCTTGGACCCGGCGAGGTCGGCCATGGTGGGCTGCGCCATGCCCAGGTAGGTGTTGAGGTAGTTCGAGGAGTAGAAGGTGAAGGTCTGGGCGCTGTTCGAGCGGTTCCAGAGGGGCTTGACGATGGCGGGCTTATGGGAGTTATGGCAGAAGACGCAGGTGTCCTTCTCGCTGACCGCCTTGGGCCCCGTGGTGGCGCTGTCGAAGGAGAGGTCGTGCTTCGAGTTGATCACGGACGCGGCCGAGGCGGGCCGGCCGGCGGCCAGCAGGAGCGTCAGCAGCAGGGCGCAAGGCTTCATTGGCCTTTCTCCTTGAGGTACTGGAAGATCTGGACGCGCGCGTTGAAGGTGTCGGCCACGAACACCCGGTCCTTGTCGTCGATGAAGACGCCCCCGGGCAGGTTGAACTCGCCGGGCGAGGGGCCGGCGTGTCCCACGAAGAGCAGGAGCGGGCCGGCCGGGTCGAAGACCTGCAGGGCGTCGAAGGCGGCGTCGGTCACGAACACATGGCCGTCCGAGTCCCGGGCGACCCCTCGCGGCCGCGCCATGTAGCCGGGCCTGTTGCCCGGCTCGCCGAGGAGGCCGAGAGGCTTGCCGTCGGCCGAGAACCGCTGCAGGCGGAAGTTGCCCGAGTCGCAGACCCACAGCTCGCCGTCCCCGGCGTCGTACCAGAGATAGGTCGGGTAGTTGAGCTCGCCAGGCCGCCTGCCCCGGCTTCCGAAGGAGTGGATGAAGACACCCTCGAGGCCGTAGACCCCGACGCGGTGGCGCATGGTGTCGGAGACGAACACCTTCCCGCCGCCGACCGCGAGCCCGGCCGGCCGGCCCAGGCCCTCCGGGTCTCCCTCGAGCGAGCCCACGGGCTTGCCGGCGGGGTCGAGGATGAACACCTTGCGCAGGACGGAATCGAGCACGAAGACCCCGCCGTCCGGCGCGGCCGCCACGGACACGGGATTGGCGAGCTTGAGCGAGTCGAGGTTCAGCCAATCGGAGCGTCCCGAGGCGAGGTCGTGGCGCAGGACCGAGCGGCTGGCGGAGTCCGCCACGTAGAGGACGCCGCTGGTGGACACGGCCACCCCGGTCGGCTGCGCCAGCCGCCTCTTCCACGGGTCGCCGCCGGACGCGTCGATGCCCAGCAGCCTGCGGAAGAACCCTCCGACCTTGCTCTTGGCCGCGCCCACGCCCTCGCCCGTGAAGTCGCGGACATGCTCGAGCCTCGCCGGAGCGGGCGGGGCGGGCCAGCGCAAGGCGGGCTTGTCCTGGCCGAAGGCACCGGGCGCGCGAGCCAGCAGGAGCGCGAGGAGAAAAAGCTTCATAGAAGGACGGATTCCTCCAAGAATACCTTTTCCAGGACGGGGTCGGCGAGCGCGCCTGAGCACGTGCCTGAGCACGCCGCAACCCAAAGCGGACTGCCCGGCCCAGAAAAGGCCCCCGGTCTCCCGGGGGCCTGTTTCTAGGTCGGTCTAAGTCTTATCTGCTGTGGCAGGCGGTGCAAGTGTCGCCCGTCCGCAGGTTCTTTCCATTCGTCTCGTCGTACTTGTGCATGGAATGGCAGCTCGTGCAGCCCACCGTCCCGTTCTCGGTTCCGGCGATGCCGTCCTGCAAGCCGTTGACGGTGTTCTGCGCCTTGATGCTGCCCGCGTTCCAGGCGATGACCTTGCCGACAGGATGGGAGTCCGAAAGGTTCCTGCCCCAGTTGCCGCGATAGGCGGTAGCCATCTTGACGTCGTTGGCTCCGTCTTTGCCGATCGCGGTCTGGCCGTCATGGCAGCTCAGGCACATCCCGGACGGGTTCGAAAGGAAGGAAGCGTCGGGCGTCGCGCCATCGTACATGGTCCAGCCAGTCCCGCTGGGCGCGTCGCGATTCCACAGGGGCTTGTTCTGTTTGACCTTGTGGGCGCCGTGACAGGTGGTACATTTGTTGGGGGCAAGATAGGTGCCGCCATTACCAACGTAGCCACTACCGTTGGTGAAGTCATGCTTGCCTCCCGCAATGACCGGCGCGGCGAAGGCCTTCGTCGCGACGCAACAGGCAACGACGGCCACGAGGCCGATTGTCAGTTTCTTCATTTCGTTCATTTCTCCTTTTGTTTAGATTCGCGGCGTACTCCTGAACTTGAATATGGCAACATTCCAGCCACGAGTTTTCAGGGGGATTCAGGGTCTGAATCTGTTTGCGGGCTCAGAACCGCGCAACATGGTGCGCGTTTCCGCACAACCAATAAACGTCGTATATGTCGACGCTAATCAGACAGGACGACGGCATCTACGACCACGAGCAATCCCGCGTCCTGTCAAGGCTTCTTGGGGGTCTCCGCCTTCTGTTCGGTGGGAGTGGAATCAGCGGGCTTCTCAGGAGGAGCCTTGAGGTACTGGAAGACCGCGATGCGCTGGTTCCTTGAGTCCACGACGAAGACCCGGTCCGACGGGTCGATGAAGATGCCGGCGGGCATGGAGATCTGTCCGTCCTTGTCCCCGGGAGAGGCGAAGTAGAGCAGGAGCTGGCCCGAGCGGTCAAAGACCTGGACGCGGCTGAAGACGGCGTCCACGACATAGATGTTCCCGTCCGAGTCCGAGGCCACGCCCTTGGGCCTGGCCATGTAGCCCGGCCCGTCTCCCACCTCGCCGAAACCGGACGCGAAACCGCCGGTCGACGTGAAGACGTGGACCCGGGCGGCCAGCGGGTCCGACACGATGAAGCCGCCGTCCCGCTCGACCCAGAGGTTGCTCGGGTTGCCGAGGGCGAAAGGGTCCTTCATGTGACGGACCAGCTCCCGCTTGAACGCGCCGTCCTTGCCCAGGACCACGGCCCGGCCGTTGCCCGCGTCAAGGACCATGAGGTCTCCCTCGGGCGTCCAGGACAGGCCCGAGGGCTTCTTCAAGGGGCGGGTCCCCTCGCCGAGAGAATCCGTCCTCCAGACGAGCTTCCCCGAGGAGTCGTAGGCCTTGACCGCGTGGTCGCCGGTGTCGGAGACGAAGACGCCGCCGCCGGGATCGACCACCACGCCGACAGGGGAGACGAGCCCCGCGGCCCCGCCCTCGCCGAAGAGCTTGACCTTGGCGTCGTCCAAGCCCATGCGGACCACGCGCTGGCCGTCCGTGTCCGTGACATAGAGGGTCTCGCCCGAGACCCAGACCCCGTAGGGCCTGACCACGAGCGGCGTGTCCAAGTCCCCGCCCGACAGGAACTCCAGGACCTTGCCGGCGGCGCCCTTGCCCTTGCCCTTGAGGTCGCGGCCGGTGCGGATGTTGCGCACCCACCGGATGCGCGGCGGGTCCGGCGGGTTCGGGAACACGATCTCCTTGGGGGCGTTCTTGTCCTTGGCTTCCTTGGCCGCGGACCTGGCCGGGGCGGCCGGCAGCGCGGCGCAGAGCAAGGCGAGGGCGGCGGTCTCGATCGGTTTCATGGGTCCTTCCTTAGTGTCATGGATGGCGCCGTCACTTCTGATGGCACTCCCCGCACAGCCGCTCGGGCTCGCCGCGAGCCAGCTTCGGGAGGGTCCCCGCGTGCGGCTCGTGGCACGAGGCGCAGTCGAACGGCCGGCCCGGCCGCCGCGGGTCGGCCTTGCCCTCGCGCGAGGTCGGGTGGCGGGCCACCGGGTGGTTGTCCTTGAGCCCCGCGTCGTGGCAGCCCAGGCAGATGGCGTCGAGCCGGCCCTTGATCATGCCGGGCCTCGCGCTCACGTGGGGGTTGTGGCAGTCCGCGCACTGCCCGTTGGCGAAGGGCATGTGCGTCGCGGGTTTGTCCAGGAGCTTCTTGAAGTCCGGGTGGCAGACGAAACAGGATTTCGCGGGCATCTCCTTGAGGACCGCCTTGCCGTCCTTGCCGGCCGGCTCGTGGCACATCTCGCAGGAGCGCGAGGCGAACGGGACGTGCTCCTTGGCGTCGATGAGGAGCTTGGGCCGACCCGACCCGTGCGGCTGGTGGCAGGAGGTGCACGCCGCGGCGATGGCGGTGATGCCGTGGTGCGCCTTTTTGAGCGGGTCGTCGCCCGCGGTATGGCACTGGCCGCACAAGTCGTTGACCGCGGCGTTGAGGAGGGCGGGTTTGTCCGAGTCGTGGGGCGCGTGGCAGGTGGAGCAGTCGCCGTCGTTGACCGGGGAGTGGACGCTCGATTTCTTCGAGTCTTCCTCGACCTTCTTGTGGCAGGAGAGGCACAGGGACTTGTACTCCAGGACGAGCTTGGCCGGGGCCTTGGCGTCCGCGTGGCACTTGGAGCAGGCGCCCTCCTTGACCGGGGCGTGCGCGTTGGGCTTGCCCTTGAGCTCCTTGGCCTTGTCCGGCAGGGCCAGGGCCACCGGGTCCTTGGCGCCGGCGTCCTTGTCCTTGCCCCCGAAGAACCCGGCCGACGCCGGCAGGGACCGCAGGCCTAGGGCCAGGGCCAGCCCGGCCGCGAGGCCGAATTTTTCCAGCCGCCGCCTCAGGGCGTCGCGGCTGATGCCCAGGAGCTGGGCGGCCTTGACCTGGTTGCCCGCGCTGCGCGAGATGGCCTGCTCCACGAGCCTGCGCTCCACTTCGTCGAGGCTCACCCCTTGCTCGGGCAAGGCGAAGGCGGCGGGCTGGGCCGGCGCGGGACGGGGCGGCGCGATGGGCTGGAAGTCCGTCTCTCCGAGGATCATCATTCTCTCCAGGACGTTGCGCAGTTCGCGGACGTTGCCGGGCCAGGGGTAGGCCTTCATGTCCGCGACGGTCTTGGCCGGCAGGCCCGGCTTGGGCCGGCCGAGCTCCCTGGCCAGCCGGTCCATGAGCAGGTCCGCCAGGGGACCGATGTCCTCGGGCCTATCGCGCAGGGGCTTGAGCCGGATGGCCAGGACGTTGATGCGGTAGTAGAGGTCCTCCCGGAACCGCCGCTCGGCCACGGCCTTCTCGAGGTCCTCGTTGGTGGCGGCCATGATGCGCACGTCCACGGTCAGGTCCTCCTTGCCGCCGACCCGGCGGAAGGCCTTGTCCTCGAGCACGCGCAGGATCTTGGCCTGGAGCACGGCGGGCATGTGGCCGATCTCGTTGAGGAACACGGCGCCGCCGTCGGCCAGCTCGAAGAGCCCGCGCTTGCGCTCGGCCGCGCCCGTGAACGAGCCGCGCTCGTGGCCGAAGAGCTCGCTCTCGAGCAGGTTCTCGGGCAGGGCCGTGCAGGTGATCTCCATGAAGGGCCGGTCCGCCCGGAGGCTCCCGAAGTGGATGGCGCGCGCCATGCGGTCCTTGCCCACCCCGCTCTCGCCCAGGATGAGCACCGTGCCCTGCGGGCTGGCCGCGATCTTCCTGGCCATGGCCAGGGCCTCGCGCATGGAAGGGCTCTCGGCCACCACGCCCTCGAAGCTGTTGCGGTCCCGGCGCTTCTGCGTGGCGTTCTCCAGGCGGGAGCGCAGGCGGGCGGTCTCCAGGACCCGCTGGAGCGTGATCTTCAGGCCCGCGAGCTGGAGCGGCTTGGCGATGTAGTCCGCCGCGCCTTCCCGCATGGCCTCGACCGCGGTGGAGAAGTCCGCGAAGCCCGTCATGATGACGACCGGCAGGCCCGGGTTGGCGCGCCGGGCGGCCTTGAGCACCTCCAGCCCGCTGCCGCGGCCGAGCCTGAGGTCGGTCAGCACGGCGTCGGGGGCCTCGCGCTCGAGGGCCTCGACGGCGGACGCCTCGTCCTCGGCCGCCACGGTCTTGTACCCGGACGCCGCGAGGTCCTCGCAGAGCGACCAGCGGATGAGCTCCTCGTCGTCGACGATCAGGATCTTGGCCGGCACCCTCAGATCCCTCCCCCGTCGCGCACCTGGGCCGGGGCCCGGCTCTCCCGCGCCGTCTGGGCCGGGCCGGGCAGGGGCAGGCGCACGAACACGCTCGTGCCGCGGCCGGGGACGCTCTCGAGCCATATCTCGCCGCCGTGCGCCAGCACGATCTGCCGGCTGATGGGCAGGCCCATGCCGCTGCCTTGCTCCTTGGTGGTGAAGTAGGGGTGGAAGACCTTCGCCTGGTCCTCGTGGGCGATCCCGCCGCCCGTGTCGGACACCTCGACGAGGACGAACGACCCCTGCTCGGCTTTGACATCGACCGAGAGGGTCCCGCCGGCCGGCATCGCCTGGACGGCGTTGAGGCAGACGTTGAGGAACACCTGCTCGAGCTGGCCGGGGTCGCCCATCAGCGCCGGCAGGCCCGCCGGGATGGAGCGCCGGAGCTCGACCTTCTGGGCCTTGAGCCTGGGCTCGATGAGGAACAAGACGCGCTGGAGCGGCTCCTCGACCGGGAAGGCCTTGACCACGGCCTCGGGCATCCGGGCGTACTGGAGGAAGTTGGCCATCACGCGGTCCATGCGCTGGAGCTGCTCGAGAATCTGGCCCAGGACCCTCTGCCTGGGGCTCTCCGGCGGGGTCTCGCGCTGCATGACCTGCACGGCGGAGCCGATGCCGGTGAGGGGGTTGCGCACCTCGTGGGCGAGGTGCGCCGCGAGGTCCCCCACGGCCACGAGCCTCTCCATGTGGGCGACCTGGCGGCGGTGGAGGTCCACGATCTCGCCGCGGTCGCGCTCGAGCTCGGAGGCCATCTCATTGAACCCCCGCGCGATGACGCCGATCTCCCCTCCGGGAGGATCGGCGATGCGGGTGTCGAACCCGCCGGCCGCCACCCGCCGCATGGCGTCGACCACCCTGTCGAGGGGCCGCTGCACGAGCCAGCGAACGACCGCGACGACGCTCAGGCCGATGAGGACGAGCATGGCGAGCAGCACCAGAAGATGGCTGCGGAAATGCTCGGCGATGACACGCCCCTTCTGAAAATGCGGCGCAACAAGGCGCACGTAGCCGAGCAGGTCTCCCTCCCGGGCTCGCCGGTGGCAGCGCAGGCAGGCGGCCTTGGCGCGCATCTCGAAATCCAGTCCCACGAACATCTTGGGGCTCAGATACGGCGGCGTGGACCTGCGGGCCGGGTGTCTCATGGAGATGTCGGACACATCCACGGCCTTCTTGGTCGTATCGAGAAGGCTGATCGTGGAGAGCCCTTCCCGCCAGCCGGGCTTCGAAAGGATGCCGAGGATGTGTTCCGAGCCGCCGCTCAGCATGACCGTCTCCAGGATGCGCTGCACCGCCGGGAACAGGGCCTCCAAGGTGCCTCGCTCCATCTCCGCGAGGCGCCGGCTGCTCGTCCTGACGTCGTAAACGAAGTAGACGGAGAGGATGGCCCACGTCGCGGTAGAGAACGCCAGAAAGAATCGCCACGTCAGGGACAACCGGTAGGTCTTGGAACCTTCACGCCGCATGCGCGTTCATTATATAACAACCGGGGAACCCGTACCTTGGCCGCCGTCATTCCCAGGATGTGACGAGCATCATGGCCGTGCAGCTCCGCCGTCCCGCGGCCCGCTGGATTCCCCCTTGCAATTCCCCGGGGCCGGGGCTATACTACCGCTGAGGAGAACGCCGATGAGAACCCCTCGCCGAGCCGCGGCCGTGTCCCTTTCCTTGGCCCTCCTCGCCCTGACAGGGCTGGTCTTCGTGGGTTCCCAGTGGCTGCGCCTCCAGCCGGGAGCCGCGTGCCGGACGCTCAACAAGGGCGCCGGGATGGTCCTCCCCTCCGACCGGGCGGCTGTGAGATCCGACTCCTGCACACTCTGCCACTACGCGGCGCACGGGTCGCGCGGGTGGGCCCTCGTCTCGTTCCTCAAGGTGAGGCTGCGCGCCGTCTTCGCCGGCTCCCTGCGCGACTCGCTCAACGGAGGAGCGTTCGACGCCGGGCTCGTCGGACGGCACCAGTCCCTGGGCCCGGACTCCTGCTCCCTTTGCCACGTCAAGACGCGCGCCACGGCCTCCAAGTCCCGTTGGGCGCCTTCGGAGAGCTCCTCCTTCGGCGGCGCCGCCGGCGACGTCCCTTCGACGGCCGTATGCCTCTCATGCCACGACGGGTCGCTCGCCGGCGCCTCCGGGTTCTCGACCAGCGGCCCGCGGGCGTCGAGCCCGCTGGACATGGCCGCGAGCCACCCCGTCGGCATGAGCTACGCCCGGGCTCTGGCGGAGCATCCCGGGGCCTACAACCAGCCGGGGACGAGCCTGGGCATCAGGCTCGAGGGCGGGCTGGTCGGCTGCCTCTCCTGCCACAGGCTCCACGGTCCCGCCGACCCCCGCGCCCGTCCGACGGTCATCGAGACGGCTTGCGAATCCTGCCATCGCCGCTGACCTGCCCTCTCCCGGCCGCGTCTCGATGGGCGTGGGATGCGGACCCCCTGATTCCCATCATGTCGCGGTCTCCCGCCTATTTGCTACACTCCGGGCCTGAAGGCGGCCGGAAAAGGCCGATCCAAAGGGAGGGATGCAGTACATGCGCAGAATGTTGGCCGTGACGTCGTGTCTGTTGGTCGTCTGTTGCCTCGCCGCCAGGGTGTCGTTCGCGGCGGACGGCGCCGGGGATGCGCCGGAGTTCGTCAATCTCGACAAGACGGGCAAGCTCGCGCCCGTCAACTTCCCCCACAAGCTGCATGACGAGAAGGCCGGCGGCTGCAAGGCCTGCCACGAAGGGGACAAGCCCCTGTTCGCCAAGAAGAAGGGCGGCGGGATGAAGATGAGCGACATGCACGCCGGCAAGGGGTGCGGTTCCTGCCACAACGGCAAGACCACGTTCTCCTCCAAGACGTGCATGAAGTGCCACAAGAAAGAAGAGAAGAAGGCTGAAGCCGCGCCCGCGGCGGAAAAGAAGGCCGAGCCCGCGGCGGATGAGAAAGCCGAGCCCGCGGCGGCCGCCGCCGGCGGCGAAGCGGCGGAGTTCATCAGCCTCGACAAGACGGCCAAGATGGCGCCCGTCAAGTTCCCGCACAAGCTGCACGACGGGAAGGCCGGCGGCTGCAAGGCCTGCCACGAAGGGGACAAGCCCTTGTTCGCCCAGAAGAAGGGCGACGAAGGGATGAAGATGAGCGACATGCACGCCGGCAAGGGGTGCGGTTCCTGCCACGACGGCAAGAAGGCGTTCTCCTCCAAGACGTGCATGAAGTGCCACAAGAAGTGACGCCGGTTCTCTGAAGGCTGGACGCAAAAGAAGATAGCGGGGAGGCAACAACCTCCCCGCTATCTTCTTTCTTACCGGCTCAGGACGGCCTTCTCGATGAGCACGGGGTAGGAGTAGCCCATCCCGAAATCCTTGTCCTTGGCCACGGAGCCTTTGACGGTGACGGCCTCGCCGGGCTTGGCCGAGTCCTGCGACGTGACGGTGAGGTCGTGCGTGCCCTTGGCCGCCTCGCCGCTCCCGTCCTGCAGGTGGATCCAGTTGCGGTCCATGATGCGCGCCGAGAACTTGACGACCGTGCCGCGCACGGACACGCTCTTGCCCGCGAGCTCGGCGCGCTTCCCGTGGACCTCGGCCACCGTGTAGGCGTCGGGCCCCTTGGCCTTCTCGGTCTTGACCGGGCCGGCGAAGGCCTTCCCGGCGGCCGGCATGCCGTGCGCGCCCGGCATGCCGCCGTGCGAGCCCGGCATGCCCCCATGCTCCCCCTTCATGCCGGCGTGCGGGTCCGGCGACTTCTTTCCCGAGGGCGCCGCGGACGCTCGGCCTCCGGCCTCGACCGCGCCCGCGGCCGCCGACGCCTTTCCCGAGGGCGCCGCGGACGCTCGGCCTCCGGCCTCGACCGCGCCCGCGGCCGCCGACGGACCGTCGGAGAAGATGATGCGCGGGAAAGTGCGCTTGAGGGTCTTGCTCTGGAAGCCCTTCATCACGAGGCCCGGCTGGAAGGAGACCTCATCGCCCGCCTTCAGAGGCATATGGGGGACGGCGAACCACGTGGAGGCCTTCCCCCGGACGACCCGCGCGTAAGTGTACTCCCCGGCATCCATGGTCTCAGCCACCTTGCCCGAGAGGACGTCGGCCTCCTGGGCCGCCGCGGACAAAGCGAACGCGAACGCGATCAGCACGCTCTTCATGGCTCCTCCGATGCGCTTCCTCGTCAGAGGAAAGGCGCGGTGATGGTATCTCTTTGCCCCGCCGCAGTCAATCGACCGGCCACATTTTTACTATGATGTCCCATTCCGCTCAGATGGAGGGTCGACGATGGGGCTACTGGCATGGCTGGGCCGGAGGTTCGGATCCCGTCAGGAGTCGGCGGGCGGCTTCGTCCAAGGCGAGCGCCCCGACGTCATCGTCCACCGCCACTCGGGCTTCCGCTTCCCCGAGAGCGTGGCCGACTTCAAGGGCGTGGGCGCCAACCAATACGACGAAGGCGGCCGCGACGTGTCGGTAGGCTACAACTGCACCACGGTCCCGACGGTCGCCGTCACGGTCTACGTCTACCCCCACGCGGGGGCGCCCGGCCAGGCCCTGGCCGAGCACTTCGAGCAGTGCAAGGCCGACGTCGTGAGCGGGCACAAGAACGTCCGCCTGCTCTCGGAGCAGGCCCTGCGGATCGCGCCGGCGGGCGTCCAGCGCGACGGCAAGAAGGCGGTCTTCTCCTTCGAGGACGAGCTCGCCGGCATCAAGCTCTCCTCCCACTCCGAGCTCTACCTCTTCGTCCACCAAGGCTTCTTCATCAAGTACCGGATCTCCTACCCGGACGAGCTCAAGAACCAGGCGCCGCGCGCGCTCGCGCCGTTCCTGGAAGCCCTGGCCTGGCCGGGAGCGTGACATGCCGATCTTCCTCTACAACACCCTCACGAGGCGCAAGGAGGAGTTCGTCCCCCTCAAGCACCCCGAGGTGGGGCTCTACACCTGCGGCCCCACCGTCTACAACTTCCAGCACGTCGGCAACTACCGGACCTACGTCTTCGAGGACCTCCTCAAGCGCAGCCTGACGCTGGCCGGCTTCGCGGTCCGCCACGTCATGAACATCACCGACGTGGGCCACCTCACCAGCCAGGCCGACGAGGGCGAGGACAAGATGGAGGTCGGGGCGGCCAGGGAGGGCAAGTCCGCCTGGGACATCGCCCGGTTCTACACGGACGCCTTCCTCGAGGACTGCAAGGCGCTCAACCTCAGGCCCCCGGACGTGCTCTGCAGGGCCACGGACCACATCCCCGAGCAGGTCGGCCTCATCGCCAAGCTCGAGGCCAAGGGACTGGTCTACCGCACCTCGGACGGGCTCTACTACGACACGGCCAAGTTCCCCGGCTACGCGAGGCTGATGGGCTCGGAGCACGTCAAAGGCATCGAGGAGGGCGCCCGGGTGGAGGCCAACCGGGAGAAGAGGGCGCCGACCGACTTCGCGGTCTGGAAGTTCTCGCCCAAGGACAAGAAGCGCCACATGGAGTGGGACTCCCCCTGGGGGACGGGCTTCCCCGGCTGGCACATCGAGTGCAGCGCGATGGCCATGAAGTTCCTCGGCGAGACCTTCGACATCCACTGCGGCGGCGTGGACCACATCCCGATCCACCACACCAACGAGATCGCCCAGGCCGAGGGCGCGACCGGCAAGCCCTTCGTGCGCTGGTGGATGCACGCGGAGTTCCTCCTCATGAACTCGGCCAAGATGGCCAAATCCGCAGGCGGCTTCGTCACGGTCGCGGACCTCAAGGCCAAGGGGTTCGACCCGCTCGACTACCGGTATCACTGCCTCACCGCCCACTACCGCAAGCAGCTGGATTTCACCTGGGAATCCCTGGAGGGCGCCAAGACCTCCAGGCGCAGGCTCAAGGAAGCCTCGCTCGAGCTCCTCAAGGAGCCCGCCAAGCCCTGCTGCGCGGAGCTGGAGCGGGCCTTCAAAGCGAGCCTGGAAGACGACCTCAACGCCCCCGCCGCCCTGGCCAGCGTCTGGGATTGCCTCCGCTCGGCTTTGCCGAGCGGGAGCAAACGGAGTTTCCTGGAGCGGGCGGAGACCGTCCTCGCTCTCGGTCTTTTCAAGGAAGAGACGACGGCGTTGTCCCCCGAAGCGCAACGGCTCCTTTCGGAACGCGCCAAGGCGCGCTCCGAAAGGGATTTCGCGCTCTCGGACAAGCTGAGGGCCGAGCTCGACGCCCTGGGCATCCTCGTCGAGGATACCAAGCAGGGGCAGAAGTGGCGAAAGAGATGAAGAGGAAGACCTATCATCTGCGCGCGAACGCTCCGCGTTCGCTTGCGACTTGGATCGGGGGCCTCCATGCCGTGCAGGAGACCCTCTCCTCCAAGCCCGGGAGCGTCCTCGAGCTCTGGGTGGACCGGGACGCCGCGGCTGACGGGCGGCTCGCCGCGGTGGTGCGCGCGGGGCGGGAGGCCGGCCTCGGGCCCAGCCTCGTGGACCGGCGCGAGCTCGACCGCGTCTGCCCCGGGCGCCACCAGGGCGTGGCGGCCAAGGTGGCGCCGGCCCGCAAGCTCGACCTCGCGGACTTCCTGGCCGGCCTTCCCGAGGGCGGCAAGGGCGGCGCGGTGCTCCTGGCCCTCGACCAGGTCCAGGACCCCCACAACCTGGGCGCCGTGGCGAGGTCCGCCGTCAACCTCGGGGCCGCGGGCATCATCATCCCCGACCGGAGGGCCTCCCCCGTCACCCCGGCGGCGGTCTCGGCCTCCGCCGGCGCCATCCAGAAGATCCCCGTGTTCTCGGTCGTCAACCTCTCCCAAGCGCTGAAGCTCTGCCGCGAGGCCGGCTTCTGGGTCTACGGGGCCGACGCCTCGGGCGAGCCGGCCTGGAAGGCGGCCATCAACCTGCCCCTCGTCCTGGTCATCGGCTCCGAAGGCTCGGGCATGAGAGACCTCGTGCGGTCCTCGTGCGACGGCCTGCTCAGCATCCCCCAGTCCGGCGCCGGCGTCGAGAGCCTCAACGCCTCCTGCGCGGCCAGCGTCCTCCTCTACGAGATCGCGCGGCGCGGAGCCCTCCCGGGGGAGAACGGATGACATCGCACGGGCACGACCATCATGGGCATGACGGACACGATCACCATCATGGGGCGGAGCGGAAGAAAGAGAACAAGCCCCCCCGCTGCTCGCCCCCCCGTCGGGGGGGCGAGCGATTGGAACCCCACCACCCCCCGCTGGAAAGCGCCCACGTGCGTCCGTTGGCCTTGGCGTTCGTCCTCACCGGGACCATCTTCGTCGCGGAGCTGCTCGGCGGCTGGTGGACCGGGAGCCTGGCGCTCGTCTCGGACGCGATCCACATGGCCGTGGACCTGAGCGCCCTGGGCATGAGCCTGCTGGCCGCGAGGCTCAAGTGCCTGCCCCCCGACCCGAAGCGGACCTTCGGGTATGAGCGGGTCGAGGTCCTGGCGGCCCTGGGCAACGGCCTCATCCTGATGGTGGCCGTCGGGGCCATCCTCAGGGAAGCGTACGCCCGCTTCCTGTCCCCGCAAGCGGTCCTCGCCGGCCCCATGCTCGCCATCGCCGTCGTCGGCCTGGCCGCCAACGTGGTCTCGGGCGTCATCCTCCACCCTCACAGCTCGGAGAACATCAACGTGCGCGGGGCGTTCCTGCACGTGGTCCTCGACGCGCTGGGCTCGGTCGGGGCCATCGCGGCGGCGGGCGTCATGCTGGCCGCGGGCTGGACCCGCGCCGACCCGTTCGCGAGCGTCTGCATCTGCGTCCTGGTCGTCACCACCGCGTTCCTGCTGCTGCGCGACTCCGTCCACATCCTGCTCGAGGGCGCGCCGCCCCACCTGGACATCGACGAGATCCGCGACGAGCTCGCCGCCATCCCGGGGGTCAAGGACGTGCACGACCTGCACCTTTGGACGCTGACCAAGGGGAGCGAGTCCCTGAGCGGGCACATCGTCGTGGCCGGCGGGGCCGACCCCGCCGCCGTGCTCCACGCGGGCACCGAGCTCCTGGGCTCGCGCTTCGGGCTCCTCCACGTGACCCTCCAGATCGAGGAGCGCCGGGACCACCCATGAGCGCGCGCCTGCTCGCCGTCCTCCTGTCCGTCGTCGGCGCGGCCGCGCCCGCGACGGCGGGCGCGGTCGAGGCGGGAGGCCGAGCGGCCGCGGCGCCCTTTGGGACGGCGTCGGCGGCCGCGGGCGGCCCCAGGCTCGTCCTGGTGGTCAGCGTGGGCCAGCTGAAGGCCGAGCACCTGGAGCGCTTCGGCCCCAAGCTCACCGGCGGGCTCAAGACCCTCCTGCAGGGCGGCGCCGTCTTCACCGAGGCGCACCACAAGCACGTCCCGACGCAATCGGCCCCGGGGCACGCCGCCATCATGACCGGCAGGATGCCCGGCCAGAACGGCATCGTCGCCGACCGATGGTGGGACCGGTCCAACGGCCGCGCGGTGCGCGCCTTCGACGACTCGGTCAACGGCGTCGGCCCGGAACAGCTCCTCTCCTACACCCTGGGGGACGCCCTCAAGGCCCGCAGCCCGGCCTCCCTCGTGGTCGCCGCCTCCGTCGACCCCGGGGCCGCGGTGATGCTGGGCGGCAAGAGGGCCGACGCGGCCTTCTGGTTCGACGAGGCCGGCGAGAGCTTCGTCACCTCGTCGTACTACGGGGCCAAGCCCGCCTGGCTCGCCGGCTTCAACGACGGCCTCAAGGGAAAAGGCGCGCTCCTGGGCGGGCGGCGGGTGGGGACGCCGATCGGCCGGCTCCTCGCCTCCCCTGCCGCGGACCGCCTGCTGGCCGACCTGGTGGGGAGGATCCTGCTCGAATACCCTCTCGGCCGGGACGGCGCCACGGACATCCTCGCCGTGGGCTTCTCCGGCGCGGACCGCATCGGCCGCGAATACGGCCCGGACAGCCGGCAGATGGAGGAGCAGCTCCTCCAGCTCGACGCCGTCCTGGGAGAGCTCCTGAACGCGCTCTCCCCCGGCGGCCTGGCCTCGGGAAGCCGGGGCGTCGCAGGCGCGGGCCGTTCTCCACCCGCCGCAGACGGGAAGGACCTCGTGGTGCTGCTCACATCGGGGCACGGGGACATGCCCGTCCCGGAGAGCCGCGAAGGCAAGGCCCTGGGGCTCCGGCGGGCCTCCCCCGGCAAGTTCCGCGCGGCCATCGAGACCGCCCTGCACGGCATCTACCCGGCGGCGCCGGGGCAATGGGTGGAGCGCCTCGAGCTCCCCCACCTCTACCTCAACCGCGCCCTCGCCGAGTCGAGGGGCTTCGACTGGCGGACCTTCCTCAAGGACGCCTCCAAATCCATCATCGCCCTCGAAGGCGTCGCCGAGGTCTACACCGCCGACAAGCTGACCTCCCCGACCGACGAGGTCAGGACCTCGACGGCCGTCTGCACCCCGTCCTACCGCGCGAGCTACCACCCGGCCCGCTCGGGCGACCTCCTCATCAGGCCCAAGGAGGATTTCCTGTTCGACGACGACAGGACCGGCTCCGGGACGCCCTACCGCTACGACACCCATGTCCCCCTGGTCTTCTGGGGCGCCGGCGTCAAAGCCGGCAGGTTCCCCTCCCCCGCGAGGGTGACGGACGCCGCGCCGACCCTGGCCGTCCTGATGGGCGTCGAGTTCCCGCCGGACAAGGCCGGCAGGGTCCTGGTCGAGATGCTCGAGTGACCATGATCGCGGCGGCCGCAGCCCTGGCGCTGATCGCGGCCGCGGCCCCGTCCGGCGGCGCCCCGCCCGGCGACCCGGTCCTCGCCTCCCGCCCGGCCCCCGCGCGGCCGGCCTCCGGGCCGGTGGACATCGCGCAGGTCTGCGAAGACGAGCCGGACAAGTCCATGCTCGCCGACATGGCCGAGATACTCAACGAGGCCAGGGAGCTCGACCGGCAGCTCGCCCGCCCCGGCCGCCAACGTCATTCCCAGAAGGCGGCCGGGACCCGCGCCGAGCTGCTCAGCCGCCGCCGCCAGCTCGTGGAGGAGCTGACGGGGTTCAGGGATACCCACCTCGCCAGCTATTCGGCGCAGCACTGCCTGGCTCGGGCCTTCATGAGCCTCAAGGAGCACGCCCTGGCCGTGGCCGCGGCCGAGAGGGCCGCGGAGCTGGCGCCGGACTCCGCCGAGACGCTGTCGCTCAGAGGCATGGCTTACCTGCTCGCGGGCGACCGCCAGAGAGCGGCGCGGGACGCCGCCCAGGTGCTCCGGCGCGACCCCTCCAACAAGGGAGCCGCCGACCTCTACCTGCGCGCCGCGGGACGGCCGTTCGAGCGCCCTGCGCCCAAGAAGACCCCCTGAACCGGCCTCAGAGGGTGCCGTTCTCCCGCCTCTTGCGGACCGCGTCGAAGAACGCCTCAGTCGTGGAATACCGGAAGGCATACTTGTACCGGGCCATGAGCTTGGCGGGCGAGGCCACGATGCCGTGCGCCACGAGGTCCACGGAGGTCGGGGAGACGCTCGAGAGCCGCAGGTTCCACAGGAGCGAGACGGCGGCCTTGAAGAGCGCCTTGGGGACCTTCAGGAAGAGCTTGCGGGAGCCGGCGGCGAGCTCGCGGGTGGCCGCGCAGGAGTCGGGGGCGAGATTGAAGGTCCCCTCGGCGTCGGCGTCGGCGAGCACCAGGTCGAGGACCCTCTTCACGTCGTCTTCGTGGATGAACTGCAGCAGGGTGTCCCGTCCGTCGAGCAGCAGGCCCAAGGGCGATCGCGCCAGAGTGGACACGACCCCGCCCGGCTTGAAATAGGACGGCCCCACGGCGGTGCACATCCGCAGGTTGACGAGGCGCAGGTCCCGGCGCCTGGGGAAACCCGCGTAGTGCTCCTCCACGAGCTTCTTGTTCCGGGCGTAGAACCAGTCTCGGGGCCGCAAGGCCGCCTCCTCGGCGAGCCACAGCGGGTTGTCGGGCCAGCCCCCGTAGATGCTCGTCGAGCTGAAATGCACGAACTGCCTGACGCTGGGCGTGCCGTGGGCCGCCTCGAACACCTTCTTCGAGCCGTTGACGTCGACGTCGTACTCGAACGCCGTGTCGTGCCGCGGGTCCATCAGGTAGGCGAGGTGCAGGACGTGGGTGACGCGCTCCGATGCCAGGGTCTTTCTCACCAGCTCCAGGTCGCGGACGTCGCATCGGACGAACCTGAAGTCCGGGTAGGCCCGCTGACAGGGAGGCGAGGCCAGGTCCAGGCCGACGACGCGGCTCCCCTTGGCCGACAGGTGGGCAGCGAGGAAGTTGCCCACGTACCCGGCCGACCCGGTGATGGCGACGCGCATGGGTCAGAACGGCAGCAGGCGCCGGAACCCGTGCCCCAGGATGACGGGGTAGAGCGCCAGGTTGCGCGCCAGGGCCAGGAGCGCCGAGTAGCCGGGCGGCTCGGCCGTCCCGCCGGCCTGGAGGTCGGCGAGGCACTTCGCCAGCGCCCGCAGGTGCGTCGGGCCGAACGGACCGTCGTTGATCCGGCCGATCAGGTCCTGGGGCAGGCCGGCATCCCCGTGGAGCGCCCCGACCCAGGCGCCCACGATGGCCCCGATGGAATCCGAGTCCCCCCCGGCGCCGGCGGTCCGGGCGAGCGCCTCCAGGGGGTCGCCGCCGTAGCGGACGAAGCAATACGCCGCGAAGGCGGCGGTGTGCACGCAATAGCCCGTATTGCCGATGATCTCCGCCGCCTTCGCGGCGGCCGTCGTGGTCGCGGAAAGCTCCGTCGCCCTTGTTACAGCCTCGGCCAATTCCGCATTCGTTATGACACGCGATGCCGTCCTTACCATGGCCGTCCTATCGTCCCCCGGCCCGCCCTCGACGCATAAGGCGGCCACCTCGGCCGCGAAGAGCGCGGCCTCGACCGCCCGCGCGTCGGTGTGCGTGACGCGGGCCAGGCTCTCGCCGAAAGCCCGCCGCTTGGGCGCGTCGTCGAGGAAGAAGGCCCCGACGACGGCGGCGCGCATCGCGGCGCCGTTGCCGGCCGAGGCGACGCCGCTCTCGCGCAGCCCCAGGGCGATGCGCAGGCACGCCCTGACCGTCGCCCAGCCGACGCCCCACGGCAGCCTGAGGAACCAGCCGAGCAGGGACCGCCGGAAGGCGCCCGCGCAGGCTCCGGGGTCCGCGGGGTGGAGCGCGAGGCTCTGGGCGACGAGGGCGGCCTGCTCCGTGTCGTCGGAGACGAAGCCCATGCGGCCGAGGAGGTGGAAGCGGTCCATGCGGCCGAACCGCCGGGCCACGGTCTCGGCCGGGAGCCTTTCGGCGGGCAGGCCCAGGGCGTCGCCGAGCGCGGTCCCCAGGAGCGCCCCGGCGAGCCTGGACTCATGTCCCGTCATTTCGAGGTCGCCACGTAGACGCCGTCCCAGTCTTTTCCGGGAGCTTGCTCCCGGAAAGCCTCGATACGACCCTGGTAAAGGTCGTACAGGACCTTCAAGGATGGATCGAGCCCGCGGCATCGCGCGATGAGTTCCGACGCCTTGCCCCAGTCCTGCCGCCGGTAGGCCAGGAGCATGGCATCGTGGGCCTTGGCCAGCTCCAGGAAAGCTGCGCTTTCCTGGAAGGACTTGTCGCCCAGCAACGCGTAGATGCGCACGGGCTGGAGCTTGCCCTTCACGCGGATGAGGTCCAGCTCCAGGGTCGCGAACTCCGCGGCCTTCTCGCGCGTCGCCGGGCCGAGCACGATCTTGACGCCGTAGGTCTTGGACTGCCCCTCGAGCCGGGAGGCCAGGTTCACGTCGTCGCCCAGCACGGAGTAGTCGAAGCGCTGCTCGGAGCCCAGGTTGCCCACCACGCAGTCGCCCGTGTTGAGCCCCGTGCCGATGTTGATGGGGAGGAACTTGCGTCCCTGGGCCTCGGCCTCGGCCTTGAACTCCGAATTGAGCGACTCGAGGCGGCCGTGCATGGCCAGGACCGCGCGGCAGGCGTGGGCGACGTGGTCGGGGTCGTCGACCGGGGCGTTCCAGTAGGCCATGATGCAGTCGCCGATGTACTTGTCGATGCAGCCCTGGTGCGCCAGGATGATCTCGGTCATCGGCGTGAGGAAGCGGTTGATGAAGTGGGTCAGGGTCTTGGGGTCGAGCTGCTCCGAGATGGTCGTGAACCCCCTGATGTCGCAGAAATGCACGGTGATGTTGCGCAGCTCGCCGCCGAGGCGGAGCTTCTCCGGGTGGGCGGCGAGCTGCTCGACGAGCACCGGGGAGAGGTAGCGGCCGAAGGCCCCGCGGATCTGCTTTTTCTCGCTCTCCGTCCTGAGGTAGCTGATGAGCGACGAGGTCATGTACACCGCCAGGACCACCAGGGAGGGGAAGACCGGGTCGACCAGGTAGTTCCAGCGGTCATAGGCCCGCCAGGAGAGCCCGACGCCGGCCCCCACCGAGACGACGGTGATGGCCGCGCACCACGCGGCCCCGAGCCTCGGCAGCAGCACGATGAGCGCCGCGCCCAGGACGAGCAGGCACACGAGCTCCGCGCCGCTCGCCCAATCCGGGCGGGACAGGTGGTGGTCGAGCAGGGTCTGCTCCACGATGTTGGCGTGGACCTCCACGCCGGGGACCGCCGGCGCCGTCGGCGTGGTGCGAAGGTCCATCAGACCCAGGGCGCTCGTCCCGACGAAGGCGATGGTCCCCTCCAGGGCCGGGCGGGGGAAGTCCTTCTCGAAGACCTTCCAGGCGGGCACGGTCCGGCGGGGGTCGCGCGGCGAATAATGGACCCAGATCCTGCCCTGGCCGTCCGTGGGGATGGTGTGCTCCCCCACCCTGATCGCCACGATGCCCGTGTGCGTGCCGTAGGCGGCCTCGCCGCTGGCCCCGACCGACTTGATCTTGAAGCCCGACTCGCCCTGCGCGACCCTGAGGGCCTCGAGCGACAGGCACGGCAGCAAGGTCTTGCCTCGCGCGAAGAACAGCGGCGCCCGGCGCACGACGCCGTCCCTCTCCGGCAGGAAGCTGAAGGCTCCGTTGCCCACGGCCGCCTCCTCGAGCGTCGGGATGTTGATGACCGCGCCCGGATGGTCGCCCAGGTAGGTCAGGGGGTTGTCGCCGGAGACCAGGTAGCCCGCCTTCACCGCCGGGACGCGGCCGTTGGGGTCCGGGACGACGCTGAACCCCGTCACCACGTTGGTCGTCCGGAAGGCCTTGGCCAGGACCTTGTCATGGTCGGGGAGCTCCTTGGCGCGGGAGCGCAAGGCGTCGATCTCCCGGCTGGAAGGCCACTGCGCCATGACGATCCCCGGGGAGGTCCGGTCGGGCTCGGCGAAGACGATGTCGAGCACGATGACGGCGACCCCCAAGTCCCGCAAACGGCCGACCAGCTTGGCCACGACGGTGCGCGGCCAGGGCCACTGCCCGAGCCTGGAGAGGCTCTCGTCGTCGAGGTCGATGACCCGTACCGGCGCTTCCTCATAAGGACGCGGCCCGACGCGCTGGTAGTAGTCGAAGACCTTGCACTGGAAGTCCTCCACCCACCCCACGCCGGAGACCCTCGCCGCCAGCGCGACGAGGAGGACGAGGAGGGGGGCGAGGTAGTTGGGCACGAAGCGGCCGGTCATATCGTCTACTGTACAAAGAGAATGATTCATTGTAAAATCCTTCCCTATGAACTTGATTTTCCATACGCTGTTCCTGGCGCACGCGGCGGCCTTCGCGGCGGCGCCCCCCCAGCCCACCGGCGCCGAGGAGACCATCGGCCGCGAGCCGGCCAGCCGCGCCGAGGCCCAGGCCGAGCAGCGCCGGGCCGCCGACGCCGCGGCGCAGCGCAAGCCCGTGGAAGGCGCGGCCGTGACCTACGAGGCCGTCCTGGCCGATCCGGACAACGTGGACCTCAACTACCGCTTCGCCCAATCCCAGATCGCCGCCGGCGACCTCAAGGGCGCCATCGGGACCCTGGAGCGCATCCTCATGGTCAACCCGGGCCTCCACCGGGTGAGGCTCCTCTACGCCCTGGTCCTCTACCGGCTCGACAACCTCGGCGAGGCCGAGCGCGAGCTCAACACCCTCACCGGGCTCTCCCTCCCGGACAACCTGCGCTCGGAGCTCGAGGAATACAAGCGGCTCATCAACAAGCGCCGGCGCAAGACCCACGTCGACCTCTCGGCGGGCTTCGGCTTCGACTACGACTCCAACCGCACCGCGGCCCCGGCCTCCGAGCAGCTGCTCGTCAACAACAACTTCATCGCCCTGACGCCCGCCCATCCCGACACGGCGGACACCGCCTTCGTGGGCATGGGCAACGCCCGCATCACCTACGACCCGGGCACCCAGCAGGGCCACGAGGTCTTCGGCGGCCTCGGCTGGTACCGCACGGAGCAGACCGTGCATCACAAGCTCGAGCTCCAGGCCGTCAGCCTGGAGCTTGGCACCGTCCTCAAGTACGGGCGCAACCACATCACCCCGAAGGTCACGTGGGGCCAGGTCACGCTCCACGAGGACAACTTCCTGGAGCGCTCGTCCTTCGGCATCCGGTACGACCGCAAGATCACGGAGCGGCTCGCCGCCGACTTCGAGGCGCGCATGACCGACGACGTCTTCGCCAAGACGCTCGACGTCGCCGCGGCCGAGGAGAGGAGCGGCGAGCAATGGGACCTCGCGTGGGGCGTCGGCTACATCCTCTCGCCCATCATGAGGGTCCACGGCGGCTACACCTTCTCGGCCAAGAACGCCCCGCCGAGGAACACCTACAACGCCTTCGACCGGCACGCCGTCCACGTCAACCACGCCCTGCTCCTCGGCAAGGGGATGTTCTTCCTGACCGGCCTCGCCATGAACTTCGACCTCTACGACGCCCGCGACCCGGCCATCGGGAGGAACCTCCGGGAGGACATCACCTACCGGGCCCGGCTGACCTTCGGCGTGCCGCTCGGCCTGGCGCACAAGTACCTCAAGGATCTCGTCTTCACGCAGACCTACGAGTACTACCGCGCGGAGTCCACGGTCACGAACTACGCCTACGACAACAACAAGCTCTCGTCGCTCATAACCTATCGGTGGGGGTGGTAACATGAATCATCGACTCGTCCTGCTCGGCATCCTCCTCTTCGCCGCCCCGGCCCGGGCGCAGTTCGCCAAGATCGGCGCCGCGGCGGCGGTGCGCGGCCAAGTCGTCGCCCTCGCCCCGGTCCAGGGCGCCGTCGGCCGCGTCATGGAGAGCGGCAAGGAGGTATTCCTTCGCGACAAGGTCACCACCGACGCCCAGGGCAGGATGCAGGTCATGCTCCTCGACGAGACGGTCTTCACCATCGGCCCCAACACCTCCATGGTCCTCGACGAGTTCGTCTACGACCCCGCCACCGGCGCCGGCAAGGTCACGGCCCGGGTCACCAAGGGGGTCTTCCGGTTCGTGACCGGCAAGATCGCGCGCGAGACCCCCTCCAACATGAAGGTCAAGCTCCCGGTGGGCGTCATCGGCATCCGAGGCACCATCGTGGCGGGCGTGGCCGACGACAATAAGTCCACGGTCCTCCTCATGGGCCCCGGGGCGCAGAACAACGCCGGCGCGCCGGCCGGCAGCTTCGGGCTGTCCAACGCGGGCGTCGAGAAGACGGCCGACCGGGCGGGCTCTCTGATCTCGGCCGAGAAGGGCCAGGTCCCCTCCGACCCGGTCCTGGCCACGCCGGAGCAGATCGCCGCCATCACGGGCCCCCTGGCGCCCAAGTCCGACGAGAAATCCAACGACACCGGCGGGGGCGGCGGGTCGGCCTCCTCGGACCAGAGCGCGCCTTCGGAGGCGTCCGGCCAGGCCACGGCGGGCGCGCTCGGCGACGTCTCCGACACCCAGTCGGTCTCGGAAGTCACCCAGGACAACTCCGCCATCACGGACACCGCCTCCCAGACCGTTCAGAACTCGGCCTCCGCCGTCGCCGACGGCATCTCCAAATGGGCGGACCTGCAGAACTGGTCCGGCGCGACCGCGCACTACGACAGCGTCATCGGCAACGTCGGGACCTGCTCGGGCGGCGTCTGCGGCGGCTCCACTTCCCTCAGCTTTTCGCCCTGCTTCTACCTCAACTACGCAAGCAAGATCATCGAGAACGCCTCGGAGGTGACCATCTTCGGCGGTTCGTTCAGCGATTCGCTCGTCTTCTCGGGGAACTACAGCTTCTCCTCGCTCTCGGGGGATGCCGTCGTCACCATCGGCGCCCCGGGCGGCCCCAGCTACTCCTGCTTCACCGGCGGCTGCACGTTCTCCGGCACGACGCTCACGTTCAAGAACTCGGGCGGCGTCCCGGCCGCCGCGATGGAGGTGAACGTCACCTACAGCAACGGCGGCGGGGTCTCGGCGAGCGCGCAGGGCTCCATCCCGAAGAACTGACTCCCCCGGCTCCCGGTCAGCGCGTCGCGGGAGGGAAGCCCGCCTCGCTCGACGGCGAGCCGAAGCCCGTCCTGGGCGTCTCGCCCTCCGTCCCCGCGTCGGGGATGACCGAGCCCGACGACAAGGCGAGCTCCTCGACGGGCAGGAACTGCTCCTCCTCCTCCGGCAGGCAGCCGGAGGCGCGCATGCGCTGCATGATGCGGCGCATGTTGCGCTCCACGTAGCGTCCCTTCTTGGCGGGGTTCCACCTCTTGGGGTTGGGCAGGACCACGGCCATGGCCACGGCCTCGTCCACCGTGAGGTCCGAGGCGGGCTTGCCGAAATAGGCCTGGGCCGCGGCCTCGGCGCCGAAGATGCCCTTGCCCCACTCCGCGATGTTGAGGTAGAGCTCGAAGATCCTCCTCTTGCCCAGGGTCTTCTCGAGCCGGTAGGCGATGAGCATCTCTTTGACCTTGCGCAGGGGGTTCTTGGAGGGCGAGAGGTAGAGGTTGCGCGCGACCTGCTGGGTGATGGTGCTGCCCCCGAAGGCGAGGCGCTTCTCCTCCCAGTCCTTGGCGAAGGCTGTCTTGGTCGCCTCCCAGTCGATGCCCTTGTGCCGGTAGAACATGTCGTCCTCGGCGATGAAGACGGCGTTCTTGAGGTTTTCGGAGATCCGGTCCCAGGGGACCCAGGCCATCTGGAGCTCGAACTTCCTGCCCTTCCTCTCGGCCTGCTCGCGCCTGAGCTCGATGTAGCAGGTGGTCGGGGGATTGCTCTTCTTGAGCGGCGCCACGTCCGGGAGCCAGAGCAGATAGGCCGCCGACGCGGCGGCCACGGCCGCGGACGCCAGGGCCAGCAGGCCGGAAAGCCGGGCCAGCGCTCTCCTGCGTCTCATGGCAGATAAATTAGCTTATTTGCCACCCAACGTTGAAAGTCGTAGAATGGGCCCGATGAGCAAGCGTCCCGGGACCATGGGCGTCGCGGTCGGGCGCAGCGTGGCGCGCTTCGACGCCGAGGAGAAGCTCCGAGGCGCGGCCAAGTACGTCGACGACCTGCGCCTGCCCGGCTGCCTCTACGGCGTCACCGTCCGCTCGGCCATCGCCTTCGGCGCCGTCAAGAGAATCGACTTCGACCCCTGCTGCCCCTGGAAGGACTGCGTGGTCGCCAAGGCCTCGGACATCCCGGGCGAGAACTGCGTCGCCGCCATCGAGGCCGACCAGCCCCTGCTGGCGCCGGGCAGGATCATGCACGCCATGGAGCCGATCCTGCTCGTGGCGCACCCCGACAGGCGCATGGTCTGGCAGGCCCCGCGCCGCATCAAGATCGCCTACGAGGAGCAGGAGCCCGTCCTGACGATCGCGGACTCCTTGGCCAAACGACAGCTCCTGCGCGGCGACGACAACGTATTCAAGAGCTATCTCATCGAAAAAGGGAACGTCAACGCCGGCTTCGCCGAGGCGGCGTTCATCGTCGAAGGAGAGTACCGTACGCCGCCTCAGGAGCATGCCTACATCGAGCCCAACGGCATGGCCGCGTGGGTGGAGAAGGACGGGACCATCGTGGTCGTCGGCTCGATGCAGTGCCCCTACTACGTCCAGAAATCGCTCAAGCGGGTCTTCCCCGGCCGCGGGATCAGGGTCATCCAGGCCGCGACCGGCGGCGGGTTCGGCGGGAAGGAGGAGTACCCCTCCATGCTGGCGGGGCACGCGGCGCTCCTGGCGGTCAAGAGCGGCAAGCCCGTGAAGATGATCTACGACCGGGCCGAGGACATGGCCGCCACCCCCAAGAGGCACCCCTCCATCGTCCGGCACCGCACCGGCCTCGACAGGTACGGCAGGCTCGTCTGCCAGGACATTTCGGTGCTCATGGACGGCGGGGCCTACCTCACCCTGTCGCCCGTGATCCTCTCCCGCGGCACCCTGCACGCGACGGGCCCCTACGAGTGCCCCAACGTGCGCGTGCGCTCCAAGGTCGTGGCGACCAACACCCCGCCCAACGGCGCCTTCCGCGGCTTCGGCGCCCCCCAGACGCTCTTCGCGGCCGAGGCCCACTGGGAGAAGATCGCCTCCGAGACGGGCCTCGACCCCCTCAAGCTCCGGCGCCTCAACCTTTTTAAGGAAGGGTCGGTGCTGGCGACCGGGCAGGTCCTCAGGGAGTCCGTCGGCGCCTCCGAGGCCCTGGAGACGTGCGTGAAGTCCAGCGGCTTCGAGCGCAAACGCCGCTCCTACGCGGCCCTGAACAAGAAGCCCGGGACGGCCTGGAAGGGCATCGGCCTGGCCCTGGTGCACCATGGCCCCGGGTTCACGGGCGGCGGCGAGGTCATGCTCGCCAGCCGCGCCGCCGTCTCGTTCGGCCGGGACGGCGCCGTGTCGGTGCTCGTGGCCAACACCGAGATCGGCCAGGGGGCGAGCACCGTCTTGCCGCAGATCGTGGCCGAGACCCTGGGCATCGAGACCGGGCTGGTGCGCTTCGAGACGCCGGACACCTCCAAGGTCCCGGACAGCGGCCCCACGGTCGCCAGCCGCACCACCATGGTCATCGGCGAGCTCCTCCGGCGCGCGAGCCTCAGGCTCAAGGCGGCGGTGGCCCCGGACGGCGCGTTCCCCCGCGACAGGAAGGGCCTCGCGCTCGCCGGCCGCCGGCTCTGCGCCAAGGGCCGGCTCTATTTCGAGGAGCGCTACGAGAAGCCCCCCGAGATCCACTGGGACGAAGATGCCTACAAGGGCGACGCCTACGGGACCTACGGCTACGAGGCCATCGCCGTGGACCTCGCCGTGGACCGAACGACCTACGAGGTCACGGTGGAGCGCGTCTTCACCGCGACCGACGTCGGCCGCGCCATCAACCCGGCCCTCGTGAGGGGCCAGATCGCCGGCGGGACCGCGCAGGGCCTGGGCTTCGCCCTGATCGAAAACGCCGTCTTCTCCAAAGGCTCGATGGCCAACGGCCAGCTCACCAACTACGTCATCCCGACGGCCGTGGACACCCCGCCGATGGTCCTCGACATCATCGAGAAGCCCTACTCCCGCGGCCCCTTCGGCGCCAAGGGCATCGGCGAGCTTCCCATGAACGCCCCGGCCCCGGCCGTGGCCGCGGCCGTCCGCGCGGCGACCGGGCTCCTGATCGCGGACCTGCCCATCCTGCCGGAGAAGATCTGCGCGGGGCTGATGAAGAAGAGGGGAGCATCTCAATGAAGCGGAATCCGCCCCCCCGGCTGCAAGCCCCCCCGCGGGGGGAGCTTGCGTTCAACATCAACGGGAAGACGGCACGGTTCAAAGGCCATCCCTTCAAGCGCCTCCTCGACGTGCTGCGCGAGGACCTGGGCCTGACCGGCACCAAGGAGGGCTGCGGCGAAGGGGAGTGCGGCGCCTGCACCGTCCTCCTGGACGGCCAGCCGGTCCCCAGCTGCCTCATCCCGGTCGCCCACGTCGAAGGCAAACGGATCGAGACCGTCGAGTCGCTGGCGAGCCCGAACGCCCTTTCCCCTCTGCAGAAGGCCTTCATGGAGGAGGCCGCCGCCCAGTGCGGCATGTGCTCGCCGGGCATCCTCCTGTCCTCGTGGGCCTGGGTGAGGTCTGGAGGCTCGGACGACCCGAAGGCCATCCGGCGGCATCTCGCCGGGAACCTCTGCCGCTGCACGGGGTATCAGAGCATCGTCGAGGCGGTGGTGAAGACGGTACGGAAACAGAGGAAGGGAAGGGCATCCTCATGAAACGGAGCCTAGTGCTGCGACCGGCTCATATCTGCGGTCCTGGAGGCCAGGATTTGAGCCGGCTGCAAGGCGCGAGGAAGGAGAAGGCTGGACGCCTGCGACTGACGAGCAACACCGCAGCCGGCCGAAGACGGGCCTCCGCGCTTTTGAGAGGAATCGATGGTCTCGCCCAGTGATTTCCCTGAGAGCGCGGCCGGTCGCTTTCGGGCTGCAACTTCGTCGCTCGTCGCTTGCATACGTCGAGTATG
>JACRDT010000024.1 GCA_016212795.1 Elusimicrobiota bacterium | reverse complement strand
TCCCGTTGAGCGAAGTGGCTCTCGTCGAGAGACCGTGCGCCCTCCGTCGGAGAGAGCCTGGCCCATTGAATTGTCCAACGTCTCCGACGAGAAATTGGCTTCCAACTACGGCCAACGGGATATGCCTTGTCCGGACATAGTAGTCATACGATTGACCCCTCGATTAAGTTCCCTTTCTCGCGTCGCGGCGGCCCTGAAGGACGGTCAGCGCGACCGGGCCGCCTACGGGCCCGGCTTGCCGGGCGCCTCCGGGCTTTCCGAGCGCCCTGCGGCGCCGGGCGATGGGAGGGCGTCCGCGCCCGGGCTCTTCGTCTTTCCGGCGCCGGGTTTCTTGCGGCCCTTGCCGTGGAGCCAGAAGTCGAGCTCGCGCTGGAGCCGGGCCTTCACGTCGGGCAAGCCGATGTCCAGCGGCGTCACGGCCGCCGAGCCACGCACGGGCTTGCCTTGGTCGTCGTACTTGCCGCGCTGGACGAACGCCTTCTCCAGCACGCCTTCCGGGGAGGTCCGAAAACCGTAGCCTTCGCTGCCATGGTCGGAGCGTTTCATGTTCATGAACACAAGATGCTTCGCCGCTGTTTTTCCCTCTGGACTCTTCTCCATCACAACAACGCAGGTGCGATTGTAAGTCTGGTCGGTCATGAGTTCGGCATCGGCACCATCACCGAATAGGGGGGCATCCAGAGGTATCTCAAGGTCATCTCTGAGGTTGCGAAGGACATCGTCCTCGAATCCTTCCTCCATCAGCCGCTTGATGAGCGATTGCAAGAGAGCGGCTTTCTTGTCCTTGCTCGGGTTTTTCACCTGCGGTGTTGCCTTCTCGATCGGCGCGCCATGGGCAGAGCTATTGACAAAGGCCAGTCCGGAGACAATAATAGTGGCTGCTGCCAGGGGCACGGAATGAATAATCGGGCGAATCTTCATGCGGTGATTCTACCAATAATCGTTTTGTTCCTGTCGGCGGCGGGAGACTTGACGGCGGAAGATGCACCCAAGGCAGGGCGGAGGCGGAAGAGTCCGCCGTCCGGAACGATGTCCTGGTCGGAGCAGCAAGCAATCGCCGAGACCAATGCCAACGCCAAGGCCGCCGTCGAGGCCGCCAACAACGAGTCCCTGCCGCCCGAGGAGAAGGCGAAGGCCATCGAGGGCTACAAGGCGAAAGTCGAGACGGGCCTGGCCAGGTTCCCGGAGAGCTCAGGCTTGAACGCGGCGGCGGCCGAGTTCTCCTATGGGCTCGGCGAGTACCAGGAAGGGCTCGGCCGGGCGGAGAAGTCTGTCGAGTTGGCTCAGGGCAAGAAAGACGACAAGGCCCTCGGCACGGCGCTCGTCGCGCGCGGCAGGGGCCGCATGGGGCTGGGGGATTACGATTCGGCGTACGCCGACGCCATGGCGGCCCTGAAGGCCGACCCGCGCAACCAGGCCGCTTACGGGCTCAAGATGCTCACGCAGGGACGGGCCGCTGGCGGCCGGGGCGCGGCGGGGGCTCCGGCCGCTCCGGACGGCGGCGCCCCCGGCGGCGCGCCGGCCCCCAAGGTCGACTCCGCGCTGGCGGGGCACGCCGCCTCTGGAGGCCCCAGAGGCCCTTCGGGCCTCACCCCAGGGACGGCGGGAGGCGGAACTTCGCCCGCCGACGGCCTGGAGGCCCTCGGGCACATCAAGCGGGCGGAGAACGCCATGGGTCTCGGGGACTGGGCGAGCGCCAGGCAGCACGCCGGTCTGGCTCTGGCCAGGTCGCCGGAGCATCCCGGGGCCCTCAAGGCGAGGGCCATCGCGGCGATGCGGCTCGGGGACCACCAGGCCGCCTTGGCCGACGCGCAGGCGGCCCTGAAGGCCCGGCCCGACGCGCCGTCCCTGCTCGTCCTGCGGGCGACGGCCCTCAACGCGGCGGGCCGCCCCTCCGAGGCCCACGCCGACGCGGACCGCGCCCTCGCTCTGGAGCCGCGCTTCGCCGCCGCCTTCCTCCAGCGGGGGCTGGCGCGGGAGAAGCTTGGGCAGCCCAAGGCCATGGTGCTGGCCGACCTGGCGAAAGCCCAGGAGCTCGACCCTTCGCTGGCGAGCTACTATCAGGAAGCCTTGGCGAGGCTGGACCCGGCCCGGGCCGCGCCCGCGAGGCAGGCCGGGGCGCCGTCGCCGCGCCGCGTCTCCTCCTGCCCCTTGAACTCCAGGCTGGCCACGCTCCTCATGGCGGCCCTTGCCGCGGGGGTCGTCGTCGGGCTGGCCATGTCCTTCTCCCGCCGCCGGCCCTAATAACTGTACCCCACCTTCAACATGGGGGAGAGGAAGACGTCGGGGGCGTAGCCGCCGCTGTCCTTCATGATCCTGAGGTAGCGCATCTCGAAGCCGTAGACCATCCGCGAATTCATTCCCCGCATCATGAAGCCGGCCCCGAGGGCGATGCCGATGTCGTCGTTGATCTTGCGCTCGATGGGGAACGCCTTGGAGAACCGGGTCCCGTCGGCGTAGATCCCGCCGAACGTGATGGAGCCGGCCAGCACGCTGTGGTAGAGGCCGGCCCCCATGGAGAAATACGCGTGGAACAGCGTGCCGAAGCCTTCGATGTACTTGCCGAACTTCAGGTCGGGAGCGAAGAAGAACCCGGTGCGTTTGAGGCTGCCCGAGATGCCGTCGTTGATCTCGTAGGCCAGCCCCGACTTGCCGAGGTAGATGCGCAGGTCGTTCTGCAGTCTGTCCCAGTCGAACGCCGCATCGGGACGCAGGAGGGCCTGCCGGGAGGCGGTGACCTTGTGGCCCATGGCCTGGCAGAACTCCATGCCGATGGAGAAGTAGTCGACGATCCACCAGTCCGCGGCGAGACTGATCGCGTTCGAGTTCTTCATGGTCGGGGCGCTCTCGCCGACCGGGACGAGCGCGCCCAGGCTGAGAGTCAGGTCGAGCTCGCGCTCCTGGGCCCGGCTGTCCGCCGCCCAAAACATGAGCCCCAGCACCGGGCAGAGCCAGAGCGCGGCGTTGCGAGCCGGGAGGCCCCGGCAGGGGGGGGACGGGCGACTCACGGGCAAAGCATGGAATACCGGGATTACGTTTCCAATACCGGGAAAACAAAGCCATTGCGGATTCTCAGCGGGGTATACTAGAATCCGAAGGTGATGACTTGGATTTTCAGCCTCCTTCTCGCCGTAGTCGCGCACGCGCAGCAAATTAATATGCCGCCCGCGAAAGCGTCCTCCGACCTGGTGACCTTGTCCACCGAGCCAGTCTCGCTCTCCACCCAGCCGGTCGTGCTGGACCCCTATCAGGAAGCGTTGGCCGCCCTCGACAGCAAGGAGCACCTGGTGCGGCTCCGAGCGGCCCAGACGCTCGGCAGCCTGGGCCGCCGGGACGCCGGCCCCGCGCTGCTCAAGCTCTTCCAGGACCCCAACCCCTTCGTCCGCTCGACCGCCGTGAACTCCGTCGGCCGCCTGCGTTGCCCGGGCGCGGCTCCCCTCGTCGCCAGGCTGCTCGACCGGCGCAAGGAGAGCGAGGGCATGGTGCGCCAGAGCGCGGCCACGATGCTGGCCGTCTTGGGGGACGGCTCGGTCGCCGACGCTCTGATCGCCGCCCTCAAGGATCCCGAGCCGGGCGTGCGCTACGCCGCGACGAGGTCCCTGGGAGCGTTGGGCGTCCCCAAGGCCGCGGCGCCGCTCTCGGCGCTCCTCGCCGACCCCGACCCGTCGATGCGGCTGACCGCGGCGGGGGCGTTGGGCAAGATCATCTGCCAGGAGAGCGTGGAGGCGCTGCAGGCCGCCCTGCCCCGCGAGGATTCGGCCGAGGTCAGAGAGCAGATCGTCCGCTCCCTGGGGTTCCTCGCCGACTCCTCCGTCGCGCCGGTCCTGGTCCAGGCCTTGAAGGACGACAACCCCTCCATCCGGCTCCAGGCGGCCCAAGCCCTGGGCAGGCTGGGAGACTCCTCCGGACAGACGCTGGTCTGCGAGATGCTCAAGAGCCCCGAGCCGGACATGAGGAAGCGCGCGGCGGACACCTTGACCATGATAGGCGACGAGAAGCAAGGCCTCGCCGCGCTCGAGAGCGCGCTGGCGGCGGAGCAGGATGCCGGTGTGAAATCGACGATGAGCGAGGCCAGGAGGATGCTGCGGACCCGGCTCGGCATCCCTGAGCCCCCTCCTCCCGCCCCCAAGCCGTCGAAGGCGTCCGCTGTTTCCGTCGCGCCAGGCGCGGGCAAGAAGCCGGCCTCGGTCTCCACCCAGCCGGCCGCCGCCAAGAAGCCGTCCTCCCCTCCCGTCGTCCCCAAGAAGACGGGACCGGGCGCGAAGAAGCCGTCCGCGCCGAGCGACAAGGAGCCCCGGAAGAAATGAGCGAAAAGACCTCCGCGAGCCGGTTCCCGCTGTATTTCACCCTCTCCTTCACCTTCGTCTTCTTCATCCTGTATTGGCCCGGGATGCTGCTCCTCCCGTTCGGGGGTTTCTTCGTGAGCCTCGAGGACAACTGGGTCGACATGACGTTCCAGCTGCGCGAGTCCGGCGTTCCCGAGGGCGACCCGCGCATCATCCTCGCGGCCATCGACGAGGATACCGGCAAGGAGTTCGGCTTCCCTCTCCCGAGGAACGCCTACGCGAGGCTGCTGGACCAGCTCAAGAAATACGGGGTCAAGACCGTGGCGTTCGACGTCATGTTCTTCGAGCCCAAGCCCGAGGACAAGGACCTCATCGCCGCCACCAAGAGGTTCAAGGACGTCGTCCACCTCTACCAGAGCAAGACCGACAACACGCCCCATGGCCCGGTGGTGAGCGTCAACCTGCCGGTCAAGGGGCTCGGCGAGGCGGCGCAGTTCCTGGGGTACCCCAACATCGACCTGGTCATCGACGACGACGGGCACGTGCGGCGCTCCATGATGTTCGACACCCGCATCTCCGACCCGCGGGACGCCGCCCACATGGCCTCGTCCATGGACATCGTCTGCGTGGCGAGCTTCCTGGGCAAGCCCATCGCCGAGCTGCGCGAGCTCTACGTGGACGGCCGGCCCAAGGCCATGCTCATCAATTTCCGCCGGCCCAAGGAATGGCTCCAGCACGAGAAGCGCGACGAGGGCCTGGCCAAGGAGGTCGCGAACCTCCCAAAGATCACCTCTCCGTACCGCACCATCTCCGTCATGGACCTGCTCAAGGGCGAGGTCTCCGCCTCGCAGAAGAAGGCCCTCAGGGGGTCGCTCCTCATCATCGGGTCCACCACGCTGGGCTACTTCGACCACTATCCCAGCCCCTATTCCCCGACCGCGCCGGGCGCCGAATACCACGCCAACAACATCGACAACCTCATCCACGAGGATTTCCTGAAGGCTCCGACCCGCCTGACCATGCTGCTGGTGCTGCTCGTCATGATCTGGCTGCCCTTCTTCCTGAGGCGCCTGGCGCCCGCGGCCGGCAACGCCGTCGTGGCCGCGCTGGTGGCCGGCTGGTTCGCGCTCGTCTACACCCGGTTCTCCCAGGGCTGGCGCGTCGACTTCATCGCCCCGATGGCCGCGCTGGTGGTGTCCTTCCTCGTCCAGACGGTCTACCGGGTCTTCACCGAAGGCGCGGAGAAGAAGTTCATCAAGAACCTCTTCGGGCAGTTCGTGGCCCCCGAGGTCGTCGAGGACCTGGCCAGGGACCCCTCCAAGGTCAAGCTCGGCGGCGAGAAGCGGGACATGACCATCTTCTTCCTCGACATCGCGCACTTCACGACGATCTCGGAGAAGATGGCCCCCGAGGCGCTCATCGTCTTCCTCAACAAGTACCTCTCGGTCCTGTCCAAGGTCGTGCACGAGCGCCAGGGCGTGGTGGACAAGTACATCGGCGACTGCATCATGGCCTTCTGGAACGCGCCGCTCGAGCTCAAGGACCACCGCGCCCAGGCGTGCCTGGCCGCGGTCGAGTGCCAGGAGAAGATGAAGGAGCTCAACACCGACCTCGACCCCACGCTCCCGGAGCTGCCGGCCATCCGCATCGGGCTCAACAGCGGCGAGGTGACGGTGGGGCTGACCGGCAGCGAGAAGAAGCTCCAGTACACGGTGATCGGCGACGAGGTCAACCTGGCCTCCCGGCTCGAGGGCGCCAACAAGTTCTTCGGCTCCAAGATCATGGCTTCCGAGAGCACCTACGCGCAGGCCAAGGACGTCGTGGAGGCGCGGGAGCTGGGCCGGGTCCGGGTGGTGGGCAAGAGCGAGCCGATCCGGGTCTTCGAGCTGATCGGGAGGAAGGGCGCTCTGTCCGACGAGTGGAAGAAGGCCCTGCCCCTGTACGAGAAGGGCGTCGCGCATTTCAACAAGAAGGAGTTCGCCGAGGCCCAGGCGGCCTTCGAGGCCGTCCTGAAGGTCCTGCCGGGCGACGGCCCGACCAAGCTGTACCTGAACGTCTCGACGGACTACGCCGTCATCCCTCCTCCCGAGGAATGGGACGGGGTCTTCAACCTGACCGCGAAATAGCAGATGGCTGTCTTCTGGCGCCTGCTGCTGGGCCATTGCCTGGCGGACTTCACCTTCCAGCCGGAGTACCTCAACATCTGGAAGCGCTCGACGATGCTGGGGATGTTCGTCCATTGCCTCATCCATCCCCTCATGTACGCCGTCCTGGCGTACCCCTTCCTGGGCGACAACTGGATCGAGACCCGATGGCTGGACCTCACCGGCTGGCAGTGCGTCTACATCCTCTTCCTGCTGCATCTTGTCGAGGACGCCTCGCGGGTCCTGGCCATCCGGAAGTACCGGGGGCTCGACAACAGCTGGTGCTTCGCCTGGGACCAGGCGTTCCACGTGGCCACGATCTTCCTGATCGCTCCGTTCGGGATGCTGGGCGCCGCGGAGTCGGGGGTCATGCCCGAGGCGTGGCCCGTCCTGGGGTGCCTCCTGGTGCTGGTCACGCACGCGGGGACCGTCCTGATCTACTTCCTCGAGAAGGACCTCGACGGCGCCGACTTCCCGGCCTCGTGGGAGAAGTGGATGGGGATGGGCGAGCGCCTGGTGCTGTTCCTGCTGTGCGCCCTGCCGGGCGGCGGGTGGGTCCTGCTGGCCGCCGGGTGGCTCTGGCTGATGTACCGAGCCAGGACCAGGAAGATGGTCGATTCCAGCTACTTCAACCTCGTGGTCGGCGCGGCCTTGTCCCTGGCCTGCGGCCTGGCGGGGCGGTGGCTGTTGAACTCATAGGAGCGACATGAAACCTTTCATCCTGGGCGGGCTGGCGTCGCTCTCGGACCTCGTCGACGTCGCGGCGTCGGGGCGGCGGGTCCTCTTCGGGCCCAAGCAGCGGGCCCGGGTGAGGGCCACCCGCGGCGTCGTAGATCGGGCGGCCGCGTCGGACAAGCCTTGCCGCGGGGTCAACACGGGGTTCGGCGACCTCGCCGGCGTCGCCATCCCCAAGGACGATCTAGGGCTCCTCCAGCGCAATCTCGTCTTGAGCCATGCCGCCGGGGTGGGCGAGCCGCTCGACGCCGAGGAGGCGCGGGGGATGCTCTTCCTTCGGGCCAACGAGCTCTCCCGGGGCTATGCCGGCTGCCGGCCGCAGGTCCCGGACCTCATGGCCAGGCTCCTCAACGCGGGCGTCGTCCCGGTCGTCCCGAGCCGCGGCTCCGTGGGCGCCGGGGGGGACCTCGCCCCGCTGGCCCACATGGCCCTGGCGCTGCTCGGGGAGGGCGAGGTCGTCCTGCGCGGGCGCCGTCTCCCGGCCCGGGAGGCGCTCAAGCGCCTGGGGTTGAAGCCGTTGGCGTTGGAGGCCAAGGAGGGCCTGTCCCTCCTCAGCGGCACTCAAGCCATGCAGTCCGTGGGGGGCCTCGCCCTCTACCGGGCGTTCCACGTGCTGGGCGCCGCGCAGATCGCGGGCGCGATGAGCCTGGAGGCCATGGCCGGGTCCCTCGAGCCCTTCGAGGCGACCCTCCACGACCTCAAGCCCCACTTCGGGCAGAACCGCACGGCCGAGCGGACGCGCCGGCTCGTCTCGGGCAGCCAGATCCTCCGTTCCTGCCGGGACGGCGAGCCCAGGCCCCGGGACCCCGCCAGCCTGCGCTGCATCCCGCAGGTCCACGGCGCCGCGGGCGACGTCCTGGCCAACGCCATGCTGTCGTTGACGACCGAGATGGCGTCCATCACGGACGACCCGGTCGTGGCCGAGAACAGGATCCTCTCGGGCGGCAACGCCAACGGCCAGCACCTGGGCCTCGCCTACGACGGCGCCGCCGCGGCCCTGGCGGTCCTGGCCAACATCTCGGAGCGGCGGGTCTTCCGGCTGCTCCACGGGCCCGCGCCGGGGCTGAAGGCCTTCCTGGCCCGCGACCCGGGCCTGGAGACCGGCTGGATGCTCGCCCAGTCGACGGCCGCCGCGCTCGCGTCCGAGAACAAGGCGCTCGCGCATCCCTCGTCCTGCGATTCCCTGCCCACCTCGACCGACGAGGATTTCGCCGGCATGGGCGTCGGCGCGGCCCTCAAGCTCAAGCGGGTCGTCTGGAACACGGCCCAGGTCGTCGCCATCGAGCTCCTGTGCGCCGCCCGAGGCGTCGAGTCGCGCGCTCCCTTGAAGCCCGGCCGGGGCGTGGGCATGGCCATGGAGCTGCTGCGGGCCCGGGCCCGCCGGCCGTTCGCCGGGGAGACCCTCGGCTCCACGCTCGAGAAGGCCCGGGAGTTCGTCCTGTCCGGAGGCCTCGTGGAAGTGCTGTCGTGATCAGGGCCCCGAGGGGCTCGCGCCTGAGCTGCCGGGGCTGGCATCAGGAAGCCGCTCTGAGGATGCTGATGAACAACCTGGACCCCCAGGTCGCGGAGCGGCCCCAGGACCTGGTCGTCTACGGCGGCCGGGGGAAGGCCGCCAGGAACTGGGCGTGCTTCCACGCCATCGTGCGCAGCCTCAGGGCGCTGGCCAACGACGAGACCCTGCTCGTCCAGTCGGGCAAGCCCGTGGCCGTGTTCCGCACCCACGAGCACGCGCCGAGGGTCCTGATCGCGAACTCCAACCTGGTCGGGCGCTGGGCCACCTGGGAGCATTTCGACGAGCTGGAGAAGAAGGGGCTCATGATGTACGGCCAGATGACGGCCGGCTCCTGGATCTACATCGGCACCCAAGGCATCCTCCAGGGCACCTACGAGACCTTCGCGGCCGCGGGGCGCAAGCATTTCGGCGGGATACTCTCTGGCCGGCTCGTGGTGACCGCCGGCTTGGGCGGCATGGGCGGCGCCCAGCCCCTCGCGGCCACGATGAACGGGGCGGCGTTCCTCGCCGTCGAGGTCGATCCGTCCAGGATCAGGATGCGGCTCAAGACCCGCTACCTCGACTGCTGCGAGGAGGACCTGGACAAGGCGCTCAGGATGGTCTTGAAGGCCAAGGAAGAACGCCGGCCGCTTTCGGTGGGCCTTCTGGGAAACGCATCGGAGATCATCCCGGAACTCGCCAGGAGGCGAGTCCCGGTGGATCTGCTCACGGACCAGACGTCCGCCCACGACCCGGTCCACGGGTATATCCCGAAAGGCTATTCGGTGCATGAGGCCGCCAGGCTCCGGGCCAAGGACCCCAAGGACTACCGCCGCCGCGCCATCGCCTCCATCGCCGAGCACGTTCGCGGGATGCTCGCGCTCAAGAAGCAGGGCGCCGCCGTCTTCGACTACGGCAACAACATCCGGCCCATGGCCTTGGAAGGCGGGGTGAAGGACGCCTTCGATTTCCCGGGGTTCGTGCCCGCCTACATCCGGCCGCTCTTCTGCGAGGGCAAGGGACCTTTCCGCTGGGTGGCCTTATCCGGCGATCCGGCGGATATCGCGGCGACCGACAAGGAAGTCCTTGATCTGTTCCCGCAAGACCAAGCGCTGAAGCGCTGGATCGGTCTTGCGGGAAAACATGTCGCTTTCCAGGGCCTGCCCGCGCGCATCTGCTGGCTCGGCTTGGGCGAGCGCGCCGAGATGGGCCTGCGGATCAACGAGCTCGTCAGGAAGGGGAAGATCGCCGCGCCGGTCGTGATCGGCCGCGACCACCTCGACTGCGGCTCCGTGGCCAGCCCCAACCGCGAGACCGAGGCCATGAAGGACGGCACCGACGCGGTCGCGGACTGGCCCATCCTCAACGCCCTGCTCAACACCGCCTCCGGCGCCTCCTGGGTGAGCTTCCACCACGGCGGCGGGGTCGGCATGGGCTACTCCCTGCACGCGGGGCAGGTGACCGTGGCCGACGGCACCAGGGAGATGGACCGGCGCATCGAGCGGGTGCTGACCAACGACCCCGGCATCGGGGTGGCGCGGCACGCCGACGCGGGCTACCCGGCGGCCGTCGCCGCCGCCCGCAGGCACAAGCTCAAGCTGCCCCGCTGAAGCGCCCGCTCTACCAGGAGCTCTTGAGGGGGCCGATGGCGGCCTCGACGGCTTCCAGGACGGCGCCGTTCTCGACGGCGGAGGCCATGGCGTTGTGGTCGGGGAAGAGCGGCCGGTCCTCCTCGAGGTGCGCGACCACCTTGCGGACCGCGGCGTGGGCGGCCTTGGTCCCCTTGCCGAACGAGAAGTCCCTGAAGTCGAGGCCCTGAGCCGCGGCGATGAACTCGATGGCCAGCACCCCGCAGGCGTTCTCGAGGATCTGCTTGGTCTTGAGCGCGCCGTTCATGCCCATGCTGACGAAGTCCTCCTGGTCGGCGGCGGCCGGGATGGACTGGACGCAGGAGGGGGCGCTCAGGATGCGCTGCTCCACGATGAGCGCGTCGGCCGTGTACTGGCTGAGCATCAGGCCCGAGAACATGCCCGCGCCCTTGGTCAGGAAGGCGGGCAGGCCCACGCTCAGGGCGGGGTTCAGGAGGCGGTTGAGACGCCGCTCGGAGAGGACGCTGACCATGCACACGCCCGCGCCCACCATGTCGAGGGGCATGCTGATGGGGGTGCCCTGGAAGTTGGCGCCGGTCAGCACCGTGTCGCTGTCGGGCAGGAAGATGGGGTTGTCCGCGACGCCGTTGAGCTCGATCTCGAACTGCCGGCGGGCGTGGGCGAGGTGGTCGCGCAGGGCGCCGATGACCTGCGGGGTGGAGCGCATGGAGTAGGCGTCCTGGACCTTGACCTTGAGCCTGCCCGACGCGAGGTCCGAGCCCGCGACCACCGCGCGGATGTTGTCGGCGGTCGTGACCGCGCCCGCGAACCCCCGCAACTCGTGCAGGCGCCGGTCGTAGGGCTTCATGTTGGCCTGCAGGGCCTCGAGGGTCATGGCCGCGGCGATCTCGGCGGACTTGCACCAGCGCTCCGCGTCGAAGAGCTCGATGCAGCCGATGCCGGTGATGAGGTTCGAGCCGTTGATGGCGGCCAGGCCGTCGCGCGCCTTGAGCCCCGGGATGGGGATGCCGGCCTTCTCCAGGGCGGCCTTCGCCGGCATGCGCTCGCCCTCGTAGAAGCAGGCGCCCTCGCCCATGAGGGACAGCGCGGCCTGGCTCATCGGCGAGAGATCGCCGCAGGCGCCGACGCTCCCTTTCTCGCAGACGACCGGGGTGACGCCCTTGTTGAGCATCGCGACGTAGGTCAGCGGGATCTCCGGCCGGCAGCCGGAATGCCCCTTGGCGTGGACGTTGACCCGGCTGAGGAGCGCCGCCCGCACGTGCTCGATGGGGCAGGGCTTGCCGATGCCGGCCGCGTGGTTGTAGATCAGGTATCGCTGGAACTGCTGGACCTGCTCGTCGGTGAGCACGACTTCGGAGAACTCCCCGATGCCCGTGTTGACCCCGTACATGATCTCCCGGGCCGAGATCTTCTTCTCGAGCATGCCGCGGCATTTCGCGATGCGCGCGACGGCCTTGGGGGCCAGCTCGACCTTCGCCCCGTGCCGGGCGACCTGGACGACGTCAGAAATGGTGAGCGGCCCGGCGCCTATAGTCACTCGCCCCCTCCCACGGGGGGGCGAGTAGCGGGGGGGCAGATGCCGTTTCATCAGTCGCCCCCTCGCTCAGCCCGCCATCAGCTGCACCAGCACGGCCTTCTGCGCGTGCAGGCGGTTCTCGGCCTGGTCGAAGACGATCGAGTTCGGGCTGTCGGCCACCTCGTCGGTCACCTCCTCGCCGCGGTGGGCGGGCAGGCAGTGCATGAAGAGGCTGTCGGGTTTGCCGGTCATGGCCATGAGGCGGGCGTTGATCTGGTAGGGCATGAAGATCTTCACGCGCTCGGCGTGCTCTTTCTCCTGGCCCATGCTGGCCCAGACGTCCGTGTAGACGACGTCCGCGCCGGCTACGCCCGCGAGGTCGTGGGTGACCGACACGGAGGCCCCGCGGGCCTTGGCGTCGTCCTTGGCCATGGCCACCGCCCCGGCGTCGGGCTCGTAGCCCTTGGGCACCACGCAGACCACGTTGACGCCGAGCTTGGCCCCGCCGAAGAGGAGGCTGTGGGTCACGTTGTTGCCGTCCCCCACGTAGGCCAGGGTCAGGCCCTTGAGCTTGCCCTTGTGTTCGAGCAGGGTCAGGTAGTCCGCCAGGGCCTGGCAGGGGTGGGAGAAGTCCGAGAGCCCGTTGATGACCGGGACCGTCGCGTGCTTGGCGAGGGTCTCGATGTCCGAGTGGGCGAAGACCCTGGCCATGATGCCGTCGACGTAGCGGGACAGGACCCGCGCGGTGTCCGCGATGGTCTCGCCGCGGCCGAGCTGCATGTCGTTGCCCGAGAGGTACATGCCGTGCCCGCCCAACTGGCGCATCCCCATCTCGAAGGAGACGCGCGTGCGGGTCGAGGGCTTCTGGAAGATCATGGCGAGGTTCTTGCCTTCCAGGTGCTTGTGGACCTTGCCGGCTTTGCGCTCGATCTTGAGCTTGAGGGCCAGCTCGAACGTCCCGTTGATCTCGGCCGCCGTCATGGTCGACAGCGAGACCAGGTCCTTGCGCTTCTTGGCCGCCTTCTTCGTGATCGTGCCTTGGGGAGTCATGCCGCCTCCAGGACCTTCTTGATCCGCTTGAACGCCCAGTCGAGCTCCTTCTCGGTGATGACGAGCGGGGGGGCCAGACGGATGACGTGGTCGTGGGTCTCCTTGCAGAGCAGCCCGAGCTGCATGAGGCGTTCGCAGAATTGTCTGGCGCCGCCGGCCGCCGGGTGCAGTTCGATGCCCACGAGGAGCCCACGGCCGCGGATCTCCTTGATGTGGGGGCTTTTGATGGCGCGGAGCTTGCCCAGCAGGTAGTCGCCGAGCTTGCGGGAGCGCTCGGCGAGGCCCTCGTCTTGCAGGACCTTCATGGAGGCGCGGGCGACGGCGCAGGCCAGGGGGTTGGCCCCGAACGTGCTGCCGTGGTCGCCGGGCCTGAAGACCCCCATGATCTCGGCGTTGGCGAGCGTCACGGAGATGGGCAGGACGCCCCCGCCCAGGGCCTTGCCCAGGATGAGCACGTCGGGCCTGATGCCCTCGTGCTCGAAGGCGAACATCCGGCCCGTGCGGCCCAGGCCCGTCTGGATCTCGTCGAGCATGAGCAGGACGCCGGCCTTGGCGCAGATCTCCCGCGCCTGGCGGAAGTAGCCCGGCGGCGGGATGAGGATGCCGGCCTCGCACTGGATGGGCTCCACGAGGAAGGCCACCGTGTTCGGGGTGATGGCGTTCTTGAGGGCCTCGGCGTCCCCGAAGGGGATGACCTTGAAGCCCGGGGTGTAGGGCCCGAAGTCCCGGCGGTACTGGTCGTCCGTCGAGAAGCTGATGATCGTGACGGTGCGGCCGTGGAAGTTGTTGGCGCAGACGATGATCTCGGCTTTCTCCTGGGGGAGGCCCTTCTTCAGGCAGCCCCACTTGCGCGCGGTCTTGACCGCGGTCTCGACCGCCTCGGCCCCGGAGTTCATGGCCAGCGCCATGTCGAAGCCCGACAGCTCGCAGACCTCCTTGAGGAACGGGCCGATCTGGTCGGTGTGGAACGCGCGGGAGGTGAGCGTCACCCTCTTGGCCTGGTCGGCGAGCGCCTTCATGATGACGGGGTGCCGGTGGCCCTGGTTCAGGGCCGAGTACGAGCTCAGCATGTCCATGTAGCGCTTGCCTTCCGGGTTCTTGACCCAGACGCCCTTGGCCTGGGCGATGACGAGGGGCAGGGGGCGATAGTTGCGGGAGCCGTACTTCTCGGCGACCTCGATGAGCCGCTGGCTCTCGGTCTGCTCCGGCGTCGTCTCGGTCATGGTCATCGATTCCTCCCGGCGAAGAACAAGGTCCTGCGTCCCGTCATCCCGCGGCGCAGCCGCAGGCGCAGCCTTTCAAGCGGGGCGCCACCGTCCTCTCGACCAGCCGGCGCAGGGCGCCGTCGGTCTCGTCGAGCTCGTAGGTCACCCGCACCGAGGGCTTGTTGATGCTCAGCAGCCTCGTCAGGTCGATGGGCGTCCCGACCACCACCAGGTCGCACGGGGTGGCGTCGATGGTCTTGCGGAGCTCCTCCATCTGCCTGGCGCCGTAGCCCATGGCCGGGAGGATGTCCGTGAGGTGCGGGTAGGCCTGGAAGGTCTTCTTGATGGAGCCCACGGCGTAGGGCCGGGGGTCGACGATCTTCCTGGCCCCGCAGTCGCGGGCCGCGACGTGGGCCGCCCCGAAGGTCATCCCGCCGTGGGTCAGCGTCGGGCCGTCCTCGACGACCAGCACGCGCTTGCCGCGGACCGCCCTGGGGTCCGCGACGGTCACGGGGGACTTCGCCTTGACGACGGCGGCGGCCGGGTTGGCCCGGCGGATGTTGGCCTCGACGACGGCGATGTCCTCCCGGCGGGCCGTGTCGATCTTGTTGATGACGACGACGTCGGCCATCCGGAGGTTCGTCTCGCCCGGGTAATACGCCGTCTCGTGGCCGGGGCGCAGCGGGTCGGTCACGACGATGAAGAGGTCGGGCCGGTAGAACGGCATGTCGTTGTTGCCGCCGTCCCACAGGACCACGTCCGCCTCGGCCTCGGCGGCCCTGAGGATGCGCTCGTAGTCCACGCCGGCGAACAGCACGTTGCCCGCGTTGATGTGGGGCTCGTACTCCTCGCGCTCCTCGATCGTGCACTTGTGGTGGTCCATGTCGTCGAGGCAGGCGAAGCGCTGGCAGATCTGCTTGGTGAGGTCGCCGTACGGCATGGGGTGGCGCACGACCGCCACCTTGAGCCCCAGGGCCTTGAGGTACTGGCTGACCTTGCGGGTGGTCTGGCTCTTGCCGCAGCCGGTGCGGACCGCGCCCACGGCGATCACGGGCTTGCGCGAGTCCAGCATGGTCCGCCGCCAGCCCAGGATCTTGAAGTCGGCCCCGGCGGCGTTGACGATGGAGGCCTTGTGCATGACGTCGGCGTGCGACAGGTCGGAGTACGCCATGACGGCCTCGTCGACCTTGAGCTTCTTGATGAGCTGAGGCAGGCCGCTCTCGGGCTCGATCGGGATGCCCTTGGGGTAGCGCGGCCCGGCGAGTTGGGAGGGGTAGACCCTCCCCGCGATGTCCGGGATCTGCGCCGCCGTGAAGGCCACCACTTTATAGCCCGGCTGGCTCTTCCAATAGACGTTGAAGTCGTGGAAGTCGCGTCCGGCCGCGCCGAGGATGATGAGGTTGCGTGCGTTGTTGGCGTGTGCCACGGGAGTACCCTGCCCTTTGTCGTCCGTCGTGGTGAGATGATGCGTCGCTCCCAGTATAGCATAGTCGGGGTCGGGTCTTGAATTTCAAGACCCGACCCCCGATGATGTATCATCTGCGGGGGGGGGAACATGACCATGGAAACGGACGGCCTCAGGGACGCCATCGAGATCGCGGGGGGCAAGCGCCGGGTGGACCTGCTGCTCAGGAACGCCCGCGTCATCAACACCTTCTCGGGCGACGTGCACCGGGCGGACGTGGCGGTGCACAACGGGCGGGTCGTGGGCTTCGGCTCGTACCAGGCCAAGCAGACGCTCGACCTGAAGGGCGGCTACCTCTGCCCCGGCTTCATCGACGGGCACGTCCACCTCGAGAGCTCCATGGTCAAGATCCCCGAGTTCGGCCGGGTGGTGGTGCCCCGCGGCACGACCACGGTCGTCATCGACCCGCACGAGATCGCCAACGTCCTGGGCATGGACGGCATCCGGTACATGCTGGCCTCGAGCCACGGCGGCGTGCTGGGGGTCTACCTCATGCTCCCCTCCTGCGTGCCGGCGACGCACCTCGAGACGGCCGGCGCCGAGCTCTCCGGCCACGACCTGGCGCTCCTGCTCAACGACGAGCGCGTGCTGGGCCTGGCCGAGATGATGAACTACCCCGGGGTCATCCACGGGGCCGAGGAGGTGCTCGAGAAGATCCGCATCGCCAGGGGCAAGCGCATCGACGGCCACGCCCCCCTGGTGACCGGCAAGGGGCTCAACGCCTACATCTCGGCGGGCATCAAGTCCGACCACGAGTGCACCACGGTCGACGAGGCGCGCGAGAAGCTGCGCGCCGGCATGTTCATCATGATCCGGGAGGGGACCGCGGCCAAGAACCTCAGGGCGCTGCTCCCGCTGGTCAACTCGGAGAACTCCCGCAAGTGCCTCTTCGTGACGGACGACCGGCACCTCGAGGACATCCTGTCGCAGGGGCACATGGACCACATCGTGCGCTCGGCCATCAAGCTCGGGGTGGAGCCCATCCGGGCCATCCAGATGGCCACCATCAACACGGCCGAGTACTTCGGCTTGAAGGACCTCGGGGCGGTGGCGCCCGGCTACCGCGCCGACCTCATCGTGTTCCACGACCCCAGGAAGCTCAAGATCGACAAGGTCATCAAGGACGGCCGGCTCGTGGCCGAGGACGGGGCGCTGCTGGCCTCGGCGGTCACGGACTACAAGGGCAAGGTCCGCGGCACCATCAACGTGCGCTGGATCGAGCACGAGGACTTCGCGGTGAAGGCCGAGGGCAACAACGCCCGCGTCATCGGCGTCATCCCCAACCAGATCGTGACCAGGTCCCTGGTCCTGCCGGTCAAGTCCGACGGGGGCTTCGTCGTCTCGGACACGCAGCGCGACATCCTCAAGATCGCCGTCATCGAGCGCCACATGGCCTCGGGCCGCATCGCCAAGGGGCTGGTGAAGGGCTTCGGGCTCAAGAAGGGGGCCATCGCCTCCTCGGTCTCGCACGACTCCCACAACATCGTGGTCATCGGCGTGCACGACAGCGACATGTACACCGCCGCGGTGCAGGTCGTCAAGATGCAGGGCGGCATCGTGGCCGCCTCCAACGGCCAGGTCATCGACGCCCTGCCGCTGCCCGTGGCGGGCCTCATGTCGGATCGGAGCGCCGAGTTCGTGGTGGACAAGCTCCGGCGGCTCATCGACGCGGCGCACGCCATGGGCTCGAAGCTCGACGACCCCTACATGGCGATGTCGTTCTTGACCCTGCCGCCCATCCCGGAGCTCAAGATCACGGACCGCGGCCTCATCGACGCCGTGGACTTCAAGGCGGTCGGGCTGTTCGTCTGAGGCGGCGGGCTGTCCTTGACTTTCGTCAATCCCGTTCTTGACTTCCCGTCTATCCTGCCCGCCGCCGTTCCCGCATAATATCCTGGCGCGCCGGAACAGCCGCATACCCAGGAGGACGCATGGCCATTGATTTCACGCTCACCAAGGAGCAGAAGGAGCTGCAGAAGATGGCTCGGGACTTCGCCCAGAAGGTCCTCAAGCCCATCGTAAAGGAAGCTGACGCCTGCCCGGACCCCTGGAAAGGGTTCCTCATGACGAAGAAGGCTTATGAGAAAGCCTACGAATTGGGGCTCGCCTACGCCTTCGTCCCGAAGGAATACGGCGGGGCCGGCGTCTCCAACGTCGATACCCAGATCGCCGTCGAGGAGATCTGCGCCGTCGACCCGGGCTTCGGCTGCACCCTCCTGGTCAACGGTCTCGGGCTCATGCCGCTCATATGGTGGGGCAGCGAGGAGCAGAAGAAGAAGTGGCTGACCAAGGCCACCTCGGACCCGGACAAGGACTTCATCGTAAGCTGGGTCGTCAGCGAGCCGGAGGGGACGGCGAACTTCGACCACCCCGGCAAGCACCCGTGCGGCATGCAGGTGACCGCCGACTACGACAAGTCGCGCGGCGAGTACGTCATCAACGGCCGCAAGATGTGGAACTCCAACGCGACCGGCTGGGACCAGAAGGGCGCGGACATCAACGTGGTGGTCGCCCGGACCGACCGCTCCAAGGGCGGCAAGGAAGGGCTTTCCGTCCTCATCGTGCCGCGCGGGACCAAGGGCTTGCGGGTCGAGGGCATCCTCAACAAGCTCGGGCACCGCCTCACGGTCCAGCCCCGCATCATCTTCGAAAACTGCCGCGTCCCGGCCGAGAACCTCATCGCGGGCACCGAGGGCAACGGCGACCTCGCCATCACCAAGGCCTTCACCTGGTCCGGTCCGGTCGCGGGCATCGCGGCGGTCGGCGTCATGCGCTCGGCGTTCGAAACGTCGCTCTCTTGGGCCAAGGAGTACGCGGCGGGAGGCTCGCAGCCCATCATCCACCACCAGAACGTCGGCTATCTCCTGGCCGACATGAAGATGCGCATCGAGGCCGGCCGCTACCTGTCCTGGAGGGCCGCCCACTACCTCGACCAGCACGACTCCGAGGGCATGGAGGCCGGCGCCCTCTCCAAGATCTACTGCGGGGAGCTCTCCATCGAGGTCATCAACGACGCCATGCGCCTGATGGGCATCAACTCCTACATCAAGGATTACCCCCTGGAGAAGCACATGCGCGACGCCCTGTGCTTTCCCATCTACGACGCCGGGAACATGGGCATGCAGCGCCGCCGCCTGCACGGCATCATGGCGCACGAAAGCTACAATCCCATGGCCCTGGCCCAGAACCTGCGCCAGCAGTTCGTCAAAGCCATGCACGGCATCGACGCCGACCCGGGCCACGCCGTCGCCGGCGTGACCGGGAAAGGCAAACGGCGCGAATGCGCATCTGTGTCCTCCTGAAGCAGGTCCCGGACACCTCGGCGCGGCTCCAGGCTGTTGGCCTGGAGCCGCTCTTCGGGGGCTGCCTGCCCGTCGTCAATCCCTACGACGAGTTCGCGCTGGAGGCTGCCCTGCGCCTGCGCGAATCGGGCGCGGCCGTCCACCCTTCGCCCGTGCCTGGAGGGCCAGGGGGCCCGGAAGGCAGCTGCGAGATCGTGCTGGTCACGCTCTGCGCGGCGCCCGTCGAGGAGGCGGTCTTCCACGGACTGGCCATGGGCGCGGACCGGGCCGTCGTGGCCGAACCGTCCTCCGGCGCCCGTTGGACGCCGCTCGAGACCGGCCGCGTCCTGGCCGAGGTCCTCAAGACGCTCGGGCCGGACCTCGTTTTCTGCGGCGAGAAGGCCGCCGACGATGAAGCGGCCCAGGTCGGCCCCATCGTCGCCGAAGCGCTCGGGGTGGCGCAGGTCTGCGGGGTGGAATCGGCGGCCCTGGAACTCCCCGGACCGGCGCTGAGGGCGCGTTGCCGCCGGGGGAACTCGTTCCATGAGGTCTCCTGCGGGCTTCCCTGCGTGGCGACCTTCCTGCGCGGTCCCGCGCTCCCCCGGTATCCCTCCATGGCGGACATCTTCTCGGCCAAAGAGAAACCCGTCCACAGGATCCCGGTGTCCCCGGCGCGAGTCTCGGCGCTGCGGCGCGTGTCTCTCACGGCCCCGCCCGAGGAGAGGGGTCGCAAGATGATACGGGGCGGCGCCCGCGAGGCGGCCCAGGCGCTCCTGGACCTGATCGACCGCTCGGTGGATTGCCGCGCATGAAGGGACCCGTCCTGGCGGTCGTCGAACTGCAGGGAGCCGGGCCGGTGAGGCCCTCGCTCGAAGCCCTCGGCCAGGCCGCGGCCCTCGCCCGGCGGCTGGAGACCCAGGCATGGGCGCTGGCCGTCGGTCCGCGGGCGGCCTCCTGCGCCGCGTTGCTGGGCAGGTACGGAGCGCAGCGTGTCATGGCCGGCGGCGTTGCCGGGAGCGAGCGGCTCTGCGCCCTCCTGTTCACGGACGCGGTCGAACCGTCCATCCGCGAACTGCGGCCCCAGGCCGTCCTCTTCGCCGCGACCCCTTGGGGGTCTGAGCGGGCGGCGCGGCTCGCGGCCCGCCTGGGCGTCGACCTGGCCGGCGCCATCACAAGCTGGCGCGCTACGGACCCTGGAACGCTCCGGGTCTCTCGCAGCGTCTACGGCGGGCGTCTCGTGGAGGAGTTGGAATTCACGGACCGCGTCCCCTGGATGCTCACGCTCAGGCCGAACATCTTCCCTCTCGGACCCGCGGCCTCCGGCCGCATCCCCGAGCCGGTCCCCCTGGAAGTCCCTCCGCCGGGTTCTTCCTGCTGCAGACTGCTGGAGGTCATCGTGTCCTCCAGAGCGGAGCCGCCGCTGGCCGAGGCCGCGGTCGTGGTCTCGGGAGGCCGGGGCATGGGGGGCTCCAAGCCGTTCTCCATCCTGCGGGACCTCGCTGAGGCTCTCGGCGGCGCGGTGGGCGCCTCCCGGGCGGCCGTGGACGCCGGCTGGATGCCCCCCGAGCGGCAGGTCGGGCAGACCGGGACCGTGGTGTCACCCAAGCTCTATGTCGCCTGCGGCATCTCGGGGGCCATGCAGCACCGCGCGGGAATCCGGGACTCCCGGTTCATCGCCGCCATCAACACGGACCCCGAAGCGCCCATCTTCCGTTTCGCGGACGCCGGCGTCGTGGGCGACCTCTTCGAGGTCGTCCCGCGGCTGACCGAAGCGGCGCGCGGAAAACGGCGGGAGACCCTCGAAAAAGCGTGACCGGCAAGACCTTCGACGTCATCGTGGTGGGCGGCGGCCTGGCCGGCGGCACGGCTGCCCTGAGCGCCGCCCGGCAGGGAGCGGGAGTCCTCCTGATCGAGCGCGGCCGCAGGCCGGGCTCCAAGAACGTCATCGGCGGCATCCTCTATTCCCCCGTCCTCGACAGGCTTTTCCCCCGCTTCTCCCAGGAAGCTCCGGTCGAGCGGCACATCGCGTCCAAGACCCTGGGCCTGCTGACCGAACGTTCCCAACTCTCCATGGAGGTCAGGTCCGAAGACTTCAACGAGCCGCCGGGATACAACCACAGCTACACCGTCAGAAGGACGGTCTTCGACCCGTGGCTGCTGGACAAGGCCAGGGAAGCCGGGGCCGAGGTCGTGCTGTCGACCTCCGTGGAATCCCTCCTCCACGAGTCGGACGACCCCCATGGCCCCGTGGCGGGCGTGCGCTGCGGACGGGAGGGCGGGGAGCTTCGGGCCAAGGTCGTCATCCTCGCGGAAGGCGCCAACGCTCTGCTCTCCGAGGCCCAGGGACTGCGGCCGCTCACGACGCCGGACCAGGTCCTGCTCGGCGTCAAGGAGGTCCTGCGTCTCGACAGGAGCCTCATCGAGGACCGCTTCCACCTGGAGGGAGACGAAGGCAGGGCCTACGAGTTCTTCGGGGACCCGGTGTTCGACGGCTTCGGGTCGGGCTTCCTCTACACCAACAAGGAGTCCCTCTCTGTCGGGGTGGCGGCGACGCTCTCGCACCTCTTAAGGCTGCGCAGGGAGCCCCACGAGCTCCTGGACCGCTTCAAGGCCCATCCTTCCATCCGCCGGCTCATCCGGGGAGCCGAGCCGGTCGAGTACTGCGCCCACCTCCTGCCGGCCGGCGCTCCCAGCGGCATGCCGGCTTTGACCCGCGACGGCCTCCTTCTGGCCGGGGACGCGGCGCGCCTGGCCAACATGTCCCATTACAAGGAGCTGACGAACCTCGTCACGGCCTCGGGCGTCGCCGCGGGAGAGGCCGCGGCGGACGCCGTCCGGCGCGGCGACACGACGAAAGAAGGGCTCAAGGACTACGAGGCCCGCCTGGCAGCGGGATTCGTCCTGAGGGACGTGAGGAAATACGCCAGGCTCTCGGACCTCCTCGAGCGGCGGCCCGAACTGCTCCGGAAGTACCCCCGGATGCTGGTGGAGAGCTTCGTCGAGCACTTCACGCTCTCCGAGAAGCCCAAGGACGAGGTGGAAAAAACCATCCTGCGCTCGTGGAACAAGGCCGTCAGGCCCGCGGAGCTCAGGCGCGACCTCGTGGACGCGCTCGAGGCCTGCGGATTCAGCATGGCGCCGCTCCTCAGGAGCATGGCCGAGCCGTCCCTCAAGGCCGGCTGGGATTGGCTGCGGCTCATCACGCCCTGGAGGAAAGGATGAGCCGCGAACCTCTCGACGAGAAGCTCTCCCGCGTCACGTTCGTGCGCGCCCCCGAGCCCCATATCTCCCTCGACGAGGCCGTCTGCCGCCGCTGCTCCCTCGACAGGGTCTGCCTGACCACCTGCCCCGCCGGGAACTTCAAACGCGACGAGCGATCAGGCCAGGTCTCGGTCTCGACCGAGAGCTGCATGGAATGCGGGTCCTGCCGCATCGTCTGCGCGCTCGGCGCCGTCCGCTGGAAGCTCCCCAAGGGCGGGTTCGGGGTCTGCTACCTGCGGGGCTGATTCAGCGCCCCGCCAGGGACAGCCCGGGATGGCCCCCCGCCGGGGCCGGCCGCCTTCGATGACGAAGCTATCCCTGGAAGTATGACAGATGGCCCGCCGGGCCGCAAATCGACGCAGGGACTGTCCTTGGCCGGGATGGTGCGCCCCCGCCGTCGATCCCACACTCGGCCCGGCCCTGCCGCCATCACGGGGTTTTAATTGTGCTCGCGGATTCAGGCATGAAAAAGTTCCTTGGAGGATGTCTGTCGGGGGGGCTGGAACCCGTGTTGAGGTGAGATGTTCAAACATATCACCTCAACACGGGTTGGAGGGGACCCCTAGCCATGGCCTCGGCCGCGACAAGCTCAATA
>JACRDT010000023.1 GCA_016212795.1 Elusimicrobiota bacterium | reverse complement strand
CTGAGAAGGGCCCCCGCACGATCGTGGACCCGGGGTTCAACATCGACAGGAAGGAGCCGGTCTATAGAATCCAGCCGGACGCTGAAATCCAGCCGGTGGTGAAGGCGCCCAGGAAGGGCGACCGCACGCCCGCGGTGCCCGATCCCCAGGTCTTCATCCCCGAGAAGGGCCCCCGCACGATCGTGGACCCGGGGTTCCTGGTGGACAAGAAGGAGCGGGTCCGGGTCGGCGTCCCGGAGAAGGACATGGTCTACCTCGACCCGATGGAGAGGGGCGGCGTGCGGCCGGAGGTGCTGGAAAAGCAGATCATGGAGGCGAAGAAGCGGATCAAGAGCCGGCCTCAGGACACGGAGGGGTCCCAGGAAGAAGTCGAGCGCATCACGGGCAACGCCCTGGACGACCTGAGGGGACTGAAGTCCTCCTTGGCCGGGATCCCGGCCGGCTCCGAGCGCCAGGCCGAGGAGAGCCTCGACCGAGCTCAGGGCGTCGTGGACAAGGCCAAAGAGAGCCTCAAGGAGCTCGGCGGCGGCGACCACTCCGCCCAGCTTAAATCCCTGGAAGCCTCGCTCAAGGAGTTCCGGGACCTGGCCAAGCAGCGCAGCAAAGACCCAGGACCGGGTGTCTCCTCATCCGGGGGCGAAGCGGAGAACACCCAGGCGATCCAGGGGCTCTACCAGAGATTCGCCGCGGCGTTCGCGTCCAAGGACCTCGCGGCCATCTTGAACTGCCTCACCGAGGATTGGGAATCCGCCGAGGGCACGGGACTCTCGGACATGGAGAGCACGCTCAACAACTCGTTCTCCGTGTTCGATACGGTGCGGATGGAGGTGCAGAACTTGCAGATCCGTCCGCTGGGACAGGGGAAGTTCCAGGCTTCCTACTCGACGCACATGACCGGGAACATCCGGCAGAACGACATCAAGCACGAGGAGAAGTCCACCCATACGGACACCATCGTGTTCACGAAGGACGGGCCGAGGATCCTCCGCACGAGCGGCAAGACCGGCTGGGTGCAGTAGGAGCGCTTGGCGTCAGCGGCCCTGATGGCCGTAGCCGCGGTGGCGCTTCCACCAGCCCTTGCTGTGCTTGCGGCCTAGGTCGCCGGAGGGCCGGCTGTCGCGCTGGTCGGAGATGCCTTCGGAGGGTTGGGGCTGCATAGGCCGGGAGCGCATGCTCTCAAAGGACCGGCCCTCGGGGGTCTTCCTGCGGTCGTTCGCGCCGTAGCGCACGCCGCCGTTGCCGCGGAGGGGCTGGATGCCGACGCGGTCCGCCAGCGCGGGGTTGTCGATGAAGGGGTTGCGGTTGCCCTGCCATTTCTCGACCAGGTCGTTGCGTCGCTTCTCGTACTCGGTCGGCGGGAACTCGCGGTTCCAGCGCAGGAGGGTCTGGATCTCGCTCTCGGTCCAGAAGTGCCGGCCCGCCCCCTGGAAGATGTTCCTGTCGTAATAGCGCGTGTAGAAGTACAGGGCGGCGCGCGCCACGCGGCCCTTGGAGAAGTCCGGCGGCTCGAAGACGCCCGCGTCCATGCGGGCCCCGCCTTTGTTGGAGTACTCCGGGTGGTCCTTGCCGACCTCGCCGAAGGGGAGGTTGCTCCGGATGGAGTTCGGATGGGAGAGCGTGGCCATCAGGTGGTGCAGGTCCGAGCGCATCGGGGCCGCCCTGTTGAAGAAGGACTGGGGCCAGACGTGCTCCGCGTTGACCTCGTCGCGGCCGCCGTAGCCGTCGCCGTTCTGGTCGCCCTTCTCCTGGTAGCGGCCGCCGTCGCCGCCTTTGCCCGGCAGGAAGAGCCCGGAGTAGGCGTCCAGGATGCCGGTCTGGCCGTTGAGCTGCACGTTGTCGGCCACGGCGTACATGTACTGGCGGCCCTCGTCGTAGCCGCGGTCGTGGTGCCCTTGCCCGCTGAGCCGGTGCAGGGAATCGAGGAGGGCCTGGCCCGACAGGTTGGCGGTCTGGGCCAGGTAGGCGGTCTTCTCCTCGGCCGACACCACCGCGTCGACGCTCGTGCCCGGCTGGGAGCGCCCCTGGAGCGACGCTCCGTCGAAGAGGACGGCGCTGGACTCATGCTCGGACTCGGAGGCTTCCCGGGGGTCGGTCTGCTTGGCCTCTTCTTGGCCCGTCTGCTGGAGGCTCTTGGCCGAGACCGGGAGCGCCGCCTGGGCGCCGTCGGCCGGCATGTGGGCCTGCTGCTGCGTCGGGAACGAGACCGCCTGGACGGGCGCGTTCTGGATGCCGGGGACCACGGCGACTTCGCTGACGATCGCCGTCATGGGCGTCGGGAGGCTGATGTCCGCGACCTTCGGCGCCTGGAACGACGGCATCAGCGCGGCGGCGGAGAGCGTGAGGTTCTGGAGCAAGGACGCCTTGGGCACCAAGGGGACGGCGTACGGGGCCGCGGGGTTCACCGGGACGCTGCGCACGACCGCCTGGGCGAAGACAGGACTGTTCAACAACAGGACGAGCGCCGATGCGGCTGATAGGCCAAGGAGGGGTCTGCGGCTCATCGTGCATACGATACATCGCGGCCGGTCCCGCCGCCTGAGCCTTTAGGGTCCTCCGGGGGCTCCCAAGAAGCCTAGGCCCCTGGGGGCCTCATGGCCCACCGGGCGAGCGCGCCGGCCCTCGCGACATGATATGATTGGAAGACCATGCGACCGGCGGCCGAGGGAGACACCCGGGCGTGAGCCGCGTCCTCCTCGTCAATCCGCCGGACGACCTGGACGCTTTCCTCGGGGCCGGCAAGGCCTACGTCCAGCGCTACGAGCCGCTCGGGCTGCTCTACGTCGCGGCGTCCGCCCGCAGGGCCGGCCACGAGGTGGCCGTCATCGACTGCCCCGGCGAGGGCATCGGCCTCGACGAGCTCGAGGGGCGCATCCGGGCCATGCGGCCCGAGGTCGTCGGCGTCTCCACGCTGACCTCCGGGGGCGGGAGCGTCTACGCCCTGGGGCGCTGGCTCAAGGCGGAGCTCCCCGGCACCCTGGTGGTCCTGGGGAACGTCCACGCCTCGGTGTACGCCAAGGAGTACCTGGCCAACGGCTGCTGCGACGCCGTCGTCCACGGGGAGGGCGAGCGCGCCTTCGAGATGATCCTGGAGCGCCGGGCCCGGGGCGGCGGCCAGGGCTGCGCCCTCGCCGACTGCCCGGGGGTCTCGTTCAAGGACGCCGGGGGGACGGTCCGGCCGGCCTCGCCGGCCGGCGTCGTCGAGGACCTTGCCCTCCTGCCCCTGCCGGCCCGCGACCTGGTCGGCTCCAACGCGTACGGCCTGTCGAGCGTCAGCAACCAGCTCTACATCCCCGCGAAGGGCGCCGTCGTCAAGACCCTGTCGACCTCGCGCGGCTGCGCCTTCGCCTGCACCTTCTGCGTCGTGAACTGCCGGCAGCGGTTCCGGCCCGCGAAGGCGGTCGTCGACGAGATGGAGCTGCTGGAGAAGGAGCACGGCGCGTCCTACCTGGCCATCGTCGACCCCGCGTGCATGGCCGACCGCGGGAGGATGCTGGACATCTGCTCGGAGATCGGCCGGCGCGGGCTGCGCGCGCGGTGGGGGTGCGACTCCCGCGTCAACTTCGTGGACCCCGAGCTCGTCAAGGCCATGGACCGGGCGAACTGCTTCGACCTCTCGTTCGGGATCGAGTCCGGCGTCCAGCGGCTCTTGAACAACGTGAAGAAGGGCGAGACGCTCGAGCAGGCGCGCAAGGCCGTCGCCGTGGTCAAGGAGCACTCGGGCATCCAGCTGGCGGGGCTCTTCATCCTGGGCCTGCCGGGGGAGACCCGGCGGGACTCCCTCGAGACCATCCGGTTCGCGCTGGAGCTGCCGCTGGACATGGCGCAGTTCAGCATCCTGAGCCCGTACCCCGGTTCGGCGCTGTTCGAGGAGCTCAGGGCGAAGGGCGAGATCGACGACGGCGTCCGGCCCGACGGCAGCCTCGACCCCTCCGTCTGGGCCAGGTACTCGGCCTACATCTCCTTCACGGAGAACGACCCGGCCTGGGTGACGCCCGGCCTGACGGCCGGGGAGCTCAAGAGCCTGCAGAAGAAGGCCCTGAGGGATTTCTACCTGCGGCCCTCCCATATCCTCCGGCAGCTGCGGCGCGTCCATCCCGGGAACCTGCTCCAGGTCGCGCGGCTGGCCGCCGCGACCTTCTTCTGAGCATGCTGGGCCGCGTCCTGAAGGCGTCCGCGGCGCTGCTGGTGAGCGGGGTCTTCCTCTTCCTGCTCGCCGGCAGGGTGGCGGAGGCGGGCTGGGGCAGGGTCGCGGCCTCGCTGGCCTCCATCGACGCGCCCGCGTTCCTGGGCGGCGTCGGCCTGCTGGTCCTCTCGGCCTACCTTCAGGGCTGGCGGTGGGTCGTGATCCTCCGCCCGCTGGGCGAGTTCCAGGCGTTCGACGCCTTCGCTTCCGTCGCCGTCGGGCACTGGTTCAACGTGCTGCTGCCGGCCAGGCTCGGCGAGCTGGCGCGCCCCTACCACTTCGCGCGGCGCCACGGGTCCAGCTTCGCCACCATGCTGGCCGTCACGGTCGTGGAGAGGTTCTGGGACGTCCTGGCGATGATGGTCTTGGCCGCGGTCTGCCTCCCGACCCTCCTGGCCGGTGCGTCCGGCGGCTACGTCGCCGGGTCCGCCGTTCTCTACGTCCTGGCGCTCCTCCTGGTGCTCGGCTTCGCGGCGGGGCGGGAGCGGGTGCAGGGGCTGGCGCGCCGGCTTCCCGCCGGCGGGCTGAGGGATGCCCTGGGCCGCTTCGCCGCCGACTTCTCGGCGGGCATCCTGCTCGTCAGGGGCGCCCGGCAGGCCGCCGGCGTGTTCCTGGCCACGGCGGCCGTCTGGGCCGTCAACGTCGCCGCCTGCTGGCTTCTGCTGCGCAGCTGCCGTCTCCCGGAGCCCCTCTCGTCGCTGGCGGCCGGGGCGACGGTGGCGTTCGCGGTCACGGTGGGGCACTGCTTCCCGGCCGCGGGGGCGGGCTTGGGCGTGGTCAACTACGGCGTGCTCGTGGCGCTGGAGAGGCACGGCCAGGCCGCGGGCTTGCCGCCGTCGGTCCACTTGCAGGCCATGCTGACCGCGTCCGTGGCCGTCTACATCGGGCTGCTGCTGCCCGACGTGGCTTGCGGAGGCTGCTTCGCCTGGCGCGACAGGAGACTGCTCCTGGGGTTCGGGGAGAAGGGCCCTACAGCTTGAGCTTGCCGCCGGGGAGCTTGCCCGGCATGATGTCGCCCAGGCTTGACCCGGCCTGGGGGATGACGAGCCCGGAGCTGGCCTTGCGGCGCATCTCCTGCAGCTCGTCCATGGCGTGCGTGAAGGCCTCCTGCACCGCGTCGCCGTACCTGGCCACGGCCTCGTCGAGCGTCGCCGCCGGTATCTCGAAGTTCAAGGGCAGGGAGCCCACGGAGGTCATGAGCTGGGCCTCGCCGACGTAGACGGTCTTGCGCAGGGCGTCGGGCGAGCCGTCGGGCTTCACCGGGGTCAGGCGCCGGATGGTGCCGACCTTGCGGTCCGTGAACACGTCCTCCCGCCAGAGGTCCGAGGGGTCCATCTTCGGCGCGGGCTGGGCGTCGGGTCTTGGGGTCATGGGAATCTCCTGGATTTCATGCGAGGATGCCCGCGGCCCGGTGCCTGGAGGCCACGGCTTCGGCCAGTTCGTCGAGCTTCTTGAGGTCGTCGGCCCGGGGCGCGCCCTTGATCATCACGGGGGGGAGCAGCTCGACCTTGAGGTTCTTCACCAGGCCGGCGATCGTCTCGACCGCCTTGTGGCCCCAGCCGTAGGAGCCGATGATGGAGGCGAAGCGCGTCTTGGGCCTCAGGGCGTTGGCGAGGTACGCGGCGCCGACGGCGTGCGGGTGGGGCCCGGCCAGGACCGCGGGCGTGCCCAGGACGAGCGTGGCCGCGTCCACCAGGGCCATGGCCAGCTTGCCGAGGTCCACGCAGGCCAGGTCGAACCGCTCGACGGCCACGCCGCGCTCGGCCAGGCCGGCGGTGAGATGGTCCGCCATGCGCCTGGTGCTCTCGTGCATGGAGACGAAGGGCAGGACCACGGTGTTCTTCACCTTGTCCGACGTCCAGTCCCTGTAGGCGTCGAGGATGAACTCGGGCCGCCGGTAGCCGGGGCCGTGGCTGGTGAGGATGGTCTTGAGCTCGTAGCGGGCGAGCTTCTCGAGGTGCCCGCGGATGAGGGGGTGGAACGGCATCATGATCTCGGCGTAGTAGCGCTTGGCGGCCTCGTAGACTCGGCGCTCGTCCGTGGCGAAGAGGTCGGTCGTGGCCAGGTGGGACCCGAAGAGGTCGCAGGAGAAGAGGGTCCCTTCCTCCGGAAGGTAGGTCGCCATGGTCTCGGGCCAGTGCACCCAAGGCAGGCTGACGAACTCGAGGGTCCTGTCGCCCAGGGACACCTTCGAGCCGTCCTCGACGGGCCGGACGCGCTCGGGGTCGATGTGCAGCTCGTCGACGAGGAGCCCCTTGCACTTCGCGGTGCACAGCACCACGGCCCCGGGGAACCGCTCGAGCGCGGCCCCGATGGCCCCGGCGTGGTCCTGCTCGGCGTGGTTGGCCACGATGAAGTCCGGCTGGCCCGCGCCCGCGAGCTGCTCGAAGAGCGCCCCGGCGAAGGGCCAGTCGACCGTGTCGATGAGCGCGGTCTTCTCGCTGCCCCGCACGACATAGGCGTTGTAGCTCGTCCCGTCCGGCAGCGGGATGAGGGCGTCGAACAGGCGCCGGTCCCAGTCCACCGCGCCGACATAGGACACGCGATCGGAGATCGTCCGTGGCTTCATGCTTGAAACGATACAGAGATTCGGCCCCGGGAGTCAATCGTCTCCCGGGCGCCCCTCGCGCCCGCGGCGCAATAATTATAGACTTCCCGAGATGAAGGGGAAGGCCGTCCTGCTCACCGGCGGGACGGGGTTCGTGGGCCGGCACCTGGCCGAGGCCCTGGCGGCCCTGGGCGCGCGGGTGCGCTGTCTGGCGCGCCGGTCGAGCGCCCATCAGCCGCTCGCCGCGCTGGGCGCGGAGCTCGCGTTCGGAGGGCTCGACGACGAGGAGGCTCTGCGGCGGGCGAGCGCCGGCTGCGAGGTCGTGTTCCATTGCGCCGGGGCGACCAAGGCGGCCGCGGAGCGGGACTTCCACCGGATCAACGCCGAGGGCACGGCGCGGCTCGTCGCGGCCGTGGAGAGAGCGGCGCCCCGCGCCGTGTTCGTCCACGTGAGCAGCCTGGCGGCCGCGGGGCCGAGCCAAGCCGGGACGCCCCGGGTCGAGGACGACCCTCCAGAGCCGGTATCGAGCTACGGCAGGAGCAAGCTGGCCGCCGAGGAGGCCGTCCGCGCGTCCGGGCTCCACTGGGTGATCGCCCGGCCGCCGGCCGTCTACGGTCCGCGGGACACGGACGTCTATTCATTCTTCAAGCTGGCTTCCTGGGGCCTCTTCCCGGTCATCGGCGGGGTGGAGCGGAGCCTGAGCCTCGTCCACGCCGCGGACCTTGCCCAAGGGCTCATATTGGCGGCCGGGGCCCGTCGCGGGAGCGTCTACTTCCTCTGCGACCCGCGGCCCTACGCCCTCGCCGAGGTCATGGAGACGATCGCGGGGACCCTCGGCAGGAAGCTGCGGCGCTTCAGCGTCCCGTTCTTCCCCGTGGCCGCGGCCGCGTGGCTGAGCGGCCGATGGGGCTCGCTTGCCGGCAAGCCCTCGATCTTCAACCCCGACAAGGCCCGGGAGATGCGCCAGGCCAACTGGACCTGCTCGCCCGCCCGGGCCGAACGGGAGTTGGCCTTCAAAGTGGACTACCCGCTGAAGAAGGGCGTCGAGCAGACGGCCGCGTGGTATAAGGAAAACGGCTGGCTCTAGAACAACTCGCCGCCCCCGCGCCGGGCCGAGGCTTCGTGGGCCGCGAGGATGATGCGCGCGCAGGCCTGGGCGTCGGAGAGGGCGTCGTGGTGCTTGAGCTTGATGCCCAGGCGCTGGCAGACATGGCCCAGGTTGGCCGGTTTCATGAGCAGCACGCGCCTGGCCAGCTGCATCGAGCACACGAAGGGAAGCTCCGGGGGGGCGAGACGGGCCTCGGCGCAGCACCCGTGCAGGACGCCCCTGTCGAAGGAGGCGTTGTGGGCGGCCAGGAAGCTCGCGCCGTCCAGGATGTCCGCCAGGGAGGGCCAGAGCTCGCCGAACGCGGGCTTGCGGCAGACGTCCGACCAGCGGATGCCGTGGATGTAGGTGAAGACGAACTCCTTCCTCGGCGGCCTGATCAGGTGGTGGGCGCTGCGGACGATCGCGCCGCCCTCGACGCGCGCCAGCCCCACGGAGCAGGCGCTGTCCCGGCCGTAGTCGGCGGTCTCGAAGTCGATGGCGACGAAGGTGGGCAGCATCGGTCCCCGGCCTACCGGCCCTTGGAGCGCTCGCCGTAACGCCGGGCCGCCTCGTGGAGCTTGGCCAGGTCCTCCGGGGTGAGCGGGGTCTGCCGGCCGGCCAGGAGCGTGCCCTGGACGATCTCGGCGAAGTGCTCGATCATCTCCATGCGGCCCGCGGCCTCGAAGAGGTCCTTGCCGTAGGCCACCACGCCGTGGTTGCCCATCAGGACGGCGTTGTGGCCCGGGATGAGTCCCTCGAGCGAGGCGGCGAGGTCCGGGGTCCCGGGCGTGCCGTAGCGGGCCAGGGGGACCGGGCCCACCATCATGGAGAACTCGGTCGCGAGGGCCTGGTCCAGGGCAAGCCCGGCGCAGGCGAAGGCCGTGGCCTTGGGCGGGTGGGCGTGGACGACCGCGCCCACCTCGGGCCGCAGGCGGTAGACCAGCAGGTGCATGTCCTTCTCGGACGAGGCGTGCTTGCGGCCGAAGCGGTGCTCCCCCTTGGGGGAGACGACCACCATGTCCTCGGGCTTCATGGCGCCCTTGGACACGCCGGTCGGCGTGATCATGACGCGCCAGGCGTCGAGCCTCACCGAGAGGTTGCCCGAGGTGGCGGGGCAGAAGCCCGACTCGTCGAAGCGCCGGCCGGCCTGGACCAGGTCCAGCCGATGCTGACCGTCGGTCTTAATCACTCGCCCCCCTATCACTCGCCCCCCCACGGGGGGGCGAGTAGCGGGGGGGCCGATGCCGTTTCATCAGTGAGTTCCTTGATAAAACAGAATATGCCCCCACAACTACTCGCCTCCCCGCGGGGGAGGCGAGTGACTTGGATAATCTACCAAATTACCGGGTCCGGGGCGCGCGCCGTACGCGCGTATAAAATAGTAGAATATCGACCCTCTCCGGGCCGCCAGGCGCAAGGAGACCGGATTTGGCTGAAACCATGATCGGAGCCAGGAAACTGGACCATCTCAAGCTATGCCTTGAGATGGACGTCGAGTACCGGGAGAAGACCACTCTCCTGGAGGACGTCCATCTGGTCCATCAGGCGCTCTCGGACGCGTCGTTCGACGACGTCCGCATCGAGACGCCCTTCATGGGCCGGACGCTCAAGGCCCCGCTGCTCATCAGCGCCCTGACCGGGGGCGTCCCTGAGGCCGAGTCCCTCAACCGGGACCTCGCGCGGGCCGCCCAGGAGCTGGGCGTCGCCCTGTGCCTGGGGAGCCAGCGCCCGATGCTCAAGGACCGGGACGCGGCGCGGTCCTACCGCGTCCGGCGCTTCGCCCCGGACGTCCCCATCCTCGGCAACATCGGCGTCCAGCAGGCGGCGCAGGTCGGCACGGACAGGACCGCCGACCTGGTGCGCTCCATCGAAGCCGACGGCCTGGCCGTGCACCTCAACATCGCCCAGGAGCTCAGCCAGCCGGAGGGCGACCGGAGCTTCCCGGGGGGCTGCGCGACGATCAGGGCCCTCGCCAAGCGCCTGCCGGGCAGGGTCATGGTCAAGGAGACGGGCTGCGGCCTCTCCCGCGAGACGGCGGCCAGGCTCAAGGCCTGCGGCGTCAGGACCGTCGACGTGGCCGGGGCGGGGGGGACCTCCTGGCCCCGGGTGGAGAGCCTGCGCAAGACCCCCAAGCAGCCGCAGCGCACCTGGCTCGACGAGTGGGGCATCCCGACGGCCGCCAGCCTCTGGGAGGTCGGCGGCCTGGGCCTGACGGTGGTGGCTTCCGGGGGCATCCGCAACGGCCTCGACGTGGCCAAGAGCCTGGCGATGGGCGCGGACCTGGTCGGCATGGCCCTGCCGGTGCTGCGCAGCCACGGCCGGGGCGCGGTCGAGGCCGGAGGCCGAGCGTCCCGGCCGCCTTTTGGCAATGACGTTGGCGGCCGGGGCGGGTACGACGGCGTCGTCCGATTTCTCTCAGGCGTGATAACGGAACTCAAGACCGCGATGCTGTTGGCGGGGGCCGATGACGTGGCCGCGCTCCGCCGGACCGGACCCGTCATCACAGGAAGACTCAAGGAATGGATAAGCAGCAGAAAGCGAAGATAGAGCCTCCCGCCGGCGCCAAGGACGCGGGCAAGGAGAAGGCCAAGGCCGAGCTGCTCAGCTCCGAGGTCGGCCGGACGTCGAGGCTCCCTGGGTTCTACAAGCTCGACATCTGGGAGCGGCTCGACAAGCTCGACGAGTGGCTGCCCCTGCCGCTCAAGGAGAAGTGGATCCTCAGGAGCGAGACCCTGACGGCCGAGCAGGCCGACACGCTCATCGAGAACGTCATCGGGGTCTTCGGGATGCCCCTGGGGCTGGCGGTCAACTTCCGCATCAACGACAAGGACTACCTCATCCCGATGGCGGTCGAGGAGACCTCCATCGTGGCGGCCTGCAGCCACATGGCCAAGCTCATCCGCGAGAACGGCTCGCTGGTCGCGACGGCCGAGCACGCGATCATGGAGGGTCAGATCCAGATCGTCGACGTCCCGGACCTCGACCGGGCCGAGGCCGACATCCTCGCGGCCAAGGACCGGCTCCTGAAGCTGGCCAACAAGCAGGACCAGATGCTGGCCAGCCTCGGCGGCGGCGCCAAGGATTTCGTCCTCAAGCGCGTCCCGACCGAGAGCGGCACGATGCTCGTCTGCCACCTCCAGGTGGACGCCGTGGACGCCATGGGCGCCAACGCGGTCAACACCATGGTCGAGACCCTGGGCCCGATCGTCGGCGAGATGGCCAAGGGCGAGGTCGTCTGCAAGATCATCACCAATCTCTGCGACAAGTCGCTGGTGCGGGCCCGCTTCGACGTGCAGGTGGACTGCCTGGCCAAGGAAGGGTTCACGGGCGCCAAGGTCGCCGAGAGGATCGTCAAGGCCTTCCACTGGGCCGACGCGGACCCTTACCGCGCCACGACCCACAACAAGGGCATCATGAACGGCATCGACGCGGTCCTCGTCGCGACGGGCAACGACTGGCGCGCGGTCGAGGCCGGCTGCCACGCCTTCGCGGCGCGCACGGGGCGCTACCGCTCCTTGACCAGGTACCGGCTCGAGGGCGACAGGCTCAAGGGCGAGATCGAGGTCCCGATCGCGGTCGGGGTCGTGGGCGGGGTGACCAAGCTGCATCCCGGGGTCTCGATCCTCCTCAAGATCCTCGGCATGCCTTCCCGGCGCGAGCTGGCCGAGGTCATCGCCTCCGTGGGGCTCGTCCAGAACCTGGCCGCGGTGCGGGCGCTCGTGACCGAGGGCATCCAGGAGGGCCACATGACGCTCCACGCCAGGAACGTGGCCTACTCCGCCGGCGCGTGGGGCGACCTGGCGATCCACATCGCTGACCAGATGGTGACCGAGGGGCGCATCCGGTTCGACCGGGCGAGGGAGCTCCTCAAGAAGATGGTGGCGCAGAAGGGCGAGCCGCCCAAGGGAGGGCCAGAGGATTGACCCGGCCGCAGAGCTTCTCCGCGGGCGCCCCGTCCAAGCTCATCCTCTTCGGCGAGCACGCCGTGGTCTACGGCCATGCGGCCGTGGCCGTGCCCCTGGCCGAGCCTTGCGCGCTGGCGACCGCCGGGCTCACCCAGGCCGGCGTGCCCGTGACGGTCGCGCTCGAGGATTTCAAGCTGACCTGGTCGCGCGGGGAGGAGCCTGCCGCTTCGGAGCTGCGTCCTTTCGCGAGGCTCGTCGAGTCCCTGGTCAAGACCGGCCGGGTCCCCGACAACGGCTGGGCGCTCGCGGTGCGCTCGGCCGTGCCCATCGGGTGCGGGCTCGGCAGCGGCGCGGCCGTGGCGGCGGCGTCCTTGCGGGCCGTGTACGGCCTGTTCGGCGTGAGCCGCTCCGACGCCGACCTCTCCGCCGACGTCTACGAGGTCGAGAGGCTCCTGCACGGCTCGCCGAGCGGCGTGGACAACACCGTGATCGCCCACGGCCGGCCCGTGCTCTTCAAGAAGGGCTCCCCGCCGAAGTTCCTGCCGGCGCCGGCGCGGGCGCTGCGCCTGGCGGTCGCCGACACCGGCTGGCGGCACAAGACCGCCGAAGTCGTTTCGGACGTGGCCCAGCGCCGCCGGGAGGCTCCCGGCCTCTGCGACGGCATCTTCGAGGAGATAGGCTCGCTCGCCGCGGAGGGGGCACGCGCGTTCGAGAGCGGCGACCACCGCCGGCTCGGGGTCCTGATGGACGAGAACCAGGGGCTCCTCGTGCGGCTGGGGGTGAGCTCGGGGAGCCTGGACCACCTCGTCGGGGCGGCTCGCGCCGCCGGCGCCCTCGGGGCCAAGCTCTGCGGCGCCGGCAAGGGCGGCTGCATGGCCGCGCTGGCCGAGAGCGGCGAGCATGCCCTGCGCGTGGCTCGGGCGCTCGAGGAAGAGGGGGCCAAGCGCGTCTTCGTGGCTAGGGTGGGGGTTGCGGAGGGGATGGCGTGCAGGGAAAGGAAAGACTGATGAAACGGATCGGCCCCCCCGGACGGAGACAGCCCCCCCGCGGGGGGGGCTGTCGATTTGTCATCGGCGTCAGCGGCGCTTCCGGCGCGGCCATCGGGCTCAGGCTCATGTCGGAGCTGGCGTCCCGCGGGCATGAGGTCCACGCGGTCATCACGGACGCCGCGGTCGAGGTCATCCGGCACGAGGTCGGCGCGTCCTGGCGCCTGCCCAAGGCCGTCGTCCGGCACGGGATCCAGGACCCCCGGTCGGCCCTGAACTCGAGCTCCTTCGTGGTCGACGCCGTGGTGGTGGCGCCCTGCTCCATGAAGTCGCTCTCGGCCATCGCGGCCGGCCACGCGGACAACATCCTCGTGCGCGCCGCGGACACGGCCCTGCGCATGGGGAGGACGCTCGTCGTCGTCCCGCGCGAAACCCCGCTCTCCCTGTCGGCCCTGGAGAACATGGCGGCGCTCAAGCGCGGCGGCGCCGTCATCCTGCCGCCCTGCGCGTCCTACTACCACCGTCCCCGGACGGTCGACGACATGACCGCGTTCTTCGTGGGCAAGATCCTCGACGTCCTCGGCGTGGACAACGAGCTCTACAGGAGGTGGGGCGATGGCCGTTGATCTGGCCTTGGACCTCCCTTCGGTGGCGGGCCGCCTGCGCAAGGCGGGAAGGCTCGACCGCGTGGGCGCCAGGGTCCGCCGGCGGCTGGCCGCGTGCGGCTTGATCACGCGGGCCGAGCCGCGGGCCATCCTCCTCGACGACGTCGAGGGCTCGCGGGTCCTGGCCAACCTCCTGCCCTCGCGCCAGGCGCTCGCCGAGGGGCTGGGCGTCGCCCCGGCGCGGTTCCTGCCGGAGCTCGACGCCCTCCTGGAGGGGCGTTCCCGCCGCCCGGGCGCGGGTCTGCGCCGCCGGGACGCGGTCTTCGGCGAGGTCGAGGTCCCGCCCAAGGCCTGGGGGCGGCAGCCTTTCCTCACCTACTACAAGACCGACGGGGGCCCGTTCCTCACCGCCGGGGTGTGGACCTACCGGGACCCGGTCCACGGGGTCAACTGCTCCTATCACAGGTGGATGATGGCGTCGCCCGCACGAGGGACGGTCCGGGTGGTCGAGAACCGCGGCCTGGACACGGCGCTCAAGAACGCCGGGGGGAAGCTCGAGGCCGCCGTGTGCGTCGGCGCGCCGCTCCACGTCCTGTTCGCCGCGGCCCTGTCGCCCGCGATGGGGGTCAACGAGCTCGAGCTCGCCGCCAGGTTCGGGCCGGTGGAGCTGGCGCGGTGCAAGACCGTCGACCTGGAGGTTCCCGCCGCCTGCGAGCTGGTCATCGAGGGCCGGTTCACGGGCGAGACGGCCGAGGAGGGGCCTTTCGTCGACATCACCGGGACGATCGACGGGGTGCGGCGCCAGCCCGTCTTCGAGATCACGAGGGTGGCCGGCGTGAAGGACCCCCTGCACTACACCATCGTCCCCGGGCGGGCGGACCACCGGACCCTGATGGGCGTGCCCAAGGAGCTCGACATCTTCCGCGAGGTCGGCAAGGCCTGCCGCTGCCTGGACGTGAGGATCACCCCGGGCGGCGCGTCGTGGCTCCACGCGGCCGTGAAGATCGTCAAGGAAGGCCCCGAGGACGGGAGGCGCGCCCTCGAGGCCGCGTTCCGGGCGCACCGCTCGCTCAAGCACTGCGTGGCGGTGGACGCGGACATCGACCTCGACGACCCCTGCCAGGTCGAATGGGCGGTGGCCACGCGCTTCCAGGCCCTGCCTGGGCTCCTCGCCCTGCACGACCAGCCGTGCTCCTCGCTCGACCCGTCGGCCCGCCACGAGCCCGGGCGGAAGAGCCGCGGCTCCAAGCTGGGCCTCGACGCAACCATCCCCCACGGCGCGGACCGCAGGCTTTTCGAGAGGATCGCGGCGTGAAGCTATCCCCGTCGGAGGAGGGCCTGCTCGAGGGCCGGGGCGGCAAGGGCGCCAGCCGCGCCATGGAGATCCTCGCCGCGCTGGGAAGGATCCACAACGCTGCCGACATGGTACCGGTCCTGTCGGTCCAGGTCTCCGGGATCAGCTACCGCAACATCGGGGAGCACGGGCTGGCCTTCCTCGAGGAGTGGGCGGGGCAGGGCTCCAAGGCCGTGGTCCCGGCCTACATGAACCCCGGCGGGGCGGACCGCAAGCTCTGGCGGTCCCTGGGCGTGAGCGCGGATTTCGTCGACAAGCAGAACCGCGTCATCGCGGCCCTGCAGAAGCTGGGCGTCAAGCCCACGCTCACCTGCACGCCCTACCATGCCGTGCCCAGGCCCTCCTTGGGCGACCACCTGGCCTGGTCGGAGTCGTCGGCCGTCTGCTACGCCAACTCGGTCCTGGGCAGCCGCACCAACCGCGAGGGCGGGCCTTCGGCCATCGCCGCGGCGCTCGCGGGCTGCGCCCCCCGCCACGGCCTCCATACCGACGAGGGCAGGCTCCCGACGACGGTGGTCGAGGTGCGCTGCCCCGTGCCCAAGGCCGCCGACGCGGGCGCGCTCGGGTACCTGATCGGGCGGCTCCTGTCCCACGATCCCAGGGGAGGCATCCCCTTCATCCGCGGGGTGGAGCCGCCGGCCGACAAGACCAGGGAGGCCTGGCTCAAGGCCCTGGGCGCCGCCATGGCGGCGTCGGGCTCCGTGGGCCTGTTCCACCTGGAGGGGGTGACGCCCGAGGCGGTCGACGCGGGCATGATCCTCATGGCGGCCGCGGGGCGCCACGTGCCCGTCGAGAGCCTCGAGGTGGGCCGCCGGGCGCTGTTCTCCGCCAAGGGCCGGCCCAACGTGGTCGCCTTGGGCTGCCCGCACGCCTCGCTCGACGAGCTGCACCGGCTCGAGGCGCTCCTCAAGGGGAGGCGGGCGAAGATCCCGGTCTGGGTCTTCGTGGCCGAAGCCGTGCGCGCCAAGGCCAGGCGCTCGGGGCTGGGGGGGCGCCTGGAGACCCTCGGGGTCACGATCATCGCCGACACGTGCATCGTGGTGGCGCCCTTGGCGGAGATGGGCGTCGCCAACGTCGCGACCGACTCGGCGAAAGCGGCGTTCTACCTCCCGTCCCACCAGGGCGTGGGGGTCTATTTCGAGTCCCAGGAGGACGCGGTCGAGGCGGCGGTGGCCGGGGAACTGGGCAAGGCGCAGGGGGCGGCGGCGCCATGAACCTGGCGGGACGGATGATCGCCAAGGGGAAGGCCTCGGGGCCCGTCCTCAAGTCCGAGGTCCCGGTCGGGTTCTTCGGGCACCTCGATTGCGACACCGGCGTGTACAAGGAGGCGGGGCATCCTTTCGACGGCGAGTGCGTCAAGGGGAAGGTCCTGGTCTTCCCCCGCGCCAAGGGGAGCACCGTGGGCTCCTACGTCCTGTACGCGCTCAAGAAGACCGGCCAGGCCCCGGCCGCGATGGTCCTGCGCGAGTGCGACACGATCGTCGCCGTCGGCGCGATCATCGGCGAGATCCCGACCGCGGACTGCGTGGACATCGCCCAGCTCCATGACGGGGCCAGGGTCACGGTCGAAGACGGCGAGATAAGGATGGAGTGATGGATACATCGGGGCGGGGCGTCAGAGTCTTCGTCAAGCTGGGGGGTTCGTTCGTCACGGAGAAAGCCGTGGCCGAGACCCTCGCCGGCAAGCGCATCGTCCAGGCGGCCAAGGTCATCCGGACCGCGATCGACGAGGCCCGGGCCGGGCGGCGGTCGATCGCCATGGTCCTCGCGCACGGGGCGGGCTCCTTCGGCCACATCCTCGCCAAGCGCTACGACGCGGTCCGGGGGATCCATCCCCAGCAGGGCTGGGAGGGCTTCTACAAGATCCGCGAGTCCATGGCCCGCATGAACCTGCTCTTCAACCAGCACTGCAACCAGGGCGGCCTCTTCCCGGTCACGGTGCAGCCCTCGGCCATCGCCCAGACCGACGACGGGAACGTGGTCCGGCTGGACATCCACAACATCCGGGACCTCCTGCGCCAGGGCCAGATCCCCTTGATCCACGGGGACATCGTCCCGGACCTGAAGAGGGGCTTCACGATCGCGTCGACCGAGGCGCTCCTCAAGGCCCTCGGCCAGGAGATGCGCTTCGACCGCGTCGTGATGGTCGCCGACACCGACGGCGTGCTCGACGACCAGGGCGGGACGATCCCCTGGATCGACTCCCGCTCGATCAACCAGGTCTTGGCGCGCCTGGGCGGGTCGAAGGCGCCGGACGTGACGGGCGGGATGCGCAAGAAGGTGGAGTGCCTCTTCAACCTGGTCGCGGCGGGCAAGACCACGGAGGCGCGCATCATCGGCGGCACGAGCGACCTGGACAACCTGCGCCATTCGATCCTGGGCACGGGCGGCGGCGGGACCCTGATCGCGGCGTAGCATGCTCACCTCCCCCGCGGGGAGGTGAGCATGCGTTGAGGGGGTCAGGCGCCGCAGGCGCTCGCCCTCTCCCCCCGCGGGGGAGGGGGCGAGCCGTTGGGAGGGGGGATCAGAACTCGAAGCAGCACCAGATCGGGTAGGTCTTGTCGCAGCCGACCTTCTCCCAGTTGTAGCCGGGGCCGGTGACGCTGCCCGTCTTGGACGCGCTGGAGGTGCGCCACTCGTCCTCGCCCGCGGCGCACTCCTCCTCTCCCTCGGCCCAGCCCCAGGCGTCCATGGGGCAGTCGGGATCGTCCGTGACCACCGAGCGCGGGCACATCCGCGAGCCGCGGAAGTCGGCCGCGCATTTCCTCCTGGCGCCCTCCAACTCCCCGCCGAGGTTCCCGTTGAACTGCGCCTTCGTCACGCCCACGCACCTCAACCCCGAGCCCGGCGGCGGGGGGGTCCGCGGGGAGGGCATGCTCTTGAGCTCGTCCGACTGGACGAACCCGAGGGAGTCCTGCCGCCTGGGCACGGGACGCAGCACCTGCGGGGCGTCGTCGTCGAGCGGCGTCCCGGGGGTCGGGGCGGAGGCCTCGGGCTCGGAAGAGAGCGGATTGGCCAGGGGCCCGGGGCCCAGGGGAGCGGCCAGGGGCGCGGGGGACGAGCCCGCCTGGGGGGCGCCCGGCCTGGCGGACGCGGCCGCCTGCAGGAACGGGGCGAAGGTCTTCTCAAGAGGCTCGACGCGGCGGAGCAGCTCCCTGACGAGGTCCGCCGAGGCCGACCACGACCCTTCCTGGCTCTTTTTAGGGAAGATCTTGGATACGGCATCCTCGGCCGTGAGCTGGGTGCCGGCGTAGCGCTCGCTGTAGAGCTCGATGATCGTCGTCCTGGGGATCATGTCCGTCGTCCAGATGGCCGCCAGCTCCAGCAGGTTGGAGGGACGCCGGAACGAGCCGAAGAACCCTGGGTCGAGCTTCTTGAGCAGGGGCATGTCCACCCCCACGGCCACGAACTTGTTGACCCCCACCTTCGCGCCTTTGCTCACGACCCCCTCCAGGCTCTTGACGGCCTTGAGGGCCGGGACGGCGCCGACGCCCTGGGTCACGACGTTGACCTCAGCGCCCGCGTCGTTGGCCTTCACGATGGCTTGCGAGATGTCGCGCATCATCTGGTCCTCGGGGGCGCTCGCGAAGCCTTCGTGGGTCCATACGACCGTGTCGGGGTCGTCGGCGAAGGCCTTGGAGAAGGCCGTGGCCGCCGCAGAAGCGGGTCCTTTCGACCGGAGCGTGCGCTTGAGCCAGGCCGAGGCCTTGCCCGGCGCGGCGTCCTTGGAAGGCACGAAGGGGTCCGGGCCGGACGAGGCGTCCGACAAGACGAGGTTCACGACCCGGCTGGACGGCGGGACCCTCTTGGCTTCCCAGGCCGCGGCCATGGCCACGACCTTGCTCGTCAGCGCGCCGGGCGCCGGCTCCTGGGCCGAGGCGGGGCGCCGCGATACCCCGAGCGCCAGGCCGGCCAGGAGCAGCGCGAAGGCGCGGAGCGCGGCTTTCATCCCCCTATTCTAGAATACCGGGGCTTCCGACACCAATATGATATAGTCCGACTCCATGGGTCCCGCTGTCCGCCAGGCGGTGTTCCGCTCCTCGCTGGCGATGATGTTCCTCTCGGGAGCCTCGGCCCTGGCGCTGGAGCTGGTCTGGATGCGCTTCCTCCAGCGCGCCTTCGGGGTGACGGTCCACGCGGTGGCCGCCACGGTGGCCGTCTACATGGCCGGTCTGGCGCTGGGCGCCGCGTTCTCCGGACGCCTGGCTTCCCGGCTCAGGCCGCTACCCGTCGGCAGCGGAAGCGGCACGCCCACGCGAGCAGTGCTCGCGTCAGAGACGCCGGGCGCGGGCAGGCCGCTCGTCCTCTACGGCTGGCTCGAGGCTTCCATCGGGGCGGCGGCCTTGCTGTCGACGTGGATGATGGGGCGCCTGCCTGACCTGGTCGGCTCCATGGCCGGCGACGCCCCGGTCCCGGCGTGGGCGCGGGTGGCTCTTTCCTGCGCGGCCCTCATCCCTCCGACGTTCCTGATGGGCGCGACGCTGCCCGTTCTGACGCGGCAGTGGGGGGAACTGGCCGGGACGGCAGGGGACCGCGTCGGCGCCGCGGTCGGCGGGCTCTACGGCGCCAACACGGCGGGGGCGGCGTTCGGGCTCCTCGCCGCGGGCTTCTGGACCATCGGGGAATGGGGGGAGCGGGCCACGGTCTGGGCGGCGGTGGGGCTCAACGCCGCCGCGGCCGCGCTGGCGTGGTGGACCGCCCGGCGCCTCGCCGGGGAGCGCCCCGGCGCGGTCGAGGCCGGAGGCCGAGCGTCCGCGGCGCCCTCGGGGACGGCGTTGGCGGCCGCGGGCGCGGTCGAGGCCGGAGGCCGAGCGTCCCGCCCGCCGGGGGCGCGGTCGAGGTCGGAGACCGAGCGTCCCCTGCGCCCTCAGGAAAGGCGTGGGCGGCAGGGGGCGCGGGCCCGGTGGACCCGGGAGGCCGCGGCGATCTGCGCCTTCACGGCGCTCTCGGGGTTCTGCAGCCTGGGCTACGAGGTGCTCTGGTCGCGCCAGCTGGTCCTGGTGCTGGGCAATTCGACCTACGCCTTCTCGACCCTGATGCTCATGTACCTCGCCGGCATAGGGCTCGGGAGCGCCCTGTGCGGCAAGCTGGCCGAGGAGGAGCGCGACCCCCTGTTCGTGTTCGCCGTGCTCGAGCTCGGCCTGGCCGCGGCCGGGGCCTTGAGCCTGGCGGCGTTCCGGAACATGGCCTTGTCCGCCGACTCCCCGGCCTATCTCTACGCCCCTCTCCAGAGCGCGGGGGACCTGCCGCGGCTGGCGCTGCAGGCGGGGGGCATGGTCCTGCCCGCCTCGTTCCTCATGGGCCTGCTCTTCCCCCTGGCCGCGCACCTGTGCGCCCGGCGCCCGGCCGCGGGCGCGGTCGAGGCCGGAGGCCGAGCGTCCGCGGCGCCCTCGGGGAAGGCGTTGGCGGCCGCGGGCGCGGTCGAGGCCGGAGACGCGGTCGGCCGGGTCTACTCTTTCAACACCTTGGGCGGCATCCTCGGGGCGCTGGCCGCGGGGTTCTGGGGCGTCGCGGCTCTCGGGACGCACGGCGCCTTCCTGGCCCTGGTGGGCCTCAACGCCGCGACGGGCCTGGCGGCGCTGGCTTGGGCCCGCCGGCAGGGCGCGGCCGGCGACCTTCGCGAGCCGGCGGCGGTCGTGCTGGCGGGGGCGCTCCTGGCCGCCTACGCCTGGAAGGACCCCGCCCTGGAGGCCATCGTCCAGCGCCTCGATAAGAGGGGCAAGACCGCCGAGGTCCTCTTCCACCGGGAATCGCCGGCGGCCATGATCACGGGGGTGGACGGCCCGAGCCGGGACCTCCTCATCAACGGCATCCTGACCGCGGGCACCGGGGCGGACGGCAGCCTGATGGCCGCGGTGCCCAATCTCCTCCTCGACGACCCGGCGTCGACGCTCGTCATTTGCTTTGGCGCCGGCAACACGTTCCGCACGGCTTCCCTGCTGGGAGGCTCGGTGCACGCGGTGGACCTCATCGGCGACCTCTACGAGGTCATGCCCCGCTTCTACCCCGACGCGGCCGCCCACCTCGGCGGCCCGGGCCGGGCGGTCTTCGTGGACGACGGCCGCAGCCACCTCCTGAGGTCGAAGCGGACGTACGACGAGATCATCGTGGACGCCACCCCGCCGCTCTACAGCGCCGGGGCGGTCAACCTGTACACCAGGGAATTCCTGGAGCTGGGCCGCCGGCGGCTGACGCCGGACGGGCTGCTGATGCTCTGGCTCCCGTCGGCTTCGTTCGAGGACGACTACTGGCGCATCATGAAGGCCATGGCGGAGGTCTTCCCGAACGTGGCGGTGTGGAACCGCTACGGCATCTCCGGGCTGCTCGTCTTCGGCTCGATGAAGCCGCTGGCCCGGCGGCCCGGCGCCGTCGCCAAGAGGATCGAGCGGCGCGGCGTCGGGCGCCTCCTGCCTTTCTTGACCGAGAAGGACGTCGAGGCGGGCTTCATCCTCGTCGACGACGAGGTCCGGTCGTTCACCGCGCCCTACCGCGCCGTGACCGACGACCTGCCCAGTCCCGAGTTCCCGCTGCGCCGCTTCCTGCGCGGCGACCCGCTGATGACGAGCCTGAGATTCCTGCTGAAGGCCCGCCAGCGGCCCATCCCTTCCTGAGCCCTCCCCGGCACGATCAGCCTTTCACTGGTTCATGCGCGCGGTGAACGACTTGCCTTTGTGGGAGAAGGTCACGCCGTTGGGCGAGATCCTCACGACCCGGACCTCGACCTGGTCGGGTCCGACGGCGATGACGCCGCCCACGCCGACCGTCTCGCCGTTGACGATGGCCTGGTTGCCGCCGGGCATCTCGATGATGCCCTGGAGGCGGACGGCCTCGTCGACGCGTGGGTGCCGCCGGCGTTCGCCCTGCGTCCTGCGTCGGTCATCCTCTCTCTTCTTCGAGAGCCTCAGGAGTTCCTCCTGCTGGGCCAGGAACTGGTCATAGGGGGAGAGCAGGGGGTCGCGCCAGTTGGACGCCAGGAGGTCCGCCGTCGAAGCGCTCGCCGTCACCCGGGGAGCGACCGGGACAGGAGCGGGGACCGGGGAGGCGGCCGCGACGGGGGGCTGCGGCTTGGGCGGCTCAGGCGCCCGCTGGACCGGGGCGGGCGCGGGGGGGGATGCCGGTTGCGCCGGCTGGGGGGCGCTCTCCCGGGGGGCTGCAGCGGCGACGGCGGGGGCCTGGGGCGCGGGCTCCGGCGCCACCGAGGCGTCTCCCCGCGACGAGATGGGGTTGCTGAGCGTCGTCGTGTCGAGAGGCTTCTCCGGGAAGAGGATCGGGCCGGGATGGGCCTTCCTTTGCTCCGCCCGCTTCCGGAGGCGCTCGGTCTGGCGATAGTCGCGATAGAACATGAGCGCCGGCACGGCCAGCACGGCGGCAAGCAGCATCCACCCTGACGTCCCCCGGGTCTTCATCGGTCGAACCTCGTCTCCCGCGCGCTTCGCGCCCGCGCGCGGGACCTAGCCATAGCATAGACGATCCTCTTTGCGCATTCATTGCGGGGGAGCGGGCTCCCGGTCCAGTCCCCCAGCGCTAGCGCAGGATGACGAACTGCATCGGGTCGAGGTCCAGGCGCACGTAGCGGGCGCCGTTGGCCGGGTCCGGATGCGTCTCGACCGCGACGTCGCCCCTGCCCCCGTACAGGTAGGTCATGCGGGAGCCCGCCGGGTGGAGGCCGCCGTCGATCATGACGCAGTCGCGCCGGCGCTCGGTCGTGGAGGTGTTGTAGGCGACGAGCAGCTCCTCCTTGGCGAGGACCCGGCTGAAGGCCAGGGTGCACGGGTGGTCCTGGGGGTGGCCGAAGTGGAGGCCGTCGCCCGAGACCTCCCGGAAGTACATCCGGCCGAAGCGCAGGCCGGGATGCTCGCCGTTGACCTTGGCGATCTTGGCGATCTCGCGGTAGATGCGGCAGTCCTTGTTGAGGAAGTCGCGGCCGGGGTTCCTGAGGTCGAACATGGTCTCGCGGATGAGGTGGTCGCTGGGGCCCTCCCCCGAGAAGCCCTGCTCGGTGCCGTAGTAGAGGCAGGGCGTGCCCAAGGCGCAGAGGAGGTAGCCCACGGCGGCGACCACCTGGGCGTCCTGCGCGCCGGCCGCGAAGCGCCGTTTGTAGGCCTGCCCGATCTGGTCGTGGTTGTCGAGGAAGGTCACCATGTAGCGGCCGAGCTCCCCGCGGTTCAGCGCCCGTTCGCGCAGGGCTTCGTAGCGGTTGATGAGGCTCGAGGGGCTGACGAAGCCCTTGATCACGCCGGGCAGGACCCAGTAGAGCGGGAAGTCCAGGACCGAGGACAGGCCGTAGTAGATCGTCTTGTCGCCCACCTTGCCCGCCGTGTTGGGCCCGGTGTAGCGGTTGACGGCGTCGTCGCTGGCCACGAGCTCGCCGAAGAGGAAGAAGTTGCGCTTGCCCAGGCCGTAGGCGTACTCCCGCATGGCCTGGCAGAAGCGCGCGATGGCGGTCTCGCCCATGTGCTTGACCGCGTCCATGCGGTAGCCGTCGATGTCGGCCTCGCGGATCCACCAGCGGTGGGCAGCGATGATGATGTCCTGGAGCTCGAGCCCCGCGGGGTCGTCGTCGTTGTTGAAGCCCTTGAGAGAGTAGAAGTCGCCCCACTGGGTCTCGGGGATGTTGTCCCAGCCCCACTCGCGGATCTGGCCCCGGCGGTGGAAGTAGTCGGGGTTGCGCAGCTCCGCGGGGACGGGGTAGTCCGGGGACCGCCAGCCGCCCATCGGGTATCGGGCGTGGTCGTCGCTGTAATAGCGCGGCGTGTCGCCTTCGTAGTAGAACAGGTCGCCGCAATGGTTGGCCACGGCGTCGAGGAAGACGCGCATCCCGCGTCGGTGGGCCTGGTCCACCAGCTCCACGAGGTCGGCCTTGGTCCCGAAACGGGGGTCCACGGCCAGGTAGTTGCGGATGGCGTAACCGTGGTAGGACTCGCCCGCCGGGTCCGGGGCGCGGCCTGGGCCGGCAGGCCCAGGGGCCGGGGCGCCGTCGTTCTCGAAGACGGGGCTCAGCCACAGGGCGGTGCACCCGAGGTCCTGGATGTAGCCCAGGTTCCTGGCGACGCCTTTGAGCGTCCCGCCGCAGAAGCGGCCGAGCTCGGCTTGCGTGGCGAGGCTGGCCGAGCGCTCGGGGCCCGGGACGGGCTTGCGGGGCCGGCCGTCGTGGAAGCGGTCCACCATGAGGAAGTAGATGAACTCCTCTCGCCACTCGCGGCCGCAGGACCAGTATTCCTTCCCGGGCAGGGGGGAGAGATCGAGCTCGTCGACGGACTTGGGTTCGGCCATGGGACGCTCCTCGCGCGCCGCCCTGTCGGCGCGGCCCGCGGGATACTATAGTCCTTCGGACGCGGGAGCGCAATTCTGCTACAATTCCTGCGTCACCGATGACCTCGCCGAGCATTGGCCCAAGGAGATCCTGGCGGGTAGTGTCGCTGGCCGCGTTCGCCCTCGTCGTGCTCGCCGCGGGCTCCTTCGGCGGCGTCCTCGAGGAGATGAAGTCCAGGGGCTTCCTCCGATGGGGGGCCGACGCCGAGGGCGGGGCGCCCTACGTGTTCCCCGACCCCAAGAACCCCAAGCTCCTCATCGGCTTCGAGGTGGAGATCGCCGACGCCTTGGGCGAGGTGCTGGGCGTCCGCGAGGAGATGGTGCAGAACTCCTGGGACGGGCTGGTCTCGGCCCTGGACCGGGGGAGCTTCGACGTCATCCTCAACGGGCTCGAGATCACGCCCGAGCACCTCGGCCAGATCGCCATGAGCCGGCCCTACTACGCCTACACCCAGCAGATCGTGGTGCTCAACGACGAGGAGGGCGTGCGCAACGTCGAGAGCCTCAAGGGCAAGCGCGTGGGCGTGCTCTCGGCGAGCGTCGCGCACCGGCTGCTCGAGAAGATGGGCGGCGTCGACATCCGGATCTACCCGGGCAACGTCGAGACCTGCAAGGACCTCAAGAACAAGCGCATCGACGCCACGGTGATGGACCTGCCCATCGCGACGCACTACGCCAAGCCCGACCCGGCGCTCAAGTTCGCGGGCAAGCCGTTCGCCGTGGGCTACTACGGCGTGGGCGTGAGGAAGGGCGACAAGGAGCTCCTCCGGGAGGTCGACAAGGCGATCGGCCGCCTGATCGCCAACGGGGAGCTCAAGCGCATCTACAAGAAATGGGGGCTGTGGGACGGCGAGCAGGAGCGGCGCCTGAGGGAGTACAAGCCCGTCGCCGACCCAGGCAGCCAGAAGGTCTCGACCCTCCGGGAGTGGCGCCAGTACCTCCCGCTGCTCCTCAAGGGGGCCGTGGTCACGGTCGAGATCTCCTTCATGTCCATGGCCGTCGCGGTCGGGCTGGGGCTCCTGCTGGCCCTGGGGCGGCTCTTCGGCGTGGCGCCGGTCCGGTGGGCCTCGACGGCCTACGTGGAGGTCTTCCGGGGGACCCCGCTCCTCATCCAGCTCTACCTCATTTACTACGGCCTGCCCAACCTCGGCATCAGGCTGAGCTCGCTGGCGGCGGCGGTGCTGGGGCTGGGCTTGAACTACGCCGCCTACGAGGCGGAGAACTACAGGGCCGGCATCCAGGCCATCCCCAGAGGGCAGATGGAGGCGGCGCTCTCGCTGGGGATGACGCGCTGGCAGGCCCTGCGCCGGATCGTGCTCCCCCAGGCCGTGCGCGTCGTCATCCCGCCCATCAGCAACGATTTCATCGCGCTCTTCAAGGATTCCTCGCTCGTGTCCGTGATCACGATGGTCGAGCTCACCAAGGTCTACGGCATGCTCGCCACGACGACCTACGACTACATGGGGCTGGGCCTGATGACGGCGGCGATCTACTTCGCCCTGAGCTACCCCGCGTCCCTGGCGGCCAACTACGTCGAGCGGAGCCTGACCTATGATCACCGTTGAGAACCTGGTCAAGTCCTTCAGGCACCAGCGCGTCCTCAACGGCATCAGCCTGGAGCAGGGCAAGGGCGAGGTGGTCGTGCTCATCGGCCCCAGCGGCTGCGGCAAGACGACGCTCCTGCGCTGCATCAACCAGCTCGAGACCTTCGACTCGGGCCGGGTGAAGGTCGGGGACATCGCCGTCGAGGCGTGCCGGGGGCACCTCAGCAAGGATGACCGGGCGAGGCAGCTCCTGCTGCGCTCCAGGGTCGGGATGGTCTTCCAGAGCTTCAACCTGTTCCCGCACATGACCGCCATCGAGAACATCATCGAGGCGCCCATGACGGTCAAGGAGTGGACCCAGTCCCAGGCGGTCAAGCGGGGCCTGGACTTGCTGGCCAAGGTGGGCCTGGAGGAGAAGGCGGACTTCTACCCCGCCCAGCTCTCTGGCGGCCAGCAGCAGCGCGTGGCCATCGCCCGCGCGCTGGCCATGGAGCCCGAGGTCATGCTGTTCGACGAGCCGACGAGCGCTCTCGACCCCGAGCTCAAGGAGGACGTCCTCAACGTCATGCGCCGCCTCGCGTCCGAGGGCATGACCATGCTGGTGGTCACCCACGAGATGGCCTTCGCCCGGGACATGGCCGACCGGCTGATCTTCATCGAGGCCGGCCGGATCGTCGAGCAGGGGCCCGCCGACGTCATCTGCCGCCAGCCGAAGCACGACCGGACCAAGGAGTTCCTGAAGACGATCCTGCCGCGGAAATCCCTGAAGGGGGCCAACGGCAAGCCGCCGCACCCCTCGCAGGGCACGTTCGACGACGTCTGGGATGGAGGGGCGCCCGATGGGGAACAGAAGGACGGTTGAGGGGCCGGTCATGGACTCGAGGATCGCCGCCGGGCGCTGGTTCCCCCTGGGGGCCACGCTCGCGCCCGACGGCGTCAACTTCGCCCTCTACTCCCGCCGCGCCGAGGGGGTCGAGCTCGTGCTGTTCGACGAGCCGGGCGGCGAGCCTTCCGAGGTCATCCGCGTCGAGAACCGGACGCGCTTCGTCTGGCACGCGTTCGTCCGCGGCCTGAAGGCCGGCCAGCTCTACGGCTACCGGGTCCACGGCCCGTTCGAGCCGGCCGCGGGCCTGCGCTTCAACCGCCACAAGCTGCTCATGGACCCCTACGCCAAGGCCGTGACCGGCAAGTTCAAGAACGCCCGCAACTCCCTGCTGGCCTACGACCCGGCCTCCCCGCTCCGGGACCTCTCGCTCGACGCCTCCGACAACAGCCGCGCCGTGCCCAAGAGCATCGTCGTGGACGACGCCTTCGACTGGGAGGGCGTCGAGCCGCCCGGCATCCCGCTGGAGAAGCTCATCATCTACGAGACGCACCTCAAGGGCTTCACGGCCAACCCGAACTCCCGCGTCCAGCGCCCGGGGACCTACCTGGGCTTCATCGAGAAGATCCCCTACCTCAAGAAGCTGGGGATCAACGCCGTGGAGCTCCTCCCGGTCCACGAGTCCTACGTGGAGGACCGCCTCCTGGAGGCGGGGCTGACGAACTACTGGGGCTACAACACGGTGGGGTTCTTCGCGCCGGAGTCCTCCTACGCGGCCGGCAAGAGGCCCGGCTGCCAGGTCGCCGAGTTCAAGGCCCTGGTCCGCGAGCTGCACCGCGCCGGCATCGAGGTCATCCTCGACGTGGTGTACAACCACACCGGCGAGGGCAGCGAGCTCGGCCCCACGATCTCGCTGAAGGGCATCGACAACACCACCTACTACGCGCTGACGGGCCCGCCGGAGCAGCCCGCGCGGTTCTACCTTAACCACACCGGCTGCGGCAACAGCCTCAACGCGGGCGACGCCGCCGTGGTCCGGCTCGTCATGGATTCCCTGCGCTACTGGGTGGAGTCGATGCGCGTCGACGGCTTCCGCTTCGACCTGGCCTCCGTGCTGGGGCGGGGCCCTGGGGGCTACGACAAGTCCGCGGCGTTCTTCACGGCCGTGTCGCAGGACCCGGTGCTCAGCGCCGTCAAGCTCATCGCCGAGCCCTGGGACATCGGGACCTGCCAGGTCGGCAACTTCCCGGTGGACTGGTCCGAGTGGAACGGGCGCTTCAGGGACACGATGCGGCGCTTCGTCAAGGGCGACGCGGGCGTGCTCCGGGAGGTGGGCTGGCGCATCACGGGCTCGGCCGACCTCTACGGCGACGACGGCCGCTCCGCCTTCAACAGCATCAACTTCACGACCTGCCACGACGGCTTCACCCTCCACGACCTCCTGGCCTACGACCATAAGCACAACGAGGCCAACGGCGAGGGCAACCGCGACGGCACGGACGACAACGGCTCGTGGAACTGCGGGGCCGAGGGGCCCTCGGACGACCCCGAGGTGGCCGGCCTGCGCCACCGGCTGGCCAAGAACCACGTCTGCATGCTGCTCTTCTCCTGCGGCACCCCCATGCTCCTGGGCGGCGACGAGTTCCTGCGGACCCAGGCCGGCAACAACAACGCCTACTGCCAGGACAACGAGCTGGCCTGGT
>JACRDT010000021.1 GCA_016212795.1 Elusimicrobiota bacterium | reverse complement strand
TTGGGTGGCGCTGGACGGTCTCGAGTTGGGCTGCGTGGCTGATACCTTGCATGTCTTCCTGTTGGCCAAAGCGAAGGCCGCGGAGGAGTCGAGAAACGGCCGGTACGTGTTTATCGGCGCTGATGACCTCAACGCCATCGGCCATCGATTGGCGTCCGCGGATCCCTCCGAGGCTCTATGGCGGCTGGTGCTCGCGCAGCATGAGGAGGAGGGCCGCAGCGCCCTCAAGGGTTACGCGGCCAAAGCGTGCCTCAAACCTGGCAGCCTGACCAGGGAAGATGCCGGGGAGATCAGGAAGGCTTATGTACTGCTGGATGAATACCGTCTTGCGGCGCGGCGGGGGTACACCCTGCCAGACTCGGCGTTGCAGGGTCTCTCCGGCTGCGTCAAGGAGATGATGGAATTCATGCTGCGCAGTCAGCAGAAATACGGAACGGCCCCGCTTGGCCCATGGGAAGAGTTCTATAACAGCTATTCCGGTGAAATCGCCAGGAAGTATCCCTCCGAGCAAGGAGGCCAGAATGACCGCACGCAGACAAGCCCGGAACCCGGCCGGGTGAAGCTGCCCAGCGAGGACGAGATCAGGCGACGTATGGACGATATCCGCCGCCGGCTGGGTAATTGAACCGGGCGACTGCGGCCGAGAGGATGCCCCATGAAGCGCCTTCGCGGCATGCTCAAATGGTATACTTTCGACGGGCTGAGAAGGCCGCCGGTTCCTCTCGGCGCATCTTCGGCGGTTGCCCTGCGGAGCGCTTCGATGCACCGGGCCGACCTCAAAATAGGGTTTAACTGCAATAACCACTGCGTTTTCTGCGTCCAAGGCAAGAAGCGGGAGAAATTCGCTCCCAGGACCCTGCCCGAGATCAAGAAGAACCTGAAAGACGGCCTGGAGCGCGGGGCCAGGGGCCTGGTCATGACGGGCGGCGAGCCGGCGATCCACGAGCATTTCCTCGAGACGATACGCATCGCCGGCCGGATGGGCTACTCCGTGATCCAGGTCCAGACCAACGGCCGGATGTTCTGCTATCCAGATTTCTGCCGCAAGGTGCTGGAGGCCGGCGCCACCGAGTTCTCGCCCGCCCTGCACGGCTCCACCGCCCCACTGCACGACTACCTCGTGGGCGCCTCGGGGGCCTTCCTCCAGACCGTGGCCGGCATCGTCAATCTCAGGAAGCTCGGGGCGCGGATACTCACCAACTCGGTGATCACGCGCGCCAACTACCGGGACCTGCCCGACCTGGCCGGCCTCCTGGTCCGCCTCGGCGTGGACCAGTACCAGTTCGCGTTCGTCCACATCGCGGGGACCGCCGCCGAGAACCGCTCCTGGCTCGTGGCGCGCAAGAGCATGGCCGAGCCCTGGGTCAAGAAGGGCCTGGACGTCGGCATCCGCGCCGGGAAGGTCGTGATGACGGAGGCGATCCCGTTCTGCTTCATGCGGGGCTATGAGCGCTACGTGGCGGAGCAGATCATCCCCGAGACGGTGGTCTACGACGCCGAGATCACCATCGCCGACTACACGAAGTCCAGGCGCGACGAAGGCAAGGGCAAGGGCCCGCGTTGCGGCGAATGCTCCTACTGCGAGCGATGCGAGGGGCCGTGGAAGGAATACCCCGAGCTGTACGGCTGGGACGAGTTCGAGCCGGTCAAGGAGCGTTCCAAGGCGGTCAAGAAGCTCCGTGCGTGAAGACGCCTGGCGCCGATTCCTGCTGCCGGAGGAGCTCTCCCGGCACAAGTTCTCGGCCTTCGTGCCGCGCCATCCCACGGTCGACATCATGCACGGCGACCTGGAATGCCGCTACACCTTCCCGGTCGTGGACGGCCGGACCGTCACGTTCCTGAACTTCCCCTGGCGGGAGGCCAACCGCTCGACGGTCCCCGCGCCGTACTCGGTCCTCACGACGGACCTGCGAGAGCGTGACGTCGTCTGCGGGGGCCTGCCGAAGGCCGCGGCCGCCTTGGGGTCGGCGAAGGCCGGCGCGCAGGCCGGGGCGGTCGTGCTCTTGAACTCGGGGTGCGTCCCCGACCTCACCGGCGAGGACCTCTCGCCGCTCGTGGCCCGGACGGACCCGGAGCGCCCGGTGTTCTATCACCCGTCCAACGGCAAAGACATGGCCCCCGTCATCGTCGGGGAGATGGCGCGGCTGGCCAGGCCCTTGCGCGGGCTCCGCGCCGCCAGGGCGGGGTCCGTGAATCTCATCGGCTACCCGGCGGGCCGCTGCGGGCAGGAGCTCGTCGAGCTGCTCGCCGAGGCGGGCGTGCGCGTCGAGGCCTGCCTGGTGCCGGACATCTCCCCCGCCTCCATCAGGCGGGGCTGGCGCGCCGGTCTCCAGGTGGTCATGCCCGACGCCGCCCTGGAGGGAGTCTACGATGAGCTCTTGAAGACGATGGGCATCCCGGCCGTGCGGCCGCCGGCCCCCTACGGCCTGGAGGCGACGGGAGCGTGGCTCGCGGCGGTGTGCAGGGCGGCCGGCGGCAAGCCCGCCGGGGCGAGGCGGGCTCTGCTCCGGCATCGGCGGAGCTGGGGCTCCTGGCGGGACATGAAGGCCGAGGCGCGGGGGTTCAGGCTGGGTTTCGTCCTGGACGTCCCCGCCCTGAGGAGGCTGTCGGATCCCTCGTGGCACGTCGGGATCCCGGTCGTGGCGGCGCTCAAGGAGATGGGTTTCGGGCTGGATTTCCTGGTGTTTGGCGGCGCCGAGGCGGTCGGCGGAGCGAAGCGCCATCGCCTGCATCTCTTCCGGTCGCCGGCCGAGTTGGCGGGCAAGCTCGCGAAGCTGCCCGCCCGCGCGTTCTACTCCGACTGCTTCTTCGACTCGAGGCTCAGCCGCCGCGGCAAGGCGCAGTTCTCGCTGGCGACCTTCGAGCCCGGCATCGCCGGCGGCCTGCGCACCCTCGAGAGGCTGCTGGGGATCTGCCGGCTGCCGTTCTACGGCAGGTACGGGCGCTATCTCCTGGCTGGAGCGGGTGGGCGGGCATGACCAAGGCCGAGGACGCCTTCGGGCTCCCGTTGGATTATCCGTACCTGATGGGGGCGTACCTCGCGGTCAACGCCCTGCCCGACGTCGCCCTGCTGGTGGACGGGCCGGATTGCGCCGTCGGGAAGGCGGAGCACATCGTCGGCAAGCACGACTGGCGCTCGACCCTGCGCGGCCCGGCGGGCCGAGACAGGGTCGTCTGCACGCTTACCGACGTGCGCAACGCGGCGCTCTCCCGCGAGCCGGCCATCAGGGAAGCGATGGCGGAGCTGCTCGGCCGGCCGGACCTGTCGGCCGTGCTGGTGTGCGCCCTGCCCATGGCCAACCTCACCGGGACGGACTACGCGAGGCTCGCCAGGCTGGTCCGGGAAGCCGAGGGCGGCAAGCCCCTGATCCTGGTCCCCGCCCGGTCCCTCCAGGGAGGATTCCTCGACGGCTACTCGGAGACGCTCCAGGCCCTGGCCCGGGAGGCGCCCTTGGGGCGGGGCGTGGGCCGGCGCCTTGATCGGCGCAAGGTGGCGGTGATCGGGAGCTTCATGGACCGGACGGAGGAGGACCACCGCGCCAACGGCCGGGAGCTGCGCCGCATGCTCGAGGCCCTCGGCGTCGAGGCGGTCACCGGCTGGCTCGAGGGGGGCCCCTTCGCCGACCTCGCGGCCGCCGGCGAGGCCGGGACGCTCGTGGCCCTGCCGTGGGGGCGCAAGGCGGCGCTGGCCCTCGCGGCGCGCACGGGCGCCCGCGTGGTGGATGCCGGGGTCCCCTTCGGGCTCGACGCGAGCTCGCGCTGGCTCAAGAAGGTGGCCGGAGCCCTGGGCCGCGAGGACCGGGCCGGACGGTTCATCGACGCGGAGCTGGGACGGATCGCGCCCAAGCTCGAGTGGATCGTCCCCTACCATTTCCTCAACCGGCGCGTGTGGGTGGCCTGCGACCCCTATCTGCTCGGCCCCATCGCCGGGCTGCTGGCCGAGCTGGGCGGCCGCGTGGTCGGCGCCGCGACCGTCGGCCGAGGGATCCCGGCTTGCCCCCCGAAGCGGCCGGGGTCCATCGGTCCCGTGCTGGAGCGGCCCACCTCGGGGCGGCTCGAGCGAGCCGTCGCCGGGGCTTGGGAGGGGGGGCTGGACCTGGCCATCGGCAACAGCGACGTGGCGGCCTTCGTGCCGCCGGCGTGCCCCTTCGCCGAGTTCGGGTTCCCGTCCTATTTCAGGCACGCCCTGTCGGCGCGACCCTTCCTCGGGTTCGAAGGGTGCCTCGCGTTCCTCGACCTGCTGTGCGACGCCATGGCCGGCCGGGACCGCGGCCTGGGCCGGTCCTGCGGGAAGCGCGAGTGATGGGGGCCGCGGCTCGAGGAGCGCCGGGGCACTGGACCGCCGCGGGGGTGTTCGTGTTCCCGCCGCGCTCCCTGTGGAGGAGGTTGTCGACGGCGACCGTCTCGGCGGGCTGGCGGGGGCTCCGGGGCGGGCCCCGGGTCCGGGACGCGGCCTGGGGCGGCAGCCCCAGGGGCCGAGCGTCCCGGTCGTCGTCAGGAGAGGCGTTGACGGTCCGGGACCCTCTGGGCCTCTATGTCCATGTCCCCGCGGAATTGGACGCCCTCAAGGAGTACTTCATCCTCCAGCGGCGCCATCCGTTCCTGGAGGCGCTCGAGCGCGAGGCCGCGGCGCTCGACCTGCCCGCCGGGCTGCCGTTGCGCACGCTCTACATCGGAGGAGCGGGCGCCGGGGCCCTGTCGTCGCTCGAGGCCGACGAGATCGCGGAGCTCCTGGCATGGCTGCGCCGGCGGTTCGGCCCGGAGGTCGAGCAGGCCGCCGTCGAAGCCGACGCCTCGCGTCTCGACGCGGCGAAGGCCGCCGCGTTGGCCCGGGGAGGCGTCGACCGGGTCGTCGCGCTGTTCCCGCCGGGCCGCGGCGGCGCGGTCGCCCGCGCCCGGCGGTCGGCGTTCTACGACGGCTTGGCCGCCTGCCGGGCCGCGGGGATCAAGCATCTTTGCGTCGACATCCCGATGGGCGACGGCGTCGTCCAGCCGGCCGAGAGGCGTCTCGAGGCGGACCGCGCCATGGCGCTCGGGGCCGACAGCGTGCTCGTCAGCGGCGCGTCGGCGACGGCGCGGGGGGTCGCGGCCGGCCGGCTGGACGCCGCCGACGGCAACCTCCAGCTCCAGCACAGCTGGATCTACAACGCGTCGATCCTGGGGCTCGGGTGGGGAGCCGTCTCCCACGTGCGCTCCCGGCTCGTGTACGGCCCCGGGCGGGACTGCTTCAGCCACGTCCGCGCGCTCCTGCGCGGGCGCCCGCCGTCTTACGAAGGGGCCCGCCTGAGCGTGGACCGCGAGAGGCGCGCCCACATCATCCGGTCGCTCGAGGATACGGGCCGGGTGGACGCGGAGGCCTTCCGGCAGGCTTTCGGCAGGCGCCCGGAGGACGTCTATCCCCGGCTGTTCGGCCTTCTGAGGAGAGAGGGCGGGCTCGTGGAGTCCGAGGGCGGGTACCGCGTGGCCGACGACCGGGAACCGGCGCGGCGGACCTGCGCGGCGCGGTTCATCGACGGCAGGCTTCTGGCCGCCTTGTCCCGGCTCGGTCCGGCCGGAGGGGCCCGAGCGCCATGACTCGACGAGCGGCGGTCGCTGCGCTGGCGGCCGCGCTGGCGGCGGGCTGCGGCGAGCCGGATTCCCCCAAGGCCGGCATCGGCGACCGGTACCAATACCTGTACGTGGAGCCGCTCAAGAGGTTCTTCGTGCCGGCCAAGGACGGGCAGGGCAGGGACATCTACCGGGTGGAACGTCTGGGCTTGGTGGAGGCCAGCCTGCCGCTGGTCTTCCCGCGCAAGAAGGAGGCCAAGACGCTGAGGGTGTTCGTGGTGGGGGGCTCGGTGGCCCAGCTCTTCAACGAGCGGGAGCTCAAGGACCGGCTGGAGTCCGTCCTCCCGGACTACGCGTTCGAGATACTCGACTGCGGGATGAGCGCTTACGACAGCTACCGGGACAGTCTCATGGTGGAGGAGGTGCTGGACTACGAGGCGGATCTCATCGTCTTGATGAGCGGTTCGGACGACGGCGAGCAGGGCTGGAGCTCCCAGCCCCTGTCCTGGCGCCGCGCCGTCAAGGGGCTCCTGCGCGGGCTCGCCATGGGCAGCCCTCTGCGCGCGTGGAGATTGGTGCGCTCGCATCTGGGCGACGCCGACCCGGCGCGCCTGGCGGCCGATTTCGAAGCGAGCGTTGCCGGCATCCTCGCGCGCGCCCGGGCGCGGGGGGTGCCGGTGGTCCTGTGCGCCCTCCCGTGGAATCTCCGCGACATGCCTCCCAGGGGCTGGCCGCCCATCTGGGACGCCGATTTCTTCGAGGCCTGGCGGCGCTTCGAGCGGGGCGAGTTCACCCGCTCGGCCGAGCTCTTCCGAGCGCTGCCCGACGACCCACCCCCGGGAGTGGCGTCATCAGGAATGGCGTTGACTGGCCGGGACGCGGTCGAGGCCGGAGGCCGAGCGTCCCGGCCGTCCTCAGGAGAGACGTTGACGGTCCGGGACGGGGCGGCAGGGTGGAAGCGGCGGCGGCGGCGCGCTTTCAGGGACTACTATCTGGCGCGGTCGCTGGAGATGTCGGGCGACGCCGACGGGGCCCAGCGGCGCTACGCCGCGAGCGTCGACGAGCAGGTCCCGCCGCTGCCCGCCCTCAACCGCGTCGTGCGCAGGCTCGGGGGGGAGTACGACGCTCCGGTGGCGGATCTGGAGCGGGTCTTCCAGGAGGCCGCCCCTGACGGGCTGCCGGGCTTCGCCTTCTTCGAGGACGACATGCACTGGGAGAGGTGGTGCGACGGGATGGTCGCCGCGGCGGTCACGGAGGCCGTCATCGACGCGGTGCTGTGGCGGGGAAGCAGGATCCTGGCGCCGGCCGAGGAGTGGGACGCCGAGGGGCTGGCGGCGCTCAAGGCCGACCGGGCCGCGGCGCGGGGGAACGTCCTGCGCGGGGCGGAGAAGAAGTGGGACCAATGCACGCGGCGGCTGATGGACCAGGCCAAGGGCGAGGGCTCGGCCGCCAGGTTCTCCGACAGGATCGTGTCGTTCATGGGGGCGATCCGCCGCGGGCGCCCGGAGTTGGCGCTGTCGGCGGACCGGCTGAACCGGTGGCTGCGGACGCTCGTCCGGGGCGATGTGTGGAATCGCGATCCCGCCGGGGATTTCGAGGAGTGGTGGCCCACGGCCCTGGCGCACGCGGGGGAGTCCCTGCTGCGCGACGGCCGCTTCGAGTCCGCGCTGAAGTGCTTCGACGAGTCGCTCAAGTCCCGGGGCCGGCCGGAGATCTACATCAGGCTGCGGTGGGCGGTGGCCCTGGGACTGGCGGGCAGGCTCGGGGAGGCGCGTCGGGCGCTCGCCGAGCTCGGGCCGCTGTCCGGCGAGTACCCGGAGATAGGGCTCTATGCCCAGGCGTTCGCCGAGGACGAGGGAGCGCCGCCCGCCAGGAAGCCGCTGCCCGGGCCCGCACGGGCGGCGCTCGCTCCAGCGGTGCTCGCGCGAGCGTCGCTCCCGCCGGCGCCGGATCGTCCTGCCGGGCCCGCGCCCGCGCCGCCGTCCGAGCTCCCGCGAGCCGCGCGGGAGACGGTCGCGCGGGCCGCGGAGCCTGAGCGCCCGGTTCCCGCCGCGAAGGCGCAAGCGCCGCGCAAAAGGGAGGACAAGGATTGGTGGCGCGACCACCCGGCGACGAAGGCGCCCCTGAGCCGCATCCTCGACTTGTTCCGGGAAGGGAGATGGGGCGCGGGGTTCTCGGAGCTCGACAGGACCGTCGGCTCGTCCACCTCGCCGGCCGCCCTGGCGATCGCGGAGTTCTGCCGGGCCAAGGCGCCCAGGTGCGCCCCCATGGAGAAGGCCGGCGGCGAGCTCGCCAGGCTCAACCGCGAAGGGATCGACTTGTTCCGGGCCGGGGATGTGGAGGGCGCGCGGAGGTCGTTCCAGACGGTCTTGGACCGGCATCCCAAGGACCTCGACGCCCTGCTCAATCTGGCGGCCGTGAAGTCGAACCGGGGCGAGCTGGAAGGGGCGCTCAAGCTCTACGACGAGGCCGTGGGCCTCGATCCGCGCGGCCGCGGGCAGCTCTCCGACGCGCTGAGCTCGCGGGCGAACGTCCTCTCGAGGCTGGGGCGCAAGGACGAGGCGGCGGCGGACCTGAAGCGCGCCCTCCGGGCCGCCCCGGACGGCTGGAGGCCGATGCCCGCGGCGAAGGCCGAGCTGGAGCGCCTGCAGGGAGGCAAGGACTGATGCGCCGCGGCGCGGCGCTGGCGTTCCTGTCGGCGGCCCTCCTGGCCGGCTGCGGGGGGCGGGAGGCGCCGTCGCCCGAAGGGCCGGCCGTCTCCCGCGGGGACGGGATGAGCGACCAGTACCGGTACTTGTTCCTGGACCCGCTCCACAGGTTCTTCGTGCCGGCCAAGGACGCGCAAGGCGGGGACATCTACCGGGTGGACCGGGCCGGCTCCGTGGAGACGGACCTGCCCAAGAGCTTCCCGCGGGTGAAGGGCGCCAAGACGCTGAGGGTGTTCGTGGTCGGCGGCTCGGTGGCCCAGATCTTCAACGAGGCCCGGCTCAAGGAACTGCTGGAGGCCGCCCTGCCGGGCTACGGGTTCGAGGTCGTGGACTGCGGCATGTCGGGCTACGACAGCCACCACGACCTGCTCACCGTGGAGGAGGTGCTGGGCTACGACCCCGACCTCATCGTCCTGATGAGCGGGGTCAACGAGGGGTTCAGGATCTCGTTCTCGGGCAAGCTGGGCAGGCGCGAGGCCGCGGCGCTGATGGCGCGCACCCTGCTCCGGGAGCGCTCGATCCGGGCGTGGCGGCTGGTGCGGTCGCACCTCGCCGTGCCCGTCCCATCCCGGGTGGCCGCGGACGGCGAGAAGAACATCGCCCGGATCCTGGCGCTCGCGAAGGCCCAAGGGGTGCCCGTGGTGCTGTGCGCCCTGCCGTGGAACTTCCGGGACATGCCGCCCAGGGGCTGGCCGCCCTTGTGGGAGCGGGGGTTCTTCGAGGCGTGGGCGCGCTTCGAGCGGGGCGACTTCGTCGAGGCGGCCGAGCGTTTCCGGGAGCACCTCAAGGGACCGGCCATGGAGGACCCGGGGAAGGATCCGGCGCGCCTCATCGAGCGCTCTTTCGCTCTGTACTATCTCGCGCGGTCGCTGGAGAGGCTGGGCGACTTCGCGGGCGCCCGGCGGCGCTACCTGGCGAGCCTGGAGGACCAGATCCCGCCGATGCCGGCCATCAACCGCATCATCCGGCGGCTGGGCGGGGCGTACGGCGCGCCGGTGGCGGACCTGGAGCGCGCCTTCGCCGAGGCGAGCCCGCACGGTCTGGTGGGAGCGGACTTCTTCGAGGACGAGATGCACTGGGAGAGGTGGTGCGACGGGATGGTAGCGGCGGAGATCGTGGCCGCGGCCGCCGACGCGGTGCGCTGGCAGGGGCGCGGGATCCTCGCCCCTCCCGAGGCCTGGGACCGGCGCGGGCTGGAGGCGCTCAAGGAGGAGCGGGCGGCGGCGCTGCGCCGGTCCGGGCAGAAGCGCGAGAAGGCCTGGCTCGTCTTCAAGTACCGCGTCTGGAACAAGCGCCTGGCCGCGATGGACAGGCTGTCGGACAGGATCGTGGCCCTCATGGAGATGATCTACCGCGGCCGGCCCGACCTGCTGCTCGGGGCGGACCGGATGAAGCGCTGGCTCCAGGAGCGGGTCCAGGACAACATCTGGAGCCCGGACGCCAAGAAGGACGTGGAGGATTGGTGGCCCGCGGTGATGGCGCACATCGGCGAGTTCTTCCTGCGCGAGGGGCGCTACCAGGACGCCTTGAGGTTTTTCGACGAGTCGCTCCGGCTGGGGGGGCCGGGATCGGACTACGTCCGCCTCCGCCGGGCGGTCGCCCTCGGCTTGGCGGGCAGGGCCGGGGAGGCGCGGGCGGCCTTCGACGGGCTCAGGCCCCTGGACGGACGCTACGCCGAGATCGGGTTCTACGCCGACCTCTTCCGGGCGGGCCCGCCCCCGCCGCCGGGCGCCTCGCGGAGCGCGACGAGATGAGGCGCGACGCCCTGGGACGGCTGCGCGCCGCGGTGGCGGAGCGATTCGCGCCGGCGTACAGCCTGACCGAGCTGGTGGACAACCAGGGGCGGGGCGGCGTCGAGAAGGAATACGATTCGAGGGCGATCAGGAGCCTGTGGGAAGGCTGGCTGGCGGCGGAGAGGTCGGGCGGCGGGGCGCCGCGGCCGCTGCATTTCTACGTGCATGTCCCGTTCTGCCTGCGGAAATGCGCGTACTGCTATTATGACTCCGGTCCCGCGAAGTCGCCGGGGGAGGTGGAGGGCTACCTGAAGGCGCTGGGCTCGGCGCTGGAGTACTACGGCGGCGCGTTCGGCGGGCGCCGGTTCCAGACGCTCTACGTCGGCGGGGGGACGCCGAGCCTCCTCAGCGAGGGGCAGTTGGAAGGGCTGCTGGGGCTGGTGCGCGGGCGCTTCGAGTTCGACGAGCGCGGGGAGAAGACGGTCGAGTGCAACCCGGCCAGCGTCACCGGGGGCAAGCTGGCCGTGCTGGAGCGCTTCGGGGTCAACCGGATCAGCATGGGGGTCCAGTCGCTGGCGGCGGAGGTGCTGGCCGAAGAGGAGCGGGGCTACCAGACGCGGGAGATGGTCGCGGCCGCCGTGGGCGAGGTCCTGTCCCGCGGGCGCTTCGCCCTGAACCTGGACCTGATCGCCGGGCTGGGGGGCGACACGCAAGAAGGGTTCCTGGGGACGTTCCGGGAGGCGGCGACGATGGGGCCCGACGGGATCACGGTGTACCCGGTGTGGCCCACGCGGCGCTACGTCGCGGCCCGCTGCGGCGGCGACGCGGCCGCGTTCTACGCCGGGCTGGAGCGCCGGCACGGCGACACCGGCGAGCGGGCGCGGGCCCTGGCCGCCGCGCTGGGTTACGAGGGGCCGGCGCGGCCGCGGCTGGGGGACCACTCGTGGATATTCAAGCGCGCGGTCGGGCGCGTGTCGTTCGACGCGACCTATGACGACGTGTCGGAGCGGCCCATGTCGCTGTTCGGCGTGGGGCCCTCGTCGCGCTCGCGCCTGATGGATAGGTTCTACTACCGGCAGGAGCGCGGTTGGCCTCAGGGGTTCGACCCGCTCCAGCCGGCGTACCGGGGCCTGGAGCTGGGCAAGAAGGAGGAGGCGCTCAAGTACGTGTGGATGCGGCTATGGAAGGGCGAGGCCCTGTCGGGCGCCGAGTACCGCGGGCTGTTCGAGGAGGAGCTCGACGGCCGCCTGGGCAAGACGCTGTCGGCGTTGGAGCGGCGGGGCCTCGTCACGCGCGACGGAGACGACGCGGCGTTCGCCCCGATGAACGGGCGGGAGCGCTTCGAGTGCGCCCTGGCCTTCGTGGACCGGGCGTGGCTGGAAGACGCCTTCGTGGCCGAGTGCGGCCTGGCGTCCGCGCGGGGGTCGGTGACGCTGCGGGTCAAGAGGACCGCGCCCGGCGAGCCGGCCTTGGCGAGCGTCGAGGGGGTCGCTCTGCAAGCGGCGGGGGACGCCCGGGCGCTGGCCGGGGGCCCGGAGGAGGACTGGCTGCAGAGCCTGCTGGTCTGCCTGTTCCGCGGGGCGGCGGCGGGCGGCGGCGGCGAGGTTTCGACGGCGGCGCGGCGGTTCGAGTCGCGGCTGCGCAAGGTGTTCCCGGGGCTGCGTCTGCCCGAGGACGAGACGCGGGCGTGGCTGGCCACGGCCCGGGCGCTGGCGGCGAGCGCCGAGGCGGAGCTCCCGGCCGAGGACTGGATCAGGATGGGCGACAAGGCTCTGCGGGCGGGGGAGAAGAAGCTGGCGGCGAAGGCGCTCAGGCGGGCGCTGGCGCCGGCGGCCGGCCGGGCGGACGGTCCCGACGTCCGGCGCTGGCTGGAGGTCGCGCGCGCCGGCATCGGGATCGGGGACGCCGCCGTGGCCAAGGGAGCGCTTTCCAAGGCCGAGTCCGCGTCCCTCGCGCTCTCGGCGCAGGACGCCTGGGTCGCGGTGGAGCTGGCGCGGTTGTCCTGGGAGGTCAAGGAGGGCGGCCGCGCCTTGGCCGCGGCGCGGCGCGCGGCGGACGGCGGCGACGCGGCGTTGACGGCGGGGCAGTGGCTGGAGGTGGCCCGGGTGGCGGCGGAGGCGGGCGACCGGAGGCTGGCAGGGCGCTGCCTGGAGCGCGCCCGGGGAGCGGGTCCCAAGGCCGAGGACCTGCGCGCGCTGGCCATGCGCTACCAGGGTCTCAAGGAGCACGGGAAAGCCTTGAAGATCCTCGACGACCTGGTGAAGGCCGAGGTCCGAGCGTCCCGGTCGCCCTTGGGAAGGGCGCTGGCTGACCGGGGCGTGCTGAAGTGGCTCATGGGAGACGCCGAGGGCGCGATCGCGGACCTGCGGGAGGCCCGCCGGTTGGAGCCGGGGGACCTGGCGACGGTGCTGAGCCTGGGGAGCGCCCTGGAGTCCGCGGGCAGGCCGGCCGAGGCGCTGGCGCTCTACGAGGAGGCGCTCGCGGCCCTGCCGCCGGGCGTGGCGCCTGCGGACCGGGGCGCGGTCCAGCGCGTCCGCGAAGAGAAAGAGAGGCTGTCCAAGAAGAAGGGCCGCTTCCCATGGGTCGCGGAGGCGGCACGCCCGCGGCAGAAACGCCGGCCGCGGGCAGGCGGCTCGAGGGCACGGCCGCGTTCCCGTTCTGATCGAGGCGGCACGCCCGCGCCAGAAACGCCGGGCGCAGGCAGGCCGTGATGATGAGCCTTCACGCGGTCACCATGGCCGTCTGCGCCGTGTGCATGGCGGCGCTCGCGGCGGGCTTGCCGGCGCTGGCGAGGGCCGCCGCCGAGGCTTATCGCGGCATGAGGCGCTGGCCGTTCCTCGCCTTTTTTCTCCTGATCGCCTGCCACGCCTGGTTCGTCAAGCCCCGCCTGCCGCACAACATCTGGCACGAGCAGCACGCCGTGGCCCTTTATTACACCGTCGAGCAGTCCTTCGGGCACGGCGGCATGGAGAGCATGCACGGCCCGACCTATTCCATGGTGATGCGGTTGGCCAGGCTGCTGACCGCGGGCGAGCTCTCTCCCTTCTCGATCAACTACGTCTTCTCGAGCTTCTCGGCGGCGTTCTTCTACCTCCTGCTGGCCCTCCTCGGCGGGAGTCCGGCCCTGGCGTTCACGGGCGGGACCATGCTGCTCTTCCTGCCCACGCGGATGCGGCTGTCCACCACGGAGAGCATGTTCATCATGGCGGAGTGCCTGATGGTGCTGACGGTCCTGCTGGCCGCGCTCTGGGCCAAGACCCGGCGGCGGGGGTTCGCCTGGCTGGCGGGGGCGTCGATGGTGCTCCTCACGCACGAGCGCGGGGAGATGATGGCCCTGGCGCCCGCCCTCGCGGCGTTCTGCATGGCCGTGCTGATGCTGCGGGGGCGCATCCCGCGGGCGTGGCCTCTCAGGGGGTGGGCGCTGGGCCTGGCCGGCTGCCTGGCCGTCCTGGCTCTGCCCCGGGCCGTGGAGCTGGTCCTGATCGGGGATCCCCGGAACACGCAATGGACCCGCGCCGCGCAGTGGTTCATGGAGTACCTCGGCCCTCGGGGCTGGAACGTCTTCTTCAACCCGGAGTACACCCCGGTCTTCTACCCGCTGCTGTTCGTGGCGGGCTTGGCCGCCCTTTTTCGCGGCAGCAAGGAGGCGCTGGCGTGCCTCGTGTTCTCGGCCGGGTTCCTGACCTATTACTACGGCATCCATCTGAGCTGCGTGTCGCTCAAGGTGCGCACCGGGCTGGCGACGCAGTTCATGCTGGTGGGCGTCGCGGCCTGCGGGGCGCACGGCGTGGCGGGGTTGCTCGGCCGGACCGGCGGCTGGGTCGGCCGGGGGGCTCTCCTGGCCCTGGTGGCCGCGGCGCCTCTGCTCAGGAAGGAGTTCCTGACCACCCTCTACACCAGCCAGCAGGAGTTCCTGTTCATGGGCCGGGCCGCGGAGGCGCTCCCCGACAAGGCCCTCGTCGTCTACCTGGCGGATTCGGACGAGAGGGACATGCTCCAGAACCGCGAGTGGCAGAGGGAACGGATCTTCTATCGGGCGCGGGCGCTGGAGAAGAACATCGTGACCATGGGCGTGCGGCGTTATCTGCAGATGCGCCCGGAGATCGAGCAGGAGGACAACTACTTCTACAAGGGGAGCGCCTGCCTGACCAGGCTGAGGACGATCACCGACCCCGATGGCAGGACGGCGCCGAGGGACCCGGGTTACACGGACCCGTTGTGCCTCCAGATGGAGCGGGAGTTCGTGCTCGAGCCGGTGCTGGAGAGGGTCGTGACGAACGATAGCCTGAGCTGGTGCGAGATGGAAGGAGAGGAGCGCTCCGTCGGGCTGTACAAGATCACGGGTCTCAGGCGCCCGCGGCGGGGCCTCGCGGCCAAGGACCCCAAGGTCGCCTACGTGGGGCACAGCGAGCCCTGGTTCGAGCTCGCCTTCAAGGCGCGCCAGGCGCGCCGGCCCAGGCTCTTGTGGGCCGCGTTGGCGCGCGCCGGGAGCGCGCCCCCCGCCATCCTGATCGCCAAGGACGCCCAGCACGGCGGGCCTGCCGGCCACGACGGCGCGCCGCCCGCCGTCGCCGCGGCGAAAGGAGGGCGGCCGCGCGCCGCCCCGCCGGGGCCGAGTCCCCGGTCTCCTGCCGGTCGTCCGGGGGACCCCGGCGCCCGGCCGGACGCGGGACAGCCCGGCCCGGCCGCGCCTTCGGCCTTGCCGTCGCGGCCGCGCGGCTCCCTGTGGGAGCCCTTCATCCGCCTGCAGGCGGTGGCCGTCTGGATCGCGTCCCGGTCGAGCGAACGCATGGCCGGACTCCTGCCGCATGAGGGCGGTCCGTGGCCGTTCGAGGAGCCGCCCAAGGAGACCCAGCCGCTCAAGGGGGAACAGCTGGCGCGGCTGCGCGGGGCCCTGAGGCTGTGGTCCGACGGCCGTTTGAAGGAGGGGTTCCAGGCCTACCATCAGCTGATCTCCTCCTCGGCGCCCCAGTCCTTCTGGGCGGTCGAGAACTACTGCCGGGAGCACGCGTCGACATGCCTGCCCCTGCGCAAGGCGACCGGCGAGATCATGAAGCTCAACACCGACGGCATCCAGGCCTTCGTCAAGGGCGACGTCGGGGGGGCCATCCGCTTCTTCGACAAGGCCTTGGAGCTCGACCCCCTTGACCTGGACGCCATGCTCAACCGCGCGGCCGTGGCCGCCAAGCGGGCGGATTACCGCACGGCCCTGGCCTGCTACGACAAGGCGATCGCGCTAAAGCCCTCCGGCGCGGGTCAGGCTTCGGACGCGTTGAGCTCGCGCGCCGGGGTGCTGCTCGCGATGGGGCGCAAGGCCGAGGCGTCCGCGGATTTCTCGAAGGCCCTCGCGGCGGCTCCCAAGGACTGGCCCAAGCGCACGGTGGTGGCCGGCGAGCTCGCGCGCCTGCGCGCCGCAGGCTTCGGCTCAGGCCCCTAATCTCAGCACGATCGGGATGATGTTCATGATCCTCTGCGCGCCGGCCAGCGCGCCGGCGATCCCGTAGAACGGCGTCGGGTAGAGGACGTGGTAGGTCATGGAGGGGAACCCGATCTCGATGATCGGGATCTTCACCTGCTCGCCGAGGCCGCGCAGGCACAGGAGCTCCGCGTGGGAGCACAGGACCATGGCCAGGCGGTCGGCCTGGCTGAGGGCGAGGACCTTGGAGCGGGCGAGGTCGAGGCTCGGGCACTCGACGACCTCGAGGTCGTCCGGCGCGCTCAGGCCCGTGCGGGCCAGGGCCTCGCGGAAGGCCCGGGCGCCGCCCAGGCTCCTGTCCCGCAGGCCGACCACGATGGGCGGCTGGCCCAGCTCGAGCAGCAGCGACGTCAGCCCGGCCGCGAGCGGCGTGTCGGCGAAGATCACCGGCCGGCGCGTGCCGAGGCGAGGCCGCGCGTAGTTGCGGAACACGTCCATCTGCGGCTTGCCGTATTCCCACTGGCGGGCGATGGCCGCGTCCAGGACGGGCTTGGGGACCTTGAAGGCCTCGGCCACGTCCCTCAGCCACCGGAACGTGCCGCGGCCGCCGATGGGCAGGTCCGTGGCGGCCACCGTCCGGCCCGTGAGGGAGGCCAGCTCCTTGACGTAGCCGCGGCTGTAGGGCAGCGCGACGATGCCCTCGCACGAAGCCGCCTCCATGAGCTCGGCGTAGGGCCGGCCGCTGAGCAGCACGGGCCCCATCTCCAGGCCGAGGGACTCCAGCATGTAGCGCAGCTGCTGGAGGTTGCCGGCGTGGTCGAGCTCGTAGCGGTCGAAGGGGTAGCCGACCACGGCGACGCGGCCGCGCTTGGGCTCGGTCGTCTTGAAGGGGATGCGCTTGATGACCTCCATGGTCAGGGCGGCGTAGCCGTCGTAGAGGTCGCCGTCGAACCCCGGGGCCGGGATGTAGGCCACCGGGCAGCCCACCGTCTCCTGCGCGTCCGAGACCGCCTTGACGAAGTCCTCCCCGGCCATCTCCAGGAAGGTCGACGAGACCACGGCCATGAGGGAGGGCTTGCGCTTCTTGTACCAACTGCGCACGTAGATGGGGATGCGGGACGCCGAGCCCTTGATGAGCGCCAGGTCCGTGACCTCGGTGTAGCCCTCGCGGTGGTGGGAGGGCCGCGCCAGGTCGTGCAGGCAGTACTGCCCGGCCCCCTTGTACTTGCACCCGACCCCGGTGTGCAGGACCAGGAACGCGTCCGGGATGGCGTGCACCGCCAGGCTCACCCCGGTCAGCCTGCCGTAGGGATGCCCGCTCAAAGCGAATTCTTCCAATTCTCGGCCTTCCAAGTCACTTGCCTCCCCCCGCATGGGAGGATCATGTACGGGGAGGCAAGTAGCTGTGGGGGCGGGTTTCCGTTGTGTCTTGTTCGTTTCTTTTCGTCTCAAGCTACCCCTCCCCCGCCCTTCCCCTGGACCTTGATGTCCTTGAGGACCGCCTCCAGGTACTCCAGGTTGCGCACGGCCCCGTCGTAGAAAGGCTCGAGCGAGCGGCTCCTGACGAGGGGGATGCCGGCCTTGGTGGCCTCGCCCTTGGCGTGGTCCGCGAGATAGGCCACGTCGAAGCGGCCCGCCTTGAGCAGGGGCGGCAGGTCGATGGGGTCCGGGAAGACGTGGAACGGGAGGCGGCAGCCCAGCTGGTCGAGGCGCTTGGCGAACTGGCGCCGGGCGGTCGGCTCGGGCGGGCCCTGGATGAAGAGCGTGGTCTGGAAGCCCGCCTCGACGAAGAAGGCGAGGTCGCCGAGCCCGTCGTAGGCGATCTGGTCGGCGCGGTAGTTGTTGACCATCCGCATCCCCACGGCGACGCGCAGGCCTCCGAACCGGCCGCGGAAGGACTCGAACTTCCGCAGGGCGCGCTCGCGCGACGCCGCGATGCCGGCCCGCAGGGGCTCGTGGGCCCCGGAGACGGAGGCGAGGGCGGCGAGGAACTTCTCGGTCTGCGCCAGCCCCACCGGCAGGGGGACCTCCACGCAGGGCATGCCCATCTCCTCGAGCTTCGCGATGAGCCGGGGGAAGAGGGCCTTGTCGACCACGAAGCTCGCCGCGGCCTTGCCGATCTTCAGCCAGTCCTCCAGGGACGTGTCGAAGGGGTAGTTGCCGTTGACCGCCAGCCCCGACTGCGGAAGGAAGGACGCCAGCTCGCGGCGGGTGGCGTCCTCCTGCAGCTCAGGCAGGGCGATGAAGTTCACCAGGGTCCTCCCGGACGGGTCGCGGTGCGACTCGCCTGCCGGACCGGCCTGCGCCAATCCCGCGAGGCTGCTGTAGAGCCAGTCCACCATCTCGGCTTGGGAGCCTGCCTTGAGCCCGTGGGTGCGCAGGGTCAGGATGCGGGCGCCGGTCTTGGCCTGGACCTCTTTCGCCACGGACTCGAAATCGTCGTGGATCATCTCCATCAGGCAGTTGCCCAGCAGGATGACGACCTTGGGCTTCTTGCGGCGGATGATGAGCTCCAGGCAGCGGCGCAGGCGCTGGTCTGCCTTGCCGGCCGCGAACTCGACCTGGCTGACGCGGGTCAGGTAGAACCTCGAGGCGAAGGGCCCCTGGACGTGGAGGAAGGCGTTGGCGCAGTCGGCCTCCCCGTGGATGACGACCGCGAAATCGCCGGGCATCGAGACCAGCAGGTTGGCCATGCCGGAGAGGCTGCAGCAGGGCTGGGCGATCTGGCTGAGGAAGCTCTTCTCCTGCTGCCGCCAGAACTTCTCGTCCTCCTGCTCCCAGTCGACCTGGGGTCTCGCGGCCGGGGTCGTTCGTCGCATGGGCGGGGCCTCCGTCGAGGGGCCGTTGGCCGATATAGTACAATAAAACATCCCGCCCTTTCGTCGGGGGGGATGACCCCGATGAGGAACCCCATGCCGGCGCCGGAAGACGGCCGCGTCGCGGGCGGGCCGGCCGCCGTGGCCGAGCTGTCCGAGCTCCTCGGGCTCGGGGCGGAGTCCTCTTCCCCTTGGCGCGTCGCCGGGGTGGCCGCCTGCGGCCGGGGCGCGGTCAGCGTGAAGCTCTCGGGCGGCGGGCGGCCGGCCGGGATCGTGCTCCGGCCCGCGTCGCGGGAGGGAGGCTTCGTCCGCGCGGGGGCCCTCGACCTCTGCTACGAGGGCCGGGCCGCCGACCCGTCCCTGCTGGCCCTCCTCCGGGACCTCTCCAAGCGCCTCAGGCGCGTCCGCCCCGGCAGGCTCGAGGCCATCGTGCTCGAGGACCCCGCCAGCAGGCCCGAGCTGCCGGCCGGCGGGAGCGTGCCCGACGGCCAGTGCGTCTCGGACCGCCTCGGGGGAAACCCCGGGCAGTGGCGGCGCTTCTTCTGCGGCAAGGAGTTCCGCCGGCAGTTCCACTGGGCGCACGCCACGGGCTTCGCGGACCGCATCCTCTACATCACCCACGGCGATTTCGACTGCACCTTCATGCCGCCGGACATGACGTTCAGGGGCATGACGTTCCTCAACTACCCGCCCGTGCACCCCCACTCCCGGCAGTCCCGCTTGCCGGACACCGTCTACGATCAGCGCACCACGGACCTCAAGGAGCGCGACGTGGTCATGGGCACGGCCGCCAAGCTCTCCGCCGTCGAGGAGGCCGTCAAGGCCAAGGCCGGCTCCGTGGACGCCGTCATGATCAGCTGGTCCTGCACGCCCACCGTCATCGGCGACGACGAGGGGGCCATGGCCGAGAAGCTCCGGCGGGCCACCGGCCTGCCCGTGGCCATGAACTCCATCAACTTCCGGATGCAGGAGAGCTTCAGCCTCTTCGAGGAGTTCTTCCGCCACGTCCGCGGCCTGCCGGCGTTCGGCAAGGCCGCGCCGCGGCCGGACGCGGTCAACATCGTGGACTGCCCCAAGACCTACTTCGATGAGGAGCTCGCCGGCCAGCTGGCCGCGCTGGGGCTGGCCGTCAACGCCCGCGTGTTCCCGGACATCCACCTGGCCTCCCTGGAGCGCTACCTCGAGGCCGGCTGCCAGGTCATCCCCGAGCATCTGCGCGGGATGAAGACCCTGGAGCGCGCCCTGGGCGGCCTGCCCATCAAGACGGTCTACGCCCTGGCGCCCTACGGGCTGGAAGGCTGCCGGAGCTTCCTCAAGGCCGTCGCGGAGGGCACGGGGCGGGAGGCGTCCTTCAAGAAGTCCTGGGACGGCGTCTGGCAGGGCATCCGTCCGCGCTGGGAGGAGCTCCGCCGGGAGGCGCGGTCCCACCGGCTGGCGTTCGTGGCGTCCCGGGAGGACCTGCCGCTGCTGCTCCGGCCCGCCTTCCAGACCGGCGTGCCGGTCCTGCGCATGCTCGGCGAGATGGGCTTCGGCGTGGATTTCCTGGTCTTCGACTCTGCCGGCACGGCCGGGGCGGCCGAGTCGCTGCGTGCCTTGCCGTGGTTCGACTCGCGGCCGGGGCTTCGCTTCTTCCGGTCCCCGGCGGAGCTGGGCCGCCTCCTGTCGGCGGGGAAGTGGCGCGCGGTCTACTCCGACATCCGTTTCGACCACCGGCTCACCGAGGCCGGCAAGGCCCAGTTCTCGATGCGGCTCTTCGAGCCCGGCCTCGCCGGGGCCGTGCGGACCCTGGAGAGCCTGCTGGGCGTGTGCCGCCTGCCGTTCTACGAGCGCTACGGCGCCCTGCTGCGCCGCATCCCGAGGGGGCGCGATGTCTGAGCCCAGGGACGGCTGCCACGCGCCCATGACGTTCCCCTACAACATGGGCGTGCTCCTGGCGGTCAACGCGGTGGCGGACGCCTACCTCGTGCTCGACGGGCCCGGGTGCTCCTTCTACAGGGGCATGATGATCCACGGGCGCCACGACTGGGCCTCGACTTTGCTCTCGGTTACGGGCCACCACCGGTTCCAGTTCTGCGGGGTGAGCGCCGACAGCATCGCCACCAGCTATGAGCTGAAGGTGCGGGAGGTCATCCGCAAGGTCGGGGAGCTCCCGCACGCCAAGGCGGTGCTGGTGACCTCGCTGCCCATGTGCACGGTGGCGGGCACGGACTACGGCCGCCTGCTCAACGCCGAGTTGAAGCGAAAGCCCGGCCTCGTGGTGCCTGCCCGCGCCCTCGCCGGCGGCTGGCTCGACGGCTACGCCGCGACGCTCGACACTCTGGCCGAGGGGCTCGACCTCGCCGGGGGCAGGCCCCGGGCCGGCGACGTCGCGGTCGTGGGCTACTTCATGGACCGGGGCGAGGGGGAGCACCGGGGCAACGTCGCGGAGCTCGGCCGGCTCTGCCGCGGCCTGGGCCTGCGCCTGGTCTCGACCTGGCTCTCCGGCTCGACGGTCTCGGGCCTCAAGCGCGTCCGCCACGCCCGGACCATCATCTCCCTGCCGCACGGCAGGCGGGCCGCCGCCATCCTGGCGCGCCGCGTCAAGGCCGGCCTCGTCGAGATGGACCTGCCCTTCGGCCTGGCCGGGACCGAGGCGTGGGTGAGGCGGCTGGGCGCGGCGCTCGGCCGCAAGAGGCAGGCCGAGGCCTTCATCGACAAGGAGCTCGGGCGGGCCGCGGCCCGGCTCGAGTGGGTCGTGCCGTTCTCCTTCCTGAACAGGAAGGTGGTCTTCATCGGCGACCCGCACCTGGCCCGCGGCATGGCGGAGCTCTGCTCGGAGGTCGGGGCGTCCCTGGAGGCCGCGTTCCTCACCGGCCGGCCCGAGGCCGCGGCGTCGAACGGCCGCAAGGGCGGCCGCCGGCCCGCGCAGGCCGCCTGGGAGGTGGAGCCCCACACGGCGCTGGTCCGCCGGCGCTGGGACGAGCTCTCGCGGCGGGGCGTGGACCTGCTCGTCGGCAACACCGACGCCTTCTCCCTGCTCAAGCCCGGGTGCGCCTGCGTGGAGTTCGGCTACCCCTCCATCAGCCACCACGTGCTGCGCGACGAGCCCTACCTCGGCTTCGAAGGCGCCGTCGGGTTCTACCAGCGGATGATGAATTCACTCGCCTCCCCAAATCACTCGCCCCCCCCACGGGGGGGCGAGTAGCGGGGGGGCATATTCTGTTTCATAAGGAGCTCCCTGATGAAAAGGCATCTGCCCCCCACTACTCGCCCCCCGTGGGGGGGCGAGTGATATATGGAAAGTCTCGTCTTCTTCGGCAAAGGCGGCATCGGCAAGTCCACCATCGCGTCGAACCTCGCGGCCGCCTACGCCCTGGCCGGCAAGCGGGTGCTGCTGGTGGGCTGCGACCCCAAGCACGATTCCTCCCGCGCCCTGGCCCCGGACGGCTACGTCCGCACCTTCATGGAGGGCCTGCTCGAAGGCGGCGCCCGTCCGGACGCCAGGTCCGCGCCGGTCAAAGGCCGGTTCAACGTCCACCTGATGGAAGCCGGGGGGCCCGAGCCGGGCGTGGGCTGCGCCGGCCGCGGCATCACCCTCATGCTCGAGACCTTCAAGGAGACCAGGCTCCTGGAGAAGGGCGACTACGACGTCGTGATCTTCGACATCCTGGGCGACGTGGTCTGCGGGGGCTTCGCCACCCCCCTGCGCCAGGGCTTCGGCAAGAAGATCTTCATCGTGGCCTCCGAGGAGCTGATGTCCCTCTACGCGGCCAACAACATCGCCAAGGCCGTCCGGCACTACAGCCCCAACGGCGTCGTGCTCGGCGGGCTGGTGGCCAACCTGCGCGACCCCAAGGCCGACCGCGCTCCCCTGGAGCGCTTCGCGTCCCTCATCGGCACGCGCATCCTGACCTTCATCCCGCGCGACAAGGCGGTGCACGAGGCCGAGTACCGGCGCAAGACGGTCGTCGAGCACGCGCCGGCCAGCCCCTTCGTCAAGACCCTCGCCCAGCTCTCCTCGAGGATCCTGGCCCTGCAGCCCGGGCGCATCGGGGTCCCGACGCCGCTGGAGGACCGCGAGTTCTACCGGCTGTCGATGTCCGAGTTCGCCGGGACGGCGCCGGCGAGGCGGCCGCCGCGCGTCCGCCGCACGGCGTGAGCCCACGGCCGTCCTGCTCCCGACTCCGGCGCGGCTCGGCGGTGAAGCGGCTCCTTGACAAGCGGCGGAAGTCGGCTTAGACTATCATATCGGAGCCGATCCCATGCCCTCAGCCCTTTGGCTGGTCGCCCTGCTTCTTGCGTGCGCGGCCGCGCCGGCCCGAGCAGACAACCTGGAATGGCCGAGCGAAGGCTGGTCCTTGCCGCTGGAGAGCCTCGTCAAGCCCGTGCCGGCCGTCGCCGATGCCACGGCCGTGGCCCGGCGCGACATCTCCGCGGCAAGCCCCTGCTCCACGAGTCCCGGCATCAGCCTTCTCTTCGCCCAATTGCGCGGAGCCTGCGCCGTCCCCGACGCCGAATTGAAGTTCTACGGGAGCGCCGATCAAGCGGCCCAAGCGGCGCGTCTGAAAGCCCTGCGGGCCAAGGTGAATCCGACGGCCGATGAGTTGCGAGAGCGACGGCGCCTGAGCCGGATCGCCACCCTGAGCCAGGGCATGCCGGCCCTGACCCTGAGCGAGCCGCCGGTCGTCGCCGTCCACGAAGGCTTCGTTGCCGCCATGCAGGCGGATTGCGGACAGGCCGCCTTCGCGCTGGCCCACGAACTGGGGCATTTGGAGCGCCGGGATCTCGAAAAAGGCCTCTCTTTCATCGACGTCGAGGTCAAACGGGGCCAATCGGAAGAGAACATCAGGCCTCGACTCGTGGCCATGTCGCAGGGCAACGAGTTCGCCGCCGACTTCCGCGCCCTGGAACTGGTCCAGGCCGCCGGATACGAACGAAACGGAGCCAAGCGCCTCCTGTTGCGCATGAACAACCACGGCGACCCCTTCCACCCAACGGGCCGGTCCCGCTGCCAGGCATTGTCCGTCCTTGGCCCCTGCGACTAGTGCTGCGACCGCGACTTGCTTACCCCTTGGGAGGCCCGGAGCGGCGTGAGCCCCAGGCCGGGCCGGTGGCTGCTCTCGACCGCTACAAGAGGATAGCGAGCCCTAAGGGCCATTGAGCTGCGCTCGTTTCTCGCAGGCGCTCCGGGAGCCTTTGTCGCAGGCGGCGCCGAGGTCCTTGGCCGCCAGGTCCGGCGCGCCCGAGCCGGCATAGTACGTGCCGCGCAACTCGTACGCCTCCGCGAACTCGGGGTCGAGGTCCAGCACCGTGCCGAGGTCCGCGACCGCTTCCGGGTGGCGGCGCAGGGCCATGTATGCCTGCGCTCTGTGCCACCAGACGCGCGGGTTCTGGTGGCGCGCTTTGATCACGGCCGAGAACTCGCGCTCGGCGCCCGCGGCATCCCCGCGGAGGAAGGTGACCCAAGCCATGCCGTCCTGGGCGAGCAATTGGGAAGGAGCGCCAGCGTCGGCCGCGTGCCCGGAAAGGTCTCCCCCCGTGAACAGGAGACGCGCCCGCTCGAAGTCGGCCGCGGCCTCGTCGAGCTTTCCCATCCCGGCGTAGGCGTAGCCGCGGTGCACGAACACGGTCGGATCCTTCTCGCCCAACTCCATGCTCTTCTCGCAGGCGCCCAGCGCCTCGCTGTACCGTTTCATTTCGGCAAGGGCGGCGCACATGGAGCCGTACGCAGCGCTTTGTTGCGGCTCGAGCCGCACCGCGGTACGCAGGGCTTCCACCGCTTCCCCGTGACGATGCAGCGTGTTCAGGATGATGCCGAGGACGTTCTGGCTCCCGAAGCGCTTGGGCTCGAGCCTGACCGCGGCCTGCGCGAACGGGAGCGCCTCCTTCGCCTTTCCGTTTTGCGACAAGTACAGGGCGACGGCCAGGTTGCAGGTACCGAGCTGATCCGCGCCGTCATCCTTCTGCCAAAGAGGGATCGCCTTGTAGCAGCGCCCCGCCTTCTCCGCCAAGCTGGAGGCCGCTTCGACGGCGGCGTACGCGTCGCTGAATGGGGTCGCCCAGCCAGGCAGCGGGTACGCCGCCATGAACGCCGCCCCGATCAAGCCCGCGAGCCGCGGCTTCATGGTCTTCCGGGCCGCTGTTTCCACGGAGAGAGTGTAGCACGAACAAAGCGCCCGTGGGATGCTGCTCTCCTCGGATCGCCCTCCCGAAGATTCGTGCCCCGGCGGCCGCGCGATCGACCATCGCCGATCCTGCGATGTGTTTCATCAGGCTCCGACAAGACGGGGGTATTCCTCTTGCGCACATAAGACGCAGAGGTGGATTTGGGTTCGGGAGGATTGGGGGCTCATGGCCTCATTGGGCATTGGCCGGCTCGGCCACGGTGACGGCCCACCAGGGCCCTTGGGAACGGCCCAAGGCCGCGGGCCAATACCACGAGGACACGTCGCTCCACGACCTGCCTCCGGCGTCCACCACGAGCTCCCTCACCAGGAGGGAGTCCGCCCCCTTCGAGGCCCGGAACCGGCCCCATCGGCGGCCATCCGCGTCCAACACGGAAGGCTTGGGCTCGATGGAGAAGCCCAGACCGCGGAAACAGTCGGAGGCTGGATGCACCAAGCGCGAGGGGTCGGTCACCCAGCGGACCACGACCTCGCCGCGGCCGCGGCTGAACCTGGCGAGCCTGCCTGGAAAGCTCTTCCCGAATGCCTTCTCCCGGCCGCCGAGCTCCAGAGGCTTCATGGCCGCGCCCTCGAAGGAAGCAGGCCAGCCGGGGAAAAGCGGCGGAGCGGACTGGGGCCTGGAGGCCCTGCCTGCCAGGGGCGAGACTGCCGCGGCCGTCATGGCAGCCAGCAGGAAGATCAGCGGTTTGCCGCCCATCTCTCCCCCTTGATGGCCGCTGCAGCCATGCATGCGGCCGCCGCGGCAAAACACACCCAACCCACGCCCTCATGCAGCCAGCCCGGGACCGCTGTTCCGCCTGTCTCGAGGATGAAGAGCGCGCTGGCGCGCAGGGCATTGGCGGCCACGGAGGCCGCGGCCGCGAACGCCCCGGCCCCCACCGTGCTCCGCCAGCCCCAACCTGAAACGCACGCCAGGCACCCGGCCATGAACCCCATGGTCCAGAGCATGCTCAGCCCGCTGCACGGCGCGTCCACGGACACGACCCCCCCGCTCCACTCGAGCGCGGCTCCCGCAGCGGTGACCGGGAAACCCGAGGCATGGAGCAATCCGACAGCGCCCAGGGCCGCCAGGTGGCGCAAGGCATAACCGCAATAGAACTGGAGCGAGGGCATGACCGGCAGGGCCAGGATGCACAATGTCCACACCCCGGGATGCAGGGGCTGGCTGAAACGCCATGCGCTCACCAGCGAGGCCAAGGCCGTCACCCCCAGGACCGCCCTGGCCAGGGGAGGCAGGAAAGCGCAGGTCCCGGCGTAGAGCGCGAAGAGGCATGCCGGAAGATGAAGACACCGGCTTTCCCAGCCGCGACACTCTTCAGGCTTGCGGCCGCGCCACGCGAACGCAACCGCGGCAGCAGCGGCAGCCAGGCCGGTCCGTTCATCCGGAGAAGCCGTCAGCCGCCGCGCCAGCCATAGCCACACGGGCCAGAGGGCTGCGGCTCCAGCCGCGGCCAGGGCAGGGCCCAGCCAGGGAGGCTCGGCAGGCGCTTGCGCTCCTAAGCGGCGCACGACCGCCTCCTCCTCGTCCACCACAGGAAGACCAGAAGCGACAGACCGATGAGGACCGAGGTCCCGGGCTCCGGGATGATGGGAACCGAAGGACCCTTGCTTGGATCCGGCACCTCGAGGCCGGCCTGCTTGTACTGTTCATCCGTCTCGAGCACCACCGCCCCTGTCAGGGGAGTCACGAGCCGATAACGGACCGCGAGGTCCTGGGCCGCGGAGCGGTCCTTGGCGCTGCCTGATGCGAGCAAGCGGCGGACCTCGTCCAAGGCCCACAGCCTGGCCAGATGCTCCGAAGTCCTCGGTCCGGATCCGCCTCCCCTGCTCCGCTTGACCACGGCCGAGGGTCGCGCTCCGCTCAGCCGGTCCAGGAGGCCGGCCAGGTCCTGCTCGAGCGTCCCTTTCCTCGGCACCCGGACCAGGCGGTTGGAGGCATCGAGGGCGCCTGCCACGGCATTGGCTCCGCCAATGGCCGGGACCTCGTAGACCACGGGCCCATCCGGGCGGCGCTCCCACCGTTGGGTGAGTCCTTCCACCGGGCTCAAGACCACAGGCAGAGGACCGTGCACCCAGACGACCGCGCCGCCAGCCGCGGCAGCCGCGTCCCAGCCGCGAATGAGCGCGGGCACGTTGTCTTGCCCTCCCACGGTCTTCAATCCCGCCAGCCTGCCGGCCGCTTCCGCCCCGCTCCACTGCGCGACATCGTCTCCAGCCGCGGCCAGGACCGCGGCCAGGGCGGCAGGATCGCCGGACGCGGCTCTGGCGATCGCGGGGACATGACTTTCCATGGACTTGGACCCGTCCACCACCAGCACCACCGGCGTCCGAGCCGCGGTCGAATCAACGGTCTGATGGACCGAGCCGCCGAACGCGTCCGGTCCGGTTACGGCTTTGGCCGGAGGGGACTCCAGCGACACCACGAGGCCGGCCGCGAGGTCCGATTCCCGGACCTCCCCGCGCAAGGCATGCGCCTTGCCAGCCGCGGGCTCAGCGGCCAGACCGGCTGCCAGGCTCCTGATCCCCTGCTTCGACTCGATCCAGATCGAATGCTTCAGGTCTCCCAAACCGAAGTTGCGCTCGCAGATGGAAGGCAGCTGGAACACCCACTCATCCGCGGTCAAGGCCGCGGCGGGCGCGGTGATCCCCAGACGGACCTTCATGGTGCCGCCGTTGGGCGGAACTGGGAAGAGCTGGACCATGACCCGGTCCGGGCCGCGCGTAGTGACCAGGACCGGGTCCCGGCGCCGCTGGACCACTTGCTGGTAGGCCTGCTGGGCCTTGCCGCGCTGGCTGAACGCGGCCTCCCTCTCCTCGCCATTGACCCACAGCGTCACCCGCGAGACCGCGCCACCGGGCGGCAGGGCGAGGACCGCGCGGGCCTCCTGCTGGTTGGAGGAGGCGTTCTGGAGCGTCATGGTCCACGCGAAGTAGCCCAAGGCAGCCAGGCCGTCGACCGAGCCATCCAGGCGCGAGGACGCGAGAGCCAGGTCCTTGACCCGGCCGCCCACGACCTCGCCGCCCTGCTCCGGGTCGAACACGAAGCCGGTTGCCAGGTCGCGCATCCCTGACCGGCCGCGCAAGTCCGGGGCAGGGAGGCTGTTGAAAGGAACGCCGAAGACCTTGAAGTAGATGTTCCTGGCCTTGTCCGTGGGCACGGGACCGCTGCCGAACGTAAGCAAGAGCAGGTCCGGCATCCCGGATCTCCTCATGTAGCAGGCCCGGAGCATGTGCTCTGCCGAGCCGAACCGGCGCAGGAACGACAGGCCCTTCTGGGCCTTCCCAGCTTCCGGGGACGCTGCCCAGTCCATGCCCACGACCGTGGCCTTGTCCGGCAGTTCGATGACGAAGAGAGCGCCCCAGGAGAGCGCGATGCCCGCGGTGAGCCCTGCCAGCCTCTTGGCCGGAAAGCGCAGAGCCAACGCCTTATAAGCGAAGATGACGGCCAACAGGGAGAAGAACGGCGCCAAGGGGAGCAGGCCCATGCCGAAGCCCACGATGGCGACGGCTCCCAGGGGCATCAAAGGCAGGAACACGATGGAATAGTAGAGGGCGATGCCCCAACTGAAGCCGGTTCCCAAAGCGCTCCATGACGGCGGCGGGGCGGTCCTCAAGGCCAGGCGCCACGTCACCATGGCTCCGAGCGGCACGCTCAAGGCCAGGGCAGCATGCCATGGAGTCGGAAGAGGATCCATGAATGACCCCGCGCACATGCGCGTCATGATCTCGATGACGACCGTCACCACGGCCAGGATGGACCCGAAGTACACGAAGCTCTTCCAGTGCGTCGGCAGGGGCGTGGGAGGAGGCTCCACGCCGGTCGACACCGGCCCCATGCGGGACGTGATGCGCCTGACATCGACCTCGGTCACGACCGAGAGACGCTCCCTGAGGGCCTCCTCTTCGACGTGGCGCCGGATGTCGTCGAGCACCTCCGCGGGGTCCGCCCCGGAGCCCTCCAATCCCGGCCGGATGTTCTCCAGGTGGCGGTTGAGTTCGTCCTTGGCGGCCGGAGTCCATTCCATCATGGTCATCCCCCCTTCCTTCGCAGTTCGGCCATACCCTTGTGCAGCAGGTCGAAATACCCGTTCATCATGCCCGCGACCTTTCGGCCTTCCGGCGTCAGCGAGTAATACTTGCGCGCCGGTCCTTGGGAAGACTCCTCGAGCCGCGTCTTCACGAACCCTTGCACCCTCAGTCGCGAGAGCAGGGGGTAGATGGTCCCTTCGGTGACGCCGAGCCCGGACACGGAAAGCAGGGTCTTCACCAGGTCATAGGCGTAGCGCTCCTCGGCGAGGAGCGCGTTGAGGATGGAGAGTTCCAGCAGCCCCTTGCGGACCTGTGTGGTCCAGTTGTCGAAGAGATCGTCCATAGCTATAGTGTAATACAAGGTACCTGGCAAGTCAAGGCTCAAGGGCCGATTGGTCCCCGCCTATCTCTGTAGGTGGCGCCCGGCCTGACGAAGAAACGAGCTCCGACCAGGCTGTTTCTGATATCATAGCTCCCGGGTGGCCCGCGATCCTGAGCCGCTCGCGCTCTTCCCTATCGATGATCCTGCGGCATGCCGCATCAGGGCCCGACTTCCCGGCGGCGGGAGGGCATAAGAAATCATGAGGATCCTTCTCGTCAAGCCCGACGCGCGGCTCGAGACCGTGCGGAGGATCCAGCGCCTGCTGAGGTTCGAGCCGCTGGAGCTTGGCTACCTCGCGGCCGCCCTGGCCCCGGGGCACGAGGCGCGGGTCCTCGATCTGCGCCTCTGGCGCCGGCCCGACAAGGAGTTCGGCCGGGCGCTGCGGGATTGGCGGCCCGACGTGGTGGGGATCTCGGCCTTCACGCACGAGGCGGCCCGGGCCAAGGAGCTCGCGCGGATGGTCAGGGCCGATCTGCCGCGGTGCGTCATCGTCGTGGGAGGGCACCACGCCACGATGCTCCCGAAGGACTTCGACCTGGACTGCTTCGACGCGGTGGTCCGGGGGGATGGCTGCGGGCCGCTGGCCGCGATCGTGGAGGCCGCGGCCGCGGGGAAGGGGCTCGACGGGCTCGAGAACGTGCTCGTGCCCGGGGGGCGCTTCGACACCGCGGGCTTGCCGCTCTACCCCGACCCCGGGTCCCTCCCTCGTCCCAGGCGGGACCTGTGGGAGACGGGGGCGTACCGCTCGGCCTGGTGGGCCGGGCGTCTTGCGCCTGGCGAGACGGCCTTCCCCAGGGTGGCCCTGGTGCGCTCGTCTTACGGCTGCCGCATGAGCTGCTCGTTCTGCGCGGTGCCCCGCCTGTGCGGGGGCCGCCATAGGGCCCGGCCCGCGCGGGACGTCGCCGCCGAGATCGCGGGCCTGAGCCAGTCGCACGTGGCCTTCTGCGACGACGAGACGTTCATCGACGGCCGGACGGCCGAGGAGCTGGCCGAGGCCCTGCTCGCCCGGGGCGTCGAGAAGCGCTACTTCGGCTGGGCGCGCTCGACCACGGTCAACGGGTCCCCCGGGCTCTTCAAGCTCTGGCGCCGCGCGGGCTTGGACGGGGTCTTCATCGGCTTCGAGTCCCCGACCGACGCCGACCTCAGGGCGGTCTCGAAGCGCGCCACCGTGGCCGACAACGAGCGCGCGCACGAGACGCTCTCCGCCCTGGGGATCACGGTCCAGGCCGCGTTCATCGTCAGGCCCGAGGTCGGGCATGACGACCTGCGCCGCCTGCGCCGCTACGTGGAAGCGATGCCGCCGTGCCAGGCGAGCTTCAGCGTGCTGACTCCGTTCCCGGGAAGCCCGGCCTGGGAGAGGTCGAAGGACCGCTTCATCGGCGACCCGGTCAAGCTGCACGACTGGCTGCACCCCCTGACGCCAACGACCCTGCCCCTGAGGGAGTTCTTCGCCGAGTTCGCCTCCCTGGTGGCGCTCGGAGGCGGCATGAACCCGCTGAACGCCGACCCCGGTCTCTCCCGGCGGACCCGCTGGCGCATGGGCACCGCGATGGGGGAGTACTGCCGGAGCCTCAGGAACGCCCACCGGGACTATCCCTGACCGGCAAACGGTTTTTGTATGATGGGGGCATGATGAGATCAGGCAACCCGACGCTGACGGCGGACACGTTCACCCTGGAGGGCCGCGTGGCCCGAGACGATGCGATGACCATCCAGGGGACCGTCAACAAGACGGCCTTCACGCTCCTGGTCCTCACCGCGGCGGCGGCGTTCGTCTGGAGCCGCGCCTTCGCCGGGCTCCCCGTGGGCGGCTACATGGGCCTGGGCGCGCTCGGCGGGTTCGTGGTCGCCTTGGTGACCGTGTTCAAGAAGACGGCCGCCCCCTACACGACCCCGCTCTACGGGGCGCTGGAGGGGCTGTTCCTGGGAGGGATCTCGGCCGGCCTCGAGGCCCGCTACCCCGGGATCGTGCTGAACGCCGTCTTCCTCACCCTGGCCACCCTCTTCGGGCTCCTGGCGGCCTACAAGTCCAGGATGATCCCCGTCACGCAGAACCTGCGCCTGGGCATCGCCGCCGCGACCGGCGGGATCATGCTCCTCTACCTGGCGCAGATGGTGATGGGGTTCTTCGGGGTGCGCATGCCGTTCCTGCACGAGAGCGGCCCCATCGGGATCGCCTTCAGCCTCTTCGTGGTCGGCATCGCGGCCTTCAACCTGGTCCTGGACTTCGACTTCATCGAGCAGGGCGCCGACCGCGGCGCCCCGGCCTACATGGAGTGGTACGGCGCGTTCGGGCTGACCGTGACCCTGGTCTGGCTCTACCTCGAGATCCTGCGCCTGCTCGTCAAGCTGCAGGATCGCCGCCGGTAGCGGGCCGCGTCAGCGGCGGCCGCGCTTCTTCTTCAGGAACCGCTCGTAGAACTTCGGCTTGCCGTGGGGGGGCTTGGGCTGGCGGCTCGGCCCGTGCGTCGGTTTGGCATCCCGGCCGGGTTCCCCCGCCGTGCGGCGCGGCCGGGGGTGGTCCGAGGGCCGGGGCGCGTCGTGCTTGGGCTTGGCCTGGCCGGGGCCCGGCTTGCCGGGCGCGGGCCAGGGCTGGCGCGGGTGGCGCGGTGGGAGCGGGTGGAGCGGCGCCGGGGGAGGGGCGGAGAGCGCAGGCCGGCCTGGGTCCGCGAAGGACAAGTCGAGTTCGCCTTTGCCCGCGTTGACGCGGTCGAGCCTTACCCTCACCCGGCTGCCCAGGGTGGCGCTCGCGCCGCGCACCAGGCCCGACGCGCCTGAGTCCGGCAGCGTGACGAAGAGCCCGAACGCGGCCGACCCCGAGACCACGCCGCTGAAGACCTGGCCCACCTTCTTCTCGAGCAGTTCCGCGCGCAGGATGTCCACGGAGCGGCGTTCCGCGTCCGTGGCCACGCGTTCGCGCTCCGAGCAGTGCACGCCGTGCTCCTTGAGCCCGGCGGCCGGCGACTCGTCGGGGCGCTGGCGCGGACGTTCTCCTTTCGCCTGTGCCTGGAGGGCCAAGGGGTCCGGAAGGCGCTGGCGCAGCAGGGCCTTGACGGCCCGGTGGGTCAGGAGGTCCGGGTAGCGGCGGATGGGCGAGGTGAAGTGGCAGTAGGCCTTGGAGGCCAGGCCGAAGTGGCCGCCCGGGACGTGCGAATAGGCGGCCAGCTTGAGGCTGCGCATGACGAGCATGTTGATCGTCTCCTCGAGCGGGTGGCCCACGGCCTTGGCGAGCACGGCCTGGAGCGCCGCCGACTGGCTCGTCGCGATGGACGCCGGGGCGTGGACCCCCATCTTCCTGAGCTCCGTCCCCAGGGCCAGGAGCCTGCGGCCGTCGGGGTCGGGGTGGACCCTGCTGAGGAAGGGGAGGCCCCGCTCGAGGAGCCTGGCCGCCACGGCCTCGTTGGCCGCGAGCATGAACTCCTCGATGAGGCGGTGGCTGCCCAGCCGCGCGCGCTTGACGACCTCCAGGGGGCGGCCCCGGGCGTCGACGCGGACCTTGTACTCAGGCATCGACATGTCGAGCGCCCCGCGCTTCATGCGCAGGCGGTTGAGCGCCTTGTACAGGGTCCCCATGCGCAGGACGGTCTCGTGGACCTGGGGGTCCACGTCGGGGACGCTCTTGGCGTGCAGGAGGGCCTCGACCTCCTCGTAGGTGAAGCGCCGCCGGCTGCGGATGACGGTCTCCTCCAGCGAGCTGGCGAGCGCCTTCCCGTCCGCGTCGAGGTCGATGAAGCAGGACAGGGTGAGGCGCTCGACGCCGGGCATCAGGCTGCAGAGCCGTTCCGAGAGGCTGGGGGGCAGCATGGGCACGACGCGGTCGGCCAGGTAGACCGAGGTGGCGCGCCGGGCGGCCTCGGCGTCGAGGGCCGTCCCCTTCCTTACATAGTGCGACACGTCGGCGATGTGGACGCCCAGCCGCATGGCCTGGGGACCGAGCGCCTCGAGCGAGACGGCGTCGTCGAAATCCTTGGCGTCCTCCCCGTCGATCGTGAAGACCGGCAGGCCTCGCAGGTCCCGCCGTCCTTCCCACATCGCGGGCGAGACCTCGGCCGGGAAGACCCGGCTCTCGGCCAGGACCGGCTCCGGGAAGCTCTCCGGCAGGCCGAGGGTGCGCAGGATGGCGCGCAGGCGCACGCCCGCCTCGTCCGGCCGGCCCAGGACTTCGCAGACCTCCCCGCCGGCCGTCTCCCTGAGGGTCGGCCACTGGGTGATCCTCACGACCACGACGTCGCCTTCGCGGGAGGCCAGCCCCCGGGCGAACCCTACCACCCGGACGGCGTCCCGCGCGTCGCTGCCCTCCGGCGTGGCGAGCCAGTGCCTGCCCAGCTTGCGCAGGACGCCCGTGACGCTCTGGCGCGCGCGCGTGACGACCCGCACGATCTCGCCGACCGGCCGGCCCGGGTCGCCGGGGGTCAGGCGCGCCTGCACCCGGTCGCCGTCCATGGCCAGGCCCAGGGTCGGCCCGCGGAGCATGAGGTCCTCCCCTCCTTCCTCCTCGCTCAGCAGGAAGGCGAACCTGCCGTGGTGCTGGACCTTTCCTTCACGCAGCGGGCGGGCGTCATGCTTGGGCATGGTTCCATTGTCGCATTTCTTTGGTACACTGTCGCCGACGTCGAACGACCCATGGACCACCCCCTCTTCCGGCCGCCCGCGGAGGCCGGCAGCCTCATCCTCCGGACCGACCAGGGGTGCCCCCACAACCGCTGCTCGTTCTGCGGGATGTACAAGGGCACGCCCTACCGCCGCTTGGGCCTCGACCAAGTCGGGTCCCTGGTCGCCCGCGAGTCTCGCCGCGGCCGTGGGGCGCGGCGGGTCTTCCTGGCCGACGGGGACGTGATGGCCCGGCCGTTCGACGAGCTGGCCGCGATCCTCGGCATGCTCCGCGAAGGGTTCCCGGGGCTCTCGCGCGTCAACGTCTACGCGTCGGGCAGCGGGATCGCCGGCAAGACGGACGAGCAGCTCCGGGCGCTGCGCGGCCTCAGGCTCCACACGCTGTACATGGGCCTGGAGAGCGGCGACGAGGAGACGCTCAGGCGCATGGACAAGGCCGAGTCGGCCGCCGCCATGGTCTCGGCGGGGCGCCGGGCGCAGGCCTGCGGCCTGCACCTGTCGGTCATGGTCCTCCTGGGCCTGGGCGGCAGGGAGCGGACGGCCGAGCACGCCCGGTCGACCGCGGCCAGCCTCAACCTGATGCAGCCGCGCCTGCTGTCCGCCCTGCGGGTCATCCCCGTGCCCGGGACGGCCCTGCACCGGGAGAGCGGGAAGGGGGACTTCCTCCCGCTGACGGAGGACGAGGCGGTCAGGGAGCTGAGGATGATGGTCGAGGGGCTCGAACTGGAGCGGACCGTGTTCCGCGCGAACCATGTCTCCAACGTCGTGCCGCTCGAGGCCGCGCTGCCGAGGGACAAGGGCCGCCTGCTCGCCCAGCTCGACAAGCTCCTGGCTTCGGGCGACCTCGACGCCGAGTCCCCCGGCCCGATGCCTTTATGGCTGTGACCCTGCCGGCGGGTCCGGAGGGCGCGTGGGCATCCTGCTGAGCTGCCAGGGCCTGGGCAAGAGCTACGGCGCCCGGCCGCTTTTCGAGAACCTCTCGTTCGGGCTCGGCGAGGGCGAGCGCGCCGGGCTCATCGGGCCCAACGGCGGGGGCAAGTCCACCCTGCTCCGTATCCTCGCCGGCCAGGAGTCGCCGGACAGCGGCACCTTGTCGCCGCGGCGCGGCCTGCGCGTGGGCCACCTGCCCCAGCAGGACCTCTTCGACCGGGCGGACGAGGGCTGGACCGTGCGCCAGGAACTGGCCCGGGCCCAGCGGGGACTCGGCCTGCAGGGCTACGAGATGGACTCGCGCGCGGACGCGAGGCTTGCCGAGGCGGGGTTCAGGGACCCGGACCAGGCGGTCGGCAGGCTCTCCGGCGGCTGGCGCAAGCGGCTGGCCGTGCTCGCCCAGGTGGTGCGCGAGCCAGGCCTCCTGCTGCTCGACGAGCCGACCAACCACCTCGACCTCGAGGGCGTGCGCTGGCTCGAGGCCTACCTGTCGGGGCTCGAGTTCTCGTTCCTGGTGGTCACCCACGACCGCCGGTTCCTCGAGCGCGTCACCAACCGGGTCATCGAGCTCGACCAGCGCTACGCCGGGGGGCACTTCAGCAGCGCGGGCAACTACAGCCGCTTCCTGGAGAACCGCGAGGCGCACCTCGGCGCCCAGGAGGCCCGGGAGGACTCGGTGGCGAACATCGTGCGCGGCGAGATCGCGTGGCTGCGCCGGGGCCCCAAGGCGCGCACCACCAAGCAGCAGGCCCGCATCGACCGGGCCGGCGAGCTCATCGACGAGCTCGCCGAGCTCAAGTTCCGCAACGCCCAGGGCCAGGCGGCGGCCATCGATTTCACGGCCAGCGACCGGCGGACCAAGCGCCTGGTCTCGGCCGTCGGGGTCGCCAAGAGCATGGGGGGGCGCAGGCTTTTCGAGGGGCTGGACCTGACGCTCAGGCCCGGCGACAAGGTGGGCCTGCTCGGGGAGAACGGCAGCGGCAAGAGCACGCTGCTCAGGGTGCTGGCCGGCGAACTGGCCCCGGACGCCGGCACGGTCAGGCAGGCCGACGGCCTGCAGGTCGTGACCTTCGACCAGCACCGCGACCAACTCGACCTGAGCCTCAGCCTCCAGCAGGCGCTCTGTCCCAGCGGCGAGCATGTGCTCTACAGGGGCAAGCGCATCCACGTCTGCGGCTGGGCCTCGCGCTTCCTGTTCCGGCAAGAGCAGCTCGACAAGCCCCTGAGCCGCCTCTCCGGCGGCGAGCAGTCCCGCGTCCTCATCGCCCGGCTGATGCTCAGGCCGGCGGACGTGCTCCTCCTCGACGAGCCCACCAACGACCTCGACCTCCGGTCGCTGGAGGTCCTGGAGTCCGGCATGCAGGACTTCCCGGGGGCCCTGGTGCTGGTGACGCACGACCGATTCCTGCTCGACAGGGTCAGCCGGCGCATCCTCGCGCTCGACGGCAGGGGGGGCTGGCGCTTCTTCGCGGAGCTGTCGCAGTGGGAGGACGCGGCCGCGTCCCCGGAGGAGGCGCCGCCCTCGGACGAGCCGCTTCCGGCCGAGGCGTCGGGCAAGTCGGCGCTGACGCCGAGGGAATGGCGGGAATTCAAGAACATGGAAGCCTCCATCCGGGCGGCCGAGGCGCTGGCGGAGCAGGCCCGGGCGGCCCTGGAGGACCCCGCGGTGGCCTCCGACGCCGCCGAGCTGACCAGGCGCCACGAGGCTCTCGACGTCGCGCGCGGCAAGGTCGACGCCTTGTTCCACCGCTGGGCCGAGCTCGAGGCCAGGCACGGACGCTGACCGGCGAGCCGGCGGCTCCCGGCGTTTGATATCATACACGGGAAGGTCCCGTTCCGGCGTCGGGCGGGCCTCGGGTCGAAAGGGGGGAACATGGCAGAGAGTCAGATCGGCACGGTGGACCACTTCTTCAGCAACATCAGCGTGAGCATGATCAAGCTGACGGAGGCGTTGAAGGTGGGGGACAAGATCCGCATCAAGGGCAAGGGCGCCGAGCTCGTCCACGACGTGGACTCCATGCAGATCAACCGCGTCCCCGCCCAGGAAGGGAAGGCCGGGGACATCGTGAGCATCAAGGTCGCCCAGAAGGTGCGCCCGGGCGACGCCGTCTTCAAGGTCGTCGCCCCCGCCCCGGCCGGCTGAGCGCCGGCCCGGGCGATGGACCGAGGGCCCTTGGAGGGAGCCCGCTTTCCCCGGCGTTTCAAGAAGGTCTACATCGAGATCGGCCGCTCCTGCAATCTCCGGTGCGGCTGGTGTCCCGGGGCGCGGCCTGGGCCGGCAGGCCCAGGGGCCGGCCGCGGCCCGCGCTCCATGGGCCCGGCGCTCTTCGAGCGCGTCGTCGCCGGCGTCGCCCCCCTGGCCGAGCAGGCGTACTTCCACCTGCTGGGCGAGCCCCTGGCACACCCCCGGTTCGCCGAGTACGTCGGCCTTTGCTCCCGCCGGGGGCTCCCGGTCAACATCACGACCAACGGGACCCTCCTGGGCGGGGCCCGGGCCGAGGCCCTGCTCGACCCCATCGTCCGCCAGGTCAGCTTCTCCCTGCACGGCTTCATCGCCAACTCCGCGGGCCGAGACATCGGCCCCTATCTGGCGGCGATCTTCGAATTCACCCGCCGCGCCTTCGAGGTCCGGCCCGACCTCTACGTCAACTACAGGCTGTGGAACCTCGCGGCCGCCGACGAGGCCGCCAACGCCCCCATCATCGCCCGGGTCGAGCGGGCCTTCGGCGTGGAGCTGAAGGGGGGCGCGGACGTCCGCTGGCGCAAAGGGCGGCGGGTGGCCGGCCGCCTGTACCTGCATTTCGACACCCGCTTCGACTGGCCGAGCCTTTCCGCGCCGCCGAACGCCGGCCGCGGCACCTGCCGCGGCCTCGACGACCACTTCGGCGTCCTCTCGGACGGCACCGTGGTCCCTTGCTGCCTGGACGCCGACGGCGTGATCGCCCTGGGCGATTTGAACCGGCAGACCGTCGCCGAGGTCCTGGCCGGGGAGCGCTGCCGGGCCATGGAGCGGGGCTTCAGGGAGGGCCGGCTGGTGGAGGACCTGTGCCGGCGCTGCGCCTACATCGCCCGCTTCGCCAGGGGCCGGGCCGCCTCGTCCGGCACGATGCTCCCGTGAGATGGCGGGGCTGGCCGTGGCCGGCGCGGGAACTCTTTTGCGGGCTGGCTCGTATCATAGGGTATGAGCGGCCGAGGTCCCCTGGATAATAATGATGTAATGATGTATGATAATAGCATGCACCGCACCCAGATTCTCCTCGAGGACCGGCAATACGAATCCCTCAAGGCCTGGGCTGCCCGGGCCGGGAAGAGCCTTGCCGAGGCCGTCAGGCTCGCGGTGGACCGCCTTCTCGATACCGGGGAGGGCAAGCCCCCTGCCGGCCGCCTTGCGGACATTCGCGCCATCGCCAGGGACCCGGACGGGCCCGCCGGACGGGACCATGACCGGTTCCTCTACGGGAAACCCCGATGAAGCGCGCTTTCGTGGACACCTCCGCGTGGTACGCGTTCTGCCGGGCCGACGACCCCGACCACGAGCCTGTGGCCGAGGCCCTGGAGCGGTGGGACGGCAGGCTGGTCACCAGCAATTTCGTTTTCGACGAGACGGTCACCCTCGCCGCGGTGCGGCTGGGGCACAAGGCCGCCTGCAAGGTCGGCGAGTTCCTCCGCGACCGCGGGGCCGTGGACCTGGTCCGGGTGACGCCGGAGGACGAAGAGGAGGCATGGTCCCTGTTCGCAGGCCGCAAGGACCGGGGGTATTCCTACACCGACTGCGCTTCCTTCGCGGTCATGAAGCGTCTGCGCTTGCCTCTCGCCATCGCGGCCGACCGGCACTTCGCCCTGGCCGGATTCGTGGTCGAGCCCTCCCCTGCCGCGCGCTGAGCGCCGCCGTGTCCCCCGCGCCCAACCGCCATTGTGCTACGATAGCGCCCGTGAGCCCTGAGCGCGCGCGCCCCGCCCGACGAGACCGATGACGCCGCCGGAACAGGGCCAGCCGCCGGGCGCCGGGCACGCCCCGGCCGCCGCGCCCGCGCCGCTGCGGGAGCGCGCCAAGCGGTTCTACCTGGAGCACGAGCCGGCGTGCACCGCGGGGTTCTTCGTCGCGGGGTTCCTGTTCGACACGCTGGCCGTCGGCCGCATCGACCGCCTCCACAACATCATCCACCAGGCGACCTACCTCTTCCTGTGCGCCCTGTTCATCAGCCTGGAGCTGCGGGAGCTCTACGCCGGGTTCGTCCCGCCCCCGAGGCTCTCGGCGGCCTGGCGCTACCACAAGGGCGCCACGCACTTCATGCTCGGCACCCTCCTCAACATCTACACGCTGTTCTACTTCAAGAGCGCCTCCTGGGGCGTCTCGCTCGTCTTCCTGACGGTCCTGGCGGCCCTGCTGGCCGTCAATGAGCGCCGGCCTTCCGGGCGGTCCGGCGCGACGATGCGCATGGGGCTCTTCAGCCTCTGCCTGATCTCCTATTTCACCTACCTCGTCCCGATGCTCGCCGGCTCGATCGGCGCGCTGCCCTTCGCCGGCTCCCTGGCCGCGGCCGGCGCGGTCATGGGGGTCCTGGCGTGGCGGCTCCGCCGGCATCTGGCGGCCGAGCCGCTGCGCCGGCACGCGCTGGTCCCGTTCGCGGCCGTCCAGCTCGGCTTCGCCGGGCTCTACGCCGCCAAAATGATCCCGCCGGTCCCCCTGTCGGTCTCCTCGATCGGGATCTACCACGACGTCCGGCGCGACGGCGACCGGTTCCTCCTCGCGATGACGCGGCCGCGTTGGAGGTTCTGGGAGCGCGGCGACCAGACCTTCCTGGCGCGCCCGGGCGACAAGGTGCACTGCTTCGTCAGCGTGTTCTCGCCGACCCGTTTCAAGGAGCGCCTGCGGCTGCGCTGGTTCTCCTGGGGCCCGGCCGGCTGGCTCGAGTCCGACGCCGTCGCCCTCGACATCGTGGGGGGACGCGACGGGGGCTTCCGCACCTACGCGGTCAAGAGCCGCTACAAGCCGGGACGCTGGCGCGTCCGCGTCGAGACCTCCGACGGCCGGGAGCTGGGCCGCATCGACTTCACCCTGGCCGCGGACGACTCGGTCGGGGCGCGGCCGACGCGGACGGCGCTGCGCTGACCGTCAGGCGGAGCGGACGGCCTTCATCGTGAAGACCTCCGTCTGCGGGAGCGGCCGGGTGACCGTCGTCGGGTCCACGCCGGCCTTCATGGCCGCCATCAGGCCGGCCGCCTCCAGGTAGTTGGCCGCGAAGCGCAGCTGCCCCGGGGCGAACGGCAGGGCCGTCAGGTCGTTGCGCATCCTGTTGCGGTTCTCGCGCACCGCGATCACGGTGATGCCCTGCTTGAGGGCCGCGAGGGTGGGCAGGCCCACGCACCCGTCCGGGATCACGAGGCAGGACACGTCGGCCGCGCTGAGCACGCCGGGGTGCCTGAACATCGCCTGGTCGGTCACGATCCTCGGGCTGTTCTGCAGGCCCTTGAGGACGCAGTGGATGAAGCAGCGGGAGACGTCCTCGGCCGCCATCCTCGGGTCCACGATGCCGAAAGTCCGGCTCATCATCTTGAGCGAATCCATCATGGGGGCGTGGGCCGAGGGCAGGTCGTAGAGCGTCGAGACCGCGTGCGTCAGCATGGCTTCCACCCCGCCCCAGGGGTTGACCGGGTTGCCCTTGGAGGTGAAGTAGCCTCTGGTCGTCTCGGGCGGCACCGAGATCATGGTGGCCAAGGCCACGGCGTCGTAGGTGCCGCGCCGGTCCTCGAGGACCTCGCAGAGCCGCTCGAGCGCCTCCACCTTGCCCACGGCGCGGCCCGAGGAGGACAGGTCCGCGGACAGCTTGATCGGCGGGTCCATGCGGACCACGCCCGCGCTGGCCTGGCCGAGGGTCGCCCTGGCGGCGGAGGCCGCGTTCACCGTGAGCTCCGAGATCTGGACCTCCGGGTGCTCGTCGATGACGAGCAGGACCCGGTTGGACCGCACCTTCTGGAGGGCGGCGGTGCCCATCAGCATCCGGCAGATCACGCTGCCCTCGACGTAGAGCCCGTTCTCCGGCAGCTCGTTGATGTCGGAGGCGTTGACGACGTTGGGGTGCGTGACCAGGGTGTCGCAGGACTTCGCCAGGAGGCGCGCCACCGGCCCCGCGTCGCCCGCGTGGCCGCCGATGACCGCGCCGATGCCGGTCGGGACGAGGAGGACCGCGTTGAAGTCCTGCTGGTTCTCGACCCCGCGCTGGACGAAGTCGAAGATCGACCCCGGGCGCTGCTTGCGCCGGCCGTTGAGGCCGTTGAGCACGGCGAGCTCGCAGTGGTGCCCCTTGGGGGTGGTGGACGTGACGGCGAACCTGATGGGGACTTCGCCCTCGGCCAGGTGCTTGGCGGCGGCCCGGCGGAAGTGGCCGATCGGGTCCAGCGTGGTGTCGGCCAGGGGCGCGTCGAATTCTTGTTCGGTCAGGTTCATGTTCGCGTTCATGTCATCGGCCTCCGCAGTGCGTCTCGAACTCATGGTATTCGTAGCTCTTCTTCAGCACGACCCGTCCCTGCGGCGTCAGGGCGTAGACGCTCGGCAGGCTGATCCCGTTGAACCAATGCCACTTCGGCATGGTGTAGGCGCCCGCGTCCTCGAAGACGACCTGGGACCCCACGGTCAACGGCTCGTTGAAAGCGTGCGTGCCGAACACGTCGCCGGCCAGGCACGAGCAGCCGGCGAGCAGGTACGCGTGCGGGCCGCCGGCGACCGCGCCCGCGACGTCGGGCGGCTCCTGGTACTCGAACACCTCGGGCAGGTGGTTGACCGTGGTGTCCAGCACGGCCACCGTGGCGCCGTCGCTGTCGAACAGGTCGATCACCGACGCGACGATGCGGCCCGGGCTCCGGGCGAACGCGGCGCCCGGCTCGATGAAGACCTCCACCCCGCACCCCTCGCGCAGGAGCTCGACCGCCTCCGCGAGGGGCGCCGTGTCGGCCTTGGGCCCGTACATGTAGCCGCCGCCCAGGTTCACCCACGAGAGCTTCTTGAGCGGGCCGCCGAGCCGGTCGACCAGGCGCCGCACCGTGGCCAGCAGGGGCGCGAGGTCCCGGCTGTCGCAGTTCGTGTGGAAGTGGATGCCCGTCAGCCCTTCCAGGAGGCCCGGCGTCGCGGCCAGGGCGGCTTCGAGGGCGGGCAGCGGCACGCCGAGCTTGGAGTGCTTGCGGCAGGGGTTGTAGCGCTCGTCCGACACCAGCGAAAGCTGAGGGTTGATCCTCAGCCCGCGGGCGGCCCGTCCCTCGAGCAGGGGGGAAAGCGTCGTCCACTGCGACAGCGAGTTGAACGAGAGGTGGTCGCACAGGCCCGCGAGGTCGTCCAGCTCGTCTCGCCGCAGGCCGGGCGTGGTCATGTGAACCGTGCCCTTGGCGCCCAGCACGCGCCGGGCCAGCTTCGCCTCGAAGAGCGAGCTGACGGAGAATCCCGCGACGTGCGGGGCCAGCAGCTCCATGGCGCCGGCGAAGCTGAAGGGCTTGAGCGTGTAGAGGAGCTTGCAGCCGGCCGCTTGCGTCAGCCGGGCCAGGTGAGCGGCGCGGTCCACCAGGAGGGATTCATCGTAGATGAAGGCGGGCGTTCTGACCGGGAATGGCGATAGCGTTATCCTCGTGGTGACTCCCTCGCATCATTCATCGGTGTGGAGAATTTTATCATTTTTCCGAGTGAACTTAGCGGATGCGGCGGGAAAACAGAAAGATTCCATCGGTGGTCCGGGCGGGGTCGTCAGTCCGGCGAGCGGGGCTGGGATTTGGAACGCCTTACTGCAGGATGTTTTCTTTCGAGAACAGCTTCTCGAACTCGGGCTTCTCGAACGTGCCGTACTCGATGCCGCCCTCGTCCGTCTCGAGGTCCGCGACCAGCTTCGGCCCCTCGTAGAGCTTGACGCGGATGCGGCCCAGGAGGGCCTCGTAGTCGTTGAACTCCCTGCCTTGCGGGGCCATGAACTTCAGCAGCAGGAACTTCTCCCGCGGCGCGAAGGCCGAGATCTCGATCCGCTCGCCCCGCCGGTTGCGCGCCGAGACTTCCCACCTGCCGAAGCGCACGTCCACCTTCACGATGTCCCCGCTGGTCGGCCGGAACACGCGCTCGCGGCCTTCATGGCGCAGGCCGACGGCCACGCCCTGGTAGAAGTCCGTGCCCGGGAAGATCCGCGGCTGTCCGCCGCCGGCCGCCAGGACCGTGCCCGGAGCGCCCTTGAAGTTGTTGGAGACCAGCCAGGTCCACCACTTCGGGAAGCTCGTGCCCCAGTTGCGGTCCTGGTAGGCCGGCGCGCGGTCCAGGGTGACGGTCTTGCCCTTGAAGCTGATCCGGCCGCTCATGAAGGCCCCGGCCTGGGCCGGGTACCAGAAGATGTTCGAGATCCAGGCTTGGGACATGGCCCAGCCCATGGCGTTGAACGCCCAGTCCTTCTCGACCTTGAGGTCCCACGAGATCTCGCCGCCGTCGGGGGCGGGCAGGCGGCCTTTGAGCTCGCGGTCGGTCGCGACGCCGTCGCCGACCTGGACGAAGGCCGAGTCCGGCGACGCCGTGAACTTCCCCGGCGCGAGCGTCCGCTCGACCACCTCGCCGGCGCCGAAGCTGCCTACGCTGACATAGGCCCGCGACGCGGGGCGCGTCCGGTCCAGGTCCCAGGGGTTGACGACGCCGTAGCAGAAGTAGAACGCCTCCTGCGTCCCGGGCACCACGACCTTGTAGTACCACCACTCGTACCAGTCGTCCCGGGATTTCCCGTCCCAGACCCGCGCGTTGTATCGGTCCGCCGCCGCGGCGTCCATCTCGTCGAGAGGCGCGGCGGGGGTGTCGCGGGGCCGCCGCTTCAAACCGTCGACGGCGGCCCGGCGGAGGACGCCCTCGGCGCCCAGGGCGGCGAACGACCGGCGGGCGCCGGCCTGCAGCGTTTCCGGCGGCGGGGCGGCGTTCTCGCAGCGGCCGGCGGCCGCGAGGAAAGGCAGCGCCAGCGAGGCGGCGAGGGCGGCGGCCTTCATCCTAGAAGCCATTTCAAAACCCCGTTGCGCCTGCAAACGCGACTTTCGGCCGCCGGCGTCGTTGCTCGGACCGCCGCGTACTTCCAGTACGCCGCGATCCTCGCGCCTAGCCGACGGCTCGAAATCCGCGTTTTCGCGTACCAACGGGGTTTTGAAATGGCTTCTATGCATGCCACTCGAATATAACATATCCGCCGCGTCGATGGCCGTCGGATTTGACGCGGATTTTACCTCGCTCTTCCATACTATGGGTGGGAGGGGGCAACATCGTCAATAGAGGAACGCGAGATCCCGCATCGGCGATGTGACGCCGATGCGGGGTCGTAGCCGGCTCCGGGAGTCGGCCATCGCCTCCCGAGGGGGAGGCGGGTCGCCCGGAACGATTTGGGTGGATGATGCGTCTGCGCGCGAGCTCGGCTGCGGAAAGCGCCAGCGCCGCCGTACGCTCGACCTTCGCCAGGAGCGACTGGCTGAACCGGTCGGCATCCACCCGGTTTTGGGAGGCAGAGCCTGGCCGAGGCGTAGGGGACCTGGAACCGGCCGGCGGGACCGGCACGGCCGGGCTCAGGGTCGGCAGCCAAGAGGGTGATATTAAGGAAAGCGACGGGCCTCCCGGCGCCACGAGCCCGCCGGAGGGCGTCAGGCCGGCGCTCCCCAGCGCGGGCAGGGAGACCGGGACCGGCCGGACAGGGTTCACGATCACGGACGCGGCCCACGCCAGGGTGGGCCGCCTGGCGGCCGCCCGACACGCGCGCCGGCGCGGCCATTGTGCTAGGATAGCCTCCGGGACCCCGGCCTCCGGGCCGGGGCCGGCGACGCGCGCCATGAGACTCTCCAAGTCCAAGTACATCCGCGGGCTGCAGTGCCACAAGTCGCTGTGGCTGTACAGCTTCCGCAAGGACCTCATCCCGGAGGTGCCGCCGTCGCTCCAGGCGATCTTCGACCAGGGACACCGCATCGGCGAGCTCGCGTGGAGGCGTTTCCCGGGGGGATCCCTCATCGAGGACGACCACGACCACATCCCAGAGGCCATCGAGTCCACCCACGCCGCCGTCTCGGCCGGCAAGGGCATCCTGTTCGAGGCGGCCGTGATCCACGACGGCGTGCTCGTGCGGCCGGACGTCCTCGTCCGGGTGAAAGGGCAGAAGTCGTGGGACCTGGTCGAGGTGAAGGGCGCCACCGGGGTCAAGGACGTCTACGTCGAGGACGCGGGGGTCCAGAAGTACGTCCTCGAGGGCGCCGGGTTCCCGATCCGGAAGACCTCCTTGATGGTGGTGAACAGCGAGTACGTGCGGCGCGGGGACGTCGACCCGCTGGGGTTCTTCGTCCTCAAGGACGTGACCGCCAAGGTCGCGGCGATCCAGGAGGATATCCCCGGCCGCGTCCGGGAGATGCGCGCCGTCCTGGCCCGCAAGGACGCCCCGGACATCGACATCGGGCCGCACTGCCGCGACCCCTACGACTGCGAGTTCATCCACCACTGCTGGGAGCACATCCCCGACTACTCGGTCTTCGACCTGTGCCGCGTCCGGTACGAGAAGATCCGCCCCCTGCTGGACCGGTCCATCCTGCTCCTCCAGGACATCCCGGCGGATTTCCCGTTGACCAAGGCCCAGCAGCTGCAGGTCGAGGTCGAGAAATCCCGCAAGCCGCGCGTCGACAAGGCCGGCCTCGCCGCGGCGCTCGAGGAGCCCCGGTACCCGCTGCACTTCCTCGATTTCGAGACCATCAACCCGGCCATCCCTCCCTATGACGGGCTGAGGCCGTTCCAGCAGACGCCCTTCCAGGCATCCTTGCACGTCCAGGACGAGCCGGGCGGGCCGCTGAAGCATCTCGAGTACCTGGGCGACGCGAGGTCCGACCCCAGGCCCGCGCTCGCGCGATTCCTGGCGGAGGCCATCGGCCCCTCCGGCAGCGTCGTGGCGTACAACGCGGCTTTCGAGGGCGGCCGATTGAAGGAGCTGGCCGAGGCTTTCCCCGAGCATGCCGAGCGGCTGGCCTCCCTGCGCGAGCGGCTCTGGGACCTGGCCGCGCCGTTCCGCCAGTGCCTCTGCGTGCACCCGGCGTTCAGGGGAAGGTGGTCCATCAAGGCCGTGCTGCCCGCCCTGGTGCCCGGGATGGGGTACGACGGGCTGGCGATCGCCGAGGGCGGGGCGGCCAGCATCGCCTACCTGAACCTGATGGAGGGCAAGCTTTCCAAGGCCGAGGAGCGCAAGACCATCGCCGCGCTGAAGGCCTACTGCGGCCAGGACACGCTGGGGATGGCGCGGCTATGGGAGGCGCTCCGCAAGCTGGCGGCGTGCCCGGCTTGACGCGGGCTTGACCCCGCCCCGCTATCGCCGGAGCGATGGTCCTTCCGCTCATGCCCGGCGGGCCGGGCGGGGCGGGAAAATGCTAATGTTTCAAGGTAGGGTCTGCGCCGTCGTGCCCGCACCGGAGGATCCAAGCCAGTGAAGAAAGTCCTATTGACGAGCATCTGCAAGCCCATCGGCGAGAAATACGGCGACCAGGCCAGCGTCGGCTACGAGCTGCTGCACGGGCAGGTCACCCGCAGCCAGGGCATGTTCAGTCCGCGGGCGAACCACCTCCAGTACGGGCTCGAATACATCGCGGAGAACCTCCAGGCGCCGACGGTGGTCCTCCACTACCCCTCCAAGGCCGAGCTCGTCCGCGAGCTCAAGAAGGGCTACGACTACGTCGGCGTGGCCTTCGTACTCCCCACCTTCCACCGCATGAAGGAGGCCGTCGCCATCATCCGCAAGCACGCGCCCGGGAGCAAGGTGGTCCTGGGCGGCTACGGCACGGTCCTGAGCGACGAGCAGCTCAAGCCCTACGCCGACCACGTCTGCCGGGAGGAGGGCGTCGGCTTCATGCGCCGCCTGCTCGGCGAGCCCGGGCTTCCCGTCTCCAAGTTCAAGCATCCGCTCGTCACGAGCACGATGAGCGTCTTCTCCGTGCCGGTGACCAACACGGGGCTCATCTTCGGCGGGCTGGGCTGCCCGCACGGGTGCGACTTCTGCTGCACCTCGCACTACTACAAGCGCCAGCACATCCGCCTCCTGCCGGCCGGCCGCGACGTCTACGGCGTCATGGAGCGCTACCTCGACCACGACCCGGACATGGCCTTCGTCATCCTCGACGAGGATTTCCTCATCAACAAGCAGCGCGCCATGGAGTTCAGGGACTGCGTCATCAAGGGCGGCCGGGCCATCTCGTTGTTCGTCTTCGGGAGCGTCAAGGCCCTCAGCCAGTACAAGACCTCCGAGCTCGCCGAGATGGGCATCGACGGCCTGTGGATCGGCTACGAGGGGTCCCGCTCGGGCTTCGCCAAGAGGGAGGGCCGCCCCGCGTCGGAGCTCTTCCAGGACCTGCGCGAGCACGGCATCATGGTCCTGGCGTCCATGATCCTGGGCCTCGACTACCAGACCCCGGAGATCATCCGCGAGGAGTTCGACGGCCTGATGGCGCTCAAGCCCAGCCTGACCCAGTTCGCCATCTACGGCCCCCTGCCCGGCACGCCGCTCTACGAGCGCGTGACCAAGGAGTCGCGCCTGCGCGACGAATACAAAGACGACCTCGAGGGGTTCTGCCGCAACTCCGGGGGCTTCACCTGCATGCTCAAGCACCCGACCATGAGCTACGGCGAGATCGAGGGCCTCCAGCGCTGGTGCTTCGCCCAGGATTTCCAGCGCCTCGGGCCCAGCATCTACCGGGTGGTCGACACCTGGCTGCAGGGCTATCGGACCCTGCGCGACAGCGAGAACCCCATCCTCCGGGCCAAGGCCGAGCGGTTCGCCAAGGACATCCGCAAGTCCTACCCCATCTTCCTGCCGGGCCGGCTCTTCAGCCCCAACGCCCGCGTCAAGGGCTGGATCGCCGACCTGGAGAAGCAGGTGTACGACGAGCTCGGCGAGCCGACCTTCAAGGAGAAGGCCATGGCCGTGGCCTCCGTGGGGATGGCGGCCTACACCGACGCGGCCCTCGCCCTCAACGTCGCCCAGCACCCCAAGCTCGTGCGCACCCCCTACCGCATGCCCGAGCGCGGCTGGAAGGACTTCCACGTCTGGGAGTCCCTGCCGGAGAAGTTCTCGACCCCCGAGTTCAACCTCCGGGTGGAGTTCGAGCACGCGCGCCAGCGCGTGTGGCTGCGGCTCGAAGGGCGCCTGGCCGGCACCCAGGCCGAGAAGTTCTGGGCGCAGGTGGGCGAGGCCATGGCCCAGCGCAGGACGCAGCTCGTGTTCGACTTCAAGAAGCTGCAGGTTTCGGAGGCCAAGAGCTTGAAGGCCATGCGGGAGAAGCTCTCCCAGTACCGCGACACCGTGCGCGTGGTCATGCCCAAGCTCGCCCACGCCCACCCGGAGCTCCTCATCCTCGCCAAGATCTTCCAGCAGTACAAGAACTCCGGCGGCATGGGGCTGTAGCGGCTGCCGCGTCGGCCGGCCGAGGCCGGGAGGTCGAAGCATGCGACGACGTCCGAAGTCCCTGCTGGCGCTGGCCGTCGCGGCGCTCCTGGGAGGCTGCCTGCCGCCCAGGTCCGTCCACCCCCTCTACACGGAGAAGGACCTCGTCGCCGAGCCCGCCCTCCTGGGGGACTGGGTCGCGGAGGACACGGTCTGGACCTTCAGCCGGAAAGACGAGAAGGCCTACGACCTCGTGATCGTCGAGACCGGGGCCGAGCGCGCCAAGTCGTCGTTCGTCGGCCGCCTGCTCAAGCTGAAGGGACGGATGTACCTCGACGTGGTGCCCAAGGAGCCCGTCTTCGCCAAGGGCGACCTCGCCAAGGAATTCTTCCTCCCCCTGCACACCTTCGTGCGCGTGGACCGCATCGGGCCCGACCTCCAGCTGGCCATCGGGGATGACGAGAAGCTCAAGAAGCATCTGGAGGCCCACCCCAAGGCGCTCAAGCACGAGCTCTCCTCCGAGGGGCTGGTCCTGACCGCGTCCACGGCCGAGCTCCAGGACTTCGTCCTCAAGAACGACGCGATGATCTACGAGAAGCCCGTCGTCCTCGCCAGGGCGGCCGCGCCGGCGCCCCCCGCGGCCGGGGCGCCGCCGGCGGGGGTGCCGCCCCCCGCTCCCCAGGGGCCGCGCTGACCCTGGCCCAGGGGCCGCGCTTCGATTTGTCGCTTGGCGGCCCTCTCCATTTGTCGCATAATGTCTGGGCAGGCGGCGCGCGTCGGGTCCGGGTAATCCACAGTCCATCGAGGCCGAACATGAAACAGTACAAGAACCTTAGCGGCAACTCCGAAGTCACCGGCTACGAGATCGCCAAAGACACCGTGAAGGTCCGATTCGCGACCTGCGCCGTCTACCTGTACAGCAATCAGAGCGTGGGCCCCCGCAACATCAGCCAGATGAAGACCCTCGCGCTCGCCGGCAAGGGGTTGGGCACGTTCATCAACGCCGCCGGGAAAGACCGGTTCGCCCGCAAGGTCAGATAGCGCCGCCGGCTCAGCGTGCTCGTCGGCCCGCCTCAGGCTGACGTCACCTCGCGGCGGCTTCTTGGGCTAGGAGCCGCATGAACGAGGCGAAGGTGCGCAAGGACGGCGTATTGAACGGCTGAAGCATCTTGTGCACGTACTGCCGCGACACCTGGAGCGCCTTCGCGGCGTGCGTGCGGTTGAGAACGCGCAAGTGCGCCCTGTAGATCTCGACGACGGCTTCGAAATCTCCTTCCCTGAGGGCCTGCAGGATCGCCTTCTGAACGAAGCCGGGGTCGCTCAGGCTCGCTGAGGGGTCGTAAGGCCGCGCTTGCGCCCGGGGTCCCAGCTTACGGGGCCTCCCTTTGGAGAATCCTGCGCGCGTGGGCGATATCCCGTTTCTGGCCATTCTTGTCCCCTCCAAGGAGTATGAGGACCGCGTTGCCGACCGCCTCTTCCGTGATCGCATAGTAGACCCTGCGGCCGCGCCTCCAGCGCAACTCGAAGAGGTCGCCTCCCAAGTACTTGGCGTCGCCGAAGTGGTCGCATTCGCGGATGCGGTCCAGCCTGTCATCTACCTGCGCCCGGCTTTTTGGGTCCAGGCCGGTCAGCCATTCGGCGAATTCAGGCGTTGAGAGGATGTCTGTCATAAGTGTAAACTATAGATGACACATTGTCAAGGCCCCTTTGCGTTGCTGCCCTCTGGCGATCCTGGATCGCTGTTGAATATACGATCGAGGGTCGACAAAGGTTCCCCGGCCTCCCCATGAATCGAGCGCGCTCGGGCTGGGAAAGGCGCGACGACCGGCATTGACGAGGTCGCTCATCGGCGATCCTTTGCGCTGCCCTGGAATGCTATCGTGCCCGATCGACGGCCTGCAATTAGTGTTTATTCGGGCCGGACCAAGAGGTAGAATCAGGCTATCGCCGGGGTGATGACCCGGTTCCCCGGGTGGACGTCAGCCCCGCGAGGACGGATGGGAGGTGGACGATGGGCGGATGCTGCGGAGAGAAGAAGTGCGGCGGCTGCATATACTACTCCATCGAGCCCAAGACCAAGAAGGGCTGGTGCGACATGAAGGAGAAGGACGTGGCGGCCAACGACCAGGTCTGCCCGTGGTTCAGGCCGACGCAAGGGAAGTGCGGTTGTTAGACACCGCCCGTTCTCTCGCCTGGTGAGTGTCCGTAACGGCGCCGATGGACATCTTCAAGAAGCTGTTTGGGATCGAGAAGTCCCTCGTCAAGCCGGACTGCGTCCTCTCCCCTCTCAACGAAGTCGACCTCTTCGCCGGGTCGAGGGCGGGGGGGCGCGGCCGCGGCGATTACTACCGGGTCGCGGATTCCCGGCACGCCACCATCATCGGCACGCGCTACAGCCTGCTGGCGGGCGACTGCGTCCTCAGCCTCGCCGATTCCCCCTGCAGGAACATCTATCTTTTCAACTGCTGCGGCGGGGTCGGCGGCGGGATCGGCGCGGCGTATTCGGTGAGGAAGGCCTTCGACTTCGAGAGTTTCAGCGGCATGCTCGCGGGACGGGGGGAGGCCGGATGCTATTTCCCGGACGCCAAGCTGGCGGGGGTCTTTTCCTCGTACTCGGGTCTGCCCGAGGGGACCTGCGCCACGGTCGGTTCGTTGGCGCTGGAGGAAACGCACCTGCCGCGCTTCCGCGCGCTGGGCGCGGACTGCTTGGATATGGAATGCTCCGCGGTGTTCTCCGCGGCGAAGAAGGCCGGCAAGAGAGCGCTCGCCCTCCTCTACGTTTCGAACAGCGTCCCCGACAAGCCCTGGCATGAGCACCTGGACCGACGCGACATCCAGAGGCTCGGCCGCGCGCGCAAAGGCCTCGCCTCGCTGCTGACGCGCTTCATCGGCCGGGACTTCGCTGCCTTGTAGAAGATTCCGTCGGCGCCGCCGCTCAGCGGCGCACCGTCGCGGCGCAGCGGAACCCGCCGAAGGCGTACCAATTGCCGGGCGGGGTGCAGTTGCGCGAGCCGGCCCGGCAGTCGTGGCCCTCGAACTGCCAGCAGCCGCCCCGCCAGACCCGGTCCAGCCCCTTGCCCGGCCCCTGGGGGTTCTTGGCCGGGCTGGTCCGGTAGTAATCGCGCTCGTGCCAGTCGGCGACCCATTCCACCACGTTGCCGTGCATGTCGTACAGGCCGTACTGGTTGGCCTTCTTCCGCCCGACCGGGTGGGCCGCGCCCCCGGCGTTGGCCTTGTACCAGCCGTGCTCCCCGAGCCCGCTCTCGCCGTCCCCGAAGCACCAATGCGTCTGGGTCCCGCCCCGGGCCGCCTTCTCCCACTCCGCTTCCGTCGGCAGCCTCTTGCCCGCCCAGGCGGCGTAGGCCGCGGCCTCGATCCAGCTGACGTTCACGACGGGGTGGCTGTCCCCGCTCCCCTGGGGCTGCGCCCTCATGGCCTGGCCGGTCGCCTGGCTGAACTTGCCATACTGCGCCACCGTCACCTCGCACTCGTCGATGTAGTAGGCGTCCAGGAACACCTTGTGGCGGGGGCCCTCCCCGCTGGAGGTCCCCAGGAGGCAGCGCGCGGCCAGCTCCGACTCCACGGAGCCCATCATGAACTCGCCGGCCGGGATCAGGGCCATGACCGAGCCGTCCTTCTCCCAGCGGATCCTCACCACCAGGCCCGACGGCTGGTCCTGCTTGAGCGTCATCCGTTTGAACAGGGCTGACTCCATCATGGACGCTGTGCCTCCGGATCCGGGCCGGCTCTTTCGCTCGACCTCCGGACCTCAGGGGCAATGATATCATCCGCCGGGCCGAAATGGGAAGACTCGGCGCGGGCCCGGCGGGATCGGAAGCCATGGAAAGGGGGCGCGCAGTGTGATAACATCCTGGCTGGGCCTGGATCCGAGGGGTCCGGGCCGAGGCGTCCATAGCGCGGGGGTTCATCCATGGCGAATCTGAACAAGGTCATGCTCATCGGTCGTCTGACTCGGGATCCCGAGATCAAGGAATTCAGCAACGGCGGCAAGGTGGCCAAGATCGGCTTCGCCGTCAACAACCGCCGCAAGAACCAGCAGAGCGGGCAGTGGGAGGACGTCCCGGTGTGGGTGGACCTCAAGGCGTTCAACCGGGAGCCCGGCCGGAAGATGGCCGACCAGATCGGGAACAACCTGCGCAAGGGCCAGCAGATCTTCGTCGAGGGGCACCTCGTCCTCGAGGAGTGGTCCGGGAAGGAGGACGGCAAGAAGCAGTCCAAGATGGTGGTCGTCGTCGACGACTTCCAGTTCCTCGAGAAGCGCGAGGGCGGCGCTCCCCGCGCCCCCGAGCCGTCCGAGCCCGCGGGCGTCAAGGCGGCCGGCGAGGAAGGGATGGACGACGTCCCCTTCTGACCGGGGGGCGGAACGCTCTTCGGAGGTCAGCTGACGCGGGCGGCGGCGGATTCCGGCGGCTTGCCCGAGATGACCTCGAGAAAGGCCGTCCCGTAACGTTCGAGTCTCCGGTCTCCGACGCCCTTCACGCCGCGCAGGGCAGCCGGGGTCTCGGGCTTCAGGGCGGCCATCTCCAGGAGGGCGCTGTCGTGGAAGACCACGTAGGGCGGGATGCCCAGCTTCTCCGAGATCAGGCGGCGGAGCCGCCGCAGGCGCTCGAAGAGCTCCTCGTCGGGCGGCAGATCGGAATCGCGGCGGGAAGCTGGTAGCAGAGGCTCTTGCCGCCTCCCGTCGGCAGCACCACCAGGCAGTCGCGCCCCGCGAGCGCGGCCTCCACCGCCTCCCGCTGGAGAGGCTTGAACGAGTCGTATCCCCAGCGCCGGCGCAGGGCCTCCTCGGGTGTCACGGCCGCCTCGCTACGGGGCCGGGCGGCGGCCCAGGAGCCTCGCGAGCCAGCCTCCCGAGCCCCGTCCTTTCCCGCCCGAGAGCCAGGCCTTGAACTCCGCGGGGCTCTCGATGAGGATGGTGTTCCCGCGGCGGCGGTGCTTGATCTGGGCCGGAAGGTGGCTTTCGTACTCCCGGACCTCGTAGCCCTGCAGGTCCGCGGAGAACTCGACGACCGCGCGGTCGGTCTCCCACCTGACTTTGGCCTTGCCGAGCCTGTCGATCATGTCGCGCCAGGCCTTGAGGCCCGGGTCGTAAAGCTTCTCGATGGGCCCTTCGGGGAAATAGCCGGGCACGGCCCTGCCGGCGTGGCGGTAGAGCTCGGCGAAGACCTCGCGCGCCCAGGCCAGCTCGTCTTCTCCCGGCACGGACCCGGAGGCCATTCGGCTCATGTAGAGGGGCGCGAACCACCGGAAGAGGCGGTTCTCGCCGCGGAAGAGCCCGGCGAGGGCGTCGCGCCCGGCGTCGGTCGGGGCGAAATGCACGTCGAAGTCCAGGCGCTTGACGCGGGACTTGGCCCAGGGCGGCAGGGTGTAGGCGTTGGAGGAGAGCACGATCTGGGGGGCGACGCAGTCCTCCCTCCACCAGGACTCCCAGTAGGACTTGAGCACCTCCTCGAAGAGGGCCGCGCGCGTCGCCATGACCACGTCGTCGAAGGCCAGGGGGAACGAGGTCCCCACGGAGGCCACCCCCTGGACCTTGCGCTTGGCGAAGTCGCCGCCGCTGAGGGGCTCGATGGCGCGGCCCGTCAGCAGCTTCAAGACGAACTTCAGGAAGGTCGACTTGCCGTTCTGGGACGGCCCGTAGATGTAGAGGAACCGCGGGCCGCGGGAGTCGATGGCGCCGTAGCGGCTGCGCTTGAGCTTCATGAACTCGTGCGCGAACGGGGCCGCCATGAAATAGAGGAGGGCCTCGAACAGGCTGGTCTTGGCGAAGTCGGGGTCCGGGGACTTGCCCAGCTCCACCGTGGAGAAATACGCCTCCAGGTGGGCCAGGGCGCCGGACACGGAGGCCGGCTCGGGCAGGGGCTCGGCCAGGGACTCGACCTCGCCGCCGAACCCCAGCCGCAACTCGCGCCGGGCCGGGTCGGCCCGCAGGACGGGCACGCCGTGGGTCTCGGTCACGTAGCGCAGGTACCGGGAGGGCGCGAGCCTGAACTCCGCGCCTTCGCAGGCCGGGCCGAACGCCGAGAGGATGCGCTCCGCCTGCCTGCGCGCGGCCGGCGCGTCCGGGAGCCTGACCGAGAACAGGGGCTCGTCTTGGCCCGCGGCCTTCTCCACGGCCTTGGCCGCGATCTCCTGGAGGAGCTTGCGGGTCTCGGTCTCGACCTCCTCGGCCGCCACGCCCTTGAGCCAGGCCTCCACGAGCTTGCGGCGCTCCTCCGGCCGGTTCTGCTTGATGAGATCCGCCAGGTCGCCCATGAAGAGGGCCGAATGCCTCAGGTGCGCCTGGTAGTCCTCCTCCACCCGGCCGAGCCACGGATGGCCGGGCTCCAGGTCCGCGAACCAGGCGTAGTTGACCTGCCGGGAGGCGCGCCGGGCGGTCTCGGTGAGGTTCGCGCTGGTCTGGATGACCCGGCGCAGGCCCTCGCGCTCGAGGATGTAGAGCTTGGTGTGGACCGTCCGCTCGGGGACGAGGATGCGCAGGGCGCCGTCCGCCACCCTCTCCGCCAGGCGCTCGGCCGCCTCGGGCCCCCGCTCGCCCAGGATCTGACGGTAGCTCTCGGACAGGTTCTCCCCGACCAGGACCTCGACGTCGGAGAAGCCGCGCGAGAACAGCTCCAACAGCAGGTCCGGCGACACCACGTAGGAGATGGCCCGCAAGCGGGTGAAGCCCTCGAAGAGCGCGTCGAAATCCTTCCGCCGGCCGATCACGGCCGTCTTGAGGAAGTCGGGGTCGGGGAAGAGGCTCTCCTGGCGGGCCATCGGCGTGATGATAGCAAATGCGTTCGCGGCGCCTTGCGGGCGCGGAGGCTCCATGCCATGATATACGAGCGTGGGCCGGGAAAGGTTCCATCCGGCAAGCAGCGGCTCAGCGGTGGAGCGCGGCCTCGAGGCGCTCGGCGAGCCGGGCCCAGCGTGGCTCGTCGGGACGGCGCGCGGCCTTCGCCCTCAGCCAGACGAGGATGGATTCCTTGGACTGCGCCGTCATCAAGGCCAGGGGGACGGGCTTCTCCGCCGCGACGTAGGCGGCGTGGACCGGCGGCATGCCGCGGTCGGTCATGGCGAGCGCGGGGGCGAAGGCCTTGCCGCTGACCAGGGGCGAGAGGTCCCGGAAGCCGAACTGCAGGAGCACGGCGGGGTTGTCCGGGCGGCCGAGCTTGCGCTTGCGCTCGGCCGCGTAGCCCACGGAATCGCCGGCGCGCTGGGAGTACATCGAGACCTCCGGCGCCATCTCGCCGCCGGATTCGACGACGCGCTCGAGGTCCGCGAGCGTGGTCCCGTGATAGTAGTAGTCGTTGTCGACGAGCTTGAAGCGCGGCGGGATGTCGGGCTCGGCGTCCGCGGCCGCGGCCGCGCGGGCGGCGGCGCCCCGGGCGGCGGCCGATCCGGAGGCCGCGGCTTTGCCGGGGATGTCGGCGCCGCCCTCGGTCAGGGCGGCTTCCAGGAATCGGGCGGTCGCCAGGGTCTCCTCGTCGCGGCTGAGGCTCCGCAGGCCGAGCCTCTTGGCCGTAGCCGTGAAGACCGTCATGGGCGGGGCGAGGTAGGCCGAGTACGGCACGCCGGGCATGCCGTGGAAATCCATGGAGATCGCGCTCGAGCCCCGGATGCGGCCGTCGGCGCGCGCCGAGGCCAGCTCGGGAGCGTCCAGGTCGAAGACGTTGAGGACGCTGCCCATGCGCGAGGGCAACAGCAGTATCTCGCCGTTGGACGCGTCGAGGGCCTCGTAGGGCGAGTGCGCGGCGGTCTGGAAGAAGTAGACCTTGTCGTTGGGGTCCCCGTGCGTGGAGTGGCGCAGGGCGATGTCGCCCTTGGACGCCCGGATGCCGGCGCCGACGTAGCCGCGGCGCGTCCCCCCGTGCAGGTTGAAGTGGAGCCCGATGTTGCCGACCCCGCGGGCCGCCTTCACGCGCTCGAAGGCGGCCTCGACCTCCGCGCGGACGTACGCCTTGAGCGCGGCCTTGGAGAGCTTGCGGGCCCGCAGGCCGATGATCTCCGCGGCCGCGTCCGGGGCGACCTTGGCCCAGAGGCCGCGGGCGGCGAAGCGCAGGTCGAGGCGCTCGGCCTGCGAGCCTCCCGACCAGTCTATCTTGTGGAGCTTGCCCACGGCGGCCAAGGTCTCGGCCGGGGCCGGCCCGATGTCGACGACCGCCTTGAAGCCCTCGGCCTCAACCCGCCGGGGCTTGAGCCAGGCCCCGCCCCGGGCTTCGACGAGGATGACCTTGCCGTCCGAGAGGCCGGCGTAGAGCGCCTCGCGGCCGGAGCTCCCCTCCGGGATCAGGACGCGGTGCCCGGGCTCGAGGTCCGCCAGCCCCCTCAGGGGCCTGGGGGCTGGAACGGCGGCGCCGAGCGCCCGGGCGACGGAGGCGAGCTTGGAGGCGGCCGCGGCGTCGCCGGGGGCGAGGTCGCGGGCCAGCGCGTAATGGGCCAGCAGGGCCTCCTTGGAGGCCGGGGTGAGGCCGGAGAGCGGGATGTCACCGAGCGCCATCGAGAACCGGGCGAGCTGCGTGGGCATGCCATGGCCGGCCTGGACGACCGGGGAGTAATGCCCGGCCGCGAGCTTTCCCGCGACGGCGTCGGCCGAGAACTGGAGGACCACGCCGGGCGTGCCCGTGCGCCGGGCGCTGGCGCGGGCGTAGCCGTGGGAGAAGCCAGGCTCATCGGATAAGTAGGTGCGCTGGGCGCTCAGGACGCCGCCGGTCTCCGCCGCTTCCTCGATGCGCGCCAGGCTGGTGCCGTGGAAGAAGGCGTCGGCCGAGCCCAAGGAGTAGGAGCCAGAGAGCTGGGGCGGGAAGAGCCAGTTCCGGGCGCGTTCGAGAAGGGAGTCCTTGCGGACCTCGGGTGCCGCGGGGGGCGCCGAGACAGGATCCTGGGTTTCGGAGGGCTGGGCCGGCGGCGCGGCCGGGAGCATGGGCGCGGCGGCCGGGGAAAGGTCCGATATCGAGGGCGCGGAGAGCGGCAGAGCCGGGATGGGCGCCGCGAGGCCGGGGACGGGGGAGAGGGAGGGAGGGGAGAGCGTGCCGGTGAGGGTCGGGGTGAGGGTGGCCAGCACCGACGCGCCTACGGACTGCAGGGAGCCGCCGAGGGGTTCGACGCCGGGCGATCCGGAGGTTGCTTTGGCGGCCTTGCCGGAGCGGCTGCCCGCCGCGCTCGCCATGGGGGCGAGAGGGGCCAAAGCCAGCAGCAGGGCCAGCAGCCGCGGGGACATGCTCTAAGGATATACTGTCGGCCTGCTTTTTGCCAGGGGGGTTAAGCCTGATGTCGGAGTGAGGTTCCGTCGGTTGAGGGCGCTTCCATGACGATCGGGTGGAAACCGAGGGAACCAAAATGATGATATGCTGTTCCTTGTGAGCACAATTGACCCGGGCCAGGAATCGCCATGAACGCTATCTTCGATGAATGGAACGCGTACGCGCTCGAGAATACGTTGGTTTCGAGGGGCCTGAACTTCGACCAGGCCATGGCCGATTTCCTTGTGCTGAGTCTGGCACCGCCGTAGCCCAGTGGTGGAGCAACCGCCCTGCAACGCCTCCGTGGTCAGGGGCGCAGCCAGATGATCATGACGGCGATCGGTTGTTGTACGATATCCTATCGCTCACGCCCCTATGATCGACTCGAGCTTCCTGCCGCCGAACCACGTTGAGCTCGGGGCGCGCGCGACGTTCCACCCGAGCGGCCATCTTGCCCACTTCGGCCTCTACCGCGACGGCGCGTGCCGAGCCTGCCTCGACCTTGGCGACGGGGATGAGACCGGCGTGTACCGCGAGGGCATCGCAGGCGAGGAATACATCCGCGGCCAAGTCGCCGGCATGGGTCCCTTCGCCTCGACCGACCCGCGCGCCGCCCGGGAATCGTTCGCCGACTGGGTGCGTCGGCAAGTCCGGCGCGTGCTCGCGGCGGGATAGCCCGCCGGCTGTCAGCCGCAGCGGAGCCGCCCGAAATCGCGCCGGGGGAATGGTTGCGGCTGTCAACATGGGTTGGCGAGTGAGCAACCGCCTTGTATGCTCTCTGCCAGTCGTGGGAACCATAAGCCCGGTTCCAGGCGATATCGTCGGCGGTAATCGTGAGTCAGCCCGGCTATTTGCCGAGCCCTGCGAGGTACCCGCTGGCAAACGCCCACTGCAGGTTGAATCCCCCGCAAGGTCCATCGAGGTCGAGGAGTTCGCCGCAGAGGTAAAGGCCGGGGCGCAGCCGGCTCTCCAAGGTGTTCGGATCGACTTCCTTCAGGGAGACGCCGCCGCGAGTGATGAAGGCCTGGTCATAGCCTGCGGTGTCGACGACGGTCAGCGGCGTCTCGACCAGGATGCCGATCAGCCTATCGCGCGGCTCGCCGCCGAGCGCGTGGACCGCGGTCTGCGCCTCAAGCCCGGCCAGCTCGCAGAGAACCTCCGCGAGAGGCGGCGGAAAGTGCTCCGCAAGGCGCTCCCGCACGATGCCGCCGCTCCCCTGCCGCCATTCCTTGAAGATCGCCTGCCAGTCCTCCCGGTTCCTTCCGCGGCCGAGGTTCAGCCGCAGCGAGACCGTTCCGTGCTTCTCGAGGAGCGGGGAGATCTCGCGGGACAGGTCGAGGATCACCGGCCCGGCGATCCCGCGCTCGGTGAAGATCACGTCGCCGGTCCGGGCGAGCATCTTCCGCCCGCCGGCGGCGAACCGCACGACAGCCTTGCCGATCGTGTGCGCCGTGCAGCGGCCGGGCCACCTCTCGCGGGTCAAGAGGGGCACCCCTCCCGGATAGCAGGGCTTCACGCGGTGACCGAACGCGCGGGCGAACTTGTAGCCGTCGCCCGTGGTTCCGAGCCGCGGACAGGTCAGGCCGCCGGTGGCGAGGATCAGCTCCGTCGCCGCGATCATGCCGGCTTCACAGGCCAGCTGGAAACAGTCGTCGGCGAAGAGCACCTCGCGCGCCTCGCAGCGCAGCTCGACGCGTACGCCGAGCCGTCTTGCCTCCGCGAGGAGTCCCGCCAGCACCGTCTCCGACCGCCGCGTCGCCGGCCAAACGCGGAAACCGTCGCTGATGTCGGTCTCGATGCCAAGCTCGTGGAAGAAGCTCCGCAGCTTCTCGCCGCCGAGCTCCGCGAGCGCCGGCCCCATGAAGCGGCCTTCGCGCCCGAAACGCTCCATGAATGCCTCGGGGGAGAGCGTGTTCGTCAGGTTGCAGCGCTGGCCGCCGGAGGCGAGCAGCTTCAACCCCGGGGTGGACATCTTCTCGCACAGGACGACGCGCCGCCTCCGTCGTGCCGCGGCGATCGCCGCGACCAGCCCCGACGCGCCCCCACCGATGATGGCGAGGTCGTAGCGCTTGTTCAATGGCTCCTCCAGCCGACGATTGTATTGTAGGAATCTTGAGCCCTCCCGCGAGTCCGGCGGACATTCTATCGTGCGGGCAGTCTGGCTGGCGGGGGGATCAGGCGGAAAACAGTTTTTCCAACTTCTTCAAGTCCAACTGGAGGATTCCCGGCGCATCCCGCTTGAAGCTTCTGGCGATCAGGCAGAAATGGGGCTTGCCGCTTAGGCCGGTCACTGCGGCGCTCTGCTGAAGCTTGTGGACCACCTCTGAGGCATCCACGCCATCGCTCCACTTGACCTCGCAGAAGAGGTTTTCTTTCCCGCCCATGCCGATGAGGTCTATCTCGGCGTCCTTGTCCCACCAGCGCCCGAGTTTTTCGAGCCGGAAGGGGAGCTGCCCGATCTTGTCCATCGCTTGCAGGGCCTCGCGGGCGACGGCCTCGAAGATCGGGCCCGTGAACGCATCCATGCGCGGGCGGATGACCGTGTCCACGAGCCGGTCCTGGCGGCCCTCCTCGATGGTCTGGAGGTTCGGATAGACGAACCGGAACCAGAACCGGAAGAAGTTGTCCGATAGGCGGTATAGCCCCTTGCGGGATTTCGCGGGGCTCTTCTCGGTGACCGGGACCCCGCGCTGGACCAGGTGGAGGTCGATCAAGACCCCGAGGTACTTCACCACCACGCCTTTGTCCAGCCCCGTATCGTTGATGATATGTCCGATCCTGGTGTTTCCCTTGGCGATGGATTCCAGGATGGAGAAATAGGACCGCGGCTCGCGAACCTCCTGGCGCAGGACGAATTCCGCATCCCGGAAAAGGGAGCGCTCCGGACTCAGGATCTTCTCCCGGATGTTGCTCCAGAGGTCTTTGCGCCGGTCGTATTCCACGAGATAGGCCGGCGTGCCCCCGAAAACCGCATAGGCCTCCACGGCCTGGCGTGCGTGCCCCAGGTGCGGGAGGGCGTCCGCGAACTTCAGGGGCTTGAGGAGCAGCTGCGAGGTCCTGCGGCCGTAGAGAGGAGACTTTGATCCCATCAGGTTCTCCATCATCCCGATGCTCGACCCGCACAGGATCAGGAAGACCTTGGTCTTTCGGAGCTTTTGGTCCCAGTGGTACTGGAGCAAGGAGGGAAGGGAGCGGTTGGATTGGACAAGATAGGGGAACTCGTCGAGGGCGATGACGATGCGTTCCTTGGCCTTGTCGGCCAGGTAGGTGAAGAAGGCGTCCCATCTCGTGAAGGGATTGGTCTTGAGAAGCCCGTCTTGGAAGTGTTCCGCCAGCGCCTCCGAGAATTGCTTGAGCTGAAGCGCTTGCAAGACCCCGCGATTCCTCAAGATGCCTGAGCGCGAAGTGAGGTGCGAAATGGAGGCCAAGACCAAGCGTGCCGCGAAGCCTCGCGGTCGGACCGAGAGTGAGGTCCTCGACCGGCTTTCGGCCGGGCTTTCCGAGGAGGAGATCCAGCGCGTGCTTGCCGGGGCCTTGTCCACGCTCGGCCGCGAGGGGGTCGAGCGTCTCGCGGGCAAGCTGGGCCCGGATACCGGCTCGGCCCTGCGCCGCGCCTTGCGCTCAGCCGACAAGAAATCCCCTCCACTGCCGGGCTCGGCCAAGGTCCTCCAGGAGTGGGAGCGGGCTTGGGGGGACTGGAACGGCCGGATCAGCGAGGCCTGCGACGAGGAGGGAGAGTACGTCATCCATGAGTACCATTGGGAGCAACCCTATTTCGATCCGCTTTCCGTGACAGGGGATATGGAGCCCATCGCCGGCCGGATGAGCAAGCTCCTGCCGCGGGTCTTCGACGAGGACCTGGACTCCGATTTCAGCTTCGCGGACGCGGTCGCAGAAAGCGTAGACGAGATCGCCTCCTCTTTGCCCGACTGGATGTCCCCTTTCGACGGCGAATCCTTCGGCCTCGGACCCAAGGCGACCGGCTGCCTCATCGAGTGGGAGCGGCGGACGGCGCAGCGCGAAGGCAAGACCGCCTTCGACTTGATCGACAAGCTGCGCGGTCTGGAGGCGTCCAACCATGGCTTGGCATTGGACGAGAAGGCCGTGGCCGCCTTCGTGCGCGGGCTCGCGCGGGAGGCCAAGAGAGAGGTCCTGGAGGGGATTCGCAGGAATCGCGGCGAGGACCGGTGGAAACGGGTCCTGGACTCGGCCCATTCCAACTGGTTTCGCATCTACAAGGACCTATGCCGCGGGCAGGACCGCTCCGGGTATCTGGAGACCTGTCGCGCCAGGATCGGCCAGGACTGGTCTTTGGCCTCCCCTGTGGTCAATGAACTGGCGCGCAAGAAGGCGCATGAAGATGTCTTCCAGGTCTGCGCCGAGGCCGCGACCTCCTTCCTGTCCCTTCGCGACGGGACAAAGTGGGACCCGCGGGAGTCGCTGCTTGCGCCCCACGGCGGCGGCCCGACCGATGAGGAGCCGGACGACCGCTTCAAGCAACTGCTCGAAGCCTGGATGCGGGCCGCGACCGCCCTGGGGCGGGAGGATTCGGCCGAAGCGATCCGGCTGCAGTCCGCGCTCCTCTCCAGCTGGAGGAACTGGGACAAGGCGCTCGCCGCGTTCGGCCGCGTCCCATCTCCTCGTTTCGACGCCATGCGGGACCGCCTCTTCGATGAATGGCGCGCCCTGGTGGCGCAGAGGAGCGTCGACCGCTTCGACCTCGACCGGGACCGGTTCGCCCCCTTTCAGGAACCCCGGGCGGGCCGTTCCTGGGTCCACGACCTTGCGGACGCGGCTCGGCAAGGAGATGGCGGCGCGGCCGAGTTCCACGAGAAAATCCGCCGCTGGCTCAAGGAAGCCGGATCGACCCGGGAGTCGCTCCACCGCGCCTTGAACGACCTGGCCCGGCTGAGCCTCGACTTGGAAAGCGGCGCTTGGCTCAAGCCGGTCTCCCCTTCCCTCGCGCTGGTTTTGGGCTACGGGTGGACGAAGGACGGCTCCCTTCTGGCATCCAGACGCGGTTGGCTCTCCCGCCTTGGGGCCGCGGCCCTGATTCCCGAGCTTGTGGCCTTCTGGAAGCGCAATTTGCCGCGCTTCGTACCGGACCCGGGCTCCGCCTGCTCTGACTACAAGCGCTGCGCCGACTGGCTATGCGCCCTTTCGGAGATCGACTCCGATGCCTGCGGGAGGCTCCTGGGCGAGTGGGCGGCGGTCCACTGGAGGCGGAAGAACCTCTGGCGCGCAATCCGCGAGAAGGGCCTGGCCGTGCCGGAACTGCGCGGGAGGGCCAAATGAGCCCGTCCAAGCCGGGAAGCGCGGCAAGCCCTACGCAGGCCGCTCCCGGGGGCGCTCATTCCAGGGGGCATGAGCGACGGGTGCCGCGTGCCCGTGCTGGTGTTCCCAGGATTTATCAGATAAAAAAACGCTAACGCCGACGTAGCTCAGCGGTAGGGCAACCGCCTTGTAATTTGGCCTGGCTCGTCGAGAAAATCCCGCCGTCGGCGAGAAATCGAATGTGGAGAATGCTGGAGTTCGCTGATTCTGTATGGGCGAATGGCACCCTAATGGCACCACGTGTGGGTGACAATCAGCCACAATGTGGTTGATTTGCACCCACAAGATGGTTATACTGATGGCATGTATCCACGCAATCTTGAACCCGCGCTGCTGGAAGCCCTTTTGGACAGCCCCGTCGTCTTCCTGAACGGGGCGAGACAGACCGGCAAGAGCACATTGGCCCAAGGAATCGCGAAGGGCTCTCGCCCGGCCCGTTATCTGACGTTCGATGATGTGGAAGTCATGTCCGCGGCCAAGGGAGACCCGCGGGGGTTCTTGTCAGGCTTGGACGGTCCCGTCATCCTGGACGAAGTGCAGAGAGTGCCGGAATTGTTCCTGCCCCTTAAGGCCGAGGTGGACCGCAATCGCAAGCCCGGCAGGTTCCTTCTCACGGGTTCGGCCAATGCCATGGTTCTGCCGCGGCTTTCGGACGCATTGACGGGCCGCATGGAGGTGCTGACGCTTTGGCCGCTCTCGCAAGGCGAGATCGATAGGCATCGGGAAGGTCTTATCGACCTCTTGTTCGATCCGGAAGCCAAGCTGCCGGTTGTAGGGGCCTTGTCGCGCGATGCCTTGTGGGAACGGGTGGCCCGAGGAGGCTATCCGGAACCCATGTCCCGCGTCCAGCCGGAGCGGCGACGGGCATGGGTGAATTCCTACATCACGACCCTGATCGAGAGAGACGTGCGGGACCTCTCCGATATCGAGGATCGCACCCAACTGCCACGGCTGCTCAGTCTGTTGGCGGCCCGAACCGCCTCTTTGTTGAACTACGCGGAACTCTCCCGGTCCCTGGGGATACCCCAATCCACCCTCAAACGGTACCTGGCATTGCTGGAGGCGACCTTCCTGGTTCATCGTGTGCCGCCTTGGAGCGGCAACCTGGGCAAGCGCCTAGTCAAGGCGCCCAAGGTCTTCCTGATCGACACGGGGCTTGCCACCAGCCTGCTGGGGGCGGACGCGGAGCGGTTGGCGGGAGACGGCATGCTGTCCGGTCCGCTGCTTGAGAACTTCGTCATGGCCGAGCTGGCGAAGCAGTCCTGGTGGAGCCGGATCAAGCCCCGCATGCATCATATGCGCGCGCAGACCGGCTCCGAGGTGGATTTCGTCTTGGAGGATGCCCGAGGACGGTGCGTCGGCATCGAGGTCAAAGCCGGTTCCGTTGGGATAGGGGAACTCAAGGGGCTCAAGGCTTTCGCAGAAGTGCTGGGCAAGCGTTTTGTGCGCGGCATCGTCCTCTATGCCGGCCGGGAGACCATTCCTTTCGCCAAGAACCTTCACGCGCTGCCCATCAACGCTTTGTGGGTCGGCAGGGATTGACAGGAAACTTCCGGCAATCCGCGGGCTACACGGCAAGTCGTTCGGAAGAATCGGACATTTTCCAGGTTCTCCCTAGAAGTCATTTCAAAACCACCCGGAGCGTGATCAGAGCGCAGGCCATATGAACCAGAGCCAGGAATATCCCGGCGGAACGTTCATAGCGCACCACCAGCCGCCGGGAGTTTTGGAGCCACGCGTTGGTCCGCTCCACAATCCATCGCCGGGAGCACCGCCTCAGCCGGGCTTGATTCGCTATTTCCCGGGCTTCCGAGCGTGCTGATAGCCTTTCCCAAAGGCGGTCAGCAGCGCGACACCTTCGTCCCGTTTCTTGTTCGCCGATCCGTCCGTCATGCCGGCGGCCAACGCGTCGATAAAAGGCGAGTAGCGATCTTGGGATTGCTGCAGGAAACGATCCACATGCGCTGCAGCCGCGGCCGACGCCAATGCGCGGACTTCCTTGCCAAGCAAGACGGCTCCCGCGGTTTCGTAATCCTGACCGGCAAACCCCGGTTCCTTCGCGAGCCCGAAGCGGCGTTCGTCGTTGGTCCCCCCGGCGTAGTTCTGCAGCCAGTACGCGATGTCCCTGGCGTCATCCTTGTATTTGTCGCCACCGCGTTCCTTGCGGTCGAGGTAGGCGATGATTTTGAGCAGTACAAAGCCGGGCACCGTGATGACCGGGATGGGCGCGTCCTTTACTGATGCGGACCTGCGCGCCGCCGCGCAGACTTCATCGAAGCCGGTTACCGTCATCTGGAGTTCAGACTCCGGCCAGGTGAGTTTCCCATAAGGGGCGATCTTGGAGCCGTAGGGGATAAGATCCACCATCGCGGTCCCAAGGTGCAGCCGGTGCTCGATCTTCGGATTGGGCTTGAACTCTTTTGCGAGCAATGCAGCGCGCAGCTTCTTGTAGGTTGGCCAGTCGCGCATGTGGATCGCGAAGTCGGCGTCGTTGGTCCGGCGGAATCGTGGGTAGTCCGCCTCGATTTCGGGGCTGAACTCGGACATCAAGGCTCCGACAAGCACGATGTCGAGATTCAGGACTTTCGCCGCGTCGGCAACCTCTTGGACTGCCCTTTTGAGTTCACGTTCCATGCGCGATCGTCGGCTCGAGGAATTGTTCGTAGATCATTTGGGCCGTCTCCATGTCTCGTGCGCCGCCGGCCTCGAGGAGTTCCGCATATACCAGGAGCGGGGTCGCCAGGGGCAAGGGCGCTTGTATTTTGTCGGTCAGTACCGCGCGGTTGAAAAGGCGAAGGATGGTGACGTTGCCGTTCGTGTCATCCCGGAGCATCGGCTCGGTCCCTAGCAACTCCATCGCCTGATCATCAGCGTATAGTTCGACCGTGTCAGGCTCAAGATAGTGGGTCAGCTGTTTGGCCGCCATCCCGCCTGTTACGGCCCAATGGTCTTGTAGGTTGACCAGTCGATGCGCGAAGCCGTCCAGTATCTCCTGGGGTGCCCGCTTCTGATGCCTGTAGCGGCCGAGAAGGCAGGCCGGGCGCAGCTTGAGGGCGTATCCGCGGACGAAGAGCTCGATGAGGCCTTTGAGATTCCCAAATCGGCGCTTGTCCTCAGCCGCGGGCAGCAGCCACTGCCGCTGCTGGAGTTCCCGCATGACCGCATGCGCGGTGGCAAGGCCAACGCAGGCCTGTTCCGCAATGGTTCTAAGCGGGTCACCCACGGCGGTGGGATGGGTCAATAGGTAATGGACGACCTTGAGTCCACCGAGTTCAATCAACCGTCCGGGCTCGGCTTTGGGGCGGGTTGGCTTCTTCCCGCGTATATCCACGACAATATATGGAGGTTTCTGGATGAACACGTTGCCCTGCGTATCCACAAAGAATATCCCCGCTTTGCGGAATTCCTCCGCGGCCTGGTCTGGAATCCAATCCGCGAAGACCATGACTTTGCCGGCCAGGCCCTTTAGTTGGAGGATGATGTGCCGTGCTTGGGTCCTGGTGGTGGTCCTGGTGGTGGCCTCAACGACCCAATGCAGAGGCGGCCGTGTCCCTATTTGGAGCTCAAGGTCATGGGGGCCCCTTGCGGGTTGGGTCCACTCAATGGGCAAAGCGGGGCCGAGGGCCAGTTTGAGCTGCCCAAGGCAAGGTTGGATTAAGCGTGTCGTGTTCTGCATATATGCAGCGTTCCGTTGCACGGAACAGTATAATACATGGAACATCGTTTGTCAAGGGCACGGGGGTGACATGCCCTATCATTCGCGTTTTGTCCATTTGCGTATTTGTGTGACAGAATGTCCGAGGAGATCGGGCGCTGTCGAAGCTCCTCGTTCTCGCGTCGGAGGCGTTCAATCTCCGTGCGGGCTTGGTCGAGATTGGATGGAGTGGAGTCAGGCAGATCGTCTGGATGGGGGCCGGAGGCCATCAATGGGATTCTCGCTTTTCGACCCTCGATCCGCGGTAGAGCAACCGCCTTGTAATCCCGCCCGGACTTTGCTCCAGATTGGGTCTTCTGGATGGCCATGTAGCAACGATGCGGACCGGTTTGCTTGACGGACCCTTGCCCCCAATGATCTTGGAGGCCCCTGTGGAGCCGCCTTGTCTCTCGCCATGGGGAATCCTGACCGCTGGAATCTGGGGAGTTTCGGAGCGCTGCGCTCAAACATCCACCCACGCGGAATCCTGGGGCTGTTCCAGTCCCAGGAACGCCAGGAAATCGAGAAATTCATCCAAGGAATGGGGTATTATAACCAATAAATAGGGTAATGAAGGCTTGTAGTTGCCCTATTTATCTGGTATCATACCCCTATGAAATCCTTGGATATCCCCTACCTGAGGCGCCTGTCTTTCTCAGCGGAGCAAGCCGCGTCTCTCAAGCGCATCGGCGAGTGCAAGGGCCGCCAAGACCTCTTTGTCCGGCAGACGCCCGAAGTATTGGAGACCCTCAAGCAGGTTGCCGTCATCGAGTCGAGCGAGTCTTCCAACCGGCTTGAGGGCATCGTGGCCCCCCATGACCGGGTGGAGGCCCTGGTCAAGCAGAGCACCAACCCCCGCAACCGGCCTGAGCAGGAGATTGCCGGCTACCGCGACGCTTTGAGTCTCATCCACGAATCAGCCCAGCACATGCCGTTCACGGAGAACGTGATCCTCCAGCTCCATGCCACCATCCACCGCTACCTGCCGGTGGACGGCGGCAAGTGGAAAAAGAATGACAACAAAATCGTTGAGAAAAACCCTGACGGCACAGTGCGTCGCGTCCGCTTCGACCCCGTGAAGGCCACGGCCACGCCGGAGGCCATGGCCGCGCTAGTGCTGAATTATCAGATGACAGAACTCGATGGACAGGAACCTCTAATCGTCGTTCCCGCGGCCATACTCGACTTCCTCTGCATCCATCCGTTCTCGGACGGCAACGGCCGCACCGCACGGCTTCTAACACTCCTCCTGCTCTATCACAACGATTATCAAGTGGGACGCTACATCAGCCTGGAGCGCATATTCGAGGAATCCAAGGAAAGCTATTACGAAACCTTGGAGGCCAGCTCCCAAGGCTGGCACGAAGGCAGGCATGACATCATGCCCTGGCTGACCTATTTCTGGGGAGTCCTCATCAAGGCTTACCGCGAGTTCGAGGAGCGCGTGGGAACCATCAAGACGGGACGGGGCTCCAAGACAGACCAGATCCGCCAGGCTATTGAGCGTAGGAAGGGGCCTTTCGCCATTTCCGACCTAGAAAGCGACTGCCCAGGTATCAGCCGAGACATGGTTCGGGTGGTTTTGAGGCAGCTGCGCGACGAAGGCATCATCCTTCCCCAGGGCAAGGGCCGCGGGGCGAAGTGGATCCGCAAGCAGTAGGAGAGAGACATGCTTAACCAAAATATTCGCGGGAAGATAGACCAGCTCTGGGACAAGTTCTGGTCCGGCGGCATCGCCAACCCGCTGACTGCGGTAGAGCAGATAAGCTACCTGCTTTTCATGCGACGTCTGGACGCCATGGACCGCAAACAGCAGGAGGACGCAGCGTATCTCAAACGGCAGTATAAGTCCATCTTTGAGAAGGACAATCGACGCTGGAGCCATTTCCGGCACCTCCCTGCCGAGGAAATGCTCTCGCATGTGCGGGACAAGGTGTTTCCCTTTATCAAGACCTTGGGCGGGGAGGGGCAATCGTTCTCGGTCTACATGCAGGATGCGGTCTTCATGATCCCGAAGGCATCCTTGCTGGTGGAGGCGGTCGGCATCATTGACGAGATATACACCGAGATCGAGCGGGAGACCAAGGAAAGCGGCCAGACCTTCCACGATACGCAGGGCGACCTTTACGAGTATCTGCTCTCTGAGATCGCTACGGCAGGAAAGAACGGCCAGTTCCGCACGCCGCGGCATATCATCCAGATGATGTGCGCGTTAACGGACCCCAAACTGGGCGAGGAAGTCTGCGACCCGGCCTGCGGCACCGGTGGCTTCTTGCTTGGGGCCTTTCAGCATATCCTGACCCGGCACACGAGTCCAAAGCTGCGCCACAAAGATGAGAACGGCATGGAGCGCGGCTTGGTGGGCGACAAGCTCACGGACAAGAGGCAATGGGCGGTCTTGAAGGATAAAACATTCTACGGCTTTGAATTCGATACCACGATGGTCCGCATCGGGCTAATGAACCTAATCTTGCATGGGATAGACAGCCCGAACTTGGTCTACATGGACACCCTCTCCAAGCGCTTTACGGAGAAAGACCGATTCGACGTGGTCTTGGCGAACCCGCCTTTCAAGGGAAGCATAGACAAAGGGGACATCAACGAGGAGTTGAGCCTCAAGACAACGAAGACCGAACTTCTCTTCGTCAACCGCATCATCAACCTCCTTCGCATCGGCGGCCGGGCCAGTGTCATCGTGCCAGACGGCGTGCTCTTTGGCTCCAGCAACGCCCACAAGGCCCTGCGCGAGCTGTTGCTGGATAAGTGCGAGCTTCAGGCTGTGGTAAAGATGCCTTCGGGGGTGTTCAAACCCTATGCTGGCGAGAGTACCGCGGTCTTGGTGTTCGTGAAGGGCGGGAAGACCGAGCAGGTGTGGTTTTACGACATGCAGGCGGATGGGTTTTCGCTGGATGATAAGCGGCAGAAGATTGCTGAGAACGATATCCCGGATATAATCGAGCGGTGGGGCAAGCGGGACCCGAAGAAAGACACGGACCGCAAGGCCAAGGCGTTCTTTGTGCCGGCGGATGAGATACGGAAGAACAAGTACGACTTGTCGCTCAGCCGCTACAAGGAGATTGCCTACGAGGAGGTCAAGTACGACCCGCCGAAGGTGATCATCAAGCGCTTGAGGGGCCTGGAGGACGAGATCCGGAAGGATTTGGACGAGCTGGAGAGGATGGTGGGATGATGTCGCCGATTCAGTTAATCCCCCTCTCAAATCTGCTGGAAAAGGGCGAGATGTGGGACCCCGGCAAAGATAGTCCTGACGATACCTTTTCCTACATTGATATTGAATCGATTGATCGTGAGAATAAGATGATTGCAGGAGCGTCTGTGATTACTGGATGCGATGCTCCAAGCAGAGCTCGACAATTGGTCAAGGCGGGCGATGTCCTGGTGTCAACTGTTCGACCAAACCTTAATGCGGTTGCGCAGGTTCCGGATGAACTGAATGGGGCCACAGCCTCAACGGGTTTTGCGGTGCTTAGGGCGGATCGTTCGCAGTTGGATGCCCGATATCTTTTTCACTGGGTAAGGAGTCCCTCTTTTGTGCACGAGATGGTCAGGAGGGCGACTGGGGCAAGTTATCCCGCGGTAAGTGACACTACTATTCGGGATTCGAAAATCCCGCTTCGATCGTTGGACGAACAGCGCCGCATCGCGGCCATCCTCGATAAGGCGGACGCCATCCGGCGAAAGCGGCAGCAGGTTCTCGACATAGCGGACAAACTAACGCAAAGCGCCTTCTTGGAGTTCTTTGGCGATCCGGTCACCAACCCCAAGCGATGGAGAGTGATGGGTTTGGGCCAAGTGTCTAAAATTCAGTCCGGCGTAGCAAAAGGACGGAGATTGGGAGGCCAACAAACGGTTTCTGTTCCATACATGCGGGTTGCTAATGTGCAGGATGGAATACTGCATCTGGAGGAAGTTAAGACAATAGAGGCACTTCATTCTGATGTTGAACGACTTAGGCTCTTGCCGGGTGATATCCTGCTAACGGAAGGTGGCGATCCAGACAAGTTGGGTCGTGCCGCAGTATGGCAGGGCCAGATTGATCCATGCATCCATCAGAACCACATCTTTCGTGTGCGAGCAAATCGTGAAATTGTTCGACCGGATTATTTGGGCGACCTAATCAGCAGCCCGCGCGGGAAGCGTTATTTCTGTCGAGCAGCGAAACAGACAACAGGTATTGCGACAATCAATAGAAGTCAACTCGATGCTTTCCCGGTGTTATTGGCACCAATAGAGTTGCAGGAAGAGTATGCTCTCCTAAAAAAGAGGACTCAAGGGATGAGGCGTAGCCATGGAAGGGCGATGGCTGAAATCCGCAACTTGTTTTCTGTGTTGAGTAGTTGCATGTGGCAATCCGATTCCACCAGTGGGTATGTAATATAGGCTTCAGGGTTTGCCGTGGGCCCGGACGCCAACGAGAAGTGAGCCAGTCCTGCTAACGAAAACAGAGCCAGCTCGCAAGGCAGGATTTGCGGCGCTTGGGCTCAGGCCGCATCGAGGATGGCGGGACGCTGGGCGCGGGTCGGCAGGCCGAGTTCCTGG
>JACRDT010000022.1 GCA_016212795.1 Elusimicrobiota bacterium | reverse complement strand
CCAGCCAGCGGTAGGCGAGGGGCCCCGAGGCCATGGCGAGCACCCCGATGACCGCGGCGCGGCCGGAGAACACCCCGTCCTTGAACACGGCCCCGCCGATGGCCAGCACGGCCAGGCCGCAGGTCAGCCCCAGGGCGACGACGAGCCCCAGCCGTCCGCCCGGGATCGCGAAGGGCCGCACCGCGTCCGGCTGCTGGCGGCGCAGGGCCCAGGCGTTGACGTAGAGCAGGATATAGCTGGCCATCTGGAACCAGGCGTAGACCACGGCGAGCTGGGTGAACTTGCACAGGGAGAAGACGCTGTAGATCAGGCTGCCCGCCAGCAGGGAGAGGGCGGGAGTGCCGTAGCGCGGGTGCAGCCGCGCGAAGGCTTGAGGCAGGAAGCCGTCCTGGGCCATGGCGGGAAGGATCCGGGAGGCCGAGAGCATGGTCACGTTGAGGAGCAGGGCGTTGCTGCACAGGGCGCCGAAGAGCATGAGGTTCTTGAGGGCGGGGCCGCCGAGCTGGAGGGCCGCCTCGGGGAAGTAGGCGCCGGACCAGCGCTGCCAGTCGGCGTTCCCCGCCAGGGCGGCGAGGGTGGGCACGAGATAGCTGAGCATGGCGAGCACGGCGGCCACCAGCAGGGCGCGGGGAAAGTTGCGCTGGGGGTCCTCCACCTCCTCGGCCGCGGCCGAGAGCTTGTCGAAGCCGGAGTAGAGCCAGATGCCCAGCACCACGGCGCCGCCGAAGCCCGTGACCAGGCCCTTGCCCGGGACCACGAGGGGCGAGAAGGGGTTGCAGCGCCAGTGGGCGAGGCCCAGCCCGGTCAGGATGACGAAGGGGACGAGCAGGACGAGGCTCAGCCCGATGGCGGCGTTGCCCACCGTCTGGACCCCGCGCAGGTTGAGGTAGTGCATGGCCCAGACCAGGGCCAGGCACACGGCCCAGTGGCCGGGGCCGCCGAGGCCGGGCAGCCAGCCGCGCAGGTAGTCGGCGAAAAGCACCGCGAACATGCTGTTGACCACCACGCCGGTCATCCAAGCCCACCAGCCGGCCTGGAAGCCCCAGAAATCCCCCAGCGCCATGCGCGACCAGCGGTAGTTGCCGCCCTCCACGGGGAACGTCGAGGTGAGCTCGGCCACCGCCATGGAGATGGGCAGGCTGAAGAGGAAGGGCATCGCGATCAGGGTGATGAGGGTCGCGCCCGGGCCGGCGCTGGAGACCATGTCCTCGAGTCCGAAGGCGCCGGCGCAGGCGGCGCCGTAGATCATGAACGCCAGCTGCGGGAAGTTGGCCTTCTTGGCGGCGGCGGCCATCTTTAGGAGACCGTGGGGAGCATAAGAAATCTGCGCCGGCAATCTTAGCAAGTTTGGCCGCGGAGCGGCGCCCTATTTCTGGCAGGACGGCTCGGCGGGGGCGGGCAGGTTCTTGTAGCCCGCCACCGACGGGCCGTAGGTCACGGTCGGAGCCTTGTAGGCGGCGTAGCCCGGCTGATACGTCGCGTAGCCGGGGTGATAATAGGCGTAGCCGGGGTTATAGTAGGCGAACCCGCCGCCATAGCGCGCGTAGCCAGCGTGGTACCCCGCATAGCCCGGGTGGTATTTCGCGTAGCCCGGGTGGTATTTCGCGAACCCCTGGGTGTACTGCGCCACGCTCGGGCGGTAGCCCGCCCCGCCCGAGACGACGGGCTTGGCGGCGCAGTTGCAGCCCTTGCCCGCCTGGGCGCCGAGGCCGCCCTGGCCCAGCGCGACGCCTTTCCATTGCGTGGTCGGGCCCCAATCCACGGCCGTCAGGCGCGGCTGAGCCTCGTCCGCGACGAGCCCCGGGGCGGCAAGCCCCGGCGCCGCCTCGACCGGACCGGCCGGGGCGAGCGCTTGCCCCGCCGCCGGCGCGCCGTAGGGGATGAGGCCGTCCTCCGCGGGCGGACCGACCAACTCTTCTTGGGCGAACGGGGACTCGGGGACGAAGCCGTCCCGCTCGAGGGCGGCCAGGGTCTGTCCGGCCGCGGCGCCGTCCGCCACCGGCGCGTCCCCGCCGCCCGGCGCCCGCGACGGCGCCGGCGCGACCGCCGGGCCGGTCCCCGGGAGGCTGGCCGCGGCCTCGGGCTCCGCCTGCAGGGCCGGGATCGCGGGGGTCGGCGCCCGCGAGAGATCGTTGAAGGTGAAGAAGGACGCCACGCCGAGGATGCAGATCGCGACCGCCGCCAGCGGCGCCATGACCCCAGGCTTGCGGGCGGGCCCCCCCGAGGCTCGGAGGTCCCCCCCCGCGCTCCGGGACGCGGGTTCCGGGACGGGGATCGGGGCGTCGAGAGCCCGGTCGTCTTGAGGCTCTGGCCCGTCGCGGCGCTCGCCGGCCGAGGGGTTCTCCATGTCTCTATCAGTATAACAGGGAGGGCCGGCCTTATCCACCCCCATCGGGAAAGAAGCGGGAAAATATCGGTAAAACCTGCCCGAGCAGGGCGTACATATCAAATCGGGATATTCTATGATGTTGCGGATGAGCTCCGCCCCCGACGCCTGCCCCATCTGCGCCGACGCCGGCGTCAAGTCGCTCGTCGAGACCCACCGCGACCCGGTCGGCGGGAAGACCTACGAGATCCTCAGGTGCCCCGCCTGCCGCGTGGAGTCCGCCCGGCCCTTCGAGCACCCCGGCGACGGCTGGTACCGCGCCTTCGTCTCGGCCGACAGCTACGAGGGCGTCGACCGGGGCCGCTACGACCGGTTCTTCGCCGCGGTCCCGCCGGGCGCGGACGTCCTCCTCTCGCCCAAGAAGCTCCTCGACGTCGGCTGCGGGGCCGGCCAGTTCCTGGCCGCGGCCCGGGAGCGCGGGTTCGAGGCCGTGGGCCTCGACACGAACGCCGAAGCCCTGGAGGCCGCCCGGGCCAAGGGCGTCACGGACGTATTCCGCGGCACCCTCGCGGAGTTCCGCCGGTCGCATCCCGGGGCCTCCTTCGACGCGGTGACGCTCTTCGACGTCCTGGAGCACGTGGACGACCCCAACGAGCTCATCGGGCTCGCGGCCGGCCTGCTGGCCCCGGGAGGCGTGGTGGCCATCACGGTGCCCAACGCCCGGCGCCCCACGCTCTTCGGGCGCGACGCCTTCGACCAGCCGCCCCACCACCTGACCCGCTGGGACGCCGAGGCTCTGACGGCCTTCCTGGCCCGCCACGGACTCTCCGTCCGCCGCCTGGACGCCGCGGGGCTGCCCACCTGGGATTTCTCCCGTCACTTCATCGGGCGCTGCACCCGGGCCGCCCTGGGCTGCGCCAAGCGCCTGGTGGCCGGCGGCGCCGCGGCCGCCCGCGACACGACCCTGACCCGGCTCCTCGCCGAGGGCGGCCCCCGGGCGCCGGGCGCGCAGGGGCTCCTGGCCGGGGCCATCGGCTCCAAGGACGCCCGGAGCAGGCTCGTGGCGGCCTTCGAGACCTCGCTCCACTGCCTGACCTTCCCGTTCTTCGTCTGGTTCAAGCTGTACTACACGCTGGCCAGGCCGGGCTGCGGGGTCACCATCTTCGTCGTGGCCGGGAAGTGCTAGAATAGTCGCGGCATGAACCCAGAAACGCCCCAAGCCCCTGTCTCAGGCTCGTTGGAAGACGTCTTGGCCGTCAAGAAAGCCAAGCTCAAGGAGCTGCGCGGCCGCGGCATCGACTGCTTCCCCGCGCGCTTCCAGAAGACCCACTCCTGCGCCGAGGCCGCGCGCCTGGGCGCGCCGCTCGAGGTGGGCGGGCAGGACCCCACCCCCGTCCGGACGGCGGGCCGGGTCATGCAGCTCCGGGACATGGGCAAGTCCGTCTTCGCCCACCTCCAGGACGGCGACGGCAAGTGCCAGGTGTACTTCAAGAAGGACGCCCTCCCGGAGGCGGCCTTCCTCCTCGTCAAGAAGGACCTCCACGCCGGCGACTTCGTCGGCGTCGAGGGCGGCGTCTTCAAGACCAGGACCGGCGAGCCCACCGTGGCCGCCTCCTCGCTCGTCCTCCTGGCCAAGGCCATGCGGCCCCTGCCCGAGAAGTTCCACGGGCTCAAGGACGTCGAGACCCGCTACCGCAACCGTCACCTGGACCTCATCGCCAGCGGCGAGGTCCGGGAGACGTTCCGGAAGCGCTCCCTCATCATCTCGACCGTGCGCAAGACCATGGAGTCCCTCGGCTTCATCGAGGTCGAGACCCCCATCCTCCTGCCGAAGGCAGGAGGAGCGTCCGCCAGACCATTCAAGACTTTCCATAACGCTCTCAATGCGGACATGGTGCTCCGGATCGCCACGGAATTGCACTTAAAGCGGCTCATCATCGGCGGCCTCGACAAGGTCTTCGAGCTCGGCAGGATATTCCGCAACGAGGGCGTCGACACCCGGCACAACCCGGAGTTCTCGATGCTCGAGGCCTACGAGGCCTACAGCGATTACAACGGCATGGCCGGCCTCTTCGAGCGCGTGGTGTGGGACAGCGCCCAAGCCCTGGGCATCGAGTCCGTGCTGTACGACGGCAAGAAGGTCGGCCTCAAGCCTCCTTTCCGGAGGATCTTCCTGCCGGAGGAATGGAAGGCGCGGTGCGGGGAGGACATGGAGAACATCCTCGACGGCAAATCCTTCCACCGGGAGGCTTTGCTGGCGCTTGCCCATCGCCTGGGCGTTCCAGCCGGTGATGGGACCCCGAGTTCGAAAATCTTCGACCGGATCTTCGACGCGGCGATCCTGCCGCATCTCGACGCCATGACCTTCGTCTTCGACCACCCGGCGGCCATCACGCCGCTGGCCAAGCTCAAACCCGGGAGCTCGGGCGTGGTGGAGCGCTTCGAGTGCTTCGGCGGGGGCGAGGAGCTCGCCAACGCCTACAGCGAGCTCAACGACCCGGAGGACCAGCTCGAGCGGCTCGTCCACCAGGCCAAGGTGAAGGCCGAGGAGAAAGACGACGAGGCCGACGTCCTCGACGACGACTTCGTCCAGGCCCTCGAGTGCGGCATGCCGCCGACCGGCGGCATAGGGTTTGGCGTCGACCGCCTGGTGATGCTGCTCACGGGGACCGCCTCCATCAGGGAGACCATCCTCTTCCCCACGCTCAAAGATGAGTGACGCGAGCCGCCTCAGGCGAGACCCTCCGGGCTTCGCCCGGAGCTTCGAGGTCTTCGTCGCCCTGCGCTACCTCCGGGCGAAGAGGAAGGGGCTCTTCGCCCTGGTGACGACCTCCATCGGGGTCGCGGGCGTGACCGTGGGCGTGGCGGCGCTGCTGACCACGCTGTCGGTCATGAACGGCTTCCAGACCGACATCCAGAAGAAGATCATCGGCGCCCAGGCGCACGTCACCGTGTACGGGTCCATGAGCGGCGCGGGCCGGGAGCACGTGGCCGCCGCCCTGGCCGCCGACCCGGCGGTGGCGGCCGCGGCGCCCTTCGTGCTGGGCCAGGCCATCATCAACAGCAAGGGGCGCTCGCTCGGCGTGGTGCTCAAGGGGCTCGACCCGGCCAAGGAGTTCTCGGTCAACGACCTCGGCAAGACCCTGCGCGAGGGGGATTGGAAGGGCCTGCGCTCCGACCCCAAGGTCCCGGGCATCGTCCTCGGCGAGGAGCTCGCCGCGAACATGAACGCCCCGGTGGGCTCGCAGGTGGTCCTGGTGTCCCCCCAGGGCCTCTCCACCCCGATGGGCTACATCCCGCAGATGCAGCGGTTCACGGTCGTTGGCGTCCTGCACACCGGGTACTACGAATACGACGCCACCACGGCCTACACCTCCCTCGAGGCCGCCGCGAAGTTCTTCAGCGTGGGCGCGGGGGCCACGGGGTTCGGCGCGCGCCTCAAGGACCTCGACATGGCCGACGCCGCGGGCCGCCGTATCCAGGGCAAGCTCGGCTACACCTTCGTGGTGCGCACCTACAAGCAGATGAACCGGACCCTGTTCGCGGCCCTGAAGCTCGAGAAGGCCGTCATGTTCATCATCCTGACGCTCATCATCCTGGTGGCGTCCCTCAACATCGCGTCCAACCTGATCCTCCTGGGCGTCGAGAAGACGAGGGACATCGGCCTCCTGCGCGCGATGGGCGCCACGCCCGCCCAGGTCCGCAGGATCTTCTGGACCCTGGGGCTCCTGATCGGCGGGGCCGGGGTCGCCTCCGGCATCCTCCTGGGCCTGGGCCTGTGCTACGTCATCGGGCACTACCCCATCGTGGAGCTCCCCTCGGACATCTACTACCTCTCGCAGGTGCCCGTCGCCGTGGAGCTGCGCGACGTCGCGGCCGTGACGCTCTCGGGGCTGTTCCTGGCGATCCTGGCGACCATCTACCCCGCGACCCGCGCGTCCAAGGTCAACCCGGTGGAGGCCATCCACTATGGCTAGAACTCATCCGGAAACCCTGCTTCTGCTGCAATCGCCGCTGTTGGCCTGCGCCTTTTCGCCGCTCGGCTTACAGGCGTACAGCCTGCTCGCCTCGCGGCGCTTCGGCTCGGCTGCAACATCGGCGATTTCGCTACGAAGGAGGGTTGCCGGATGAGTTCTAGCGTTCTGGAAGCCAGGGGGCTCTACAAGACCTACGGCGAGGGCCCGCAGGCCGTCTCGGTGCTCAAGGGCCTGGACTTCTCGGTCCTGGCCGGCGAGTACCTCATGATCCTCGGGCCCAGCGGGTCGGGGAAATCCACGCTCCTCAACATCCTCGGCCTCATGGACCGCCCCGACGCGGGCGAGCTGTTCCTCACCGGCATCCCCCTCTCCAAGCTCGGCGAGACCGAGCGCGCCCTCCTGCGCAACGAGTCCGTGGGCTTTGTGTTCCAGTTCGACTCCCTCCTGCCCGAGTTCACGGTCCTGGAGAACGTCACCATGCCGGCCCGCATCGGGCTCCGCCGCCGGGCCGCGCCGCCAGGCGCCGGCCCTGGCGACGGCGTCCTCGCCGAGGCGACCGAGCGGGCCCACGACCTGCTCGAGGGCCTGGGGATCGCGGGCCTCTCCCGCCGCTTCCCGAGCGAGCTCTCCGGCGGCGAGCGCCAGCGGGTGGCCATCTGCCGGGCGCTCCTGATGAGACCCGCCATGATCCTGGCCGACGAGCCCACGGGCAACCTGGACAAGGCCAACGGGGAGAAGGTCTTCTCGGACCTCAGGAACCTCGCCGAGCGGGAGGGCGCCGCGGTCGTGGTCGTGACGCACAACGAAGGGGCCTGCCACCACGCCAACCGGGTCCTCCACATGCTCGACGGCGCCATCGTGCAAGGAATGAATCCATGAAGATCTACATCAACGGCCAGCTCCGCGAGAAAGAGGACGCCATGGTCTCCGTCTTCGACCACGGCCTGCTCTACGGGGACGGCGTCTTCGAAGGCATCCGGGTCTACGGCGGCCGGGTCTTCCGGCTCGACGACCACCTCCAGCGGCTGGCCAAGTCCGCCGAGTCCATCCTCCTGACGCTGCCCATGCCCCTCAAGAAGATCGAGGCCGCCGTCCTGGAGACCGTCCGCGCCAACGGGCTCAAGGACGCCTACATCCGCCTGCTCCTGACCCGGGGGGTCGGCGACCTGGGGCTGGACATGCGCAAGTGCAAGGCGGGCCCCTGCCTCATCATCATCGCGGACCGCATCGAGCTCTACCCCGACGCCTACTACGAGAAGGGGCTCGACCTCATCGTCTCCACCATCCGCCAGCGGCGCTCGGACCAGCTCTCGCCCGGCGTGAAGTCGCTCAACTACCTGCCCAACGTCCTGGCCCGGGCCGAAGCGTCGCGGGCCGGCGCCCAGGAGGCCATCCTCCTGAGCACGGACGGCTACGTCACCGAGTGCTCCGGGGACAACATCTTCTTCATCGCCGAGGGGGCCATCGTGACCCCGCCGGTCCACATCGGCATCCTGGAGGGCGTGACGCGCAAGGTGGTCATGGAGCTGTGCCGCGACCGGCTCGGCAACCCGGTCGTCGAGAGGCTCTTCACGCCCTTCGAGCTCTACCGCGCGGGCGAGGTCTTCCTCACGGGGTCCGGGGCCGAGATCATCCCCGCCGTCAGGATCGACGGCAGGACCATCGGCTCCGGCGCGGCCGGCCCGATGACCAAGAAGATCATCGGGCTCTTCAGGGACTACGCCGCCTCGCCCGCTTCGGGGACGGCGGTGTACGAGGATGCGAAGAGATGATAAAACGGACCATGCCCCCTCGGCTACTTTCCTCCCCGCGGGGGAGGAAAGTGATATGATCTGCTCCTCCTGCCAGAACGCGGAGGCCGTCGTCTTCATCAAGACGATCCTCGGCAACAAGGTCGGCCGCCAGGCGCTCTGCGCGGACTGCGCTGCCGAGACCCAGCCGGCGGCGCCGTCGGCGGACCCCCTCGAGGGCCTGCTCTCGGGGCTGCCGTCGTTCCTCAAGCTCCTGCGGCCCGCCCCCCGGGGCAAGCCCCTCCGGTGCGACGGCTGCGGCATGGCGTACGCCGAGTTCCGCCAGACCGGGCGGCTCGGCTGCCCGGCCTGCTACGACTCCTTCGAGCCCTACCTGAAGAGCATCATCCCCCGCATCCACGGCGGCGCCACCAGCCACCGCGGCCTGCGTCCCGACTGAGATGCAGCTCCAGAACATGCTCCGGATCCCCATGCGGTGGGCCTGCGCCCCGGGCCCGCGCCAGGAGGTCGTCTTGTCGAGCCGCATCCGGCTGGCCAGGAACCTGGCCGACGCGGCCTTCCCCGCGCGCTCGACCCCGCCTTCCCTCAAGCGGGTGCTCGAGACGGTCTTCGCGGCCGCCCGCCGGACCCCGGCCCTGGCCGGCGCGGCCTTCATGCGCATGGACGACCTCGACGCCACCGACCGCCAGTTCCTCGTCGAGCGCCACCTCATCAGCCCGTCCCTGGCCGAGCGCCAGGCCCACCGCGGCGCCGCGGTGGGAGACGGCGAGTCCCTCAGCCTCATGGTCAACGAGGAGGACCACTGCCGGCTGGCGGCCCTGCGGCCCGGCCTGAACCTGGCCGAGGCCTACGAATCCGCCCGCGCGGTGGAGCGGGGGCTGGCCGAAACGCTGGGCTTCGCCTTCCGCAGGGACTGGGGGTACCTCACCGCCTGCCCGACCAACCTCGGGACCGCCATGAGGGTGTCGACCCTGGTCCACCTGCCCGGGCTTTCCCTGGCGGGCATCATCGACCGCCTGCTCGACAACCTCACCAAGCTGGGCCTCATCGTCCGGGGGCTCCACGGCGAGGGCACCAAGGTCCTCGGGGACTTCTACCAGATCTCCAACGCCGCGGCGCTGGGCCGCACCGAAGGGGAGATCATCGCCGCCGTGGGCAAGGCGGTGGGCCAGGTGGCCGACCGCGAGGCCGAGAGCCGCGACAAGCTCTGCGCGGGCGCCGGGAAGCTGAGGCTCGAGGACCTGGTGCACCGCTCCGCGGCCGCGCTCCAGGGGGCCAGGCTCCTCTCCTTCGACGAGGCCAGCCAGCACATCTCCTGCCTGCGCATGGGGCACGCCCTCGGGTGGAAGCTCCCCGGGAGCCTGGGCCTGGCCAGCGAGCTCATGCTGATCACCCAGCCGGCGCACGTGCAGATGCACGCCAAGAAAGAGCTCTCCCCGGGCGAGCGCGACGCCGCGCGGGCCGCCCTCGTCAGGGAGCGCCTGGCTTTGGTATCATAAGGCGCCCTTCACCGGAGGTCGACCATGAGCCTTTCGCTGCTGCCCAAAGAGGAGAAGTTCTTCGAGCTGTTCGAGATGCAGGCCAGGCACAACACGGACGCCGCCAAGACGTTCCGGGAGCTCCTGGGGAACTGGAGCCTCCAGTCGCCGGCCTTCGACAAGCTGCGCGACATCGAGCACGAGGCCGACATCACGGCCCACGAGATCATCGACAAGCTCAACCGGACCTTCGTCACCCCCTTCGACCGGGAGGACATCCATGAGCTCGCCTCCAAGATGGACGACATCGTCGACATCGTCCAGTCGCTCTCGCTGCGCATGCAGCTCTACGGGGTCCAGCACGTCACCGAGGACCTCGTCGCCATGACCGACACCCTGCTGCAGGCCGTGGACTGCATCCGCAAGGCCGTCCCCCACCTCAAGGACTTGAGCGAGACCCGCCGCATCCTCGACTACTGCATCGAGATCAACCGCCTCGAGAACGCGGGCGACAACGCCCTGGCCCACGCCATCACCAAGCTGTTCAAGGGCAAGCCCGACCCCCTCGAGGTCATGAAGTGGAAGGAGATCTACGAGGTGACCGAGGACGCCATCGACCGCTGCGAGGACGTGGCCAACACGATCGAAGGCATCGTGGTCAAGCAGGGCTAGCCCGACAAGACTTCCGACGCGCAGCGGGGATGGGGGGCCTGAAAGGACGGTCTCCCTTGACTCGCGCCGGCGCGAGTTGAGAGAGGGCGCGCGGGACCCGGAAAGTCAATACCGGCCAGCCCGGCGCCCCTCCGGAAGCCGCGCCTATCACGATCGCGTAGAGCGAAACCGGCGCGGGCGCCGCCGGGATCAGTGGAGCCAGACGAGGCCCGCGGCCATGGCCGCCATGCCCGCGACGAGGCCGCCGATGGCGTGGTGGTGCTCGCCCTGCTCGTGCGCGGCCGGCAGCAGCTCGTCGAAGGCGATGAAGACCATCACGCCCGCGACCATGGCGAAGACGACGCCGAAGACCGCCGCGTCCAGGTAGCGCAGCAGGAAGACGTAGCCGATGGCCGCGCCCAGGGGCTCGCAGAGGCCCGACAGGAAGGAGTAGAAGAAGGCCTTGCGCCGGTCGCCGGTCGCGTAGAAGATGGGGACCGAGACGCTGATCCCCTCGGGGATGTTGTGGATGGCGATGGCCGCAGCGATGGCGATGCCCGTGGACGGGTCCCTGAGGCCCGCCACGAAGGCGGCGACCCCCTCGGGCAGGTTGTGGAACGCCAGGGTCGCGGCCGTGAAGAGCCCCATGCGCAAGAGCTTGCCGTCCCTGGCGTCGTCGCGCCGGGGCTCCATGTCCTCGACGATGCGGTGGTGGTGGGGGTTCTCGAACTCCGGCACCAGGAAGTCCACCAGGGCGGTCAGGCCGATGCCCCCGAAGAACGCGGCCAGGCAGATCCACTCCCCGGCCCGCCCGTAGCGCGCCAGCAGGTCCGCGCGCGCCTCCGGGAGCATGTCCATCAGGGAGATGTAGACCATGACCCCGGCGGAGAACCCCAGCGACACGGACAGCAGGCGCGTGTTGGTGCGGCGGGCCAGGAACGCGATGAGGCTGCCGATGCCGGTGCACAGGCCGGCCAGCACGGTGAGCCCGAACGCGAAGAGCACGCTCCCGCCGCCCATAGCTACAGTCTATCAAAAGAGGGCGCCCCGGCGGCCGGCCTTCCGACGGGCGCGCCCGTCAAGGCCCGGCCGGCCGCGCCGGGATGCGTTCCTCGAGGGCGGCCATCAGCTCCTCGTACGAATCATCGCCGTGCAGGCCCTCGATCTCGAAGGCCTGGACGCCGTCGGCGAGCAGGATGACGGGGTCCGGACCCCTGACGCAGAGCGGCGGCGCCAGCGCCGCGGTCTTGAGGCACCCGGCGATCCGGCCGCCGACCAGGAAGAGCGTCCGGTCGTCTTCGATGACGAGCGTCTTGCGCCGGCCCAGCCTCCAGCCGGCATGGAGCAGGAGCCCGACGGCCAGGCAGAACTCGGCGAAGTCCACCGGGTCCGACGCGGGGTTGAACAGGCCCAGGATCGCCTCCGGGCGCAGGTCGATGACGACGGTCCCTGTCGCCCAGCCGAAGTACGGCCCGACGAACAGGTTCACGAAGGCCCCGAACCCCGTCATGAGCCGCATCACGCCCAGCACGAACAGCAGGAACCCCGCGCGCTCCACGACGCTCCTGACGCACACCCAGAGGCTCCGGACGGTCCACCGGGTGGAGAAGCGCCAGCCCCCCGCCTCGCGGCTGGAGACGATCGTCCCCGCCGAGAAGGAGCGCTTCATCACCTCCATGGACGCCAGGGGCCCGCGGCCGTCGCTGTCCCTGACCTTCAGCGGGACCCGGAACATCCCGGCGAGCTCGCGGCCTTTGCGCAAGGCCTCGGCCGCGGACTCCTCCTCGTAGACGGGCAGCTCCGAGGGCGCCAGGTCGACGCTGACGCGCCAGGCGGCCCCCATCACCTCGCGGAAGGCCCCCCCGAGGAGCCGGACACGCGCCACGACGACGGCCTTCGCCTGCGACGGCTGGAAGCGCGACCTCGAGGCCTCGCCCTCCCGCTGCCAGGCCCACTGGCCGTCCGGCTCCGGGCTCAAGGTCACCTCCCGCCGGCATTCCCCGAAGGCGAACGCCCGCCGGGCGAGGTAGTGGTCGACGGCCCACAGCAGGATGAAGGCCATCACGACCAGGTCCGACCATCCGCGGCCGTGGTACTGCGCCAGGGACAGCGCCGAGAAGACGGCGAAGGCCTTCAGGTGGTCGAGCTGGCTGTAGCGGTCCTCCTCCCCCATCAGCTCGCCCCACATCATCTCGACGGTCTTGTCGAAGACCGCCTTGACCGCGTCGCGGACCCGCACGACCGGCCGCAGGAAAGCGAAGCCGGCGGTCGTCCCCGAGTGGATGCTCGATCGGATCGCGCCCTCCGCCATGAGCCCAGTATATCGGACCCCGGCATCGAAAACAAGAGGCGCCGTCTTGTCGACCCCCTTGACAAGTCCAGGCGGCGGGGCCACACTATGAGGGTCCGGGGTCTCCCCCCATGGCGAAACGCTCCGCCGTCGTCGCCGCGCCCCTCCTCGCCCTCGCCCTCCTGGGCCCCGGCGCCGCCGCGCCCGCGGCCGCCGACGACCGCCTCGCCGTCGGCCCGGCCGGGAGCGCCGGCCCCGGCGCCGGCTTCGAGAAGGACGTCGGGAAGGCCTTCGACGACCTCTCCAACGCGACGAAAGCCGGGGCCCTGGGCAAGGGGACGCAGGACCAGGCCCCCGCCCCCCAGCCCCTGCGGATCATCTCCTGGAACATCCGGGTCTTCGGCCGGGGCGTCAAGCCGGAGCGCGAAGCCGCCGTCGACTCAATCCTCGAGCGGATGTTCAGCGAGGGCCACAGCGGCAAGGTCCTGGCCATCCAGGAGGTGGCCAACGAGGGCGGGGAGGGCAAGTTCGACGAGGCCCTCCCGGGCAAGGATTCGAGCTGGACGCCGAGCTTCGAGAACACGGCCGACTCCCAGGACAACGCCTTCTTCGTGCGCACGGGCGTGGAAGTGGACTGCGAGAGGTTCCTCTTCAAGGAAGGGAGCCTCAAGTCCCTGCACCCGGCCCGCGTCGCCCACGTGCGCGTGGGCGACCTCGACTTCACCATCGTGACCCTGCACCTCTCCTTCAGGAACGGCGACCCGCAGGACAGCAAGCGGGAGCTGCGCCACGTGCTGCGCTGGCTAAGGGAGTACCTGTCGGACCCGGCCAACGACCCCGACGTGGTCGTCGCGGGCGACTTCAACCTGCCGACGCGCCGGGGCAAGGAGTCCAGCGCGCGCTCCCGGGAGGCCGCCTGGACGCCCATCGAGGACATCATCGAGGACTACCCTGAGTTCCGCCGCGGCCCCGCCGCCGGACAGGACGCCCCCGGGAAGACGGAGCTCTTCGCCCTGGTCGACGATTTGACCTCGCGGCGCAAAGGCGAGCCCGCCAACAACTACGACCACTTCATCCTCACCGGCGACCTCTACCGCGAGGAATACGTGGAGGGCTCGGCCGGCGTGGTCGAGCCGGCGCTCATCGAGCGGGCGGAGGGGCGCCACGACGTCGTCGCCAGCGACCACTTCCCCATCTCCCTGCGCCTGCGGACCGGCGGGGCGGGCAACGACGGCGAGCCCATCCGCCCCGACGGCCCCGGCCGCCTCTGTCCCTGAATAGGGACCGGGCACCGACGTTCTCCTCTCGCCCGGTGCCGCAGGGCGCAAGGGCCGCCCGAAGGGACCGGGCGCCTCGCGGCGCCCGGTCCGTCGAGTCCCCGTCGGGAGGCTACGCGCAGCAGGGGGCCTTGGTCAGACGCTTGCCCAGGGCCTCGAGCTCGTCCTTCATCCCCTGGGGGAGCCTGTCGCCGAACTTGTCGAAGTGGCCCTTGATCGAATCCACCTCGCCCTTCCAGGCCTCGGTGTCCACCCGCAGCAGCTCGTCCAGGGCCTCCGTGGACACGCTCATGCCCGCCGTGTCGAGGGCGTCCTTGGCCGGCAGGTAGCCGATGGGGGTCTCCACGGCCTTGGCCGTCCCGTCGATGCGCTCGAAGGCCCACTTCAGGACCCGGGAGTTCTCGCCGTAGCCCGGCCAGAGGAACTTGCCCTCCTTGGACTTGCGGAACCAGTTCACGTAGAAGATCCGCGGCAGCTTCTTGGGGTCCGCCTTCTTGCCGAGCTTGAGCCAGTGGGCGAAGTAGTCGCCCATGTGGTAGCCGCAGAACGGCAGCATGGCCATGGGGTCCCGGCGGAGCTCGCCGACCTTGCCCGCCGCGGCCGCCGTCATCTCCGAGGAAGCCGTCGCGCCCAGGAAGGTGCCGTGCTGCCAGTTGAAGGACTCGATGACCAGCGGCACCACGCTGCCCCGCCGGCCGCCGAAGAAGAACGCCGAGATGGGCACGCCTTTCGGGTCCTCCCACGCCGGGTCGATGACGGGGCACTGCCCGGCCGGCGCGGTGAACCGCGCGTTGGGGTGCGCCGCGACCTTGCCGCAGGCGGGGGTCCACTCCTCGCCGAGCCAGCTCGTGAGCTTCGGGGGCTTCTCCGGGCTCATGGCCTCCCACCAGACGTCGCCGTCCGGCGTCAGGCCGGTGTTCGTGAACATGCAGTCCTTGGTGAGGGAGAGCATGGCGTTCTTGTTCGAGTCCATGGAGGTCCCGGGGGCCACGCCGAAAAAGCCGTACTCCGGGTTGATGGCGTAGAGCCGGCCGTCCGGCCCAAACTTCATCCACGCGATGTCGTCGCCCACGCACTCGACCTTCCAGCCGGGCATGGACGGGATGAGCATGGCGAGGTTGGTCTTGCCGCACGCGCTCGGGAAGGCCGCGGCGAAGTACTTCTTCTCCCCCTTGGGGTTGGTGATGCCCATGATGAGCATGTGCTCGGCCAGCCAGCCCTCGTCGCGGGCCATGGCCGACGCGATGCGCAGCGCGAAGCACTTCTTGCCCAGCAGCGCGTTGCCGCCGTAGCCGCTGCCGTAGGACCAGATCATCCGCTCCTCGGGGAAGTGCACGATGAACTTGTTGTTGGGGTCGCAGGGCCAGGTCGAGTCCTTCTCGCCGGGCTTCAGGGGGGCGCCGATCGAGTGGAGGCAGGGCACGAAGCCGCCGTCGCCGAGGACGTCGAGCACCTTCTTGCCCATGCGGGTCATGATCCGCATGCTGCAGACGACATAGGGCGAATCGGTCAGCTGGACGCCGACGTAGGAGATCGTGGACCCCAGCGGGCCCATGCTGAACGGGATGACGAACAGGGTCCGGCCCTTCATGCAGCCGGTGTAGAACTTGGTCAGCTTGGCCTTCATCTCCTCGGGCTCGCACCAGTTGTTGTTGGGCCCGGCGTCTTCCTTCTTCTTGGAGCAGATGAACGTGGACTGCTCCACGCGGGCCACGTCGCCAGGGTTGGAGCGGAAATAGTAGGAGTTCGGACGCTTCTTCTCGTTGAGCTTGACGGCCATGCCGGACTTGACCATCCCGCCCATCAGCCGGTCGTATTCCTCCTGCGAACCGTCGCACCAGTGGACCTTGTCCGGCTGGCACATCTCGGCGGTCTTCTTGACCCATTCCTGCAGCTTCTTGTTGGACGTCATCGTGGATGCCCCTCCTGGACCGCCCCCGGGACGGCTGGAACGACTCGGGCGGCCTCGACCTATTGGATATGCAACATCTCGACCAGAGGGACCCGGGGAGGGAGGGGTTACGGCGCCGGCCGCTGGGGCTTGCCCAGCTTCTTGAGCTTGGCGTTGAGCTTCATCATCTGCTCCCTGCGGAACTTCTCGTCCACGTCGGCCTTCTTGAGGAACTCCGCGGCCTCGCGGTACTTCCTGGCGGCCTCCTCCTTCCGGCTGGCGGCCTCGGACTCCAGGGCGGCCTTCACGACGGCGCTCAGCTGGACCTGGTGAACGGCGCGCCGGGCCTGCGTCTCGAGGTCGTCGAGGATGTCGGGCTCGTCGAGCTTCTGCTTGTACTCGGCGACCCTCAGGAGGAAGGCCGTGTAGAGCCGCCTCTTGGCCTCCAGCTCCGGGACCTTCTCCACCTGGGCGAAGAGCTCGTCTCGCTCCGACCTGGCGGTCTCGATGATGATCCCCTGCTGCTTGAGCCGGGCCTCCTTGAGCAGGGCCGCGGGGGAGCCGCTCATGACCGGGATGCCCCGCTCCTCGTACTTCCTCAGAGCGCCCAGGTTCTCCACCACGATGTCGAGCCCCGCGATCTTGGACTGCGGGTTGAGGGTGGTCTCGACCTTCTTGGACGCCTCCCGGACGGACTGCGTGCGCAGGCCGACCTCCAGGGAGACCATGTGCTGGCAGGTGGGGCACAGGCCCGCCTTGTTGAGCCCGAAGAAGAGCCCCAGGCACCCGCAGTACTTGCAGTGGTCCATCCGGGTAGTATAGACCCGCGCTCCGCCCGCTGTCAATCGGGATGCCGGAAATAATGCATAATGGGCTAGCATGAAAATCGCCCTGGCCGCCTACTACCCCCAGACCGGGATGCGCGGCGGCGACGTCTACTCGGCCGAGCTCGCCGAGGGGCTCGCCCGGGTGGACGCGGCCAACGACTACGCCCTGTTCGGCTATTTCTTCCACCGCCACGCGGAGCGCGCCGCGTCCATCCCCTGCCCGGACGCGCCGAACTTCCGGCGCCTGATCAAGCGCTGGCCCCAGGGCCTGGTGGACCGGCTGGACCGCGGCTGGGGAGTGCCGGTCGTCGAGGCCTACCTGCGCCTGCGGGGCTTCGACCTCTACCACTGCCCGGGCCCGCTCCTGCCGCGGCTGACCCGGCTGCGCTCGCTCATCAGCGTGCACGACATCATCTCCTTCTCCCGGCCGGACCTGGTCCCGCCCGCCATCGGCTCCGCCTGGAGGGACTGCATCCGGGAAGCGGTCGGCCGAGCGACCATGATCCTGGCGTCGTCCACCGCGACGCGAGACGACCTCGTCCGGTTCCTCCGGGTCCCGGAGCGCAAGATCCGCGTCATCATCCTCGGCGTCAACACGCGGGTCTTTTGTCCCATGCCCGCGGCCGCCCTGGAGGCCGCGCGCCTCCGCTACCGGCTCCCCGACGACTTCGTCCTCTGCGTGGGCCCCTACGAGCACCGGCGCAACTGGGAGGGGACGATCAGGGCCGTGGCGCGCCTGCGTCAGCGGGGCCGCCCCCTGAGCGTCGTGTTCACCGGCCGCCTGGCCGAGGACGCGTCCCGGCGGCTCGACGGCGCGGCCGAGGCGGCGGGCATGGGCTCGGCCCTGGCGAAGGTCGGCTACGTCCCCCGTTCGGACCTCGCCGCGCTCTACAACCTGGCCCGGGCCTTCGTCTACCCCTCGTTCTACGACGGGTTCAACCTGCCGATGCTGGAGGCCATGGCGTGCGGCACCCCGGTCGTCGTGTCCTCGGGGGCGGGCGCCCTCGAGGAGATCGCCGGGGGCGCCGCCTGCCTGGTCGATCCCAAGGACGACGCCTCCATCGCCTCGGGCATCGAGCGCGTCCTCGAGCCCTCCCAGCGGGAGGGCTTCCGGGAGCGCGGCCTGCGGCGCGCCGGGGAACTCACCTGGGAAGGCGTGGCCCGCTCGACCCTCGAAGCCTACCGCGAGGCGCTGTCGGCCCCCGGGCAGTAGCCCCTCCTCGCCGGCCCAGGCCCCGGCCCGCTCTCAAAGCCTTGCCTCACGAGCCAGAACCAGACGAGGACCTGCGCGCCCCTCCCGACACGACGCCGATGTGCCTGCCGACATGATGTAGAATAGAGCATCCTCGGCCATCTCCCGCCATGAGGCCGGGCTTCTGATATGATCGAATACGTCATCGCCCAAAACCCGGATGACCGCATCCTCAAGAGAGCCAGCCGGATCTTGTCCGACGGGGGGCTCGTATCTTTTCCGACCGACACCAATTGGGTCGTCGCGGCCGACCCGTCGTCCAAGCCCGGCGTCGAGAAGCTCTACCGCTTCAAGCACGCGCAGGCCGACAAGCATTTCAGCGTCCTCTGCGACGGCATCTCAAGGGCCTCCGAGATCGCCGAGATCGGCGACGGCGCCTTCCGGGCCTTGCGCGGCAGGGTCCCGGGCAATTTCACCTTCATCTTCAAGGCCCGCAAGGCGATTCGCAAAAAGCTGACGGCCTCGAAGCGCGACCACGAGATCGGAATCCGCTTCCCGCCGAGCATCCTGGTCCAGCGCCTCGTCGCCTTCCACGGCAGGGGCCTGCTCTCCTCGAACATCAGCCACCAGGTCCTGGGGCTTGAGGACCAGGAGATGCCCATCTACGGCTACCTTATCGAAGACACCCTCTCCCACAAAATCGACATGGTGCTCGACCCCGGGGAGTTCGAGTTCGCGGGCGGCAGCACCATCGTGAGCCTGCTCGACGAGGGCGCCCCGGTGATCATCAGGCAGGGAGCCGGGCAATGGGAGCAGTGAGAGAGCCCTGAGCTTCTCTTTCATGAGACGGCTGGGCCTGAAGATAGGCTCAAGCTGCCTTAGGGCTATCTGCGGGTGTCGCCGCCCATGACGACCGTCATGAGCCCGGGAGCGGCGGGAGCGGGGAGAGGCGGCTAGGTCACTCTTGGCGCAGGACCCAGCCCGCGTTGTGCTCGCCCTGGAGGACCGGCGTCTGCTCCCGGCCCTGGCGCCGGGCCTCGTCTTGGACCTTGGGCTTGAGGTAGTCCAGGAGCCCGCCGACCGTGACGGCCCCGGACGCGTCCTTGGCCCCGCCCGCGAGCCCCTTGAGCAGGTAATACGTGAAGATCCCGTGCCCCTGCGCCTCGATGGAGCTCGTGATCTCCTCCGCGGAGGCGGCGGCCAGGAGCGCGAGCTTGCCCTGCCGGGGGACGGCCCCGGTCTCGATCTTGGTCACCAGCGGCCGCGCGCCCTTGGCCAGCACCGAACGGCCCCCGGCCCCGGAGAAGCACGCGTCCAGGGCCACGATGACCTCCTTGGCCTCCAGGGCGTTGAGCTTCTCGTAGAGGCGGGAGACGGGATACGCCGTGCTCTCGAGGAAGTTCGGGTCACCGTCCCACGGCACGAGGTAGGCCTGGCCGTTCTTGACGTCCGGCGCCCCGTGCCCGGAGAAGTAGAAGATGACGCGGCTCGTCTCCTTGATGTTGAGCGGCAGCCAGTGCTCCAGGTACTTCTCGATGGCCGTGCGCGTGGCCTTGCCGCCCAGCAGCACGTGGACGTTGCGGACCGGGAAGCCCAGGGCGTGGAGGTTCGCCTTGACCGCCTCGGCGTCCCTCTCGGCGAAGGAGGCGGCGGTCTCGATGTTGGAGTATTTCTCGATGCCGATGACCAGGGCGAAGGCGTCGGGGTTCTCCGGGGCCTTGAAGGCCGGGGTGTCCACGTCGGAGCGGATGGCCGGGGCCTCGGGCTCCTTCTTGGGGGCCTGGGCGGCTCCCGCCACCGCGGCTTTGACGATCCCCTCCAGGTCCTCCCTGGAGATGCCGGCGTTGCCCGCGTTGTCCAGGCGCTTGTAATGAGCCTCGCGCTCGGCCGCCACGGTCTTGTAGAGCTTGGCGCCGGGCTTGAAGTCGTCGAAGATCGCGGCGCCGATGCCGGGAAGGCATCTCTTGCATTCGACGTGGTAGAGCGGACGGTGCGAATAGGCCGAGACGACTTCCGCCTTGATCAGGGCCGAGCCGCGGTCGAGGTTGAACCTGACGATCACGTCGCTGTCCTGCGGCTCGTCGAAGGACTTGAGCCAGAGGAGGTCCTTGAAGGTCCTCTTCTTGGAGAAGAGCTTGCGGGTGTTGGGCTTGTCGGGATAGGCGCCCCCGATGAGCGGGACGAACCCCATGGCCGAGACCTCATAGCTCTCGGCGCAGAAATAGCCGGTGCAGAACAGGCCGAACTTCAGCTCGTCGCCATCCTCGCCCGAGCCGGGGACGTCGCCCGCCTTGGCGGCGCGGTCCAGGGCGTACCTGGTCGGCCCGCCTTTGGGCGCCGTGGCGCACGACGCCAGGGCGCACGCCATGGCGGACGTCAAGATGAACGAGAGCTGGCGTTGGAAGTTTCTCATGTCGTCGGGCCTCGACCCAGCACAATATATCAGCCCCAACGCGGGCTGTCAATGACGCGCAGCATCGGACGGGGCGCGCTACCGCCAGGCGGCGTCGGCCCCGGGGTCGCGGCCCCGGTAGAACTCCTTCCAGAGCCTCGCGAACCCGGCGTCCAGGGCCTCCCGGGAGAGCCTCTCCGGCCTAAAGACCGCGCGGCTGCCGTTGTAGAGCCTCCAGTCGGCCGGCAGGTCCAGGCGGCCCGAGGCCTCGAGCCGCTTCCAGAAGGGCGTGCCAGGGTAAGGCGTCGCGACGAAGAATTCGGCCAGCCGCACGCCGCTTTGGCCGCACCATTCGAGGACCCGGTCGAACTGCTCCGGCCCGAACCCGTCGTAGCCCAGCCCGAAGGAGGCGAAGAACCGCATCCCGCGCCCCTCGATGAGCCGGACCAGCGCCGCGGCCGCCTCCCGGGCGGCCTCGTCACCGGCGTAGAAGGCGCGGCTGGCGGGGTCGTCGCCGAAAACGACGTAGACGCTCCTGGTCCCGGCGCGGGCCAGGGCGTCGAGGAACCCGCCGTCGCGGTTCATGGCCGGCGACCCGGAGAGGAACAGCCCCACGCTCGCCCCGCCGAGGCGGCCGAGCACGTCGAGCGTCCAGGCCGCCACGTCGGGCCGGGGCAGCAGGATCGCGTCGTCGGCCGCGAAGACCCGGCGGCCCGCCAGGCTCCTCAGCTCCGCCGCCACGTCCTCGGCCGGCCGCAGGCGCAGCCGCGGGCCCTGGGCCGACGGGATGGCGCACCACGAGCAGCCGTAGGGACAGCCCCGCGTGAACGAGACGATGTCGGCGTCCAGGGTATACTTCGAGCGGTCGAAAACCTCCCGGCGCGCGGCCGCGGGGCGCTCCGGGGGCGGGCCCTCGTAGCGCGGCCGCAACTCCCCCCGGCCGAAATCCGCGAGGATGCGGGGCCAGAGCTCGTCGCCTTCGCCCACGCAGACGGCGTCGGCGTGCGGCGCGGCGTCGCCGGGGGCCATGGTCGGGTGCAGGCCGCCGAGCACCACGGCCTTGCCTTCCCGCCGGAAGCGGTCGGCGAGCTCGTGCGCCCAGAACGCCTGCGGCGTGAAGTAGCTCACCGCGACGAGGTCCGGCTCCCAGCCGGCCGGCTGGTCCTGGACGTTCTGGTCCCAGACGCGCAGTTCCGCGTCCCCGGGCGTGACGGCCGCCAGGGTCGGGATGGCCAGCGACGGCGGCATGGTGAACTCCCAGGCGGCGGCCGCCGCCGGCAGCGCCGCCAGCTCCGGGCAGGACTGCCGGTACTTCCGGAACCGGGGATAGACGAGGAGGACCTTCAACCCCGCATCTCCCCGCCGGACAGGTCGAAGGATTCCTCGGGATGGGGACCGGCGGCCTGGGGACGCCCGGCGAGCTCCCGGGCGCGCACCACCCAGACCAGCAGCAGGGAGAAGGCCACGAAAGCCAGGCCCAGGCAGAAGCCCATCCAGATGCCCAGCGCCCCAGCGCCGAGCCTGAAGGCCAGCAGCACGCCGACCGGCAGGCCGATCAGCCAGTGCCCCACGGCATTGGCGGCCATGGGGATGCGGGTCTCGCCCATCCCCCGCAGCGCCCCGGTCAGCACGACCTGGACGCCGTCGAACACCTGGAAGGCCGCCGCCGCGGCCAGCAGGGTGACGCACAGCGAGCGCACGCCTGGGTCCTGCGTGTAGAGGCCCGCGATGCGCCCCGGCGCGGCGAGGAAGAGGATGCTCATGACGGACATGAACCCGGCGCCGACGACCAGCGCGGCGTAGCCGGCCCGCGCCGAGCGCTGGGGCGTCCGGCGGCCCAAGCCCTGGCCCACCAGGACGCACGCGCCGTGCCCGATGCCCAGGGGCACCATGAACGTCAGGCTCGCGAGATTGAGAGCGATCTGGTGGGCCGCGGTGGCGACGGCCCCGATGCGCCCCATCAGCATGGTGCCCATGCTGAAGGCGCCCACCTCGATGACGATCTGCAGGCCGGCGGGCACGCCGATGCGCAGCATCTCCCGCATCAGCGCCCAGTCCACCCCCTCCCAGCGCCAGCCGGACTTGACGACCTCACGGCGGCACACGGCGGCGATCACGCCCAGCATCAGGCCGCTGGCCCCCACGATCGCCCAGCCGGCCCCGCGGATGCCCATGGCGGGCAGCCCGGCCTTGCCGAAGATGAGCAGCCAGCCCAGCCCCGCGTTGAAGGCGTTGCCCAGGATGACGGCCGCCAGCTGGGGACGGGTGATGCCCATGGACTGTAGGTACTGGCGGCCGGCGGCGAACAGGAGGGCGGGGAAGACGTACCACCGGAGGGCCCCGAGGTACCCGACGGCCACGTCCGCGACGGCGGGGTCCACGCCGACGAGCCCGAAGAACGGCCGCGCCAGGGAGGCGCCCAGGAAGACCGGCGTGCTGGCCGCCAGGCACAGGATGACCGCGTGCGCCAGGACCCGGGCGCACTCGGCCGGCCGGCCCGCCCCGAAGGCGCGCGCCGAGAGCGGGTCGAGCCCGAGCAGGAGGCCCGAGGCGCAGACCAGGAGCCCGAAGTAGAACGAGTTGCCCAGGCCCACGCCCGCGATGGCCTGCGGCCCGATCCTGCCGGCCAGGAGGGTCGTGACCGTGCCGAAGAAGACCATGCCGGTCTGCATGAGCGCGATGGGCCCCGCGAGCTCGAGCACGGGGCGCATCTCGGACCGGAACGACAGGAGCCTCCTCATCGGTAGGATGTTATCATTTGCCGGCGGCCCAAGCCCCGGCGGGCATGCGGGGAACCGCCCCCCCCCCGCAGGGGGAGAAGGAGGGCGCCTGCGGCGCCTACCCATGAGGGCCTTCTAGCCCCCTCGACGCATACTCACCTCCCCGCGGGGGAGGCGAGTAGTTACGCTAGCGGAGCATCCGGGCGACCGCGCCGTCGAAGAGCTTCTGGGACTGGGCGTCGGCCTTGAGCTCGCCGCCCTCCACGGTGACGGTCTGGTCCACCTTCGCCGTCACGACGCCCTCGAGCTTGCCGTCGAGCGACGCGGTGAAGGTCCGCAGCGTCATCTGGGTCTTCTCGCTCTTCTGGTCCTGGGCGGTCTCGCCCTTCTGGACCTTGCTGATGAGCATCAGGGCCTTGGGCGTGAAAGAGTCGCCGCCGCCCTCGCCGACGACCGCGATCAGGCGGCCGCGCACCCCGCCGTCGACCTCCTCGACCGGCAGGGGCAGGAGGAACCGCGCGGGGCCGTCGGCATCCTTCTCGCCGAACTGGCCGTCGTTGCGGACCTTGGCCACCAAGGCCTTCACCGTGCCGACCCCCACGGCCTTCTGCGCCGCCGCCAACTCGGCCGCGAAGTCCTTGCGGGTCGCGTCCGTGGCCCCGGCCTCCTCCACCGAGGTGACGCCGGCCTTGACGGCCTTGGTCGACACGCCGCGGGCGACCTTGCCCGCCATGTCGGCCTGCAGGAGGGTCTGGCTCTCGGTCGTCTCGATGCGGACGGACTTCTCGGAGAGCGCCTGCCTGGTGCGCTGCTGGGACGCCAGGATCGCCAGCACGGCCTCGGCCTTGAACCCGCCGGTCTCGGTGGGCGCGCCGGTCATCACGACCATGGTCAGGGCCTGGCCGTTGGGGATCTCGTCGACCGCCGCGGGCAGGCCCTTGAGGAGCAGGCCGGTCTGCGGGTCGAGCCCGACCTCCCCTTCCTTCTCGATCTTGTCTAGGAGCTTCTGGAACGCGCCCGAAGGCTTCGGCTGCCCGAAGTCGTCCCCCCAGACCTGCGTGCCCTTCGCGTCCTCCAAGCCCACGACCCCGATGATCCTGCGGGTCACTTCCTCCCGGCTGACGCGGCGGCGCGTCGGGCCGTCGCCCCAATCGAGGAGGCTCCTCCGGGCCGCGGCCGCGTCGACCGAGCCGGGCAGGACGGCGAGGGAAGCGGGCGAGGCGCCCGCGGGGACGACGGCGGCGAGCAGCAGCGCCGCGACGCGAAGATTCATTCTCATGGACAAGCCTCCTGGTGCGTGATCGGTCGACGCCTATTGTACCGCCGGCCGGCAGGCCGCTCCAACGGCCCAAAGGCCCAAGAGAACGGCGGGAGAAGGCCTAGAGCCTTCTAGGCACCATCGGCCGGGCCCGTCCCGGCCGGGTCGGGTCGGAGCACGAACCGCCCGTCCTCGCAGACCGTCGTGGTCTTGCAGCCGGCCTGGCTCGAGCGCCATAAACGTTCTACAATGGCCTTTGCCACTATGGGTCCGAGCGCGATGTCCAGGCCGCCGGAATCGGGGCCGCGGCCATGAGCCCGGACGGCGAAGGCTCCGTCCTCGTCGAGTCCGGCGGGTTCAGGATCGACCGCGACCGCGCCCTCGACAAGCTCAAGCGCTTCCAGCTCCCGGAACCCGCGCGGTTCGTCCTGCCGCTCATCCGCTGCGCGGTGGCCAGCGGCGCGACCAGCGTGGAGATAGAGACCGGGGGCTACCAGTCGTCCCCGGCCGCCATCAGGTTCGACGGCAGGCCCTTCACGAAGGAGGAACTCGCTGATCCGTGCTCCGTCCTTTTCGAGGAAGCCCTCCCGGAGAATGCCAGGAACCGGGACCTGGCCACGGCTCTGCTGACCGCGCTCAGGTTCGCGGAGGGCAGCTCCGGTCTGGTGAGCGTCTCGTCCGGCGAGGGGACGGGAAGGTTTCAGGTCCGACTGAACTCGCCGATCCCTGACAAGCCCCCCTCGTTCGAGGCAAGAGACGAACGCAGGACGATCGTGCTCTTGCGCGCCGCGTTCGAAGCCAGCCTGGTCTCGCGGTTCTGGCAGGTGAGGCCTCTGCTTGTGGAGTCCCTGCGGGAATGCCCCATCCCGGTCGAGCTGGACGGCGTGGATATCCCGCGGGGTTCCGGGCTCGACCCTGAGTGGAGCGTCCTTTTCGACGAAGGCGGCGTCTCGGGTTGGCTGGGAGTCCCCCTGGATCTCGGGGGTCTCAGCTCCATCGCCGCCTACAAGCACGGGGTGGCCGCAGGGTCCCTCGTGCACTCGATTCCTCGCGCCCAGGTCGAGGGCTGGATCAACGACGACCTCTTCACCCTCAACGCGTCCCAGACCGGGATCGTCTGCAACGAGCGGTTCGAGCGCGCGATGGCGCTCGCGGCTCCTCATGTGGAGAAGCTCGTCATGAAGGTCGTGAAGGACTGCCGGGAGAGGCTGGAGGATGCTGCGCGGCCTGCTTTGTCGAGCGGGCTCTCGGGCTTCCTGAGGGACTGTCTCGACCGAGGGTCCCGGGCCGGGACGCCCGGCCTTTTCGGGTCCCTCTACAGGCCCGTGACCGCGGTGCTCAAGGGCTCCGACGCTCCGGACCTGGTCGCGATCCGCCGGGCCAGCCGGTGCGCGGCGTGGCTCCTGGACGCGTGCGAGCGCAGCCTGACGGATTTCGACCGCGACCAGGCGAATCCCGTGTCGCGGGCCCTGTGGAAGGCGCCGCTGTTCCTGGGCGCCGGAGGGGAGCCTCTCTCGATCATGGACATCCGGGCTCTCAGCCGGAGGATGGGCTTCCTGCCGGTCTCCAAGTCACCGATGCCGCGCTCCCGCCTGCCTTTCGTCACGGTCTGGCTGGCCTCCGACAGGCATGAGCGGGTCCTGCGCGACCTGGTCCCGGCGGACTGGAAGGACATGACGGATGCGGCCCAGGCATCCGAGGCTCTCGTCCGGGGCGGACCCGGCGGCGAGCCCGCGCCCGAAGCGCGGGACTTGGCCAGGTTCGGCTACGCGAACCTCCTGGTCCGGGACGTCATGCCCTTCGGTCCCGGCCGCATCGAGGTCGGCATCCCCGACGGGGCCCCTGGGGAGCGGGCCAGGATCTATGTTTTCGAGGGTTCCGGACCGAGGCTCCTGGAGGGGACGCAGACGCTTGGGTTCGCCGCCGTCGTGAGCGGCATGGACGACGGCGCCGGCCCCGGACCGCCCTCCGCCGAGCTCTGCTCCGCCGCGACGGATTGCGCCTCCTGGCTCTACCAACGGCTGGCCTCCGAATACCGCCCCGGCGACCCAGGGCGGCGCAGCCAGGCCATCATGCTCCATCTGCTCCGATTCCTCGCCTGGGCCGCGCGCGAGGCTTCCTGCGCGGGCGCTGGATGGGCCGGTCGTCTTCCCGAGAGCCGGCGCTGGGCCGAGGGCCTGCGCCTCTTCAAGACGGGCTCGGCCTGGCTCGACTACGGGGAACTGCGCGCGAGGTTCGACCGTGGCGAGGTCTTGCGCGTGCGCGCTTCATGGGCGGACCTCGAGCCTGCCGAGACCGCGCGCAGCATCATGGGCTCGGCCTACACCAAGGACCTGCTCAAGGCCATCCTGCCGGATGCCGGGCTCCTGGACCTCGGCGAGACGCAACAGACTTTCCTTGCGTTCAAGAGGACTCCGTCGAACGCCTGCGAGCACAAGAGCCGCCTCGGCTGCCTGGCCGCGGTGGACGAGCTCGGGGTGCACCTCACGGTCGACGAGTACGAGTCCGGCGAGAGGCTCGCCCTGCGTTGGGGAACGGTCACCGCTTTCGGGCCCGGCGCCGGCGCGCCGGGCCTGGAGGAGAAGCTCGCGGCCGAGGAGTCCGCGGGCCTGGAATTGGCTGCCGCGGTCGTCGAACGGTTCGGGACGCTCTGGGACCATCCCGAGTCGACGTGCAGGCATTTCCTGCTCCGGGCCCTGATGGGGCTCTGCTCGCCGTGGCCGGGGAGCTTGCGCCCCGGGACGCGCCTCGCTGAATTCCTGTCGGTCCTCCCGATGTTCCGGTCCGGGTTGGGCGCCGGACTCACCTGGGAGGCGGTGTCTCGGAAGCTGGCCATGCAGGGCGAGGTCTCGTACGCGCTCTGCGGCCCGGAGGGAGCTTCCGTCGTGGCGGACCTCGCCCTGGACGACTTGGAGCTCGAGACCGTCAGGAGCATGTGGCCGCAGTCCGCCGGGAAGCTCAAGCCCATCGACGCGCCGCCATCCGAGCCCGCGGTGACCGAGCCGGACGGCCAGGACCGGGCTGGCGCGGGGCCATGGTGCCCATCAACGAACGCCGTCGACGACGCGCCCGCGCTTTCCGGGCCCCATGGCCCTCCAGGCACCGGCGAATGGAGAACGGACGCGCCCGCGGGGCCGGGCGCCGCGGCGATCTTTTCCGGCCGTTACCTCTCCGAGGGGCTCGAAGCCATGGTCTGGATCGACGGGTCGGGGCTGGACTGTCTCCAGCTTTTCATGGCCGAACCGGGACAAGAACCCGTCAGGACGCTGCGCGTCGGCCTGCCTCTCGTCGGGGCGGCGACGCTCCTGCGGCCGGGCAAGCGCCTGGGCCAGGCTCCCTCGGACCAGGCCTTGATCCGGCTCTTCGCGGCGTTCTACGCGGACCTCATCAGGACCTGGCCCCTGGCCCCGCTCGGCGACCCAAGGCACGAGGCCGCGGCGCGCGTCGTCCTCAGGGTCCTGGTGATGAACGGTCATCCTTACGACTCCGCCGGCGCCGCACGCGAGCTCGGCGACGCCCTGCGAGGGATGTGGGCTCTCAAGCTCTTCGGGACGCTCGGCTCGGGCATGGCGAGCATGTGGGACCTCCAACGGGCCTGCGCCAGGGACGGGGTCCTCCCTTACTCGCTCGACGCGGGCCCGGCCCCTGTCCCCCCGGAAGACTCGTGGATTCCGATCCTGCGGGAGCCGGAGCGCATCCTGGTCGAGACCCTGCTCTCCCGGGACGGGAGGGTCAGGCTCGAGCCGTACGGTCCGGCCGGGCTTCCGGCCCGGGCGTTGGCGTCGGTCCGGCAGGCCGCGGCAGTCGAATCCGCGTCTTCCGAGGCGCCGGAGTTCGCGGTCTTGCGGCGGCTCCTCGCCCACGCGCGCGGCACCCGCGGCGCCAAGCTCCTGCCGGACAAGGTCCGGTGGGCCGGCGGCAAGCGCGCGGCGCGGGCCTGCCTGGCGGATCCCGGCGCCACGGGGGAAACGATCGTCCTGTCCAGGAGCCACCCCATGGTCAAGGCCGTGGCGGACTCGGGGTTGGACGCGGCGGCGCAGGGCCTCTACCTGGCTTCCATCGTCTTCACCCGGTTCAACGATCTGAAGACGGACGTGACGGACGGCGACGACGCGAGGTTTCACGAGGCCATGGCGGAGCTCCTGGCCCGCGAGGGGGAACCATGAGACTCGAACGCGGCGCACCCCGGGAACCCGGGCTCGCAAGGGGGCCCCATGTCCGTTGAGGGCGGGAGCCCGGCCACCGCGTCGGTGCCCGGCCTGGTCAAGGACCTCGTCGACCAGTTCTCGGACCCCCTGGCCTTCTACCGGGAGCTCATCCAGAACTCCATCGACGCGGGCTCCAACCGCATCAACGTGACGCTCGAATACGACCGGGCCGGCCGGACCGCGCGCATGGCCGTGGAGGACGACGGCGAGGGCATGGACGAGCGCGTCATCGACGAGTATTTCCTGGTGCTCTTCCGCTCGACCAAGGAGGACGACCTCACCAAGATCGGCAAGTTCGGGATCGGCGTCGTGTCCGTCTTCAGCCTGAGGCCCGACCTGGTGCGGGTGCACACGGCCAAGGCCGGCCAGAGCTGGAGGCTGGATTTCCCGAGCTACAAGCGCTACGACAAATACCGCGTCTCGCAATGGCGCGACGGCACCCTGGTCGAGCTGTTCAAGAAGATGGACGCCGCGGATTATGGGAAGCTGGCCGAGGACTCGTTGAAGACCGTGCGCTTCTGGTGCAGGCACTCGGAGACCCGCATCTATTTCCACGACCGCTCGGCGGGAGGCGAGCCCGTGCTCGTCAACGAGCCCTTCGACCTCGAGGGAGGCGCGAGCCTGCGCCACGTCGAGGAGGGGACCGAGATCGTGATGGGCTTCACGGGAGAGGCCGCTCCCTTCTTCGGGTTCTACAACAAGGGCCTGACCCTGAAGGAAGGGAGGGTCGAGCGCTTCCCCGGCGTGGCCTTCAAGATCAAGTCGCGCTATCTCGAGCACACCATCACCCGGGACAACGTGCTCGAGGACGACCACCACCGCAAGGCCATGGCCGTGGTGACCCGGCTCGCGGAGAAGGAGCTTCCCTCGAGGCTCAAGGAGGAGCTCGGGCTCGCGGCCAAGGCCATCGCGGAGCGCGCCGCCTCGGGCCAGGCCCCGGACCCGGCCCTCGCGGCCCGGTGGGAGGCGCGCCTGCCGTTCCTCAGATCCCTCTTCTCGGGCAGGTTCCCGCGGTGGAAGCGCTCGGGCTGGCCGCTGTTCCCGTCCGTCACCGGCCGGGTCCTGTCGCTCAAGGACATCAAAGGGGCGCTGGAGGCCTCTGGCGGCGTCCTCTTCTTCGCCGAGACCGCCGACAAGGTGGCCGCGGCCCTGGCCGGCCTGGGCTTCCCCGTCCTCGTCCCGGGACCATGGCTCGCCGAGCTCGAGGCCGCCTGGCTGGGCGGGGCCGAAGCGATGGATGCCTCCAAGGCCTACATGCTCCCCGAGGTCCTGCCGGAGCCGGAGCTCGACGCGGGGTTGCGGTCCCTCCTCAAGACGCTCTCGAGCATGGACGCGGTGACCGGGTCCAAGTACAGGAGCATCCAGCCCGCGAGCTTCGATTACCCGGGCTCGTGCATCGCGGAACGCATCTTCGTCACCCAGAAGACGCCCGGGACCCTGGCCAGGGCGGACGAGAAGCCCTCGCCCTCTCTCTTCTCGCTCTGGAAGGCCAGGCGCCACGCCCTGCTCAACGCGCGGCATCCTTTCCTCAAGGACCTCGCCGCGATCCACGCCCGGCTGCCCGGCCTGGCCTGCTACATGTGCCTCAAGGTCATGCATCTCAACGACGGCGAGGTCCCTCCGGACAAGAAGTCGGCCTTTTCGAACCTCGCCGAGAAGGTGGAGGGCAGGCTCCTGCGCGCCGCCCTCAAGCTCGACGGGGGCCGCTCCCGGTGACCCACAGGTCCGAAGGCGTCGCCGCCGGGGAAGCGACGCTCGTGGGCTCCGGGGTCTTCAAGGTCGATCGCGGCCGCGCCCTGGACAAGCTCATGCGCTTCCAATTGCCGCTCCGGGCGGAACCGACGAGACTCAGAGGACGAACCGCCCGTCCTCGTAGACCGTCGTGGTCTTGCCGCCGGGCGACGTCGCGGTGACCCTCTTGTCCTCGGTGTTGATCACGTCCCAATGCAGGGAGGAGTCGTTGAAGCCCAGCGCCGCCCGGCCGCTCCCGGTGAGCGAGGCCTGGTCGCCGTCGTAGGCGTCCGTGTAGGACGAGCCCAGCGCGATGTGGCAGTTGCCGTAGCGGCCGCCGAAGTTCTCGTCGAAGAGCGTCTCGGCCATGAACCGGTCGATGCGCGAGAAGCGCCGGTCGGTCAGCGAGAGCTCGCCGACCTGGGCGGCCCCGGGGTCCATGCCGACCATGCGCCGGGCGAACACCTCGCCCTTGCGGGCCGTGACCTTCACGGCCCGGCCGGCCTTGAACTCGACGCGCAGGCCCTCGATGATGTTGCCGCTGCGATAGGACGGCAGGTCCGCGTAGTAGACGCCCCTGGTCCCGCGCCAATCCGGGGAGGTGTAGACTTCGAACGATGGGATGTTGCGCCCGCTGATGCCCAGCCACCGGCGGCGCTCGCCGGGGGTCACCTCGAGGTCCATGCGCCGGCTCTCGAGCCTCATGGTCCTCGCCTTCAGGGCGCGCAGCTTCCGCTTGATCTCGGCCACCTCCCGGTGGATCTCCCTCCACCGGCGCAAAGGGTCGCGCTCGTCGAGGAAGCACGCCTTCTCGATCTGGCGCGCGTAACCGCCGAGGGTCATCCGCGCCAGGCGCGCGGGCTCCAGGGTCGGGTACAGGCATAGGGTCCAGCCGAACAGGCCCTTCTCCTCGCGCCGGTTCATGATGTCCTTGACGGGCTTGCGGGCCACCATGGCCTCGCTGATGCGCTTGGGGTCCACGTCACGCAGGTGCGTGACGGACTCGGGCGCGCGCAGGGCCACGAGCCCGTGCAGGCCGGCGTAGAACTCGCGCTCCCCGGGAGGGAGGAAGGCGCGCTGCTCCTTGCGGCTGCGCTGGTAGAAGCCCTTCTCCCAGCCGGGGGTCAGGTCCGTGCGCAGGACCGGGTTCCACCCGCGGTCCAGCATGCGCGCCTGCAGGGCCTCGGCCAGCGGCAGGGCCGCCAGGCCGGCGCGGACGAGCACGACGTCCCCCTTCTTGTACCCCGGGCGCGACATGGTCAAGCCCCACAGCAGCGAATCCGCGTACTTCTCCAGCACCGCGTTCGAGAATATCATGACCCCTCCGTGTAGCGACTCAGCCCCCTCAGCTACTCGCCTCCCCGCGGCGATATCCCGAGCCACCCGAGCCAGGTCCGCATCCCCCTGAAGTCGCGGGCCAGGTGGTCCGGCCGGGCGCGGACCAGGGACTCCCAGGAGGAGAACCCCGTCCCCACCGCGATCGTCTTGTACCCCGCCTTCCTGCCGGCCGAGACGTCGTGCGGCGTGTCGCCCACGATGAAGACCTCCGCGGCCGCTCCCCTGGGCATGAGCCTGCGGGCGCGCCTGACGCCGATCCTGAGGATCCGGCACCGGTCCACGCCGTCGGAGCCGAAGCCGCCGAAAGCGAAATAGGGGTTGAACCCGGAGGGCTCCAGCTTGATCCTGGCCCCGCGCTCGAGGTTGCCCGTGCCCAACCCGAGCAGGACGTCCTTCTCCCGAGACAGCCTCTTGACCAGGGCCTTGACGCCCGGCGGCAGCGCGTACCTCCCGGCGCGCACCGCGGCGCGCACCTGGCGCGGCAGGCGCCTGAGGTACTCGTCCTGCAGCCGGAGGACCTCCCGAGCCCGGCGCCTGCGCGCCTCCCTTAATCGCTCCGGCGCCGGGCGAGAGGAGAACGTCCGCGCCCGGGAGACCCGGCCCCCGGCCAGCCGGCAGACCTGCCGGCAGATCCAGCTGTCCGTGCGGCCCGCCAGGTCCACGGCCTCGATGACGCCCTTCTTCCCGTAGAGCGCCAGCGCGGCGCCGGCCAGCGCCTTCCTCCCGGCCCCGCCGGCCCGGACCAGGGTGCCGTCGATGTCGAACAGGACCACCTTCACAGCTTCAAGGTCTCCCTGGAGTAGGCGACCTTCCCGGCCTTCATGACCCAGGCGACCGTCGGCGCCCCGAAGTAGTACGGCAGCTCCCGGAAGTCCGACGCCTCCCAGCAGACGAGGTCCGCCGCCATGCCCGCCCGCAGGACGCCGTGGGTGGCGCCGAGGTCCAGGGCGTAGGCGCCGTTGACGGTGGCGGCCACCAGCGCCTCCGCCGGGGTCAGCTTCATCTGGGTGGTCGCGATGGAGAGGATCATCCGCATGTCCCAGCAGGGGCAGCTCCCGGGGTTGAAATCCGTGGCCAACGCCACGGCCGCGCCCATGTCGATGAACCTGCGGCCCGGAGGATAGGGCTTGGCCAGGAAGTAGTTGGAGCCGGGCAGGAGGGTCGCGACCGCGCCGCTGGCGGCCAGCGCCGAGATGTCTGCCTCCTCGGCGCACTCCAGATGGTCGGCCGAGACCGCCCCGGCCCCGGCGGCCACGCCGGCCCCGCCGCCGCGCGTGAGCTGGTCGGCGTGGACCTTGCGCTTCAGGCCCGCCTTGGCCGCCGCGTCCAGGACGCGCCGCGACTCCGCGGCCGTGAAGTAGCCCTCCTCGCAGAAGACGTCCACGAAGCGCGCCAGCCCTTCCCGGGCGACCGCGGGGATCATCTGCTCGCACACGGCGCGGACGTAGTCGTCCCTCCTGCCCTTGTACTCGGGAGGCACGGCGTGGGCCCCCAGGAAGGTGGGCACGAGCTCCAGGGGACCCATCGACGCCACGGTCGCGATCGCGCGCAGCATCTTGAGCTCCGAGTCGAGGTCCAGCCCGTAGCCCGACTTGGCCTCCAGGGTCGTGGTCCCGCTCTCGAGTATCCTGCGCGCCCTCTCCCGCAGGTCCGCGGTCAGGGAGTCGAGCGTGGCGCTGCGGACCCCGGCCACGGTGGAGAGGATGCCCCCGCCCGCGGCCGCGAGCTCCTCGTAGGTCGCGCCCTTGGCGCGCGACTCGAAATCGTCGAGCCTCGGGGCCGCGAACACGGGGTGGGCGTGGCTGTCCACGAAGCCCGGCAGGACCACGCGCCCCCCGGCGTCGATGATGCGGCTCGACTTGGCCCGCCCGTCGTTGAGCACCAGGTCCTTGAAGCCCGCCGCGGCGATCTTGCCGTCCTCGACGAGGACGGCGCCGTCCATGATGAGCCCGAGGGAGGACATCTCCCTGCCCCGCCGGGGCCGGTCCGCCCCGACCATGGTCAGGAGCTGGCCGATGTTGAGGATGAGGCAACTCACTTGCCTCCCCCGCGGGGAGGCAAGTAGCTGAGGGGGCAAAACCGTTTCATTCGGGACTTCCTTCATCATTATTCTACAAAACCCTGGCGAAAAACAGGGAGACGGGCTATACTCATGCCAACGGCAGGGGACCCGCGCAGAAAGCCCAGCCCAGGCGACGCGCGGAACCCCTGCCGCGATCGTTCGCGGCTGGCCGCGACGCGAACTCTCCCCAGTACTCCCGACCTTGCTGGCTTTCTTCCACCTCTCCTCTCCCATCGCCCTGGACCGAGGACCCGCCGGCAAGAAAGGCGGGGTCTCCACCGCCTGCGCCGCCGCGGGAGGGCGCCAGGGTGCGCCGAAAATTTGTAGGTAGCCGCCTGGTTGACCCAGACTGCCGTTCAGCCGCTGCTATTGAGCTTGTCGCGGCCGAGGCCATGGCTAGGGGTCCCCTCCAACCCGTGTTGAGGTGATATGTTTGAACATCTCACCTCAACACGGGTTCCAGCCCCCCCGACAGACATCCTCCAAGGAACTT
>JACRDT010000019.1 GCA_016212795.1 Elusimicrobiota bacterium | reverse complement strand
GCATGCGCGGCGGGCCGGGCGGGTCCGGCGGAGGCTTTCAGCCAAGAGGCGGGCCTTCCGGAGGGGCGGATGGGATGGGGCGGGGACAGGGTCCCCGTGGCGGTCGCGGCCCTGGCGGAGGGCAGGCGGGGCCAGGGCCTGACCGACGAGAAGGCGGGGGCATGCGGCCCGCGGGCGGCGGACGCGGTTCCCAGGGCGGACAGAACAGTCGTCAAGGTCCTCCCCGGCGCGGCCGCAGGAATTGACTAGCGCCCGGGGGTGAGGTAGCCGCAGAGGTTCTTCGCGGCGTCCACGTCGAGGTCCTTGAGGCGTTCGCAATCGGCGAGAGCTTCGGGGTGCTTGCCCATGTTGGTCAGGAGCATGCCCCTATGAAAATAGTAGGCGGGGTCCTTTGGCTTCAGGCGGATCGCCCGGCTGTAGTCCGCCAGCGCTTCGGCGTCTTTCCCGAGGATCTCGTAGGATAGGGCTCTGCTGAAATAGACTTCGGCGCGCTGGGGGGCCAGGCGGATCGCCTCCGAGAAATCCTGGATCGCCGCCTGCGTTTCCCGCTTGTTTTGATGCTCGTTGCCGCGCTGATAGATCTTCCCCGCCTCGCTCGCGTAGAATTCGACGGAGCCTTCCTGGCGCGGCGAGGTCATGGTCACCGTCAGGTCCTGCGAGGGGCGGCGCTTGGGAGGCTGGGGCGCCCGGGTGACGGATGCGGCGGCGGGGCGGGGGTGCTTCTTCAGCATGGTCACGGTCGCGCCCGTCAGAAGAAGCACGGCCGTTGCCAGGGGCGCCCAGTCTTGGATGCCGGTCGGCGGTCGCTGGTCCCCGGCGTCATGGCCGGGGCCGCCGGACGGCGGCCAGAGGCACCGGTACCAGCCCAAGGCCGCCATGCAATCGATGAGGATCGCGAAGACCCCGAAAACGACGCGCCCTCCCGTCTGGCCGACATGCGACGTCCGAGACAGGCCGCCGATCGTCGTCGATCCGCTGAAGGTCCGCTCGCCCGGGCCGAAGGCGACCCAGTCGAAGGTCAAGGCCAGGGCGGTGACCGCGAGCGTCCCGAAGAAGTGCTGGAGCCGCGCGAATCCCGGGGGGACCAGCGCCGTCAATCCCCCGAAAAGGAAGACGCAGCCGGCCGTGCCGACCACCCAGGAGGGCGCCTCGGCGCGGCTCTTGTCCACCGGCAACCATCCGAGCGCGACCGCGATCATCGATGCGCCTGCCAGGATGAATACGATGCCCAATAAGATTCCCGCCCAGAGGGGCGCTCGTCGCTGCTGCTGGGGGGCGCACAGCGGTGTGGGATCTTCGGTCATGCGCGCGGCTCGCGCTGACGCGCGACCGGGACCGGCGTTCTCATGGGAAGCGTATTCAAGCAAAAAAACAGCTCCAAGATGCGCAGAATCGCCGACGGGCGCGTGGAGGGGAGTGCTATAATGCTGGACGGGCCGCGCGGCCCGCCCCCATGCGGACAGTGCTCGAGAACGTGAGGTTCCTGCTCAGCGAGGTCGCGCCCGAGAAGCTCGGGCCGTGCGGCGCCGAGGTGGCGTTCGTCGGCCGCTCGAACGTGGGCAAGAGCACGCTGCTCAACGCGCTGTGCGGCAGGACCCTGGCGCGGGTCTCGAGCACGCCGGGGCGCACGCGCACCATCAACGTGTTCCTGGCCGGGCACGACCGGTGGCTGGTGGACCTGCCCGGCTACGGCTACGTCGCGGGGCGGCCCGCCCAGGCCGAGGGCTGGGGGGCCATGGTCGAGGGCTATCTGACCGGGCGGCCGACGCTGCGCATGGTCTTCGCGCTCGTCGACGCCAAGGTCGGCCCGACGCGGCTGGACATGGAGATGCTCGATTGGCTGGCGGCCAAGGGGCTGCCCTGGCGCGTCGTGGCCGCGAAGGCGGACCAGGTGAAGCCCTCGCGCACCGTCGCCCGGCGGCGGGAGGTGGCCAAGGCCCTGGGCGTGGGGCCCGAGGCCTTGGCCTGGGTCAGCGCGGCGCGGGGGGTCGGCATGCCCGCGCTGCGGGCCGAGACGGCCGCCCTCCTGGGGAAGTAGGATGCGTTCCCGGTTCAACGAGGACGACTGGCGCGACGAGGAGGAGGTCCGGGCCCGCCCCTCGGGGGCCAAGAAGAGCGTCCACTGCCGCAGGAAGATCCTCCAGCCGGAGGAAGGCAACGGCACGGTGACGGAGCTCTTCCCCAATCAGAGCGCCGTGCTCCTCGACGGGGCGGAGCGGCCGTCTTTGTGCGGCTACCGGATGTCCACGCTCGCCTTCGGCGCCGTCAACCGCGAGCGGTCGCCGGTCTGCGCCGGGGACCGGGTGCGCGTCGAGGCCGGCGTCATCGTGGGCCGGTGCGAGCGCCGCAATCAGCTCATCCGGCCGGCCCCCAACGCCCGCGACCCGCTGCTCCACGTCCTGGCCGCCAACGTCGACTGCCTGGTGATCGTGGCCGCGGCGCGCGACCCGGAATTCTCCGCCGGCATCGTCGACCGGTTCCTGGTGGCGGCCTCGACCCAGAAGATCCGGCAGATCCTCTGCGTCAACAAGATGGACCTGCTCGGGCTCGGGGAGGCCCGGCCCTGGGCGCTCTACCCGGGGGTCGGGGTCGCGCTGGCGGAGACCTGCGCTTGCGAGGGCCGCGGCACGGACCGCCTCGAGGACCTGATCCGGGGCAAGACCGCCGTGTTCTGCGGGCAGTCCGGGGTGGGGAAGACCTCGCTGCTGCGCAGGCTCCTGGGCGACGAGAGCTACGGCCGGACGGGCGCCGTCAACGAGAGGAGCGGCATGGGCCGTCACACCACGTCGGGGGCGGTCATGCTCCCGGGGCGGGACAAGTCGAGCCTCATCGACACGCCGGGGGTCATGAACTTCGGGTTGATCGGGCTCAAGCGCGGCGACCTGCTGGTGCATTTCCCGGAGCTCCACGCCGCGGCCGCGAAGTGCCCGCCGAACTGCTCCCACGACGATGATCCGTCCTGCCGGCTGCTCGCCCTCCCCCGCTGCGCCAGCTACCGCGCCATCCGCGATTCCCTCGCCTGAAATTCGTCCCGCCGCCGTCCCTCCCCTCGCTGCCCCTGGAGCTCCAGGGAACCAAATCGCCCCCTCGCTCGTATGGGGGGTATGGCTGGCGCCCTCTACCGCCGGGTCCGCGGCATCATCGAGTCCGCCCGCGCGAGCGCGGCGCGCTCGGTCAACACGGCGCAGGTGGTCTCGAACTGGCTGGTCGGCAGGGAGATCGTCGAGGAGGAACAAGCCGGGAAACTGCGGGCCGGGTATGGGGAGAGGCTGATGCGGGACCTCGCTGCTCGATTGGGGAAAGAGTTCGGCGCAGGATACGGATTGGCGAATATCAAGCTGTTCAGGCAGTTCTATTCCGCCTATCCCGGCTTGGTCGGTTTGCCAAAAGGCTGCGCGGTGCGTAGCCTTTTGAAGGACACCGGTCCTGCATGTGTTGTTTCCGCCGGCTACAACATGCCCCATCATGGAACCTGGCGGCCTGGGCGACTGAACTCTAATCTCTGCTGGACTCATTACCGGACGCTCTTGCGTCTGGATAGGCGCGAAGTCCGCGCCTTCTATGAAATCGAGGCGGTCAACAACAACTGGGCGGCTCGAGAGCTTGAGCGGCAGATTAACAGCCTCCTCTACGAGCGGCTCGCCGTGAGCCGGGAACCGCGCACGGCGCTCCGAGGGGGACAACCCGACGCCCGGGCTGATCCTTTGCGCCGACAAGAACGACGCCGTGGTCCGGTACACGCTGGGCGCTGACCAGCGGAAGACGATCTTCGCCAGCCGCTACAAGCTGCATCTGCCCACCGAGGCTGAGTTGCGGGCCGAGCTGCGGCGCAAGGTGAGGGCGATGGGCGGGCTGCCGCCAGGGGGGCGATGATGGCACCACCGGAGAAGCCGAGAGACAGGGTCTCGTTGATGGAGAGCCTGTTCAGGTCGTTGGACGCGGGCCTCGCGGGGCTCGAGTGCCTCGATGCCGGGGGGATGGAGGAGGACTGGGGGCGCGGGCGGCGGGAACGCCGGCGGCGAAGGCCGAAGGAGCGAGACGCCGCCAGCCAGGAGGGACCCGAGCGGGTCTTGGCGCCGGGGCGGCAATAATCTGGAAAAGATGATCTATTAGACTGGATTGCCGGCGTTTCGCGCTCCGAGACGCCGAAAGCCAGTCGATGAGACACTTCCCGGCGCTGGTCGTGGCGGGCGTCCTGCCGTTGTTCGCGGCGGGGACGGCGCGGGCGCAGGCTCAGGCGCAGCACGGCTCCTACAACCTCCAGCCGACGGCGGTGACGGGGTCGACTCGCTACACGGGGCTGGCCGGCGCGGTCGCGGCCTACCCGGACGACTACTCGGCGGTGTTCGTCAACCCGGCGGGGCTCGGGGGGATGGCGGGCACGGGCTTCGATTTCGGGTCGGACTCGAACAACATCGACAACTTCGTCGTGGACACGGACGCCCCCGGGAACCGCGCGCTCAACGACCCGATCTCCTTCACCTTCTACGGCCTGCGCTACATCAGCCGCGACGGGTGGGGCGTGGGCGCGGCCTACCAGGAGCCCTACAAGATCGACGGCGTCTACCAGGGTGGCCGGCGGGTCAGGTTCAAGAGCGGGTTCAGGATCGCGCCGACCGCCGACGTGATCGACCTGGAGGTGAAGCACAAGGTCTACACCGTGGCCGGGGGGGTGTCGTTCCTGGACGGCCGTCTGGCCGCGGGCTTGGCGCTCAACTACGGCCAGGTCAAGGAGTCTTTCGTGTTCACGCCCTCCTCGCCGGCGAACCCTCCCGCCGAGCTCGAGGGGACCGAGGACGCGTTCTCGGCCGACGCGGGGCTGCTGGCCAGGCCCTGGAGCTGGCTGCAGGCCGGGCTGGTCTACAAGATGCGCCAGGACTTCCGCTTCAGCGACTCGAAGTACGCCCTCCCTCCGGCCTTCCGGGCGCCGGTCAGGACGGCCCGGGTGCCGGACCGCGCGACGGCGGGTCTCGCGTGGCTGCCGCACAGGAGGTTTCGGCTTGCCGTCCAGTCCACGTTCAACCGCAAGATGGGCGACGCCTACATCGTCGGCTCGGTCCTGGGGCCGGGCGGCGCCGCGCTGGTCGATTCTGTGGCGGCGGGCCAGCACGGCACGTTCGACGGCCGCTGGGGGGCGGAGTACGTCCCGTTCGACGCGTCGGACCTTACCGTCAAGCTGTGGGCCGGCGGGTATTACGAGGACACGGGCATCCAGGGCGGCTACAGGCGTTATCATAAGACCGCCGGGTTCAACGTGGCGCCCTGGTTCCTGTCGTTGAGCATGGCGGTCGACGACAGCGAGCTCTACAACAACTTCTCGGTGGGGCTGGGCGTGGACGTCCTGCAGGCCGCGACGCGAGCGGCCAAGGCGCTCGGCTGGAGGCTGCCGCTGTGAGGCTCCTTCTCGCGCTGGCGGCGATGGCTTTCGGCGGGGCGCCGCCCGCGTCGGCCCTGACGGTCCGCGAGTCCGCGTTGGCGGGGACCAGCGGGGGGTACTACGGGTCGGACACGGTGGCCCTGGTGCCGATCCTCGGGGGCGCCTACCAGTTCGCCGCCCGGGCGAGGGTCTTCCGCTATCGCGACGCCTTCCCCGGGACCCAGGAGGAATACTCGGCCGCCGTGCGCCGGGAGCTCTTCCACGTGAGCGTCAGGGGCCGGGTGGGGACGGCGCCGCCCAACGCTCAGCGCGCCGCCTACCACCTGGCCCGCGGGGGGCTGCTCTTCACGTTCTACGGCCTGACCCTGGGGCCGGAGGACGCCGAGTCGGCCGGCGGTGTCTGGGAGGCGGAGGGCCCGGCGCCTGCGCCGGAGTCCTTCGACGCGGCCTGGGTCACCTCGCTGGGCGTGGTGTACACCAACACCAACCACCACATCGAGGCCGACGACGGCATCATGGTCGTGGTGCAGAACACCTGGCAGTTCGAGCTCCGGGAGACCTGGCGCGAGAGGACCTCGCTGGCTCTCATGGGCGGCGGGAACAGGTATAATAACGTGCTTGAGCACGGCGTGAAGACCGTCTACCTCAACCAGATCGACTACCCCGGCGGGGGGATGGCGGTGCGGGGGTGGCCGAACAACTACGCGGGGGTTTCGCTGCGCCAGGGGCTCTGGGGCGGGTTCTCGGTGTCGGGTGGGTGGACGCGCCTGAGCCTGCTCGACGGGCAGCTCGAGTCCCTGGCCGGGGGGGAGCTTGAGTGGCGGCCCGGCGGCGGGTGGTTCGCGGCCGCGGGCTGGTTCCACCGGCACCGGCGGCGCGTGGAGACGCGCGGGGCCGGGTCGTTGTCGTTGGCGTACTCGTGGTGAGCGCGGCGGGAGCCGGCGCTCGCGGTCGGCGGCGGTCCTTCTTGGAGGCGACATGGGCAAGGATGGGGCGGCGATGACGCGGCGGGACATGGAGCGCGTCCTGCGCGAGCAGGACGCGGGGTGCCTCTGCATGAGCAGGGGCGGCCAGCCCTACGGGGTGCCGGTCTCGTACGCCTATCTCGGGGGGAAGCTGGTCTTCCACTCGAAGCTCGCGGGCCGCAAGCTCGAGTTCCTGAGGAGCAACCCGAAGGTCTGCTTCGTGGTGTCGCGCCACCCCGGCCGCGCGCGGCCCCACCGGCCGGAGGGGCGCTGCCATTACCGCTTCGAGTCGGTGGTGTGCCTGGGCCGGGCGCGGGTGGTGGGGGGAGCCTCGGAGAAGCTTCGCCTCCTCAGGCGGTTCAAGTCGCACTTCTACCGGCGCTTGGGGTTGGACCCCGCGTCCGACCCGGTCACCGGGGCGGCGGCGGCCAAGACGGCCTGCGTGGTCGTCCGGGTGCTGGAGATGACCGGCCGCAGGAAAGGCTGAGCGGCGCGGCGGTCTGCGCGGCGACAAGTCCTCGGCGCGGCTTCTTGAGCGCGTCCGCATGTGATAGAATCCACCGGATGACCGTCTCCCCCCGGTCGCATCCGCACGAGCTCCCTTTCCACCGCAACCCGTGGGTGACGGCGTTCGTCTTCGCGTTCGTCGCGGCGCTGGCGTTCCTGGGCGTGCACGAGGCGGGGACGTGGGTCCACATCAAGACGGGGGAGAGGATCGCGGCCGACGGGCGCCTGCCCTCGGCGGACCCGTTCTCGTACTCGGTGGACGGGCAGAGGTGGACGACGGAGTCGTGGCTCGGGGACGTGCTCCTGGCCGAGGCGCACGGGCGGTTTTCGGGCAAGGGGCTCGCGGCGCTCAAGGCGGCGGCGGCGGGGGCCGCGTTCGCCGCGCTCCTGCCGATGAGCCACGGGCACGCGCTGATGGCGGCGGCGGTGCTGTGCGGCGGGGCGGCGGCTTCGTGGCCGCAGCTGACGGAGCTGCCCGCGGTCTTCGACCTGCCGATGACGGCCCTGTTCCTGCTCATCCTGCGCTCGCGCCGGCGGTTCGCCTGGTCGCTGGCGTGGGTGGCCGCGCTCGAGGCGCTGTGGGCGAACCTCAACGGGGCGACCGCGGTGCTCGGGGTGTGGCTGGTGGCGTTCAAGGTCGTCAAGTCGCTGGGGAGGACGGACCACAAGGACCTGCCGAGGTTCCTCGCGCTCCTCGGGCTGACCGCGGCCGGGTGGCTCTGCAACCCGCTGGGCTGGCACCTGCTGCCCTACGTGACCAGCGGCGCGGCCGCGCCGCAGCCGGCCTGGCAGATGACGCTGGGGCCCACGCTCTACACGGCGTTCGTGCTGGCGGGGGCGGGCGCCGCCTGGGTCTGCCTGCAGACCGAGTTCTTCCTGAGCCTGACGGCCGCGGCGCTGCTGGGGCTCTCGCTGCTGTTCCCTGGGCTGCGCGCCGTGGCGGTGCTGGCGGCCTGCCCGGCGATCTCGCTGGCGCTGGGGCACTTCGTGTCGCGGCGCGAGGTCAACCCCCTGCGCGCCTTGCGGTGGGCGCTGGCGCCCGCCGCGCTCCTGGCCTGGCACTGGCGGTTCGTCCACGTGCCCCTGGCCGGCTCGTGGGGGTACGGGGCGTTCGACGTCTCGGGCGCGGCGAACTTCCTGAGGGCGCAGGGCGTGGCCGGCAGGATGTTCAACGAGCTGGCGCTCGGCGACTACCTCGTGGGGGAGGGGCGGCCCGTGTTCGTGGACTCCCGCCGGCTGCTCTACGGCGACGACTTCTCGCGGGACGCCCTGGACTGGTCGTCGCGGTGGAAGTCCCTCGACGGGGTCTACCGGTTCGACTACGCGGTCGTCCGCAACGCCCGGAGCGCCTATCCCGCCGCCGTGCTCGACGAGGACCCGGACTGGCGGCTGGCCTACGCCGACGACGCGGCCCTGGTCTACCTGAAGAGGTCGGGCGCCAACGCCTGGCTCATGCGCGAGGCCGCCCGAGGGGCCGTCCGGCCCAACAGGCTCTGGCCGGACGGCCTCGACCAGGCGCTGAAGAACCCCAAGCACGCCACGAAGGTCCTCGAGGAGCTCGACCGGTGGATCGTCCAATCGCCGGACAGCAGCCAGGCCCTGCTCTGGAAGGCGTACGCCTTAGGAAGGCTGGGCATGACGGAGAAGTCCGAGAGGTTCCTCGACCTGGCCGAGGGGCGCGGCCGCGTCCGCTCGGACGCCGAGCTCGCCGCTCTGCTGGGGTTCGTGCTGGAGAGCCGGGGCCGCAAGGGCAGCGCCCAGGCGGCCTACTGGCGCGCGGCGCGCTTCGCCGGCCGGCTCAGGAACCGCGCCCTCGAGGGCGCCGTGTTCCTGCGCTTGGCGGGGCTCCACCGGGAGTGGGGGCACGAGACGCTCGCCAAGGAGCTGGAGGACAAGGCCCATGACATCGGGCAGGCCCGGCGCGAGGGGAAGCGGTGACCTCCGGTCGGGCGGGTCCCCCGATGCCGCGGTCCGGGGTCGGTCGCGGCACTAGACAACACCGCATGATGCCTGTTATACTGTGAAATCGCCATGAGAAGACTAGTATTGCCCATTGCGGCCGTCGTCGTCGCGATGGCGGGCTGCATCAACCCGCCCTATACCACCTACAGGTCCCCGTGGGGCGATTTCACCTGCTCGGTCCCCACCGGCTGGACCGTGAAGATCGACAGCGAGGACACGTACTACACCAACGTCACCTTCATCGGCGGCTTCGACCCTGATTTCTACCTGGGCGCGGTGAGCATGAGCGTCCGGTGGCACTCCTACGACCGGACCCACCAGCTGCCCGACGGGCTCCTCGAGGCGTACACCAGCCCGGAGGACTACTACCGGCAGATGCTGCGGGTCGTCTACGGCCCGGCCGTGAACCAGGACTACATGCTGCCGCTCGCCAAGAGCCCCGACGATCCGCTGCAGGACATCAACCTGCCGTCCGCCGGCCTGACGGGCAAGCATTTCATCGTGCTCTCGCCGGTCTCCGTGCCCAAGAAGACGGTCTGGGGGACGTCCATCGACAAGAAGGCCGACAAGGTCGTCGTCATCAGGCAGCACGCCTACGTGCTCGTGCCCATGGAGAACGGTTTCTACTCGATCGTCTATCCCGCCACCAAGGACGGGTTCCGCAGGTTCGAGAAGCAGTTCGTCAGGATCGTCAACACCTTCAGACCGCTCAAGCACGGCCCGGCCGGCGGGCCCTACAAGCCAGTCAAGAGCGCCAAGTGAGCGGGGAGCCGGACCCGCGGCCTCCGGTGGGGGCCGGCCTCTACGACGAGCGGTACTACGAGGAAGACTGCGGCGGGGCGGAGTTCTACCGCCTCTTCGGCCCCAAGATCCTCAAGCCGCCGCTGGCGTATTCCTTCCAGCGCGCGGGGCTCAAGCCCGGCATGCGGACCCTGGACATCGGGTGCGGACGCGGGGAGATCCTCTACCACGTGCGGGAGGCCGGCGCCTGGGGGGTGGGGACGGATTACTCTCCCGCGGCGCTGGGGCTGGCCAGGGCGTCCTCCGGCTGCCCGGTCGCGCTCTGCGACGCCAAGAAGCTGCCCTTCGCGGACGGCTCGTTCGACAGGGTCTTCCTGCTGGGCATCGTGGACCACCTCCACCCGTGGGAGCTGGAGGCGTGCTTCTCCGAGATCGGGCGGGTGCTCAAGGCCGGGGGCCTGGCCGTGGTCCACACCTGCGTGAACAGGCTCTACTACAAGAACTGGACCCACGGCGCTCGCGCCGCCGCGGCCCGGGCGCTGAGGGCCGCGGGGCTCGCCGTCCGGGACCCCGTCCCGCCCAGGTCCGAGAGCGACGCCTCGCTCCACGTCAACGAGCATACGGCGGGCAAGCTGCGCAGGTTCTTCCGGCGCATCGGCTGGGAGGCGTGGGTCGAGCCCCGTCCGAACTACAAGCTGGTCCTGGGAGAGCTCTACGGCGCCCCCCTCCCCGAGGGCCTTCCGATCAGGCCCGCCGCTCCGTGGAAAGCCGTTTTCTATAAAGCCGTATTCCGCTGGCCGCTGGACCTCTTCCTCGCCAGGGAGATCTTCGCGCTGGCCAGGCCTGCGCGGCGCCAGCCCTGACCCCCAGGGCGCTCCGTGGCTCCAGGCCCGTTCCTCGGCGCCGAGCTCCCCCTTGCCCTGGGGTCGCGTCGGGCCGGACAGATTGCCACTGGCTGATTGGGTATGGCTCTGCTACACTATGGGTGTGAAACGAACCAGGGACCTGAGGATATCGACTGTCGTCAAGGCCGTCCCCGAGCGCGTCTATCGCGCCCTGACGTCTCCCCGCGAGTTGTACCAGTGGTGGTCGGCCCGCAGCGAGGGCCGGGCCGTCAACGGGGTCGCTTTCCGCATGGATTGGGACGTGGGCGACGTGGAGCCGGGCGTCTACCCGCAGGCCCTCGGCCGGGTGCGCGGGGTGTACGTGGACCTCGAGCCGGGCCGCAAGGTGGGGTGGGCGTGGGACGCGGCCGGCCGCAGCGAGAGCGTCCCGAGGCTGGTGTCCTTCTTCATCGTCCCTGTCCGCAAGGACAGCGAGGTGACCATCCAGCACTGCGGCTTCCCGGGCGGACCCGCGGCCGCGCCGTTCTACGAGGGCTTCTCCAAGGGCTGGGAGGATATGCTGACGAGGCTCAAGCGTTTCCTGGAGGCGCGTCCCCGGAGGTCGATGATTCGATAACCCGGCCATGGCGCGCTGGCGGGGCTTCCTATGAGCGCTGATGTCCTGGTCTTGAACAGGAACTACTACGCCGTCGCGGTGACGAGCTGGCAGAGGGCGTTGAGCCTGCTCTATGCCGACCGCGCGGCCGCCCTGGACGCCGAGTACAATTCCTACGGCTTCCAGGACTGGCTGGACCTGTCCGGCGCCATGGCGGCCAACCCGGCGGGCTTCGTCAGCGCGCCGGCCTTCAGGATCGCCATCCCGGAGGTCATCGTGCTGAAGTTCTTCGACAAGGTGCCCAAGCGGGAGGTGCCGTTCACGAGGCGCAACATCTACCACCACTACGGCTACCGGTGCTGCTACTGCGGCCGGCGCCTGCCCACCACGGAGCTCAACCTCGACCACGTCATCCCGCGCTCCCGGGGCGGCAAGAACGATTGGACCAACACGGTGACGTCCTGCATCCCCTGCAACCTCCGCAAGGGCAGCCGCTTGCCGGAGGAGGCGGGCATGCGCCTGAAATACCCTCCCTCCAAGCCCGCCCCGGACAGCGGGGTCATCTTCATCCTGCGCTCCCCCATCCCCATCCGCCGTTCCTGGCAGCGCTTCATCGACAGCGTCTACTGGAACATCCCCCTGGACGAATAGACCCCCGCAAAGAAAGTCCGCCTCCCTGGGATAAGAGGCGGACTTTGAATGCGGTCTGAGGGGCGACCTCCAACCGCTGGAACGGTCCATCCGGGATCCCGACCTGTGGAACGAGAGCGGCTCTTGCCGCTACTCCAGGCCGGGTAGGAGGATGAACGCTTCCATACTGATAGCGTAGTCCCGGGGCGCCGGGATTGGCTGGGCCGAAGGGGCACTCCGGGGGCGGGCCGATGGGCCCAGCGCGTCTAGGACCAAGGGCCTAGGAACGAATTCGGGGGCCAGCCGCGCGCGGCCGGGGTGTTCTTATAGTAAAATGAAACCATGACGGTGGCTCACAAAGAAGGCTCGCTCTGGTGGCGGCTGCATTTCGAGGACAACCCCCTCTGCCGCACGGAGGCGCAGATCAAGGCGCGCGTCGACGGGGTCGAGCGGTACGTCTGCTTCGAGCCGCGCTCGAGGATCCTGGACCTGGCCTGCGGGTCGGGGCGCCAGACCATCGAGCTGGCCCGCCGGGGGCACAGGATCGTGGGCATGGACGCCGTCGAGGGCCCGCTGACCTGGGCGAGGAAGGAAGCCCGGGAGCACCGCCTCAACGCCCACTTCGTCGTCTCCGACATCCGCCAGGTCCCCTACCGCGCGGAGTTCGACGCCGTGGTGAGCCTGTTCTCCTCGTTCGGCCGGTTCCCGCTCGAGCGCGACGACGCGCGGGTGCTGGAGTCGTGCGCCAAGTCCCTCAAGACCGGGGGGAAGCTCCTGCTCGACCTCATCAACAGGGAATGGCTGGTGCGGCACATGGAGCCGGACGTCTGGCAGCAGATGGAGGAGGTGGAAGGGGCCACGGTGCAGGACCAGATCTCCTTCGACCTGGAATCCGGCAGGCTCGACAACCTGCGCAGCACCCTCGACGCCGCCGGCGCCCGCACCCCTTCCTTCATGAGCGTGCGGCTCTACACGCTCACGGAGATCAGGAAGCTCGTCATGCAGGCGGGGCTGTCCTACCGCCAGGCGTGGGGCTCTTTCGACGGCTCGCCTTACCGCATGGAGAGCTACCGCATGATCGTCCTGGCGGAGAAGCCCGCCGAGGCGCCCGAGCCGAAGAAGGAGGCCGCCGAGTCCATGACCATCAGGATCAAGGGGCGCAGGAAATGACGGGGCCCCCGGCGCGGCTCCGGACGCTCCTGGGCGCGGCGTGCCTGTTCGGCGCGGGCTTCGCGGCGCCTGGGCTTTCAGCCCAGGGGCTTTCCTCCCAGGGGGTTGCGGCTCAGGCCGCGGCCGCCGGGCCCGCCGAGCCCGCGACGGGGCCGCGGGTCCCGAAGGTGGCGTTCGAGACGGCGGTCCTGGCCAACGGGCTCAGGGTCGTCGTGGCGGCCGACGCGTCCGTGCCGGTGGTCACGGTGGCCATGGCGTTCAACGCGGGGGGCAGGACCGAGCCGCGGGGCCGGGCGGGCTTCGCCCATCTCTTCGAGCACTTGATGTTCGAGGGCTCCAAGCACGTGCGCAAGGGGCAGTTCGACCGCATCCTCGAGTCCTACGGCGGCGACAACAACGCCCTCTCGCACGAGGACTACACGATCTTCTACGAGGTGCTCCCGTCCAACGCCCTGGCGGTCGCCCTCTGGCTCGACGCGGACCGCCTCGCGGACCTTGACGTCACCAAGGACGCCATCCGCAACCAGATCGAGGTGGTCAAGGAGGAGCGGCGCATGCGCGTGGACAACGACCCCTACGGCCCCCTCCTGTACGTGGACGTCGCCTCCCGGACGTTCTCCAACTGGCAGAACGCCCACCCGACGATCGGCTCCTACGAGGATTTCGCCGCGGCGACGACCAAGGCCGTTTCGGAGTTCTACGCGGACTACTACTCCCCGCAGAACGGGGTGCTGGCCATCGTGGGGGACGTGGACCCGGCGCGGGCGCTGTCGTTGGTCAAGGACTATTTCGAGTGGATCCCCAACCGCGGCAGCCCCGCGGCGGTCGACGTCACGGAGCCCGAGCCCGCCTCGGCCCGGTGGTTCGAGCTGGCCGACACGCACGCCCATCTGCCCGCCCTGGCGGTCGCCTGGAAAGGCCTGCCGGCCAGGGGCAGCCCGGACCACTACGCCCTGGCGCTCGTGGGGCAGGCGTTGTTCGCCGGGAAGAACTCCAGGCTCTACCAGGAGCTGGTCAAGCGGGCGCAGGTGGCGGTGAGCCTCGAGGGCGGGCTGGGGTTCCCGCTGATGGAGCCCCGGGAGTACAAGGAGCCCGGCTCGCTCGGCGGGTACGTGGTGCACAAGGCGGAGCACTCCGCCCGGGATGTCCAGGGGCTCCTCATGAAGCAGGTGTCCAAGGTCGCGGCCGCGGGGCTCGGTCCCGCCGAGCTCGACCGGGTCAAGACGAAGTTCCGCTCCGACTGGGTGAGGAGCCGGGAGACCACCCTGGGGCGGGCGCAGATGCTGCTGACCGCGGCCATCCTGGACGGCGACCCCGGGACCGTCAACATGGACCTCGAGCGGTTCATGGCGGTCACCCCGGAGGACACGCGCCGCGCGGCGGCGAGGTTCCTGCGCCCCGACGCGGCCGCTTTCTTCGCGGTGTCGCCCGGAGGCAGGCCGCTCTCCAGTTCGGATCGAGGCGGCACGCCCTCGCCAGGGACGCCGGGCTCGGGCAGGCCATGAGGCGGGCGCTGGCGGCCGCGGCGCTCCTGGCTTGGGGCGCGATCCAGGCCTCCGGCCAGGAGGCCGTCCCTCTCGCGGAGGAGGCGGCCCAGGGGACGCCATCCTCGCAGGCTGGGCCCGCGCCGGCGGGCTCCAGGAAACCGGACGCCCCCAAGGCGCCGGACATGTCCAAGCCCCCTTCGGTCGGGATCATCGAGGCGTACCACATCCCCCCGAGGATCCAGTGGAAGCTGGCCAACGGCATGGAGGTCGTCCTGATCGAGGACAAGCGGGTGCCCCTGGTGACGGCGCACCTGGCCATCCGCTCGGGCTCGGCGGCGGTCCCCTCCGAGTTCGCCGGCCTGGCCGACGCCACGGCCGAGCTCCTGACGGAGGGCACCTCCTCGCGCTCCTCCAAGCAGATCTCGGACGCCGTGGAGGAGTACGGCGGGACGCTCGCCGCCCAGGCCGGGGCGGACTCGATCGTCATCGAGAGCTCGTGCCTCTCGGAGCGCGCCGGCGACATGCTGGCTTTGCTGGCCGAGGCGGCGCGGTTCCCCTCCTTCCCGAAGAACGAGGTGCGGCTGCGCAAGAAGAACATGAAGCAGGAGCTCGACGCCAAGCGGGCCGACGACGATTTCCTGGCCTCCGTGGCCTTCTTCAAGCGGCTCTACCGCTCCCACCCCTACGCCGTCACCGCGCCCACCGACCGGTCCATCGCCGCCATCGAGCGCAAGCACATCGTGGAGTTCCACCGGAAGCTCTTCACCCCGCGCAACGCGACCCTCGTGCTGGTGGGCGACATCGGCTACGAATCGGCCATGCGGCCGCTGCAGGCCCGCTTCGGCTCCTGGAAGGGCGCCGCCGAGCCGGTGGAGGCCCCCGCGGTCGTCGGGGGGCACGACAAGAGGCGGGTCTACCTGGTCGACCGGCCGGGCTCGATCCAGTCCACGGTCTTCATGGGCAACCTCGCGGTCCGCCAGGACCACCCCCAGCACTTCAACCTCCTGCTGGCCAACCAGGTGCTCGGGGGGACCTTCAGCTCGCGGCTCATGCAGGACATCCGCGAGGACAAGGGCTTCACCTACAGCGTCTGGTCCAAGCTGGAGCACCGGCTCACCTCCTCGATCATCCGCGTGCGCACGCCCGTGCGCACGGAGGTGACGGTCCCCGCCCTGGAGGCCGTCTTCGAGCACCTCGAGAACATCCGGGACAAGGGCGTCTCCGAGGAGGAGCTGCGCAAGGCCAAGAGCTTCCTCATCGGGAGCTTCGCCATGGAGATGGAGACCCAGGAGGGCCTGGCCAGGGCGCTGGTCCAGCAGAAGATCCTGCGCCTGCCCGAGGACTACTACGACAGCTACGTGGAGAACGTCGAGGCCGTGACCGCCGACGGCGCGCTCAAGGCGGCCCGGACCTTCATCCGCCCCGAGGAGATGACCGTGGTGGTGGTCGGCGAGGCGGCCAAGATCAGGGAGCGGCTGGCCAGGTTCTCGGAGTTCCCCGTCGTCCCCGTCGACCTGGACGGCAACTGACCATTTCGGGCCGTGGCTCGCCTGGCGTGGGGAATCCCGGCTGTTGCGAGCCCTTGACAAAGCGTACGGTTTCAAGTACGCTTATAGGAGAGACCACGATATGACCACCATGACCGCAAGCGCCGCCAGGGCAAGGCTCTACAAGCTTCTCGACCAGACCGCCGCGTCGCACGAGCCGGTGCAGATCACCGGGAGGCGTTGCAGCGCCGTGCTCATCGCGGAGGAGGACTGGCGTTCCATCCAAGAGACGCTCTACCTGCTGTCCATCCCTGGGATGCGGGAATCGATCCGGGAAGGGCTCAGATCTCCCGTCGGCAAGTGCTCCAAGAGAGTCTCTTGGTGAGTTGGCGGCTCGTTTTCACGAAGCAAGCGCAGAAGGATGCTAGGAAATTAGGCGCCTCCGGTCTCAGACCCCGGGCGGAAGCGCTCCTGAAGACCGTCCAGAGGAATCCCTTCCAGAATCCTCCGCCATTCGAGAAGCTGGTGGGCGACTTGGCCGGCGCTTATTCTCGTCGGATCAACATCCAGCATCGGATGGTTTATCAGGTCTTGGCCGATATTAGGACCGTCAAAGTCATCCGGCTTTGGACGCATTATGAGTGAACAGAAGCGCGGATGACGAGCCAGGATATCGGGGAGCGGCCGGGCGTCGGCCAGCGGGGCGCGCGGCCCGCCCTGGACCAGGCGGCCGTGTTCGCGGCCGCGCTCCTGGCCGGGTCCGCGCTCGCCTTGCTGCTCGCCTTCGCCCGCGCCCCTTCCTCCGCCGACCTCCTCGTGCCCCGGCGGCCGTTCTACTTCCTCTTCGACCCCCTCGTCAGGGCTCAGCAATCCCCCCAGGGCCGCCTGGCGGTCTCCTGGCTGGGGCTGCTGCTGCTCGCTGGCGCCGCGGGGCTGCTGCTGTGGCGGGTCGGCGCCGCCATCTTCGGCGGGAGGGGCGCGGTCGAGGCTGGCGTCCCGGCCGCCCGGGGTGGGGGCTGGGCACGGCTGGCCAGGACGGCCGGCTGCGTCGTCGGGCTGATGCTCATCGGGAGCATGGCCAGGGCCTCGATGGCGGCGATCCTGGACGTCATCCAGAACGCGTGGTTCGCTCCCGCGAGCGTCGACGTCGCGGAGCCCGCCGTCGCGTTCCTCGCGGCCTTCGTCGTGGTCTTCGCGGCGGCTCGCGCGGCGCTGGCCCTCATCCATGCCGTCTCCGGCGAGAGGAGAACGGCCTGCGCTTGCGACGACCTGGCCTCCTTGGGCCAGGCTTCGCGCGCCGGCGGGTCCGGGGCGCCGCGGCGCGGCCGCGAGGCTCTCAAGGCGGCCGGCTGGTGCGGCGCGGTCGCGGCGTGCTGGCTGGCCTGCGGGGTCGCGGCCGTCGCGCATGACAGCGGCAAGAGCCTGGCCGAGGCGGCCGGCATCCCCGCCGGGCCCGCCGGGCACAGGACGGTGATCGTGCTGACCGAGGCCGACGCCCCGCGCTACGAGGTCCGCGACATCCAGCCCGGCGCGGCGGGCGTGGCGGAGTACTCGCCGGAGAGCCTCGCCAAACTGCTGGGGTTGGGCGGCCGGAGCTCCGTCCACGCCAGGTCGGCGCTCAGGCACGCCTACACGGGCTGCGCGGAGCTTTCCGACGCCGACGGGATGCGCCGGGCCGCGTCCAAGGCCCTCGAGGCAGGCGACCCGCTGGCGGGACTCCTGCTCCTGGGCAACCTCGGCCACGCCCCCGCCACCCCGGCCAACCTTGGGATGCTCGACGCCCTCGCCGACGAGGGGAGGTGGCGCGTCGGGGCGCACGCGGCCGCCATGCTGACCTTCGCCTACGCCCGGTTCCAGAAGCCGGACAAGGCCGCCTACTGGCTCAAGCGCGCCTCCGAGGGCAACGCCGCCATCCCGGCGGGGCTCTTGGACCTGCCCAAACCGGTCCGTCCCGCCAAGGTCCGGGGCCGGCTCGCGGGAGGGGAAGGCCTCGACGTCGCGCTCTACGCGCGCGCCCAGGGCCTGTCCGCGGAGCTGGCCGCCATGGCCTTGGCCGCGTCCACGACGGCCGGCGCCAAGGGCGCCTTCGAGTTCGACGGCATCGGGCCCGGGGACTACTTCCTGGCCGTGTCTTTCCCCGGGGCCAGGCCCGCCTCCGGCATCCGCGTCAGCGGCCACAAGGGCGACATCCGCGTCGAGGGCAAGGACGTGGCCGTCCCTCCGCTCACGATCCTCCGCTAGCGGTCCAAGAAGTCGCCCGCCGACTGATCTGTCTTGTCCTCCCGCGGGACACGGTCTTGCCGGAGCCGCGCATGGGAACGGGGATTTGATAGCATAACATACCGCATGACCACGCCCGCCCGACCCGTCGCGCCACGCCCGGCGTTCTTGGCGGCGTGCGCCGCGGCGGTCGTCCTGTTCGCCTTCGTTTTCAACCGGCTGTGCGGCTTCCGATTCTATGGTTATGAGTTGGCGGCCGGCGTCATCGACGGCGGCTATCGCGTCTTTCTAGGCCAGGAATTGTTCCGGGATTTCTTTTGTCCTTTCGGACCGGTGCTGTTCTGGGCGGTGGGGACCTTCTTCAAATGGTTCGGGGTCGCCTACGCCTCTTATGTGGCCCTGGGCAGCGTCATGAACGCCGCGGTCGCCGGCATGGTATTCTGGACGGCCTGGTGTCATGGACGAGACCTCGGGCTGGCGGTCGCTGCCGCGCTCATCACCGCGGTCTGGTACATGCCCGTGTGCGCGGGAGGGCCTATCTTCACCTCCGGGGCTTTCTTCTTCGTGTTCATCGCCGCGTGCCTGCTCCTTGGTCCCGGCCCGGACCCAGCAACGGGTCCCGGCTCCATGCGGACCGTGCTGGCCGGGCTGGCTCTGGGACTGGCGTTCTCCGTGAAATCGCCGGTCGGAATGTGCGGCGCCTTCTTTCTTGGCCTCCAGGTTCGTTGCGTCGGGTCAGGCCGCGATGTCGTCCGCCTGGCCGGAGGGTTCGTCCTGGCGCTTGCGGCGCTGGCGCTCGCCATCAAACCCGGCGCATGGGGCAATGCCTGGCGCTATTTCTTCCTGCTGCCAGCCTTCGAAAGGGGACTTGAACAGTTCTTATCCGCCGGGATCGCGGGGTGGCTCTGCGTCGTCGGCTTCTCCTTGGCCGTCCTCTTGCTGAAAGGCGAACGGACGCTCTTGGCCTGCGCGGCGGGCCTGCTGCTTGGCTGCATGCTGGGAGGGCATCAGGTCCGCTCGGGGAAGTCGGTCCATGTCTTCCTGCCCCTCCTGGGTCTGGCTTTCATCGGGCAGCCCAGGGGCCGGGCCATGCTCCTGGCCCTGACGTTGACCGAGTTCTCCGTGCCGTTCCTGTGCTGCTTCTTCAGTCAGACCGTACCGTTCTTCGGGGTGCAGTTCTTCCTGGTCTTCCAAGGCTGGAAGCGTTGGTGCTCGGACCCGGACAACGCGAGGTGGGCCGAGACCCTGGCCGGCCGATCGCGGCTGGGCAGGGAAGCGCCGGTCTGGACGGGCTTTTCGTTCCTCGTCCTTCTGGGCCTCAGGCAGATCGGCATGATGCGGTGGAACTGCTTCTGGCTGGTCCCTGTCGTGGACCCCTTCGTGGGCCTGGCCGCGCTATGGCTCGGGCTCAGACTTCTTTCCCGCCGTCGCATCCTTCCGGGCCTTTCCCCGATGCAGGGCGCCATCCTCTCGCTGGGTTGCGTTCTCGCGGGATTGACGCTGGTCGTCCGAGGAGCCTCCTCGGCGCTGTTGTTCGACAAAGACGCGGCCAGGTTCGAGGACTGGGCCGAGAAATCCGTCGAACAGCCGGTCGCCGGGGAATTCTTCCTCGGGTTGAAGCTGCCTTCTGAGGAGGCGCGGGAACTGACCTCTTTTCACGGCTACCTTTCCAGCCTTCCCCCGCAGGCCAGGCCGTTCTTCATCTACCAAGAGGAGAATGCGACCCCAATCTACGCCGCCATGGGCCAGGGCTCTCCCCAGCCTTTCCTCTCGTTCGACCCTCCCTTCACCAACAAGGGCCCGGAGGATTTCGCCAAGGTATGCGAGGGCTTGAAGCGCGCGGGCGTGGGCACCGTGGCGTTGGACGCCGGGGGGGAACTGCCTCGCGATGACGAGACTTCCGCCTGCCTGAGGGATTGGCTCAGGAAGGACTTCATCCTGGACCGGCGGATCGACGACAAGGTGTTCTTCAGGCGCTCGACCGGGTGCGGGGGTTCTGGCCCTCGATGTCCATGAGTGTCCAGCCTGGTGGAAGCGGCAGGGCCGCGGCTATCGTCGGCGCCGGGGTCGCCGCCGTCGCGGTATTCCTTAATATGCGCTGCGGTTTTCGTTTCTTCGCTTACGACCACGCGGCCATCATCATCGACGGCGGCTACCGCGCCTACCTGGGCCAGGCTCCTTTCCGCGACTTCCTCTGTCCCATCGGCCCCGCGCTCTTCTGGATGCTGGCCGCCTTCTTCAAGTGGTTCGGCGTCACCTACGCCGCCTATGTGGGGTTGGGAAGCGTTCTCAACGCCGCGGCCGCGGGCATGGTCTTTTGGACGGCTTGGCGCAGGGAGAGCGGTCTTGGCCTCGCGGCCGCGGCAGGGCTCATCACAGCGGTCTGGCTCATGCCGGTCTCCCTGGGGAACCCGACGTACACCTCCGGCGCTTTTTTCTTCGTGCTCGCGGCCGCATGCTTGCTCATGCCCTGGGGACAGCCGGTCTCGGGCGGGCTGTTGGCGGCAGGAACGGCGCTGGCCCTGGCGTTCTCCATCAAGCAGCCGGTCGGGTTGGCCGCGGCCTTCTTCCTGGGGCTCCATGTCATCGGCTCGGGGAAGCGCCATGGGGGCTTGCTCCTCGCGGGGGGCTTTTTCGGCGGCGTGGCAGGCCTGGCCTTGGGGATCGGCCCCGCCGGCTGGGAGAACGCTTGGCGCCACTTCTTCGTCCTGCCCATGGTCGAGGGACTCTGCGGCAGGTTCGCGGCCCACGCGGGAGCGGGCGCGTGGCTGGCGGCGGCGGCGCTGGCGTCGGGCTTCCTGTTCCGCAAGGGAGACCGGTCTCTGCTCGCCTGCGCCGGCGGCTTGTTCCTGGCCTACCTGTTGGGCGGCCGCGGCATCCGCGAGGGCATCTCGGTCCTGGTCTTCCTGCCCCTGGCGGCTCTTCCCATCATGGGCCGGCCCCAGGACCGGGCCATGCTGACCGCCTTGACCTTGACGGGGTTCTGCTCGGCGATATCGAGCGGCAGCCCGCAGGATCAATCCATGCCCCTCATCGGACTTCAATTCCTTCTCATCTGCCCCGCCTGGCGGCGATGGCGTCTCGAGCTTCGCAACGCCGCCTGGGCCGAGACCCTGACGGGACGGCGTGCCTGGGCCGGCGAGATCCCCGTGTGGGGGAGTTTCATCTTCATCGTGCTCCTCGGCGTCCGTTCCGTCGCCATGACGCGGTGGAACGCGCTGTGGGCGCTGCCGGTCGCGGGCCCGGCGGTGGGCTTGACCGCCTTGTGGCTGGGCCACCGGCTGTGGAGCCGTCGCCGCCTGACCGATGGCCCCCGGGGCTTGGCCGTCGCTCTGGCTGTGGGTTGCCTGTCGTCGGGTTTGGCCCTGATCGGTCGCGGAGCCATGACGGCCGTGGCCATGCGCCGGGAGCCGTTCATGCTCATCGACAACCCCGACAAGGCGGTCCCCCGACCTTTGTCGGCGCCGTTCTTCCATGGCCTGAAGCTGCCTCCGGAGGAGGCGCGGGCCTTGGACAGGATGTACGGACGCTTGGCCGAGCTTGCTCCCAAGGAGAAGCCCTTCTTCATCTTCCAGGAGAAGGTCGGCACGACGCTCTACGCGGCCCTGGGGCAGGCCCCGCCCCAGCCTTTCGTGTCGTTGGATCCTGGGCTCACGCACAGCGGGCAGCAGGACTACCTGAAGGTCTGCCGGGCTCTGATGGACTCGGGGGTCCGCACCGTTGCCGTGGCCGGCGAAGGCCGGGAGGTCGACACTGATCCGGGATTCTCCTGCCTGAAACGCTGGCTCCAGGATGATTTCGTCGAGGACCGGCCCGTGGACGACTGGGCCTTCTATCGGCGCAGGACCGCCGGCCTGGCCGGGGGAGCCGGCTGGAGGCGGGCGGCCGCGGGCACGAGCCGCGAGGGAAGGTCCATCAAGTGATGGAGGCGAGCGCATGACCTGGTCGAAGAAACCGCGGTCCGTTTCCAAGTCGGCGGACGTCTTCTTCCCTTTCCCGGACGGCGTCTACGCCTACGACTGCGGAAGATGCCACGGCGCCTGCTGCAGGCTGGGGTCCATCGCCGTGGACAAGGATGGCGGAAGATTCCTGCTGGAGAAGCATCCGCTGCTCGCCTGCGCCTTCGACGAGGAGCACGGCGGGGTCTCGACCTACCTGAAATTCGACGAGGGCTGCTGGTTCCTGGACCGTCGCGGCAGGTGCGTCATCCACGCTCGCCACGGCGCCCGGCGCAAGCCCGCCGGCTGCAGGCTGCACCCGTTCTACATGATACCGATGGACGAGCACGCCGTCATCGCCGATATCGAGGACTGCGTCGGGTTGCGCGTCGGCGGAGGGCGGGCCTCGGGGACCGTGGTGCGCCATCGCGATCTCCTGCCCCTGGCCAGGGAGACCCTCGGGAAGGGTTTCTGGGCCGAGTGGAAGGCCGGGGAGGCCGCCGGCGCCTTCCGCAAGGCATGGCCCCGCCTCCGTCCGTTCGCCGCTTACGCCCGGGACATCTGCCGGGAGCATCTCGCCGACCCTGATCCGCTCGGCTACCTTGCCAGGTACAAGGCGGCCGCGGACGCCTTCCGGGCGGGACGGCGGCCCGGCCGGAAGGTCCCCGCGCGCGTCCTCCTGAGGGTGGAGGAGGAACTGCGCGGCTGCGCGGCCAGGTGCCTGGAACGTCTTGGCGCCCCGCGGGCCGGAGGGTTTTCCGACCCTGGCCTGACCCGCGAGGCCGTGGCCGCGTTCCCCTATCTCCACCTCTTCCGGGAGGGCCTGCCGACCGTCCCCGACCCGCGGATCCAGCACCGGATCCTCCTGTGCCTCTACCTGCACGCCTTCCTCTGCGGTAGGATCTGTAGGCAGAACATCGGCCTCACGACTCTCAGGAGGCTCTACGACAAGCATCGCGAGCTCTATGTCCTGCTCTCGCGCCTCGGGGACACCCCGTTCCTGCCGGGCCGCGTCGAGCGGCACCTCGGGCCTGCGAAGGACGGGCGGGCCGCGGCGTTCCTGAGGCTTGTCCGCGGCAACGCCAAGACCGTTGGAACGCTTTCCGCCATCCTGGGCCGGCTGCCGGGCGCAGGGGGACGGGGCCGCCTCGGCCTGCTGAAGGCCCTGGCGCCTCTGGCCGGCTGTCTCTGCTATCTGGAGGACGGGCTGAACTAGAATGGGATTGAAAGCGGCCTTGGCCACCATCGGCGTGGATGAGCACTTCGTCATCCAGCTTTCCCTGCAGTACCTCAAGACCTATTTCCAGAAGCACAGTCCCCTTGCCTCGCGGGTCGACATCGAGGTTCACGTCTTCCCTCCCCATGCCAAGGCGCGATCGGTCGCGGAGGCGCTCTCGATGGGCGATCCCGATCTCGTGGGCTTCTCCTGCTATGTCTGGAACGTCGAGCGGATCCTGAAGGCGGCCGGCATCCTGCGGGGCATCAAGCCCGGCTGCAAGATCGTCCTGGGGGGTCCCGAGGTCTCTCCGCGGGCGGAAGAGATCCTGACGCGAGCGGGCGCCGTCGACATCGTCGCCCGGGGCGAAGGGGAACGGACCTTCACGGAGCTGGTGGAACTCTGCGCGGGGCAAGGCGAGTTGTCGAAGGTCAAGGGCATCGCCTATCGGTCGGCCGGCCGCGCCGTCCGCGTCAATCCCGACAGGACGCTCCTCATGGCACTGGGCAAGATCCCGTCGCCCTATCTCCAGGGAACGATCGAGGTGGGCAAGGACGACATCGTTCCTCTCGAGACGATGAGGGGCTGCCCGTTCCGGTGCAGCTACTGCTACTACCATAAGGACTCCCGGAAGCTGCGGCGATTCCCCCTGTCGCGCATCGAGGAGGAATTCAAGCTCATCTTGTCCCGGGAGCCGACCGAAGTCTATCTCATGGACCCCACCTTCAATGCCGACGCCGGCCGGGCGAAGGCGGTGCTGCGCTTGTTCCGCAAGCACAATAGAGGCTCCCGACTGCATTGCGAGCTGAGAGCGGAACTGCTCGACAGGGAGATGGTCGAGTTGCTTCATCGAGCCAATGCGCAATTCCTGGAGATCGGGATCCAGAGCGCCAACCCCGAGACCCTGAGGCTCGTCAACCGCGGTCTCGACCGGACCGCCTTCGAAAGAGGCATAGCGCTCCTCAACGAGAAAGCCGTCTCCCACGAGATCCAGCTCATCGACAGCCTGCCGGGGGACGCCTACTCGGACCTGAAGAGATCGCTGGACTGGGTCCATCGTCTCGCTCCGCCCCACATCGAGATCATGCCCCTGGCGGTCCTGCCGGGCACGGACCTGCGTCGGGACGCCAAGAGGTTCGGCCTGGAATTCGACCCCAGGCCGCCGTATCACTCCCGCGGGAGCGACCGGTTCCCAAGAGACGACCTCAGGCGCGTGCACGGTCTGAGGAAGGCCCTGTCCCTCCTCCACAACGCGGGGTTCTTCAGGCGCGGCATCCGCATGGCCGCCGAGCTGCTGGGAGTCGGCTTCTCCGACATCCTCGAGGCATGGGGCGGCCGGGGGTCCTCGCGGAGAGCGGACGCGTTCCCTCTAAGAGACCTGGCCAAGATCCCCGGCTTCCTGATGTCCCTCTGCAGGAGGCATGGGATGCTCCGCAAGTCCGACGGATTGCGGCGCGTTTTGCAGGAGGACATGGCCGAGGTATTGATGTCCGCCCACCTTCAGCGGGTCCGTTCCGGCCGTCCGGCTGGCTCGCGCCGCGAGCATGCGGGAGGAACGCAATGCCGGCCCGGCGGTCCAGCCGCTTGAAGTCCGGGCGCCACAATGCGAGAATCGGGTGTCCGGCGATCGGCCGTTCGACGAGGAGGACCATGCCGCCAACCGCAGACGAGTTCGCCGCCTATTCTGGAAAGCGCTACCGCAAGAGCCCCGGCCTCATCGCCAAGGCGGTCGCGGGCGAGACGATCCTGGTCCCGGTCAGGAGACGGGTCGGCGGCATGGACCGCATCTTCACCCTCAACGGTCCCGGCGCCTTCATCTGGCGGCAGATCGAGCGGGACGCCACCGTGGAGGCCGTCGTGAGGCTGGTCCGCGCCGAGTACGACGTCGACGAGGAGACCGCCCGGGAGGACGTGGTCGGGCTCATCAAGGACCTCGCCAGGCTCAAGGCGGTCTCCCGGGTCCGCCCAGCCCGATGATCGAGGCATCCGGCCCGCGCCGGCAGCCCGAAGCGCTGCCCGGCCGACTTCGGGGCGCGTATGTTTTCGCGGCCGTCACCTTGACGACCACGGCCGTCCTGCTCCTGATGATGAACGCCGGCGCGCACGTCTTTCTGTCGACGAGGAACCGGCTCAACGACGCGGTCAGGATGTCGGAATCGAGCGCGCAGCTGTCCCGGCATCTCCTGGCCGAGCGGTTTCGCCGCGTCTATCCCCACATGGGTTTCGACGACGTCCTGGGCTTGCTGGCGGAGACCGACGCGATTGAATCGCGGTACACCTCCTTCGCGCAATACCGCGAGGCCCCCAGGACGGGCCGGTTCGTGAACATCGACCCCGGAGGATTCCGCCGCGGCGCGTTCCCCGATCCCTGGCCTGCGCCCAAGGACGGCCTGACGGTCTTCGTGTTCGGCGGGTCGACGGCGTTCGGTTACGGGGTTCAGGACGCGGATACGATCGCGTCGGCCCTGCAGGCGGCGCTCGGCCCGATGGTCCCGGCCGTCCCGGTTCGCGTGTACAATTTCGGCCGGTGCGCCTACTTCTCCTCTTTGGAACGTACGATCTTCGTCAAGCGCATCCTCGAGGGGAACGTCCCCGGCATCGCGGTCTTCATCGACGGGACCAACGAGTTCGACGTGGAGATCCGCCAACACTGGCTCCCCTATTCGGAGACGTTGTCTCGGATGCTCGACCAAGACCTGGAGACCCCGGCCTCCCTTCTCTCCCGCCTGGCGGCGAGGATGCCCGGGGTTGATCTGACGAAGAAGGCGGGCCGGGTCCTGGCCCCATCCTGGGGAGGCCCGGGGGAAGGGCGTGCGGCCCGACCCGGGGGAGGCCCGACGATAGGGAAGTCTCCCGGTTCTACTTCGAGCGCTACCGCGCGAACATCCGTCTCATCGCCGCGATGGGAAGGGAGTTCGGCATAAGGACGCTCTTCGTCTGGCAGCCCAATCCCGAATACGGTTACGACCTCAGGTTCCACCTCTTCAGTTCCCAACTCGATCCTCTGAGCCCCCGCAGGGAGGGCTACGGCTACGCGGCGGAAAACCGGCGCAGCCTGGAATCTGTGCCGGGCTTCCTGTGGCTCGCGGACATGCAGGCAGGCCTCGAGAAGCCGTTGTACGTCGACGACGTCCACTACACCGCGGAGATGAACCGGCTCATCGCCGGCAGGATCGCCGAGGACATCCGCCGCAGGGGCTGGCTGAGGAGATGACTTCCGGGAGCCTTCGGGTCAGGCCCCCAGGCCCAGGGCCCTGGCGACCAGCCTGAACGGCCTCAGCAGCGCCTCGCGCTTCCAGGACTCTCCATAGCGGCGCCGCAGGAACTCCCGGCCCGGGCAGAGCCGCCTCAGCAAGAACCCGGGCCTCAGCAGACCGAAGAGGACGGCGGAACGGAGATAGCTTTCCTGCCGGCGCGAAGCCGCCCGGCGGGCGGCCCAGGCCGCGACGCGGCCCGCTCCGGAGGGGCGCAGGCCGGCCATGACCCGCTCCGGCACGGGGCAGGCTCCCTTGGCAGCGCGCAACTCGGCCAAGGCCGCGTGCAGCAAGGGCTTGAGCCCGAGGCTCGACGCCTTCCGCGCCACGCGGGACCAATCCAGGCCCGACTTGCCGCCGCCCGCGGTCCCGGCCAGGCGCAGCAGGTCGTCGAGATGCCTCTCCTCCAGGCAGCCGCCCTGGAGGATCCCCCTCGCCGCGATATGGATGAAGGTCTCGTCCGCGTCCAAAGAGAGCGCCCGCTCGCCCTCCACGAGGATGGGGACGCATTCCGCCCAGACGCACCCCATGTCCCGCCTGTAGACCAACTCCGTATGGAGGTCGATGACGACCGTGCCGCGGGCGAAGGCCTCGACCGTCCCGGAGACCCTTTCGTACCCCAGGTTCCGGAGCACGGCCTCCGTCTCGTCGCGCCTGCCGGGGGGCACCATGATGTCCACGTCGCCCATGGGCCGCTCGCCCGGATCCTCGATGAGCCAGCACAACAGCGCCGCTCCTTTGAGCACGACGACCGGGATGCCGCGCTCGTTGGCCCGCGCGAGCACTTCCCGGAGGGAGCCGAGCAGGAGGAGGTTCCTGGCCGCCACGGCACGGGGGGGCCAGGCCAGGCCTTCCCGGCCGCGTGCGGGAGCGCCCGGGAGCCCTCGAGGCGTGGCTTGCGCCAGGCTCCCCATCGCCCTCCAGGCCCTGGCCGGCCACGCCTCGGTGGTGCGGAGGAGGTCCTCCAGTGAAGGAGTCTTGGAGTATTCCCACCGTCCTTCAAAGACGTGGAGCAGTTCCGGCGCGAAGACATAGCGCTTCCAGCGCGGGCTCTCATAGTGCCGGAAGCCCCCGAACCCCAGGCGGCGCTGGCTGTAGCGCACGGCCAGCCGCCTGCGCATCTGGCAAGGGCTCCTGAACTGGTAGTGCCTCAGCACCGGATGGAAGGACGCGACGCGAGGGTCGGGCATCGAGGGCCACTCCGCGACCTCCTCGTCATAGCCGAGCCCGGGGACGTTCCTGAACGCCGCGGGGAAACCACGGTGGTTGATGCAGTAATGCCGGAGCCGTTCCACGACGGGCAGCCGGTCCCAGCCGGGCTCGGCTCGGGAGCGGGCGAGGTCTCGCGTCGTGAAGTAGAACTGGGCCACTTCGTAGGTGATGACCCCCGCGCCTTCCGCGGCCGCCTTCCCGACGTCCTCCCGCGGGTCCGATGAGAAGAAATGGTCCGCGCTCAGGGCCAGGAACCAGTCGTCCGGACCCAGCAGGCCGCGCGACTTCTCCAGCAGGATCTGCCGGAGGGCGTCGCTGTAGCGGGCCCCGGTCCTGCCCGCCCAAGCGGTCTTCGGGTGCGCCCTGCAGATCTCGTAGGTCGCGTCGGCCGAGCCGGTGTCCAGCACGAGGATGTGGTCGCAGAACCCGGCGACGTGCCCGAGGAACTCGGCGATCACGTCCTCTTCGTCCCGGACCAGCAGGTGGGCGGCGATCCTCACGCCCGGGACCTCGGCCAGACGCCGCACAGGAGCCGGCACAAGGCCCTGTTGACGCCGATCATCAGCGGCTCGAGCAGGGGCCATCCCTCTTCATCCGCCGGCTCGTCTTCGAGCCTGCGATGCCAGCCGAGGACCTCGGGGACCTCGGCGCCGCGGCTCACCCGGCTCACCTTCTCGATGAGGTGGAAGTCGGTGAACCCGCCGTCCAGGGGGAGCCACCCGCCGGCTTCCCGGGCCAGGCGAGTCCTGACCATGAAGTTCAGGCCGTCGATCTCCTTCAGGACAAACGGCGGCCGCGGGGCCATGATGCCCACGCCGTCGTAGAGGATGTGGCAGGTCGCGTACCCGATGCTCTCGTCCACGAAGGCCGCCGCCATCTTCTCGATGCAGCCCACCTCGATGAGGTTGTCGTCGTCGAGGCCGAACACATACTCGCCCGTGGCCAGCTTCAGGGCCAGGTTCCTCTGAGGATTGCCGCCGCACTTCGTGCTCGGGGTGAACAGGAACCTCACCCGGGGGTCGCCCAGGGACTCCACCAACCGCCTGACTCGCGGGTCGTACCCGTCGGAGACGATGAGGTGCTCCCAGTTGCGATGGGTCTGGGCCTTCAGGGAGGCGATGGCCTTCTTCAGGCTCTCCAGCCTGTTGCGGGTCGGCGTGATGACGGTGACCTTCTTGTCGGAATCCAATCCGGCTCCTCCGGGCTTCAGCGCGCCGCGGGTGCGGCCGAGTATATGATAGCATGGCGGTCCGCGCGGCGGCGACGGCGGCCTTGACACGGCCAGGAGCAGACCGCCCACGCCTCATAATTTTGTAGAATCCTATCCAGTCGGCCGTCTCTGAGGGAGACGCCGTTCGCGCGTCGCCGCGCCCTCCCTGAAAGGGACATCCAAGGAGGACACCCATGGACGCGATTGACCGCCGCTACCGGAAGAACCAGGATTTCGTGGGGCGCCGCATCGCGGACGAATACATCCTGGTCCCCATCCGCGAGAAGACCGCTGACCTGAGGAGCATCTTCACCCTCAACGAGACCGCGGCCCGCATCTGGGAGCTCATCGACGGCAAGCGCACCGTCGGGGAGATCAAGGCTTCCCTGCTCGACGAATACGAGACCACGGGCCCGGAGCTCGAGGCCGACCTCCAGACCATCCTCGCCCAGCTCGAGTCCATCCAGAGCATCAGCCAGAATTGACGGATGCCCGACGTCCTGCTCGTCATCCCGCCCGACTACGGGTACGATTTTCCGCCGCTGGGGACCCCGGCCCTGGCCGGCTTCCTGAAGTCCAGGGGGGTCGGCGCGTCGCAGCTCGACCTCAACATCGCCTACCGCGACTCCTGGGCCCAGGGCGCTGAGGCCGGGGGGGGGCTGGGGGCGGGGGACCGCGCCGGGCGTTCCGTCCGGGAACGGATGAACCTATGGTTCGACGCGAAAGCGGCCGAGGGTCTCTACTATTCGCGTCACCTGCCGCAGAACGCCGGCGAGTACCAGTACGGCGTCCCCTACGACAACCGCACCGATTCCTCCTTCTACTTCACGGAGCGCCTCCTCTCCGACGGCAGCCTCTCCAGGTATCTGGAGGACGAGGACGAGAACACGTTCCTGCGGTTCTGCCTCCACGACCGCACGGCCCGGAGGCTGGCCGCCGACGGGCCGGCCCTCGTCGGCGTCTCCGTCATCTCCCCCTCCCAGGCGGTGGCGGCCCTCACGCTGTGCCGCCTCCTCAGGCGGGAAGCCCCGGGGCTGCGCGTCGCCCTCGGCGGCCAGTGGGCCTCGCTCTACGCCGAACGGATCATGGAGCGGCCCGATTGGACCGGGTTGTTCGATTTCGTGGTCACGGGCGAGGGGGAGACCCCGCTCCTGCGGCTGGTCGAAGTCCTGGGCTCGCGGGGCGGCGCGGCCGCGGGCTCCATGCGGGGGGTGCCCAACCTCATCCACCATGACGGCAAGGCCTGGACCCGGAACCCCTTGACCAGCGAGGAGGACCTCGACCTCCTCCCGGCCCCTGATTTCGACGGACTGCCCCTGTCGTCCTATGCCGGCTGCGCGGACGGCAGGGTCACGTTGACCTGCGAGACGGCCAGGGGCTGCTATTGGAACCGCTGCGATTATTGCGTTGACCTTCCCCTGCCCAAGCCCTCGTACCGAGCCAAGTCCGCGGACCTGGCCGTGCGCGATATCAAGGCCCTTGCCTCCAAGTACCGGCTCGGGCAGTTGCTGGTCTCCAACGCAACGATGTCCCCGCGGCAGATGAGGGAGATCTCCGAGCGGCTCGTCCGGGAGGACATCGCGGTCTCCTGGTGGGCCATGGCCAGGCTCGACGACGGATTCACGCGGGAGATCTTCGCGCTGGCCAGGGAGGCCGGCTGCCGGCAGATCAACTTCGGGTTCGAATCCGCCAGCGACAGAGTCTGCGATTCGGTCCGGAAAGGCAACCGGCTGGAGGTCACGCGGCGCGTCATCCAGGACTGCCACGGCGCGGGCATCCAGGTCGGCCTCCAGACCATGTTCGGGCTTCCGGGCGAGACCTTGGAGGAGGGGCTCGACACGGTCCAGTTCATCGCGGAGAACCATCGTTTCATCGACCACCTCGCCTTCAATACCTACTTCCTGACTCCCAAGTGCGCCATCCACGGGGACCCGGCCCGGTGGGGCCTCGATGTCCAGGGGGACGACAGCCTGCCGTTCAAGTTCTACACCGAGTTCCGCCAGGCGGGGGGCGCCGTGAGCCCTTCCCAGGCGAAGGGCATCAGGCGGCTCTGCGCCACGATGTGGGCCCGCCGGTCCGTCTTCCTCGCGGAGGACCACAACGAGGTCCTCGACATCTGGCGCAAGTTCGAGCTCTCGGGCCTGACCCTGGTCCACCTGGACGCGCACATCGATTTCGGTTGGGTCCCGGAGAAAGACCTCAGCCAGATCCTGGAGGCGCGGACCTCGGCGGAGCTCGACGAGCTGCTGGCGAGCCGGCCGCTCTGGAATCCCGTCGCGACCCCCAAGGAGCGTCTGGTCGACATCGGCAACTTCATCTGCCCGGCCATGCGCGAGGGGATCGTGGATAGGTTCTGCTGGGTGGTGCCCGACGGCACGCTCTCGAGCCGCAAGGAGCGCGGGCATGTGCTCCGGGTCCTCAGGGGGCTGACCAAGGCGCCGGTTCGCCGGCAGGTCGGAACAGGGAACCTGCTCACCGAGCTCGCCGGCAAGGAGACCGTGGTCTGCACCCTGGACTCCCTGCCGCGGTTCGCCGGCCCGGTCCTGCTCGACATCGACCTCGACTACCTGCTGACCCGCGGGGTCACCGACGACCTCTCGCCGGACCGGGAGCCCTGGATCGAACCTCGCGCCCTGGCCGAGCGGCTCTCGGGCCTGGGGCTCAAGGCCGAATGTACCACGCTGTCCTATTCCGTCACGGGGGGCTTCACGCCCCTGCGGTTCCGCCATCTGGGAGACGAATTGAGAGACCGCCTTCTGGAGGCCGTGCCTGCGGCCCTCGGCGGCGCGGGTCCCCGCCGACAGCCCGATGCACGGCCTCTGCCTCCGGCCGCGCGGCATTACGGCGAGGCCTTGGCCGGGCTTGCCCGCGGCGAAATCGCCGCGGCCAGTGCGTCCTTGCGCAAGGCGGTCGGGCTCGACCCGGCCTACGGGACCGCCTACAACAACCCCGGGCCCGTCTTCGAGGCCATGGGCCGTTGGGACGAGGCGGAGAAGGCCTACCGGGACGCCTTGGCCCTGGACCCTGGCCACGCCTTCGCCCTTTGCGGTCTTGGCAACATCCGGCGTGAGCGCAGGGACTGGGCCGGGGCGGAAGGGCATTACAGGAGGGCGCTGGAGCTCCTCCCGTCTTTGGCGGAGGCTCATTTCGGGCTTGGCTCCGTCCTGTTCCACGGGCTGGGAAAGCCGGGGGAGGCCGCCGCCGAATTCCGGGAGACGCTCGGGCTCGACCCCTACGCCGCGGCCGCTCATTTCAAGCTCGGGCTCATCGCCATGCGCGAGGGCCGGGGGCGGGAGGCGCTGTCCAGCTTCAAGGAAGCCCGGCGCCTGGGCCTCGACACCCCGGAACTTCATTGGCGTCTCGGCCGGCTCCTCCTCGGCCGGCGCCGCTACGGCAAGGCCGGCCGGGAGCTCTACCGGGCCGCCAGGACCGCGCTGGCCGCGGTGATCCGGCGATGATGGCCGCCCTCGACCGCAGGCCGGGCCGGAACACCGACATCCTCTTCAGGCGCGTCGAGGATGAGGCGGTCCTCGTGGACCAGGACGAGGCCGTGGTCTGGCGGCTCAACGAGACCGGCGCGGTCATCTGGGACGCCATGGACGGCCGCCGCACGGCCGGAGACATCGCCCGGCGCCTCTGCGAGGTCTTCGACATCGACGAGCCGGCCGCGCGCCGGGATACGCTGGAGTTCCTCTCGGCGTTGGCGGCGAAGGACCTCCTCTCGGAGGGGCCGTGATCTGCCCGAGGATCCCGCAGGTCGGCTTCGACGAGCTCCAGCGCGTCCTGGACAGCAGGGCCGTCGCCCGGAGGATCCCCTACCTCGGCACGCTCGTCCTGACCTACCGCTGCAACCAGCGCTGCGCGCACTGCTACTGCAACCGGCCGGCCGACGACCCGGTCGCGCTCGCGCGTGAGCTGACCCGAGAGGAGGCCTTCCGGCTCATCGACGAGATCGCCGACGCCGGGTGCCTGTGGCTTCTGCTCACCGGGGGCGAACCCCTGCTCCGGCCGGACTTCCGGGAGGTCTACCTCCACGCGGTCAGGCGCGGCATCTTCGTGGAGTTGTTCACCAACGGAACGCTCCTCACCCCGGCGTTGGCCGGACTCTTCGCCGACTATCCCCCATTCGGGGTGGAATGCACCATCTATGGCGCCACGCAAGAGACGCACGACCGCGTCACCGGGATGCCGGGCTCGCTGGGCTTGACCCTGGCCGGCGTGCGGATGCTGCGCGATGCCGGGGTGGACGTCGCCGTGAAGGCCATGCTGATGTCGATCAACAAGGGCGAACTCCCCGCGATGGAGGAGCTCGCCGCGTCCCTGGGACTGCGCCACGGGTTCACTTTCGACACGACCCTCGTCTCCCGGCTCGACGGCGACCCGCGCAACAGGGGCCTGCGGCTCACGCCGGAGGAGGCCGTGGCCCTCGACTTCGCCGACCCCGGGCGGCGGGGGGAGTACCGCGAGCTCTACGAGGCACTCTCCAAGGTCCCCGCCAGGGACGTGCTCCTGTGCGGGGCCGGGCAGGCGGTGTTCACCGTCGACCCCTACGGCAGGCTTCAGCCTTGCGACGCTTTCCCGCACCTCGCCTACGACCTCCGGACCGGAGCCTTCGAGCGCGGCTGGCGCGAAGCCATGCCTCGCTTCCGGCGCGAGATCGAGGAGACCCTGACGCCCGAATGCCTCGGCTGCGACAAGGTGGCCCTCTGCGAGAGCTGCTCCGGCTACGCCCTGCTGGAGCACGGCTCCTACGGCAGGGCCGTGGACTCCCTCTGCCGCAAAGCGCACTTGCGCCGTGAGGCGCTCAAGGGCTCCGGCCCGCCGGAGCCGGCCGTCTGTCATGCACATGGAGGCGCACGAGAATGAACCCGAAGAAACCCTACGTGAAGCCGGCCGTCCTGCAGGTCAAACTGCAGATCGAGGAGCAGATCCTCACGGCTTGCCGCTCCGCGGGCCGCAGCACGAACAACTCGCGGTCCGCCGGCCGGGCGTGCTCGAAGTGCCGCGCGACCTACAGCAGGAGCTGAGGGTGCCGACGACCTCCCGACCGGCGGGTCGCCCGGCCGGGGATGCGCTCAGCGGCGGCCCCGCTGGACGGGTCTTCCTCGGCCTGAAGCTGGACCTGGCCGGGTTCGTCGTGGCCTTCAAGAGCCGGGACCTGGCCAGGCTCGGCGCGGACTGCCGGGTCACGGCCTACCGCAAGTTCATCACCCGCAAGCCCGCGGACGCCGAAGCCCTCATCTCCGCGACCCGGCCCGAGGAGATGCCTCCTGGCCGGGTCGTCTACGACACTCCCGCGTACTGGCAGGTGGCCCGATCCGGCGGCAAGGATTTCCTCCGGGTCGGCGCGGCCAACCGCGAGGGCCACTTCTGCGGCGTGCTGGGATTGGAGAGCAGTCCCGGCCCGGCCGGCGGCGCGCCGCGGCGCTTCCTTCTCCAACTGGACCTCAGCCGCGTGAAGCCGTCTCTCGTCCAGGGAGCTGACCTGGTGAGCCGCCACATCGCCATCATGATGATGCATCCGGAAGGCATCCTCCTCCACGGGGCCGGACTCATCGACGGCCGGCGCGGCATCTGCCTGGGCGGCCACTCGGGCGCGGGAAAGACGACCATCACCCGCATGCTCTCGGGCTCCCAGCCAGGGCTCACGGTCCTCAGCGACGACAAGGTCGCCCTCCGCCGGATCGACGGAGCCTGGCGCATCTACGGCACGCCGTGGCCGGGAGAGGGCAAGCTCGCGTCGAACGGCTCCGCCCCGCTGGAAAGGCTGCTCTTCCTCAGGCAGGCCGGATCCAACGGGCTTCGGCGGCTGGGCAGGCTGGACGCCACGGCGTCTTTGCTGCGCCGCGTCTTCTGCCCCTGGTGGGACAAGGGGATGATGGAGCGCACGATGGAGACCTGCGACAGGCTCAGCCGCGACGTCCCCGCCTACGAGCTCAGCTTCACGCGGAGCGAAGCCACCGCGCCATGGCTCAGGTCCACATGGACTCTCTGACGGTGACGGCCGACGAGCTGGCCGAGGTCTCCCGGATACTGTTGGAGGGGGGGCGGGCGGTCCGGTTCGTCGCGCGCGGGTCGAGCATGTCGCCCATCATCAAGGACCGCGACACGATCGAGGTTCGGCCGGCCGCGGCCGGGGAGCTTCGGAAAGGGGACGTCGTGTTGTACCGCAAGGACGGGGGGCTCGTCGCCCACCGGATCGTCGGGGAGGGCGTCGGCGCCGGGGGGGCGGTCTTCCTCCTGAAGGCGGACTGCGGGGAGGGCGTGGAGACGGTCGAGTGGTCCCATATCCTGGGTTTGGTGTCGGCCCGCCTCAGGAACGGCCGGCGGCTCAGCCTGGAACGGGCCTTCCCGCGTTTGCTCGGCCGCGTGGTCTCCGGGGTGCCGTATCCGGTCCACCGGGCCTGCTACCGCGCCTGGGACGCCCTCCGACGTTCCCGCGCCATGTCGCTGGCGGCGCGGCTTCCCTTGCTGGGACGCCTTTTCGAGCTGCTGGGCCGGGGCGGCCGGGAGCAGGGCCGGCAGGGCCCGCCGCCCAAGCTCACGGTCTCCATCGTCAACTGGAACGTCAAGGGCTACCTGGAGAAATGCCTGGAGTCGGTCTTCAGTCGTTCCGGCGGCCTGGACCTCGAGGTCATCGTGGTGGACAACGCCTCCTCCGACGGCTCCGCCGCCATGGTCCGGGAGCGGTTCCCGCGAGTCCGGGTCATCGAGAACGTCGAGAACGTGGGCTACGGCTGCGGGCACAACCAGGCCATCGGCCTGGCCCGCGGGGAGTACGTCGTGTTCCTCAACCCCGACACCGAGATGCTCGACGACACCCTGCCGAGGGCAGCGCGGTTCATGGACGAGCATCCGGAGGCCGGGGCCGTGATGCCCCGCGAGATCGACCATCCCCGGGATAAGGACGAGGCCTGGGAGCTCTCGGTCGTGCTGGCCGGGTGGAAGCGCCGGCTCTGGGAGGCATGCGTGTGGATCCAGAATCGGGCGCCGAACCGCTGGACCGAGGGCGTCATCCTGGGCATGCTCGCCCGATGGCGGGGCCGATGGAAGGACGGGTACTTCTTCGCCTCGGTGGACTACCTGGAGGGAGGCTTCGTGCTCGTCCGGCGCAGCGCCCTGGCCCAGGTCGGGGATTTCGACCCGTGGTTCTTCCTGGGCTACGAAGGAACGGATCTGACGGTCCGGATGAAGCGCGCCGGCTGGAGGCTCTACGTCCTGCTCAACGTCTGGGTCATCCATTACGGCAGCAAGAGCTCCGACCTGCTGGGAGACGCGGGTGTGGACCGTCTGGAGAAAGAGTGGCGGCAGAAGATCGAGCGCCTGCGGGAGACGGCGGGGCTGCGCTGAAGCTCACGGTCTCCATCGTCAACTGGAACGTCCGGGACTACCTGGAGAGATGTCTCGAGTCGGTCTTCAGGCACTCCGGCGGACTGGACCTCGAGGTCATCGTGGTGGACAACGCCTCCTCGGACGGCTCCGTCGCCATGGTCCGGGAGCGGTTCCCGCGGGTCCGGGTCATCGAGAGCGCGGAGAACGTGGGCTACGGTTGCGGCCACAATCGGACCCTCGATCTGGCGGCCGGCGAGTACGTCGTCTTCCTCAACCCCGACACCGAGATGCTGCCCGGCACCCTGACGGACACGGTGCGCTTCATGGACGCCCATCCCGAAGCCGGCGCCGTCACGCCCAGGGAAGTCGCGGGGCCCGATGACGACGACCCGACCTGGCACGGGGCGGTGGAACTGCGGGGCTGGCGACGCAGGCTCTGGGACCTCTGTCTGCGGGTCCAGGCCCTGGCGCCGAATCGCTGGACCGAGGGCCTCATCCTCGACACCCTTGCCGAATGGCGCGGCCGCGCCCGCGACGGCTTCTCTTTCGCGGTCGTACCCTACATCGAGGGCGGCTTCGTCCTCGCGCGCCGCGGGGTCCTCACGCAGGTCGGACGGTTCGACCCGAGGTTCTTCTACGGGCACGAGGGGGCCGATCTCACCGGACGGATGCGCCTGGCCGGCTGGAAGCTCTGCACTCTGCTGAACTCCCGGGTGGTCCACCACGGCAGCAAGAGCGCCGAACGGCTGGGGCCCGAGGGACTGCGCCGGCTGAGGAGGGAATGGGCCAGGAGGGCCGCCGGGGTCCCCGGCGCCGTTCTTCCTGCCGCGGGAGAAGCGGCCCTCAGGCTGCTCCGCAAGGCCGCCGCCGTCGGTCGGGAGACCAAGCGGCTCCTCATGCTGCCTTTCCACTTCCGGGCCATCAAGGCCGCGGACGATGCACTGAGCCCAGACCAGCTCGCTTCCGTGGCCTTCGACCGGACGGGAGGACTGATCTCCCCGACCCAGGTCAGGAGCGAGATCGTCGGGCTGCTCGAACTGCTCCGGGAACGCAGACCGGAAGTCGTCATCGAGATCGGAACCGAGCTCGGAGGCACGCTCTTCCTGTTCTCCAGGATCGCGGCCCCGGGCGCCACCCTCGTCAGCGTGGACCTGCCAGGGCCCCTGCTCGGCGGCGGGGACGGCTATTGCGCTGCGCGCATCCCTCTATACCGGTCCTTCGCGCTCAAGGGGCAGACCATCCACCTCGTCCGCGGGGATTCGAGGGACGAGGGTATCCTGGCGCGGGTTCAAGAGCTGCTCGGCGGCAGGAAGGCGGATCTCCTTTTCATCGACGGCGACCACTCCTACGACGCGGTCAAGTCGGACTTCGAGCGCTACTCCCCCCTGGTCCGGGAAGGAGGCATGATAGCCTTCCACGACATCGTACCCGACCCCTCGACCGGCGACCAGGAATCGCCCAGATTCTGGCGGGAGATCAAGGCCGCCCATCCCGTCGAGGAGATCGTGGAGGACTGGGATCAGAAGGGCTTCGGCATCGGCCTCATCCCGAATTGGCGGCCCTCCACGGAGGAACGGAGCGACTCATGCTGACGCTCCGCGAGAAGGTCAAGGATTCGCTGACGTTCAAGCTCTTGCAGAGCCTCCGGCGCTTCCTGTCGGGCCTTGGCGGCCATTTACGGGACACGGCGCTCGACATGGCCGTGGTGGTGGCCGAGCACCGCCGCGACCGCGAACTCGGCATCAGGACGAACCTGCCATGGCGGCGTCACGCCGACGAGAGCCGATTCGGGGACATGCAGCCGTATGATCCCATCTCATACGCCGCGGCCGAGAAGATCCTGGCTTTCCTCGATTTTGGGCCAAAGGACGTCTTCATCGACCTCGGGTGCGGCCAGGGACGGGCGGTCTTTCTGGCCGCCACGCGCCGTCCGCGGAAAGCGGTGGGAGTGGAGTTGAACGCGGACTTGTTCCGGATCGCCATGGAGAACAAGCGGACCTTCCGCGGTGGGGGGGGGTGGAGTTCGTCCATGCCGATGCCGCCTCGTTCGACGTGTCGGAGGGCACGGCCTTCTTCTTCTCCGACCCCTTCGGGCCCGGGACCTTCGGCGCGGTGTTGGAGAACATCCGGCGGTCGCTCGCCGCAAGGCCGCGCAGAGTCCGCGTGGCCTATTTCTGCGCCCGCCAGCGCTCCGTGTTCGACAGCCAGTCCTGGCTGGAGCTCGATGCTGAGGTCCAAGAGATCGAGACGTTGGTCTGGAGGAGCCGATGACCTCCACGCTCAAGGCCAAGGCCATCCATGACCCCTTGGCTCTTCTCGTTGGCCCGCAGCCTCCCGGAGCCGCTGCGCCCGACCAGGGTCGCGTCGTTGCTGATGGAGGCCTCGGGATGCCGCTGGCTCATCCGGGTGCTCTTGCTGCGCGAGCGTGCGACGGTCAGGCCAGCCGCCCTGGATGACGCTGGAGGCCTGCTTCGCCTCAACAGCGCGCCCGGGATGTCCTTGTCGGAATTCACCGAAGGACTCAAAGGCGAGCTGGCCTCGGGCGCCCGCATGGTCGCGGAATCACGCGGCGCCATCGTCGGGACCGCCACCGTCAGCGACCTCGGAGCGGGCCGCTGGGGCCTCTACGGGGTATGGGTGAAGCCCTTCTACAGGCACCAGGGCCTGGGCCGCCGCCTGTGTGCCGCGAGCCTCGAACACGTCCGGGCGCGGAAGGGGGCCTCCATCACGCTCACGGTCAACCGCCGAGCCTGGCGGGCTCTTGGGCTCTACCGCGGGCTGGGGTTCGTCATCGTCGGAAGTTCCGAGGATGAGTTCACGATGGGGAAATTCCTTCAGTAGTGCGCGAGGGTGCCCTTCCTCCGGGCGTAGTCGAACGCCCTGCCGAGGCTCCAGTACCCGGCCGGGACCAGAACGGCGGCCAGCACGGCCAGCACGGCCACATCCTTGCGCAGAGCGGCCAGCCCGGCGCCCCGATAGACCGCCATCTCCAGTGCCCTGATCGCGTAGGTGGTCGGGAAGACATGGGAAAGCGCTTTGAGCCACGACGGCAGGACCGTCACCGGGAATAACGCCCCTCCCAGGACCTCCATGCCCAGGCTCATGACCATGGACACCGGATCGCCGCGCTTGAACGCCAGGGTGAAGGCCGCCGACAGCATCCCGATGGCGCTGAAGCAGGTGAGCGCGAGGGCCAGGATGGTCAGGACCGCCGGGATGTCGACGTTGCCGAAGTCCACGTGGAAGATGAAGACGCCGGCGAGGACGTAGACCGCGATCTCGAACATCGCCATGACCAAGTGCCACGCCTGCATGGCGCAGGCCAGCGTGAAGACGCCGGTCGGCGCCGCCATGAGCATCTCGAAGGTGCCGATGGTCTGCTCCTCCCTGATCAGGGCCCAGACCGTGCCCATGGCCCCGCCCATGAGGCTGGCCGTCATCATCCCGACCAGGACGTAGGAGAAGTAGCTGACCCCGAAGGGCTCGAGGTGCGGCGCGATCCTGTGCCCGAAGAGCCTGTCGATGAAGAAGAACGATGCCACCGAGATGGCCGGGGCCAGGAGCCCCATGTAGAACCCGAGGCCATAGCTGCGGAACTCGAGCCACGATTTGCGCAGGTACGCCGCGATGGCGATCATGGGCTGAGTTCCGCCCGCTCTCGGATCTCGGCCGGAGTCCCCACGGCCGCCAGCCTGCCCCGGACGAGCAGGCCGATGCGCCTGCAGAGTTCGGAGGTCTCGGCGAGGTTGTGCGTCGCGAAGAGGACGGCCTTCCCCTGACGGGCGCACAGATCCTCCCGCAGGAGCCTCCGGAACTGCGCCGCGCCGCCGGGGTCGATGCTTTTTGTCGCCTCGTCGAGCAGGAGGGCCGGCGGGTCGTGCAGGAGGGCCCGCATGAGCCCCAGCCGCTGGCGCATCCCGGCGGAGTATTCGGCCACCCTCTTGGAGAGGGAATCGTCGTCCAACAGCGTTGACAGGTTCCGGGCCCTTTCCCGGATTCGAACGCCAGTGAGGCCATGGAACGCGCCGAAGAACTCCAGGTTCTGCCAGCCCGTCAGCCTCCAATAGAAGCTGCGTTCGTCTCCCGTCGCCAGCCCGACCGAGGCTCTCACCTTGCCTGGTTCCGACAGGATGCCGTGGTCCGAGACCGTCGCGTCCCCGGAGTCCGGCAGGACGAGGGTGGCGAGGACTTTGATCAGCGTGGTCTTACCCGCGCCGTTGGGCCCGACCAGGCCGAATACCTCCCCCTTGGCCACGACAAAGCTCACGCCGTCCAGGGCGACCGTGGGCGTCTCGGGCGTCCGATGGAGCTTCTCCCGGACGAAGGCCCGGATCCCCTGGCCAGGACAGAAGCGTTTGGAGAGTCCCCGGACCTCGATCATCGCGGGGTGATGGCCGGGACCGTCATGTCCTTTGAGCCGTCGCCGAGCCGGCAGGCGCGATGGGCGACGTTGAGGTCGAGCGTGGGAAGTCCCGACACGACCGGAATCTTACCATAATCCGGCTGGTCGCTATCCGCTGTTTTGGCGAGCGTATGGCGGGAAAAGGGGATAGATCAGCCATGCTCTGGGAAAATGGAGCGCGTATTCAATGAGGACGTATTTCAGGCGCTGAACCGGCATGCGGCAGGCCAACGCCTTCATCGCCAGGTTCGCCACCGAGGAGACCAAACGCCTTCATGAGCGCTTCCGGTCCGGCGCGCTCTGATTGGAGGTGTGCGTTTCCGCTGAAGGAGACCGGACCGGGACTCAGGAGACCCACCAGCGCTCGGCTTGGAGGGCCATCAGGAGCTTCTTGTCCTTGAGGTGGAGGCTGGTCTCGTCCACGGGCCTGGAGATGTGCGTGACGGGGTGGGCCGCGAGGTCGAGCGTGCGGGCCGGCTCCAGGGGCGCGCCGTCGGCGGCCAGGAAGACCTTGAGCTTGGGCAGGGTGGGGGTCTGCGAGTTCACGCAGACCACCCGGGCGATCTCGCCGGTCGAGAGCTGGACGAAGGACCCCGGCGGGTAGAGGGTGATCCGCTCGAGGAAGGCCTGCCTCGCCTTGCGGTCGAATGCATCGGTGCCGCCCTTGATGATGGCCCGGATGGCGTCGTGGGGGAGCATGGGCTCGCGCCAGACGCGGTAGTGGCTGCGGGCCTCGTAGAGGTCGCAGATGCCGATCAGATGGGCGGCCAGCTTCGCGTCGGGCAGGTCCTCGGCGCCGAGCATCGTGATGGCGCGATCGGCCGCGGCCTCGAGCTCCGCCAGATGCTTCTTCAATCCGCGGGGTTCCATGGGGTGCAGCCGCAGCTCGCGGGACTCCTCCGCCGCCGGGGAGCCGGTCCGCACGGGCAGGCCCTGGGCGTCGGCGAGCAGCAGTTCGTGCAAGAGCGCGGTCGCAGCCAGGGTGGCCGCCTGCTCCCCGGCCCAGCCGATCCCCATGCCAAGATACATGGAATAGATGCATACGTTGGCCGAATGGGCGTACAGGTAGTTGCCGGCCGTCGAGCGAGCGGCCAGCGTCAGGAGCGGGCATGGATCGGCTCCCAGGATGTCGCGGCATCGGCGCGCGGCCTGGAGGACGGCGTCCTGCCGCTGAAGGGAGTTGGCGGGCCAGCCTTTGGCCAGTTCCTTAATGAGCGATATGAGGCCGCCGTAGCATGCCAGGGCGTCGGTCTTGGCGCATTCCGCGTCTGGGCTTCCCGCCTCGGCGTGTCCCGGCCCGGGGCGTGCGCCTGAGAAGAGCCGGCTCGGGCCGGCTTTCGCGGTTGGGGCGGGCTTGGCCGGCGGGGTCGCGGGCCGACTCGGCGGAAGCTGGGGCGCCGGCCTGGAAGGGAGCGGGGCTGCTCTCTGGCCCGGAGGCCCGGCTGGCCGGCTCGTTGCCGGGGGCGCCGAGGCGCCCTGCTTGGGCTGCGCCGGGCGCAAGGGCCCCGGCGGCCGGGGCAAGGCAGGATTCTCGAAGCCTCGGGCCGGCGGTTTGCGCTCGCCAGGGCCGGGGCCGGGGCGCGCCGGAGGCGCGGCGCCGGCCTCCTTCTTTTGGGGAGTCTTGTCGGGAGGCCGGTCCTCGGGATCCCGCCGCTTATTCTTGATGTCCGAGAATCTCACTCGACGGATATTGTACAATAATTCCAGGGCGGGGGATGCCGAGGTCCGCGCCGGGTGGACAGGGCTTCGTAACACTTTCGTTATTGACTTTTTCCGTCGTCCGGCTACACTGGTACTCCGTATGGAACAATCGCTGGAAGAATTGCGCCAGGCGCTCAGACGGCTCAGGCAGGACATCGAGAGCCAGGCCCGCTCCGTGGATGCCGCCCCGCAGCGCGACGAGGCGGGACAAGAAGCGCCGTCGCCGCTGCACGCCGCGGAGAAGCCGGCGCCGGCCTCTGAGGATTTTCCGGTCCAGCCGTTGGAAGGGCAGCGGGAGAGGCGGGAGCGGTTGCTCGCGCGAGCCCGCGTGGCAGGCTCGCCGGACGCCGTCAGGGAGCCGGCGGCCCCGCTGGTCGGCGAGCCTAGGCCGGCCGCGCCCCAAGGCGCCTCGTTGTCCTGGCCCAGGGTCCTGCAGGCCGCCGGGCTCGCGGCGGCCGCGGCCGGGGCTTTCGCCGGCATCCGCGCGGCCTTGGCCAGCGGGCTCGTCGTCTGTCTTGCCGGGGTGCTGGCCGGGGGGATGTCCATGAACGTCTCGTCCGGCGGGGACGAGGGCTTGGCCGAGCTCGCCGAAAGGGTGGCGGCGCTCGAGAGGCGGCTGTCGGCCGCCAACCGCGCCTCCGAGGCCGGCGCCGTGTCGGCCGAGGTCGTCGAGGAGATCGTGGAGCTGAGGCGCATCCTCGCGACGCTCTTCAAGGCCCTCGAGAAGCCGGTGGAGACCAAATGAGGCTGGCGGTCCGGCTCGTTCTCGTCTTCGCGGTCCTGGCCGGCCCGATGGGGGGCGTCCCGGCGTGGGCCCAGGCCGCGTCCCCCGTCCTCGAGCAGATGAGGGAGGCCGAGGCCGCGGTCCCGGTGGGGCCGGGCGACGTGATCGCGATCAAGGTCTTCCCGGTCGAGGAGTACTCCCGGGAGGTCACGATCCAGCCCGACGGCAAGATCGAGCTCCCGCTCATCGGCGCGCTCCAGGTCAAGGGCATGGCGGCCCGCGAGATCCAATCGCTGTTGGAAAGCAAGTATGCCAAGTTCGTCGCCGGCCCCAAGGTCACGCTCAACGTCCGGCGCTTCACGGGCAGGAGGGTCGCCATCCTCGGCCAGGTCGGCGCCCCCGGCTACTACGAGTACCGCGACGGCATGAAGCTCCTCGAGCTCGTGTCCCTGGCGGGCGGCGTCAGGGACCTGGCCAAGCCCTCCAACACCGTCATCCTCCGGCAGGCCGGCGACAAGGGCCAGGTGGTCAAGGTCAACCTGGCCGCGATCATGCGGGGCGAGCTGGACCGCAACGTGGCGTTGCAGCCGGGCGACACGGTCCACGTGCCGAAGGCCGCCTATACGCGCAGCGCGGAATGGATGGCCGTCAACATCCTGCCGTGGCTCTCGCTGGCGACCTTGGCCGCGACCGTGACGCTGCTGGGCAAGTAAATGGACATCGACCCAAGCCTTCACGACTACTGGCGGATCATCAGCCGGCGGAAGTGGGTGGTCATCGTGATCGCGGCCCTGACCGCGATCGGGTCCTTCGTGTGGACGCAGATGAAGACGCCCCTCTACAGGACCCAGGGCATGGTCAAGTACGAGCCCCCCAACGGCAGGGTCCTCGGCGTGGAGACCGCCGGCTGGGACCAGTTCTCGGCCTTGAAGACCCAGGTCCGCGTCCTGGGCTCCTCCGATTTGGCCGAGCGGGTGGCCAAGCGGACCGGCAAGAACGCGGGGTTCGGGGCGGAGCAGGTGCCCGAGTCCAACCTCATCGCCGTCATGGCGACCAGCCCGGACCCGGTCGAGGCCGCGGACGTGGCCAACGCGACGATGGAGATCTACGCCGAGAACGAGCTCGAGAGCCGGTCGCAGTCGTCGCGCAAGTCCCTCGAGGACATCGTCTCGCGCCGGCAGGAGATCGAGTCCTCCCTCAACGACCTCGAGGAGAAGAAGAGGGAGTACATGGAGGCCCACCCCGGCCTCGGCACGGGGCCGGCTTTGTCGGGCTCGCTCCTGGACCTCGAGACCCGGCGCAAGGAGATGCTCAAGAAGTTCACGCCCGAGCACCCGGAGGTCATCGCCCTGGAGCAGCGCATCGAGACGACGCGCGCCAAGCTTTCCCAGATGCCCGGGACGGACCTGGAGCTCGAGCGCCTCAACCGCGACATCAAGGTCAACGAGGAGCTCTACATCACGCTCTCCAAACAGATGGAGGAGACGAGGGTCGCGCTCTCGGCCATCCCGGTCTTCGTGACCATCGTGTCCCGGGCCGCGGTCCCGCAGGCGCCGTTCTACCCGAACAAGCGGACCAACAACATCCTGGGGTGCATCTTCGGCGTCCTGCTGGGCCTCGTCGCGGTCCTCGTGATGGAGAGCCTCGACATCTCGATCTCGACCATCGAGGACATCGAGCGCGTGGTCGGCGTCCCGGTCCTGGGCGTCATCCCGCACCTGGGCACCGACAAGAGATGGCAGGCGTTCAAGGCCAAGCTCATGAGGAAGGAGCGCTACCCCATCGACGCGTTCCGCTCGCTCCTGCTCTTCCACCAGAGCGCCAAGTCGCCGACGATCGAGGCCTACCACTCCTTGCGCTCGGCCCTCCAGTCCCAGCAGCCCGACCGGGACCGGTGGGTGCTGTCCTTCACCTCCACGGGCGTGGCCGAGGGCAAGACCCTCTCCTCCGTCAACTTCTGCCTGGCCGCGGTGCACGCCGGCCTCAAGGTGCTGCTGATCGGCTCCGACATCAGGCGCCCGGTCATGCACCGCGTCTTCGGCCTGCCCAAGCAGCCGGGCCTCATGGAGGTGCTCACCGGCGCCGAGGACTGGCGGGACGTGCTGCGCGGGACCGTGGACTTCCTCATGGGCGAGATCGAGCTCGACCGGCTCCTGGGGTTCTCCGGGATCGACAACTTCAAGGTGATGACGAGCTGGGCCGCCTCCTCGGCGGACGTCGTCAACATCTTCTCGTCGGATGCCCTGCCGCGGTTCATCGAGGAGGTCCGGCCGCACTTCGACCTCATCGTCTTCGACTGTCCCCCGGTGCTCCTCTTCGTCGACGCCATCCTGGTGGGCGCCCACTGCGACGGCACCGTCCTGGTCTACCAGTCGGGCAAGATGGCGCGCCAGGCCCTCAGGCGCGCCAAGGACCAGCTGGTCGCGTCCAACGTGAAGATCCTGGGCGTGGCCCTCAACGACATGCGGTCCAGCGAGATGGGCCCGGCCTACTCCTACTACTACGGCTACGCCCACTACGCCAAGCGCGAGGAAGAAGTCTAAGACCCGTCCGGCCGCAGCCCTCCTGCCGCCAGGTGATCGATCCGTCCAAGCGGAGGGGTCAGGACGCGCCTCGCGCCGGCGCGAGGCTTAGACCGAGCCTTTGACGCTCTGCACGGCCTCTTCGACGATGTCCGGCGTGATGCTCCGCAGGCCTTTGGTGTAGCCGGCCAGCAGGCTCATGTGGCAGAAGTGGTTGAGCCACCTGGGGATGCCGCCCGAGTGCCGGTGCAGGAGCTCGACGGCCTCGGCGGTGAAGACCTCCCCGGCGCCGTCGCCGGCCGTGGAGAGCCTGTGCCTGACGTAGCGGGCGGTGTCCTCGGCGCTGAACGCGTCGAGGTGGAAGTGGAGGTTCACCCGCTGGTTGAGCTGCTTGTTCGCCTCGATCTTGGGCCTGAGTTCCGGCTGGCCCACCAGGAGCAGCGTCACCAGGAACCTGGTCTCGGTCTGGAAGTTCAGGAGGAGCCTCAGCTCCTCGAACACGTCGTTCGAGATGATGGCGTGGGCCTCGTCGACGGCGATGACCGTGTGCTTGCCGTCGTGGGCCACGCCCTCGATGTGGTCCTGCAGCGCCATGAGCACGTCCGCCTTGTTGGAGGGCACGTCCTGCCCGACGAGGCTCCGCAGGATCATGCGCAGGATGCCCAGGTCGTCGAGCCTGGGGTTGGACAACACGGCGTAGCGGCAGCCCTCGGGCTCGGTGGACTTGCGCAGGGCGTGCAGGACGAGCGTCTTGCCGCACCCGTAGACGCCGGAGAGGACGCCGCAGGCCTTCCTCTCCCGGACGATGTACTGCAGGCGGGAGAGGGCCTCGTGGTGGCGCTCCGACGAGAAGAAGAACCTGGGGTCGGGGGTGTTCTCGAAGGGGAGTTCCTTGAGCTTCCAGTATTCCGTGTACATGCCGCCGCGCTATCCTTGGGCCTCGGGAAGCCTCGACTCGAGGGCCTGGGCGAACTCGGAGAGCTCCCGCGCGCGCTCCTCAAGCCGGCGCTCGCGCACCGAAAGGTCCGGCTCCCGCGGCTTGAGGCGTTCGTGGCGTCGTGCCGTCTCCTCGGCGTCCATGACGCGCCGCTCGAGGTCTAGGAGATTCGTCACCTGGGTCCGGTGCTTCTGGCGCCACAGCTCGATCTCGTCGAGGAACTGCGCCCGCTCCTCGGCCCAGGAGGCGCCGGCCCGCTTGAGCGCCTCGTCGGTCCTCTCCCGCTCGTCGGCCTCGAAGGCCCTGATGCGGCGCTCGAGCTCGGCGCGCTGTCGGTTGAGCTGGCGCTCCTGCTCGGCCAGGAAGGGCTTGCTGCTCTCGGCGAGGGCCTGGGCCTGGGCGAGGCCTTCCTCGGCCTCCGTGGCGCGGCGCTCCAGCTCGAGGAGGCGGGCGGTCTGCTGCTGATGTCTTTCGCGCGCGGCGGACAGCTCCGAAGCCAGCTTCGCTTTCTGCAGGTCCGAGGCGCGCTCGGAGGCTCTCGCGGCCGCTTGGTGGCGGGTGATGAGCTCCTCTTTCTCCCGCAGCCAGGCCTTCTCCCGCTCGGTGAGCGTGGCCTCGCGGTTCTCCGTCATGGCCTGGGCCCGGCGGGCCGCGTCCTCGGCCATGGCCAGGCGCTTCTTCAAGGCCGCGACGACGCCGTCGTGCACGCGGACGAACTCCGCCTCGCGCCTGGCCAGGGCCTCGGCCGTGGCCTTGCCTTCGGCGTCGAGGAGGGAGAGCTCGTCGACCTTGTTCCAGTACTGCTCGCGCTCGGCCAGCAGAGACTTGGCGGCCGCGCCCTCCTTCTCGGCGGCGGCCAGGGCGGTGGAGAGCATGGCGGTCTTGGCCTCGTGGTCGCCCTTGGCCTTCTCCAGGAAGGAGAGCCTCTCGAGCGCCCAACGCAGGGCCATGCGGGCCGTGTCGAGGGAGTTGATCTGGGAGATGTCGGGGATGCCCGATGGCGCGGTCTCATGGCTTTGGCCGGGGGTGTCGACTCCCGGGGTCCGAGGCGTGTCCATTTGTCGCTCCTTGGGGCCGAACATGCCGTATATTATAGCCAATAGCGAGGCGGCCCGGTCCGGATCAATGGCGTTGTCCATGGTGATGCGACGGCGTGAGAGATGATAACATCCTGCTCCTCCGCGGAACAGTCGTGATTCCACGCATGCGCCTGCGTAGAACTACTTAGCGGCCCGACGGGCGCGAGGCGCTTCATGCGTCTTTTTTCTCGAGCTGGCGCAGGCGCTCCTCGAGCGCGTCGACCGCCGCCAGATAGGCCTTCTTCTCGTCCTGCGACCGGCGCTCGCGCTCCGCCAGGAGGCGCCTGGCGGCCTCGGCCTCGTCCGCGGCCCGGCGCAGGCGCTCGAGGAGGTCGGTCTGCTCCATGCCCCACTTCTGCTCGCGCTCGGCCGCCAGGGACCTGAGGCTCTCGGCCTCGGCGCGCGCCGTCTTGGCCTCGTCTTGCGCGAGCGCCGTCTGCTTCTCCAGGGACATGGCCTTGTCGTGCGCCTCTTGCTGGCGGGTCTTCAGGGCCTCGGCCTCCTCCCGGGAGAGCTTCTCGAGCTTCCTGCGCTCGTCGGTCTCCCGCGCCGCGGCCCGCGCCGCGTTCTCGGCGACGGTCTCCGCCTGGATGACGCGCTCCTCGAAGGCGGCGACGGCCGCGAGGCATTCCTGGTGCCGTCGCTTCCAGGCGTTGGCCTCCTCGGAGAGGGCGCGCTTGTCGCGGCTCCACTTCTCCTCGGCCCGCTGGAGTGCCGCTTCCAGCCTCTCTTTTTCATCGACATTGACGCAAGACTCGTAGATGGAGGCTTTCTCGGCCTCCCACCGCCGCTCCTTCTCCTCCAGGACGAGCCTCGCGGTCTCGGCCATGGCTTCGCCGCTCTTGGCCGCCTCCTGGGAGAGGAGCGCCTGCCTTTGGAGGTCCCGCGCCCGGGCGGCCTCCTGGGCGAGTTGTTCTTGCAGCCGGCGCATCTGCCCCGACAAGGCTTCCTCGGCCCGGCGCAGGCGCCCGGCCAGGTCGGCCCGCTCCTTCTCCCAGTCGCGCTCGCGGTCCTTAAGGACGGCGTCCCGGTCCTGGACGGCCTTCTCGGCCAGGGAGAGCATCTTGCCGATCGTTTCGGACCGCCGGGAGCTCTCGAGCGAGTCGGCGAGCTTCTTCTCGAGCTCGAAGACGCGCTGGGATTGCTCCCGGCACTTCTGCTGGAGGCCGGCGGCCTCCTGGCGCAGCTGGGACTCGTCGCCGGAGCCGACTTCCGCGCGCCGGGCCCGGTCGTCGGTGTCGACGAGGCGCTGCTCGAGCTCCCGGTTCTTGGCCAGGGCGTCCTGGTACTTCCTCTGCAGCCCGTCGGAGGCGTCGAAGAGCTTCTGCTCGAGTTGAGCCGCGGTCTTCTCGGCCTCCTGGGCCCGCTGCTTCCAGGTCGCGGCGTCATCGCCCAGGGCGGCCTTCTGCAGGGCTTCGCCGAGGGCCCGCTCGAGCTCGAAGATCCTGGCGCGCTGCTCCTCGGACCGCCGCTGCAGGGCGTCCTGTTGCTCGCGTTCGACGGACTCGAGGCGTCTGAGCTGCTCGGTCCTCAGCTCCAAAGTCGACTGGGCGCGGTTGGCCGAGTCCTCGGCTTGGGCGAGGAGCCGCTCGTAGGCGACGTTCTTGGCCGCGGTCTCGGCCAGGTCGCGCCTGAGGGCCTCCGCTTCCTTATGGAGGACGGCCTCGTTGGCGACGTGGAGCTCGACGAGCTTGGCGTGCTCGGAGGCCTGGGCGAGGGCCTTCTCGAGCTCCATGATCTTGCCGCCCTGCGTGTGGAGCCTCTTGAGGATCTCCTCGGATTCCTCGCGGTCGAGGGACTCGATGCGGGTGATCTCGGAAGCCTTGAGCTCCACGGCCATCTGGCTGCGGGCGGCCTTGTCCTCGGCCAGGGCCAGGGCTTTCTCGAGCTCGACGATCTTCTCGAGCTGCTCCTGGCACTTCTTGTGGAGCGAGGCGGACTCCTCTCGCTCGACGGCCTCCAGGTGCCTGGCCTCCTGGGCCTCGCGCTGGGCTTCGAGCTGGGCGCGCTTGGCCGCCTCGGCGGCTTGCGCGAGCCTCATCTCCAGGTCGAGGTTCTTGGCCAAGGCGTCGTCATGCTTCTTGGCCCACTGCTCGGCGTCGGCCTGCCGGCCTTCTTCCGTCTTCCTGCGCAGGGCCGCCTGCTCGGCCGCGTCGAGCTGGGCTTTCTGGGCGGCCTCCTCGGCCTCGTCGGCGCGGCGCTCGAGCTCGACGTTCTTGTCCATGTGCTCGCGGTACTTCTCGCGCAGCAGGCCCAGCTCCTGGCGGAGGCTGGCCTCGTGGGCCGAGGCCATGTCCGCGCGCTTGCCTTTCTCCTCGGCCGTGGCGAGGAGGTCCCGCAGGTCGTCGATCCTCGTCCGCAGGCCCGCCAGCTCGGCGTTCCGCTCGTCGAGCGCCTTGGAGAGCGTCTGGGCCTGCTCGGCGCGGCGGCGCTCGGCCAGGCCCGATTCCTGGGCCTGCTGGGCGGCGTCGGCGGCCTCGTGCTCGGCGCGCTTGGCGTGCTCCTCGGCTTGGGCGAGGAGCTTCTGGAGGCCGTCGATCCTGAGGGCCTGCTCCTGCGCCCTGTGGTTGAAGGCGGCGGACTCCTTGGCCCAGAACTCCTCGGTGCGCCTGCTCTCGTCCGTCAGGCGGGCGACCGCCTGCTCGAGGCGGGAGGCTCCGCCTTGGGAGGCGGCGAGGTCCTTCTCGAGAGCCTTGATCCTGGCGGCCTGCTCGTCCGACTGCGCGGTCATGGCCGCGGCCTGCTCGGCGCGCTGGTTCTCGGCGAGCGAGGCCTGCTGGGTCTGGCGGGCCGCCTCGTTGTCGGCGCGGCAGGCCCGGTCGTGCAGTTGGGAGAGCTGGCGCTCGAGCTCGATGATCCTGTCCGAGGATTCCTGCAGCTTGCGCCTGAGGTCGCCGGATTCCTGGGCGAAGGCCGCCTCGTTGGCGGCGTGGAGCTCGACGAGCTTGGCGCGCTCCTCGGCCTCCATGAGGCGCTTCTCGACGTCGATGAGCCTCTGGGACTGCTCCTGGTGCTTCAGGGAGAGGGCCTCGGTCTCGTCGCGGCGCAGGGCCTCGGCGAGCGAGGCCTGCTGGGTCTGGCGGGCAGCCTCGGTCTCGGCGCGGCAGGCCCGGTCGTGCAGTTGGGAGAGCTGGCGCTCGAGCTCGATCGTCCTATCCGAGGATTCCTGCAGCTTGCGCCTGAGGTTGGCGGACTCCTGGGCGAAGGCCGCCTCGTTGGCGGCGTGGAGCTCGACGAGCTTGGCGCTCTCCTCGGCCTCCATGAGGCGCTTCTCGAGGTCGACGAGGGCGTCGGCCTGCTGGTGGCACCGCTGGAGGATGCTTGCCGTCTCGTCGGCCTTGAGGGCTTCCACCCGCTTGAGCTCCGAATCCCCGCGCGCGGCCGCCATCTGCGCGTGCCGCGCCACGTCCTGCGCCTCGGCCAGGCGCTTCTCCAAAGAGAGGTTGCGCTCGAGCTCGGCCTGGTGCTTGCGCCGCCAGCCGTCGCACTCCTCGCGCAGGGTCGCCTCGTTGACCGCGGCCAGGTCGGCCCGCCGGGCGTGCTCCTGCGCCTCGGACAGGCGCTTCTCCAGCTCGATGTTCCCGTCCTGGAGGTCCTGGTGCTTGGTCCGCAGCTCGGCCAGCTCGTGGATGAGGATGGCCTTCTGCTGGGCCCACGCCTGGTCCTTGAGGGCCTGGCGGTCGGCCAGGAGGCTCTCCGTGCCTTCGACCCGGAACTTGACCTGGTCCTCGACCTCCTGGCGGAAGACCTTGATCTCGTGGTCGAGCTGGGAGCGCTGCTCTTTGTAGAAGACCTCGAAGTGGGCCTGCCGGTCGGCCAGGATCCTCTCCTGGGCCCGCAGCCGGGCTTCAATCTCGTGGAGCTCGACGAGCTTCGGGGCGAACTCCTTCTCCAGGGTGGACCGGCGGTGCGAGAGGGACTCCTCGGCCTTGAGGTTCGCGGCGCGCCGCTCCTCGGCGGCCTCGGCGCGGAGCTTCTGGTACTGCTTCTCCAGGTCGTCGCGCTTGATGGCGTAGTCGGATTCGACGTCTTTCTGCCGCTGGACCAGGTACTCGTGCATCCGGGCGACCTCGGCTTCGTGCTTGACCAGGGCCGAAACGTCGAGCTCGCCCTTGAGCTTGAGGTCCATGAGGCCCTCGAGCTTCTTGTAGTAGAGCTCGCGCTGCGCGGCTTCCTCGGCGTTCACCGCGACGGTGCGCCGCAGGGCCTGGCACTCCCGGTCGATGGCGGTGCGGGCCCGCTCTTCCTTGGCCGCCTTGTCGGCGGCCTCGACCCGCGACTTCTCGATGGAGCTGATGCGCTCCAGCGCCCAGCGCAGCGACATCCTGGCCGTGTCGAGGTTGTTGATGGCGTCGACGTCGGCGGAGTCGAGTCTCTGGTCGTTCCGGCTTTCTGGTTGTTCCATTCAAGACCCCATGTGACAGAGTGGTGACGGACCTGATTGTATCAGGGGCCTGTTAAGGATTTATGTTGTTTTCCGCGAGGAAAAGGGCGGCTCAGCGGGTGGGGCGGGTCTCTATCGGACGACGCGCAGCCGCACGGGGAGGTCCTTGACGATGGGGACCACCCTGAAGGAGTCCTCGCCGGCGCGGGCGGACGGCCTGGGCCGGCAGAGGACCAGGATGCCGTCGGGGGTCTCCTGGACCGACACGATGTCCAGCGGCGGCTCGCCCTGGCCGGCGGCGGGGGCCATGACCAGCATCTGGCGTTGGAAATCGACGGCCGGCTTGGGGTAGGCGATGGCGCGGCGGGCCCAGAGGGAGTCGAGCTGGTCTTGCGAGCGGGCCACCTCGATGCGGGGAGCGGCGGACCCTCCGCCGGAGGCGTCCGAGTCGAGGTCCTGGTCGGCTTTGGCGAGCTGCCGGGCCGGCGCCGACGGCCCCTTGGCCGCCGCGGTGAAGGTCATGCCGGCCTCCTGGGGCGCCGGGCCCAGGGCGATGTCGGCGGGCGCGGCCGCGGTCTGAAGCTTGGTCGGCGCGATCATGGCGGGGGTCTCCCCGGCCAGGGCAGCCGGGGCCGGCTTGCCGACGATCATCTCGCGGTCCGGATGGCGGACGCCGAGGATGTCCTCATCGGTGGGGAGGGTGCGCTCCCGGCGGGCGATGGACTTGATGCCCAGGCGCTTCTTCTCCTCCTCGATCATCCGCTGGAGCTCTTCGTTGGTGTAGGTCTTCTTCGGCGCGGCCTTCTCGTCCAGGGCCGACCCGCCCGCCAGGCGGGGCGCGGTCAAGGCCCTCCCCGATTGGCTGAAGGCCGCGGTCTTCCGGCGGAAGACCTCCGCCTTGGGGCCCGGCGCGGCGGGAGCCGCCATGCCCGCGTCCTTGCCCGCCGTGTCGAAGGCGCTCGACGCAGGCTTCGCTTCTTGGTCCAGGTCGGCGGTGGCGGCCGGGGGCGGCCCGGCCAGGGGCCGCTCGCGCAGCCCCTCGTAGGCGACGAAGACGACCAGGAAGGCGGAAAGGGCGAGCGCGGCGGCCCGCACCGGCAGCGTCCAGGCGAAGAAGTCCTGGCGGGGCGAGGCCGTTCGCTGGCGGGCCTGGCGGCTCTTGAGCCGGGCCATGAAGCCGGCAGGGAGGTCATGCTTGGGGAGGCCGGCGAGCATCTTGGAGACCGCACTGAGGTCCGAAAGCCGGCGGCGGCACTCGGGGCAGGCGGCAAGGTGCTCTTCGACGAGCTTCGCCTTCTGGGGCTGCAGCTCCCCGTCCAGGTATTCCGAGAGCAGCCCGTGGATGTGGTCGGTCATGGCACCGCCAGGCGGCCTTTGAGCTTGTTCCGGAGGGACTCCCGCGCCCGCGAGAGCCTGGATTTGACCGTGCCCTCCGGGATGCGCAGGATGGCGGCGATCTCCTGGTAGGACCGCTCCTCGATGTCCCGGAGCACGATCACGGCCCGGCTTTCCTCGTCGAGTTCCATGAGCCCCTTCTGGACCATCGTTCCCTTCTCCCCGGTCTCGAGCCCCGCGTCCAGGGGGGGGTCGTCGGCCTTGAAGGAGGGCTCCTCATCGGCGTCCTCCCCCGTGAAGAGATTGAGCGACACCGTCTTCCAGAACCCCCGTCTCTTCTCCGAACGGACCCTGTTCTTCCAGGTGTTGACCGTGATGCGGTAGACCCAGGTGGACAGCGACGAGTCACCCCGGAAGCCTGGCAAGGCCTTGAGAGCCCTCAAGAGCGCGTCCTGGGCCAGATCCTCGGCATCGGTGGGGTTCCCCACCAGGCGCAGCGACAGGTTGTAGACCAGGGCCGCGTTCCGGGCCAGGAATTCGTTCTCGTCCGGCTGGTTAGACACCAATCCTCACCGAAGGGTTCCTCGTCACTTGCCTCCCCCACGGGGCAGTCACTCGCCCCCCCACGGGGGGCGAGTAGCGGGGGGCATATGCCGTTTCATAAGGATGCCCCCTTTCCCTTCGTGGTCAGCACTTTGACCTGGAAATGCCCGAAATCCATGCTCAGGACCCGGCGGAAGATGGCGATCTGGATCCAGATCATGTACGCGAACAGGCAGTACTGCATGGCCTTCACCGCCGGCCCGCCCTGGATGCGCATGTAGAACAGGAACATCGACAGGAGCAGGGCCGGCAGCATGAAGAGCGCGGCGAACCGCCACATGAAAGCCCACCAGACCCGCAGGGCGATGCCCATGCCCGGGGCCGGCGTTCGCTCTTTCAAGACGGGTAACTACTCACCTTCCCCGCGGGGAGGTGAGTAGCCGAGGGGGCAGATGCCGTTTCATTGACGGGCCGTTTATGCCGCGGCCAGCGCGGTCTTCCTGCACTTCGCGCTGGAGCGCCGGCAGCCGCCCAACAGCTCGTCGCGCAGGGCCTGCGCCTTGTCGGTCTTCTCCCACTCGAAGGCCGCCTCGTCCCGGCCGAAGTGGCCGTAGCCGGCGGTCGCGCGGTAGATGGGCCGGCGGAGCTTGAGCTGGGCGATGATGCCGCGGGGCGTCATCTGGAAGTGCTTGCGCACGGACGCCTCGATGCGGTCCTCCTCCACGAGGCCGGTGCCGTGGGTGTCGAAGTAGACGCCCACGGGCTCCGCCACGCCGATGGCGTAGGCCAGCTGGACGGTGCACTCGGTCGCGAGGCCCGCGGCCACGACGTTCTTGGCGATGTAGCGCGCCATGTAGCAGGCCGAGCGGTCGACCTTCGTCGGGTCCTTGCCGGAGAAGGCGCCGCCGCCGTGCGGGGCGCGGCCGCCGTAGGTGTCCACGATGATCTTGCGGCCGGTGACCCCGGTGTCCGAGGCCGGGCCGCCGACCACGAACTTGCCGGTCGGGTTGATGAGGAAGCGCGTCTTGGAGTCGATGAGCCTTTTCCCGAGCACGGGCCGGATGATGGTGTCGATGAGCTGCTCGCGGGCCTCGTCCGTGATGTGGTGGCCGGTGCGGTCGAGGATCTCCGAAGTGTGCTGGGTGGAGAGGACCACGGTCTCGGCGCGCAGGGGCCGCCCGTCGAGGTACTCGATGGTGACCTGGGACTTGCCGTCCGGCCCGAGGTAGTCCAGGGTCTTGGCGCGGCGGACGTCCGCGAGCTTGCGGCAGAGCTTGTGGGCGAGCATGATGGGCAGCGGCATGAGCTCCGGCGTCTCCCGGCAGGCGAAGCCGAACATGATGCCCTGGTCGCCCGCCCCGCCCGTGTCCACGCCCTGGGCGATGTCGGGGGATTGGCGGCCGATGGCGTTGAGGACCGCGCAGGAGGAGGCGTCGAACCCGTATTTCGGGTGGTTGTAGCCGATCTCCGCGATGATCTTCCGGGCGAGCTGGTCGACGTCGACGAAGGTCTTGGTGGTGATCTCGCCGCCCACGATGACCATGCCGCGGGTGACGAACGTCTCGCAGGCCACGCGGCCCATGGGGTCGTCGGCGAAGACCGCGTCGAGGACGCCGTCGGAGATCTGGTCGCAGACCTTGTCGGGGTGCCCCTCGGTGACGGATTCGGAGGTGAAGTAGTATTTGCCCATGCGCCTCGGGCACTGGGAGGGGATGCGGCCGGATGCGTTGTTCATGAGAGAAGACTCCTTGCGGTTTTGATGGATCGCGCGCTCTTGCCGACGGCGGCGCCGTCAGACAGTATACTAATTTTTTTGGGGGCGGTCAGGGGTTCTGTGTCGGGTTTCGGGTTGGGCTGGTCTTCGGTCCGCCTTGGGACATCGCCGCGCTTTCCCGTGGGCATGAGGGCTCTGACGGTTCCCATGCGCATTCTTCTTGTGCCTATTCCACGAAGGAGCATGGACCTCTCTTATTCCGATGTCATTGTCTTTGAGCGCGCTTTCGATGATGGCGACGCAGCGCGGGTCATTCATGTGCGACAGACACTCATAGGCCGCGCAACGGACTCCTGGGCGCGGATCCTTCGCCGCCCTGCGGAATATCTCGAAGACCTCCTTCTCAAGGCTGGGAATTCGCCAGGCCAAGGCTTTCAAGGCATGCAGAGACCACGTCCGGACATCTTCGTTCCTGTCGTGTGAAGCGCAGTTCTTTAAGTGCGGGACAGCCTTGGGCTGAGGCGCGTTTCGAAGAGCCCACGCCGCATTGGCTCGAACTGTCTCGCTGCCGTTGCGAAGTCGCTCCAAGAGGAAGTCGCACGTCAGATCGTTGTCTCCTATGGAAGCGATGACATTCATGGCGCAATCCGCCGCGGTGTCTGGGGCGCCGGACCAGGTTAGAAGGCATGGAAGCAAGGGCTTGATGCACGTCGTGTCTTTGAGATTCTTCAATTTGGTTTCCGCGCGTCGAGCCCTGGCCTCGTTCCCGGACAGGATGTCCGCGACCAGCCGCTTTGTCCGGATGTTCATTTGGCAGCGGGTGTGAAGACAAAAGCGCGGCCGCGAAAAAGCACGACATCAATCCGGGCATCTCCTGGATTGACGCCCGGGTTGTGGAAATTTCGCTCGACTTTGGGCGGAGCCGTGACGCCGCCGACCGTGCTGGTTTCCCAGACGAAATCACGCGCCTGCGCAATGGCTTTGTCACGGGTCTCACGCTCGGTGTCCGTCAATTGCGCCCAGAGATCGTCCAGCTTCTGTAGGCCCTCCTGAACAGTGACCGGCCTGAGAACATTTATCTTCTCGGATTTCTGAAGTCCCCCGCCTTGCGCTTGGAACACAACGCTGGTCATTTGGGCGTCTTGGGTGGCCTTCTCCGACTTTGCGTTGAATGGTATTATCTTGTCGTTTTCCCACCTTTTGACCTTCAGCGTCAGTTCATCGCCTGCGGACGCTATTTCGTCCCGTTTCGTGTTCCAGGCCGCCACTTTCGCGTTATATCGGCGCACTTCGGCGTTGCGGGCGTCAATGCATAAGTTGAATCTGTGGAACCAAGACAGACAGATTTGATATTCGGGGTCAGGCAATTGCCCGCGGCATTGCGCTTCAAACTGAGCGCTTTCCTCCTCAATCAGCGCATCCCTGTCGTCGATGCGCTTCTTCCAGGCGTCAAGGATGATGCCGTCGTCGTAGAGTTTCTGGTCCTGGATGTCCAGCGGCTCGGCGATGGAAAGCAGTTTGGGCTTGGCGCTCTCGATCTCGTTCCAATCGGACAGCAATGGCCCGCCGACCTCTGGCGGCAGCATGCTGAGCAGTGGAGGGTATTGTAGGGCATCGAGGTAGGCTGGATTATTGGTGATGATGGGGGCAAAGGGCCCGAAAATCGACCCCCTTGCTATGAGTTCCCGAACCCTGTTTCTAGCCGCCGCAAGCGGGTCCTCTGGAAGCGGGGGGATAACCGCGCAGGAATCCGGTGGAATCCGACCACATGCCGATTTCCCGAGTATTGGTCTTGCGAGGAAGAGGGGCAGGACGGGGAGTCGCGCAATCTCATCGGGCAAGGCCTTCGGTTCAACCAACGGCTTCAGCGTCATGGTCCGTCTTCCGCTCGATAAAGGAGCAACCGGCATGTCTGGTTGCCCATCGGCGCAGACTTGGAGGAAGAAAGCGCCGGCATCGATGCCCTGATCGAAGTCGATCTGGCGGTCAGCGGCCGATCCCGGGGGGATGCAGATGCCAAGGATAGAGAGCGCGAGAAGGAGCCGGCCCATGCGCCTCGGGCACTGGGAGGGGGTGCGGCCGGATGCGTTGTTCATGAGAGAAGACTCCTTGCGGTTTTGATGGATCGCGCGCTCTTGCCGACGGCGGCGCCGTCAGACAGTATGCTAATTTTTCGGGCGGCGGTCATTCTAGCCGTGGCCCACGGCCACCCACTTCTTGGCCACTTCCAGGAGGTCGGTGGTCCGCTGGGGCGCGTCGGTCTCGGCGTAGAGCCGCATCACCGGCTCGGTCCCGGAGGGGCGCACGAGGACCCACGCCTCCCCTTCCAGGATGACCTTGAGGCCGTCCAGCTGGACCGTCTCCTTGATGGGGCAGCCCAGGAGCTTCTTGGGGAGCTTCTTGAGGAGCTTGGCCGCGAACGCCGTCTTGTCCGCCACGGGGCGGTGTATCCTGAGGTCCAGCCGCTTGAAGGAGGAGGCCCCGTACTTGGCCTCGACCTGCTTCCACAGCGCGGACAGGGGCCGTCCCTGCGCCAGGCACATCTCGATGAGCATGAGCGCCGTCACGAGGCCGTCCCGTTCGGGGAGCCCGCCCTTCCAGGCGTAGCCGCCCGATTCCTCGGCGCCGATGACGGCCTCGCCCGAGGCGAGCTTCTCTGCGACGTACTTGAAGCCCACCGGCACCTCCTCGAAGGGGAGGCCCCGGCCGCGGGCGATGCGGGCGGACAGGTAGCCCATCGAGACGGACTGGACGATCTTGCCGCGGAGCTTCTTGGCCTCGACGAGGTATTCGATGAGCAGGGGGTAGACCTGGCAGGGCGTGTAGTAGGTCCCCTTCTCGTCCACGACGCCGACCCGGTCCGCGTCGCCGTCCAACGCGATGCCCATGAAGGCCTTGGACTGGCGGACTTTCTCGATGAGCAGGCCGAGGTTGGCCTCGATGGGCTCGGGGTTGACCCCGCCGAAGAGAGGGTCGTGGGACGTCCGGATGGCGATGAGGTTCTTCGACGGAAGGAGCTTTTCCATGATCCCCGCCCCGGAGCCGTGGAGGTAGTCGATGACGACCGGGTGGCGCAGCTTCGGGAGTATCCTCGCCGGTGGGACTCGCGCCCGCAGGTACTGGAGGTAGAGGTCCCGGCAGGATTTGACCGGGAAGTCGCTGTTGAGGGCCGGCATGGTCTTGTCCATGTGGGCCTCGAGCATCCGGGTGAAGCCTTCGGGCACGGTGCGGCCCTCGGACTTGATCTTGATGCCGTTGTACTGGGGAGGGTTGTGGCTGGCCGTGACCACGATGCCCAGCCCTTTCGAGCGGAAAGTCAGCAGGCTCACCGCGGGCGTGGGGAGGGTCTCCGCCAGGAGGAACGGGTTGAGCCTGTTGCCTTTCAGGACCCTGGCGACCTCCCGGGCGAAGGACTCTGATTGGAATCGCCGGTCGTAGCCGATCCAGATCGGCAGGGTGAGGTTCTTCCTCTTGGCGGGCGTCTTCTGGGCGTCGTCCCTGATGAAGTCGGCGAGCGCCTGGATCACCCGGCGGACGTTGTCGAACGTGAAGTCGCGCGCCAGCAGCCCTCTCCAGCCGTCCGTCCCGAACTTGATGACATCGATCGTCATGGGGATCTCCTGTCCTGGGCGTTGCGCTATAGAACGCTGTACGGTCCGACCACGGACCCTCCCGCCACGGCCCCGCCGGCGGCGATGGAGGCGTTGGCGCCGATGCGGCAGCCCTCGCCGACCAGGCAGCGGCGCAGCGTGGCGCCCGGGCCGATGCGCGTCCCCTTGAGGACCACGCAGTCCTCGAGCTGGGCGCCCCGGCCGATGACGCACCGGGGGCCCACGCAGACATGCCCGGTGAACTTCGCGAAATCGCCCACGGCCACGCCCTCGCCGAGGACGGCCTGGCCGCCGTCGAGAGGCCACGTGATCTCGCGGCCGAGGCGCACCCCGCGGCCGCAGGCGAGGCCGCTCTGCCCGAGCGGCTTGCGGGCCGGGGCCGCCTTGCCCGCCGCCGGGCGGCAGGCGCCGCTCATGATGTCGAGGTGGACCTGGAGGTACTTCTCGACCGTGCCGATGTCCATCCAGTAGCCGCTCGCGACGTAGCCGAAGAGCCGGCGGCGCAGCTCGAGCAGGCGGGGGAACAGGCCCCGCTCCAGGGAGTGGGCCGTCCCCTCGGGGATGAGGCCGAGGACGCCGGGCTCGAAGATGTAGGCGCCGGCGTTGATGGTGTTGGTCCGGATCTCGTCCCACGAGGGCTTCTCGACGAAGTTGCGCACCCGCCCGCCGGGGTCGGTCTCGACCAGGCCGTAGAGCGTCGGGTCCTTGACGCGGGTGAGCGCGATGGAGGCGTCGGCGCGGTCGCGGCGGTGGGACCGGAGAAAGCCCGTGAGGTCGAGGGAGCTCAGGATGTCGCCGTTGAAGACCAGGAACGGCCCGTCGATGAGCCGCTCGCAGTTCTTGACGGCCCCGCCGGTCCCCAGCGGGCGGCGCTCGTGGGCGTAGCGGATCCTGAGCCCGAGCCGGCGGCCGTCGCCCAGCAGCCTCTTGAACGGCGCCGGCATGTAGGAGGTGCACAGGACGACGTCCCGGATCCCGTGGGCCTTGAGGAGGTCGAACTGGTACTCCAGGAAGGGCCTGTTGACCAGGGGGAGCAGGGGTTTGGGGCGGTCGCAGGTGAAGGGGCGCAGCCTCGAGCCCTTCCCGCCGATGAGGATGATGGCCAGCATGGTCTCTACCCCACGGCCTCGGAATCGACCATTCCCTCGCTAGGCTCGGTCATAGGCAAGCCGGCATTCTACAAAATTATTATACTTGGAACGGTATGGCGGAGTTCGATCCCCCGGACAACGAGGTCCACTCGTACCCGACCGCGCCGCTGGTGGTCGGCATCCTCGGCTTGGCGGTCTTCCTGGCCGTGCAGGCGCTGGCCCTGCGCAGCTTCGCCCGCCACGAGACCAGGCCCCCGGCGTGGGACCAGTCCGTGCACCTGGAGATCGCCCTCGACTACCGCAACGCGTGGGCGGATCGGGACCTGTCCAAGATCTGGAGCCTGGGCCCCAAGCCCGGCATGCCGCCGTTCCCGCCGCTCTACCATCTGGGGATGGCCCTCCTCACCGACCCGGCCCGCCCCGTCGAGACGTCCCTGCGCGTCAACTGGGTGTACCTGGCGTTCCTGAGCCTGGCGGTCTTCCTCATCGCCTACGAGTTCAACCCCACCACGTCGGCGCTCTTGGGCGCGATCGTGTTCGCGAGCACGCCCGTCGTGCAGAGGCTCTATCACACCCAGCTCGTGGACCTCGCCTTGGCGGCCTGCACGGGCATGGCGTACTGGGCGCTCCTGAAGTCCCAGGGCTTCAAGCGCTGGCCGGGGTCGATCGGGTTCGGGGTCCTCTTCGCGGTCGGGATGATGCACAAGTGGAGCTTCTTCCTCTACATGACGCCGGCCTACTTCATGGCCGCCGGGGGGCTCTTCGAGCGCCGCTGCCGGTTCAAGGTCCTGCTCGCCGCGGCCCTGGCCCTGGGGGGATGCCTCCCGTGGTACGTGTCCCACCTGCCCATCCTGGTCCCGCGGCTCCTGGAGGCTTCGACCGACTTCGGCGTGCCTGTCTGGAAGGGGATAGCGTTCTTCCACTACTTCCTCGAGTCGATCAACTCCCTGGGCGTGCTCTTCTGGGCCATGGGGTGGCTGTCGATCTGCCTGCCCGACGCGCTGCGCAACCGGGAGCGGTGGTGGGTCCTCCCGACGTGGACCTTCTTCTCCTATTTCTTCTGGGCCCTCGTCCCGAACCGCCAGATGCGCTTCCTCCTCCCCGGGCTCCTCCCGCTGGGCGCGTGCATCGCCATCGCGCCGTGGCCCAAGCCCGTCCTGTTCGGCGCGGCGGTCTTCGAGGTCCTCCTGTCGATCAATTTCTCCACGGGATGGATCGTGCCGGTGACGCTGCGCATGCCGCTCCAGCCCGTCGAGCTCACGCCCAGCTACCCTCCCCGGCGCGAGGACTGGAAGCTGGGCGACATCCTGCGCGAGGCGCAGTCCCGGCGCGACAAGGGCGCGCCCTTCTCCAACCTCACCCTGGTCGCCAACGACACCTATTTCAACGGCCCGAACTTCACCTGGACCGTCAAGCAGGAGAAGGTCGAGGGCGTCAACATCCGCGGCGTCAACAGCCGGCTCTGCGAGTTCTCGGAGTTCATCGCGCTCAAGACGGGGACGCTGGGCGCCCCCCAGGTCATCAACCGGCTGCCCGAGGCGGCCAGCCTCATCCAGAACGCGACGAGCTGGGTCGCCCTCTCCTACGAGCCCGTGGCGCGCTGGCCCCTGCCGGACCAGTCCGAGGCGGTCCTCTACCAGCAGCGCAAGATCCGCAAGCCCGCCTTCGGGGAGCTGGCCTCGGCGGCGCTGTCGTACATGCAGGTGGGCCGTCCCGACAGGGGTCGCAAGGGTCCCGTCGAGAAGCAGGTGAGCTACGAGGTCTACACCTCGACGCCCATCATCGCGACGGACCTGAAGGTCCGCTTCGGGCCGTGGAACGCCCAGAAGGGCGCGTTCGAGTCGCTCGGCCTGACGGGCAAGGAAGGGGTGGTCAGGACGGTGACGGTCCACGAGGCCGTCCCCGGCGTCGCCGACATGTCGGTCTCGTACTCGACGCACGTCGTCGCGTCGGATTTCGGCATCCGCTTCGGGCCGTGGGACCCCGAGAAGGGGGTCTTCGAGTCGGTCGGGATCTTCGCCAAGGCGGCCGCGGCCAAGGGGGTGGCGGTCTCGAGCATGGACGTCGTGATGGAGGGCCTCCACTTCTTTCCCCTCGTGGACAAGTCCGACCCCGACTCGCCCTACATCTACGACGTGCGGCTGTTGAAGCTGGCCAGGCTCAAGATCAGGTCGGTCTCGGTGTCTTCCGAGGTGCTCAAGGACTTGCTGGAGAGGCGCATCAAGGGCCTGAGCATCTCCCGGCTGGACCTCGACAAGAAGATCGTCCTGGACGCCACCATCAAGGGGATGGCGGTCCACGCCGAGCTGGCGGCGACGCTGCGCGACTCCCCGCGGAGGCTGGTCATCGACCTCCAGCGCGCCGAGGCCGGGGTGACGCCCATCCCGAACTGGGTCCTGGGCTCGCTCAGCAGCATCGTGGTCCCCCTGGAGCCCAACCCGGAGACGCCGTTCTTCATCGACCTGCCGAGCCTGACCCTCGCCAACGGCCGGCTCTCGGTCCCCTGAATACCGGATGCCATCGTCGCGCAAGGGCGGGCGGGAAGGCGCGGCGCGCATCCTCGTCGTCAAGCTGTCGGCCTTGGGGGACGTCCTGCGCACCACCTCGCTCCTCGAGCCCCTCCATCGGCGCCATCCGGGGGCCTGGATCGTCTGGCTGACGCGGGAGGACGCCCGGCCCCTCCTCGAGGGCAACCCGTGGATCGACGAGATCCGGACCGTGGAGAACTGCTCGCCTCCCCCGCGGGGAGGCGAGTATGCGTTGAGGGGGTTAGGCGCCGCAGGCGCTCGCCCTCTCCCCTCGCGGGGGAGGGGGCGAGCCGGCGGGAGGGGGGACTTGAGCAGTTGCACAGTGGGTGAAGTCCCCTCTTGGGCCAGGCGGCCCTTCGACCTGGTCCTGAGCATGGAGGAGGACTGGCCCATGATGCGGCCCGACCTCTGGCCCGGGGCGGCGTGGGTCGGGGTGTATCGCGACGGCGGCGGCCGGGTCCGTTACACCGAGGACAGCGCCCGCTACTACGACATGAGCCTCCTCAACCGCTCGGCCGACGGCAGCCTGGCCCGCGCTGACAGGCTCAAGGCGGCCAACAAGCGCACCTACGCGGAGCTCTGGCTGGAGGTCCTGGGGCTGCCCAAGCCCCGGCATCGCCGCGGGCTGCGCCCCGTCCTGGTGCTCTCGGAGGAAGACCGCGCCGCGGCGCGGGCGCTGGGCCGGAGCGCCGGGCTCGCGGGGGGGCCGGCCCCGATCGGCGTCAACCTGGGCGCCGGACGGCGCTGGCCGGCCAAGCAGCTCTCGGTGGAGGCCGCCGCGCGCCTGACCAGGGCCCTGGCGGACCGGTGCGGGCGGCCCATCGTCGTCTTCGGCGGGAGGGACGAGGCTTCGCGCAACAGGGCCATCGCGGCCGCGGCCCGCAAGGCCGGCGTGCCGCTCGTCGACCCCGGGACCAGGCAGGACTTAAGGACGTTCGCGGGCCTGGTGGACCTCTGCGAGGCGGTCGTCACCACGGACACGCTTGCCCTGCACATCGCCACCGCCCTCGGCAAGAAGACGTTCGCCCTGGTGGGCCCCACGTCGGCCGCGGAGCTCGACGTCTACGGTCTGGGGGAGAAGATCGTCCCCCGCCCGCGCTGCGCCTGCTTCTACCGCCCCCGCTGCCGCTTCGTCCGGAGCTGCCTGGACCGCATCCCTCCCGAGAGGGTCGCGCGGGCCGTGGCGAGGTGGCTATGAAGGTCGTCGCGACGATCCCCACCTTCAACGAGGTCGACAACATCGCCTCCCTCGTCGACGCCCTTTACGGGCTCGGGGTCTCGGGGCTCGAGGTCCTGGTGGTCGACGACGACAGCCCGGACGGCACCTCCGCCGAGGTCGAGCGCCTGCGCGCCTCCGGCCGGTACGGCGGGCTGGGGCTCATCACGCGGCCGGGCCCCGCGGGCCGGGGCTGGGCGGGCCGGGACGGGTTCCTGGAGGCGATGGCCCGCGGGGCCGACTTCGTCGTGGAGATGGACGGGGATTGGTCCCATCAGCCCAGGCACGTCCCGGAGCTCCTGGCCGCGATGGCGGACTGCGACGTCGCCCTGGGGTCGCGCTTCGTCGGCGGCGGCACGGACTTCGACCGGCCGCTCGCCCGCAGGGTCGTGACGAAGGCGGCCAACGCCTTCACCCGGACCGTGCTGGGCCTGACGGTGCAAGACTGCAACTCGGGCTTCAGGTGCTTCAGCCGGCGCGCCCTGGAAGTCATCCGGCCCGAGACGCTCAAGTCCGCCGGGCCGTCCATCGTGCACGAGGTGCTCTTCAGGGCCGCCGACGCCGGCCTGCGCATCAAGGAGGTCCCCATCGAGTTCGTGGACCGCAAGAAGGGGGACTCCAAGCTCGACCTGTGGCGGCTGGCCGCCGGCTACTGGTGGGTGCTGAAGATCAGGCTGTCGCCTTAGAAATTCGCCTGGGTCCCGAAGGGGTCCTTGATCTCCACGCTCAGGTCGAAGCCGAGCTTGCGCTCGCCCCTGCCGTCGAGGCATCGGGAGAGCTCCAGGTCGACCTTCGCGGGCGCCTTCACCCCGGCCCCGGCCAGGGCTTGGCGCAGGAGGGCCTCGGCCTTCCCGGCGAAGGCGACGGCGTCGCCGAGCACGCGCAGGGCCTCGGCCGGGTTGTGGAAGCCCGCCGAGTTCTCCGTCCCGATGAACGCCAGGCGGTAGAAGGCCTGCTCGTAGAACTCCTTGGCCCTGGCGTAGAGCGCGGCGTCGAGCCCGGGCAGGCCGCCGCGCTTGGCCTGCTCCCGGTGGCACAGCTCGAAGAGCTTGGCCGCGGTGGCGGCGGCGAACCCGGCGCGGTCGAGCAGGGACACGGTGCGGTCCTGCGCCGCGAATACCCGCTCGCGCAGCTCGTCGGCCGTCTGGGAGTGGCACGGGAGGCAGCCGCGCAGGCCGTTCTTGAGCGGGCTCATGATCCGGTGGTCCGAGATCTTGCGGGCGCCGGCCTTGGCGTAGGGCATGTGGCAGTCCGGGCAGGCCGCCCCCGCGTTCCAGTGCGCGGAATCGTAGGAGAACAGCTCGAACTCGGGGTGGCGGATGAAGCCCATGGGGAAGCCCGTCACGGCCTGCGTCCACTCGGGGTTCCTGCGCGCGTTGGCGATGACCGTCTCCACGGGGATGCGGCCCCACCGGCCGCCTTGCCAGGGGAAGAACAGGCCGACGGAGCGTTTCTCCTTGTCCTTGGGGATGGAGAAGGTCGCGTGGCACTGGGCGCAGACGAGGCTCCTCATCTCCTGGGGGTGGAGCTTGGCCGGGTCCTTGCCGATGGCGCGCAGGGCGACGCCCAGGGTGAAATCGCGGTCGAAGCGCAGGGAGGCGTCATCTTCTCTGTGGCAATCCGAGCACGAGACGCCCAGGAGCCGGTGTTTCGCCGGGATGCGGGCCCGGACCTCGTCGAAGGGCCTGGCGTAGTAGTCCCGGCCCAGCTCCTTGGCCAGGCGAGAGGCGTAAGGGCTCTTGCACGAGAGGCACACGCCGCCCGCCTTGAGCCGCGACCGGTCGACGTGCTCGACCTGCTCCTCGAGCATCCAGGCGTGGCCGCGGGGCTCGTTGTACTCGACGCCCAATCCCCAGCCGTTGAAGAGCAGCGCCAGGTAAGGGTATTCCGAGAGCCTGTCGAAGGTCTTGCGGCCGTCCCAGCCGCGCTTGTAGCGGCTCTTCCCCGCCGGGCCCGGCTCGCGGGTCATGCCCCAGCCGAGGTAGTGCAGGGGCCAGGCTTTCGCCCATTCGGACGGCTCGATCTCGCCTGGCGCGACCTTGACCGCCTGGACCGGCCCGGCCTCGGGCGGCGAGCAGGCCCAACAGGCGGCGGCTCCAAGCACGAGGATGAGTCTTCTCATGGGCTCACCTCATGGCGATGCGTCCCTCGCCCACGTGGGTCGTCTTCCTGTGGCAGTCCCAGCAGGCGCGGGTCGCGTCGATGCGCGACACCATGTCGGCGTGGCAGCGCACGCAATTGGCTTGCGCGGTGCGCCGGCCGCGGCTGCTGAGCCTGATCGGGTCGGGGACGGCCCCGGCAAGGAAGGCGGCCGTGCCCTTGGTCCCGTCGACGGCCTTCCGGAGCAGGCGGGGGACCCAGTGGCGGTTGGGCAGGTGGCAGTCGACGCACCGGGTCTGCGCGTGCTTGCCCATGCGCATCCAGGACTCGTGCCGTGGCTTCATGAGGTGGCAGGCCGCGCAGAAATCATTCGACTCCGAGTATTCGAAGAGCCTCGGCGGGCCGAACAGGACGACGAGGACGAGGATCGCCCCCAAGGCCGCGGCGGCGGCCGGCGCGCGATTCCTGCCGGCGCTCCTCCTCATCTGCTATCGGCGTCGCGAGGCCTTCCGGATTCCCCTGTCGGCGCCGGCGCCGAGGCCGGCGGCCTTGCCCGGCTTCCTTCCGGCGTGGGCCAGATCGATCCCGAAGACGTCATGCAGGCCGGCCTCATCGAGGATGCGCCCCTTGCTTGCGGCTGACTTGGAGACCACTGCCTTGGCCGCGTCCTTGCCCACCAATTCGTTGTGGTCGACCCCGCGCAGGAGGAACAGCAGTTCCGGCGAGTAATCGAGCCGGCTGCCCACGGCGTAGAGCACGGCGGCCACGTGCTTGCACATTTCGGCCCAGTCCGGGCATGAGCAATCGAGGCCGATCTCTCTGGGCAGGGGGAACAGGCCGTCGTTTTTGTCCGTCACGACTCCCATGACGTCGCTGGAGAGCCTGCCCTGCAGGAGCTCGAGCATGGAGCCGACCCTGCCGGCGCAGCGCGCCCGCAGGTTCTTCCATTTCATCGGAGGCAGGCTCTTGATCGATATCTCCACGTCATAAAGGCTCGTCCCGCTCACCTTCGCCTCGATCCGGCCCTTTTGGATGTCGAGGTGGCAGACCGAGCCGTTGCGCACGTAGGTCCGGCCGCGCGGCAGGCGGTTCGAGAAGTCGCTGAACTTCTCCAGGTGGCAGCACCATGCCTTGCCCCAGAACGTCCGCGCGATCTCCCGTCCCGCGATGGCGACGGGCTGGATGTTCGCGCCTTTCTTGCGCAGCCTGTCCAACTGCTTGGCGGCAAGCTGGCGGCGCTTCCATACAGGCACGTACGGCTGCCAGCCAAAGCCCCATCCCATGGTCAATCCTCCCCGATAGCGGCGGTGTCCAGCCTGACGAGCTTGAGGAGCTCTTCATCCTTCATCTCGGTGATCAGCTTCGGCGCTCCGCCCTCCAAGATCTCTCCCGCCAGCGACGTCTTGCCGCGGATCAGCGCGTCGATCTTCTCCTCGATGGTCCCCTGGCAGACGAACTTGTGCACCATGACGTTCTTCTTCTGGCCGATGCGGAAGGCCCGGTCCGTGGCCTGGTTCTCGACCGCGGGATTCCACCAGCGGTCGAAATGGATGACATGCGACGCGGCGGTGAGGTTCAATCCCGTGCCCCCGGCCTTGAGCGACAGCACGAAAAACGGCGGCCCGTCCTCGCGCTGGAAATCGTCCACGAGCTTCTTTCGGGCGCTTACCGCGATCTGGCCGTGCAGCACGAGTCCGGGACGGCCGAAGACGCCTTTCAGGAAGCCGGCCAGCGGCTCGGTCATCTCGCGAAACTGCGTGAACACGAGCGCCTTCTCCTGGCGCGCCGCGATCTCATCGCATAGCTCGGCCAATCGCTGGAATTTGCCGCTCTCATCCGGAGCGTAGCCGCCGGATGCCAGCCACTGGGCGGGGTGGTTGCAGATCTGCTTGAAGCGCAGGATAAAGGACAGGATCACCCCGCGCCGGCGGATGCCGTCGGCGCCATCGAGAGCCTGGGCCAATTCGCGCGTGGACTGCTGGTACAGGACCGCCTGCTTCTTCGTCAGGCCGCAGAAGGCCTGGACTTCCGTCTTGTCCGGCAAGTCCGCGATGATGGACTTGTCGGTCTTGAGTCTTCGGAGGATGTACGGGCCGACCAGCCTGCGCAGCGGGGCGAATTGCTCGCGCTCCCGTTCCTCCAGGCGCTTGACCAAGTCGCCGAACGCCTTGATGGGCCCCAGCAGGCCTGGGCACAGGAAATCGAACAGGGACCAGAGGTCGGTGAGGCGGTTCTCAATCGGCGTGCCGGTGAGGACTACCCTTGACAGGGCCTTGAGCCTTTTGACCGCCCTGGTCTGGCGGCTGGCCGGGTTCTTGACGGCCTGCGCTTCGTCCAGCACGACGAGCCCCCAGTCGACGGACGAGAGCCATTCTTTCCGCGCGAGCATGCCGTAGGTCGTCAGCACCGCGTCGGCGCCGTCAAGGAAGGCCTTCGGGTCGGTCGCCGCCCTGTTGAGATCCTCCGGCTTGGCCAGCGAGGGATGCGCGAAACGGAACCTCAGCGTGGGCGCGAACCGCTCCATCTCCTCTTTCCAGTTGGCCAGAAGCGACGCGGGCAGGACGAGCAAGGCCGGAGGGCGCTTCCCTCCCTCGCGCTCCTTTTTCAGCATGAGCAGGAGCGCGAGCACCTGGATGGTCTTCCCCAGGCCCATGTCGTCGGCCAGGCACGCTCCCAACCCGAGCCGCGAGAGGAAAAGCAGCCAGCGGACGCCCGTCTCCTGGTAGGGCCGCAGGGTCGCGGCCAGCTCGCCGCCGGGCAGGGCGACCGACTTAGGATCGCGGAGCTCGGCCAAACGCTCCTTGAGCCAGGCGCCGGCGCGCACCTCGGACCAGGCCGCGGCCTCCCCTTCGAAAAGGACGTCCGTCTGGGCTTCCAGCGGAGCGCCGGCCAAAAGCCGCATCCCCTGGATGAAGGAGACGCCGTCTTCTCCCGCTTCCCGCTCCACCCTCTTCCATTGCTCCAAGGCGCTCTTGAGCTTCTCGCGGTCCACCTCGACCCAGCGCCCCTTGAGAAGCGCGAGGCCGGCGCTCGCGGCCAGAAGGCTCGCCGCTTCCTCCTCGGTCAACGCTTCTCCGTCCAGGGCGAGCTCCACCTTGAAGTCGAGCATGGACTTGGCGTTGAACCCCGCCTGCCTGGCTTCCCCGATGGAGACGCCCACGAGCACGCGGGGCGGCCGCTTGGTCCACCAATCAGGCAGGCGCACCAGGAGGCCGCTCTCCTCCAAGGCGGCCGCGTCCTTGAGGAGCCGGTACGCCTCGTCCGGCGCCCAGCGCAGGGGATGGAAGACCTCGCCGGAATCGACGAGTATCTTCACCCAGGCGCAGCGCTCGGCGGCCCGTTGGACCGGGGTGAGGAGGTTGACCAGCGCGCCTTTGTTCTTCTCTCCGGCGAATTCCTCCAGGGCGCGGCCCAGCGGCTGGTACTGCACTCGCCGGCCGTCGATGAGCTTCGGAGCGTAGGTCGCGAGAAAGGCGAAGGGGCATTCGGAGTCGCGCTTGTTCTCGGCGAGGTGGAAGCAGACCCGTCCCACGCGGTGCCACAGGGGGCTGCGTTTAAGGAGCCAGGCTGAGAGCCCGCCGGGGCTTCGCGCGATCTCGGCGCGCGCATAAGCGTCCAGCTCGGTCCAAAGGGCTGCCAGCGTCTCCGGACGGAGATATTCACCGCCGCGCATGGGCGGCGCGCCGCCGGCCAGCTCGGCCAAATCCCCGCCCGGCGGCGACAAAGGGGATTTCAGGTCCTCGGCGGTCTGAGGCGTGCGGCAAAGCTCGGCTAGGTAGCGTTCGCCGAATCGCCGCCAGTAGGAGAACCGCGCCGGCAGCGCCTGGTCATGGCGCGCGACCGCGAGTTGAAGCAGGCCCTCGGCCGCGCAGTCCTCGAACGCCCTGGCCAGCGTGGCGCCGAAAGCCTCCGGCAAGGCTCGGGCCTCCGGGCCGTCGGCCTCGATGAGCCTGAGATGGCCGGAAGGCAGCAGGATCAGGTCAAGCGGTTTGCTCGTAGCCAACGAAACCAGGATACCAATAACGGCACGTCAGTGAAAGTCGGCCGGCCGGCCGGATGGCGGAGCGGCATTGGACGAGTTCCTGCAGGAACTGGCGCGCCGATCGGACGGCTTCTCCATAATCCCTATCCGCCCATGAAGGAGTTTTGTCTCATTGTGCCCTTGCACACGATCCGGGAGCGAAAAAGGTGGGACGTGAAGGGGAATGAGACAAAACTCTCGACGGAGACCTCAAATAACGGCGGGAGATTCCCCAACAATTAGGAGGGGAAGGACGATTTCTGTGGACTCCCGTCGAGGGTCTTGTCCCATTGCGCTCCTGGATGCGTCCGAATGCGAAATTGCCGGGCCTTGGACTCCCCGGGCGGGATCGCCCTATCCTTTTCACGGGAGGCGAACTGGATGGCAGCAAGAGAGCGGACTTCCCGTCCGCCATGGGTCTGGTGCAGGCGATCGTGGACTCCTTCGCGTCCATGAAGGGCGACCTCGACTCGGAGAAGCGCTCCATGGAGCGCGCCTGGGCCAAGCGCGAGAAGCAGCTCGAGCGGGTCCTCCTCAGCACCTCGGGCCTGTACGGAGACCTCCAGGGACTCATCGGCGCTCGGCTTGCGCCCATCCCCCAACTGGAGCTCTCCCCGGAGGACAAGCCCGCCCTGTCCGAAAGCCCGGAGAAGGCCTGAAGCGCTCCTGCCGGCAGGGACATCGAGCTGCTTGAGGATGCCTTCCAGTCCGCCCGTCCGCCATTCCCCTGCCAGGCGCTCCTCCGGGCTGGTGGAGCAGCAGCGCGCCTTCTACTGCCTGTACCGGTCCTGGTAGTTCTTCCGGAGCCCCTCGGCCTCCTCGGCGCTCAAGCCCTTCTTCCAGCGGTGCTCCTCGTCGGCCAGGAGCGCGGCGACCTTCGCCTTCCACTTCTTCTCGGGCTCGGGCCCCTTGAGCGACGCGGCCTGGACGACGGCCGGGAGGAACTTCTCGTAGAAATGCTTGGAGACTTCGTACATGCCGTGCCAGTGCGTGTAGTCCGGCCCCATCATGCTGGCGCCGTGGCGGGCGCGCCGGCCCTCGTGGTGCCAGAGCTCATAGAAGACCCACTGGACCTCGTGCTCGAACGGGGCCTTGGGGTCGAGGATGCCGTCCGCCGTCAATTGGTCCATGATGGCCTTGGAGGGCTTGGCGAACTTGTCGTTGTAGAGGGCGACCAGGCTGTCGTACTGCTTGTAGAAGTTCTCGACGAACCCGCTGCCGTGGCAGTTCGCGCACACCGACTGCATCTTGGCGCGCCGCTCCTTCCAGCCGAGGACGGCCGCCACGGTGCGCCGGGTCTTCTTCGCGACGAGAGCGTCTCCTTCGCGCTCCTTGTTGAGGGTCTCGACGACGTCGCCCGGCTTGGGCAGCGGCCGGGATTCGGGGTAGTCCTCCTTGAAGCCGTCCGTGAACACCACGAGGTTGATTTTCGTGCTGACGATGGGGCGGAGGGTCCAACTGATCCTCTCCCCCACGTCATGGCTGTTCCCGGCCGTCTTGCCGTCGCCCGTCCGGTGGCCGGCGATGTGGCACGTGGCGCAGGTCGGCGCGGCCGAGTAGTCCTTGCCGAGGACCCAGCTATCCTTGTCCAGGGCCATCTTGTCGCGGTTGGCCTGGAAGGCGATGCCGTGCTTGGATTCGTTGTAGATCTCGATCTGGGGATGGTCGGGTCCCATGTGGCACTTGCCGCAGTTCTCGGGGGAGCGGGCCAGCTTGGCTTCGAAGGAGTGGCGCGAATGGCAGGCGTGGCAGGAGCCGCGGGACCCGTCCGTGTTGATCCGCCCGATGCCGCTGTTGGGCCAGGTGTCGGGGTCCAGGACCGGACGGCGTTCCGGGCCCTCCTTCAGGATGGCGCCCTTGGGGTCCTTCTTGTACTTGACGAGCGAGCCGTGGCACTGGAGGCAGCCGTTGACGGCGTCGGCGTTATTGCCCGGCATGCCCGCGGCCTTCTCGGCCAGGACGTTGTCGAGGCTGGCGAGGATCTCGCCCGCGAGGGCGTGGTGGCTGCGGGAGAACTCGGCCTCCTGCTGGCCGTGGCATTGCGCGCAGACCTTCGGCGTGACCAGGACGGACACCTGCGCCCCGTGGTGGAGCCAAGACCCCTCCTGGGACTTGGGCGCCCCGTGGCAGGCCAGGCAATCGACGCCGGCCTGGGCGTGCCGGGAGCGCTCCCACTCCATGACCAGCGCGGCCGAGCGGCCGCGATGGCACTCGACGCAGCCGGCGCCGGCGTCCGCCGCGCCCGCCGGGGCCGCGGCGCAGGTCAGCGCCAAGAGGGAAGATAGGCACAGCGAGATCGTCCGATAGCGCATGGTTTTCTCCTGTTTGGGAATATCCGGTCGGCGTCAGGAACGGCCGACCCACTCCTCCGAGAGGACGCCGCCCTGGATGCCCACGACCACGGCCTTGAGCGGCACCTTGCGCTTGGCGGCCTCCAGGGCTCGTTCGGCCAGGCCCAGGAGCCCCCGGCAGCAGGGCACCTGCATGATCATCACGGTCAGGGTGTTGATGCGGGCGTCGTCGATGAGCGAGACGAGCTTCTCCAGGTACCCCTCCTGGCCGTCGTCGAGCTTGGGGCAGGCGATGGCCAGCTTCTTGCCTTTGAGGTGCTTGGAGTGGAAGTCCCCCAGGGCGTAGGCCACGCAGTCGGCCGCGAGCACGACGTCGGCTCCCTGGAAATAGGGCGCCGCGGGGGAGACCAGGTGCAGCTGGACCGGCCATTGGGCGAGCTGGGATGAGACGTCCCCGCCGGCCGAGGCCGCGGCCGGCGCCCCGAAGTCCATCATGCGCGAGCCGGGGCAGCCGCCGTGGCCGCCGTCGTGCCCGTGGCCCGCTCCCGGAGCGGGCAGCGGGCGCCCGAGCTTCTTGAGGTGCTTCTCGACCGCCTTGGGGTCGAAGGCCGGAGCCTCGCGCTCCTCGATGATGATGGCGTCCTGGGGGCAGACGTCCAGGCAGGCGCCCAGGCCGTCGCAGTAGAGCTCCTTGACCAGCCTGGCCTTGCCGTCGACGACCTTGATGGCCCCCTCGGCGCAGGCGTTCACGCACAGCCCGCAGCCGTCGCACTTGTCTTCGTCGAACAGGACGATCTTTCGTTTCATGTTCCCCCGGCCGGGGAAGGCCGCGCCTTCCCCGGCTCCTCCGTTGTGCGTCAGGCCGCCGCCTTGGTCCCCAGGATGGCGTCGAGGTCCTTGGCCGCCGTGGTCGTCGGCGCGATGTTGAACTTGTCCACCAGGACCTTGAGCGCGGCCGGCGTCACGAACGCGGGCAGGCTCGGCCCCAGGCGGATGTTCTTGATGCCCAGGTGCAGCAGCGACAGCAGGATGCAGACCGCTTTCTGCTCGTACCAGGAGATGATGAGCGACAGGGGCAGGTCGTTGACCCCGCAGTCGAAGGCCTTGGCCAGGGCCACCGCGATCTGGATGGCCGAGTAGGCGTCGTTGCACTGCCCGACGTCGAGGAGGCGCGGGATGCCGCCGATGTCGCCGAACTCCAGCTTGTTGAACCGGTACTTGCCGCAGGCCAGCGTCAGGATCACGCAGTCCTTCGGCACGGCCTGGGCGAAGTCCGAGTAGTAGTTCCGGCCCGGCTTGGCGCCGTCGCAGCCGCCGACGAGGAAGAAGTGGCGGATCTTCCCGCCCTTGACCGCGTCGACGACCTTGCCGGCGACGCCCAGGACCGCGTTGCGGGCGAAGCCCACCATGATGGAGGCCTCGTGCCCGTCCGCCTTGAATCCCTCGGCCGCGAGGGCCGCCGCGATGACCGGGGCGAAGTCGCGGTCCTGGACGTGGGCCACGCCCGGCCAGGCGACCAGGCCGCTGGTGAAGATCCTCCCTTTATAGGAGTCGGCCGGCCGCTGGATGCAGTTGGTCGTCATGAGGATGGCGCCGGGGAAGGCCGCGAACTCCTTCTGCTGGTCCTGCCAGGCCCCGCCGTAGTTGCCCGCGAGGTGCTTGTACTTCTTGAGCCCCGGGTAGCCGTGGGCCGGGAGCATCTCGCCGTGGGTGTAGACGTTGACGGCCTTGCCCTCGGTCTGTTTGAGGAGTTCCTCGAGGTCCTTGAGGTCATGCCCGGAGACCAGGATGGCCTTGCCCTTGACCGGCTCCACGCGGACCTTGGTCGGCACGGGGTGGCCGTAGGCGCCCGTGTTGGCCGCGTCGAGCAGGCCCATGACCTTGAGGTTGGCCTCGCCGCACTTCAGGTTCCACGCGAGCAATTCCCCGATGTCGCGGGGGTCGTCGGCCAGGAAGGAGAGCGCCTCATGGAAGAACGCGAAGACCTCCTCCGATTCCTGCCCGAGGATCAGGGCGTGGTCCGCGTAGGCGGCCGTGCCCTTGAGCCCGTAGGCCAGCAGCTCCTGGAGCCCGGTCACGTCGTCGCCGGCCTCTTTCTTGCGGGCGTCGATGCCGATCGCGCGGCCTGCCGCGACGAGGGCCTCGCTCCCCTTGGGCGCGTCCCAGAGCGCCGGTCCCTTGAGCGCCTCGGCGGGCTTGCCCGCCTTGGAGCTGGCGCGCTCGTAGAGCTGGCGGGCGTTGTCCCGGAGCTCCACGCCGCGGCGCACGAGGGCCTCGATGCGCCCGGCGTCGAAATTCACGTTGGTGACGGTGGTGAAGAGCGCCTCGACGACGAAGCGGTCGAGCGCGGCGTCGCGGCCGCCGATCCGGCGCGCCCGATGGGCGTACTGGGCGATCCCCTGGGTGACGCGAAGCAGGGCGTCCTGCAAGGCGGCCGTCTGAGGGTCCTTGCCGCAGACCCCTTGCTTGACGCACCCCGTCCCTTTGGCGCTTTGCTCGCACTGATAACAGAACATGTTCATCTCACTCCTCCTTCCTTATTATTGTTGTTGATGTCGGATAGTCGGGTCTGGAGCTTGCGGGTCACCTGCTCGTTGATCGAGTGCAGCATGTCTCCGAGCACGCAGGCGCCCATGCAGCAGCGTTCCTTGTCCAGCAGGCACGCCGTGAGGCTGGGCCGGCCTTCGATGGCGGCGAAGACCTCGCCCATCCGGATGTCCCGGCTGGACCGGGCGAGCGCGTAGCCGCCCTTGGGGCCGCGGCTCGACCGGACGAGCCCGGCGTGGACCAGCCGCTGGAGGACCTTCTGGAGGTGGGCCGCGGAGACCTGCAGGGACTTCGCCATCGCCGGGACGCGCTGGGGCTGGGACGGGTCCTTGACCATGATCATCATGGCGTGGACGCCGATCGCGGCCGCTTCCGAGACGTTCAGTATGCCTGGCATGCACCTTTCCCGAATCTGGTATTCTGGTATAAGTTTACCACAATAGCGGGTGCCTGTCAAGCGCTTTGTCGGGCTCCCGACAGGCCTAGTCGCGGGTAGGCTCATTGTCTCCCCCGAGGTGGTCTCATAGCCTCATGCGGCGGTCCCGAGGAGACGCTACACTATGGCGTGGTGGGGAAGATGCTCAAGCCATCCGTCGCGGCGTTGCTGGCCGGGGTCCTGCTCCTAGGGTCGCCGGGCCAGGCCGCCTATGCCGCGGTCGCGACCACCGTCAACCGCGGGTCCGGCGGGTCCCAGACCGGCCCCGTCGTGCCGGTCGGGACGGGCGTGGCTCAGGGCCTCCTCCCGGGCTACTCGGCCTCCCTGGCGCTCCCGGGCGGTTCGAGCCTGCCGTCGCTTTCCCCTCTGCCGGCGCTCGGGCTGCGCGCCGCGCAGGGGCCTGACGCCGCTGTCCTGCCCTCGGCCCCGGCCGAAGTCCCGGGGACCGTCGCCTCGCTGGGGTCCCCGGCCCCGGCCGTGGTGCCCCTGCGGGCGGGCGTGATCGGCGCGGCGCGGGCGCCTCCAGGCCAGGGCCTCGTGCGCGTTCCGGCCGAGCCCAAGGGACTTCCTCCTGTCGATCAGGCCCAAGGGGTGCGGGTCGATAAGGTCCGCGACAGGCAGGCCGAAGTCTCGACCGCCCTTTCGCGCGACATCTCGGTCGAGGGGGCCAGGGACGTCGCCGCCCTGGTCTTCGAGGGCCGGGGCGTCGCGGCCCCGGCCGAGGGCGCCGCCGCGTTCGAGTCGCAGGAGTCTGCGGCAGGCTCCGCGGCGACCCGGCTCGCGCAGCCGGACAGATCTTCCAAGAGCGCCCCGACCGCGCTCCTCGCCGGCAAAACGCTCCTCTACGTCGTCTCCAAGGTGGGCGGCCGCGACTATCTCTACGACCACATGCTCTCCCTGGCCCGGGACTACGGGTTCGACCTCCTGGTCCTGGGCTACCCCGACCAGAAGGACTTCGCCGTCTCCCGGGGCGTCAAGCCGGAGAACTACGTCGCCGCCGACATCGGCAACCGCTTCCCCGGGAACGTCGCCGCGATCGTCGCGCAGGTCGCCGGGCTCGCGCGGACCAGGCGCATCGACGCGGTGAAGACCTACCTCAACTCTTTCGCGCTGCTGGAAGCCGAGCTCTCGCACGCCCTCGGGCTCCCGGGCTACGACCCCCGGGCCGTCGCCGACGCGCACTCCAAGAGCAGGGCGCGCGAGCTGATGAACGCCCACCCGGACGCCGGCCTGCACCTGCCGGCGATCCTGGTCGACAGCGAGGCCGCGGCCCGCGAAGCGTTCCTGAAGATCAAGGCCGCGGGCTGGGCCTCGGCCGTGGCCAAGCCGGACTCCGGCGGCGGCGGCTGGGGCGTGACGCTCAACATCGACTCGCCCGAGGCCGCGGCGGCGGCGTTCCGCGACATCACGGAGCAGATCGAGAAGATCAACCAGGAAGACCCGCGCAAGTCGCGCAGCAAGCAGCTCGACCAGAAGCCCCCGGTCCTCTTCGAGGCGCAGATCCCCGACGGCCTCATGCTCGACGCCGAGGTCATCGTGCAGGGCGGCGTCCCGGTCTTCACGTTCCTGAGCTACAATCCCCCGGCGCTGGGCAACCAGGAGCGGGGCACCACCTACCCCGCGGCCTTGACGCCCGAGATGGCCGAGCTCGCCAAGGGCCAGGCCGCCAAGGCCCTGGAGGCGGTGGGCCTGCGGACCGGCAACGCCCACGTCGAGCTGATCGTGACCCTCGTCAACGGCAAGCTCGCGGCGCCGATCGTGGAGATCAACGCGCGGATGGGCGGGGCCGACGTCTGGGCCAGCGTGGCCGAGGCCTCGGGCGTGGACGTCATGCGCGAGGGCATGCTCGCGGCCTTCGCAGTCGAGAGCCGGCCGCAGGCCGCCTCCAAGCCCTTCATCCTGCAGCACCGGTTCATGATCGCGCGGTCGGCGGGCTCGGTGGTCGCGGTGCGGGGACTGCCGGAGGCCGGCGGGGAGATCTTCCTCTCGGAGCTCTTCCTCAAGGTCGGCGATACGGTCAAGGAGCACGACCTGCTCGGCAACATCACGATCCGGGGGGCCGACGAGGCCTCGTCGCGCGAACGGCTCTTCGCCCTGCTCCAGGGCGTCGAGATCGACATCGAGACGCCAGACGGCCGGGTGACGACCCAGACCGGGCTCTTCGGGCACGACACGTCGGAGGGCAAGCTCCTGGCCGCGGACTGGGTGGACCGCATCGATTTCGGCCGCGCCGGCTGGCTCGGCCGCATCCGGCTGCTGCCCAAGTCGTTCCTGTTGGGCTTCACCCCGGCCTGGACCCTCAACGCCATGGCGCAGGAGGTCCAGGCGGTGGCGCTGCCGCTGTTCTCCGCCGCGCTCTTCGGCCTGCCCGCCGCGCTCATCGTGACGGGGGTGGGCTACGTCATGCGGGTCACGGGCGCGTGGCTGGGCTCGTTCTTCATGGCGCGGTTCAACCCCAAGTGGGTCAACGTGGCGGCGCTCGTCCTCCTGGCGCTGGCGGGCCTGCCCATCCCCATCGCGGCGGCCCTGGGGGCCTCCTCCGGCGTCATCTTCGGGATGTTCCTCGCCAACGCGGTCGTGCAGGGCCTAGTCTACGGCATCAACCGCGGCGTGGCCGAGAACCTCCTGCCGCGGATGATCATCGGCAACCACAACCCGGCGAAGCTCGAACTGGGACTCAACTTCGCCTACCAGTGGGTCGAGATCGCCTGCATCGGCATGGCCCTGTTCGTGGCCGTGCCCCTGCTGAACCTCGTGGGCGGCAACGCCATGATGGTCGTCTCGAGCGTGGGCATCGGGCTCTCGACGCTGCTCTACGCGACCCTCAAGTACCGGGAGGGCTGGGCCAAGCCGGCCAGGGAGGGCGCGGCGGCCAAGCCCGCTGGCGCGCCGAAGGCCGAGGCCGGGGCGCCGGCGCTGGGCCTGAAGGACTACCTGCCCTACGCGTTCTTCCGGTTCATGCACTTCATGCTCTACGGCGTGCTCGCCACGGTGTTCGCCCTGAGCGTGTTCTCCTCCAAGGAGGCGGCGGGCACCATGATCGGCGTCTACGACGGCGGCAGTTGGCTCGCGAGCGGGCTTGCGACCGTGGCCCTCCTGCCCGAGAAGATGCTGGGCCGGACCGGCTGGACCGTGGTCGGCGGGCTCGCCGCGGTCGCCTTCGTGTGGTCGGCCCTGCTGCACGTCCCCCTCCTCACCTTCGTCCTGGGCGGCGTGCTGGGCGGCGTCATCACCATCAACTCGAACAAGTGGATGGCCTACTACTCGCAGAGCCTGCCCCAGGACAAGTACCGCAACCTCTCCAAGTGGATGATGACGGCGAGCGTCGCCGCCATGCTGCCGATCTTCGCCGCGGTGAGCCTGGCGCGCATCTTCCCCGCGGTGGGCGCGGCGCTGACCATGTCGAACATCCTGCTCGGCGTCAACGTGCTGGTGACCGTGGCCGCCGCGGCGATGATGCTGCTCCTCCTGCGGCGCAAGTGACCCTGTTGGGCCGCCGCCGTCCGAGATGGTATGATACCTCCTGCCGGGCCGGACGCCGGCCCCGGCCGACCACGGCCGTCTGAGCTGAGACCATGCCGCGTCCCATAGAAGACAAGTGCCCTTTCTGCGGCGGGCGGGAGGTTCGCCTCTCCCGCTCCAAGGCGCGCCATCATGCGCGCCGTCTCGTGGGCACCCATCGGCGCTACTGCCCGACCTGCGGCCACGGCTGGACCGGCAAGGACTCCAAGGGCAAGCCCCTCCTGCTGGCGGGGCTGGTCTTGGCCGTGGTGGCCGTGAGCATCGTCCTGGGCTGGGCGCTCGGGGTCTCGATGTTGACCGACGGGCCTGGGGCGCCGGCCGGGACCAGGATGCCCAGCCCGCAGGAAGCGGGGGCGGCGTGGACGCCCGTCCAGGACGGGGAGGCTGACTCCACGCCCGAACTGGCCGCCGAGGAAGCCGGGGAGCCCGGCGTCGCCGGCGAGCCGAAGGAGCCGGCCGGACAGCCGGACGTCATCGAGGGCGAACCCAAGGCGCGCGGCCGCGCCGCGCCCATCCGGCTGGACCCCCCTGTCCCTCCATCGGTGCTCGGCAGGATGAACGCGATGTTCGGCGACGTCTCCAAGATGATGAAGCTGCTCAACAGCTCTCAGCAGGCCGAGGTAACGGCGGACATCGATCGTCTCAGCAAGAAGGAGCTTTGGGACAAGTACGGCCATTATTTCGGTTCCAAGGAACAGGCCAAACAGGCCTACGAGCAGCACAAGGGCCGCCCGAGGCCTGCCCCGGCGGCCCCGACCGGCCGGCCATGAAGCTCGTCGTCGTCGAGTCCCCGGTCAAGGTCCGCAAGATCCGCGACTTCCTCGGCGCGGGCTTCCGCGTGGCCGCGTCGTTCGGCCACGTCCGCGACCTGCCGGCGTCGGGCGACCTGGCCGTGGCCTTCGAGGGCGGCAAGGTGACGCCGACGTACAAGATGCTCGAGCGGTCGTCCAGGGCCGTCTCGGAGCTCTCGTCGCTGGCCAAGCAGGCCGACGAGGTGCTCCTGGCCACGGACCCGGACCGCGAGGGGGAGGCCATCGCCTGGCACGTGAGCCAGCTCCTTGGCGAGCGGAGCTACCGGCGCGTCGTGTTCCACGCCGTGACCAAGGCCGAGGTCTCCACGGCGATGGCCAAGCCCCGCCCGCTCGACATGCGCCTGGTGAACGCCCAGCAGGCGCGGCGCGTGCTCGACCGCGTGGTGGGCTGGCTGGTCAGCCCCACGCTGCGGCGCGTCGGCAAGGCCGCCAGGAGCGCGGGCCGCGTGCAGTCCGTGGCCCTGCGGCTCGTGGCGGAGCGCGAGCGGGAGATCGGGAAGTTCAAGACCGTCGACTATTTCGTCCTGGCAGCGAAGCTGGAGAAGGCCGGCGCGCCGCCGTCGTTCACGGCCAAGCTCGTGGCCTGGAAAGGACAGCCCTTGGGCTCTCGGCTGACCGACCCCGGCGTGGCGGCCAAGACCGTGGAGTGGTGCAAGCGCCAGCCCTGGCAGGTGCTCTCCTGCGAGCGCCGCGACTCCTCGCGCAACGCCCCCGCGCCGTTTACGACCGCGACGGTGCAGCAGGCGGCGTCGGTGCGCCTGGGCTTCAACCCGGACGTCGCCATGAAGCTGCTCCAGGGACTCTTCGAGAACGGCCACATCACCTACCACCGCACCGACTCGACGGCGCTGGCGCCGGAGGCGATCGAGGAGGCCCGCGAGCTCATCGGCCGCGAGTTCCCCGCGCCTTACCTGCCCAAGGACCCGATCCTCCACGCCACCAAGGCGGCCAACGCCCAGGAGGCGCACGAGGCCATCAGGCCGACGCACCCCGGGTCCGGCGCGGACGCCCTGGGGGGCGGCGACGAGGGCAAGCTCTACCGGCTCATCTGGCAGAGGTTCATCGCCTGCCAGATGGCGCCCGGCCGCGACCAGATCACGACCATCGACGTGGCGTGCGCCCCCGGGAAATGGGAGACAACGGCGGGCGCCGAGCCCGGGCCCATGGGCGTGTTCCAGGCCAAGGGCAAGGTGACCCTGTTCGACGGGTGGCGGCGGCTGGCCGGCGAGGACGCCACCGAGGAGGCCAAGGCCAAGGTCAAGCGCGGCAAGAAGGGGGAGGAGGGCGCGCCCGAGGAGGAGGACGACGAGTCCGACAGCGAGCTTCCCATGCTCGAGCCCGGCGAGGCGCTAAGCCTGCTCGACCTGGCCGCCCACCAGCGGGTCACCAAGCCCCCGCCGCGCTATACGCAGGCCTCGCTCATCAAGAAGCTGGAGCGCGACGGCATCGGCCGGCCCTCGACCTACGCCGCCATCATGCGCACGATCCTCGAGCGCGGCTACGCGCAGGAGGAGAAGCGCAAGCTGCGCGCCACCCCCCTGGGCCTCGCCGTGACCGATTTCCTGGTCCGCCACTACTCCGGCAACTTCATCGACCTGGGCTACACCGCCCGGCTCGAGGAGGAGCTCGACCGCATCTCCCGGGGCGAGGCCGACTGGGAGAAGGTGGTGACGGAGGCGAGCTTCGCGGTGCTCAAGCTCGCTCAGCGCGCGGGTCTGTACCGCAACCCCCTGCAGCCCGCCCCGCCCGCGCCCCCGGCCGGCCCCGCGGGCCCCTCGGCCCAGGGCGGGATTACGGCCTGAGCGAGCGGGCCAGGCGCCGCAGGCCTTCCTCGACGGAGACCTTGGGCTCGTAGCCGAGGTCGCGCCGCGCCGCGGTCAGGTCGAACCAGTGGGCGGTCGACAGTTCCGAGGCCAAAAAGCGCGTCATGCGCGGCTCGCCGGGCAGGCGCAGGACCGAGTAGGCCAGCTCCAGGACGCAGCCGGCCGCGTAGGCGGCGGCGGGCGGGATGGACAGCGTCAGGGGGGGCAGGCCCGCGGCGCCCAGAATCCTGTCGACCAGGTCCCAGACGGGCAGGGGCTCCCCGTTGGAGATGAAGTAGGCCTTGCCGGCCGGCGGGGCGCCGGGGGCCAGGCGGTCGGCCGCGAGCAGGTGGGCGTCGGCCGCGTTGTCGATGTAGGTGGAGTCCACCTTGCGGGGCGGGCCGCCGAGCTTGAGCAGCCTCCCTTCCCTGGCCCGGGCGACGATGCGAGGCACCAGGTGGTTGTCGCCCGGCCCCCAGATGAGGTGCGGCCGCAGGGCCACGGTGGCCAGATCCGGGCCGTCGGCCGCGAGCACCAGGCGCTCGGCCTCGGCCTTGGTCGCCGGGTAGCTGGCCAGGTGGCGCTCGGGGTACGGGGCCGACTCGTCGATGCCCTCCTGGTCGCGGCCGTCGAAGACCACGCTGGGGGAGCTCGTGTAGACCAGGCGGCGCACGCCGCGCTCCCGGCAGGCCGCCAGGACGTTGCGCGTGCCCGCCACGTTGGAGCGATGGTACTCGGCGGGGTCGCCCCAGACGCCGGCCTTGGCCGCGGCGTGGAAGACCACGTCGACGCCGGCCGCCGCTTCGGCGAGGGACGCGGGGTCGGCGATGTCGCCCCGCACGACCGAAACGCCCAGGGAGGCGAGCTCGGGGTAGGAGCCCCTGGCGACGCTGCGGACCGAGTCGCCGCGGGCGAGCAGCCTCGTCACGATGGCTTTGCCGAGGAAGCCGCCGCCCCCGGTCACCAGGGCTCTCATGGGGAGCGCAGCGCGCCGCCCGCCCAGGCCGCCAGGGCCTCCCGGTCGATCTTGGCGTTGTGGCGGATGTCGACGGGCAAGGATGGGTGGAACAGGAGGTCCTTGACGGCCGCGGTGACGGGGTTGGCGGCGCCCAGACGGAGCAGCTCGTCCTTGAGCTCCGGCGAGCCCCGGCGGCCCTGCTCGAGCTCGACCACGATGACGGGGCGCTGGCGCGGGGCGAAGCCCACGCCCACCAGGGCGCTGCGCGAGACCGCCCGATGCGCGTTGAACACGCCCTCGCAGGGGACGCTGAACAGGGTCCGATCCCCGGCGACGATCCGGTGGGCCTTGCGGCCGCAGAACCACACCCGGCCCTTGTCGTCGAGGCGGCCGAGGTCGCCCATCCGGTGGTAGACTCCCCCGGCGCCGCCGTCGATCTTGGCCAGGGCGTCGCTGGCGGGGCGGCCGAAGTAGCTTCGGGTCACGTTGGGGCCGCGGACCACGATCTCGCCGACCGCGCCCGGCGGCGCGAGCAGGTCGTCCGACCAGCGCGGGACGGGCGAGTCGTCGATCCTGATGATCCTGAGCTCGACGCCCTGGAACGGGCGTCCGACGCACGCGCCGGCGCCCTGGTCGGTGAGGGCCCGCGTCGAGGACAGGATCTCGTCGCTTCCGATGGAGCAGACCGGGAGGGCCTCGGTGGCCCCGTAGGGGGTGTGGACCTGGACCCCCGGGGCGAGCAGGCTCTGGAAGGCCTCGACCACCTTGGGCGGCACCGGGGCGCCGGCGCTGACCACGCGCTTCAAGGACGGCAGCTTGACGGCCCCGGCCTGGCCGTGGCGGCCCACCCGGGCCAGCAGCGCGGGAGAGCCGAAGAGGTGCGTCACCTTGTGGCGGAGCACGGGCCCGATGATGTTCTCGGGGTCCACGCGCCCCGGCCGGGTGAAGTCCATCTCGGGGATCACGGCGGTCATGCCCAGGGCCGGGGCGAACAGGGCGAAGAGCGGGAAGGTCGGCAGGTCGATCTCTCCGGGCCGGATGCCGAAGTGGTCGCGCAGCATCGCGACCTGGGCCGCGAAGTTGCCGTGGGTGTAGACGGCGCCCTTGGGCACGCCCGTGCTGCCGGAGGTGAAGAGGATGGCGGCCGTGTCGTCGGGATGGGACGCGCCGGGGACGGCCGGGCCGCGCTCCCCGAGGGCGCGCACCTCGGCGAGGGTCCGCTGCCCGGGCAGGAACCGGGGCCCGACCACGACGCGGGTCCGGACCGTCCGCCTGGCCCAGCCGAGCAGGGCGGCGGCCGCGTGCGCCAGGGGGACGGCGATGAAGGCCTCGGGCGAAGCGGCGTCGAGGCAGTCCCCCAGGCTCTTGCGGCCCATGCCCGGGTCGACGAGCACCGGCACCGCGCCCAGGCGGAACATCGCGAACGTGAGCGCGAAGAACTCCGGGCCGGGGCGGACCATGAGCACCGCCCGGGTCCCGCGGGTCACGCCCACGGCCGGCAGGCCGCGGGCCAGGAGCTCGGCCTCGTCGTTGAGGCGGCCGAAGGACCACGCCGTCTCGCGGCGGCCATCGAGGAAGATGATGGCGTCGCGGCCGGGGTCGGCCGCGGCCGCCTCGGCCAGCGGCGCGGCGAGGTCCAACCGCGAGCCTCCCCCGGGGGGAGGCGAGCATCGAGGGGGCTGATGGTCGTTGTCTGTCATGCCCGGCGCCGCTGCTGGCCGGCCCCGAGGCGGTTCTTCGTCAGAAAGTCCCGGACGAGCGCGGCGATGGCGGGGCCCTCGTCCTCGAGCACGTAGTGGCCGGCCTCGGGGAAGCGGTGCGTTTGGGCCTGGGGGAAGCGCGTCGTCCATTCCCGCAGGAAGGCGCGGTCGAACACGAAGTCCTTCATGCCCCAGCACAGGAGCATGGGCAGGTGGGTGAAGCGGGACAGGCCGTCCTGGACCTCCTTCACGATCGCGTAGGACTTGTCCCGCGGGGAGAGCGGGATGTCCTGGACGAAGCGCAGCGTCGCGATGCGGTGCGCCCAGGAGTCGTAGGGCGCGAGGTAGGCGGCGGCGACGTCCTTGGGCAGCCGGCGCTTGGCGACGCACAGGCGCGTCGCGCCCAGCGCGAAGGCGTTGAGGCCGCGGATGAGGACCGCGCCGAGACCGAAATCCCGCCCGAGCCTGAGCTGCCACGGCATGGACTTGCCGGGCGGCATCAGGAAGGCGGCGGTGTTCATGGCGACGATCCGCGCGACCCGGTCGGGGTGGCGGCTGGCGTAGGCCATGCCGATCATGCCGCCCCAGTCGTGCAGCACCAGCGTCACGTTCTTCCTGATCCCGAGCCGGTCGAGGAACGTCGTGAGGTCGGCCACCCGCCGCGACAGGGTGTACTCGTAGCGGTCGTCGCCGGGCTTGTCGGAGAGGCCCATGCCGATGTGGTCCGGGGCGACGCAGCGCCAGCGGTCCCGGAGGGCGTCGATGAGGTTCCGGTAGTAGTACGACCACGACGGGTTGCCGTGCAGCATCACGAGGGGCTCGCCCGAGCCCTCGTCGCGGTAGTGCATGCGCAGGCCGCCCAGGGCGAGGTAGCGGCCCTCCGGCGGGGCGGTCACCATGAAAGGCCCAGCATGAGGCAGTTGAGGCCGCTGCCGATGCCCAGGAGGCCCACCCGGTCGCCGGCCGACAGGTGCCCCCGCTCGGCGGCCAGGGCGGCCGTCAGCGGGAGGGAGACGGTGCCGATGTTGCCCAGGTGCTCGAAGGTGGTGAAGTCCTTAGACGGCGGGACGCCGAAGGCGGCCAGGATCTCCCGCTGGTGGACGAGGCCCACCTGATGGCAGATGACCTTGTCGACGTCCTGCGGCCGCCAGCCCAGCTCCCGGAGGAAGTCCTCCCAGGTCCGCCGACCCAGGACCACGCCGTTCTTGAGCACGGCCACGGCGTCGGTGCGCATCACCTCGGTCATGAGCGCGTGGCGGGGCCTGCCCCCGTCTCCGGCGAGAGGAGGACGTCCTGCGCCTGCGACGACCTGGCCTCCATGGGCCAGGCCGTCAGGCACGGGGTCCACGCCCCAGCGGCAGATGCGGTGGTGCTCGGGCGCGGCGCGCAGGGCCCCGCCGAGCAGGCGGTGGCCCCCGGGGCCAAACGACCCGTCGGTCAGCAGGACGGCGACGGCTCCCGAGCCCCCGGTCAGCGTCGCCATGGAGTCCTTGAAGGAGTCGATATGAGGACTTTGGAGCATCCGGTCGATGGCCAGCTCGTTGATCTCCCGCGCCGACTCGCACGAGACGACGAGCCCGGCGCGCAGTTGGCCCAGCTCGATGCGGTTGGCGACCTCGATCATGCCGTTGAGCACGCCCAGGCAGGCGTTGGAGAGGTCGTAGACCGCCGCGCTGCCGCCCACGCCGACGCGCTCGGCGACCGCGCAGGCCGTGGCCGGCTCGAAGTTCTCCCGGCACACCCCGGCGTAGACGAGCGCGCCGAGGTCCGCGGGCCGCACCCCGGTCCCCTCCAGGGCCTTGAGCGCGGCGGCCGAGGCGCCTTGCGAGAGCGCGAACCCCGCGTCCCACCAGCGCCGCTCGCGGATGCCGGTGAAGGCCTCGAGCTGCCCTGGCTGCAGGCCCAGCCTGCGGTAGATCGGGGCCAGCCGCTCCTCGAGCGAGACGGAGCTGACGACGTTGGGCGCGAGCTCGAAGCCGATGGCGTCGACCAGGACCCGGGAGTATCTCATGCCATCCCCAGCGAGAAGTCCTTCATCTGGTAGATGAGCAGGCCGTCGACCCTCAGGAAGCCGTCGGCGACGATGAGGCGCGCCGCGTCGTCGCTGCGCGTGATGACGGCCTCGACCGTGACCAGCTTGTTGGCCGGGATGACCTGGCCGCGGTACACCCACTCGTGCGGCCGGCCCAGCGCCATGGCCGTGAACCGCGCGCCTTCCGGCGCGCGCCAGCGCTCTCGGGCCGCCAGCTTGAGCAGCTGCAGGAACGATTCCAGGCCCAGGGAGCCGGGGCACACGGGGTCCTGGTGGAAGTGGGCCTTGAAGAACCACTCCGAGGGGTCGACCCGCTTGACGCCCCGGATGAACCCCAGCCCGTGGGGGCCCCCTTCGGGCACGAAGAGGTCCACCGCGTCGAACATGCGCAGGGCCCGGCCGGGCAGCGGCAGCCCGGGCCGCGCGGCCGCGCTCTGGTCCTCCGGGAACAGGGGCGCGAGGTCCTCCACGGGCAGCGGCCGGCCGCCCACGGGGGCCTGCGCGTGGGGCGTCACGCCGAGGATGCCCTTCTGGTCGGACAGGGCGGCCTTCGAGAAGAAGCCGAAGTAGGTCGTGCCTTCGTAGACCACCCGGCCGCCGCGGCGCACCGTCATGTCGTAGTGCTGGATGATCATCCCGACGGACTGGGAGACCCGGGTCAGCTTGATGTCGGAGGTCAGCGTCCCGGCGTCCGGGAGCACGTCCTCGTGGACGACGGCCTTGCCGCCCAGGTTGCGAAACGACAGGTCGGTTGGGCTTCGCAGCGCGCTGCCCAGGTATGCGCCGAGCCAGCCGCAGGGCTGGAGGGCGACCTCGAGCAGCACCGCGAAGGGCATGGCGGCCTGGCGGTTGGCCCGGAAGTACCAGGCGTCCGGGGGCACGTCGTACTCGGCCTCGATGCGGGCGCCGGCCTCGAGCTCCCACGGCCGGCAGTCCCGGATGCCGGTGATGCGGTCGAGGAACTGGTAGGGCGGCCCCGGGAGGCGCGCGATGACGCGCTCGCCGTCGAAGACCTTGTAGCGCTCCCCGAAGGCGTCGGAGGGCTTGCCGACCGCGAACGCCAGGATGCGTTCCGGCCCGAAGAGGGCCTTCTTGTCTTCCGGTCGCTCCGCGGGCGCCGCGCTCCTTGATGCGCGTCGTCCGCGCCAGAGGCCCTCCACCGCGTCCCGGGCGAGCCCGGCGATCCGCACCGACATGTCGGTGATGAGCACGACCGGCTTGCCGTCCGAGTACATGAGGGCGTCGGCGATGGCGTAGGGTTCGGCCAGGGGCGCGGGCCCGTAGCCGAGCTCCTTGATGGAGATCTCGTAGGTCGCTTTCTTGGTCGTGGGCAGGACCTGGCCGCGGCACTTGAGCTTGCTCTCGACGCCCGGGACGGGCTCGTACCAGCACCGCGAGGCCTCGCCGACCCAGCCCATCCTGAGCAGGAAGACGCGCAGCGTGTGCAGGCAGCACTCGTACATGAGGGTGCCCGGCATCACCTGGTCGTCGACGAAGTGGCAGGTGAGGAACCAGTCGTCGGGGTGGATGTCGGCCTCGGCCGTGACGACGCCCAGGCCGTAGCGGCCGCCCTCGGGGTCGAGGTCGAGCACCCGGTCGATGAGGCGCATCCTGGAGCTTTGGCCGCCGGGCAGGCGCAGCGGCTCGGCCAGGGGCAAGCCGGCGAAGTCGGCCCCGAAGGCTCCCGCGAGGTCGCCGGCGCGCAGGGCGTCGACCGCCTTGTCGTCGTAGGACTCGCGCTTCATGGGCGCGAGGTCCGCCCAGTCCGCGGGCCGGCGCCCGGGCAGGGGCTTGCGGTCCAGGGCGGTGAAGACGATGCCCTTGCCCTCCTCGAGCTGCCGGGGCGTGAAGAAGCCGGCGCAGCCCTTCTTCATGCTGAGGAGCGGCTGGCCGCCGACGGCGCCCTCGAACTCGAAGAAGAAGATGGCGGCTCCGCCCTGCCGGGCGAAGCGCAGGATCTTGATGTCGTAGCGGATGACCTCCCCGGGCGCGGGCAGGCCCCGGTGGAAGGTCACGGCCGCGTCGAGCAGGCGGTACATGGCCAGGCCCTCGGTCTTGAGGTCGATGCCCAGGTAGCCCGACAGGAACAGGTCCGCCTGCCCCGCTTCGACCGCGATGCAGGTCGGGATGCGCCCGCCGTCGAGGTACCAGGCCCCGGGCTTGACGTCGTGCTCGGTCACGACGCTCCCCGAGGTCAAAGACAGCGGCTCGCCCGTCACCGACAGGATGCGGTCGACCAGCATGAGCGGCTCGTCGGGCAGTCGCACCCTGGTGGGGTGGGCGTCGATGGACGCGAAGGCTGCGCCCAGGACCTCGCCGATCTTGCCCACGGCGAAGCGCAGGCAGGCGGGCCTGTCGAGGAAGACGGATCGAAGCGGCACGCTCGCGTCAGAGACGCCGGACGCGAGCAGGCCGAGGATACCAAGCCGGGCCTGGGCGTTCTGCTCCGAGAGGCGCAGGAACGCGGCGTGGGCCTTCAGGGTGGCGGCCTGCGCCGCCGCGATGCCCGCCAGGACGGGATGCGATGGCGCCGGCGCGGGTTGGGCGGGCGCCGCGGCGGGGTGCCGGATGGCCGGGACGGCCGGACGGGCGGCCGGCGGGGCCGGCCTTGGCGCCGGCGCGGGCTGATCGCCGTCCGACGCGGACGGCCGCGGGGGCTTGGGCTGCTGCTGAGGCGGTCTCGGCGAAGGCTGCGGCGGCAGCCCGCGGTGGATGGGGACCACGATCGCGCTCTTGGGCGCGGGGGCGGGGTCCGAGTGCCCGACCACGCGGGTCTCGAAGCCGTAGAGGGCGTCGAGGTCCACCGGGATCCGCTCGGCGATCATGGCGCCGAGCAGGCGCAGGACCGAGGAGACGTCGTCCTGGTCGCGCACGCAGGACGAGCGCGCCACGTGGGGCCGGTCGCCCAGGATGCGGGCGATCATGCGCGAGCAGGTGTTGCGCGGGCCCATCTCGAGGAAGACGCGGTAGCCGTCCGCGTAGGCGCGCTCGATGAGGCCGGGGAAATCGATGCCGGCCACGGCCTGGGCCGTGACGGCCTGGGCGGCGGAGTCGCTGTCGAGGGGGTACGACCGCCCCCAGGCCCCGCTGTAGAACCGCACCCTGCCCGGCGCGCTCGTCGGGAGCTTGTGCAGCTCCAGGTAGGCTTCCTCGACCTCCCGGGCCACCTTGCAGTGGACGGTCGTCACGCCGTCGAGCGGCAGGAACGTGCCGCCCAGCCCGCTGACGAGCTTGCCCACCGCGTGGCGCGCGCCCCCGATGACGCACTCCTTGGGCGTGTTGACGATGAGGAGGAAGACCTGCTCCATCTTGTCGACCGCGGTGCGCACGAGGTTCTCGGGGCGGTCGATGACGCCCAGGGCCCAGTCGACGGCCTCGTGCGCGGCGAGGCCCCAGGTCTTGCGCGCGGCGTCGCAGCGCCCGGCGAGGTCGCTCACGAAGAGGCTGGAGCGCTCCATGCGGCGCAGCATCTCGTCGCGGTCCTTCCAGGCCCGCAGGGCGAAGAGCCCCGCGGTCTCGCCGAGGCTGTAGCCGACGACGCCCTCGGGCTCCACCCCGAGCGACCGGACTAGGTCGCTGAGGACCGCGCCGTGGGCGACCTGGCCGAAGATCATGCCGCGGTGGTCGCGGCTGAGCTTGTCGAGGGCCAGGACCTCCCAGCCCTCCGGCCAGGACCGGCGCCAGGGGGCGAAGAGCTCGGGCAGGAACTGGTCCTGGAGGCGGTCGTTCTCGGCGTCCTGGCGCCGCAGGACCTCGGGCCATTGCGCGGCGACGCCCGTCCCCATGCCGATGTACTGGTTGCCCGACCCCGGGAACACGAAGGCGACCTTGCCCTTGGAGCCCGTGGGCTCCGGGGCGTAGAAGACGCGGTCCATGCCCTGGACGGGCGCGGCGGGGTCCTGGATCAGGGAGCGCTCCGCGAGCGCGAGCTGTTCCGCCAGCTCCGAGCGGTGGCGGGCCACGAAGGCCACGCCCAGCCTCCTGCGCTTGGAGCCCGGGGGGCGGGCCGCGAACCATTCGCGGGCGAGGGCCTCGATGCCGCGCTCCGCCGGCTGTTGGGAGAGCCACTCCTTGAGCTGGGCGATCCCGGCGACCAGCGCCGGCGGGGTGTCGTCCTCGACCGGGAAGAGACCCTCGTCGCGCGCCCCGAGCGGCTGACTGCGCTCGAGCCTGGCCGTCGAGGGGTCGATCTGGGAGTCGTGCGCCTCGAGGACGACGTGGACGCAGTCGCCGCCCAGGCCCATGGCGCTGACCCCCGCGCGCCGGGGGCCGTCCGAGCGGTTGCGGTGCCAGTACTGCGGGAGCCGGGGGGCGTGGAAGCGCTCGCCGGCCTGGCGGAACTCGTCGCGGGCCTCGCGCAGCCCCAGGGGCGGCAGGATCTCCGGGTAGAGGGCGAGCGCCGCCTTGACGAGGGACGCCATGCCGGCGGCCGCGCCCGCGTGGCCGGCCACCTCCTTGACGCTGCCCAGCGCCAGGGAGGGCTTCTTGGCGGCGCCGAAGAACTTCGCGAGGGCCTCGGCCTCGGCCGCGTCCTCGGCGGGGACGCCGCTGCCGTGGCCCTCGAGGTAGGAGACGCAGGAGGGCTTGATGCCCGCGTCCTCGTAGGCGCGCTCGAGGGCCGCGCCGTAGTCGCGGGCGGCGCCGATGCCGCGGACGGTGCCGTAGATCCGGTCGCCGTCGCGCAGGGCGTCGTCGAGGCGTTTGAGCACCACCGCCGCCGCGCCCTCGCCCAGGACGGCGCCGTCGGCGTCCCGGTCGAACGGGCGCGCGCGGCCGCCCGGCGAGCAGGGGCGCAGCGCCTCGAACGCCGAGCGCGACCGCTCGTCGGCGCACAGGTCCACGGCGCCGGCCAGCGCCATGTCCAGCTCGCCGCGCTGCAGGGCCCGCGCCGCGGCCTCCAGCGCCCGCAGGCCGGAGGTCTCCTCCGAGGCGACGGTGAAGCTCGGGCCGCCGATGCGAAACTCCCGGGCGATGCGGCTGGCGATGATGCCGCCCAGGGCGCCCACCGTCCTGTTGGCGGAGAGCGGGGGCCCGGCCTGGTCGCGGTGCTCCTCCGGCAGGGACCAGCGGACGTGGAAGTCCGCGGTGTGGACGTCGAGCTCCATGCCGACGAAGACGCCCGTGCGCTCGTGGTCGCGGTCCAGGGCCCTGGCGTCGCGCAGGGCGGCGTCGGCGACCTGCAGCATCAGGACCTGCTGGGGGAGCATCTCTGCGAGCTCGATGGGCGGGATGCGGAACGCCGAGGTCGCGGCCTGAAGGTCCGGGACCAGCCGCGTGCCGCTCTCGCCGGCGGGCTTGCCTCCCAGGACGCTCTCCTGGAAGGAGCGCAGGCGCCCCAGCGAGCCGAAGCGCGCTTCCATGCCGACGATGGCGACCGGGCCGCCGGCCGCCGAAGCCGTTCCCGAGAGCGGCCGGGGCGCTCGGCCTCCGGCCTCGACCGCGCAGGGCCGGCCGGGAGCGTCGCCGGCCGGGCGGAGGGCGTCCGCGGGCGGCGCGGCGTCCGCGGGAGCGGCGGCCGGGGCGGCCTGCGCCGACGGGGCCCGGGCCTTCGAGCGTCTCGGCTTGGGCGCGTGCTCCTCGATGAGGACGTGGGCGTTGATCCCGCCAAAGCCGAAGGAGGATACCGCCGCCTTGCGCGTGACGCCGTCGGCGCGCGGCCGCCAGGGCGCCGCCTCGGTCTGCACGCGGAAGGGGGTCCCCCCCAGCGAGAGGCGCGGGCTGGGCTTGTCGAAGTTGGCCGAGGGGGGCAGGGTCTGGTGGCGCAGGCCCAGCAGGACCTTCATGAGCCCCGCGGCGCCGGCGCCCGTCAGCAGGTGGCCGACGTTCGACTTGACGGAGCCGATGGCGCACTGGCCTGCCCGCCACCCGGCGTCCCCCCAGAGCGCCTGGAGGCTGCGCAGCTCCGCCGCGTCGCCCACGGGGGTGCCGGTCGCGTGGCACTCGACGAGGTCCGCGTCGGACGGGGACCAGCCGGCCTCTTTGTAGGCGGCGCGCATCGCGCGCAGCTGCCCGCCGCCCTCGGGGGCCAGGAGGCTGCCGTCGATGTCGTTGGACAGCCCGATGCCGCGGATGACCGCGTAGACCTTGTCGCCCGCCCGCTCGGCGTCCGCGAGGCGCTTGAGGAGGAAGATGCCGGCCCCCTCGCCGACCACGAGGCCGTCGCCGCCCTCGTCGAACGGCGCGCAGCGGCCCGAGGCCGACAGGGCGCGCAGCTGGCTGAAGCCCATCTGCGTGTAGAGGCAGTCGGGGCGGGACAGCCCGCCGGCCAGCATCGCGTCCGCCCGGCCCTCGAGCAGCTCGTCGACTGCCAGCTTGAGGGCGTAGAGCGAGGACGCGCAGGCGGCGTCCAGGGTGTAGGAGCCGCCGCTCAGGCCCAGGGCGCGGGCGAGGATGGAGGCCGGGAGGCCCGCGGCGAAGCGGTTGAGCGGGGCCACGCGGGGGAACGGCGGCGGGGTCCAGGAGGGGAGGCGCTTGGCCAGCGCCGGCGTCAGGACAGAGCGGCTGAAGGCCGAGAACGAGTCGGTCGGCAGGGCGATGTTGCCGAGAATGACGCCGACCCGGCGCAGGTCGAGGGCCTCGTCTTCGGCCGCGTCGCGCCATGCCATCCGGCCGGCGTGGAGCGCGAAGTGGAAGACGCGGTCGAGCCCGGCCACGAGGGCGGCGTCGAGCTGCAGCCCTTCGGCGTCCAGCGCGAAGTCGTCGATGGTGCACCCGCGCTTCGAGTAGACCTTGTCGGGCGCGCCGACGGCCGGGTCGTAGGCCTGGTCGGGGGGGATGAGCCAGCGGCCGGCCGGGACCTCGTGGGACGCGGAGCGCCGGGCGGCGATGTCCGCCCAGAAGCCCTCCAGGCCCGGGGTGCCGGGGAACAGCCCCCCGATGCCGACGACGGCGACCTGCGCCTTCGGCGCGGGCCCGCTAGGCGGCGACTTTGTCTTCAACGGAATTCTTCCTGAAGGCGTCGGTCAGCGAGGGGTCGATCGTGTGCTCCGAGGACGCGATGCGGGCGACCAGCGCCCCGGCCGCGTCGAGGAAGTCGACGTCGGCGACCGCCGCGTGCTCGCTGCACTTGGTCACCCGGAGCACGACGCGCAGTCCTTCCTTGGGGAACTCGGCCCGGTACTGCCGATAGGCCCCGATGCGCCAGGGCAGGCAGCACGCGCCGGACTGCTCGAAGCTCCAGAGGATCGCGGCCTGGAAGGCCGCGTCGATGGCCATGGGGTCGGCGACCCACGCGCTGCGCGGGCTCTCGCGCAGCCAGGCGCCGGGCGCGGGCGCGGCATGAGCCCGGACGGCGATGCCCTCGGGCGAGCAGCCTTCGACGGCCGCCACGGCCCGCAGGGCGGGGCCGTGGAAGAGGATGTCCTCGTAGGCGGCGTCGACGCTCCGCGGGTAGGGGTGCAGGCTGACCGGCGCCTGCGGGGAGGGCGCCGCCGGGAGGCGCGGGCTGAGGATGATGTCCGCCCGGGCGTGGAGCGAGGCAGGGTCGTCGCTGAGGAGCTCGACGGGGACCCGGAACTCAGAGCCCTCGCGCCTGGCCTTGCCGGCGGCCACGCGCAGGCGCATGGGCACGCTCCCCTTCAGGATGACGCCCTTGAAGACCCGCAGGTCGTCGACGCCGTGGAAGGCCAGCCCCGGGTTGCCGTGGAGGGCGCCGTGGGCGAGCCACTCGAGGGTGACCGCCAGCGGCAGGACGGGCCGGCCGTTGATGACGTGCGAGGCCAGGAAGCGGTGCCCGGCCAGGTCCAGCTCCCGGGCGAAGGCCGTGGCGAGGCCGCGCTGCGGGGTGGCGACGGCGGCCGGGGCGGTGACGACGGTCTCGACCGGCGAGCCCGGCCCCGCGGCCATGTCCGAGACGAGGTGGCGCGCCCCGGCCTCCAGGCCGAGGACGGCGACGCCCTCCCTCTCGAAGACCTTGAGGAGGGCCGGCGTGACCATCCCGCCGTTCCAGGGGCCCCAGTTGATCGACGAGACGCGACAGCCGGGGCGGCGCCGGGCGAGGCTCTGGGCGACCTTGTTGAGGGCCTCGTTGGCGACGGCGTAGTCCGCCTGCCCGACGCGGCCGTGCCGGCCGCTGACCGAGGAGAAGAGCACGACGGCCCTCAGGTCGTCGCCGGCGGTGGCCTTGAGCAGGGAGCGCAGCCCGGCGACCTTCGTGTCGAAGACCGCGTCGAACTGCTCCGGCGTCTTGTCCGCGATGTGCTTGTCGGCCAGGACGCCCGCCCCGTGGACGACGGCGCGGATGGGACCGAGCCGGCGGGCCTCGTCGAGCACCCGCTGGAGCGCGGCGGCGTCGCGGATGTCGACCGACCGGTACAAGGCCTTGGCCCCCACGCTCTCGAGGCGGGCGACGGCGGCCAGGACCTCCCGGTTGGCCATGTAGAGCCGGTAGCGCTCGCCGATGACCCTGGGGCTGGGCGGCTTGCCCTTGGCCTGGGCGAGGATGGCGCGCTTGATGGCGGCTTCATCGGCGAGGTCCCGGAGCCAGTCGGGCTCGGGCTGGGGCTCGGGCGTGCGGCCCAGGAGCAGCAGGGTGGGGCGCGACGCCTCGGCGAGGGCCTGGGCGCAGGCCGCGGTGACCCCGCGGGCGCCGCCGGTGACCACGACGACCTCGCCCGGGCCAGCCAACGCCCTTCCCGGGGACGCCGCCGGGCGCGCCTCGAGGAGGTCGATGGTCCGGCGCTCCGAAGGGGTGATGCCCACCTCGGCGGGCCCGGCCGTCAGGGCCTCGTCGACGACGGCTTGCGCGAGGGCTTCGATGTCCTTCCAGCCCCGGGAGGCGTCGATGGCCTTGCAGTGGACCTCGGGCCACTCCAGGCGGGCCGTCTTGGCCAGCCCGGCCAGCCCGCCGAACAGGGGGTCGGCGCGCTCGTCGAGCCCGGCGAGGCCGAAGCCTCCGTCGAGGCGGCTGACCGTCGCGAGGAACGCCCCGCCGGCGCCGCCTTGGGCGGAGCCGCCCGTCTTGCGCAGCGGCGCGGCCGCGGCGCGGCAGAGCTGGAAGGCGTCCTTGAGCCAGCGCTCGCTGTCCTCTGGCCAGAGCCCGTCGTCGTTCAGCTGGGACGCCGGCGCCAGGACGGCCAGGCCCGCGAGCCCGGCGGGGGCGGGCCGGCCCCAGTCCTTGCGGGAGAGCAGCGTGGGGCGCAGGCCCGCGGCGGCGAGCTTGGCGGCCACGGCCTTGGCGAGGCCCGAGCCGTCTTCCGTGACCCAGACCTCGCCGCCCGCGGCGACGGGGACGCGCTTGCGTCCGTCCTCGACGGGGACCAGGGAGGGCGTCACGCATTCCAAGCCACTCGCCCCCCCCGCATAGGAGGGTCGAGTACGGGGGGCGAGTAGCGGGGGGACTAATGACGCGGCATCTGCCCCCCCGCTACTTGCCCCCCCGCGGGGGGGGCAAGTGATTAGGAAGTCGATGATCTGTCGCAGCGTGCGCAGGGCGCCGATGTGCTCGGGCCCGACCGCAGGGGCGTCGGGGAGGCGCTCGCGCATGGCGGAGAGGATCTCGACGCGCTTGATGGAGTCGATGCCGAGGTCGGCTTCGAGGCCCATGTCGAGGTTGAGCGTCTCGGCCGGGTAGCCGGTCTTCTCGGACACGACGGCCAGCAGGATGGCGGCGACCAAGTCACTCGCCCCCCCCGCATAGGAGGGTCGAGTACGGGGGGCGGGTAGCGGGGGGACTAATGAAGCGGCATCTGCCCCCCCGCTACTTGCCCCCCCGCGGGGGGGGCATGTGATTAGGAAATCGATGATCTGTCGCAGCGTGCGCAGGGCGCCGATGTGCTCGGGCCCGACCGCGGGGGCGTCGGGGAGGCGCTCGCGCATGGCGGAGAGGATCTCGACGCGCTTGATGGAGTCGATGCCGAGGTCGGCTTCGAGGCCCATGTCGAGGTCGAGCGTCTCGGCGGGGTAGCCGGTCTTCTCGGATACGACGGCCAGCAGGATGGCGGCGACCAAGTCACTCGCCCCCCCCGCATAGGAGGGTCGAGTACGGGGGGCGAGTTGCGGGGGGATTGCTGCCGTTTCATCAGGGAACTCCTTGTGGGGGGGGACTAATGAAGCGGCATCTGCCCCCCCGCGGGGGGGGCAAGTGATTTGGGGGCGAGTGACTAGGGTCAACAGGGTCCGCTGGATCGATTCCTGCCCTTCCAGGAACCGCAGGTGGAGCTGGGCGGTCTGCTCCTGGAGCCGCTCCAGGGCGGCCAGGCCCTCCTGGGCGGCGCCCTCCAGGAAAGGAGAGCGACCGCCTTGCGGGCTCTGCGGCGCGACCGGCGCTTCAGCCTTTCGAGGGAGCGCCGGGGCATCGGCCGGCCGGGGGGCGCCCGCGGACGGGGCCGGCGGCGGCATCTTGGCCGGTTGGCGCCCCTTCGGGTTGACCGGCGTGGCGCCGCAGACCTTCACGGCGACGAGGGATTTCTTGCGCGTCACGATGTGGCGCACGCCCGCCTCGCCGCCCTGCCAGGGCTGGAGGTCCACCGCGGCGCCGAGGGCCGCGAGGTGGGCCAGGGCGCGCGCCAGGTCGGCCACGCCGTCGGCGCGTCCGCCGGAGGCTTCGAGGGCCAGGGCCGCGTGGGGCTTGCCCCCGAGGATGGAGGCGACGAGGCCCGTGAGCCGGTTGCCCGGCCCGACCTCGACGAAGACCCGGCAGCCGTCGGCGTGCATGCGCTCGACCATGGCCATGAACTCGACGGGGGCCGCGAGCTGGCCGGCCAGGAGCTCCCGGGCGGCGTCGGGAGCTGCCGGGTAGGGCCGGGCCGTGGTGTTGGAGTAGACCGGGAAGCCCGCCGGGGCGAAGGCGGCTTTGCCCAGGGCGGCGCGGAAGGGGACCTTGGCGTCGGCCACGAGCGGGCTGTGGAAGGCGGCCGCGACCGGCAGGGGCACGGCCGGGATCGCGCGCCTGGCGAGGGCCTCGGCGGCCTTGGCGATGAGGTCGGTGCGGCCCGACAGGACGGACTGGGCGGGCGCGTTGCGGTTGGCGAGGACCAGGTCGAGGCCCTCCTCGGCGAGGAGGCGCTCGACGTCGGCGATGGGGGCCTTGGCCGCGAGCATCGTGCCCTTGTCGCCGCCGCCGGCGGCCATGAGCTGGCCCCGGAGCTTGGAGAGGGCGTGGAGCGCGGCCGGGTCGAACCGGCCCGCGGCGCACAGCGCCGTCAGCTCGCCGTAGCTGTGCCCGGCGGCGGCCTCGGGCTTGAGCCCGAAGTGGGCGAGGACCCGCATCGCCCCGAGGCTGACCGCGCCGATGGCCGGCTGCGCCGCCGTCGTGGCGCGCAGGGCGGCCTCCGCGCCGGCCTTGCCGGCTTCGGTGAAGGTCGCGGGTGGGCACAGGAGGTCGCTGAGCCTGCCGCCGGGCCCTTGCCCGCCGAAGGCCGCGTCGGCCTCGACGAGGGTGTCGTGCATCTCGGGGAACAGGCAGGCGAGGTCGCGGCCCATCCCGACGTACTGCGAGCCCTGGCCGGGGAAGACGAAGGCGACCTTGCCCAGCAGGGGGCCCTCGCCGTAGAACGCGCCGTCGCGGACGTTCCACGAGCCGAACGCCTTGGCGGGGGACTTGCCTTTCTCGACGACGACGACGAGGCGGAAGGGCTGGCCGCGGTCGAAGGCCCGGCGGGACTGCACGGCCTTGACCCGCAGGCCGTCCCAGGGCTGCTCGACGGCCCAGGCGGCCGCCTCGGCCCGCAGGGCCTCGAGGCTCGGCGCCGACAGGGCGACGAGCTCCACGCCCCCGTCCCAATCCGCCTCGACTTTCGAGGGGCGGTGCTCCTCGAGCACGGCGTGGAAGTTGCTGCCCCCGAAGCCGAAGGAGGAGACGCCGGCGCGCCGGGGATGGCCGGCCGGCGGCAGCCAGGGGCGCATCTCGGTGTTGGCGTAGAACGGGGTCTGGCCCGAGGCGAGCTCGGGCAGGGGCTGGCGGATCTTGATGGTGGGGGGCAGGATCTTGTGGTGCAGGGCGAGCGCGGCCTTGATGATCCCGGCCGCGCCGGCCGCGGCCTTGGTGTGCCCGAGGTTGGACTTCACGGAGCCCAGGGCGCACCAGGTGCCATCCGGGCGGGCCTCCCGGTAGACCTCGGTCAGGGCGTGGAGCTCGGCGGCGTCGCCGACCTTGGTGCCGGTGCCGTGCGCCTCGAGGAGCTCGATGGTGTCGGGCGTGACGCCCGCCAGGCGGTAGGCGTTCTTGAGGGCCTGGGTCTGGCCCTCCGGGCTCGGGGCGTAGATCGCCTTGCCCTTGCCGTCGCTCGACGAGCCGATGGCCTTGAGGACGGCGTAGACCCGGTCGCCGTCGCGCTCGGCGTCGGCGAGGCGCTTGAGGACGATCATGCCCAGGCCTTCGCCCAGGATGGTGCCGTCGCCGGCGCTGTCGAAGGGCCGGCAGTCGCCGGTCGCGGACAGCGCGGGAGTCTTCGAGAAGCACATGTACATGAAGATGTCGTTGAAGGCGTCGACCCCGCCGGTGACGATCATGTCGGAGCGGCCGAGGGTCAGCTCGAGGGCGGCCATGTTGGCGGCGGCCAGGGAGCTCGCGCAGGCGGCGTCGACGACGCAGTTGGTGCCCCCGAGGTCGAGGCGGTTGGCGATGCGCCCCGCCACGACGTTGCCCAGCAGCCCCGGGAAGGAGTTCTCCTGCCACTCCACGTAGGAGTCCGAGATGCGCTTGATGACGGCCTCGGCGCGCTCGCCTTCGATGCCGGCCTCGCGCAGGGCCTTGCGCCAGACGGGGTGGCCCAGGCGCGCGCCCAGCGGGATGACGGTCTCGAGGGTGCCGGTGACGCCGAGGATGACGCTGACGCGCTTGCGGTCGAAGGGCCGTTCCGGGCCGTAGCCCGCGTCGCGCAGGGCCTGCTGGGCCACGAGCAGGCCGAGGAGCTGGGCCGGGTCCGTGGCGGGGATGTTGTTCGGAGAGATGCCGAACTCGGTCGGGTCGAAGTCGACCGGCTCGAGAAAGCCCCCGCGGCGGCCGTAGGTCCTGTCCGGGGACTTCTGGTCGGGGTCGTAGTAGTCCTCGGGGCTCCAGTGGGTCGCGGGGACCTCCGTGACGCCGTCGACGCGCCCCTTGATGTTGGCCCAGTAGCTCCCGAGGCCGTCGGCCTTGGGGAACATGCAGCCGATGCCGATGATGGCCAGGGGAGCCTGCTTCTCTGAATTGGTCACGGTTCCTCCGTCAGCGGTTGTCGAGGCAAGCCTCGAGCTCCGTCAGGGTCATGGGGGGGAAATGGGAGAGCTCCGGGGCCAGGGCGCAGCCCTGGCGCCGGGCGGCGTCGACCCGCCACAGGGCGGCGGCGCCGACGAGGATGTTGAGGGCCACGACCGCGGCCTTGCGCTCCTGGCAACGCTCCAAGAAAGAGCCCTTGGCCCAATCGTTGAAGGCGCCCATGGCCGGGCCGCACCAGACCTGGTAGTCGAGCTGGCGGGAAGGCTCGCCGGCGTTGGCCCACTTCGAGGAGAGCCCCAGGTACCAGCGGAAGACCAGGGCCATGCGGTGCTTCGGGTCCTTGTCGCCGCGGGCCGCCTGGGCGGGCTCGCGCTCGAGGAAGAACGCCCGCGTCCGGGCCCAGATGGCGTCCGGCGGCGCGCGCAGGATGTCGCGCTCGAGCATCGAGCGCTGGTCGGAGGGGATGGCCGAAAGGCTGTCGTAGGCGCGGTAGAGGTCGTAGAGCTTGGCCGCGCGCATGGCGAACATGGTGCCGCGCTTGATGACCTGCACCTTGACGCCCATCTCGAACATGTCGGCGGCCGGGGCCATGGCGGTGTCGGCCTGGCCGGTCTGGGCCAGCATGTCGCGGACGCGGTCCGAGGTCCCGGACTCGACGCAGGCCTGGTTGACGGAGCCCGTCATGACGTAGGCCGCGCCCATGGCGAAGGCCGCGGCCGCGGAGGCCGGCGTCGAGACGCCGCCCGCCGCGCCGACGCGCAGGCGCCGGGCGTAGCCGTGCTTCGCCTGGAGCCGGTCGCGCAGGGCGAGCATGGTGGGCAGCAGGGTCACGAGCGGCCGGTTGTCGGTGTGGCCGCCCGAGTCGGCCTCGGCCGTCACGTCCTGGGCCAGCGGGATGTGGGCGGCCAGCGCCGCCTGCTCGGCCGTCAGCTCGCGGCCGTCCACCAGGGCTTTCAGGAACCGCTCCGGCGGCGGGGACATGAACTTCTCGGCCAGCTCGACGCGGGAGACCTTGGCGACGATCCGGTTGGGCGCGACGACGGCGCCGTCGGCGGTCCGGTGGATGCCGGCGACGCGGTAGCGGACGACGGGCAGGGTGAGGTCGAGGTAGGCCGAGGCCTCGACGAGCGTCACCCCGCGCCGCAGGTAGAGGGCCGCGACGGCGGCCTCGAGCTCGGGCTCGTTGGGGCTGTGGATGAGGTTGAAGCCGTGGGGCGCTGTCCCGAGGCTCCTGCGCAGGCGCTCGATGGCGGCCTCGACCTCGGCCAAGTCGAGCCCCGCGGCGCCGAAGAAGCCCAGGCAGCCGGCGCGGCTCATGGCCTCGACGAGCTCGCAAGAGGCGATGCCGTTGGCCATGGACCCCGCCGCATAAGGGAAGCGCAGGCCGTGGTCGGCGCAGAACGAGTGGTCGCCCAGGGCCTCGGGACGGCAGGCCGGGACGTGGGCCAGGATCTTGCACGCCCCGGGGGCCGGGGCGGCGCTGCCCCCGAAAGTCCCGCAGCCGTTCTCGCCGGCCGCGATAATGCCTTCCTTCTCGACGAGAAAGAGCGGGACCGGGACGCGGTGGAAGAGACGGCGCAGGCCGTCAAGGTCGGAGACGGGTTGGCTGCCCTTGGGGCACCACCAACCCCGCAAAGCCGTCTCGGCGGATAGCGATGTCGGAGTCAACGGAATCGGGAACGACCCGGATCAAACCGAAGGCGTACATTCTACCATTTTTGCGCGCGGTAGAAGCGCGTTCTCGGGAATCCGGGGGCTGGGCCGCCCATGTTAACAGCGAGGGCGCCGACATAGTCCGGTGCCGGCTCGAAGCTCAGCAGGGGCAGGGTCTCCCGGCCGACGCTCACGACCGGGCGGCCGTCATCGGAGCCCACCTGGACCCGGTCCAGGCGCTCGCTCAAGCCGCGGCCGAGCGCCTTCAGGACCGCTTCCTTGCATGTCCATAGCTCCATGAACCCGCGGCGCAGATTCGCGGGGGAGAGCGCGGCCAGGGCCGCATGGTCCTCGGGGGAGAAGAACTGCCTCGCCACCAGGAGGCAGTCCAGCTCGCGCCGGCAGCATTCGACGTCGACGCCCACCGCGGTCCCCGGCGCGAAGGCCAGCAGCGCGACGTCTTGCGAGTGCGAGACGTTGAACCGCAGCCTGGCGGCCAGGGCGGGGTCGGCCAGGATGGGGCGCCCGCCCTCCTCCTCGGCGAAGACGAGCGAGCGCGCCGAGGTCCGGAGGTAGGCGCCGAGCAGCCTGCGCAGGGTCCCCCGGGCGGCCGCGAAGCGCAGGCGGTCCTCTGCCGCGAGCAGGCGCCGCTGGCGGGCGCGCTCGTCGTCGGATAAGAGGGCGCCGAGCCCATCGGCTAGCTCCGGCCGCAGGGGGAGCCGCACCAGCCACAAGTCCAGCTCGCCGGGCCGCGGGGGCCGCGGCTCGGCCGGGCCGTCGGTCCACTCGACGGGAGCCGCGCTCAGCATGGCCTAATCATATCAAACCCGCGCGGAGGGCTGGGGGCGTCATTCGGTTTTCATGGCCTGCCGCGTTTGATACCATGGAGGGGGAGCAGATCGATGGGCTACAGGACCGAGTTCACGGGGCAGTTCGTCTTCGATCGGCCGCTCTCGGACGCGCAGCGAGCCTACCTGGAGAAGTTCGCCCGGACCCGGCGGGTCCGGCGGGACGCCGCGACCACGGCGCAGCGTCCCGACCCGGTCCGCGTCGCGGCGGGGTTGCCCGTGGGAGACGAAGGGGCGTTCTTCGTCGGCGCCGGGGGCGACCTGGGGCAGGAGGGGGGAGGCCCGCTCCTGGCCCCGGGCGGCCAGCCGCCCGAAGCGTTGGGCATCCTCGATTTCAACTCCCCTCCGGCCGGCCAGCCGCACCTGTGGTGCTGCTGGGCCCCGGACGCCGCGGGCACGGCCCTGCTCTGCCCCGCGGCCGGGGAGCACTATGAGTTCGTCTCCTGGCTGAGATATCTGCTGCGCTGCTTCATCATCCCGTGGGGCTATTCCCTCGACGGCGAGGTGGCGTACCGCGGGGAGGCCGCCGGGGACCGCGGGCGCATCGTCCTCCAAGGGGGGCAGGTCGCTCATCTGCCGGAAGGCGGCGCGGGCCGGTGCGGCGAGGGGACGGCCGCTTTTGAACTGGGGCAGCGCCTGTTCCAGGCCAAGCGGTTCGACGAGGCCCTGGCTTGTTTCGCGGACGCCGTCGAGAGGGCGCCGTCGTGGGCGGATCCGCTCTGGATGAAAGGGGTCGCGCTCGGCAGGCTGGGCCGGGAGGACGAGGGGCTGGCCCTCCTGGACCGGGCGATCGCGGCGGAGCCGGCGGCGCAGGAGCGGACGATGCGCCGCCGCAAGCTGCATGCCATCCTGGCCGCGACCGGACGCGGCGGGCAGGGGCTGGAGCGGGGCCGCGGCCTGCGCTCCCAGTCGCGGTTCGCGGAGGCGCTGGAGGAATACGAGGGGTACCTGGAGGCGTTGCCTGAACAGGCGCGCGCGGGGGAGGCGGGGGCGGCCGGCCAAGTGGGAGCGGGGCTTTGCTGCCAAGGGCTCGGCCGCCGCGACGAGGCGCTCCTGCGCTACGAGGCGGCCATCGCCGCCTCTCCTCAAGACGCCCTGGGCTGGATGTGCAAGGCCTCCCTGCTCTCCTACCAGCTGGGCCGGCCGGCCGACGCCGCCGAGGCGTACCGCCGGGCCATCGGGCTCGGCGAGGCGACGGCCGAGATGTTCACCGAGCTCGGGTTGTGCCTGCAGAGGAGCGCCACCTTGCGCGAGGCCGCGCAGGCGTTCGAGCAGGCGATAGCCGCTGACGGCGGTTGCGCCTTGGCCTGGTACAACCTGGGGAACGTCCTGCTGCAGGCCCGCGTCCCCAAGGGGGCGCTGGACTGCTTCGAGCGCGCCCTGGCGCTGGGCGACCCCCGCTGCGCGGAGCATGCGGCCAAGGGCGCCGACCAGGCGCGGCGCGCCTTGCGGGGCGGCCCGTGACCCGTCCGATGTCGGCGATGACCGTCTTGGCGCTGGCCGCCGGGTCCGCCGGCGCCGAGGTATGGTACTCCTACCGCGGCTCCCAAGGCGGCGCTTCCCGCGTCTCGCTGGCCTCCGCCATCCCGGCGCCCGAGGGCTACGAGCGCATCCCGCTGCGCCGGAACTCGTTTCCGGACTGGGTGCGCCACCTCCCGGTCAGGCCCGAGGGGACGGAGGTGCGGACCTGGGACGGCCGCCGGGCGCCCCAGGGCTTTTACGCCGTGTGGCGGGTCATCGACCTCCCCCTCCTTTTTAGACAGGACCTGGAGCAGTGCGCCGATTGGGGGTTCAGGTTCTGGCACGACTACCAAGCCGAAGCGGGGTTCGCGGACCGCCTCTGGCTCACGGACTACAACGGCGTCAAGCGGACCTGGGGCGCGTGGAAGGCGGGCAAGCCCGGCGCCGCGCCGAGGGAGTTCTTCCGCTGGGCCTGCGCCAACGCCAACTCGTATTCCCAAAAGAGGGGCTTGTCGCCCGTGACGGAGGAGGAACTGCGGCCGGGAGACCTCCTGGTCCAGAACGAGACCGGCGGGGTGGGCCACACCTCGATCGTCTTCGACGTCGCCGCGGGGCCGGCCGGCAAGCGCGCGTACCTGATGGGCTTCGGCTTCATGCCCGCCCAGGAGGCGCACATCGAGAAGGCGGGGCCGGCCCGGGGGACGGCCGGCTGGTTCACGCTCGAGGGCTACTACCGCTTCCTTGACGAGCACCTGCCGTTCGGCCGGCCGGTCCTGCGCTCGTTCGAGCCGCGCCGCCCCCTGGCGCTCAGCGGCGACGCCCTGGCCGACTGGGACGCCTACGAGAAGGCCGTGCGCGACTCGACCATCGCCGTGGAGGAGGCGGGCGCTTGCCTGCCCCGCGTGGTGGGGGGGCTGGAGGCCGCCTTCGGCAAGGCGGGCCCGGCGTCGACGGGACTCTGGGCCTTCCCCGTGGAGGGCTACGGGCTCGCCGCCGTGGGGGGCAGGGACGGGAGCGACTTCGCGCCCGGCGTCCGCTACGGCGAGAGCCCCATCAAGGGGTACAGTTTCTTCGACGGCAACCGCCACGGGGGGCATCCCGGCCACGACATCTTCATCGCCGACCGGGACCAGGACTCGCTCGACGACGCCCGCCGCCGTCCCGCGGCCGCCCTGGCGATGCTGCCGGGCGTCGTGGTCTCCACGTGCTCGGGTTGGCGGGCGGGCAGCCTTCTGCGCGGGGGCAACTACGTCTGGGTCTTCCACCCGGCCGAGCGCCTCTTCTCCTATTACGCGCACCTGGGGGAGGTCCGGGTGGAGCCTGGCCAGCGGGTCGCGGCCGGTTCGGCCTTGGGCACGGTCGCCCGGACCGGGTTCTCGGCCGCCCGCCCCCGGAGCCCCACGCACCTGCACCTCATGGTGCTGGAGTACCGCGACGGGGACCTCGTCCCGCTGGAGTACTACGGCCGGCTGCGGCGTTAAAGGATGATGGCGCCGGCGTACTGCCAGTCGTAGCGCAGGCGGCCGTCGGGGTAGAAGATGATCTGGCGGAGGTTCTCCGGGTCCTTGGGGTCCCGGGTGAGGCAGTTGCTCAGGCAGACGTTCTGTCCGCCGACGTCGTAGACCACGGCGCCGTGCGCGAGTTCCATGAGCCGCGTCCCGGCGCGCTCCAGGTGCCGGTGGATGGCGGCGAGGCGGGCCCGGTCCGGCCGGTGGCGGGCGACCCAGGCCGCGGTCCCGGAGTCCGGCCCGGCGGGACGCTCGATGGGGCGGACGGTGAGCTGCTCGACGCCGGCCCGCCGGCAGAAGCCGATGAGGGAGTCCACGGCCTCGGGCGAGTCGATGTAGCCCTTGAGCAGCATCACGGTGAGCCGGACCGTGAGGCGGCGCGCGTGGAGGCGGGCGACGAGCCTGCCGGGGTCGATCCAGGCGCCGGGCCCGCCGCGGAAGACCTCGGCGTTGCGTGCCGCGTCGTGGTGGGCGAGCGAGACGCAGACGGTGGTCAGCCCGAGCCGGTGCCAATCCCGGAGGAAGCCGTCGGCTTGCCGGTCGTGCTGGAGCCGGTGCCCGTTGGTCTGGAGCTCCACGAAAGGGAACCGCTTGGCGAGCCGCCGGCAGTGGGCGGTGACGAGCGCCGGCTGGAGCGTGGGCTCGCCCTTGCCGGTGAGGAGCACGGTCGTCACGCCGCAGGCCTGGGCGAATCGGCATGCCACGTCGAAGTTGCGCCAATCGACCCGGCCGGCGTCCGGCGAGGCTCCGGCGACGCCGCACGACGGGGTCATCCGGGAGATGCAGTACGGGCACCGGGCGTTGCACCGCCTGTCGCCGACGATCACCGACATGGTCTGGATCCGCATGGCGGTCCATCATAGCATACGCGGCGGGCCGTGACAGGGCTGCGCCAATTCTGTAAGATGATGGCTGATCGAGGGTAATCACGATGACCGACACGAAGAAGCGCTCCTGGGCCGAGCCGTTCAAGATCAAGATGGTCGAGCCGCTCAGGATGATCTCCCGCGAGCAGCGGGCCAAGGCGCTCGCCGAGGCGGGCTACAACACCTTCCTCCTGCGCTCCGACGACGTGTACATCGACCTGCTCACGGACAGCGGCACCAACGCCATGAGCGACCGCCAGTGGGCGGGGCTCATGCTGGGCGACGAGGCCTACGCCGGGAGCCGCAACTTCTACAACCTCGAGGCCAAGGTGCGGCAGTACTACGGCTACAAGCACCTCGTGCCCACCCACCAGGGCCGGGGCGCCGAGCACCTCATCTCGCGCGTCCTCATCAAGCCGGGGGACGTGATCCCCGGCAACATGTACTTCACCACCACGCGCCTGCACCAGGAGCTGGCGGGCGGGACCTTCGTGGACGTGATCATCGACGAGGCCCACGACACGACGAGCACGCACCCCTTCAAAGGGGACGTGGACCTGGGCAAGCTCGCCGCGGTCATCGAAAGCCACGGGGCCGTCAAGATCCCCTACGTCTCCGTGGCCGCGACGGTGAACATGGCGGGCGGGCAGCCCATCTCCCTGGCGAACCTCCGCCAGGTCCGGGACCTGGCCCGCAAGCACGGCATCAAGGTCGTGCTCGACGCCACCCGCGCCATGGAGAACGCCTACTTCATCAAGCGCCAGGAGAAGGGCAACGAGCGGCGGACGATGGCGGACATCCTGCTCGAGTTGTGCTCCTGCACCGACGCCTGCACCATGAGCGCCAAGAAAGACCTCCTCGTCAACATCGGCGGGTTCCTGGCCATGAACGACGACGCCCTCTTCGAGGAGGCCCGCAACCTGGTGGTCGTGTTCGAGGGCCTGCACACCTACGGCGGCCTGGCCGGCCGGGACATGGAGGCCATGGCCATCGGCATCGAGGAGGCCATCGACGAGGAGCACATGAAGGCCCGCATCGGCCAGGTCGAGTACGTCGGCCAGGGCCTCCTGGACGCCGGCATCCCGATCGTCGTGCCGGTGGGCGGGCACGCCATCTTCCTCGACGCGCGCAAGTTCCTGCCGCACCTGACGCAGGACGAGTTCCCGGCCCAGCGGCTCGCGGCCGAGCTCTACCTCGAGAGCGGCATCCGGTCCATGGAGCGCGGGATCGTGTCGGCCGGCCGCAACAAGGAGACCGGCAAGCACAACTACCCGAAGCTCGAGCTCGTGCGGCTGACCTTCCCCCGCCGCGTGTACACCCAGGCCCACTGCGACGTGCTCGTGGAGTCCGTGGTCGAGGTGTTCCGCAGGCGCGAGAAGATCGGCGGGCTCAAGATGGTCTACGAGCCCAAGTACCTCCGGTTCTTCCAGGCCCGGTTCGAGCCGCTTTGACCGCCGCCATGGAGACCGCCGCCGCGAAGGGCCCCGTCGACTTGGATTTCGCCGGGATCGAGGCCGCCTCCGGGCGACGCGTCGGCGCCATGGCGGCCGGCCTCGTCGGCTCCGAGATCCTCAAGATCGCCGCCGAGATCCGCGCCCTGAGCGCCGGCGGCATGGACGTCTGCAACCTCACGGTGGGCGACTTCGGCCCCTCGGAGTTTCGCGTGCCCAAGGGACTGGAGCAGGCCATCGGCGAGGCTCTCGCCCGTGGCGAGACCAACTATCCTCCCTCGGACGGGATGCCCGGGCTCCGGCAGGCCGTGGCGGACTTCTACGCCCGCAGCCTGGGCCTGCGCTTCCCGGTCCAGAGCATCCTCGTCACCGGCGGCGCCCGGCCCGCCATCTACGGGGCCTACCGCGCCGTGGTCGACCCCGGGGACACGGTGGTCTACCCGGTGCCCTCGTGGAACAACAGCCACTACTGCCACCTGGCCGGCGCCCGGGGCGTGGCGGTCCCCTGCGGCCCGGCGAACCGCTTCCTGCCGTCCGCCCGCGACCTGGCCGGGGCCCTGCGGGGAGCGCGTCTGCTGGCGCTGAACTCCCCGTTGAACCCGTCCGGGACGGCCTTCAGCGCCGAGGCGCTGGGTGAGATCTGCGACCTCGTCCTCGAGGAGAACGCCCGGCGCGGTCCGGGCGAGCGGCCCCTCTTCGTGCTCTACGACCAGGTCTACTGGATGCTGACCTTCGGGTCGACGCGCCACGTGGAGCCCGTCGGGCTGAGGCCCGCCATGGCGCCCTACACCATCTTCGTGGACGGGATCTCCAAGCCCTTCGCGGCCACGGGCTTGCGCGTGGGCTGGGCGGCGGCCGCGCCCGACCTCATCAGCCGCATGTCGCAGCTCCTCGGCCACGTCGGGGCCTGGGCCCCGCGGCCCGAGCAGGTCGCGACCGCCGCCTTCCTCGCCGACGAGGCGGGCGTCGCCGCCTACCGACGGGAGATGTCGGCCGGCCTGGCCGTCCGCCTCGACGCCCTCTACGCGGGCTTCGTCCGGCTGAAGTCCGAGGGGCACCCCGTGGAGGCGCTCGACCCCGCGGGCGCGATCTACCTGACCGTGCGGCTCGACCTCATCGGCCGCGTGGCGCCGGACAAGACGGCCCTGCGGACCAACGAGGACATCCGGCTCTTCCTTCTGCGCGAGGCGGGCCTGGCGGCCGTCCCGTTCCAGGCCTTCGGCGTCCCCGACGACACGGGGTGGTTCCGCCTCTCCGTGGGCGCGGTGTCGCCGGCCGCCATCGAGAGGATGCTGCCGCGCCTGCGCGCGGCGCTCGAGAGCCTCCGGGGATAAGGGAACAGGGATAAGTCGTGGTGTCCTTCAGAGACAGGCTGGTCTACCTGCTGGCGGCCTCGCCGTTCGTCTTCCGGTTCTTCGAGACCGGCCGGTGGCCGGCGGGCGCGCGCTCCCTCGTCGTCCACGCCGCCCTGGGCGGGCTGATCTTCCTCGTCATCCGGTTGATGCGCCAGGCCCGGGCGCGGGCGGGCGTCATCGACGGTTTCCGCAAGACCATGAACGAGGCCATCGTCCACGACCTCAAGAACCCGATGACCTCCGTCATGGGCTGCCTGTCCTGCGTCCTCAACGACTCCGTCCTCACGGCGCAGCAGCGCAAGCTCCTGCAGCTCGCCCTGCACAGCTGCCGGGCGCAGATGGTGCTGCTGGAGACCCTGGTGGACACCAGCCGCATGGAGCAGGGCGAGATGACGGCGCGCCGGGACCGCCTGCTCGTCCGGGAGCTGCTCGACGACATCCTCGACGACACCAGGGGGGCGGCGGAGCACCTCGGGATCTCCCTGCAAGAGTCGATCTCCCCGGACCTTCCGGCGGAGATGATGGCCGACGAGGGGCTGCTGCACCGGGTCCTGTGCAATCTCATCCAGAACGCCCTCAAGTACACCCACTCGGGCGGCAGCGTGTCCCTGGAGGTCGGCGTCGAGGGCGGGAGCTTGCGTTTCGCGGTCAAGGACACGGGGATCGGGATCCCGGCCAAGTACCTGGAGAAGCTGTTCGGCAAATACTACCGCGTGGAGGGGGGCGACCAGAGCATGCGCCGCGGCAGCGGCCTGGGGCTGTATTTCTGCCGGCTTGCCGTCGAGGCGCACGGCGGGAGGATCCAGGTCGTCAGCGAGGAGGGCAAGGGGACGAAGATCTCTTTCGACATCCCGGGGGTTTTCATCAAGGAGAAGGAATCATGACGCAGGCCGACAAGGAGCCGCGCCGGAGCCTCTTGGCCGTCGACGACGACGGCGCCATCCGCGTGCTGCTGCGCGAATCGCTGCAGGGACAATACGACATCCTCTGCGTCCCCAACGGGCCCGAGGTGCCGGGGCTGGTCGCGAGCCGCAAGCCCGACCTCGTCCTGCTGGACATCAGCGTGCCGGGCAGCGAGGGCTATGGACTCTGCGCCGGCGTCCGCAAGCAGGCGGCGCTTCAGCGCCTGCCCATCCTCTTCATGACGGTGCGCCACAATGACCCCGGGTTCTTCGAGGACCTGGGGGCGGGCGGGAACTCCTACATCAGGAAGCCGTTCGAGATCTCCAGGATGAAGCGCCGCATCGAGAGCGCGCTCAAGCCGCTTTAAGGGCGAAACGCACGAGCGTCTTGCTGGCGCCCGTCTCGCTGGCCACCCGGTCGACCAGCTCGGAGTCGCTCAGGCCCCTGCCGATGGAGCGTCCGTGCTTGTTGTGGTCCTTCCAGCGCGTCATGCTGGCGCGGATCGCCTTCTGGTTCTCCTTCGTCCACTCGAGCGCCTGGGGAGCGGGGTTCTTCAAGCCGAGTCCCGGCCCGCGGCGGTCTTGTAGCGGTCCCTGCTCCCGAACCGGTAGACCGTGACCTGCTTCTGGTGCTGCAGCTGGGTGTAGAGCTCCGAGAGAAGGTCCTCGAGGTCGGTCCACCGCGTCTGCTCCGACTCGGCGGCCGCGTTGGAGAGCCGGCGGACCATCCTGATGTTGTCCTGGAGGTTCGGCAGGCCCACGATGATGCGCTGGTGGGGGGACTGGGACTTGGGTTTCGTCGGCATGCGTGCCTCCTAGGAGTGGGTCAGACCTTCCGGTCCTCCATGGCTCGATGGTGCGTGCAGAGGTTCTTCTTGCCGACTTTCTTGACCCCGGCCTTCTTCAGGCACCGATGCGCCGTCGTGTAGGTCGACGGCAGGGTCGTGGCGTCGCACTGCTTCATGTCGCGGCTCCCATGTCCTGTGAAATGATCGATCCTCTCATTATATCAGTTATGGGGCCCGGGAAGCGCGGCGGGCCCGGGCTTTACGGGCGCTTATCCTTGATCAGGACGGAGGCCAGGACCGACAGCGCCAGGATGCCGGCCACCACGCCCAGCGAGGCGGCGATGGGGATCTTGAAGACGTCCACCAGGAGCATCTTGACCCCGACGTAGCAGAGGATGACGGAGATGCCGACCTTGAGGAACCGGAACAGGCCCATGACGCCGGCCAGCAGGAAGAAGAGCGAGCGCAGGCCCAGGATGGCGAACACGTTGGAGGTGTAGACGATGAACGGGTCGGCGCTGATGGCCAGGACCGCGGGGATGGAGTCCACGGCGAAGACGAGGTCCGAGGCTTCGACCACGAGCAGGGTGGCGAAGAGAGGGGTGGCGGCCCAGCGGGCATCCTCCTTCACGAAGAAGGCCTCGCCGTCTCCCTTGGCGGTGAATGGCATGACCTTCCTGAAGAGCTTGAGCACCGGGTTCTTGTCCGGCTCGATGCGGGCGTCCTCCTGGAGGAGCATCTTGACCCCCGTCACGATGAGCATCGCCCCGAACACGTAGATGATCCAGTGGAAGGCGTGGATGAGCCTGACCCCCGCGAAGATGAGGATGAGGCGCATGACCACCGCGCCCAGGATGCCCCAGTGGAGGACCCTCGGCTGGAGGCTGCGGGGGACGCTGAAGTAGTCGAAGATGATGATGAAGACGAACATGTTGTCCACGGACAACGAGTACTCGAGGACGTAGGCGGTGAGGAACTCCAGGGACTTGTCGTGCCCCAGGCGGTGCGAGACCCAGCCGCAGAACAGCAGGGCCAGGGAGACCCAGGCCGCGCACCAGCTCGAGGCTTCCTTGAGGGAGACGGCGTGGGCCCGCCGGTTGAGGACCCCGAGGTCGACGAAGAGCACCAGGCCGATCAGGCCGGCGAAGACCGCCCACATCCAGGGTTGGCTCACCATCGCCGCGCCCGGCGCCTCCGCGGGACCCGCAGGCGCTGCGGCGCCGGGCGAGAGGAGGACGGCCGCGCCCGGGCCGGCGCGGCCGCGCTCACGGCGCGAGGCGCTTGAGGCATCGCTCGACCTCCTTCATCTCCTGGCCGTAGCCCGTCCAGTCGCCCTTCTGCAGGTGCGACTGGGCCCTGTCGAAATGCTCCCGGGCCTTCTGGGCCAACTCCCGGGCTCCCGCCGCCTTGGGGTCCGGGGCGCCTTTCTCGGCCGCGGGCCTGTCCGTCCTCCCGCCGAAGATCCGGTTCAACGATTCCTCGAGGTTCTCCTCCATGGCGATGGAGTTGCCGTAGGCCACGATGACCCGCTTGAGCTCGGGCAGGCCGCCGCCCGTGGCTTCCAGGTAGAGGGGTTGGACGTAGATCAGGGAGCTTTCGACGGGGATCACCAGCAGGCTTCCCCGGATGACCTTGGACCCCCCCTGGTTCCAGAGGGTGAGCTGCTTGGAGATCTCCGCCTCCTGGTCGATGCGCGACTCGATCTGCTGGGGGCCGTAGACCAGTTTCTGCTTTGGGAAGTCGTAGACCAGGAGCTTCCCGTAGTCGGGCGCGTCGCACCGGGCCGCCATCCAGGCGATCATGTTCTCCTTGCGGGCCGGGGTGAACGGGACCATGAGGATGAACTCCTCCTTCTTGCCCACCGAGGCCAGCTTCATGATGGTGTAGTAGGGCGCCATCCTCTCGGCCTGGCCGCCGAAGGACTTCTCCGGGATCTTCCAGAGGTCCTCCTTGTTGTAGAAGACCTGGGGATCGGTCATGTGGTAGGTGCCGTAGATGTGGGCCTGGATGGAGAAGAGGTCCTGGGGATAGCGGAGGTGGCTCCTCAGGTCCTGGGGCATCTCGGCCAGCGGCTTGAAGGCGGCGGGGAAGACCCGCGCGTAGGTCCGGATGATGGGGTCGCCGTCGTCGGCGACGTAGAAGGAGATGTCGCCGTTGTAGGCGTCCACCACGGCCTTGACCGAGTTCCGGATGTAGTTGCCGATCCCCGGGATGCTCTCGGAATACGGGTAGTACGCCGTGGTCGTGTAGGCGTCCACGAGCCAGAAGAGCCGCCCCTCCCGGGAGAGGACGAGGTAGGCGTCCTGGTCGTAGCGCAGGTAGGGGGCGGCCTGGGCGAGCCGTTCCCGGATGTTCCTGGAGTAGAGGATCCTGCTCTGCGGCGTGATGTCGCCGGAGAAGAGGATCTTCAGCTCCTTGAACCGCAGGGCGAAGAGGAGCTTCCTCATGACCCCGTAGATGGAGACGCCACCGGTCCCCCCGTAGTCGGAGTAGATGTTCTCGTCGCCGGAGGGGTAGTCGAACTCCTTGGACCTGGTGTTGACGATCACGTAGCTGCCCTTGGCCTCGCCGTAGTACACCTCGGGCCGGGTGACCTTCAGGTCCGTGGACGCCTGGGGCGGGATGTCCTTGATGAAGAACTCGGGCAGCCCTTCCGGCGAGATGCGGTTGACCGGCCCCAAGGTCAGGCCGTAGCCGTGGGTGTAGGTCAGGTGCTCGTTGATCCAGATGCGGCTGGGCAGCGCGGCGGGGTTGAGCTCCCTGGGCGAGAGCATCACTTGGCGGTACTCGCCGTTGACGTGGTAGCGGTCGTTGTCCACGTCCATGAAGTCGTAGTAGGTCCGGATCTCCTGGAGCTGGCCGTACGTGGTGAGCAGGGGGCCGTGGTCCCACAGCCTGATGTTCTTGATGGTGAGGTCGTTGCGCGCCAGGGCTTTCGGCGTGAGATCCTCGGTCGGGTCGAACTCCAGCTCCTGGACCCCCTCGATCCCGTAGGCTCTGCGGGTGTGCTCGATGGCCCACTTGATGTAAGGGGTTTCCTTGACGATCTCGTTGGGCGCGACGATGAAGCGCTGGACCAGCCCGCTGTAGAGCGAGGACAGGATTCCCCCGGCCGCCAGGAGGCCGATCCCCGCCAGGGCCAGCGCCGCGTTGCGCAGGTAGGGGCTGGCCCAGAGCAGGAGGGCCGAGAAGACGGCGATGAACCTCATGCCCTTCAAGGCCGGAAGGTAGGCGGCCAGGTCGGCATAGCCGGGGCCGGGCGCGACGGGCCGTTGCATGTTGAGGAGGCCGTACATCTTGAGCTGGAGGTGGAAGGCCGCCAGGAGGCAGAGGAGCCCGCCGAGGAAGGCCAGGTGGTTGCGCGCGGACGGCGAGGTCCTGAGTCCTTTGTTCGTGAGGAGGAACTCGCCCTCCACGGCGTAGAGCGCGAGGACCGCGAGGCCGGCCAGGAGGACCGTCCCTTGGAGGAACCCCTTGAGGAACTCCAGGAAGGGGAGGGTGAACACGTAGAAGCCGATGTCGCGGTCGAACACCGGGTCCCGGGACCCGAAGGCGGCGGCGTGGCGGAACAGCAGGACGGTGTCCCAGTGGGCGGCGGCCCAGGCGCCGACCAGGAACGCGGCGGCCAGGCTCCCGAGCAGGAGGACGGTGCGGGCGGCTCCCCGGAACTCGCCGAGGCGGGGGATCTCCAGGGCCTCGTCTTCGTCGTGGACCATGATCCCGTGATGGGACCGCCTCCTGGCCAGGAGGAGGTTGGCCTGGATCGCCAGCCAGGCGGCCGCGGCGCAGGAGAGGCCCAGGCCCCATTTCGACAGGAGCATCGTCATGAAGACCGGCGTGAGCTTCACCTCTTGGAACCACAGGTAGTCGGCGGCGAGCCCCACGATCTTGTTGAGGAACGCCACGCCGACGAACAGGGCGAGGTAGAGGATGATTCCCAGCTGCTGCAGCGACTTAGGCATGGACGGCCTCCCGCATCACGCTCGTGGGCCGCCCCCCCCTCCGTGCCCCGGAAGGCCTGCCGGCGGCGGGGGCGGCGTCGACTAGTATAGCGAGCGGCAGATTATTTGTAAAATAGATAATAACTTGAAGATTGATAGGTTAACCAAATGATAGCCCTGAACCACCACCATCTCTACTACTTCTGGGTCGTGGCCAAGGAGGGGGGCGTGACCAAGGCCTGCCGGAAGCTCTATCTGGCCCAGCCCACGGTCAGCGCCCAGATCATCCAGCTCGAGCGGTCCCTCGGCAAGAAGCTCTTCGAGCGGGAGAAGAAGAGGCTCGTCCTGACCGACGACGGCCGCCTGGTGCTCGACTACGCCGGCGCCATCTTCGGCATGGCCCAGGAGTTGCTGGACGCCATCAAGGACAGGCCGACCGGGCGGACCCCGCGCATCCAGCTCGGGATCGTGGACCAGGTCTCCAAGCAGGTGGCGCGGTCCCTGCTCAAGGAGATCTACCGCTTCAAGCCCGGCGCCCAGGCGACCGTCCTCGAGGGCACGCTCGGGCCGATGCTGGCGGAATTGAGGACCCACGCCGCGGACCTGGTGCTCTCGAACGTCGAGGTCCCGGTGGAGGAGGCCGCCGAGTATGAGCGGGCGCTGGTCGGGAAGCTGCCCGTCGTGTTCGTCGCGGTCCCGGCCCTGGCGCGCAAGGTCAGGGCCTTCCCCGCCGACCTGTCCGCCGTCCCCCTGCTCCTGCCCACCCGCGCGAGCCCTGTCTGGGCCGGCGTGGAGCGGTTCCTGAACCGGCGCGGCGTCGAGCCCCGGATCGTGGGCGAGGTGCAGGACGTCGAGCTGCTCAGGCTGCTGGCCCTCGACGGGATGGGAGCCGCGCCCATCGACCAGTGGACCGTCGCCGAGGACCTGCGGTCCGGCAAACTGAAGTGCCTGGGCCGGGGGGGCGCCGGCATCGAGGAAGCCGTCTGGCTGGTGGCCAAGAAGAAGCACCGGCTCAACCCGATCGCCCAGCATCTCCTGCAAAGGTTCAGGCTGGGGAACGGGCTTCCGCCGAGATGAAGGGCGGGCCGCCGCTCGGCTTGAAAATGGTAGAATCGCGTCGTCGGGAAGGGCAGGTGGCGGAACTGGCAGACGCAACGGACTTAAAAGCAGAAAACGCCCCGTCGAACCATCTGCCCTGACATAACTCTCGTCGAGAACAGTCCTGCCTGATCCTGCCCCGTCCTGCCTCTTGGACCCCGTCGTGCTACGTAAATGCTACACGGGGACTCGGTGGGTTGGGCAGAGGAATCTCGTGATATAATACATGGGTTGCACTCTGGATTCGGCGGTTAATCTTCTCGTTCAATTGGAATGCTCGAAGTTGGGGGGCTATGACCAAACGACAGTATCTTGCTCTCATCCTCGTCGTCCTGGGTGTCGCGGCGTTCTATCCGTTTGCGATGGGGAACGCCAACGCCAAAGGCGATGCGGCGGTGACGGAAGCCGACATCGCGTTCGGAGATCCTGCCCACAAGGTTTTCTTCAACTATCAGGGCTTCTTGGCGCAACACAAATCCGGAGGCGAGATGGCTGAGACCTGGAAGCTCCTCGCCGCTCCCGAACGTCTCAAGAAAGTCCGCGAGGGAGAGGCCTTCCTGGAAAAGCTTCATGGGGAGCTCCTGGCCAAGCCGACATTGACCGCAGAGGAGCAGGGCCTGCTTCAGGCGGTTTGGGGGAAAGAGGAGACTGCGGGGATTCGTGATGATACCCATCATGCCGCTATCGCCAAAGAGGGTTCTGCCCCGAAGGAGATGGTGAATTCGCTTTCCAAGAAGATCGGGGGCTTCCAGGGGAAGGGAAATTGGAATCAGATGTTCGATGGGGATAGGCTATCGAGGAACGATGGGGTTGATGCCGCTGGAGTGTCTGGCCGACGTGGCGATACCACTGCGCAAATCAAGTTCTCCGCCAAACCTGAAGTCGTGAAGCGTGATGACTAGATAAGTGCCCTCCCCGTCAAGAAAGAGGATGAGAAGCCTAGAGGAAATGCTCCTCCTTTTGTCGCTGCTGGGGCGGTCCTGCTCGTCGGAGGATATTTTGCCCTAAAGGGCATTGGCAAGAGATCTGATGGCAAATTGTCTGACGAGAAACCGGAGATAATTCAATGGGAGGAGTCGGCAGGGCAGGAAGTAGACCCGAGCGCTAACCAGATTTGACCCACCCCTGCTAACCAAAACTGAGCCACCCATGACGTGCTGAAGGTTTTCATCCCGCGGCTGTTGGCGGGATGAAAACCCCGGCGCCGACACTCCGGTCGGCGCCGATGTCGTTGTT
>JACRDT010000020.1 GCA_016212795.1 Elusimicrobiota bacterium | reverse complement strand
TATTGAGCTTGTCGCGGCCGAGGCCATGGCTAGGGGTCCCCTCCAACCCGTGTTGAGGTGATATGTTTGAACATCTCACCTCAACACGGGTTCCAGCCCCCCCGACAGACATCCTCCAAGGAACTTTTTCATGCCTGAATCGTATATGGATCATGGCAGGGCTGACCAGAGTGTCGGTGGTTCACCGCCGGGCCCTCAACCAAGCCATGCTCCACGCCAGCCGAGCGCCTTCGGCCGCCCAAGCACCTCCGGCGGTCCTGGTAAGAGCCCTTCGTTCAGCGCTGCGCATGAGCCAGGCGCAACTGGCCAGACGCTGCGCCGTCCCGCAGCCTCATATCGCCCGCTTGGAGGCCGGGAAGTGCGGGGTACAGATGGACACGCTCAGGCGGATCTTCGACGCGATGTTCTGCGACCTATTGATCCTGCCGTTGGCGCGCAAGCGGCCCAGTGATGCCTTGGCCGAAAGGGACCTGGAAAAGCCCTTCAGCCGCAATCCCTGGGCCGGGGCTGAGGCCCGGCCTTAAGGTGCGATAGATGCAAAACGTCCGTCCAATTGTCGACGGAGCGATGGTCCCGCCAGCACCCGCCATATGGGAGGCAGCATCCTGGGCGAAGCCTTGCCGTCGGCCCTGGGGACTGGTTATAGCCGCAGCCGGGTGTCGTGTCCCTGCGGCGGGAAGGCCCGGTTCATCAATAACCGGGCGAAGACCATCACGACCTTGGTGTCGGACTTCAGAATCCGACAGGCCTACTACCATTGCTCGGGGTGCGGAGAGGGGCAGGTTCCGCTGGACCGCCTCCTGGGGTTGGAAGGCAGCACGTAAATGAAGCAAATGGATCAATGATTCATTTTGGTGTGGCTATGAGGGCGCCATACCTGCGCTCAACAGATTCGAAGGCCTATCTGGGCAGGGTCCCCAAAAAGCGTCCTTAGCCCACACAAAACGGAAGAAGCCAGCCGAAGCGCCCCGAAGGGCTTCGGCCGGCTCCTCGTCAGAGACCGCGTTGAAATTGGTGGACCTAAGCGGGATCGAACCGCTGACCTCCTGCATGCCATGCAGGCGCTCTCCCAGCTGAGCTATAGGCCCGTTGATATTGTACCACGCGGCCGCGGAGGTGTAAAGGCTTACCGCCGGTCGAGGCTCTCGAGCCCCGCGGGCACCGTCATGCCCATGCCGCGCATCCGTTCCACGTAGAGGGCCGCCTCTCCCTTGCGTCCTTGCTTGAAGCAAAGCGTGGCCAGGCTCACGTAGAGGTCGGGGTAGTCCGGGTTGCGCGCCAGGGCCCTCTTCCACAGCTCCTCGGATTCCTTGACGCGGCCCTGGCCGGCGTAGAGGAGCCCGAGGTTGTGGAGGGTGTTGACGTAGTCGGGGTAGTGCCGCAGTTCCAGGAGGTATTGCCGCTCCGCCTCCTGAAGCTGGCCCCTCCCCGCGTAGATGAGCCCAAGATTGTTGCGCACCATGGGCTCGACGGGGTTGAGGCTCAGCGCCGCGAGGTACTCCCGCTCGGCGCCCGCGATGTCGCCGTCCAGGTAGAGCATCACGCCGAGGTTGCGCCGCGCCAGGGGCAGCCGCGGGGACGAGGAGGCCGCGTTCCTCCAGAAAGCCATGCGGTCCCGGTAGACGCCGCTGTAGACGAACGCCGCGCCGGCGTGGACGAGGAGCGCCATCGCGCCGACCGGCAAGGCCCAGCCTCGCGCCGAGCCCAGGTTGCGGCCGAAGCCCGTCTCGAGGAGGACCAGGAGGAACCCCACGATCGGGACATAGAGCCTCTTCTCCGCGACCACGTTCGCCATGGTCGTGGACTGGAGCACCATCGAGGGCAGCATGAAAGCGACGAACCACGCCAGCCCGAACGCGACGCGCCGGCCGTTCCAGGCCCTGTCCGCCGACAGCGCGGCCGCCACCGCGGCGAGAGTGGCCCATCCGTAGACCACGGGGGTGTCCGGCAGGTGCGGCAGGCCCGACAGATGGAACGGCAGCAGGACCTTGCCGCTCAGCTGCACGAACGCGGGAAGGTTCTTCCAGATGGACACGGCCATCTGGCCGCCCCCGAGCGGCAGGGGGGCGTCCAGCGCGGCGCGGCGCAGCAGGAACCAAGCCAAGAGCACGGCGCCCCAGCCGGCGGCCAGAAGCGCGTGCTCGGACGGCGGCCGGCTGCCCCGGTCCACGAGCCAGAGGGAGGCGAGGCACAGGGGGATGAACACCACGGCCGTCTCCTTGCTGAAGAGCGCCAGCCCGAAGAACATCAGGTGCAGGAGGCCCCGCCGCCAGCCCCCGAGCCGGGCGAAGTCCAGGAAGAACGCCCACGACGCCAGGATGAAAAGCCCCATGAGGGAATCGTCCCGCGTGGGGATGTTGCAGACGTTCTGGGTCAACGCCGGGCTCACCGCGAACGCCAGCGCGAAGAAAAGGGCGGCCCGGCCGGGGTAGGCGAGCCGGCGCAGGACCGCCAGCAGGAGGCACGACGCGGCCAGATGGATCGCGAGGTTCGTCAGATGGTACCCGCCGAACCACCCCCCCCACAGGTGGGCGTCGACGATCAGCGACACCGTGAACAGGGGCCGGTAGTACGCGGTGCCGCCGTGCTCGACGTGGAAGACGTCCTGGCGGAAGGCCTCGAGGAGGCTCTGCCACCGGCCCAGGAAGTGCTGGTTGCCCAGCACCAGGGCCTGGTCGTCGAGGTAGGTCAGGCCGAAGGACAGGGTGCGGAGATAGAGGAGGCAGCCCGCCGCGGCCACCGCCGCGTAAGGCCACCACGGGGAAGGCGCTCTCGGCTCGGGAGAGGCTGCCGGAACGGGCCTGCGGCGGCTCAAGAGAGGAGCTGCCCGGCCCTCACTGGAAGATCCCCATCTTCTCGAGACGGGCCACGGTGTTGGACGTATGGGTGCCGTTCCAGTAGAGCTTCGCGCAGGCGGGGCAGCGGAAGAACGGGGTCTCGAGCCCCCGCACGAGGGGCGGCACCAGCGGGAGGGCCTCCTCCCGGCTGACGGGAGCGAGCTCGACGTTGCAGGCCGTGCAGCGCGAGAACAGCTTCTCGCGCCGGGCCTTGACGCCGACCGCCTCCAGGACGAACTTGAGCTGCTCCTCGAGGCCCTGGGGACGCACCACGACCTTCCTCAACCCCTTGACCTCCGGGATGTTGGCGTCGCGGGTCAGGAAGACGCGGCCTTCCTTCTGGGCGATCTCCAGCAGGGCGGCGTCGGCCTCCCCCTTCCAGCCGACGCACCGCGCGTCGAACCCCAGGAGGACCAGCCACTTCGAAAGCCGGCCCAGCATGCCGTCGGCGAGGAATCTCATCGGAGGGATGTCGTGTCAACATGCGCGGGGGGAGACTTGAACTCCCACGGGTTTCCCCATACGCCCCTCAAACGTACGCGTCTGCCAGTTCCGCCACCCGCGCGTCGAATGCTATTTCGCCTTGCTCCCCGGCGCCTGCTGCGCCGGAGCCGAGGGCGCCTGCTCCGCCGTCCCGGGGTTGCTCGCCGGGTCCGCGGGAGCCCGCACCGGGACGCTGCCCGGCGGGGCCCGCCGCACGACGCTCGTCATGGACGACCGCGTCGAGAGCAGCGTCAAAAATAGCGAGGTCAGGGCGAAGACGCCGGCGAGCACGCCCGTGAACTTCTTGATGAACGTCGTGCCCGAGGGGGTGTTGATCAGGTCGCCCCCTCCCCCGAAGACCATCAGCCCCGCCCCCCTCCCGCCCTGGATCAGGACGGTCAGGATGAGCAGGAGACAAGCGCACACATGGATCGCGAGCAGTATCTTATAGACGATCACGTTGACCTCGAGAGAACCGTCCGAATCGACGGACGCCTATTATACCAGTTAGCACGCCAGGGCCGCCAGTCCCGGCAGGACCTTGCCCTCCAGGAGCTCCAGGCTCGCCCCCCCGCCGGTCGAGCAGTGGGAGAGCTGGGTGCCGACCTTGGCGAGGTCCACGGCCGCCAGGCTGTCCCCCCCGCCGACGATGGTCGTGGCGCCCCTCTTGGTGGCCTTGGCCAGCGCCTTGGCCACCTCGATGGTCCCCTTGGCGAAGGGCTCCATCTCGAAGACCCCCATGGGCCCGTTCCAGAAGATGGTCTTGGCCTTGGCGATCTCCCCGGCGAAGATCTCGAGCGTGTGCGGCCCGATGTCGACCCCGATCAGGTCCGGCGCGATGGCCATGGCCTGGGTGACGACCCTGTCCGCCTCCGGCTTGATCTCCTTGACGGCGATGTGGTCGGCCGGAAGCAGGCACTGGATGTTGCGGGAGTAGGCCTTCTCCACGATCGACTGGGCGTCGCCCAGCTTGTCCTTCTCGAGGAGGGACTTGCCGATGGAGACGCCCTGGGCGTGCAGGAAGGTGTAGGCCATGCCGCCGCCGATGATCACGGAGTCGACGCGCTCGAGGAGCTTCAGGAGGACGCCGATCTTGTCGGAGACCTTGGCCCCGCCCAGGATGGCGAGGAAGGGCCGCTCCGGGTTGCCCATGGCGCGGTCGAGGAACTCGAGCTCCTTCTGCACCAGGAACCCGATGCCGCCCGGCAGGTGCTTGGGGATGCCCGCCGTGGAGGCGTGGGCGCGGTGGAGCGTGCCGAAGGCGTCCTGGATGAAGACCTCGCCGTGCTTGGAGAGCTGCTTGGCGAACCCGGCGTCGTCGCCCTCCTCGCCCGGATGGAACCGCAGGTTCTCGAGCAGCAGCACCGAACCCCCTTTCAGGGCGCCGGAGGCGGCCTCGGCCTTGGGGCCGACGCACTCGTCGCAGAAGGCCACGGGCCGGCCCAGGAGCTTCTGCAGCTCCGGCGCCACGGGCCTCAGGCTGTACTTCTCCTCGGGCTTGCCCTTCGGCCGCCCGAGGTGCGAGACCAGGGTGACCTTCGCGCCCGCGTCGAGCAGGTGCTTGAGGGTGGGCAGGGTCTCCCGGATGCGGCGGTTGTCGACCACCTTGCCCCCCTTCATGGGGACGTTGTAGTCCACGCGCACGATGACCCGCTTGCTCTTGACGTCGATGTCCTGGAGCCGCCGGACCTTCAAGGCCGGCCGATCGGTGCTCATAGTCTCTCCTTGGCGAGGCGGGCCTACGCCGGCACCCCGACCTTCTTGCCGATGTAGGAGACCAGGTCGACCACGCGCTTGGAATAGCCCCACTCGTTGTCGTACCAGGCGAAGACCTTGGCGAGGTTGCCGCCCACGACGTCGGTCAGGGCGGCGTCGAAGGAGGAGCTGTAGGACATGCCCTGGAAGTCCTTCGAGACGAGCGGGACCTCGCAGTACTGCAGGTAGGGCTTGAGGCGCGGCGAGTCCGCGGCCTTCTTGAAGGCGGCGTTGATCTCCTCCTTGGTCGCCTCCTTGTTCAGCACGACCGTGAGGTCCACCAGGGAGACGTCGGGGGTGGGGACCCGGATGGCCAGGCCGGTGAGCTTGCCCTTGAGCTGCGGGAGCACCAGGCCGATGGCCTTGGCGGCGCCGGTCGAGGACGGGATCATGCTCGAGGTCGCGGCGCGGGCCCGGCGCAGGTCCTTGTGCGGGAAGTCCAGGAGGACCTGGTCGTTGGTGAAGGAGTGGATGGTGGTCATGACGCCGCACTTGATGCCGAAGGTCTCGTCGAGGACCTTGGCCACCGGGGCCAAGGCGTTGGTGGTGCAGGAGGCGTTGGAGATGATATGGTGCTTGGCCGGGTCGTAGAGCTCCTCGTTGATGCCCATGCAGATGGTGATGTCCTCGCCCTTGGCCGGGGCGGAGATGATGACCTTCTGGGCCCCGCCCGACGTCATGTGCGCCTTGGCCATCTGCGCCTCGGTGAACTTGCCGGTGGACTCGACGACCGTGGTGACGCCCAGCGACTTCCACGCGATGGCGGCGGGATCCTTCTCCTTGAAGACCTTCACCAGCTTGCCGTCGATGCGCAGGTCGTTGCCCGCGGCCTCGACCGTGCCGGGGTAGGTCCCGAACGTCGAGTCATACTTGAAGAGGTGCGCCAGGGTAGGGGCGTCGGTCAGGTCGTTGACCCCGAGGAACTCGATGTCAGGGTTGCCCGCCGCCGCGCGAAAGACCAATCTCCCGATCCGTCCGAACCCGTTGATGCCTACCTTGATCGCCATGATGCCTCCTTTGAAATTCGCGAGCGAAGCTCGCGAAACACCCGCCGCAGACGCCCCTGAGGTGTATATTCTATTACATTCCGCCTGCCCATGAGGGCCTTTTAGCCATGAGGGGCTATTACGCAAGCACCGCCTTGTAGCCGTAGCAGATCACGCCGGACTTGCCGACCTCGTTGATCTTGCGGAACTCCACCTTCACGGGGCTGCCGATCTTGACGTCCTCCGGGCCGCAGTCCGCGACCTGCATGGTCAGGCGCACCCCGCCCTCGAGGTCGACCAGGGCGAGCACGAAGGGGACCTGCTCCCCGAACCCGCTGGGCGCGATCCTGATCACCGTGTAGGTGTGGACCTTGCCCTTGTCGCTCAGCCGGACCATGTCGAATTCCGTGCACCTGCAGGCGTCGCAGATCAGCCGCGGCGGCATGAAGACCTTCCCGCACTTGCGGCACTTGCCGGCCTCGAGCCGATAGCGCCTCGGGATCTCCCTCCAGTATCTCTGTGGTTGCATGATGTGCCTCCGGGCCTACGCCTTGCCGAGGATGGAGACCGTCGAGCTGCCGCCGGTCCCGCCCATGTTCTGCGCCAGGCCGACCTTGGCCTTCCTGACCTGGCGTCCCCCCGCCTCCCCCCTGAGCTGCTGCACCAGCTCGAGGATCTGGGCGACGCCCGTCGCGCCGACCGGATGTCCCTTCGACTTGAGGCCCCCGCTCGTGTTGACCGGGATCTTGCCGCCGAGCGCCGTGGCGCCGCTGGCGGCGAGCTTGCCGCCCTCCCCGGGCTTGGCGAAGCCCAGGGCCTCGGTCACCATGATCTCGGCGATGGTGAAGCAGTCGTGCACCTCGGCCAGATCGATGTCCGAGGGCTTGACGCCGGCGGCCTTGTAGGCCCGCGCGGCGGCCTTCTCCACGGCGTCGAGCCGGACCAGGTTCTTGCGCGAGTGGAGGGCGATGGCGTCCGTCGCGTGCCCCACGCCGAGCACCTTGACCAGGGGATGCCCGGAGAGCTTCTTGGCCCGGTCCAGGGGGCACAGGACCAGCGCCGCCGCGCCGTCGGTGATGGGGGAGCAGTCCAGCAGGTGCAGGGGGTCGGCCACCATCGAGGAGCGCTCCACCTCCTCCGGCGTGAGCTTGGCGTGGTACTGGGCGTCCGGGTTCTTGAGACCGTTGTCGTGGTTCTTGACCGCGACCATGGAGAGCTGGCGCCGGGTCGTGCCGAATTCGTGCATGTGGCGCACGGCCATCATGGCGTAGAGGCCGGGGAAAGTCGCGCCGTTGTAGCACTCGTACTCCTGGTCGGCCGCGGTGCCCAGGGTGTAGGTGGCCTCGTCGCCGCCCACGTCCGTCATCTTCTCCACGCCCAGCACCAGGGCGGCATCCGAGAGCCCCGCCGCCACCTCGGCGTAAGCCGCCTTGAAGGCGACGCCGCCCGAGGCGCACGCGGACTCGACGCGGGAGGCCGGCACGCCGGCGCACCCCAGGTAGTCCGCCACGAGGCTGGCGAGGTGCTCCTGGCCCGCGAACAGGCCGCCCGACATGCACCCGATCTGGATGCTGTCGACCGCGTCGACCTTCGCGTCCTCCAGGGCCTTGAGCGCGGCCTCGACCGCCAGGTCCCTCAGCGAGGTCTTCCAGTGCTCGCCCCACTTGTTGATGCCGACACCGATCACCGCGACGTCTCTCATAATCCGCTCCCTAGTGGCCGCGCGCGCGGGCCTACTCGTTCATGATGATCATCTTGCGGTACTTCAGGTACGTGCCGTACTCGAGGAACCTCTTCTTCTCGTCGAGCATCTGCCGCGTCTTCTCGGCGAGGCCCTGCGCCGCCTTCAGCTTGTCCGTGGCCCGGAAGACGAAGCCGTCGCTCCCGGCGCCGGAGCCGAAGGAGACCACGAGGATCTTGTCGTCGGCCTTGGCCTCGTCGAGCACCGCGGTCAGGCCCAGGGGCGAGGCCCCGGAATAGGTGTTGCCCAGCTTGTTGACGAGCCAGCCCGTCAGTATCTGACGCTCCTCGAACCCGAGCATCTTCCCCGCCCGCAGGGGGAACTTGCCGTTGGGCTGGTGGAACACGGCGTAGGCGAAGTCGGAGGGCTTCATCCCGGCCTTGGCCATCATGCCCTTGCCCGCGCTCACGACGTGCTTGAAATAGGCCTGCTCGCCCGTGAACCGCCCGCCGTGCCTGGGGTAGTGCATGTGCTCGCGCCGCCAGAAATCGGGGGTGTCGGTCATGTAGGCGTAGGTGTCGATGAGCTCGGCCACGATCTTGTCCTTCTCCGTGCTGAAGAGGAAGGCGGCCGCCCCCGCCGCGGCCGAGAACTCCAGCGCGTCGCCGGGCGCGCCCTGCGAGGTGTCGGCCCCGACGCCCAGGGCGTACTTGACCGAGCCGGCCTTGACTAGCTGGCTGGCCACGTACATCGCCTCGGTGCCGGCCTTGCAGGCGAACTCGAAGTCGGAGGTGTGGCACTCGGGCGTGGCGCCCAGCGCCTCGGCCAGCACGGTGCCGCTGGGCTTGACCGCGTAGGGGTGGGACTCGCTGCCGACGTACACCGCGCCGATCAGCGCCGGGTCGATCCCGGCCCTCTTGACGGCCTTGCGGCTGGCCTCCACGGCCATCGTGATGGTGTCTTGGTCCGGCGACGGGACGGACTTCTCCTCGAGCATCAGGCCCTTCTTGTAGCTCTCGGCGTCCGTGCCCCAGACCTTGGAGATCTCCTCGACCTTGATGCGATTCCTGGGGATGTAGGCGCCGTAGCCGCAGATTCCCACCATAAAGATCGTCCTCCGATGCTCCGAGTTGGGTCCTGGAGAGGATTTAACCCTATAGGTACGGGGAGTGTCAACCTCCCGCCCGGGAACCGCCGGGCCGCCTACGGCCTGCGCCCGGGGTCCCGGCGCAGAGCGAAGCGCAGGGTCGCAGCCAGGGCCGCGACGGCCAGCGCGCCCCACAGGAGGGCCCAGACCAGCGGGGGCAGCGGGATGAGCTCCCTCGAGAACATCGCGGCGTCGTTGCGGCCCCCGCCGGCCTGCATGAGGTTGCGGATGTCGATGACGGCGTAGAGGCAGCTCGTGCTCCCGATGAAGCACAGGATGAAGTCGTTGGCGTCCTCGTTGAGCCACCGCCCGGCCGCGGCCAGGGCGGCCCCCATGCCCGTGCCGAAAAGGAACCCCACCCAGCTGCGCACGAAGACCAGGCAGGCCAGGATGAGCACGCCGCCCAAGGCCATGGACACGAACCGGTCATAGCGGGTCCGGCAGGCCAGCAGGAGGATGCCGCAGCCGGCGACCATGGAGCCCAGGTACCCCGCCGGCAGGATGACCCAGCGCCAGCCGCCCCTCGTGAAGCAGAGGCCGCCGGCCATGGCGTCCACCGTGATCCGGTCGATGCTCCCGCCGGTCAGGATGGCGGCCGCGCCGTGGCCGAGCTCGTGGAACAGCGTGACGAGGATGCGCAGGGGGTAGAAGACGGGGGCATGCCACTGCCAGAAGGCCAGGGTGAAGAGCGCGGCCAGCAGGCCCGCCCGCCCCCAGGACACGGTGCCGCGGTCGATCGCCATCAGAGTGCCTCCCGGGCGCGCAGCCCGCCGTCGAGTCCTACGGCCCGGGCCAGGGTCGGCCGGCTCCGTTCAAAACGCTTCTCCGCGGCGTGTTTGCGCCCGAGCTGGAAGAGGGCCAAGGCCCGCACCTTGTCCGCCCGGGCGCCGTACCCGGCGAGGAGATAGGGGTCGATGGAGCTCCAGACCTCGCCGCTGGCCTCGACGCTGCCGCGGGCGTCGCGCAGGACGCTCGCCGGCTCCCAGCGAGGCCCGGGGAAAGGGAACGGGACCCACGTCCCCTCGAGGCAGGCGGCCGCGACGCGCTCGATGTCCTGGTCCTCGCCGAGCAGGGCCAGCAGCCGCGCGGCGGCCACCCGCCCCTCGCCGGCGAGCTCGCCGTCGACCGCGGCGCGCAGGGCGCGGACGAACCCCTCCCGCCGGCCCTGGGCGGGCGCGGCGGCTCCCAGCAACGAGTCCCTGGCGAAGGCCATGTCCCCGGCGTCGCGGATGATCAACCGCGCCGCCAGCGCCAGGACGGCCTCCCGCAAGGTCTCCCGGTCCGGGGCCCAGCGCACGGATGAGACCAGGCACTCCAGCGGGAGCTCGCCCGAAGGCCTGAGCAGCGGCAGGTCGACGGGCGGCCCCTTGAACCTCCACGGCGTCTTCGACCTGTCCAGGAGCCGGTCCAAGGCGTCGGGCTGGACGTCGAGCAGCCTGGTGCCGAGGAGGGCCTTGAACCCCGCGTCCTCGCCGGCGTCGGCCATCGCCGCGACGGCCAGAGGGCGGCCCTCGGGCCAGCCGAAATCGGTGCAGAGCCGCGTCCAGGCGCGCCATCGCAGCGTGGCCGGGGCGCGGCCGTCCCTGGCGCGCATGAGGAGGTCCCCGAGCAGGTCGTCGCGGCGCAGCCGCTTGAGGTCGCCGGTGAAGCGGTAGACGACGGAGCAGGACTGACGCCGCCACGGCCGCTCGTCCATGAGGACCCCGAAGGCCTCCCACAGGAACCTGGCGGCTCGCTCGTCCCCTCGCCGGGCCCGGTCGGTCAGGAGCGCGTGCAGCCTCTCGGCCGCGACCTCGACGGCGTCGACGGCGCCCCGGCCCGCCGGAGCGGGACCGGCGCGGTCCGCGCCGATGAAGCTCCGCAACGCCAAGGCCAGCACGGCCCAATCGCAGCGCGGCTCCATCGCCGGCGCGAGATAGACGGCGGCCAGGGCCCTCGAAGGATCGTCGCCCGCCATGGCCTCGAGGACCTGCTCCGGCGCAGCGCGGCCGGCGGCCGCGTCGACCTTCCCGGGGTCGGGATCGCAGCCGCCGGCAAACAGCTCCCACAAGGCCGGCACCCTCCCGTACCCGCTCCGCTGGAGCATCGCCGACGGATCGGAGACGGCCTGGCCCGAGGAGGCCACGGCGGCGATGTTCGCGCGCACGTAGGAGGCCAGGGCCGGGTCCGCGGCCGGGTCGTCCACCTCCCCCAGCAAGGCCCGGCTCGCCCTCGCGAAGGGCTCCTCCAAGTGCGTGCGGCAAGCGGCCTTGGCGGCGTCGCCCGCCGAGGCCTTGAGCACCTCGTAGGCCGTCACGCGCTGCGGCGCGGCCAGAGACCGGTCGCCGACCACGGCGGCCAGCCCCGCGCCCACGGCTCGCAGCGCCGGGCCGAAGGACTCGACGACGAAGAGGGAGGCGTTCCTCCCGGTCTCGGCGCCGGCGAAGACCTTGCGTATGCCGGCCGCCAAGGCGTCATCCAGCGCCGGCCCCGCCAATCTGGACGCCAGCTCGAGATAGGAGCGCAGCGCCGTCGAGCACAGCCGGAAATCCTCCCCCTCCGGGGAAGGCTCCCCCGAATGGTCCGGGACCCGGGCGCGGTAGGGGCGAGCGTCGGCGAGCGACGCCCGGAGCGCCGGGAGCGCCCGCCGGGCGAACCCCGGGTCCTTCGACGCCAAGGCGGGAGCCACGAGGGCCGCGGCGATCGCCCGGCCGGCGTCCTCGGGCGACGCCAGATGGGACAGGACTTCGCCCGGGTCGCAGACCAGGGCCGCGGCGGCCACGCGCTCGGGGACCACGCCGAGGCCGGCCGGGACGCCGCCGCCCCCCTCCATGTAGGCGTGCAGCAACTCCACGGGCGGGAGCGCCTGGGCCGGAGCGCCCCGGCTCTTGGCCAGCAGGATGCAGCCCTCCCCGTGCCGACGCACGAGGTCGGCCAGCACCAGCCACAAGAGCCCGGGCTCCTCCGAGCGGCCCGCCAGCATGGGGAAAGCGTCCTTCAGGGACTCGTCCCACGTGCGTTCCGTCAGAGCCCGGGCCGCGAGCCAGCACTGCCAGCGCTGCCCAGGCTTGAGCGAGCGGTTCCCCAGCCCCTCCCTGGCGCTCTCCAGCAGGCCGGACGACCGCGCGGCCGACGGGAACGCCGCGGCGGCCTCGGCGACGCGTCCGGCCGGCAGGCAAGCGGCCAACGCGTTGGCGAACGCCTCGCGCAGCCCCCTGGCCAGCTCCGGCGCGGAAGGTTCGGCCTGGCCCAAGGAGGCCAGGTCGTCGGAGCGCCGCCGTCCACCTTCCGCGAAGACGGCCTGGCCGCCTTGGGCGGGCTTGAGAGACTCGACCGTCCTGGCGAAAGCCTGGAGCGCCCTGTCCGAGACCTTGACGGCGGGATAGTGGCGGGGGACGCTCACCGCGGCCGCGCAGGCGATCCTCGCGGCGAGACCGGCCGCGAGCCTCGGCGCCAGCGCCGGGGCCGCGGCGGCAGAGAAGGGCGCCAGCTCCACCGCGGTCAGCAAGCGCTCCCCTTCCTCCCCGCCGCCCGCTTCGAGCGCGCGGCACACGGCCTCGGGGTCGACGGCCCGGGCCAGGGCCAGGAACTCCCGGCCGGGTCCGCCCGGATGGTAGGCCGACGGGAACTCGGAGATCGGAGGAAGGCTCTCCCGGGGCATGGCTCCAAGCGATCCGGCGCCTACCGGTTCATCAGGACGATGTCGACCCTGGACTCGGAGAAGGCGGCCCGGGCCGCGGCGACGGAGATGCCCGGGGGGTTGATCATGAGCTCGCGGACGAGGAAGGCGGCGACGTTGTTGCCCTGGGACTCGCCGAGCTCCTTGGTCCCGGCGAAGACGCGCACCGACATGGGGATGCCGCCGAAGCGCCGCTTGATGAGGTCCGCCGCGGAGCGCATGAGGTCCTCGCCGCCCGGCTTGGCAAGTTCCGCCCCGGACTTCCCCTTGCCGAAGAGGACCGCGGCGTCGAGGCTGATGTAGAGGCCGGACTCCTCCTGGTGGACGATCCCCTTGAACAGCAGGGGCTTGCCGAAGTTGGTCCGGCGGGCGCCCCCGGGCTCCGTGAAGGTGTAGACCGCCGAGTAGGACCGCCCCGCCTGGATCCACTCCCCGGGCTCGTTCTGGCCGCTCCAGACGATCTCGTCGGGCGGGTCGTCGGCGCCCTCGTAGCGGTGGAAGACCCTGCCCTCCTCGTCGACGATGGAGAGGCTCCAGCCGTAGTCCTTCGACTCCTTGGGCTCGAGCTTGCGCTGGAGCGCCTCGAAGAGCTGGTCGAGCGGATGGAACACGATGCCCGGCCGAGGGCTGAAGGTCGTGCGCCAGGGCTGGATCACCCGCTCGTTCTTCAGGAACTCGGGGTGGGTCCGGCGCCACGACACGGTCAGAGGCGAGATGGCCAGGAGCAGGGACTCGTCGGGTTTGAGCGCCGGCCGGATGGACTCGTAGGGGTCCACCTCCAGGTTCAGAGGGGGCTTGGAGACGCTCACCCTGCCGGCCGAGTCCTCGGCCCTGATGGTGACCTCGGCGGGCAGGCTCATGGAGGGCGCGGCGTCCGACGCCGGGGCCCCCGCCGGATCCTTGGACGGCGTCCCCTTGGACGCCGGCGTGGAAGCGTCCTGCGCCCACGCGGTCGAGCCGGCGCCCCAGGCGAGCAGGCCGGCGGCGCAGGCGGCGAAGAAAGACGAGCGGCGACGCGATACCATGGTCACTCCATGACGAACCGGAACGTGATGACGCCCCACTGCCTCTCCTGCGAGCCGACGGGGGCGAACTTCCATTTCTTCAGGCAGTCCATCGTCAGCCGGTCGAGCCGTCCGTAGCCGGAGGTGCGCTCGACGCGCATGTCCGAGAGGACGTTCCCCTCCGGAGACACGTAGAACCGGATCGCCACGGCGGCCTCGCCGACGCCCATCTCCCGCAGCCACGCGGGGAACTGGGGCGTCTCGTAGTACTCGACCCGGCGGTCGGCCAGCGGGCCCTCGATCTCGACGCCCTTCTTCTTCTCCTCGACGATGGCGGCCGTCTGGGAGCGCCTGCCCGAGGACGACGCGCCCATCTCGATCTTCTTGCGCAGGGCCTGAGGGTCGGGGCCGGCCTCGGGCGCGATCATGGGCCCCCCGCGCGCGGGCTCTGGGGGAGGCAGGAACGCCTCCATCTTGTCGCCGAGCCTCGCCCGCTCGGGCGGCGTCGCCTCCCTCAGGACCGGCGCCGCCAGGATGGCCGCCCGGGTCTTGCGGTCGAGCGCCGCGGGGGCGATGGCGTCGAACTTCTGGATCGCGACGGCCTCGCGGCGCCGCTCCTCGAGGGCCATGGCCGCCGGCAGGTCGCGGACCCTGCGCGTGCCGACCTCCTCGAGCCTGGGCGCCTCGGCCAGAGCCGTGACGCGCCTGGCGAAATCGGCCTTGGCCTCCACCTTGGCCTCCTCCACCCTGCGGTGGCCGAGGTCCAGCGGGGCGATCCTCTGCTCGGTCTTGAGCTTGCCCTTGTCGACGAGCCTCTCCGGCTCGGCCAGCGGGGTCTTCCTCCGCTCTGGCAGCTTCACCTCCACGTTCCGGGGGGCGGCCCGCTCGATGGTGGGGAGGGCCATCTTCAGGAAATTCCACGTCGTCGGCGCCGCGACGGCCGCGGGCCTGGGCATCGGCATGTTGACCGGCTTGCGGACCTGGATGAGGAGGTCCACGTCCGAGATGACCCGGAGGTTCTCCTTCTTGTTGAACGGCGCGGTCTGCAGGTAGAGGAAGAGGAGGCCCGCGTGCATGGCCACGGAGGAGACCGTCGCGACCGGCAGGCGGACTTGCGCCATCACTTCTTACGCTCCGTCGCGATCGTCAGATGCAGCGCCCCGGCCTCCTTGGCGCGGTACATGATGTCGCTGAGCTTGCCGTGCAGGGCGTCCTCGTCGGCCCGCAAGATGACCGTCTTGGAGTCGCTCATCGCCATCTTGTCGCGCAGGTCCGGCTCCAGGGCGTCGAGGGTCGAATACTCCTTCTGGTCCAGCGCGATGCGGCCGTCGCGGCTCAGGGTGATGCCGACCTTGTCCTTCTCCTCGCCCTCCTGGGTGTGGGCCTTGGGCAGCTTCACCTTGATCACCGGGTCGGACATGAGCGGCGCCGTCACCATGAAGATGATGACCAGGACCAGGCAGACGTCGACCAGCGGGGTCACGTTGATCCCGGACATGATTTCGGTGTCGAAAGCCTCCTCCCCACGGGAGGAGGCGCGCAGTGAGGAGGGGTGGAAGCCGGTCTCTTCAGCCATCCTTAGCCTCCCGCCTCCTTGGGTTTCTCCTCTTGCGACCTCATGATCGCCAGCTTCTGGGCCCCTGCCTGCCGCGCCGTGTCGAGGATCTCGACGACCTGGCCCACCCGGTTCCCCTCGTCGGCGGTGACCGTCACCATCTTGTCGCGGCTGGCCAACAGCGCCCGGGCGATGGCGGCCCCCAGCCCCGCGGGGTCGACCGCGTCGTCGTTCACCGAGACCACGCCCGCCACGGTCAGTTTGACACGGACATTCTCGTCCGCGTTCACTTTCCCCTCCGCGGCCTTGGCCCGGGACTCGAGGACCTTGATCCCGGCGACCATGGCGAACGGGGCCACGGCCATGAAGATGATGACCAGGACCAGGCAGACGTCCACCAGGGGGGTGACGTTGATCTCCGTGATGGGCTCGTCGGCCTTCTGGGAGGAGATGGCCACTACTTGACCCCGAGGATGACCACGAGCCGGGTGGAGGCGACCTCCATGTCCGTGCTGACGGTCTTGACCTGCCTCATGAAGTAGTTGTAGATGATGACCGCCGGGATGGCCACCATGAGCCCGCCCGCGGTGGCCACCAGGGCCTCCGCGATGCCCTTGGCGACCACGCTCGGACCGCCGCCCCCCGACATCGCCAGGTCGCGGAAGGCCTTGATGATGCCCACCACCGTCCCGAACAGCCCGATGAAAGGCGAGATGTTCCCGAGGGTGCCCAGCACGCCGAGATAGCGCTCGAGCTGGAGGCGCTCCTCCAGCCGCTTGGTGTGGAGCAGGTCCTCGAGGTCGCGGCGGCTGCGGGAGCTGTGGAGCAGCCCGTAGTGGATGACTTTGCCCACCGCGGAGGTGTGCTTGCCCGCGTAGGTCTGGGCCTCGGCCGCCTTGCCCGCCTCCAGCAGCTTGTTCACGTGGGCCAGGATGGGGTCGCCGTGGCCCCGCGACTTGCGGAAATACCACCAGCGCTCGATCATGAAGGTGATCGAGAGGACAGAGCAGAAGAACAGGATGATGAGGGTGAAACTCTCTTTGAATATCGCGACGACGTTCACTTCGCCCATTGGGTTCTCCCCGTCTACTGGATATCTTCCGTCGCGCCCATGCCGGGAAGCTCCATGACCTTGGATCTTCCCGAGGGCTTCTTCTTGGCCGGAGCGGGCTTAGGCGCCGGCTTGGGAGGCTCGGCCGTCCGGTCCGTGTCGATCATCGTCTCCCCGTGCTCCGGCTCCGGTTCGGCCACGACGGGCTGCTGGGCCCCGCGCCTCCCCGTCCGAGGACGGCCGCCGCCCTCGACCATGGTGTCGCCGCCCTCCTCCGCCGCGGCCTCCGGTTCGGGCGCGGCCGTCCTCCTCTCGCCCGGTGCCGCAGGGCGCTCAGGAAGCCCGGAGGCGCCGGGCGCGGGTTTGGCGGGCTTGCCCGCCTTGCCGCGCTTGCCGGGCTTTCCGGGCTTGACGGGCTTGGAAGGCTGCTCCTCATCGGCCGGCGCCTGGCCCAGCTCCGGCTCGAGGTCAGGCTCCGCCGTCCGCGTCGGCCGGACGCTCGGGGCCCCGGCCTTGGGGCGCCTGGGCCGGCTGTCCTCCAACCGGCCGCCCTCGGTCCCGGCCGCTCCGGGCGCGGCCGTCCTCCTCTCGCCCGGCGCCTGCTCCGAATCCACCATGGTCTCCCCGCGCTGGGACTCGCGCTTGACGGGCTTCATCTTGCGCAGATGGGCCGCCTTCTGCGCCGCCTGGCCGGCCACGGGCTGGCCGGCGCTGCGCGAGAGGTCCTCGTAGGCGGCCGCCGCCCGGTCGTAGTCGGAGGCCTTCTCGTAGGATTCGCCCAGCTTGACGAGCGCCTGCAGCCGGAAGGGGTTGTTGGCGGGCCTCATGGACCGGATGGACTCGAACGCCTTCCTGGCGTCCTCGTGCCGGCCGGTGAGCTGGTAGATCTCGCCCATCCGGTAGATCGCCTCGATGGGCGAGTCGGAGTCCGACTTCGAGCCGTCGCGGATCTCCTCGAGCGTCAGGAGGGCCGAGGCGTAGTCTTTGCGGTCCTTCTGGATGGAGAAGATCTCCCACAGGGCGTCCTGGCTGCTCTTCTCCGACGTCCCCGCCGCCTCGACGTAGCGCTGGTAGGCGTACTGCGCCATGTCGAGCTTGCCGAGGGACTTGTAGGAGAGCGCCAGGTTGAACTGGGAGGGCTTGACGTACTCCGAGCCCGGGTATTCCTCGATGAGCCGCGTGTAGTACCGGATGGCGTCGTCGTACTTCTTGAGGCTCACGTAGGCGCTCCCCAGGTGGAACAGGGCCAGCGGCGTGTCGTCGCCCTTGTCGAAGTTGTTGAGCATGCGCTCGAAAGCCGGGGCGGCCTCGGCGTGGTTCCCGTTGTAGAAGAAGCTCTCGCCGAGGAAGAACTGCGCCTTGCCCAGGTCGGGGTGGTTCGTGAAGTCCACGCTGAACGCCTGGAATTCCCGGGCCGCGCCGGGGTAGTCCTTGGCCTCGAAGCACCGGCGCGCGAGCCGAAACTGCGCGTCCCCCGCGGCGCGCGTGCCGGGGTTGGCCCTGATGATGGCGCCGAGGACCTGGCGGAAATCCGAGGTCTTGGACCTGTCGAAGACGCCCTCCATGAGGTCGAGGGCGTCCGTCATCTCGGGGGCCTCGGGGAAGCGCCCGATGAGGGCCTCGCCCTCCCGCAGGGTCCCCGCGTCGTCCTTGCCGTTGAAATGGGACTGGGCCACCCTCAGCATCGCCATCGGGAGCTTCGGGCTCTGCGGGTACTGGGCCACGATCTCCTTGTAGGCCGCGACGGCCTCCGGGTACTTCTGCGCCCGGAAGAGCGTGTCGGCCATCTGGAAGACCGCCAGGCCCGTCTCCTTGGACTGCGGGAACCTCTCCTTGAGCTTGCGCCAGGTGTCGATGGCCTGGGTGTAGTACCGCAGGTGGTAGAGGCTCTGCCCGGCGCGATAGAGGGCGCCCGGGGCCTCGGCCGCCGACGGGTTCTCGCCGGCGAACTTCTCGTAGAGCTGGAAGGCCTCGTCGTAGTTCTTCTGGTTGAACATGCTGTCGGCGATGCCCAGCTCGTTGGTCCCCGAGAAGGTGAAGGTCGACGCCGCCACCGCCAGCATGTCCTGGAGCTTCTTGCGCTCCTCGAGCGCCCGGTGGTCCTCGCCCCGCATCGCGTAGCACCAGGCCAGCCCGTCCTGGGCGTAGAAGGCGGCCGGCTCGTCCGGGTACACCTTGCGCACCATCTCGAAGATGACCTTGGCCTCGTCGACCTGGTTGAGCGCGAGGTAGGCCTCGGCGGCGTAGAGGTAGCTCAGGCTGCGCCACCTGGACTTGGAGGGCGGCAGGGTCCTGAAGATGAACTGGTAGGAGGTGACGATCGAGTTGTAGGATTTCAGGTTGTACTGGGTCTGGAGGATGGAGAAGAGCGCCTGCTCGGCCACCTCGGAGGAAGGCGCGATGTCGATGATGCGCTGGAAGGCCGCCACCGCCTCGGTGTGCCGCTTGATGGGGATGAGGGCGTTGCCCTGGATGAGGTAGACGTTCTTGGCCAGGGCGTTCGACGGGTAGAGCGCCAGGAAGTTGTTGCAGGTCGTGACGGCCTGGGCGAAGTCCCCCACCTGCAGCTGGGTCCAGGCCAGCTTGAAGTGGGCCAGCGGCGAGACCTTGATGGTCTCCGGGTACTGCGTGATGACCTTGGTGTAGGCGAAGAGCGCGTCGCGGACCTGGCCCGCGATCAGGTGGGACTCGGCGATGAAGTACTGGGCCAGCGGCGCGAAGAAGTCCTTGGGGTAGCGGTCCAGCACGGACTGGAAATGCGCGCGCGCCTCGACGTAGTCCTTCTTCTGGAAGTAGGACGACCCGATCCTGAAGAGGGCCGACACCCTCAGCGGGCTGTCGGGGTAGAGCGAGATGAACTTCTGGTACTTGGAGATGGCGCCGGTGTAGTCCTCCGCCAGGAAGAACGAGTCGCCGATGAAGAACTGGGCCTCCTCCTTGAGGTCGCTCTTCGGGTAGTCGCGGATGAGCTGCTCGAACGCCGCGGCCGCCAGGAAGGCGCGCTTGGAGAGGAGGTAGGTCTTGCCGAGGTAGAACTGGGCCTCCGCGGTCTTGACCAGCTTCAACGACTTCTCGGCGTTGGAGTAGTCGCCCTTGTGCAGGGCCACGATGCCCTGGGCGTAGAGGACCGCGGGCTCCTTGCGGAAGATCGGGTAGGCCTCGCCGAGCAGGAAGAGGTTCTGTTCCGCGTCGGAGAACTTCTCGAGGGCCAGGTTGGAGTAGACGATGGCGAGCATCGCCTCCGGCACGAGGAAGGACTGGGGGTGGTCCTTCTCCACCGCCTGGAAGCGCTCGACGGCCAGGTCCCACTCCTTGTCGTCGTAGGCCACCTCGCCGAGCCGGTACTGGGCGCACGCCGCCAGCCCCGACCTGTCGTCCCCCACGACGCGCTCGAAGGCCTTGGCCGCGTTCTCCAGCGCCACGACCGCGGCGGGGTTCTTGGGGGCGAGCAGCCGCGCGCTCGAGGCCTTCTTGGCGGTGGCCTCCGCCTTGAGGACCGCCAAGGCCTGCTCCATGTAGCCCTCGCCGGCCATGAAGTTGGCGTCCGCGGTCCTGAGGCTCTCCGGGAACCTCCGCAGGAAGCTCTCGTAAGCCTCCACCACGGCCGTCTTGTTGTCCTCGTCCCGGGTCTTCTGGAACAGCTCGGAGGCGCCCGTGAAGGCCTCGTCCTCCAGCTTGGTCTTGCCGCCGGAGGAGGACCTCTTCTTGCCGCCGAACGAGAGCCAGCCCGCCTCGGCCGCGGCCGAGGCGACGACCAGCACCAGCGCCGCCAACCAGACCTTCCTGAAGCTCACCGGGTGATGCCCATATTCTATATCGCGCATGAGCGTAAGATATTGCCAAATATTTGCACCATAATGGAAGGGACTCCTACGGCGACCGCGGGACCCGGGAGCCAAGGAGGGGTCGCGGCGTTCAATCGAACGGCTTGAGCTCTGCCAGACGGAGGAGGTCCTGGGCGGCCTTGTCGTCCGGGCGCAGCTTCAGGGCCTCCCGCGCGTCCCGGGCCGCCGCCTTCTCGTCGCCGAGCTTGTGGCGGGCCATGCCCCGCAGCGTGAACGACCGGTGGTCCCTCGGCGCCATGTCCGCGGCCATGGAAGCCGCCAACAAGGCGCGCTTGTTCTCGCCCACGCTCAGGAAGACCTGCGCGAGATAGATCTGGGCCTCGTAGTTCCAGGCATTGGCCTTGGCCGAGGCGTCGAGCTCGCCGAGCAGCTTCCCGCGGGCCCTCTTGAGGCCGCGCTTCTCTTTGGCCCCGAGCCCGGGCTCGGCGAGCCGGTCGTCGAGCCGGCGGATCTCGACGGCCGAGCCCCGCAGCCCCTCCAGCCAGGCAGCGCCCTTCTTATACTCCTCCAGGAGGTCCTTCCTGGCCGACTCGCCGACGGGCAGGTCCTCCAGGAGGCAGCAGCGCCCGGCCTCGCAGGACGGCCGCACGCTCGCCTCGCACGAGAAGTCGCGGCCGCGCGTCCGGGCGCAGACGCCGGCCGCCGCGCAGGCCGACTCCAGCAGCCTCCGGTACTCCGGGACGCGCCCGGCGTTGATGGCGGTGCGCTTGCCCGACGCGCCGCAGGGGCAGCACCCCTCCTGGACCGCGACGCAGTCCCGGTCATCGTTGCAGGCCCGGAAATGCTCCGGCACGGCGACGAGCCCGGCCCGGGCGGCCGTGCTGGCCGCCAGCAGCGCGACCGCCGGCCACGCCCTCCGAACCGCGGCCGATGCCGTCACGGGGCGCCGAGCCTCGGGAAGAGCACGGCCAGGGCGGTCAAGAGCAGCACGGCCGGCCAGGCGATCAGCACGGCCGAGAGCGCCAGGCTCCCTTTCCCGGCCAGCCTGCCCCCCCCGGGGGCCTTGCGCACCCAGGTAGCCACCAGGCGCCGCATCCCGTCGACGATCCCCCCGTCCGCGCCGAGCCACTCGGAGGCGCACAGCACGCCCGCGAAGAGCGACGCCATGAACAGCGCGCAATAGACCGGGTGGAGGCCCAGCATGAGCCTGGTCAGGAAAGACAGCTCCGGCGTGTCCGCGGACAGCCGGGCCTCGATGGAGGGCAGCAGCACGGTCAGGGCCGCGGAGCAGACGAAGGACTCGGCGACGGCCGCGGTCTCCCACAGCATCTCGGCTTCCGTCCTGCCCGCGCCCGGAGTTTCTGGAGCGGACGCGCCGGCTACCACGCGGGCGCCAGCAGCCTGTCGTCTTTCTCCCGGACGACCTTGGCGAGGAAGTCGGCCTCCCTCACGCCCATGAACTGCCGGCCGTCCCGCAAGCGCACCGCGAGGGTCCCGGACTCGACGTCCTTGGGGCCGAGCACGACCATGAAGGGGATCTTCTCCAGCTGCGCCTCGCGGATCTTGTACCCGACCTTGTGCGAGGTGTCGTCGACCTCGACGCGCAGGCCCGCGGCCTTGAGCCGGCCCGCGAGCTCGCGGGCCGGGCCGTTCTGGCCGTCCGTGATGGTCAGGACCCTGACCTGGACCGGGGAGAGCCAGAGCGGGAGGCTGCCCGCGAAGTGCTCGAGGAGAAAGCCGATGAAGCGCTCGTGCGTGCCCAGCGGGGCGCGGTGGATGCACAGGGGCGTGGCCTCCCCGTGCTCGGCCGTGTGGTAGACGAGGCCGAAGCGCCGGGGCACGGCGAAGTCCACCTGGTTGGTGGCGAGCGAGAACTCGCGGCCGATGACGCTCCAGACCTGGACGTCGATCTTGGGGCCGTAGAAAGCGGCCTCGTTGGGGACCTTCGTATAAGGGATGCCCCCGGACACCATGGCCCGCTCGACCATCTCCTCGGTCTTCTTCCAGAGCTCGGGCTCGTCCACGTACTTCTTGCCGAGGCCCTCGGAGGCGTGGGTGCTGAAGCGCATGAGGTACTTGTCGATGCCGAAGATCTTGAAATAGCCGAGGTACATCCGGCACACCGCGAGGAACTCCGTCTCGAACTGCTCGACGGTGCAGTAGATGTGCGCGTCGTTCATCTGCATGGAGCGCACGCGCATGAGGCCGAAGAGCTCGCCCGACTGCTCGTAGCGGTAGCAGGTCCCGTACTCCGCCAGGCGCACCGGCAGGTCGCGGTAGGAGCGCAGGCTCGAGCCGAAGATCTTGTGGTGGTGCGGGCAGTTCATGGGCTTGAGGTAGTACTTCTCCCCGTCGAGCTCCATGGGCGGGAACATGCCCTCCTTGTAGTAGGGGAGGTGCCCGCTCGTGAGGTACACCTTCTCCTTGCAGATGTGAGGCGTGCGCACGCGCACGTAGCCGGCCTCGGCCTCGGTCTTCTTGGCCAGGGACTCGAGCTCCTCGATGATGGCCGCGCCCTTGGGCAGCCACAAGGGCAGGCCCGGGCCCACGTCTTCGTCGATGAAATAGATGCCGAGCTCCTTGCCGAGCTTGCGGTGGTCGCGCTTCTTGGCCTCCTCGAGCATGGCCAGGTGGCCTTCCAGGGCCTCCTTGGTGTCGAAGGCCACGCCGTAGATGCGCTGGAGCATGGGACGCTTCTCGTCGCCCCGCCAGTAGGCGCCCGCGATGGTCGTGAGCTTGAAGTGCCCGATCTTGCCCGTGTGCTCCACGTGGGGGCCCTTGCAGAGGTCCGTGAAGTCGGCGTGCGTGTAGTAGCTGATGGTGCCGTCGGCCAGGTCGTTGATGAGCTCGAGCTTGTACTTCTCCCCCCGCGACCCGAAGAACTCGAGCGCCTCGGCCTTGGGGTGCTCGGACTTGGCGAAGGGGTGCCGGGCCTTGGCGATCTCCCTCATCTTCCCCTCGATCCTGGGCAGGTCCTCGGGCACGAAGTGGTGCGGCCCGTCGAAGTCGTAGTAGAAGCCGTGCTCGATGGCCGGGCCGATGCCCAGCTTCATCTCCGGGAACAGCTGCTGCACGGCCTGGGCCATGACGTGGGAGCAGGAATGGCGCAGGGCTTCGAGGTTATCGGTGTCCATTGAAACGGCGAAATGCCCCCCGGCTGCTCTCCTCCCCGCGGGGGAGGAGAGTGAAAACATGCCCAGTGTAGGATTTGAACCTACGACCTCTCCCATGTCAAGGGAGCGCGCTACCACTGCGCCAACTGGGCTGATAGCGGCTGCGGACCCGTCCGCCGACCGCGGGGACACATGGTACCAAATTTCGCGCCGCGCCGCACCGATCCTTGCTACACTATAATGGCGCACCAGACCCATGCACAAGCACCACAAGGCGCGAGAGCCCGTGAGGTTCGGCTGCGGCCAATGCTTCGGCGGGGATGCCCAGGCCGCCTGGGAGAACCGGCAGCGCCTGTCCGAGATCGCGACGCTGGTGGACGAGAGCCACTTCGACTTGAGGCTCGTGGCTTGCCCCGACTGCGGCCAGCGGTTCCTCTGGGTGTTCACCGAGCTCATCGACTGGCAGGAAGGCGACGACTCCCAAGCCTGGTGCCTCCTGCCCCTGACCGAGCCGGAATGCGCCCGGCTCCAGGCCATGAAGGACCCCTCGGCCGTGGAGGGCGTCGAAGGCTGGTGCGGCGACCGCCCCTACCTGATGGAAGTGCACCCCAGCGGCAAGGACACGACGGTCGTCCGGGTCGAGAAGGGGTTCCGGTTCCTGCCCCACGACTGATGGCCCCGCGCGGCCTGAATGCGGGGCTGCTGGCCGTCCTCGCGCTCTGCGCCGGCTGCCGGGAGGCCCCCGAAGGGGTGACCCGCCTCGCGGTCAGCGCCGAGTCCCGCGGCCACTCGCTCGACCGCCGCAGCGGCAAGCTCCTCTACCTCGAGGGCGACTACCCGTACAAGACCTTCTTCTGCGTCCACGACCTCGCGGCCGGCGAGGGACGCAAGTGGCACTTCCCGGGCTACCGCCTGCGCGAGTCCTACGCCTACCTGGACAAGGCCGGCCAGGCCGTGCTGGACGCCGACTACGGGTCCGGCAAGTCCCGGGAGCGCCGGCTGCTGCGCGTCTCCCTCGCGGACGGCGCCGTGCTCAAGGCCATCCCCTTGGCCCCGGAGGTCGCGCCGGTCGCGCTCGGCCGGCCCGGCTGGACCGAGAAGGTCTTCGTCATCCTGGCGGGCCGGGACAAGACCTACCTCAAGACCCTCGACTGCGGAGCCGGGACCGAGGAGGACGCCGTCCTCGTCGGCGAGTTCCGGGCGAAGGCCGCGGCCTTCCCCGAGGCCTCGCCGCTCGTCGTCCTGGACGCCGAGGCCGAAGGCAAGCCGCTCCTGGCGGTCTACGACCTCATCGGGGGCAAGCTGGTCAGGGAGCTGCGGACCGATGCCGGCTTCGGCCGGCTGGAAGCGTCGGACGACGGCGCGCTGGCGCACGTCAGGCCCGCCGGGGACGCCAAGGAGGTCGTCGTCCGCATCAGTCCGCAGCTGGGTCCCCCGCAGCGGCTGGCGGCCATCGAGGGCGGCATCGAGTCCCTGCTGGAGGCGGACGGCCGGCTCTACGTCACCGCCGGGGACCCGGCGCGCCCCCCGCAAGCCGACGGCCGCTACCATCCCAGGTTCCTGACCATCATGGACAAGGACGGCTCCCCATCCCCCGAGGGCATCGCCTGGACCAAGCGCGGCGGCCGGCTCGTCGGCTACGACGCGAGGCTCAAGGCGGTCGTCTTCGCCGCGACCCAGCCCGCGAGCGTCTGGGCGATCGCGGCGGACAAGGGCGCCCTGGCCCGGGCGGCGCTCGAGCTCGACCGCACGGCCGGCGAGTTCTGGGGCGTCAGCAGGGAATCCAGGGTCCTCCTCGTGCTGGGCGTGGTCGCGGCCGTCGTCATGGCCGTCCTCGTGTTCAACGGCCGGCCGTCCTGCAAGTCCTGCGACTCCTGACCGCCGGCGCGGGCTCAGCGGGCGGGCCTAAAGCCCACGATGCCGCCGCGGATGTCCGGCTTGAAGTCGGAGCGGTACGCGGCGCGGGAGTTCTCGGCGGTGCCGCTCCACCAGGAGGCCCCGCGGACGACCCGGCCCGAGCCCGCGGGGCTCTCCCACGCGCTCCCGTCGGCCGGGGCTCCTTCATACGAATCATGCCGCCAGTCCCGGGTCCACTCCCACACGTTGCCCGCCATGTCGCACAACCCCTGCTCGGTGTTACCGACGGGCTTCGAGCACACGGGCCAGGCCGTATGCCGGCCGCAGCCGGTGCCGGTGCCGCCCTCGGACATCACGGCCCGCCCGCACGACGCTTCCTCGTCGCCCCAAGGGTACTTCCTCTCCTTGCCGGCGCTGCGGGCGGCGTATTCCCACTCGGCCTCGGTCGGCAGCCTCCCGCCGACCCACGCCGCGAAGGCCCGGGCCTGCTCCCAGTTCACGCACACGACAGGCTGGTCGTCGCCCGGGGAGTCGGCGGTGCAGTATGATTCCGTCCCCTTGGGCGTGCACGCCCCGGCCTCGACGCAGGCGCGGTACTGCTTGTTGGTCGCCTCGGTCTTGGCCAGCTGGAAGGTCTTGACCGTCACGGCGTGCCGCGGCTTCGAGGCCGCCCAATCGTCCGAGCCCATGGTGAAGGTCCCGCCGGGGACCGTCACCCACTCGATGCCGGCCTTGCCGGCCTGCCCGCTCGACGCGGTCGAGGCCGCGCCGGCCGCGGCCCTGGCCCCGGGCGTGACCTTGACCGTTCCCGGCGGCAGGTACTTCGCCACGTCCTCCACGTAGGGGTTCTCCTCCGACGTCTTGCCGTAGGCCTGGACGAACATGAGGGCCCAGCGCTTCTTGTCGGCTTCGGGCACCGCCGTCTTCATGGCCAGGAGCTTGCCGAGCTTCAGCCAGTCCTTGTCCCTGGCCTCGGCGCGCCTGACCCGGGCCTGCTCCTGGGCGGCCAGCTCCTCCACGAAGCGCTCCCATTGGCGGGCGCGGCCCAGGGCTTTCTCGGCGAACTTGGGAGCCGCCGCGGCCAGCTCGCGCCACTTCGCCGCCTTGCCCGCGGCGGACGCATCCCCCTTGTCGAACTCAGCCGCCTCATCGTATCGCCCGAGGGCATCCACGTCGAGGTCCCGCCAGTCGGCCCCCCCGCCCAGGTCCTTGATGGCCTCGGGAGCCTGGACATTGGGCACGGCCGGGAGGCTCGATATCTTGAACATCTCCTCCCGGGCGCCCCCGCCGGCGGTCGCCTCCGCGAGCCTGGAGAGGTTCGGGCCCGCCTCCCCGGCCGAGACCGCGACCACGGCGTCCTCCTTGCCGATCAGGTCAGGCGTCTGGTTGCGGCCGCGCAGGGTCGCGTCCAGGGCGTCGGCGGCGTAGCGACGCAGGTCGCCGGCCGTCACTGCGCCTTTTCTGCCCTGGCCGGCCCAGCCGCGAAGACCCCCCAGCGCCAGGTAGCTGAACGCCGGCCGGGACACACCGGGCAAGGGGCCCGCGAACTGGTCTCCCTTGGCAGCGGTCAAGACCACCAGCCTGGGGTCCACCGCCGCCGGCGAGGCCACGGTCAAGAGCGGCTGGAGGTTCGGCGCCAGGCTCGAGCCGTCCGGCCGCTTGCCCGAGAAGCACGCGTCCAGGACCACCCTGATTGCCCCGGCCCGACTCGTCGAGAGGATCTTCAAGAGCTCCCCGCGCCTCACGCCCCGCTTCTCGAGGCTCTCGGCCTTCTGCTGGGCGTCCACGCCCAGGAGCAGCCCGTCCTGCCCATCCTTGGCGGGCGCGCCGTGCCCGATGAACACGAACCACAGGGTCCCCGCGGGGCCGGCCCGCGAGGCGGCCTTGCGCGCGGCGTCCAGGACCTCCTCTCGCGTGGCATCCACGCCGGTGAGGAGCTTGACGTTCCGGGGCGGCACGCCGCGGGTGTCGGCCAGGTAGCGGTTCCAGAGCTTGGCGTTCGACTCGGCCCCGGCGACCGGGCCCACGAAGGCGTAGCCCTCGATGCCCACCACCACGGCCGCGTCGCCTTCCCCGCCGCCCACGGCCTGGACGGGCTGGGCGAGGTCGGGCCACGAGACGTCCTGGGCCCGGGCGGGCGCGCACGCCGCCAGGACCGAGATGACGACAGCCTTCACGCCCGTCGACCGAAGCCCCATGCGCTTCCCTCCCCCGTCAAGATCCCCGAGAGTATAGCTCTCGCCGCCGCTCGCGTCAACGACGTCGGGAGCGCTACCGGAGCTCTTCCTTGAGCTCCTCGATCTCCTTGGGGGAGAGCCCGAGGGATTCCCTCACGGCGGCCCCGCTCCGGCAGATCGTCGGGTCGGCATCCTCGCAGGTCGGGACGTCGAGCGTCTCGTAGAGCACGCCCTGCCAGAGCTTCTCCGTGTCGAGCGCCAGCGCGAGGGCGGCGGCGAGGCTGGGCTGCTGGCCGGCGTCCTCGAGGACGCCCGCCCGCTCCTTCATCCAGGCGTGCGTGTTGACCGCGTTGAAAGCGGGGCAGGGGCTCAGCGCGTGGACGAAGGAGAACCCGCGGTGCTGGATCGCCCTGGCGATGAGCGCGCCGGCGAGGTCGCCGTCGCCGGCATAGACCCGGGCCACGAAGGTCGCGCCCGCGACCAGGGCCAGCGACGCCGGGTCGAGCGGACGCTCGACGCAGCCGTCCGGGGTGGAAGGGGTGGCGTGGCCCAGCATGGTCGTGGGCCCGGCGAGGCCGCCGGCGAGCCCCTGGACCATGTTGTCCAGGAGGATGAAAGTGATGTCGACGTTGCTCCGAGCCGCGTGGAGGAGATGGCCGGCGCCCGGGCCCAGGGTCTCGGCGTCCCCGCCCAGGGCGACCACGCAGAGGTCGGGGTTGGCGAGCCTGGCCCCGGCGGCCAGCGGCAGCGCCCTCCCCGCCGGGCCCGACAGCCCGTAGGAGTAGAAGAAGCGGGGGACCCTGCCGGCGCACCCCGCCCCGGCGACGAGGAGGAGGTCCTTGCTGGCCAGCCCCAGGGAGGCGCAGGCCTGCCGGAGCGACTCCAGCACCCCGGCGTGGCCGCAAGCCGCGCACCAGTCGGGAGCATCCTGCGCCACGTACTCCTCGGGACCGACGTCGCGCGCCTCGGACAGGGGCGTGCGCACCGGCACCGGGAACAGCCCGGTGGTCTCAATCATGGAGGGCTTCCTCGACCGCGGCCAGGCACGCGGCCGGCCGCAGCGGCCCCCCGCCCGGCTCGACGCAGCGGCGGGCCACCTCGAAGCCGGTCCCCTCCCGGATGAGCCGGCAGAGCGGGCCCGCCGGGTCGCTCTCGAAGGCCACCACGCGGCGCGCCGGCTTGAGCGCCGCGGCCACCTCGTCGGCGGGGAAGGGATGGAGGTACCTGACCGTCAGGGCCTGGACGCGCCTGGCGCCGCCCACGTTGTAGCGACTCATCACGCAGCGCATCATGGCGCAAGCCGAACCCGAGCCGACCAGCGTCAGCTCGGCTTCGAGCGGGCCCTCCATGATCATGGGCTTGAGGCCCCCGGCCAGCGAGCGCAGCTTGCGCGAGCTCTTGTCCGAAGAACCCCCGCCCGCCGGCGCGGATATTCTCCTTAGCAGTACCTCCCGCTCGCCGGCGCATGGAGGGCCCTGGAGCCCGGAAGGCGCCGGCGCGACGAACATGAGCCCTTCGGTCCCGGGGACGGTCCTCGGCGACACGCCCGTCTCGGAGTCGGCATAGCGCTCGAAGAAGGCTCGCCCGGTCCTCTCGGGCTGCGGGACCGCCCAGGTGCCCCGCTCGATGGCCGCGTCCATGCCGAGGTCGTCGAGCGTCTCCACCCGGCCTTCCAGGCCGGCGTCCATGAGCAGGACGACCGGCGCCTGGAACCTCTCCGCCAGGTCGAAGGCCTCGACGGCGCTGTGGAACGCGTCCGCGACCCCCCCGGGGACGATGACCGCGGCGGCCAGGCCCTCCCGGGCGCGATAGGCCCCGGCGCCGCCCCCGGCCGCGAGCACGACCGGGATCTCCGCCGCCGCGGCGAACTCGACGGCCTCGTCGAAGCCCGCGGCGGCCGCCCCTGACACCCAGGCCATGGCGCGCACGCCCGCGAAACCCGCGCCGACCGCCATGTGGACCGCGGCCGGCGCGTCCTCGGCGGCCCGGAACACCACCCCGTGGCTCGGGGCCCGGGCCGCCAGCCACGCCGTCGATGCCGACGGCAAGGAGCCCGGGCAGACGGCCAGGAACTTGCAGCCCGACGACAGCGCCCCCAGGGCGACCGCCCGCTCGCCCGAGAGCGCGAGACGGCGCGGGGAGCCAGGGCGGAGCCCGAGGCACAACGGCGGGAACTCCTTTCCCGCGTGCTCGAAACCGGCCCTGGCGGCCAGCAGGTCGAGCGCGGTGGCCTCGGCGGCCTGGCTCCGGCGGGCCTCGCGGATGAGCCCGTCGAGCACGACGAGGTCCAGGCCCATCAGCCGCGTCAGCGCCCCCAAGGCCGCCATGCCCCAGCGCCGCGGCTCGACCTGGAGGCCGGCGCAGGGCAGCCCCAGGGCGGCCGCGCCCGGCCGCAGGCTGCCCGGCTCGACCTGGAAACGGCCGCTGTCGAAGAGGACGCCGCGGGCCGCGTCGCCGGCCAGACCGCGGCAGGCGTCCAGGTCGAAGGCGACCAGGAGGTCGCAGCGGTCGGAGGGGACGTGGAGCCGCTCGGACCCGGTCATCATCCGGAAGACCGCGCGGCCGGACGGCGGGGACCCGAGCTCGGGGGCCTGGCCGCAGGCCTGCAGCCCCGAGCGGCTGCAGAGCTTCAGGAGGATGCCCCCGGCCAGGTCCACGCCGTCGGCGGCGCGGCCGCCGAGCTGCACGCCCAGGGCCGCGTCGGCGCTAGAAGCCATTTCAAAACCCACTTGGTACGCGAAAACGCGGATTTTGGGCCGGATGCAAGGCGCGAGGACCGCAGCGTACTGGAAGTACGCGGCGGTCCGAGCAACGCAGCAGACGGCCCGAAAGCCGCGTTTGCAGGCGCAAGGGGGTTGTGAAATGGCTTCTAGGACCCATGGGGTCGGCCGCGCCTGGGGTAGCGCGCGATGATCGTCGAGCGCATGCCGCCCCGCGCCGTGAAGGCTCCCTGCACCTCGGCCCAGACCGGCCGGACCGCGGCCGCCACGTCGTCGAGGATGCGGTTCACCGCGTTCTCGTAGAAGATCCCCATGTTGCGGTAGCCCAGGATGTAGTACTTGAACGACTTGAGCTCGAGGCAGGTCCGCCCGGGCTCATAGCGCACGGTGATGGCGCCGAAGTCCGGGAGCCTGGTCTTCGGGCAGACCGAGGTGAACTCCGGGATCTCGATGCGGATCTCGTAGCCGCGGTGCTGGTTCGGCCAGGTCTCGATCGGGGGGAGCGCGGCGTCCGAGCCCGCCAGGGCGGTCTCGGGCCCGTAGCCGTAGACGAGACGGATCTTCTTTCTCATGTTCTCCTCAGCCTCAGGGAATTCAACGCGACGGAGATCGAGCTCAGGGCCATCGCCGCGGCCGCGTACTGCGGCCGGAGCATGACCCCGAAGAAGGGATAGAGGGCCCCGGCGGCGATCGGGATCAGGGCCGCGTTGTAGAGGAACGCCCAGAAGAGGTTCTCCCGGATCACCCTCCTGATGCGCCGGCCGTGCTCGAACGCCTTGACGATGTTCCCCAGGTCGGGGCTCATCAGGGTGATGTCGGCGGACTCGACGGCGACGTCGGTCCCGCAGGACAGGGCCACGCCGACGTCCGCCAGGCTCAGGGCGGGCGCGTCGTTGAACCCCTCCCCGACCATCGCGACCTTCTTGCCCTCGGCCATCAGCGTCCCGACGATCTCGGCCTTGTCCGCCGGCAGTATCTCCGAGAAGACCGCCGTGATGCCGGCCTCCCGGGCGATGCGCTCGGCGGTCTCCTTCCTGTCCCCGGTCACGAGCATGACGGTGACGCCCAACTCCTTGAGCCGCGCCACGGCCGGAGCGGCCGAGGGCCGCAGGGGGTCGGCCAGCACGAAGGCGCCCAGCCACTCGCCGCCCACGCAGACCCCGAGGACCGAGCCCTCGCTGGCCTCGATCCTGGCCAGGTCCCCGGGCGCCGGGGCGCCCGCCTGCCGGGTGAGCCACGCCACCGAGCCGGCGAGGATCCGGCCGCCGCCTTCCCCGACGGCCGCGATCCCCCGCCCCGGCACGGCCTCGAAGGACCGGAGGGCCCCCGGCGCGACGCCCGCCTCGCGGCCGTAGGCCATCACGGCGGACGCGAACGGGTGCTCGGAGCGCTGCTCCGCCGCCATGGCCGACTCCAGGAGCCGCTCCCTGCTCCCCCGGAAGAGGAGCACGTCGACGACCCTGGGTTTGCCCTCGGTGAGCGTGCCGGTCTTGTCGAAGAGGACCGCGTCGAGCCTGCTGATGCCCTCCAGCACGTCCGCGTTCCTGATGCAGACGCCCATCTCCGCCGCCCGCCCGATGCCGGCCATGAGGGCCAGCGGCGTGGCCAGGCCCAGGGCGCAGGGGCACGCCACGGCCAGCACGTTCACCATGGAGGTCAGCGCCAGAAGGACCTTGAGGTCCTCGGGGCCGTAGATGGCCCAGAGGAAGGCGCTGGCCACGGCGACGAGGATGACGGCCGGGACGAAGACGGCGGCGACCCTGTCGGCGTACTTCTGGATCTTGGGCTTGGAGGACTGGCTCTCGCGCACGGCGTCGACGATCCTGGCAAGGGCCGACTCCGTCCCGGGCCGCTCGACCCGGATATCCAGGGAGCCCTGCCGCAGGATGGTCCCGCCCCACACCCGGCTGCCGGGCGATTTCTCGACCGGGAGGCTCTCGCCCGTCAGGAGGGACTCGTCGACCGCGCCCCCTCCCGCCAACGCCGTCCCAGAGGGCGTCGGGGACGCTCGGCCTCCAGCCTCGACCGCGCTGCTCCCCTCCACGACGGCCCCGTCCATCCCGATCTGCTCGCCGGGACGCACGCGGATGACCTCCCCGACCCGGACGTGCGCGATCAGCTCGACGAACTCGCGCCCGCCCCTGAGGACCCGGACGCTCTTGGGCGTCATGCGCATCAGGCGCGCCACCGCGTCGCTGGTCCGGCCCCTCGTGCGGTATTCGAGCCAGCGCCCCAGCGTGACCATGGTCACCAAGCCCGCGACGGCGTCCCACTGGGGGACCCGGGCCTGGACCGGAAGGGTCTCGGGGAGGATCACGACGTACGAGCTGAAGAGGAACGCCACCCAGGTGCTCAGCGACACCAGGGTGTCCATGTCCGCCGTGCGCCGCAGGAGGCTGCGGGCCAGCCCCTGGTGGAAATGCCACCCTCCGACGAGCTGGAGCGGGAGCGCCAGCAGCACCGTGGTGTAGGGCGAGAGCTCGAGCGAGCGGGCGAGCATCAGCGGCGCCGCGAGCACGGCGGCCAGGATGAGGCGCCACAGGAGGCGGCGCTCCTCGTCTTTGCGGGAGGAGAACCCCAGGGCCTCGGCCTCGGTCCGGGTCTCGCTGGTCCCCAGGACGTCGTAGCCGAGGGCCTCGATGGCCTTGCGCACGACCCTCGGGTCGAGCCCGGGGAAATAGGAGAGGGCGACGGTGCGCGACGGCAGGTCGACGTGGACCGTCTCGATGCCGCGGATCCTGCCGACCGCGCTCTCCACCCGCGCCACGCAGGACGCGCAATGCATGCCTCCCACCGTGAAGACGGCCTTGCGCTGGGCGAAGGCGGCCGCGGGTTCCCCCCGGCTCATAGGCTGCGCCGCCACTCGGCGTAGAAGACCGCGGCCGTCCGCCACGCCGGGAAGCCCGCGGCGAAGGCGTCGTCGAGCGTGCGCCGCTCCTTGAGGGCGGCGAGGAACTGGGAGAAGCCCATCCGCCCGCCCCGCTCGATCATGAACCTGACCATGCCGTAGGCCTGGGCGTACCAGTTGTTGACCTGGAACTCATGCTCGGTGGCGGGGACGAAGCTCTCCATGTGCTCCATGGGGATCGGGGACTTCGCCAGGCTCTCGCGCAGGGCGACGAAGGGGTCCCTCGCCCCCCGGGGCGTCGCCAGGGCGATGGTCTCCTGGTACACGGCCAGCCCCTCGTTGATCCAGCGCAGGGACTGGTCGGAGCGGCCCATGTACTCGTAGAAGATCAGGTGGGTCATCTCATGGGCCAGGACGCCGGGCAGATGGGGGCCGTGGAAGGTGCAGATGGCGTTGCCCACGGACACCCCGCCGGACCACGCCGGCTGGTCCGTCTTCTTGCGGTACTCGTCGGAGGTCGCGTAGACCATGACGCGGTAGAGCCCCTTGGGCCGGAAGGAATACAGGTTGGTGTCGACCATGATGCGGCCGTAGGACTCCTCGGCGGTCTGCGCGATCTGCCTGGCCGCGTCGGGCCCGTAGGCCCGGACCGAGAAATGCAGGCTGTCGAGCTCGGAAGCCCCCGGGTCCAGGGGCTCGAACGGCCCGGTCGTGATGCTGTCCGACCTGCCCTCGATCCGGGGCGGAGCGCCCGGGTACGGCACGCAAGCGGCCAGCAGAAGCGCCAGGATCGCGAGCCTCCCCCCGCGGGGGAGGAGAGCATTGAGGGGGGCTAGACGCCGTTTCATCGTGGACTGCGTAGTTACTGCTATTGTACAAAATGATAGTATCCACGGCGTGGAACGGCTCACGGTCAAGGTCGAGAGGATGGCCCCGGAAGGCTCGGGCCTGGCGCGCGCCGAAGGGCCGCCTTCCCGCTCGGATCGAAGCGGCACGCCCGCGCCAGAAACGCCGGGCGCGGGCAGGCCGCCTTCCCGCTCGGATCGAAGCGGCACGCCCGCGCCAGAAACGCCGGGCGCGGGCAGCTCGCGCATCGTCTTCGTCCCGTACGCCGTCCCCGGGGACCGCCTCGAGGTCGAGGTCGTCGCCCAGAAGCCCACCTACCTCCGGGCCCGCCTGCGGTCCGTGCTCGAGGCCGGGCCGGGCCGCATCGTCCCCCGCTGCCCCATCCACTTCGACCCCGGCCGCCGCGGACCCGCCTGCGGGGGCTGCGGCTGGCAGCAGCTCGAGTACGAACGCCAGCTCGAAGCCAAGCGCGGCATCGTCGCGGACGCCTTGAGGCGCATCGGCAAGCTGGGCCAGCCGCCCATCGAGCCCGTCCGGGCCTCCCCGCAGCAGTGGAACTACCGCAACAAGGTCCAGATCCCTTTCGGCCGCAACCCGCAATCCAAGGGACCGCCGCTGGCCGGCTTCTTCGAGCAGGGGACGCACCGCATCGTGCCGCTGGAGGACTGCCCCGTACAGTCGGAGCTCTCCGTGCGCATCTTCCGCAAGGTCCGGGACCTGGCCGCCAAGTTCGGCTGGAGCGTCTACTCCCAGGAAGACGGCCGGGGGTGGCTGCGCCATCTCTACGTGCGCACGAACGCCGCCGGCCAGGCGCTCGCGGCCGTGGTCGCGCTGACCGACGCCTTCCCGCGCCGGGAGGAATTCGTGGCCGAGATGACGGCCGCCTTCCCCGAGATCGCGAGCCTCTACCACAACGTGCAGCCCCTCAAGACCTCCGTCGTCCTCGGCCCCATCTGGAAGCGGCTCGCCGGCGACCGGGGCATCGAGGAGCGCATCGGCAGCCTGCGGTTCAAGTCCTCGCCGGGGTCCTTCCTCCAGGTCAACTCGGCCGCCTCCGAGATCCTCTACGACGAGACGCTCCAAGCGCTGACCGAGGGGGGCAAGACGTTCCCCACGGTGTACGACATCTACTGCGGGGTCGGCACGATCTCCCTCTGGATCGCCGGGCGGACGCAGAGCGTGATCGGCATCGAGGAGAACGGGGAAGCGGTGCGCAACGCCATCGACAACGCCCGGGCCAACGGCATCCGCAACGTCCGGTTCCTCGCCGGCCGGGCCGAGAGCGTGCTCGCCCGAGCCATGCGCGGCGGCGGCGAGGGCCCGGGCCGCGCCGCGGCCATCGTGGACCCTCCCCGCAGCGGCCTGACGCCCCCGGTCCTCCGCTGCCTCACGGCCCGCCGGTTCGAGCGCCTCGTCTACGTGTCCTGCGACCCCGCCACCTTCGCCAGGGACGCGGGCTACCTGCTGCACTCGGGCTTCCGGCTGCGCAGGGTCCAGCCCGTGGACCTGTTCCCGCAGACCTCGCACGTGGAACTTGTCGCGCTGCTGGATAGGACCTAGGACCTAGACCGGGTCTAGGTCCATAGCCAGTTGCATTATTTCGGCAGACCAGGTATGCTACTGGTATGAGTCCTGCGAGGTACCCCATGAACAAGCTGTGGTCCGCCTTCGCCGTCTCCATCCTATTGGCGGCTGCCGCTCCCGCGAGAGCGCAGCAACGCGAGATCCCCAAGTGGGAGCCCGTCACCGAAAGCTGGGGCGCGTGGTACGAGTTGAGCTTCCAGGACGAAGCCGGGGGCTTCCATAGCGTGTGGTGCTACTACTCCAGCTGCGGCCACCAGTCCAAGCAGAAGCAGGCCAACCTCTACGTCTTCAAGCAGGTCTCCCAGAAAGCCTTCGGGAACGCCTGGCTCACGACGTTCGACACACAGCTCTCTCCTTATGTATTGACGCGCACGGACAAAGGCCCCAGGGTCACCAAGGAAGGCACCGCGCTCAGCGCCGCGCCCAGCTGGCAGTCCCAGCTCACGGCCGCGGGCTCGAAGATCATCGTCCTGCCTCCCTCCGGGATGGCCCCGGACCCGGCCGCGGAGAAAGAGCGCCTCGCCAAGGAGAAGGCCGAGAAAGACCGCATCGCCAAGGACAAAGCCGAGAAGGACCGCATCGCCAAGGACAAGGCCGATCGAGACCGCGCCGCCAAGGACAAGGCAGAGCGGGACCGCATCGCAAAGGACAAGGCCGAGAAGGACCGCATCGCAAAGGACAAGGCCGAGAAGGACCGCATCGCCAAGGAGAAGGCCGAGAAGGAGAAGGGCGTGGTCCCGGGGAACAACCAGACCGCGCCCGCCGAGGCCGAGTTCACCGCCTTCGAGGTCATGGTGCTGACGGCCGAGATGACCCCCGAGCAAAAGAAGACGTTCGAAACGACCTATGCCACGGCCAAGGCCGACAAGGATTCCAAGAGGGACGAGTACAACAAGATCGTCTCGGGCCTGCGCGGCGAGGTCATGACGAAGGTCAAGGCCTACGTTCACCATAGCTGGGCGCCCAAGAACCCCGACGCCCCCAAGGTCTGGGACCGCTTCGACCGCCTCGAGCAGGCCTACATCGAGCAGCGCCTCAAGGACTTCCCCAACGCCAAGGAGAACTTCGACGCGCAGCTCAAGGTGGCCGAGGCCGCCCTGGCCAAGGGCGACGCCAAGAAGGCCGCCAGCTTCATCGACTTCTACCGCGCGATCATCAAGGAGGATTTCAACAACTACGCCGGCTCGGATATCACCAAGCTGACGGCCCAGCAGCAGCTCGAGAAGATGCAGGGCATCATGGCCCGCCTCAACGGCATCACCGACATGGACCAGGCCAAGAAGATCCTCGACGACGCCATCCAGGGCAAGGGCACGAACAAGCCCCTGGAGACCGGGAACAACACCGTCGACGGCAGCGGCAAAGGCAACGAGCAGGTCAACCAGAACATCGGGACGGGCAACCTGGCCAACAACCCCCCCAAGAAGGAAGGCCTCAAGATCACGCCGCCCAAGGGCCCGGAGGCCGCGGTCGCCGAGGAGAAGGCGGACTGGACGAAGTGGGGCAAGGAGGTCGGGACGATGGTCATCCCGGCGGTCCTCTTCGGGTTCGTGGCCGCGGCGTTCGGCGGCCCGGCGTTCATCCTCGGAGCCGTGATCCTCGGCCTCGCCGTCGGAGCCCTCTACAACAAAGCGAACGAATGACTACCCTTCCTTCCTGAATCCCCAGGCCAGGCAGCACGCCCCGACGCTCACGCACGAGTCGGCCAGGTTGAAGACGGGCCAGACCCTGAAGTCCAGGAAATCCACGACGCAGCCGTAGACGAGGCGGTCGTAGAGGTTGCCGAGCGCCCCGCCGATCACCAGCATGGCGCCGTACTGCAGCCACGCGTTGTCCTTGGGCCACCGCCGGCGCAGATGGAGCAGGCCGCCCATCAGCAGGATGGAGACCGCGATGAAGAAGCCGTTCCTGCGGGCCCCGAGGCCGAACGCCGCGCCCGTGTTCTCGACGTAGGTGAGGTGGAAGAACGGCGTCAGGGCCACCCCGTCGATCGGCCTGAGGTGGCGCAGCGCGAGGGACTTGGTCAGGCGGTCGGCGAGGAAGACGCCGACCACCAGCAGCGACGGCGCCAAGGCGGCGAATCGTTTCATGAGGCTGCGGGCTCAAGACGAGAGCTGCCCGGCGCATCGCCCGCAGAGCTCGGGCATCCCGGCGGACGAGCCGATGTCAGATTGGAACCTCCAGCAGCGGGGGCACTTCGAGCCCTCCGCCCGCTCGACCGAGGCCTCCAACTCCCCGTCCCCCTCCAGGACCGAGACACCGGAGACGATGAGGACCTGCGGCCAGTCGACGCCCTGCAGGGCGCCGGCCCCCCCTCCCTTCAGGGCCACTTTCGCCTGGAGGGAACCCCCGATCTTGCCGGCGGCCCGCTGCTCCTCGATGGCCTTGTACACCACGGAACGGATGCGCAGGATGCCTTCCCAGCGCTGGGCGAGTCCAGGGTCGATCCAGGCGGGGTCGCACGCGCCCAGCTCCGCCAGGAACACGCTCGGGGCGGGCTTGAGCCGGTCCGGCAGATGGCGCCAGGCCTCCTCCGCCGTGAAGGAGAGGATGGGCGCGACGAGCTGCAGGAGCCTTCGGACGAGCTCGGCCATCACCCATTGGCCGGCCCGGCGGTCCGGGTGGTCCTGGGCGAACGTGTAGAGGCGGTCCTTGAGGACGTCGAGGTAGAAGGCCGAGAGGTCGAAGGCGCAGAAATCCACCAGCTCGCGGCCGGCGGCGCGGAACCTGTAGTGGCGGTAGTGCTCCAGGATGCTCGCCTGCAGGCTCGCGAGGCGGTGCAAGATATACCGCTCGAGCTCCGGGAGCCGCTCCGGCTGGGGGCCGCCGGGGAAGTCGTGGAGGTTGCCCAGGAGATAGCGCAAGGTGTTCCGGACCTTGCGGTAGGCGTCCCGGGGCCCCTCGAGGAGCTTGTCCGAGATGCGAACGTCGTCCGAGAAATCGGACAGCGCCACCCAGAGCCTGAGGACGTCGGCGCCGAGCTTCTTGATGACGTCCTGGGGCGCCACCACGTTGCCCGCGGACTTGTGCATGGCGTGGCCGTGCTCGTCGAGCACCCAGCCGTGCGTGAGGACCTCCCGGTACGGGGCCCGCCCCGTGAGGCCGACGGCGAGGACCAGGGAGCTCTGGAACCAGCCTCGATGCTGGTCCGAGCCTTCCAAATAGAGGTCGGCCGGCTCGTCCCCCTTGGGGCGCACGCCCAGCCAGGACGCCCCGGAATCGATCCAGACATCCAGGATGTCGCGCTCCCTCTTGAACGTCTGGTGGCCGCAAGCGGCGCACTTCGTCTGCGCCGGCAGGAACGGCCACGCGACAGCGGAGTCGCCGGCGCCGGCCCCCTCCGCCGCGACCGGCGCTTCCATCCTGTCGAACCAGAAATCCGACCCGTCCGACTCGACCTTCTTCTCGACGGCGGCCAGGACGGCGTCGTCCTTGAGCGGCTCGCGGCACTGGGCGCAGAAGAGGATGGGGATGGGGGTGCCCCAGACCCGCTGCCTCGAGAGGCACCAGTCGGGCCGGGAAGAGACCATGCCCGAGATGCGGGCCTTGCCGACCTCGGGCACCCAGGACACCGTGCCGATGGCGTCCAGGAGTTCGCGGCGCAGGCCCTCGTGGCCGACGCTCAGGAACCACTGCTCGGTCGCCCGGAACACGATCGGCGCCTTGCAGCGCCAGCAGTGCGGGTAGCTGTGCTGGACGCCGGATTCCGACAGGAGGGCGCCCATGGAAGACAACGCCGCCACGGCGGCCTCGTTGCCCTCCCGCAGGACATGCTGGCCCCGCAGTGCCTCGGGCGCCTCGGCCGTGAACCGGCCGGACACGTCCACGGGGGAGAGGATGTCGAGGCCGTTGGCCAGGCCTGTCTCGAAGTCCTCCTGCCCGTGGCCCGGAGCGGTGTGCACGATCCCGGTCCCGTCCTCGGAGCTCACGTAATCGGCCAGGACGGCCTTGCTCTCCTTGTCCCCGTAGAAAGGTCTGGAGCAGCGGACCAGGCGGACGGCCTCCTCGCCCGACCAGGAGCCCTCGAGGCGGATCACCTTGGCCCCGATCTGGGACGCCACCGCGTCGAGCCTGGCCTTGGCCAGGAGCCAGAGCCTGTCCTGCCCGGCCCAGTGGGTCCTGGCCAGCACATACTCGAGCTTCGGGTGGAAGGCGAGACCCGTGTTGGCCGGCAGGGTCCAGGGCGTCGTGGTCCAGATGACCGCCTGGGCGCCGGCCAAAGGCCCGGCGTGGCCGGCCATCGGCTGGAAGGCGACGTAGACCGAGCGGGACGTCTTGTCCTTGTACTCGACCTCGGCCTCGGCCAGGGCCGTCTCGCAGTGCGCGCACCAATGGACCGTCCGCAAGCCGCGGTAGATGTAGCCCTTCCCCATGAGGATGCGGAACGCCCTGATGATGCTGGCTTCGTACCGGGGCGCCATGGTCGTGTACGGCCGCTCCCAGTCCCCCAGGACCCCGAGGCGCTTGAAATCCTCCCGCTGCGTCCCGATGAACCTGCCCGCGAATTCCGCGGCCTGCCTGCGGAAAGCCGGCAGGTCGGCGATCGCCTTCTTGGAGACCTTCATCTCCTTGAGGAGCGCGGTCTCGATGGGCAGGCCGTGGCAGTCCCAGCCCGGGACGTAGGGGGTCCGGTGGCCCATGAGGGAGCGCGATTTGACGGCCATGTCCTTGAGGATCTTGTTGAGGGCGTGCCCGATGTGGATGGGGCCGTTGGCGTAGGGAGGGCCGTCATGGAGGACCCACGCCGGCCGGCCCTCGCGGACCTTCATGAGACGGGCGTAGAGGTCGAGCTCCGCCCAGAAGTCCAGGATCAGGGGCTCGCGGCTCGCCAAGTCCCCCTTCATGGGAAACTCGGTCCGGGGTAGGTTCACCGGCCAGGAAGGGGCGGCCTTCTTGGCCGTGGCTTGCGCTGGAATCTGCTGGTCTGCCAAGGCTTCTCCGTGCTCTGGAATGTCGGACGGCCCATTCTAGCAAAATTCGGCGGCGGCTCGGCCGCCTCGGCGGCTCAAATTGACACACACCGTGGATTGTGTTATAGTCAGGACGTGGAAACCATCGTCGCCGTCTGTCTTTGCCTGATCGTCATCGAGTTGGCGGTCGCCCTGGTTTTCTTCGTGGCGACACTGCTGACCCTGCGCCAGACGGCCCGGGCCATCGAGGTGTTGACCTACCGCATCGACGAGGAGGTCGACCATTTCGGCTCCGTCATGAGGTCCGGGTGGCTCCAGACCCTCTCGGCGGCCGCCTCCGTCGTCGCGGGCCTGTGGGCCGGACGGCAGCAGAAGGAATAGATACGGGGAGCGGCTCCGCCGACTCCCGGAGGCAGCCGGGCTTGGCGGCCAGCCATGAGGGCCACATAGCCACGAGGGTCAAATAGCATATGCTCAGGTTCCTCAAGCGTATCTTCACCGACCCGGAGCTGCACAAGAAGAAGGTCTTCCTCCGTTCCCTCGAGCTCTTCAAGGACCTGAGCTCCCGGGACCTGGGCTTCCTCGTCCGCTCCCTGCACACCCGCATCTACAAAGAAGGGGAGGTCATCTTCGAGGAGGGAGACATCGGCCGCGCGATGTTCGTCCTGGAATCGGGCAAGGTGGAACTGGGCATGAGGGACCACGCCGGCAAGAGCCGCAAGATCTTCACCCTCGAGCCCGGGGATTTCTTCGGCGAGATGGCGATGCTGGAGAGGCTCCCCCGCGCGGCCAGCGCCAGGGCGCTCGAGCGCTCCCAGGTGCACCTCCTCTATCGAGCCAACCTCGAGGAGATCCTCCACTACCACCCGCGCATCGGCGTGAGCATCATGACCCATCTGGCCCATCTCATGTCGGCGCGCCTGCGCCACGCCAACAAGATGGCCCTCCTGCAGCAGCCTCCCACGTATGGCTAAAGCGGAGCCGCGGTCCTTCCCCCTCATCCCGGTCCTGACGGTGCTGGGCCTGAGCGCCCTGGCCGTCTACAACCTGCGGACCGTCCTCGCCCCCTTCCTGCTGAGCGTGGCCCTGGCCTACTTCCTGAACCCGGTCATCAACTGGATGGAGAGCCAGGGCCTGCGCCGCGAGGCCGCCGTCGTGTTCTTCTACATCTTCGTCGCCGCCAGCCTGACCGTGGTCACCCAGCAGGTCGTCCCCGGCGTCAAGGAGGAGCTGACCCAGCTCAACGAGAACCTCCCCGCCTATCTCGACAAGGTCCAGGACGTCATCGCCGCCGCGGAGAAGAGGGCCCTGCGCTACCTGCCCATCGAGGCGAAAGCCGCCAAGGCGTACACCGACTCGCTCCACGGCAACCTCCTCAAGCAGGTCCAGAACGTCCCGTCGCTGCTGTTCGGGCTCTTCCCGTTCCTGTCGCTCTTCTTCCTGATCCCGTTCATCACCTTCTTCCTGCTCCTGGACTGGCACAACATCCTGTCGGGGTTCATCCAGCTCTGCCCGGGACGCTACGTGGAGCAGACCCTCTATCTCATCTCGGAGATCGAGACCTCGCTGGGCAACTACGTGCGCGGCGCCCTGATCGTGGTCGCAGCCATCGGCATGGGCTCCTACGTGGGGCTGAAGTTCCTGGGGGTCCAGTATTCGATCGCCATCGCGGCGCTCTCGGGCCTCGCCTCCTTCATCCCCTACATGGGCGCCATCCTGGGGGCGGGCGTGGGCGGGATCGCGGCCTGGGTCCAGTTCGGCTCCATCGTGCCGGGCCTGAAGGTCGTCCTGCTGTTCACCGGGATCAGGCTGGCGGACGAGGCCTTCGTCCAGCCCGTGGTTTCCAAGCACGCGGTCAAGCTCCATCCGCTGGTCTACCTCCTCTCCCTGATGATCGGCGGGGAGATGTTCGGCTTCCTGGGGCTGGTCTTCGCCGTGCCGGCGGCCTGCATCATCAAGGCGCTGCTGAAGGTCGGGTGGGAATGGTACACCACCGAGGGGTACCTGCACATCCACGCCCCCGTCGAGTCCCAGGTCTCGCCCTACACCTGAACGGCTCTATTCCAGGGCGGACGGGTCTCCCACGAAGGGCTCCAGGAGCTTCCTCAGGTCGTCGGGGACCCTGACGGCGCGCCAGAGGTCGTTGACGACGGCGTGGCGGGTGAAGCCGTCGGCGGCCTTCTTGTCGCCCAGCTCCGAGTCGAGGATGACGTAGCTGAACCTGATGCTGGCCTTGCCCAGGTCCGAGATGCAGGTCTTGACCACCAGCAGGTCGTCGTAGCGGCTGGCCGCCAGGTACCGGCAGCCCGTCTCCACCACGGGGATGAAGAGCTTGCGCTGGACCTCCAGGTCGCGGTAGCGCACGCCCAGGGACCTGAGGAGCTCGACGCGCCCCTGCTCGAAGTACCTGAAGTAGTTGGCGTAGTAGATCACGCCCATCTTGTCCGTGTCCGCGTAGGTCACCCGGACGTTGAACTCGTGCGACCGCGGCTTGGGCGGCTTGGGCTTGGGATGGGCGGGCCTGTCGGGCTGCGGAGGAGGAGGAGGCGGGACCGGGGAGAACGCCGGGATGCCCCCCACCGACAGCCCCAGCACCGTGTTCAGGACCGAGATGAACTGGTGGAGCCCGATGGGCTTGCGCAAAAAGAAGGTGTTCTCCCCCAGCTTGATCTTCCTCTTGATCTCCTCGGCCGGCACGACGCTGGAGAAGATGATGGGGATCTTGGCCGTGTCCGGGGCGCCGCGCAGCCGCTCGTAGACGGTATGCCCCCCTCCCCCCGGCATCTGATAGTCCAGGATGATGGCGTCCGGCTTGGTCTGGTGCGCCTGGAGGACCCCTTGCAGGCCGTCGTAGGCGACCGAGACCCTGTAGCCCACGGACTCGAGCCCCTCCTTCAGAGGGGCGACCAGGCCCATGTCGTCGTCCACGATGAGGATCCTCTTCTGCATCGCATCGAGGATATCACTTTGGAGAAACCCTGTCGACTAGGCCGTTGGGCCTAGGGCCGGCTAGGCCCAAAACCACCCCGCGCCTGGGCCCCCCGGAACTGACCCGCCTGCCCCGAACGGACTACACTTTGAGTAGGGAGGACTTATGATGAAACCAGCCCACTCAGTCTCGAGAATCGCGGGAACCGCGCTCCTGGCTCTCTTGCTGGGAGCCTTCAGCGCCGTGTCCCACGCCCAGACGGTGGCGCCTCCCGAGAAGCTCCCGAAAGTCGGGGTCCCTGGCACGGGGATGACCTTCCCCGCCCTGGGCATCCCCGCCGTCCCGATCGGGCCCTCCGATTCCATCAAGGCGGCCCAGGCCCTCCAGGACTACGGCCTTCCCCCCGCCCTCTACATCCAGGACCCCTCCAGCATCCAGGAGAACATGGCCTACTGCCAGCTCTATTCCATCACCTTCAGCTCGCCCTCCGCCCTCGGGCGGTCCCTGCTGGAGACCCTGGACGCGGCCACCCCGGAGGCGGTCGCGAAGGTCACCTACAAGAAGCTCTACATGCTCCTCCTCTCGATCAAGAACCACCTCGAGCGGTCCGTGGACCCCAAGTACCAAGCCCACCCCGAGCTCCTCGCCGCCTACAAGGAGAAGATCAAGCAGGTCATGGCCAAGGAGGTCCAGGGAGACACCGACTACGTCGGCCTGCAGCGGGGCAAGAGCGGCAAGTCCCTGCGCGACGCCCTCAAGGCGAGGCAGGACGCCCTCAAGCTCGTCGTGGACGTCATGGACAAGCTCCCGGCCGACAAGAAGGACGCCGTGGCCGACAAGAAGGCCTTCCTCGAGCAGATCATCGCCGAGATGGACGCCCTCCAGCTCAACCCGACCTTCGTGCCCCTCGTGCCCGAGACCCTCAGGCGACTCGTGCAGCTCATCCCCGAGAAGGAGCTGACCGAGCCTCAATGGAGGGCCGTCTTCCTGGCCTACCCCATGGGGCACAGCCTCTGGCAGGACCGCGTGGACAAGCTCTGGCGGCGCAACATCGACGGCCAGGGCGTCACGATCGCCATCCTCGACACCGGCATCGACAAGGACCACCCGTTCCTCCGGGGCTCCGTGACGGACTGGGCCAACCTGACGGACCACCGCTACGTGGACCACACCCACGTCGACGCGTCCGGCAAGGACCTCTTCGGGACGCCCGACAACCGCGGCGGCCACGGCACGCACATGGCGGGCGTCTTCCACGCCTACGCCCCGCAAGCCAAGATCCTCAGCCTGAAGGTTCTCGACGAGGAAGCCCGCGCCGAGATCCCGGCCGAGCTCCAGCACGACCTCCCCATGACGATCGCGACCATCGCCAAGGGGCTCCAGCAGGTCTACGACCACAACCAGGCCATCATCGACGGCAGGAAGAAGGGCTCGAAGATCGACATCGTCAGCATGAGCCTGGGCATCCCGGGCACGAACACCGGCACGGTCGGGGCCGACACCGACGCCCTGAGCGCCTGGGTCAAGAAGCTGAGCTCCCAGGGCGTGGTGGTGGTCGTGGCGGCCGGCAACGAGGGACAGACCAAGATGGCCCGGCCCGGCTACCTGCCCGAAGCGATCACCGTGGGCGCGTCGGACTACTTCCGCCGGGTGGCCGAGTTCTCCGGCGACGGCACCGTGATGGACCCCAAGAACGCCAAGTCCATCGAGAAGCCCGACGTCTGGGGCTACGGCGTGGCGGTGCGGTCGGCCAAGTTCGACCGCTCGGGCGACTACGCCAACATGTTCACGGACCAGATGACCACGGCGGCCAACGGCACCTCGCCCGCCACGCCCCACGTCGCGGCCGTGACCGCGCTCGTCTTGCAGGCGGGCCGGCAGCTGGGCGTGGAGCTCACCTCCGAGCAGATCCGGACCATCCTCAAGGAGAGCTCGCTCCCCTTGGCCAACGGCAACCCCTACGCCGGCTCCATGGGCGGGGTGGTCAACGCCGAGAGGGCCGTGGATTACCTGCGCAAGAACTTCGCCCAGTACAAGAAGGCCAAGAACTGACGCCGGCGAGGACCGAAGCCGCGGCCCCCGGGACGACCGGGGGCCGCGGCTTTCCCCGTCAGTCGATGGCCAGGACCCGGTAGACGTCCACCGGCCCGTCCTTCCCCTTGAGCGTCTGCGGGGGCAGCTTCTCGACCTTGACGAGGTCCCGGATCTCCTCGTAGGTCGTCTGGCTGATGACGAGCTCCCCCGCCTTGGCCAGCCCCTGCAGGCGGGCGGCGACGTTGACCGTGTCCCCGATGACGGAGTACTCCTTCCTCTTGTCCGAGCCGATGTTGCCCGCGACCGCGGTGCCGGTGTTGACGCCGATGCCGATGCGGAGCTCGGGCTTCCCGGCGGAGCGCTGCCGGAGGTTGAAGCCCTCGATCCTGGCCAGCATGCGCAAGCCGGCGCGCACGGCGCGCTCGGCGTCGTTGGGATGCGTGATCGGGGCGCCGAAGATCGCCATGAGGCCGTCGCCCAGGAACTTGTCGAGGGTCCCCTCGAAGTCGAAGAGCGCGTCGATGAGGATGGAGAAGTGGTCGTTGAGGATCTGCAGGACCTCCTCGGGGCGCATCTTCTCGGCCATCCCCGTGAAGCTGCGCACGTCGGTGAACAGGACGGTGACGCGGCGCCGCTCGCCCGCGAGGAGCTCGGCGAGGGGCATCTCCATGATCTTGGCCGCGACCTCCTTGCTGACGTAGCGCTGGATCACCTGCTTGACGAAGTCGCGCTCCTTGAGGCCGGCGGTCATCTTGATGAACGCCTGCCCGAGCGCGTCGAACTCGCCGCCCCTGGGCAGGGAGACGGCGTGGTCGAAGTTCCCCTTGCCGACCTCCTCGGCGGCGCGGGCGAGTTCCCGCAGCGGCCTCGACAGCAGGCGGCCCAGGACGAAGCTGCAGGGCCAGGTCAGCAGGAGGACGCCCGCCAGGATCTGGAGCATCCCGGTGCGGACGCGGCGCAGGATGTCCTTGAAGGTGACGGCGTTGGTGTACACCTCCAGGACCGCGACCGCGTCCCCGTGCTTGTTGTGCACCGGGGCGTAGCCGGAGAGGTAGGCCCCCTGCTCGTCGCGGTGGAAGTCGCGGTCGAGCGTCGGGCCGTCGTAGGCGGCGCGCATCTCGTGCCAGGTCGTGGCGTCGAACGGGTCGCCGAGGTTCGCCTGGTCCGGGGTCTCGTCGGCGTCGACGATGTACTCCCATTTGTTGGGCGTGGCCGTCCGGCGGAACAGGCAGAGGTCCTCCACCGACAGGAAGGCCGTGGCCTTGCGCACGGAAGCCAGGAGGCGGCGCATCTTGACGTAGGAGGGTTTCTTCATGTCCTCGGGCTTGACGAAGGCCTGGATCTCGTCGCCGTCGAGCTGCATCGCGGTCGTGACGGCGACCGCGCAGAGCTCGAAGCCTATGTCGCGGCGGAGCCGGTAGGAGAAATCGCGGTAGAGCAGGCTCCCGGCCGCCAGGAAGAGCAGGGAGCAGAAGGAGGCGAAGACGAGGGTGACCTTGGTCTGGAAACTCACCTCAACCTCCCAGGGCTTGCTTCAGGTCGTCCCACAGGTCCTGCTTGTTCTCAAGCCCCACGGACAGACGCACGAGGTCGTCCTTGATGCCCCGCCGGAGCCGCTCCTCCCTGGGCAGGGAGCCGTGCGTCATGGCCGGGGGATAGCACACCAGGGACTCCACCCCGCCCAGGCTCTCCGCGAGGATGAACAGCCTCATTCTGGAGAAGAACCGGTGGACGGCTTTCGGCCCGCCCGCCAGTTCCACGCTGATCATGCCACCGAACCCGCTCATCTGCCTCTTCGCCGTCCGGTGGCCCTTGTCGCCCGGCAGGCCGGGGTAATGGACCGCCGCCACCTTGGGGTGTTTGAGGAGCCTGCGCGCCAGGTGCAGGGCGTTGCTCTCATGCTCGCGCATCCGGACGGCCAGGGTCTTGAGCCCCCGCAGGACCAGCCAGCAATCCCAGGGGCCGGGGACCGCCCCGGCGGCGTTCTGGTGGAACTTGACGGCCTCCCAGATCCTGCGGTCCGAGGTCACGACCGCGCCGCCGATGACGTCGCTGTGGCCCGCCAGGTATTTCGTGGTGCTGTGCACGACGATGGAAGCCCCGAGCTCGAGCGGCCGCTGGAAATACGGGCTGGCGAAGGTGTTGTCCACCGCCAGCGGCACCCGCGCCTCGGCCGCCACCCTCGCCACGGCGCGCACGTCGGCGACCCTCAGCAGCGGGTTCGTCGGGGTCTCCAGCCACAGGAGCCGGGTGTTGGCCTGGATCGCCCGCCTGAACGCCCCCGGGTCGTCGGCCGCGACGTAGGTCGTCTTGAGCCCCCACTTGGCGTAGACCTTCTCGAAGATCCGGTACGTGCCCCCGTAAAGGTCGTCGCCCGCCACGACGTGGTCCCCGGCCTTGAGGGTCTCGAGCACGGCGCACGAGGCTGCCACCCCCGAGGAGAACGCCAGGCCGTGGCGGCCGCCCTCCAGGGCGGCCAGGGCGGTCTCCAGGGCCGCCCGGGTGGGGTTGCCGGTGCGCGAGTATTCGAACCCCCGGGGCTTGCCCACGCCGTCCTGCTGGTAGGTGGATGTCTGGTAGACCGGCACCGTCACCGCCCCCGTCGACTCGTCAGGCTCCTGCCCCCGGTGGATGGCCAGCGTCTCGAACCTCATGGTTGCACCTCGAGCTTGCGCCGCAGATAGTTCAGAAGGTCCACGCGCGTGATCAGGCCGTAGAACTTCCCTTCATGATACAACAGTCCGGCCAGGTCCTTGTCCAGGAGCGCGGCGACCTCCTTGAGCGACGCCTGCGCCTGGACCGTGACCAGCCCTCGCGTCATGTGCTCTCGCACGGGCTTGCGGTAGTCCGAGGCGCCCTCGTGCACGGCCCGCAGGAGGTCCGACTCGTCGAGGATGCCGACCACCTTCCCGTCCGAAATGACCGGGAGCTGGGAATAGTCGTAGAGCCGCATGCGCATGAACGCGGTCAAGAGCGGGTCGTCGGGCCGGACCGAGCAGACCGAGCCCTCGCCGTAGGGGCGGCCCACGAGGTCCCGCAAGTCGCCCAACGACGTCTTCTTCAGGAAGCCCTGGTCGGACATCCAGAAGTCGTTGAACATCTTGGAGAGATACTTGTTGCCGCTGTCGCAGACGAAGGTCACGACGCGCTTGGGCTCGCGGCTCTCCCGGCAGTAGCGCAGGGCGGCGGCGACCAGGGTGCCCGACGACGACCCGGCCAGGACCCCCTCCAGCCTCAGCAGGTCCCGGGCCACGGCGAAGCTCTCCCCGTCGTCGATCGTGTGGGCGGCGGCGACCCGGGAGAGGTCGGCGATCGGAGGCACGAAATCCTCCCCGATGCCCTCCACGAACCACGACCCGGCCTTGCCGAGCTTGCCCGTCTTCACATAGCCGGCCAGGACCGAGCCGGCCGGGTCGGCCAGAACCATCTCGGTCTTGGGCGAGACGCGCTCGAAGAAGCGGCTCAGGCCCGTGATCGTGCCGCCCGAGCCCACGCCGCAGACCACGGCGTCCACGCGGCGCTCCATCTGCTCCCAGATCTCCGGCGCCGTGCCTTTCTCGTGGGCCTCGGGGTTGGCGGGGTTGCCGAACTGGTTGACGTAGAAGCTGTCGTTGGTCTCGCGGGCGATCTTCTCGGCGAGGTCCTGGTAGTACTCCGGGTGGCCTTTCTCGACATCGGAGCGGGTCATGACGATCGTCGCCCCCAGGGCCCTGAGGTGGGAGATCTTCTCCTGGCTCATCTTGTCCGGGATGACCAGGACCAGCTTGTAGCCTTTCTGGGCCGCGACCAGGGCAAGCCCCAGCCCCGTGTTGCCCGCCGTGGCCTCGACCAAGGTCGAGCCTTGCCGGACCTTGCCGTCCCGCTCGGCGGCCGCGATCATCGAGAGGGCGATGCGGTCCTTGATGGAGCCCCCGGGGTTCTGGTTCTCCAGCTTCAGAAAGAGCTCGCAGCGCCCGGCGTCCAGCTTGCGCGTCTTGAGCAGCGGCGTGTTCCCGATGAGTTCGAGCACCGTGTCCGCCTTTTGCATGAGCCCCCCCATTTCAGGTCAACGATGAATCCTGCAGGCCACGGGATCGGGCGCGTCGAAGCTCCCGGCAAGCAGCCTTGCCCTGGCCCGGCAGCCCCCCCGGCAGGAGGAGAAGGCCGCGCAGGCGCGGCAGGCCGCGAGCCCGCCCCAGTCCAGACGGCTCACGGCGCAACCCTCGGGGCCGGTCTTGTGGATCTCGGCCAGCGAAGACCGCGCCAGGTCCCCGAGGGGCTCGCGCAGGTTCTGGAAGTAATGGCAGGCGAAGACCAGCCCGTCGGCGGCCACGAAGCACTGCTCGACTCCCGCCGCGCAGTCGAACCCCGCCGCGGGCACGGGGCCGGCCGGCCGCCGGATCGAGTCGTCCTCGAGCAGCCCGGCCTTCGCGAGGCTCTTGAGGGCCTCCTCCGGCAGGCCGAACCGGCCGCCGGCGGACGCCCCCCGGCCGATCGGCATGACCGCCGAGAAACGCACGCCTGCCGCGCCGAGGTCCTGCCGGCAGAACCTCTCGAAGTCGGCGGCCGCGGCGGCGCTTCCCCGCGTGACCATGGAGGTGACGAACACCCTCAGGCCCCCGGAGACCAGCAGGCGGATGCCGGCCACGGCCGCGGCGAAAGCCCCGGCGCCGCGCAGGCCGTCGTGGTGCTCCTCGAAAGAGTCGAGGCTCACGACGACCTTGGCCACGCCCGCGTCCCCCAGGAGGCCGGCAACGCCGGCGTCGACCAAGGTGGCGTTCGTCATGACCACCACCCTCATCCCGGCCGCGCGGGACGCCCGCACCGCCCGGCCGAACAACGGGCTCAGGAGGGGCTCTCCTCCATTGAGGACCACCGTGACCGCCCCGAGAGCGGCCGCCCCCTCCAGGGCGCGCTCCAGGACCTCGGAGGACATGTGCCTGCCCGAGAGCGCGGCGAAGCAGTGCCCGCAGGAGAGGTTGCAGGCGCCCGAGAGCTCGAGTTCGAGGGTGGAGAACAGGCTGGCGTCCCGCACGTCAAGCCCGCCCGACCCCCCCGCTCCGGGGGCCACGAGCCCGCGGGCCGAGAGCTTGTCATGGATGAGCCGCTCTTGCCGGGACATCCCGTCGTTCCCGTCTTTGTGAAGCATGGCCTTCAGGGTCGCCAAGGCCTCCCCGTTCATCCGGACCTTGTAGGAGCTCTTGAGGTGGTGAAGCCACCAGCCCTCCCGGCTCGGCTTGACGGCGCAGTCCAGGATTTTCATTCACGCCCCCGAACAAGGAGAAGCCCCGCGGCCGCGCCCCGGAACCGTTCCGGAGCGCGGCACGCGGGGCCGTCCGCCTCGCGCGCTACTCTACTTCTCGCAGGGCTCGCAATGCGCCTTGTCCGTGAACTCCACGACCCGGTCGTCGCACTCTTCGAAGATCATCACATACCCCCACATTGAGGAATATCCGACGAACCAACCCTACTGGTCCTGATTGTAGCACAAAATTCCTGCGACGCGACAACGAAAATCATCCGACCACGGCCGAGTAGCCGAGCCCCTCCACGGTCTTCACGAGGCTCGCCGCGTCGGCCTTGGCTCCCATCACCACGGCCTTGCCGGCGGCCAGGTCCACCTCCACCGATTCGACCCCCTCGCACTCCGAGAGCGCCTTATGCACGCTCGCGACGCAATGGCCGCAGGTCATGCCCGCGACCTTCAGGATGACCGCCCCTTCGGCCTTCTTTTCCATCAAGGTTCCCCCTCCCGATATCTCCGCCAGCAGCCCGGCCCGCCGCAGCCATGGCGGGAACACGGCCGCGCCCAGGACGGCCAGAAGGGCCAAACCGCTCAGCGTCTCCCAAAGGCCGCTCCCGGCATGATGCGCGTGCTCCCCCATGGAGACACGCAGATCCGGCAGAGCCATGTCCAAAGCCCACCCGGACAGCAAGGCCATGGCCGCGATCGCGGCGAGGTAGACCCAGGCGGTCTTCTTGCCCATGGTCTTCCAGACCATGGCGACCGTGGCCGCGTTCGTCGCCGGGCCGGTCATGAGAAAGACGAACGCGGCGCCCGGAGACACGCCCTTGGCGACCAGGGCCGCGGCGATGGGCACCGAGGCGGTCGCGCACACGTAGGTCGGGATGCCGATTGCCATCATGACCAGCATGCTCGCGAAATTCGCCCAGCCCGGCCCCAGCCTGGCGGCAAGGGGACCCAGCAGCTCATGGAAGAACTGGGGCGGCAGAAGGGCGCCGATGAGCCCGGCGACCGCGAGGCCCATCAGCATGGCCGAACCGATGTCCCTGGGCAGAGCGACGAAGCCATAGTGGAGCGCCTCGCGCCATCCGCCCCGCTTCCACTCCCGGGAAGCGCGGCCCTTCCCGCTCGGAAGGGCGGCGGCCCCCGTCTCTTCCACGCCTCCCAGAAGGTCCACGGCCATCCCTCCGGCGACGCCGCTCACGAAAGCCGCCACCACGCGGAAAGCGGCGAACACCGGGCCGAGGAAACCGTAGGTGACCATGAGGCTGTCCACGCCCGTCTGCGGCGTGGAGATGAGGAAGGAGACCGTCGCCCCACGGCTGGCCCCGTGATTCCTCAGGGAAGCAGCGACCGGGATCACCCCGCACGAGCACAGCGGCAGGGGCACGCCGAACAGCGAGGCCTTGACCACGGCCCACCACGGCCGCTGCGCCCCGCCGAGGTGCCTCTCCACGGCCTCGGGCGACACGAGCACGGACAAGACCCCGGCCGCCGCGAACCCGAAGAGCAGGTAGGGCGCCATCTGCGCGAGAGCGGCCCAGAATCCGGCGCCTACGGAGAGAAGCGTTCCCGTCAGAGCGTCTCCGGCACGCAGAGCCTGGCCTTGTCCGACGCGGACCGCCCGCACTCGCGGCAGATGAACCTGGCGCCGCGCGCCGCGGACTTCATCTCCTCGAACCCTTTCTTCCTGTCGGCCAGCCCGCACATGTGTTCGCCGGCCTTCTTGACCCGGACTTCTTTCATGGAAACCTCCTCAGCCTTCCCAACTCTCCAGCAGCTTCTTGATCTCATCGAGCTTGGCGTCGATCCTGGCCTTGTCCCTCGACTGGATGGCGGCCGTCACGCAGGTGCGCAGGTGGCCGTCGAGTATCTCGATGCCGGCCTGCTTCAAGGCCGCGCGGGCCGCCTTGACCTGGCGGGCGATGTCGATGCAGTAGCGGCCCTCCTCGACCATCTTCCTGATGCCCCGGACCTGCCCCTCGATCCGGTTGAGCCTCCGGACACGCTCCCCGATCCCGCTCTCCATGGCTTCCCCTCTCCGGCGAACCCTTCGCCAAGGCGTATACTATACCATAGTATGGTATATCGGTCAAGTTCACTTGGGCTGCAGGCTCCCATGGTTCTTGACCCAGGCTCAGGCTCGGCCTTCGGCCCTGCGGTAGGCCACATCATGGACGCCGAAAGCCAGGAAGCGGACGGAGTCCGCATGGATCGTGTAGAGGATGCGATAGGCGGCGCCTTGGAACGCGAAGCCGTAGCCCCAGACATGCGCCAGGGAACCGTGCTTCCTGCGTCCCGCATGATACGGAGCCCGCAGGATCCTGGGAATGTGGATCTCCAGGAGCGCCTTGCCCAAGGGCTTGTTCTTCTTGGCGAGCTTATAGAGGTCCTGCGCGGCTTGGGGATGGAAGCTGGAACCCCAGGACATCCCTAGGACCCGAGTTCTTTCTTGAGCTGCGCGAGGTAGGTCGCTCCATCCACGTCGGAGACCCGATCGGCGAGGCGCCCGGCGACGAGGGCATCCTCATCCTCGCCGTTGAGGAGGAAGACAAGGCCCTTATGGATGCTGCGCCTGAGGACCTCGGCCCTCTTCAGCTTGAACCTGCGGCTGAGGACGCAGATGGCCTTGTAGTCCTCCGGGTCCAAACGGATGGTCGTGAGAGTCTTCATTGTATTCTCTTTGTATTCTAACACCGGGACCCGCAAAAGTCAAGGGATGACTCATGGCTTGAACCCTTCGTAGAAGCCGACGAGCTTCATGTACCGCCCTACGGGACGCGCCTCCCCTAGCCCGGCCCGGCGGAGCAGGTCCAGGACGCCCTCCTCGGCTTCGAGTCCCTCGAAAAAGGAGAGCGCCTTCAGCAGCCAACGCGCCGGCCCCTCCCCTGAAACCACGAGGTCCGCCAGCACGAGCCTGCCGCCGGGCTTGAGCACGCGGAGGCACTCCTTGAGCGAGCCCTCCCGTTCGTCGCGAGGGACGTGGTGGAGCGCCAGGGTGGACACCACCACGTCGAAACCGGCGTCCTCGAACGGCATGCGGCCCATGGAAGCCAGCTCGAGCCGCGGCCGGAGCCCCTTGCGTCCCAGCTTGGCCGAGGCGATGGCCAGGGCCAGGGCGTCAGGATCGACGCCGGCCGCGTCCAGCCCGGGATGGTCCTCCAAGAGGACCTCCAACAACGCCGCGGTGCCGCAGCCCGCGTCCAGGAGGCGCTCCCGGCCCGTCAGCCCAAGCCGCCGCAGGATGTCCCGGCGGAAGCCCCGGCCGAGACCTATGGCCGAGCAGAGGACGTCGTAGAGCGGCGTCAGCAGATGCAGATGCGCCGGCGGGACGTGGCCGCTCATGGCCCCTGCGAGGGGGGTTATTTCTTCTCCAGGTTCATCCCGCACTTGGGGCACCGACCGTCCTTGGTGTTGGGACCTTTGTAGCAGCCCATGGAACATGCATAGGTGGCTTCCTTGGCCTGCCCCTGGGCCGCCTTCGCCTTATTCTGCCCAGGCGTCGCACCCTGCCCGCAATGCGCGCAGCCGGCGTGCTTCATGCCCATGTGCGCGGCCGCGACCTGGATCATCTTCACCGTCTCGGGGTCCTTGGCCGTGATATTGATGACGACCCCGTCCTTCGTATTGGTCACCTTGACCTGGGAGCCCTCCACGTGGGCCGGGCACGGCATCACATGGCGGTCTCCAGCCTCCATGGCCGCTCCGTGGCGGCCTTCGTGTCCCTCATGCCCCGAGCCGTCCGAGGCCCTCATGGGGCCGGCCAGGAATACGGCCACGGCTCCCGAAACGACCGCCGCCGCCAGCATCCTCATCTTCATCGATCATGACCTCCTTCTTTGGTTTCAAGAAGCTTCTTGCCTTCGTCGATCCAAGCCAAGACGGCCGCGATCTCCTGCGGCAGCAGCTTCGACCCGCGATGCATGACGCGGTAGCGCCAGGGCGGCATGGAGCCGTCCTTGAGGACCTCCTCCAACGCCTTCAAATGCTCAAGCTGCGATGCGTGCCCGCCGAACGGGAAATCGCGTCCCATGTCCAGGTGCTTCCTGGCGGTCCGGATGTCGTACTGGATGAGCTGTCTGGGCCCGGGGAGGCGGGAGTACCAGGGCAGGGGCCTGCCGCTCCCATGGCAGTCGAAGCACTTCTCGAAGAAGATGGGCCTGACCTGCCGCAGGTAGGCCTCGTTGATCCTGGCCAGCGCCCTGGAGCCGGCCGCGGGGGAAGCCTCCGGCGCGGCGGCGTGCTTCATGCCCTGGTGAGCCCAGACCGCCGTGCCGGCCATGGCGGCGGCCAGCGACAACGTCAGGCCCCGCCTCATGCCCATGTCAATGCCCCCTCAGCTCCGGGATGGGGAGCTTGGTCACATCCACGGTCCCGTGCCTCATCTCGTGATGCCATTTCCACAGGTAGAAGACGGGAGGATACACCAGGAGTTCGAGGAGGAAGCTCGAGAAGAGCCCTCCGATCATGGGAGCGGCGATGCGCTTCATGAGGTCCGCGCCCGTGCCCAAGGACCACATGATGGGCACCAGGCCCATGAAGGCGCAGGCGACCGTCATCATCTTGGGCCTCACCCTCTTGACCGCGCCGTGGAGCACGGCCTCCTCGAGATCGGCCTCCGTGGACATGCGGCCCCTGCGGACCATGTCGTAATAGGCCATGTCCAGATAGAGGAGCATGAAGACCCCGGTCTCGGCGTCGAGGCCCATGAGCGCGATCATGCCCACCCAGACCGCGATGGAGATGTTGTAGCCCAGCCCCCAGAGAAACCAAACCGCCCCGATGAGCGAGAACGGCACGGCCAGCATCACGATCCCGGTCTTGGCCCAGGAGCCGGTGTTGGCGTGGAGCAGGAAGACGATGATGAAGATCGTCAGCGGGATGACCACCTTGAGCCGCTCCTTGACCCTGGCCATGTTCTCGTATTGGCCGCTCCACTGCAGGGAATAGCCCGTGGCCAGGCGCAGCGATCTGCCGGCCTTCTCCTTGGCCTCCTTGACGTACCCTCCGATGTCGCGGCCGGCCACGTCCACGTAGACGTAGCCCGCCAGCAGGCCGTTCTCATTGCGGATCATGGCGGGACCGAGCTTCAAGCCTATGTCGGCCAGCTGGGCCAGGGGAACCTGGGCCCCGCCCATGGTGGGCACGAGCACGCGCTTGAGCTTGTCCAGGTCGTCGCGCAGCTCCCGGCCGTAGCGCACGCTCACGGTGTAGCGCTCGCGGCCTTCCACCGTGGTGGTGATGGGCTCGCCGCCGATGGCGGTCATGATGACCATCTGCGCCTCCTTGATGGTCAATCCGAAGCGGGCCAACTGGTCGCGCTTGAGCGTGAAGTCCACGAAGTAGCCGCCCGCGGTGCGCTCGGCGTAGACGCTCCGGGTGCCGGGGACGTCCTTGAGGATGCCTTCCAGGTCCGTGCCGATCCGCTCGATCTCGGCCAGGTCCGAGCCGTAGATCTTGATGCCGATGGGGGTGCGCACCCCCGTGCTCAGCATGTCGATGCGGGCCTTGATGGGCATGGTCCAGGCGTTGGTGACGCCCGGGAACCGCATCTTGGAGTCGATGTCCGCGACCAGCTCGTCCCAGGAGATGCGGTCGTACCAGACATGGCGCAGGAGCTTCTGCAGCATCCCCGGCGTCCAGGAGGAATACCACCGCCGCTTCGGCCGCCACTCGTCGTGAGGCTTCAAGACCACGGTCGTCTCCATCATGGAGAAGGGCGCGGGGTCGGTCGAGGTCTCGGCCCTGCCCGCCTTGCCGAACACCCGTTCGACCTCCGGGAAGCCCTTCAAGATGCGGTCCTGGGCCTCCAGCAGGTTGCGGGCCTCGGTGACCGAGAGGCCGGGCAGGGTGGTGGGCATGTAGAGGATCGTGCCCTCGTTCAAAGGGGGCATGAACTCCGAGCCCAGCCGCAAGTAGACCGGGATGGTGGTCAGCACCAGCAGGCCGGCCGCGGCGATCGTCTTGTACGGATGCCGGAGCACGAACCGGCACGCCGGCTCGTAGAGCTTGAAGAGCAGGCGGCTCACGGGATGCTTTTCCTCCGGATAGTACCTGCCCACCGTGACCTGGTTGAACACCCAGGCGAGCCACGCGGGCTTGAAGCTCACGAAATCCATGCGGGAGAACAGCATGCGCACGGCCGGGTCGAAGGTGATGGCCAGGACGGCCGCCATGGCCATGGCCATGTTCTTGGTGAAGGCCAGAGGCTTGAAGAGCCTGCCCTCCTGGTCCACCAGGGTGAAGATGGGCATGAAGGCGACCGCGATGACCAGGAGCGAGAAGAAGACCGCGGGCCCCACCTCCTGCAGGGCCTTGAGCCTGATCTCGTGGAAATCCCCCTTCCTGCCCCCCTCGATCCAGAGCTGGAGCTTCTTGTAGGCGTTCTCGACCTCCACGATGGCGCCGTCCACCAGCACGCCGATGGAGATCGCGATGCCCGAGATGGACATGATGTTCACCGTCAGCCCCATGAGGAACATGGGGATGAAGGTCAGGAGGACCGACACCGGGATGGTGACGATCGGGATGATGGCGGTCGGGATGTGCCAGAGGAACACGAGGATGACGAGGCTCACGATCAGGAGCTCGAGGACCAGCTCCTCCTTGAGCGTGGAGATGGCGCGCTCGATGAGGTCTGAGCGGTCGTAGGTGGTCACGACCTCCACGCCCTCCGGCAGGGACGGCTTGATCTCCAGAAGCTTGGCCTTGACGCGGGCGATGACGTTCAAGGCGTTCTCGCCGACGCGCATGACCACGATGCCGCCCGCGGTGTCCCCCCCGCCGTCCAAGTCCGCGACGCCGCGGCGGATCTCGGGCCCGAGCGCGACATGGCCGAGGCTCTTGACCAGGACCGGCGTACCGCCGGTGCTCCGCCCCACCACGATGTCCTCGATATCCTCGACGGACTTGGCGTAGCCGCGGCCCCGGACCATGTACTCCGTGCCCGCGAACTCGACGAGCCGGCCCCCCACGTCGTTGTTGCCCTCCCGGATGGCGTCCACGACCTTCATGAGCGGGATGTTGTACGCGACGAGGGCGTTGGGGTCGAGGCTGACCTGGTATTGCTTCTGGAACCCCCCGATGGAGGCGACCTCGGCCACGCCGGGGACCGACTGCAGGTAGTAGCGCAGGTACCAGTCCTGGTAGCTCCGAAGGTCCGCGAGGCTGTGGCGGCCGCTATGATCCACCAAGGCGTACTGGAAGACCCAGCCCACGCCCGTGGCGTCGGGTCCGAGTTCCGTGCGCACCCCTTCCGGCAGTTGGGGCAGGATCTTGCTCAGGTACTCCAGGGTGCGGCTGCGCGCCCAGTACACGTCGGTCCCGTCCTGGAAGATGACGTAGACGTAGGAATACCCGAAGTCCGAGAAGCCCCGGATGGCCTTGACCTTGGGAGCGCCCAGGAGAGCCGTCACGATCGGATAGGTGACCTGGTCCTCGATCACGTCCGGCGACCGGTCCCACCTGGAATAGATGATGACCTGGGTGTCCGAGAGGTCGGGGATGGCGTCCAGGCGCGAGTTGCGCATGCAGTAATAGGACGCCGCCAGCGCCGCCGCGGTGAGCAGCAGGACGAGGAACTTGTTCCTGGCCGACCAGGCGATCAATCTCTCGATCATGTCACTTGGAGATGGCGGCCTTGAGCTTGGACTCGGAGTCGATGAGGAAATTGGCGCTCGTGACCGCCTTCTCGCCCTCCTTCATGCCGGAGAGAAGCTCGTGATAGCCCTCGGCCTTCCGCCCCACGCGCAGGACCCGGGGCTCGATGCGGCCTTCCCCGAGGTCCACGAACGCCAGCTTCCTCTCCCCGGTGTCGAGCAGCGCGCTCTCGGGGAGCGCGAGCAGCCGGCCCAAGGGGACCTTGATCTCGGCGTTGATGAACATCTCGGGCTTCAAGACCCCGTCGGGGTCAGGGACCTCGAGGCGCGCCCTGAGCGTCCTGGTCTCGGCCGAGACGATGGGGTCGAGGCTGCGCACCGTGCCGCCGAACGACCGGCCCGGGTAGGCCGCGGCCGTGATGGCCGCTCCCATACCGGGCTTGATCAGGCCGATCTCGTATTCGTAGATTTGGGCGTAGACCCATACCGAGCTGCCCCCGATGAGGAGGTTCGTGGGCGCGGCGGTCTTGGCGCTCTCCGCGATCTGGCCGCCGGTCAGTCCGAACTGCCGCAGACGCAGGGTCGAAGCAGCCACGAGCGCGTCCGCGCGCTCCACCGCGTCCGGATAGGGGCTGTCCTTGACGCTGTCCCGGGCCCGGACCGCCTCCCGGTATTCCGAGAGCGCGTTATAGAGGTCCGGATCATAGGCCACCTTGCCGCTGGCCCGGACCGTGGCGGTCAGATCCCTGCGGCGGACAGGCTCGGACTTGAGCCCGATCATCTGTCGCCGCTCCTCCGAAAGAAGGATGCTCCCCTGGCCCTCGACCGGGACGCTTGCCCTCTGTTCCGCGTAGACCGGGACATAGTCCATGCCCATCTCGTCTTTCTTCGCCACCGGGGAAGTGACCTGGGGCCGCATGGGGTGGCGGTAGTAGAGAGGCTTGGCTCCGGGCGGCACGTCGAAGACGAGCGTGCCGCACACCGGGCAGGTCACCTTCTCCCCGACACGGTGCGCCAGCTCCATGACGCAGTCTGGCATCTTGCACTTGTGCAGGATGCACACCTTCTGGCCGGAGGCCGCCGCCGAAGGCGCGGCCGAGGCCTCCTCCTCCGCGGGGAGGAGCTTCATGTTGCAGATGGGGCAGTCCCCGGGCTTGTCCGAGGTGTAGGTCGGATGCATGGGGCAATAGAAGCGGGCCGCCTTGGCAGCCTCCGGCTTCGCGGCTTGAGGGTGAGCCTCCATGGGCACGAGCCTCATGTTGCAGATGGGGCAGTCCCCGGGCTTGTCCGAGGTGTAGGTCGGGTGCATCGGGCAATAATAGCCCGCCGCTTGCGCCGCGTGCTTCCCGGCGGAGCCCCGCCGCGCCCGATAGGCGACGGCGCCCGCGCCCGCGACGACGACCGCCAAGCACGCCATGACGAGCAATCGGCTCCTGGTCATGTCACAACCCCCTGCCCGCGCCCGGCGTCTCTGGCGCGGGCGTGCCGCTTCCATCAAAACTGGAAGGCGGCCTGCCCGCGCCGCCCACGACGCGCTCCAACTCCGCCACGCGGGTCTCGAATTCTGCGATGTGCCGATAGTACTCCAGCTTGAAGCTCAGCAGCGACCGTTGGGCGTCCAAGAGGTCCAGGAAGCCCGTCTTCTCCGCTTGGTAGCCGGCCTCAGCCACCCTGAGCGAGGACTCGGCCTGCGGCAGGAGGGTCGTCCGGTAGGCCTCGATGAGGCTCCTGGAAGCCCGCGCCTTGCTCCAGGCCGCCTTGACGTCCGCCCGGGTCGCTACCCTGGCGGCCTGAAGCTCCGCCTGGGCCATCTCCCGCTCGTTTCGGGCCTCGCGGACCATGGCGGCCGGCTTCCAGAACCAAAGGGGCAAGGACAATCCCAGGACCGCGTCATGGGTGCGTCCCCGCATGGGGTCGCTCCTGCGCCTGTACTGCAGCATCAGGTCGGGCAGGAACTCGGAACGGGCAAGGGACAGGGAGTCGCCCGCGCGATCGTAAGCCAACGCCGCCTCCCTCACCTCGGGCCTGCCGGAGAGCGCCTCGGATTCCAGGTCCTCGGGAGACCGGGGCGGGAACGCGGATGCGGGCTCCTCGGGCGCGCCCAAGGGAGCCCAGGCATCTCTGCCCATCAAGGCGTTGAGCATGGCCTTGGAGGACTCCAACTCCGCCTCCAGCTCCACGCGCATGTTCAGCATCCGGGTCAATTCGACCTGGGCCTTGAGCGCGTCGGATTGGCTTGCCTTTCCCGCGGCCACCTTGGATTCCGCGACCCGGGAGAACCGCCTCATGATGCCGATGTTCTCGTCGAAGACGGTCAAGCCCTTCCCGGCCAGGAAAAGCTCCGCGTAGGCGGCCCGCGCCCTGGAGGCCACGTCGAGGAGCTTGGCCTTGTAGGACTGCTCCTTGATGGCCGCGTCTTTGAGCGCCGCGCCGCGCCTGAGGTAGAGCGTGGTCGGGAAGGGCACTTCCTGCGTCACGGCGATGGCCTTCTCGTCGGCCATGCTGACCACGTTCTCCCCGGAAGGAGCGAACATCCTCTCCAGGTCCAAGCGGGGCTTGTCCGGCGTCGCGGCCTGAGCGGCGCGCTGGCGGGCGGCCTCCCAGCGCTTGCGCGCGGCGAGGATCTCCGGGTTGTCCCGCCGGACCGCCTCCAGGACCCGCTGGAGGGAGATCGTGCCGGAGGAAACGCCGACAGCCTCCAGCCCTCCCGCCGAGACGCCTACGAACATCATGCCCAGCACGACAGCAGTGAATCTCATCGCCATGCTCTCTTTTACCAAATTAATCAACGCCTCACATGCCTTCCGCGGGGGAACCCCGCGTCCGCCTCTCTCCTTCTCCCCCCATCGCGCCGCGAGACGCCGGCAAGTCCCGCCGCGATCAGAGACAGGCCGCCCAATGTCGCCAGGATGAGGAACTTTGAAGCCGGGCTCGAACCATTCCCCGACATCGCCATGTGAGCTGCCGGCTCCGTCTTCTTCATCAAGCCGGCCGATTCGACCGTCTCCCTCGATATGGGCCCGGCCGCGGTGGATGGAGGTTCCCTTCGGGACGCAGCAGGCTTCGCGGGGGCCGGCGCAGCGGATGGAATCCGCGCTCGGACCGCATGGGACTCGGAGAAGACCGGCATCGGATCGCCGCCCTCTCGCGACGCATGTCCGGCGTGCGGGTCGTCCCCCGAAGGATCCCCCGCACGGACGCCTGGGCCATGAGCCGGGTGGACGGCCGAGGCCGAGAAGCCGCCTTCATGCCCGCCGTGATCGGCGGCCGTGAGCCCCGAACTCCCGTGCCCGAGATGATCGTTCGGCGCCTCCGCATGACCGGCATGCGGGCCGGGACCTCGGCTGACCGCGCCGCCAGCGGCGTGGCCGCTGGATTCGTGGCCGCCCGAGCCGCGCGCCAGCGCGGCGTGGTTCACTGCGTCTGATCCATGAAGAGCCCCGTGCGCGCCCGCTGCTCCATCCCCGCGGCCCTCATGCCCGTGGATCGTGCCGGCGGCATGACCAGCGCCTTCGCTCCCGCCATGCGCATCACTTGCCGTGTCGCCGCCGCCACCGTGAGCGGCATGCCCCCCGCCGGCATCGTGCCCGCCTCCGCCGCCGAGACCATGCCCCCCGCCATCGCCCGAACCGTGCCCGCCGCCGCCCCGAGGGTGCCCGCCCCCGCCGGACCCATGTCCTCCTCCGCCGCCCGAACCGTGCCCGCCGCCGCCGCTGGAGCCATGTCCTTCATCGCCGCCCCGCCCATGCCCGCTGCCGCCCGGACCGTGCGGCCCGCCGGCGTGGCCTCCTCCCGGATCGCCCCCATGCCCCCCATGTCCGCCGGAGGCCCCGTGGTCTCCGACGGGAACAGGCGGCGCATTCCCGAGATCAAGGCGCCACTCCATGCGGCACTTCTCGATGCTTTCCCGCAGCCTTTGGACCCGTTCGCCCGGGGGGATAGAGCCGGACGCCGGACCGGGCTGGGCGTGCTCGTGCGCGAGATGCTCCTGGGATTTCTCGTGCTTCTCGAGTATAGGCCGTATCTTCTCGTCGCCGAGGTACTTCCTCATGAAGCCGACCTCGTCGCAACGAGCGTCGGATCCCCTCTCGGAGATTTCCTGCGCTTTTCGCAAAGCCTGTCCACGCTTGACGCTGAAATCCCGCACCTGCCGGTCCTTTTCCTCCGCCGGCAACCGCATCCACTTCTCGGGAGCCTGCCCCAGGCGCATGAGACCCTTCCAGACCTCGGGTTCCAGCCCCAGCTTCCCGGCGGTGACGTCGTCATAGCCGTCGCTCATCGGGCTCTCGACGGGAGCATGGTCCCCGTGGGACGGGAGCTTCGCCGTCTCCCCTGGGGGAGGGAGTTCTCCGTCGGGCGCGTGTCCTTCGTGCCCCCCGTGGCCCTGCCCCGAGCTCTCGGGCGCGCCCAAGAAGACCAGCGCCCCCGCCAAGAGCAAAGAACAAGTCATCATCCCATGGGACCGGATTTCATCTCGTTTCGTGATGCCCGTGGCCTTCATGTGCCTCCACCGGCAGTCCAGCCGCGGTTTCCGTGGACTTCTGGATCACGGCCCCCTGGCTGACGGCTTTCCCGCCCTCCTTTTCATGCCCCTTGTGGGCTTTGTGCCCGAAGAGCAGCATGCCCCCGCACATCACGATCATCATGACGACGGCCGCGATTCCCATTTCCATCAATCCTCCCTCAAGGCGTCCGGCAGGCATCGCTCCCCGCATCGGCCCGGCCGCCGCAGGCGGTGCCGCTCGAACGAGGCGCTTCATATCCTCCGCTCGCCCCGTGCGAGCGGGCGCGCTCAAGAGCCATCCCGCATCGCGGGCAGCGGCCGTCCTTGGTCGCGACACCGGCGTCATGGCCCATCGGGCAAGTGAAGACCGCCCCCCCCGACGGCATGCCGCCGCCCGGGGACAAGACCGGGGGGCTCCCGCCATCGGGGAGCAACCTGTCCCGTTTGGCGAAGAGCTTATCCAGCTTCTTCTTGAGCTTCTCGCGCCTCTTGGAGGAGATATCGGGTTTCTCCAGTTCCGCCTCGAGTTTCTCGATCTTCTCCCCCAGGCGCTCGAGCTTTTCCATCCGGGATCTGCGCTCCGCCATCTCCCCGTCCTCGCGCGAGCCGGGCATGGACATCGTCTCATGCCCGCCGTGTCCGCCGTGCCCCCCATGCTGGGCCCATCCAACACCGCTCCCGACGGCCAATATCGCGGCCGCTCCCGACGCCCACCGCCCGATGCCGTTCATCTTCCACACCTCCTATTGGGCCTTTTGGAGCGCCATGCCGCACTTCGGGCACTTGCCGTCCTTGGTCATGGGACCCCGGTAGTCCCCCATCGAACAGACATACTCCTCCTCCGCGATAGAAGCCGGCTTCTTGACCCCGGCTTTCCCGCCGGCGGGTTCAGTTGGCTCCCGAGCCTCCCGCTTGCCCTCGGGTTCCGTCGCGGCCGAGGATTCCTCCTCGGACGACCCGGGCTTTCCCTTCTTCCTGGCGGATCTCCCCGCCGAGGGGGCCGAGACGGGCCGGCCTTTCGCGTCGAACTTGTAGATCCTCGGCTCGGAACCGATGAGGGCATCCGACTTGTACTTCGACTTCTCGTAGTCGTAGCCCTTCTTCTTGGGGCGGGCCGGCTTCTTGGGCCTCGGCTTCGCCTTGGCGACGGCGGGCTCCGTTTCCGTCTCAGCGGCCCGGAGGGTACGCGTCTCGGTCCCGGCGCAAAAGACGAACGCCGCCAGCAACGACCATGCGAGTCTGGACTTCATAGAACGATTCCTCCTCCTTAAAGATGCCGGGTTCCAGCCTGGAATGGAGAGACGCGAGTCAGCCCTTCGTCAGAACGCGGACAGGGGCCGGACGCGCCAGCGTCAGGCGGTGGGAGGGGAACGGCCGAAGGACTCGGCCGGAGGCGGACGCAGGGGCGGACCCGGCGCGGCGGCTTCCAGAGGCTGGACTCCGCCCGAGGCAAGCGCCAGTTCCGGACCCGCGGCAAGCGGACCGGCCGGATGCGGGGCCCTGGAGACCGCGGCCAAGGCTTGGCCGGAAGGGACGCCGGCCTCGGTCAGGTGCACGCCTTTGCAGCAATGAGCCCGATCCCCGGTCTGGCCGTGGCAGGGAGCTTTGGACCGCGCCCCGGAGCGCCCGTCGCAGTCCGCCTGGGGCATGAGGCACAGATGTGTCCCGGTCCAGAACAGCGCGGCCGCCAGAATCAGGCGAAGACAACGGCATGCCATGGAGATAGTATGCGTCAAGCTCCCGTTTTTGTCAATGCCCCGGCAGCGCAACGCACATCCCAAACGCAGCCGGGGCGCTCGGCCTCCGGCCTCGACCGCGCCCCGGCCGCGTCAACGATAGCGGACGCCCTTGAAACCCGCGGCCGCAACCGGTATAGTGGCTGGCATGCTCGCCAAAGAGGACGTCCGGCGCTTCGCCTCGGAGGTCGGCATCGACCTGGTGGGCTTCGCCCGGGCTTGCCCCATGGAGGAAGCCCGCCGGCGCCTGGCTGACTGCGCCTCGGCCGGGCTCATCCCGGCCGGGACCGGCGGGGAGCCCGAACGCCTCCCGGGCTTCTGCGACCCCAGGAGCGTCCTGCCCACGGCCAGGTCCGTGGTCTGCGCCGCGCAATGCTACCTGACCGCGGAGCCAGAGGACCTCTCCAAACCCGGCGAGCCCCACGGCCTCATCGCGCGCTACACCTGGCGCAACCATTACAGGGACCTCAAGGAACGGCTCTCCAGGCTCGCCGGGCTCCTGGCCAAGTCCGCCGGCCCTGCCGCCGGGACGGAGCTCCGCTCGGCCTGCCACTCCAACGGCCCGCTGGCCGAAAAGCCGCTGGCCGTGGAGGCCGGGCTGGGCTCCTACGGCAAGCACGGCATCGTCATCACCAAGGGCCACGGCTCCTGGGTCGTGCTGGGCGAACTCGTGACCGAGCTCGATTTCGAGCCGGACCGCGAGTTGAAAGAAGACTGCGGGAGCTGCGCGGCCTGCGTCGATGCCTGCCCCTCCAAGGCCATCGTCTCCCCCGGGGTGATCGACCGCTCGCGCTGCCTCCAGCACCTGACGAATTCCCCCTCGCCCATCCCGCCGGACCTGCGCCCGGCGTGGGGCAGGCGCCTCTACGGCTGCACCACGTGCCAGGAAGTCTGCCCGAAGAACGCCGCGGTCAAGCCCGCGGCCAAGAGGACGTCGCGCGGGGAGGTCGGGCCGAGCCTGCCCCTCATGGCCCTGCTGAGGATGACGGAGAGCGAGTACAGGGGGCGCTACGCCGGCAACCAGATCGCCGCTGGCTGGGTGCGCTTCGAGAGCATCCTGAGGAACGCCTGCCTCGCCTTGGGCAACTCGGGCGACCCGGCCGCGGTGGCTGCCCTGGCCGAAACCCTGTCCTCCGAGCGCTCCCCCCTGGTGCGCGGCCACGCGGCCTGGGCGCTGGGCAGGCTCGGCGGCCGCAAGGCGAGGACGGCCCTGGAGCGCTGCCTGGCCAGCGACCCCGACAAGGGCGTCAAGAAGGAGAGCGCCGCCTATTTGGGCTTGGGTTGACCCGCCGGCTTGGGTTTGGCCGCCGGAGCGACGGTCGTCTTGCCCGTCGGCGCGGGCTTGACTCCGGATTTGACGGCAGGCTTACCCCCGGGCTTGGCCGCCGGGGACGCAGCCGGCTTCTTGGCGGCCTCGGCCGGCTCCACGGCGGGCTCGTCTTCCTGTCCCGGCGCCGGCTCCGGGATGCCGAGCCGGGACCTCGAATCGGCCATGGCGCGGGCCATGGCAGCCTTGACGGCGGGCACCTTCTCCACCTGGTGAGCCTCCTGGAGCGCGACGAGACCGAGCTTCGCGTCCCCTATCGCCGCCAGCGTGCCGGCGGCCTGGCCCCTCACGTCGGGGACCGGGCTCCTGAGGAGTTCGCAGGCCGCGGGGATCCCGCCGCCGTTTCCGAGCATGCCCAACGCTACGGCCGCCTGCAGCCGGGCGGCGGGAGCCTCGGTCTTGAGGACCTGGGTCAGCACCGGGACCGCGGCCGGATCGCCGCGCGTCCCCAGGGAGCCGATGAGCTCGGCCTTGACCTGGGCGTCCTTCTCCCTGAGCAGGGCGGCTTCCAAGGCCTCCAGGCTCTCTTTGCCGGCGATGCGGCCCAACGCGCCCGCGACCGCCAGCCGCATGGAGAGGTCGGGGTCGCCGGAGCAGACCGAGAGAGGGCTCACCGCTTCGACGGCCTGCAGCGAGCCCAAGGCGCGAGCCGCCGCGTAGCGCGCGCCCGGGTAGGGGTCCTTCAGGGAGAAGATGAGCGTGGCGGCGACCGATCGATCGCCCTGGATGCCGAGCATGGTCGCGGCCGCTTGGCGCACCTTGCCGTCGGGCTCCTTGCCGGAGTCCAGCAGGGCGGCGAGCCTGGGCACCGCGCCCTTGGCGCGCATGGCGCCCAGGGCATTGACGGCTTCGGCTCGCACCAGGGCTTGAGCGTCCTCGAGCAGGCCGAACAGGACCGGCACCCCCTCCGGCCGCCTCAGGTCCCGGAGCGTCATGGCCGCGCGCATGCGGACCATGGAGTCGGGATTCTTGGATTGGACCACGGCCGTCTCGAACGGGTCGGCCCGGCTCGACACCTGCTGGCCATGCCCTTGCAGGGCCAACGAAAGGAGGATGATGGTGATGGGAGTCTTCATAACGGCGTCCGGGCGTCATGACGCCTCGCGACGCAATAGAGCACGATGCCCTGCCACCCGAAAGCCCTGCACGCCAGCTTGAAGCCCGGGTAGACGAGCCGGGTCATCCCGTTGATCGCGCTCTCCTTCAGGAAGACCGCGGACTGGATGAGCCTGGTCTTCGCGCCCGCCGGGGAGGCCCCGGCCGCGGCCTTGACATGCTGCAGCTCGTCGACCTTGAGGGCCTTGGTGGCCAGCCCCAGCCGCAGCCTGTTGCGCAGGATGAGGGCCAGCAGCGGACGGGGCACGTCGAGGCTCTTGATCTCCACCGACTCGAAGCCGTGCCGGCCCAGGAACCCGCGGAGCGCCGAGGCGGACCAGCGGGTGAGATGGTTGGGCGGGGTATCCAACTCCTCCATCCCCGGGCCCTGGAACGGGTCGAAGGTCCGCCCGCGGTTGGGCACCGCGACGAAGAAGAACCCGCCCGGCGCGAGCAGGGACCGGGCCTTCTCCAGCCATCGGCCCGGCCGGTCCAGGTGCTCGAGGACCTGGAACATGGTGATCACGTCGAAGCGCAGGTCAGGGTGGGCGGCCGCGAAATCCTCCAGCGAGCCGTGGAAGACGGTGTCGATGCCGAGCTCCGACCGGATGAGGTCGAGCCGGACCTCGTTGAAGTCCACGCCCCACACGCCGAACCCTTCCCCGCGAGCCCTGTTGAGGAAGCCGCCCGCTCCGCAGCCGATGTCCAGCAGACGGCGCCCGTCGAGCTTGCGGCCTCTCAGGAACCGGAGGCACTCGTCATATTCGAAGCTCATGGCGTCCGTGGTCCGCTGGGCCTGATGGGGATAGAGGTCCTCGAACTGGGCGTAGTAGCCGGACCCAGGGTTCTCGAAGGGGACGCAGAAGCCCACCTCGCAGCCGGGGCAGTCGTAGAGCCGGTAGCTCCGCCAGACGCGCTCCACGGCCTTGGGAGCGTTGTTCCCGCACAGGGGGCAGATCGGCGTCTCCTGGTTCATGAGGCCGGCGCCCGGCGGACGCCGGGGCCGACACCCATTCTATAACACTTTCCGACCGGCGCGCTCAGATGAGTCGAAAGGCTATAATCTTGGAGCCATGCCGCTCCCGCCCGAACTGCCGGCGCTGCTCTCGGCCCTGTTCTTCGGCCTGAGCATCCCGCTCTCCAAGACGCTCCTGGGCTCCGTGCACCCCCTGGCCCTCTCGGCCCTGCTCTACCTCGGCAGCGGCCTGGCCCTCACGGCATTCCCGCTCCTGGCCGGCGAACACGCCTCCCGGGGCGAGGCCCCCCTGGCCGGCCGGGACTACCTCTGGCTGCTGGGCGCCATCCTCTGCGGGGGCGTGCTGGCGCCCGTCTGCTTTCTGACCGGGCTGCGCGGCACGGCCGGCTCCGTGGCCTCCCTCCTGCTCAACCTCGAGGCACCCTTCACGGTGCTGGCGGCCTCGCTCCTATTCAAGGAGGCCGTGGGCGCCCGCGCCTGGACGGCCATGGCTTGCATGCTGGCCGGCAGCCTCTGGCTTTCCTATGACCCCAGCCTGTCGGCCGCCGCCAGGCCGGCCGACGGTCTGCTGCTCGTCGCGGCCTGCGGCCTGTGGGCCCTGGACAACAACCTCACCCGGGCCGTCGCCCACAAGGACCCGATGGCCGCCTCGAGGATCAAGGGCCTGGCCGCGGGCGCGACGGCGCTCCTCCTGGCGGCGCTGACCGGGTCCGCCCCGCCCCCCTGGCCGGCGGCCCTGGCCGCCCTCGGCATCGGCGCGGTCTGCTACGGCGCCAGCCTCGTCTTGTTCATCCGCTCCCTGCGCGGCGTCGGGGCCGGCCGGACCGGCATCATCTTCGCGAGCGCCCCCTTCATCGGGACCCTCGCCTGCGTCCTGAGCCTGGGGGAGCGCCTCTCCCCTTCCCTCGTCGGGGGAGGAGCGCTCATGGCCGCGGGCGCCTGGCTGCTCGTCCGGGAGAAGCACGGACACGCCCATCGCCATGAACGCCTCGAGCACGACCACCGCCACGTCCACGACGAGCACCATGGCCACGAGCACCCCGCCGGCCAGGCCGGGGAGCACGCCCACGCTCACACCCACCCGGAGCTGGAGCACAGCCACGGCCATCGCCCCGACATCCACCACCGGCACCCGCATTGACCTTGTTGTATAATGCAACCGACCTTGACGTGAAGGAGGCCCCACGATGCCCAAGCGGACCCTGAAGGTCGTGGCGTTCTCGGGGAGCGCGCGCCAGGACGGCAACACCGCCATCCTCGTCCGGACGGTCTTCGCCGAGCTGGAGAAGGAGGGCGTCCGGACCGAGCTGGTGCAGCTCGCCGGCCGGCCCGTCCGGGGGTGCTCGGCCTGCGCCAAGTGCTTCGAGAACAAGGACCGGCGCTGCAGCGTCGCGGGCGACCTGGTCAACGACTGCATCGCGAAGATGGCCGACGCCGACGCCGTCATCATGGCCTCGCCCACCTACTTCGCCGACGCCAGCCCCGAGATCATGGCCCTCATCGGCCGCGCCGGCATGGTCGCCAGGGCCAACGGCCACATGTTCAGGCGCAAGGCGGGCGCCGCGGTCGTGGCCGTGCGCCGGGGAGGCGCGGTGCACGCCTTCGACTCCTTGAACCACTTCTTCACCATCAGCCAGATGATCATCGTGGGGTCGAGCTACTGGAACATCGGCGTCGGCCGGGAGAAGGGCGAGGTCGCCAAGGACGAGGAAGGGCTGCAGACGATGGCCACGCTGGGCCAGAACATGGCCTGGCTGCTCAAAAAGCTGCACGGGTAGGGCACCGCAAATGCTACGATAGCGATCGATGAGACTGCTCCCCAGACGCGGGCCGGCCGGCTTCACGCTCATCGAGCTGATGATCGTCGTGACCATCATCGGCATCCTGGCGGCGGTCGCGATCCCGAAATTCGCGGAACTGCTCAGGAAATCGAGCGAGGGGAAGACCAAAGGCAACCTGGGCGCGCTGCGTTCCGCCCTCTCCATCTACTACGCCGACCTGGAAGGTCTCTACCCGACCGACCTGGAATCCCTCACCCTGGGCGGGAAATACGTCGCGGCGATCCCGGCGGCGTTCTCCCCGAACTATCACAACAGCAACACCGACGTGAGGGCGAACACGGGCGGCATGGCCCTGGGATGCGCCGGCCCCTACGTGACGGACACGGGCCAGTGGTTCTACTGGAACGACGACGGCACCATGTGCGGGGGCATGGCGCCCCCGGGCGGCCAGCCGCCCCGCTACAAGGGCGAGGTCTGGATCGGCTGCTCCCATACGGACACGAAGGGCACCCTCTGGACTATCTACTGACCGCGCCCCCTGCCGCCCACGCCTTTCCCGACGGCGCAGGGGACGCTCGGCCTCCGGCCTCGACCGCGCCCCCTGCCGCCCCAGGCCGCGCCGGCGGCAGGGCGCCCCGCCGGTTCTCAGAGTCGTCGAAAAATGTTTTAATGGTGGGCATCCCCGGCGCGTGGCCCAAGGGCGGAACCCGAACGCGCCGGTAGTCGTACAGGGAGACATGTTGACTGCCGGCGTGGCGGAATTGGCAGACGCAAGCGACTCAAAATCGCTCGGTGCTACGCACCTTGGGGGTTCAAGTCCCTCCGCCGGCAAGCCCGGCGCGGCGAGCATCGGCAGCAAGGCGGGCCCATGAACATCATCCTCGCGGTCTTCTCCATCATGACGGCCCTCGTCCCCCCGGCCCAGGCCCAGGAGCCGTCGCCTTGCGGCCGCCGCGGCCAGCCTACCTTCACCGGCAGCCCGTTCCTCCCCCTCGCCTGCCCCGGGTCCACCCTCCAGGCGCCCGTCGAGCCCCCCCCGGCGAAGGCCTTGGAGTCCAAGAAGCCCGACAAGAAGCTCTTCGAGCCCAAGCCGTTGATCGGCCGGTGGGAAGGCATCACGATGTACGGGAACCTGCGCTACGAGGTCTTCCTGGAGGTCTGGAAGGAGAACCGCAAGACCTACTCGGCCGTCTTCATGGCGAAGAACTACAGGACGCACGTCAAGCACGCGCTCCACGCCGTCGGGAAACCCGGCAAGGAGCGCGGCGAGTACCTGGGCGAGACGAAGCTGTTGTCCTGGCCCGCCCCCGCCATCGGCACGGTCGTGCGCTTCTCGCCGGCCCCGGCCGACGCGGCTAAAGCCAAGTGGGACCGCCAGGCCTCCGTCCAGTTCGAAGGCAAGGCGGGCAGGCACCTGGTGCGCTTCTCCATCGTCGGGAAGGACAAGATCGCCTATTCCTACGAGGACTGGAGCGGCAGGATCGCCCCGCAGACGGTCAAGGCCGAGGGCGAGCTCGCCCGGACCAAGCGCGACTCTCTCTAGCGCACGACGGCCGAGGCGAAGACGAACTCGAACCCTTCCTGCTGGAGCTTGGGCACCTGCTCCGTCAGGCAGTCGTAGGTCCCCTGCCAATAGTGGTGGCCGATGGCGATGACCGAGCCGTTCTTCCTGGCCATGGCCGCGGCGCGGCGCAGGAGGCGCACGCAGACGGGCTTGTCGTGCTTCGAGCCGTCCTCGAGGAAGATCCCGCCCCGGCCGGCCTTGAGCCCCGCCGCCCGCGCCTCCGCCAGCGCGACGCTCTTCGTCGAGACGCCGCTGTCGACGAAGAACATCCCGCGCTCCCTCACCAGCTTCATGAACTCGGCCATCATGGGCCGGTTCTGGGTCGCCCTGAAGGAGCGGTGGTTGTTGACGCCCTTCGCCCCCGGGATATGGGCGAGGCACCGGTCGAAGAGCTTGCGCACTTTCTCCAGGTCGGCGGGGGAGGCAGAGCCCTTGGGGAGGTCGAGCTTCAGGAACGGGTCGAACGGGAAGTGGATGATGAGCTCGTGGCCGTTGGCCAGCGTCTCCCGGGCGGCCTGCCTGGTCCTGGGGGACTCCGGCATCACGGCGAAGGTGACGGGCCAGCGGACGGCCATCCACTTCTCGTCGGGCACGTTCTTCTTGTAGGTGAGCCCGAAATCGTCGAGGACGACCGCGATCCTGGGCGGACCGGCCTGGACCGCCGCCCGGTCCGGCGGCGCAGCCGGGGCGGCGGCCGCCCAGGCCGCCAGCAGGCACGACGCGGCGCTAAGAACCTTCATAGGCCTCCAGCTTCCTGCGCCCGAGCGTCCACGGCACGACGAGCGCGAGGGCGTTGAGCGCGACCACGGCCAGGACGCACAGCCCGACGATCCGCCAGTCCCACGCCGCGGCTTTCCCGAAGCGCTCCTTGAAATGCATCTGCATGGGCCAGGAGAGGATCATGATCGTGAACCCCACGTACGATAGGGACGAGGCCATGTAGACGAACCCCCCGAGCGACGACTCGATCTGGTGGATGTTCTCGACGTTGAACATCGGGAACAGGGCCCCGTAGCCGATCCCCATCGCCACGATGACGCCCGTCATCAGCAGGAGGGTCGACAACGAGAGCCACGACGTGAAGGCGTCCGTCTCCAGGAGCCGGTTGGTCCAAAGCCCGAGGGTGAAGGCCACCGCCAGCATCGGGATGGCGGAGAAGAGGTACTTCTGGCGCATCACCGTCCGCAGGGAGACAGGGGCCGAGCCCACGACCCACCAGCTCCTCCCCTCCAGGCTGATGGCCGGGTAGGTGAAGCGCAGGCCCAGCGCCGCGATGACGAAGCCCGCCACCCCCACGTTCAGGAAGGAGATGACCGACCGGACGTCCTGGTTGTCGAGGGGGATGCGCTTGACGCTGTACAGGTAGACGAAGATCAGCCCGAGGATCAGGAGGATCTGGGACCAGTGCTTCACGTCCCTGAAGAAGCACTTCCGCTCCCTCCAGAAGAGCGTGGCGAGGTCCCGGCCGGCCCCCAGGAGCCCCGCCAGCCGCCCCTCGAGCAGGGGTCCCAGCGGGGGCTCGAGCCGACGGAGCGAACCCTCCTGGGCGCCGCTGTACCCGACGAAGTAGACCCGGCCGGCCAGCAGCACCAGCAGGGCGTAGACGAAGGCCGCGCAGCCGGCCAGCAGGGCCGCGTGCCGCCAGAAGGCCGCCGCGTTCCCGGCGGCGACGGAGGAGAGCGCCTTGGTCAGCCACCAGGACGGGGCGTAGGGGGCGGTGGGCGCCCGGAGGAACTTGAGGTAGTCGGCCACGACGTGCAGGGCGTCGGGGCGGATGAGCTTCTCCGGCTCGGCGAAGCGGATGAGGCCGTACACCAGGGTCAGGGAGAACGTAGCGATGATGTAGACGGCGTCCCGCGTGCGCGAGGACGGGAAGCAGTAGAGGATGACCAGGGTGAAGGCGATCCCCGCCGACGACGCCAGGGCGAGGAACGGCCCGAGCAGCAGGAAGAACGCCGCGTAGAACCCCCAGCCGTAGCCCCCGACGTCGGCCAGCGCCGCGATGTAGGGCACCAGGACCAGGCCGATCATCCACGAGGAGAAGAAGATGCTCTCGAGGGACTTGTCGAGGAAGATCGCCCTGATGGGGACCGGCGCCTGCATGAGGAACCTCAGGTCGTAGGAGTAGTAGAGGGTGGTCAAAGACGTCAGCAGGCCCGAGATGGCGACCATGGAGAAGGTCGTCAGCAGCATCATGGCCGTCAGCTTCCAGATGAGGAGCTTGCCGATGAGCTCCACGCCGTCGAGGTAGGCCACCATCCGGTGGAAGCCCCAGTAGAGCCCCAGGAGCAGCCCCACCCCGGCCGCCGAGAAGGCGGCGTTCCGGACCCACTCGTAGGCCGAGAGCGACCTGAAGGAGTTGCGCAGGCAGGCGGCCCTGCGCCGCAAAAGCAAGCCAAGCCTTGGGCTTGGCGCGCAGGTCATCAGGGATTCCTCACAGGTTCTTCAGGAGCGCGGCGTATTCCGTCCCCCCCGTCAGGCTCAGGAACACGTCCTCGAGGTCCGAGCCTTCCCGGCTGGCCTGGGCGCGCAGTTCCGGGAGCGTGCCCAGGGCCACGAGCGAGCCGGCGATCATGATGCCGATCCGGTGGCAGAGCTTCTCGGCGATCTCCAGGATGTGGGTGCACATGAAGATCGTCGTCCCGCGCTTGGAGAGGGTCAGGAGGATTTCCTTGGCCATGCGCGCGCTCTTGGGGTCGAGCCCCACCATGGGCTCGTCGAGGAGCAGGACCTTGGGCTGATGGAGGAGCACGCCGGCGATCACCAGCTTCTGCCTCATCCCATGGGAGTACGACTCGACCAGCTCCCCGCCCCACCGCCCGAGCTCGAACATCTCCAGGAGCTCCGGGATCCGGCGCCGCTGCTCCGGCAGGGGCACGCCGTAGAGCTCGCCGATGAACCGCAGGTACTCGGCGCCCGAGAGCTTCGGGTAGACGAACGGCTCGTCCGGGACGAGCCCCAGGCTCCTCTTGGCCTCCAGCGTCCGGCTGCCCACGTCGAAGCCGGCCACCGACAGGGAGCCCTCGGTCGGCTTGAGCAGCCCGCACAGGAGCTTGACCGTCGTGGTCTTGCCCGCCCCGTTGGGCCCCAGGAAGCCGAAGATCTCGCCCGCCGGCACGTGGAGGTCGAGCTTCTTGACGGCCTCGAGCCCGCCGAACCGCTTGACCAGCCCGGAGATGCGGATCACGCCGAGGGCCGACGGCTCAGGTCCCGGATTCGCGCTGGTCGAGGTAGGTGCGGATCTCGACCTGGGTGCTGGCCTGGCGCAGGTAGTAGTTGAGGAGCTCGATGGCGCGCTGCTGCTGGGCCTTCCACTCGAACTGCTCCCTCTCCTTCTCGAAATCCTTCATGACGCCCTTCTTCTCCTGGGCGTAGGCCTCCCGGATCTCGGCGGGGGTGAGCTTGGCGACCTGGAGGAAGAGCTGCTTGAGCTTGGCCGTCTTGATGGCCCGGCGCCTGGAATCCTCGAAGGCGCCGTGCGTGTCGTGGAAGACGTTGCGCACCGCGGCGAAATAGAGTTCCTCGCTGAAGACCCCGCCCCGCTGGAACGCCGGGGTGTTGCGGATGTCGCGGGCGAGCTCGGCGTCGGTGACCGTCACGCCGAGTTCGTCGGCCTTCTTCGCGAGGATCTCCTCGATGATCATCTCGCGCAGCATCCCCTGCTTGATCTCCTTGAGGGAGACGTCGGAGAGGTCGGTCCCCTGCTGCCGGACGGCTTCGGCGTACTGGTTGACCTTGGCCAGGAAACGATTGTACGGGATCTTGGCCGAGCCCACGGTGGCGACCGACTCGGAGACGTCGCGGCTGGTGAACAGGTAGCCTCCCAGGCCGACGAAGATGCCGATGAGGAAGGTGGTGGCGGTGGCGATGAAGAGGGCCCGGCGGTGCTTGCGGAGGAACCGGATCACTTGTGGCCCGCCGTCGCCGCCTCGTGGCGCCGGGGCTGCGGCTGCGGCGCCAGCTCGGCGTCAACGAACCCCGCCTCGGAGCTCATCGCGCACTGCCCGTTGAAGACGGCGCCGTCGTCGATGCGCAGCCTCGGGGTCTTCATCCGGCCCTGCACGCGGCAGTCCTTGAGGAGCTCGACGCTCCGCGCGGCCGTGACGTCGCCCACGATCTCGCCGGCCACGGACAGGACCTCCGCGACGACGTTGCCCTTCACGCGCCCGCCCTTGCCGATCTCCACCGAGGTGGCGTCGGTGACATCGCCCTCCACGCAGCCCTCGATGCGGATGGAGCCCTTGACGTTGAGGACCCCGTGGAAGCGGGCCTCCGCGCCGATGACCGTCAGGCCTTCTTCTCCCCCGGCCGTGCCCGAACCCTTGCCGTTGAACATTATGGCTCCCTTCGCGCGGCCGCGGCCCCGCCGCGGGCGGTCATCGCCCCACCGCCCCCGCCGCCGCGACGGAAGCGACCATCAGGCCGCTGGACTGTCCCTTCATGTAGTGCAGAGGATTGACCGGCCCGCCCCGCGCCCAGACTTCGTAGTGCAGGTGCGGGGCGGTGGCGCGGCCCGTCACGCCCATGTAGGCGATCGGCTGTCCCCGCCACACGCGGTCGCCCGATTTGACCATCGTCTTCGAAGCGTGGGCGTAGAGCGTCGACAGGCCGTAGCCGTGCTCGATGAGGACCATGCGTCCGTACCCGGGCGTCCACCCGGAGAAGCGCACCGTCCCGTCGGCGGTCGCGCGGATGATCGTGTCAGGGGCGTTGGCGATGTCGACGCCCTGGTGGTGCTCGCCGAGTTCTCCCCAGCCGCGGTGGATCGGAGTGAGTCGATAGCCGAAGGGAGACGTGAGCTGCCCGTCGGCAGGCCGGATGTTGGGGGTCGCCCTGTAGAGGCTGCGGGCGTTGCCGATGTACCAGGAGATCTCCTGGAAGCTGGCGAGCCTCTTGGCCGACTCCTCCCGGAGGGCGGCGATGTTGTGCCGCCAGAGCGCCTGGTCCATCCGCGACGAGACGCTCGACAGCACGCGGCTCAGGCTCAGCCGGTCGCCGGTCGTGGGGCCGCCCACGGCCTGGCCGGAGCGGATGACCTCCTCCCGGCCGGACATGCTGAGCAGGGTCCGGAGCTGCCGGTCAGTCTTGCGCACGAGGTCGAGCATCTCGCGCGACTTGTCGATCTCGTCGGCCAGGTACGACATCTTGGCCGCCATGACCTTGTTGTCGGCCTTCGTGACGGCGTAGTCGACATGCCGGCCGGCCAACGCGACCACCCACCCGGTGATCCCGGTCCAGAGGGCCAGCAGGAACACCCCGAACGCCAGGGAAAAGCGGACCTGCCGCGGCTTGAAGGCCGTCTGAGGGACGATGAGGACCGTGATGGTCTGGTCCCACCGGCTGAGGAGCTTGCGCAGAAAGTTCATGGAAACAGTCCAGAATTTATACAAGAACGGGGCCGCCATGTCAACTTATTCCTTAATTTCTCCGGCGCTATCGCTCGACCTCGTTCCTTCAGGCCGGCGGGGAGCGGCCCGAGCCCTGGGCGACTCCCTGCCGGAGCGAAGCCCCGCGCCGCCGCAAAGCCGCATCCACCACCGCTTCCCCGAGGAGCCTCCTGGCCTCCAGGGCATTGTGCCTGCGGCAGAGCAGCCTCACGTTGCCCGCCTCGTCCGAACGCCCGCCCATGGCCCAGGGCACGACGTGGTCGTATTCAAGCCCCCCACGCTCCCCGCAGCGGGTCCCGTCCGGTCCGCGGAAGGCGCAGGAACCCCGGTCTCTCTCCCAGACCTCGCGCCTGACGGCTTCCGGGATGCGGCGCGCCCGCCGGCAGACGGGCTCCGCCGTTCCGGTCGCATCCGCCGTTCCCGTTGCATCTGCCGTTCCGGTCGCGACCGCCGTTTCGACCGTTTCCGCCACCCTGGCCGATTCCGCCGCCCCCGCAGCTTTCGTCTCTCCCGATGCTTTCGCGCCCCCGGCCGCCTCCGCCACCTTGTCCGAGCCAGCCATCCCAACCGCCTTCGCCTTCTTGCGCGCGCCAATGGCGGCTTGGCGCCTGGCGCATCGCCTTGCCCGGCGCTCGAGATCGATCTTCTCGAGGAGAGAGTCGAGGGCCTCCCCGAAGACCTCCTCTTGCGAAGCGCCCGGATGCTTGTGCCGGAGCAGCTCCTTGGCGCGCTCGAACCGGCGCAGCAGTTCCTCGTCCGCCGTGAACGAGAACCGGACCCGACGACAAGCCGCGCCAGCCTCCGGTTGCGCCGGACAGAAGGGGACCTGGCCCGACGCAGTGGGCTCGCCTGGCGCCCGTGTGATTTCCAAGTGGGGAAATTCCGCCGCTCCGCCCGGGAGCGGCTCAGCAGGCGATGGGCCCGTCGCTCCCGCCGCCATCGAAGCTGGCATCGGGCCCGCAGCCGCGGCGCAGGGGGCTGCGGGACGCGGCGCGCTTCCCACATACCTGATGCTGTCGCGGCCCGCCGGCGCGAACGCCAGTTCGGCGAGCATGGCCTGCACCTCCCGGGTACTCAGGCCCATTGCCCGTCTCAGAAGGTCACGGTGGTTCTCAGGGGTCAGATGGGGAGCGAGCAGGGACACGGCCGAGAGCGAAAGCCGGCCCGAGCGCAGCAGCCCGTAGACCACCCGGTGCTTGGCGGCCGCGCGCGCAGCGTGGATGCGGCGGGCGGTCTCCCCCTCGGAGTAGCGAAGCTCCTTCACGCAGTAGACGAACAGGGACGCGAACCCCGCCTTGGGCCCGATGTCCCTGCGGTCCAACTCGGCCAGGTGCCGCAGCACCAGGACCAGGTTCTCCCGCTGCGCCGCCACCAGGGACTTGAGCGAACTCACCAGTTCCGCGTCGGACAACCGAGAGCAATCCACCCGCATGGGCCGCCCTCCCGGGGCCGGTCGGCTACCGGCCTCCTATTGTATACGAATGAGGGGTCGATTTAGTTCCATGAAAATTCAACAATAGTGGAAGGGCGCGGCGACTAATGGGAAGCTGGACAGCAAACTAAATTATCATTTGGTTTACATAGCTATTAACATCTCGCGCGCGATGTCGGGCCGATGGCCGTCAGCTCAGCGGGCCGGGCGGAACCCGAGGTTGACAAACCGGGTACCCGGGACGGGGCTGAGACGGGACGCAGCCCTCAGGGAGACGGCGACGCTGTCCCAGGACCCGCCACGACCGACCCGGGCAGAGGCCGCATGATACCAATCCTGGGTCCACTCCCAGACATTGCCTGCCATGTCTCAGAGTCCCTGCTCTGTGTTCCCCGCAGTCTTCGAGCACACGGACCAAGCAAAGTTCCTGCCGCAGCCATAACCGCCGTCACTCGCCACGGAATGCTGTCTGCGAGGATTCCCGCTTCCCCCCTTCCCCCCTTCCCCGCCCTCCGGGGAGGCGGGGGACCCGGGCAATTATCATGAGCGTCATTCATCCGAAGGTTGATATAATCTCCCCCTATGGATAGCGCGAGCGTCAGGCGGTCCTTCCTCGACTTCTTCGCGTCCCGCGGGCACGCGGTCCGGCCCTCCACGCCCATCGTGCCCCAGGGGGACGCCACCCTCATGTTCAACTCCGCGGGCATGGTCCCCTTCAAGCCCTACTTCCTCGGCATCAAGAAGGACCTGTCGCGCGCCGCGAGCTGCCAGAAGTGCTTCAGGACCACGGACATCGACCGGGTCGGCCACACCATCAGGCACCTCACCTTCTTCGAGATGCTCGGCAACTTCTCCTTCGGGGACTACTTCAAGGAAGACGCCATCGCCTGGGCCTGGGCGTTCCTCACCAAGGACATGGGGCTCGACCCCGCGCGCCTCCACCCGAGCGTCTTCAAGGACGACGAGGAGGCCTTCGCCATCTGGACCAAGCTCGGAGCGCCCAACAAGCCCGTCCGGCTCGGGGAGGACAGCAACTTCTGGAACATGGGCCCCACGGGCCCGTGCGGCCCCTGCTCGGAGATCTACTTCGACCGCGGCCCCGGGGCGTCGAACTCCTGCGGCAAGCCAGGCTGCGGCGCGGGCTGCGACTGCGACCGCCACATCGAGATATGGAACCTCGTCTTCACCCAGTTCGACCGGCAGCCCGACGGCGGCCTGAAGCCCCTGCCCCGCAAGAACATCGACACCGGCATGGGGCTCGAGAGGCTCGCCTTCGTCGCCGGGGGCAAGGGCTCACCCTTCGACACGGACCTGTTCCTCCCCATCATGGACGCGGTCCGCGGCGTCATCCGGCCCTCCGCGGCCGACGTCGCCCCGCTCGCCCTGAGGGTCATCGCCGACCACGCCCGCGCGGTCGCCTTCCTCATGTCCGAGGGCATCATCCCCTCCAACGTCGAGCGGGGCTATGTCCTGCGCCGCCTCATCCGCCGGGCCGTGCGCTACGGCCAGCTCCTCGGGCACAAGGGCCCCTTCCTCCACTCGGTCCTCCCCGCGGTGACGGGCATCTTCGGCGGGACCTACCCGGGGATCGCCGCCGCCTCCGGGAGCGTCGCCGAGACTCTCCGGATGGAGGAGGAGCGGTTCCTGACGACCCTGGAGGCCGGCGAGCGGGAGCTCGAGGGCGTGCTCTCCAAGTGCGGGGGATGTGGGGGGGCGGGCAAGCTCCTGCCCGGCGCCGCAGCCTTCAAGCTCTACGACACCTTCGGGTTCCCCCTCGAGCTCACCCGCGAGATCTGCGCGGGCCGCGGGGTCGCCGTGGACGAGGACGGCTACAAGGAGGCCGTCCGGACCGCGGCGGAGGTCGCCCGGGCCAGTTGGAAGGGCTCCGGCGCCAAGAACGTCGACCTGGGCAAGCTCGCCCTCCCGCAGCAGCCGACCAGGTTCACGGGGTACGAATCCGTCGAGGAGCCGGCCGAAGTCCTCGCCTGCTCCGGCGACGTGGTCATCCTGGACCGCACGCCCTTCTACGCCGAGTCCGGGGGCCAGGTGGGCGACCAGGGCGCCATCCTCTCGCGCGACGGCCGGACCGTCCTGGCGAAGGTCCTCGACACCCAGAAGCACCAGACGGCCATCCTCCATATCGTCGAGGCCCTACCGGGCCGCGAGCTCGAGCCCGGCCTGCCCGTGCTCGCCAGGGTCGACGAGCTCAGGCGCTCCTACATCCGGCCTCACCATACGGCAACCCACCTCCTCAACGCCGCCCTGCGCGCCGTCCTGGGGACGCACGTGCGCCAGGCCGGCTCCTACGTCGGCCCGGACAAGCTGCGCTTCGACTTCACCCACCCCAAGGCCCTCGACGACGAGGACCTGCGGGCCGTCGAGGACATGGTCAACGCCGAGATCGCCAAGGCCCAGCCCGTCGCGACGAAAGTCGACACCTTCGAGAAAGCCAAGGAGCTGGGCGCGATGATGCTGCTGGGCGAGGAGTACGGGGAACGGCCCAGGATGGTCCTCGTCGGGCCCAAGGGCTGGGCCGACCCGCTGGACCGCTGCAGCATGGAGCTGTGCGGGGGCACGCACGTCGCGAACACCTCCGAGATCGCCGCCTTCAAGGTGCTCAAGGAATCCTCGGTCGCGGCCGGCATCCGGCGCATCGAGGCGCTGGCCGGCCCCGCCCTCGGGGACCATCGCAAGGCGCAGGAGCTCGAGGAAAGCAGGCTCGTCGCGGAGCTGGCCCGGCGCGTGAAGGCACGCGACTCGGAGCTGCGCTCGCTGGGCGGGGCCGCCGACGACTTCCCGCTGGAGCGCCGGACCGCGGCGGAGCTGCGCTCGCGCGAGCGCGAGCTCGCCTCCTTCATCGCCAGGCTCAGGGAGCGCCGTCTCTCCAGCGCCGCGGACGCCGGCAAGAAGATCGTCGAGATCGGGGCCTGGCGCCTGCTGGCCCAGCGGCTCGAGGGGGGCGACCCCAAAAGCCTCCGGTCGATCGCGGACAGGTTCAAGGCGGAGGTGGGCTCGGGGGTCGTCTTCCTCGCCTCGGCACGGGAAGGGAAGCTCTCCTTCGTGCTGGCGGTGGCGGGCGACGCCGCCTCCAAGGCCCTCGACGCGGCCGGCATGGCCAAGTCGCTGGCCAAATCCCTCGGAGGCTCGGCCGGCGGCAGGGCCGACTTCGCGCAGGGGGGCCTGGGCGACGCGGACTGGGACGGCATCGTCTCGCGCCTGGTGGGGATCATCGGAGGCGAGGGTGGGTAGCCTCCCGGGGGTTGGCCTCATCCGGCGTCTTATTGCTAGAATCTCTCCCTCATGCCCGCGCAATGCAGGATCAGCTCCATCGAGCTCGCCGAGCCTCACGAGGCCGGCTGCGCCCGGGCCGTCGTCAAGCTCGAGGACGGCAAGGCCTCGACTTTCATCGTGGCGACGCTGGACCAGCCCAGGCGCTGGACGGCCGAGAGCAAGGCGGGCTTCCGCCTGACCAACCCCGTCCTGTTCGTGCGCAGCCTGGACGAGGAGGCCGTCGCCCAGGCCATGGGCTGGATGGCCATGGACATGGGCGGCTTCTGGCTCCGCTACTACAACTCCGAGAAGCGCCCCTCGCCGCCGTCCCCGTCCACCGGGCCTGCGTCCCAGGCCGCGCGCGGGAAGAAGGCATCATGACCGCCCCTCGCGTCGTCAAGGTCGCGCTGGAGGCCGTCGAGACCCTCGGGGACGCCGGCCGCTCCTGCGGGGTCATCGAGATCTGCCTGTCGGACGGCAGGGAGTTCTCCGTCCTCGCCTCGACCCCCGCTTGGTTCGAGGAGAAGCTCCGCCAGCTCGGCCTCGATTTCTATTACGGCCATTCGATCCTCTTCCTCAAGGCCGTCAAGCTCGACGTCGCCAAGAAGGCGGCCAAGGAGCTGGCCAAGAACGACGCCTGGCTCTGCCTCTACGACACGCCACGCACGAGCGTCTCGCGGGTCCTGGAGGACTTCAGGCAGCGGCATTGATCTCACGCGCCCGTGGTGAAATGGATATCATAACAGCCTCCGAAGCTGTGGGTCCAGGTTCGATTCCTGGCGGGCGCACTCTTTCACCTTTCGCCGGTCCCCGGAGGCGCTAGCAACCGTCCTGCGCCCTCAGGCGCCGGGACCGGTCGACACCCCGATCGTGCTGCGATAGGAAGATGCTCCTATTTCATGTCTGGATAAGCGCTTGGCTGTCGGCTGCACCCGCCCTCGCCGCGGCGCCTCCCCGGCCCCGGCTCCCCGAGTGGGCTCCGGCCGAAGCCGCCGAGCTTCCTCACGCCTCCGACCTCCCCGAACGGCGCGAGCCGCCGGACCCGCTCGTCTCGATGGACGGCAGGCCGGTGGCGGACCCCGGCCAGTGGCGTTCAAGGAGGCGGGAGCTGCTGATGCTGTTCCAGCACTACATGTACGGCTATGTCCCTCCCCTGCCCAAGGACGTCCGGGCCGAGGTCCTCCTGGAGGAGGGCCGCCACCTGGCGGGGATGGCGACCCGCAAGAGGATCGCCCTGCGCTTCGGCCCGCGCCATGAGACCGTGCTCGTCCTCGTCCTGGTCGTGCCGAACCGGCGGGCCGGGAGGGTGCCGTGCCTGTTCGGCCTCGACCTCGCCGAAGCCGACTACGCGCCGGCTAGCGTGGAGCGCGGCTTCGCCTTCGCCACCTTCCTCAAGGATGAAGCGGCCCCGGACGCGCCCGATTTCTCCAGAGGAGCCTGGTCCCTCTTCCACCGCCCCGGCCAGGCCCGGCGCGGGCCCCACGAGTGGGGCGCCCTGGCCGTCTGGGCCTGGGGCCTGGGCATCGCGGCCGACCATCTGGCGGCCGAGGAAGCGATCGACCCGGCGCGGCTCGCCGTGGTGGGCCACTCGCGCAAAGCCAAAGCCGCCATCCTCGCCGGCGCCTTGTACGAGTCGATCGGGATGGTCATCGCCCATCAGTCGGGCACGGGCGGCGCCGCGCCGCTGCGCGTGCATCGCGGCCAGGGCGCCGAGACCGTGGCGGACCTCGTCGACGAGCACCTGTACTGGTTCGCCGACTCCTTCGCCAGCTTCCACGACCGCCCCGAACGGCTGCCGTTCTCTCAAGCCGCGCTCATCGCCCTCATCGCTCCGCGCCCGATCCTGCTCGGCGTCGCGCCGGACGGCCGCTGGACCAACCCGGCCGGCCAGTTCCGGATGCTGTCGCTGGCGGAGCCGGCCTACCGCCTGCTCGGCGTCGAGGGGGACCGGCCCGACGCCCGGCCCAGGAAGAGGGGGAGCCTGAGCGTCGGGCGGCTCGGCTGGTACGTCCGGTCCCACAACGGGCACGCCATGGACGTGGACGACTGGCAGCGCTCCCTGGACTACGCGGACGCGCATTTCGGGCATCGGCCGTCCCTCGCGACGACGCGCGGCGTCCTCGTCCCGGCGGCGCGCTCCAAGCCGGCGCCTCACGGGACCTAGCGGCCGAGCCAGCCGATGCAGCCCGGACCGACCTCCCCATCGACCCCGGCGAACCCCTTCCAACGCGAGCGTCGCCCGGCCGGCCTGCGCCGCTGGATCCCCGGCTGGCAGACCCTGCGCGCGTATCCCCTCCCCTGGCTGGTCGACGACGCCTCGGCGGGCCTGGCCCTCACCGCGGTCCTCGTGCCCGTGGGCATGGGCTACGCCGAGGCTTCGGGGCTGCCCGCCATCAACGGCCTGTACGCCACCATCGCGCCGCTCGTCGCCTACGCGGTCTTCGGGCCGAGCCGCATCCTGGTGATGGGGCCCGACTCCTCCCTGGCGGCCATCATCGCCGCCACCGTCGTGCCGTTGGCCGCCGGCGACCCCGGCCGCTCGGTGGCGCTCGCCGGGACCCTGGCCCTGCTGTCGGGGGCGCTGTGCGTGCTGGCCGGGGCGGCCCGCGCCGGCTTCCTCGCCGACCTGCTCTCCAAGCCGGTGCGCCTCGGCTACCTGAACGGCATCGCGCTCACCGTCCTGATCGGCCAGGTGCCCAAGCTGCTGGGGTTCTCGGCGGCGGGCGACAACGTGGTCCAGAAGGCCGCCAGCCTGGCCAAGGGCGTCGCCGACGGGCGGACCAACTGGACGGCGTTGGCCATCGGCGGCGCGTGCCTGGCCGTCATCCTGGCCCTCAAGCGCCGCCTGCCGAGGGTCCCGGGGGCGCTGGTCGCCGTCGTCGGCGCCCTGGCCGTGACCGGGCTCTTCGACCTCTCGGCGACGGCGGGCGTCGCGGTGCTCGGCCCGCTGCCGCAGGGCCTGCCGGCCTTCCGGCCGCCGCTCTTGTCGCTCGACGTCATCCGCCTCCTGCTCCCCGGCGCCGCGGCGATCGCCCTGGTGTCGTTCGCCGACACCACCGTGCTCTCGCGCACGTTCGCGCTGCGCTGCGGCCAGGACGTCGACCAGGACCAGGAGCTCGTCGCCTTGGGCGCCGCCAACGTGGCCGCCGGGCTGTTCCAGGGCTTCTCGGTCAGCAGCAGCTCCTCGCGCACCCCGGTGGCCGAGTCGGCGGGCGCCAGGACGCAGGTCACCGGCCTCGTCGGGGCGCTAGGCATCGCGCTGCTGCTGATCGGCGCGCCCGGCCTGCTGCGCAACCTCCCCGGGGCCGCGCTGGGGGCGGTCGTCATCTCGGCCGTCCTGTCGCTCATCGACCTCGACGGCCTGCTGCGGCTCTACCGCCTGCGCCGTTCCGAGTTCGTGTTCGCGGTCGCCTGCTTCCTGGGCGTCGCCCTGGTCGGGGTGATCCAGGGCATCTTCATCGCGATCACGCTGGCGCTGCTGGCCTTCATCTGGCGCGCGTGGCGCCCGTACGACGCCGTGCTGGGCCGCGTCGACGGGCTGAAAGGCTACCACGACATCGCGCGCCACCCCGAGGCCAAACGCATCCCGGGCCTGGTCCTGTTCCGCTGGGACGCGCCCCTGTTCTTCGCCAACGCCGACGTGTTCCACCGGCACGTGCTGCAGGCGGTGGCCGAGGCGGCCACGCCCACCCGGTGGGTCGTCGTGGCCGCCGAGCCGGTCACCGACGTGGACATCACCGCGGCCGACGCGCTCTCGGCGCTCGACGACGACCTGCAGCGCGAAGGCATCGAGCTGTGCTTCGCCGAGATGAAGGGCCCGGTCAAGGACCTGCTGAAGCGCTACGGCCTGTTCTCGAAGCTCGGCGACGACCTGTTCTTCCGCACCGTCGGCCAGGCGGTCGACGCCTACCTGAAGGCGCACCCGGTGGAGTGGCTCGACTGGGAAGACCGGTGAGCTTCTCCCCGGGGACTCTCCGGGGCTCGACGCGGGGCTCACGGGGCTCCCGGGCCTTGCTTCCTCACGCGGACGGGTGTACAATGGAGTCGCCGTCCGCTCCGGCGTCCCGAGGAGGTGCGCGATGAGGATACTGTTGGCTCTGTGCCTATCATCAGCCGTCTTGGCGCCGGCGTGCCTGGGCCAGGGCGCCTCCGCCGCGATCGACGACGACGCCACGCTCGCCGAGGGCGCGCGGCTCGGGAGCCAGCTGCAGGCGCAATACACCCAGTACCTGGCGGCCCCGTCGGCGGGCGCCGACAAGGCGGCCTGCGAGGAGTGCATGGGCTTCCTGCAGACCATCGACGCCTGCGCGCGGGTGGACGCCCAGCACCTCATGCCCAAGGGCGGGGCCAAGACCTGCGGCGGCGACTCGAGCGACCCGAACGAGCCGTCCTCCTGCTCGGTCGACCTGGGCGAAGTCCCCTACGACAAGATCGCCTTCTTCATCCGGGAGAACAAGGCCTGCCGCAAGGAACTCCGAAAGCTCGACGCCAAGCCCGTCAAGGAGGCGCCCCCGGACTACGCGCCCTGCAGGAAGTGCTACGAACCGAAGCTCCGGCAGAACAGGCTCACGACGATGAAGCGCGCCTACGACCGCCTGGCCGCCGCCTTGTCGGCGAGGAAGGGCGTCCGGGCGGCCATCGACGACATCAAGGCCCGCGCCGCCTGCGACTGGCTCTGCGCCCCTAGCCTATCCAGAAACCGGTGAACGGCCGCACGATCGGCTCACAGCAGACCGCGTCGTCGAGCGATCGCCACGCCGCCGAGCCTGGGCAAGGGGTCGTATGAGCCTCCCTATGACTATGATTCGACTTGTCGAATCATAGTCATAGGGACACGACAAGAGCCCTCGTCCCCGCTTGGAGCTCCGCGCCGCGGGGGTTTTTGGGATAGGCTCCCAGAGCGCCTATAAAGGCCGTTGACATCCCGGAGCGCAGGGGTTATATACTGGGTATGGCCCTCAAGACCGGGATCATCGCCCTCCTCCTCGGCGCGACGTCGGCGCCGGCGGCCGCCGCCACGGGGCAAGACGCTCCGGCCGCCTGCGACCAGGCCCAATACGCCAAAGACATCGAGTTGCTCCACGTCATCACCGACGCCTCCTTCCAAGGCCTGGACGGCGACCCCCGCGCGCCCCTGCCGACCTGGGGGGTCAACCCCTGCAGCCAAGGCGTCGGGGACGCGCTCTACATGCGGGAGGGCTCGCCGGAACTCTGCCGGGAGAAGTGCCTCTTCTACTGGGTCGGGCGGGGGACGGGCCCGCTCTGCGTCGACCGCGCCGGCGCGGATTGGAAGGGGCGCTGCGGCGTCAACTGCAACGACTGCCAGACCTACGTGGCCTGGAGGTTCAAGCGGATGAAGGAGGCCGGCAAGCTCCCGTGCTTCGAGCTCGAGCGGGTCCAGTCCACCTCGATCCACTTCAACGTCAACATGCCGCTCTTCGTCCACCAGGTGCTCGTCGCCAAGCCGACGGGGGGCTACGCCCTGGCGAACGCCCCCCACGGCATCCTGCTCGACGCCTGGAACCACGCCGAGGTCAAGCGCATCCACGCCGTGCGCTCCGGCTTCGAAAGCAGCTTCAGCGACGAGGGGGTCACCAAGTTCACCTTCGCGGACTGCGACGACGGGCTCCTGCCGCTCGAGTCCGCCGACCAGGCCTGCCTCCAAGCCCAAGGCCGGCCCCTCCCGGCGGCGTCCTCCGAACGCCATGTCGGGGCGGAGCGCGCCGGCGCGGTCATCGAGAAGGCCTCCGGCGCCCAGCCCTAGCCCAAATTGATATACTGGACCGACGCGCGACCGCGCCCCGCCCTGCCCACGCCCCCCTGAGGGCGGGCGGGACGTTCGGCCTCCGGCCTCGGCCGCTCGTCTCGACGACGTGGAAAAGATCATCTTCTTCGGCAAGGGCGGCATCGGCAAGTCCACCATCGCCTCGAACCTGGCCGTGACCTACGCCCGGCGGGGGCTGCGCGTGCTCCTGATAGGCTGCGACCCCAAGCACGACACGACCCTCTCCCTCACGAAGGGCGCCCCGATCAAGACCCTGCTCGAGACGCCCGGCTTCATGGACCTGGCCCGGAGCACCCGGGAGTTCATCGTCAGGGGCGACTACGGGATCGACTGCGTCGAGGCGGGTGGGCCCGAGCCCGGGGTCGGCTGCGCCGGGCGGGGGATCTCGCGCCTCATCGAGGTCTTCGAGCACAGCGGCGTGCTCGCCGGCGGGGCCTACGACGCCGCGATCTTCGACGTGCTCGGCGACGTGGTCTGCGGAGGCTTCGCGGCGCCGCTGCGCATGGGGTTCGCCGACAAGGTCTGCATCGTGGCGTCCGAGGAGCTGATGTCGCTCTACGCCGCCAACAACATCGCCCGGGCCGTCAAGAACAACGAGGACAACCGGGTCAGCCTCTGCGGCCTCGTCGTGAACCTGCGCGACCCCGGGGCCGACGTCGCGGCCGTCAGGAGGTTCGCGCGCCTCATCGGCACGCGCGTGCTCGCCTTCATGCCGAGGGACCCCGCCGTGCGCAAGGCCGAGTTCAGCAGCCGGCCGGCCGTCGAGCTCTCCCCCCGCAGCCCCTTCTCCCGGGAGGTCAGGCGCCTGGGCAGGACCCTGCTGGCCATCGACGCCGCCGAGCGCAGCATCCCGAACCCCCTGCCGGACGCCCATTTCTCCTATCTGGCCCTGCGGGGCTTCCGGCCCGAGCACCTCCGAGAGCTCGCGGTCGAGACCATAGGGGGGGGTCCGGAGGCCCCCCCCGCTGCGGGCCGTGGTCGTTGGGGGGGGTCCGAGGGCCGAGCGTCCCGCGCGGAGCCCCCCCCCGCCGAGGCCCCGGCCGACGACCCGGGGCTCGAATCGCGCCTGCTCGAGGCCTTCCGCGGGAGCTACGGCCGGCCCGGCCCAAAATGGCAGGGGGTGGACAACTCCCTCCAGTGGAACCCGCCGGGGCAATGGCGCAGGTTCATCTGCGACCTGGAGGAAGCGCGCAACTTCGAGGAGCAGCTCCTCCTGTACGCCCCCGCCCTGCACATCCGCCACGAGGACCTGGAGTGCCACTACGCGGCCTCTCATCAGAACGACGGCCTGCCCTATTTCTTCGTCTTCCCCTGGTTCGCGGGCAGGCCCACGGCCCAGAGCTACCACCCGGTGGGAGGCTCCATCTGCACCAACCTCGACGAGTCCGACGTCCTGCTCGGGACCTCCCGGAAGCTCGAGGAGACCGTCGAGTCGGCCGTCAAGGCCATGGCGAGGAAGGTCCCCCTCTTCGTCAGCTCCACCTGCCTGCCCACCGCCGTCGGCGACGACCTCATGGCCTCGCTGCGCAGGCTCGGCAAGAAGCACGGCGTGGAGATCCATTTCGCCAACCCGGCCGCCCAGCAGTTCTCCCACCCCGTGAGGGACTGGTTCGTCAAGGAGGTCGACAAGCTCGAGCCCGGCTCGGTCCGGCCCGACAAGAAGCTCGTCAACCTCATCGGCTTCCCGGCGACCGACTCGACGGACGAGGTGGTCGGCCTGCTCGAGTCCATCGGGCTCAAGGTCAACACGCCGCTCCTGCCCCGCATCGACCCGGCCTCAGCCAGGCGGTTCGTGGCGGCGGGCCTGAGCGTGCTCTACCCGGAGCCCGGGTTCGAGCCGCACTACGCCGAGCTCAAGCCCGTCTTCGACCAGTGGAGGATGACGACGGTCTCGCCGCCCCCGCCCTACGGCTTCCGGGGCACGGCCGCCTGGCTCGGGGCCGTGGCCGCGCGCACCGGCGCGGACAAGGCCGCCCTCGCGAGGCTCGCCGCGGCCCTGAAGGAGGGGTCCCTCCGCTCGCGCCGGGACGCCGCGTCCTCGCCCGCCTGCCGCCTGGGCTTCGTGCTCGACGCGCACTCGATGAGGCGGCTGTGCTCCCCGCAAGGCTTCCACGGCGTGCCCCTGCTGACCCTCCTCAAGGAGCTGGGCTTCGGCCTGGACCTCCTCGTGTACGCCGAAGGCTCCCGCCCGCGGCCGGCCGTCAAGGAGCCCGGGCTGAACATCAGCTGGTTCAAGACCGAGCCCGAGATGCGCCGCCTGCTCGAGCGGGGGACGTTCCAGGCCGTGTACAGCGAGTTCTGCTTCGACGGGAGGCTCGCCTCGGCGGGCAAGTCCCGGTGGTCCGTCATGGACGTCGAGATGGGCCCCGAGGGCGCCCGCCGCACCGCCGAGAGGCTCCGCAAGCTCTGCGGGTGGAGCTTCTACGCCGACTACCGGCGCTACCTCGGGGACGCCTGAATGGACCGGTTCGAGTCCCACCCGATCAACTACCCCGCCTCCCTGGGGGCGTACCTCGCGGTCAACGCCGTCAGCGACGCCTACATCCTGATGGACGGGCCGGACTGCGTCATGTACAAGGCCCAGCTCATCTGCGGCCGTCACGACATCAACTCGACCCTCCTGCGGCCGAGGGCGCCCCACCGCGTCGTCTTCAGCAACGTCTGCCCCCAGGGCTCGGTCAAGGACCACCAGCGCATCCTGGAGCGGGCGCTGCGCGCCATCGCCGCCCAGCGCGACTGCGGCGTGATCCTGCTCTCGTCGCTGCCCTCCTGCGCCATCACGGGCGTCGACTACGAGAGGCTCTCCCGGAGGCTCGCGCCGGCCCTGCGCCCGGCCGTCGTCCCCATGCCCTCGGCGTCCCTCTCGGGCGATTGGCTCGACGGCTACGGGGCCTCCCTCCTGGCCCTGGCCAAGCGCCTCAAGCTCCCCGCGGGCGGGCGGCGCCGCGGCACCGCCGCCGTCGTCGGCTATCTCATGGACCGCAACGAGGGCGAGCACGCCGGCAACGTCGCGGAGCTCCGGCGCCTCCTGGCGGGGCTGTCGGTCGACCTGGTCTCGGTGTGGCTCGACGGCGGCGACACCGCCCGGCTCGCGCGGGCCTCCCGGGCCGACCTCGTCATCTCGCTGCCGCACGGCCGGGCCGCGGCCCGCGAGCTGGCCTCCCGGACGGGCGCCCGCCTCGTGGAGACCGGCCTGCCCTTCGGGCTCGGGGCCACCGGTCGCTGGCTGACCCGGGTGGCCGAGGCGGCCGGCAGGCGCCGGGAAGCCCGGCGGTTCATCGACGCCGAGCTCTCGTCCGTCGTCCCCAAGGTCCGGTGGCTGCTGCCCTACCTGTTCCTGGGCCGCAGCACGGTCTTCATCGGCGACCCTTTCTACCTCTCGGCGTTCGTCGAGCTGGCCCGCGAGCTGGGCCTCGACCTCAAGGCCTGCGTGGCCTCGTCGCTCGGCAAGCACCTGCGCGGGGAAGCCCTCGCGGGCGTGCCGGTCGCGGCGGGCGTCGACATCAACGACCCCGGGCTGCTCGCCCTCCTGCGCTCGCCGCCCGACCTCGTGGTCTCGGTCTCGCACGAGATCGTCGGCCTCCTCGACAGGCACAAGACGGCCTACGTGGAGTTCGGCTACCCCTCCTACTTCCGCCACACGCTCAGCGAGACCCCCTTCCTCGGCTACAAGGGATTCCTCGCCTTCGTCGACAGGCTCGCGGGCGCGCTCTCGGACCTCAAGCGCTCCGATTCCGTCCACGCCGGCAAGTGGCTGCTGCGCCGTGGCGAGGGCCCGCTCGGGGAGAGCGCGCCGCCGGCCCCTCCCCGGTAGGCCTCAAGGCCTGGGGACGGGCTTCGCTTTCGGCACGAAGAGGTAGTCCCAGGCGCCGCCCCGCCGGCTCAGGGTGTACCCCAGGGCTTCGATGCGCGAGATGACCTCCTGGGCGGAAGTCGGCAGCCTCTCTTGGGCGCGCTTGTCGTCGTCCCATATCTCGACATACAGGATGGGCCGGTCCTCGGCGAGCCACCGCCGCGAGCCGGCCAGGAACCGGTCCTCGTAGCCCTCGATGTCGACCTTGACGAAGTCGATGCGCTCCGGGAACCAGCGCCGGGGGTCGTCGTCGATCCTGACCAGCTCCAGCGCGTCCGCCTGCGTCCGCGCGCAGCTCAGCCGCCCCGTCCGGACATCCTCGTCCGTGCACATGTGGGTGCCTCCGAGGTTGTGCGGATCGTCGCCCACCCGGGCATGGGCGGACGAGGCCTTGTCGGAGACGCCGACGCGGTACGCCACGACCCGGTCCCCGAGGGCGTTCAAGCGGATGTTCTCGGCCAGCATGTCATAGGCCGGGGGGTTGGGCTCGAAGGCGTAGACCTTCCCCGTCGGGCCGACGAGATTGGCCAGCCGGACGCTATGGACCCCGTTGTAGGCCCCGATGTCGGCCACGCGCATCCCGGCGGCGACCACGGCCTCGAAGACCGCGACGCTCTCCGGGTCGTAGGTCACCCCGCTCGCGAGGTACGCCTGGATGGGGTCCTTGTGGTCGCGGAGGACGAAGTCCCCCAAGCCGGGCATCCGCACGACCACCGAGGACGGCTTCTTCCTGCGGCCGCGGGTCACCGACAGGCCGGCGGCCGCCCCCAGCAGCAGGACCGCGGCGGCGCCCCACGCCGCTCGGCGGGACCAGCGCCGGGTCATGGGCATCCCCTGCCCGCGCCCGATGTTCCTGGCGCGGGCGTGCCGCTTCGACCTGAACGGGAAAGCGGCCTGTCGGTACCCAAGGGGTCAGCGCAGGGGGGCCGCGCCCCAGGAGCTGCAGGCCATGCAGGGGCTGTTGTACTGGTCGGTCGGGACCCGGCAGGCCGCCACGCCGCTCTTGAAGAGGATCCAGGACTTCCGGTAGTTCAGGGCCGAGTCGGTCCCGCATTTCTCCCGCAGGACCGCGGGCCCGACCAGGCGGGACACCTCGACCTCGGTCATCCCCAGGCGCACGTTCTCGACGGCGCCCTGCGAGACCTTGTCGATGTCCCTGAGCAGCGCGGCCAGCTCCAGTTGGAGCCCGGCCGCGTCGGCGCGGGTCTTGTCGGCCTTCTCCTTCTGCTCCTTCATCGCCTTGAGCGTGCTCTCCTGCTGTTTCTGGAACTCCGCCAGCCGGCGCAGGGCGTCGGCGTCCTGGGACCTCTTGAAGCGCATCAGCGGGGCGTAGGCGGTCCTCAGGAGGACATAGACGTCCACGCCGGCGTCGCCCCTGTCCTCCACGTATTCCCTGAGCGTCTCGACCTTGATCCTGCCCAGGCCGGTGAGCTGCACGAAGTCCCCGATGGCTTGCCGGCCGCTCTCCAGCGCCTCGACGCGCCCCTTGTCCCGCCCGGAAGCCTGGGCGACCCCCACCGCGTAGAGCCAGTTGTCCTCGACGTAGGATTCCCTCTCGGTCCAGAAAGGCCTTCGCGACTGCGCGGACGACCCCGAAGGCGAGCACAGGAGCCAGGCGGCGGCGCACAGGAGGACGAACGCCCTGCACGCGCCCGACGTTCCTGGCGCGGGCGTGCCGCCTCGACCTGAACGGGAAAGCGGCCTGCACGCGCCCGACGTTCCTGGCGCGAGGGCCGCTCGCGCGGGCGTGCCGCTCACCGGGCCCCCTTCCCCTGGTCCGAGGGCCGCTCCTGGCACGGCCCCATGACCAGCTGCAGGCTCTTGGAGGAGAGCAGCCCCGAGAACGGGAACTCCGGCACGGCCTCCAGCAGGCGCAGGGTGTCCGGGAGCTTGAGCTGCCCTCGGATCTCGTTGAAATGGAGGGGCGAGCGGAAGACGTAGGTCTTCGCGCGCCCGCAGGCCGGGTCGTCGTTGTCGACGCGCTCGAGGACGTTGCCCAGCGCCAGCTCCAGGCGGTAGACCGGCTCCAGGTCCGCGTCGAGGTCGAGGGGCACGATGGGCCCGCCGGCGCTCCGCCCTCCCGGCGCGGACGCGGCCGGCGCGGGCCTCTTCTCCCCGAGGAACTCGTCGATGGCCTTCTCCAGCTGCCCCATGTCCAGGGGCTTGTAGAGGAGGCGCACCAGGGGGTCCTCGATGGGGACCAGCGGCCTGGCTTCCTGGGCGTTGAGGCCCGTGATGAAGATGACCGGGACGCTCTTGAGGAACCTGTTCTTGCGGAAGTTGCGGTAGGCGTCCACCCCGGTCCCCCAGACCGGCAGGCGGATGTCGCAGATGATGAGCTTGGGCCGCAGGGCCTCGGCCTGGATGACCGTCTGCCAGGCGTCGGTGGTCCACGTCGCCTTGTAGCCCTTGGACTCCAGGTACTCCACGACCACCTGGGCCAGCGTCACGTCGTCGTCGACGACCAGGATGAATTTCGAGCTGGGCATAGGCTCCTACCGTATCGGGATGAACGCCTTCGCGGCCGGCCTCGGGCCGCCCTTGGAGAAGGCCAGCATGAGATGCTCGATGCGCACGCCCCCCGCCTCCTCGTCGTGCCACCTGGCGAGGAACTCGGGGATCGCGATGAAGCCGTAGCGCCCCAGGACCGAGGGGTCCATGAAGTAGACGTTGCGCCGGTCGTACCCGATGGCGACCGCGTAGTGGCCGTCCTTCCAGTCTGCGGCGTAGTCGGCGGGGCCGCCCGCCCCTGGGCCTTCGGCCCAGGCCTGGAAGGACACGATGACGGGCGAGCCCGCGTCCAGCGCGGCTTTGAGGTCCCCCAGCGCGGCGTCCTTCTTCACCTCGCACCGGAGGCCGTGCGCCGCGGCGGCCTTCGCGATGGCCCGGTAGTCCGTGCCCTCCTCGGGGGACGGGCTCAGCTCCCGCGACAGCTCGCCCTCGCCGAGGTCCTCGCCGAAGTAGCCCAGCACGGCCTGGAGCGCCGCCACGCCGCACGTGTAGTCGGACGCCTGCCGGACCATCGGGATCTTGAGGAGCTTCGGGGCGGCCGGCGGCGCGGCCTCCGACCTTCCGCCGGCCGACGCCAGGACCGCGACGGCGAGCAGGCGGGCCATCACATCCGGAACACCGGGAAGGACGGCTTGCCCGCCGGGGCCTGGGCGGCGGCCTGGAGGCAGAGCCCCAGGATCTTGCGGGTCTCGGCGGGCTCGATGATGCCGTCGTCCCAGAGCCGCGCCGTCGCGAAATAGGGGTGCCCTTCCGCCTCGTAGAGGGACCGGACGGGCGCCGCGATCGCCTCCTCCTCCTCGGCCGAGAGCTCCCTGCCCTGGCGCTTGAGCTGCTCGCGCTTGATGATGGTCATGACCTGGGCGGCCTGCTCCGGGCCCATGACGCTGATCCTCGAGTTGGGCCAGGAGAACAGGAACCTCGCCCCGTAGGCCCGGCCGCACATGGCGTAGTTGCCGGCCCCGTTCGACGAGCCGATGAGCACGGTGAACTTGGGCACGCACGCCGTGGAGACGGCCTGGACCATCTTGGCGCCGTGCTTGATGATCCCCCCCTCCTCGAACTCCCGGCCCACCATGAATCCCGTGATGTTCTGCAGGAACAGCAGGGGGATGCCGCGCTGGGAGCACAGCTCGACGAAGTGGGCGCCCTTGAGCGCCGAGTCAGAGAACAGCACGCCGCAGTTGGCCACGATGCCGACCTGATGGCCCATGATCCTGGCGAACCCGCAGGTGAGGGTCCGGCCGTAGAAAGCCTTGAACGGGTGGAAGCGGCTCCCGTCCACGAGCCTCGCGATCACCTCGGTCACGTCCCCCGGCCGGCGCAGGTCCCGGTGCACGATCCCGTAGAGGTCCGAGGCGGGGTAGGCCGGCTCGTCGAAGCCCGCGGGCCGCGCGAACGCCGGGGCGTTGAGGTTCTCGACGATGGACCGGCAGATGGACAGGGCGTCGTCGTCGTCCTTGGCCAGGTGGTCGGTGACCCCGGAGATGCGGCTGTGCATGTCGCCGCCGCCCAGCTCCTCCTCGGAGGACTCCTCGCCGGTCGCGGCCTTCACCAGGGGCGGCCCGCCCAGGTAGATGGTGCCGGTCCCGCGCACGATCACGCACTCGTCGGACATGGCCGGGACGTAGGCCCCGCCGGCCGTGCACATGCCCATGACGACCGACACCTGGGGGATGTTCATCGACGACATCACGGCCTGGTTGTAGAAGATGCGGCCGAAGTGCTCCTTGTCCGGGAAGACCTCGGCCTGCTTGGGCAGGAACACGCCGCCCGAATCCACCAGGTAGAGGCAGGGGAGGCGGTTCTCGATGGCGATCTCCTGCGCCCGCAGGTGCTTGCGGATGGTCTCCGGGTAGTAGGTGCCGCCCTTGACGGTCGCGTCGTTGGCGACGATGACGCAGAGCCTCCCGCTGACGAGCCCCAGGCCCGTGACCAGCCCGGCGGCGGGGACCTCGTCGTCGTACATGCCGCACGCGGCCAGGGGCGAGAGCTCCAGGAAGAACGACCCGGGGTCCTTGAGGCGCTCGATGCGCTCCCGGACGAACACCTTGCCGCGCTTGCGGTGCAGCTCCAGGGCCTTGGCGCTGCCCCCGGCGCGGACCTTGCCGAGCCTCGCCCTCAGGTCCTCGATGAGCCCGGCGTGATGGCGGGCGTTCTCCTTGAACTCGGCGCTCTCCCGGTCGACCTTGGATTGGACGACGGGCGTGTCGAAGGTGTTCATGGAAAGCTCCTCGGCCCCATCTTATCAAATTCGGGGAACTACTCGCCTCCCCCGCGGGGAGGTGAGTAGCGAGGGGGCCGATGCCGTTTAATCGGGCCGTCCCCCCACGGGAAGGGCTGAAAATTGCATTATGCTATCATTACCCGCGTGATGGGCGGCAGAACGCCAAGCCTCCGATGGGTCCTCTTCGCGACCCTGCCCCTGCTCGCCCTCCCGCTCCTGCCCGCTGCCGGCCGCGCCAGCGACGTCAGCGGCACGACCGTCGCCGCCGTGACGGCCGACTCCCTGACCCTGCGCTGGACCATCGCCTCGGTCTCCACCCCCACGCTCGTCCTGAGCTCCACCAACTTCCAGAACACCCTCTCCTCCGGCACCGGGACCCTGGGGCAGTCGACGACCTACTACGGGAACCTGTCGGGCAACACCACCTATTGGTTCCAGGTCAAGAACTCCACCGAGGATGACGGCGGGTACGTCGGCTTCAACGCCGGCAAGGCCACCTCGACTCTCGCCGCGCTCCCCGCGGCCGACGCCTTCAGCGGGATCACGGTCTCGGCCCTCCAGGCCAACTGGCTCTCGAGCGGCAACGGCCCCGGCACGCGCTACGACGCCGTCCTGTCCACGGGTCCCGCGCCCTCCACCAACGGGTTCGCCGGCAACAAGAGCTCCTCCACCTCCAACGCGTTCGCGCTGTTCAACGCGGGCCTGGGCCTCAACGTCCTCTACTATGCGGAGACGAGGGCCGTCAACAACAACGGCATCCCGACCGCCTACGTCAGCCTGGGCTCGACGGCCACGCTCTCCAACGCCCCAACCTCGGCCGGTCCGACCGGCGTGGACAGCGCGCAACTCACGGTCAACTGGGGCGACAACGGCAACCCGTCCGGCACGACCTACCTGGCGGTGCTCAGCCTCAGCGCCGGCTATGCGCCCGTGATCAGGTCCTCGGAGACGGCCAACACCTCGGCGACCTTCCAAGGCCTCCTCCCCAACACGACCTACCACGCCCAGGTCCAGTCCGTCAGCCGCGCCGGGGCGCCTTCGACTTTCACCGCGCTGCCCTCCACCTCGACCTTGGCCGCGGCCCCGGGCGCGGCGGCGTTCAGCGGGGTCACCGCCTCGGCCGTCCGGGCCAACTGGACCTCGAGCGACAACGGCGCGGGCACGCGCTACGAGGCCATCCTGTCCGCGGCCGCCTCCCCCTCGACCAACGGGCTCCCCGGCAACAAGAGCTCGTCGACTCTCGACACCTACGCGCTCTTCGACGCCGGGCTGGCCGTCAACGCCACCTACTACGTCGAGGTCCGCGCCGTCAACAACAACGGCGTCCCCTCCGCCTACGCGAGCCTGGGCTCGACGGTCACCCTCCCCAACGCGCCGACCCCGGCCGCGCCCACGGCGGTCGCCGCCGGCGGGCTCACGGCCAACTGGACCGACGCCTCCAACCCGGCCGGCACGCGCTACCTAGTCCGCATCAGTTCCGACGCCGGGTTCGCCGTGAGGCAGACCTCGAACACGGCCGCCACCTCGGCGGCCTTCACGGGACTCGATCCCGGCACGACCTATTACGCGCAGGTCCAGGCCGTCAATTTCCTGGGCGGGGCCTCGGCCTTCACCGCGCTTCCCTCCACCTCGACCTTGGCCGCCGCGCCCGTCGCGGCGGCGTTCAGCGGGGTCACCGCCTCGGCGGTCCAGGCCAACTGGACCTCGAGCAACGGCCCGGGCACGAGCTACGAAGCCATCCTGTCCGCGGCCGCCTCACCCTCCACCAACGGGCTCCCCGGCAACAAGAGCTCGTCCACCTTCGACACCTACGCGCTCTTCAACGCCGGGCTGGCCGTCAACGCCACCTACTACGTCGAGGTCCGCGCCGTCAACAGCAACGCCGTCCCCACCGCCTACACGAGCCTGGGCTCGACGGTCACCCTCCCCAACGCGCCCACCTCGGCCGCGCCCACCGCGCTGGCCGCAGGCGGCCTCACGGCCAACTGGGGCGACGCCTCCAACCCGGCCGGCACGCGCTACCTAGTCCGCATCAGTTCCGACGCCGGGTTCGCCGTGAGGCAGACCTCGAACACGGCCGCCACCTCGGCGGCCTTCACGGGGCTGCTCCCCAACACGACCTATTTCACGCAGGTCCAGGCCGTCAACTTCGCGGGAGGAGCCTCGGCCTACGCCGCCCTGCCCTCCACCTCGACCTTGGCCGCGGCGCCCGGCGCGGCGGCCTTCAGCGGGGTCACGGTCTCGAGCGTCCAGGCCAACTGGACCTCGAGCGACAACGGCCGGGGCGTGCGCTACGAGGCCATCCTCTCCTCGGCCGGCTCCCCCTCCACCAACGGCTGGCCGGGCAACAAGAGCTCGTCGACCTTCAACACCTTCGCCTCGTTCAGCGGTCTCACCCTGACCACGACCTACTACGTGGACGTGAGGGCCGTCAACAATAACGGCGTGCCGTCGGCCTACGCCAGCCTGGGCTCCACCGTGACCAACGCGTCCACCGACGCCGTGGCGGCCGGCGAGGCCCAGACCATCGTCCTCAATTCGCCCAGCGGGGAGATCCTCATCGACATCCCCGCGGCCGCCTTCAGCGAAGCCGTGCAGGTCCTGGCGCAGGTGCCGGCGAGCTTCCCCGCCTCGGCCCCGGATTCCCCCGGGTTGGGGGCCGGCGTCGAGATCACCCTGGTCCCGGCGATCCAGCCGTCGAGCCCCGTCACCGTCTCCATCGGCTACGCCGAGTCGCAGCTGGGCGGCATCGACGAGAAGAAGCTGATCATCGCCCGCTACGACGCCCCGCGCCGCGTCTGGGTTCCCCTGGTGTCGACGCCCGACCCCGTGGGGAACAAGGTCACGGCCAGGACCGCTCATTTCTCCCTGTTCCAGGTGGTCCAGTCCAGCCCCAGAGACGACCTGTCCCTGGTCAGGGCGTTCCCCAACCCCCTGCGCCCCAACCAGGGGCAGGCCGCCATGACCTTCATCAACCTCCCGGCGGGCGCCAAGCTCAAGGTCTACAACTACCTGGGCCAGAAGATCCGCGACCTGGGCGCCGACAACGCCGGGATGGCCTCGTGGGACGGGAAAGGCCGGTCGGACAAGCCCGCGGCGAGCGGCGTCTACGCCGTCCTCATCGAGGGCGCCGGGGCCAAGAGGACCTTCATGGTGGCGGTGGAAAGGTGAGGCGCCCCGCCTCGGCCGCGCTGGCGCTGTGCCTGCTCCCGGCCGCGGCCCTGGCCTCGGACCTGACCCAATTCTCGCGCTCCTCCATCGGCGCGCCTTTCCTGAGGCTGGGGGTGGGAGCGCGCGCCGTGGCCATGGGCGAGGCCTTCACCACCCTGGCCGACGACGCCAGCGCCGTCTATTGGAACCCCGCCGGCATGGCCGAGATCCGCAAACGCTCCGCCACCTTCATGCACGCGCAGTACCTCGGCTCCCTGTCGTTCGACTACCTCTCCTACGCCCAGAAGCTGCCCGGGGACTTCGGCGCCGCGGGCGCCTCCCTCCACTACCTATCCGCGGGCGAGATCATGGAGACCGACGACGCGGGCGTCGACCTGGGGAAGTTCCGGCCCTACGACCTGGCCTTCTCCCTTTCCTACGCGTACCGGCTCAGCGAGAGGACCGAGGTCGCCATCGACCCCGACGAGGAGAGGCCGGTCGACGAGTTCAGGTGGCTGCGGGGCTTCACCTTCGGGCTCACGGCCAAGCTCGTGCATTCCCGCATCACCTCGAGCGCCCAGACCGGCGCCGTCGACCTCGGGCTCCAGTCCCCGCTCTACCTCGACGAGAGGCTCCGCTTCGGGGCGGCCGTCCAGAACATCGGGGGCACGCTCAAGTTCGACCAGGAGAGCGAGGCCCTGCCGTTCGCGGCCAAGGCGGGGGCGTCCTTCCTGTTCACCGACGAGCTCACCGGCGCCGCCGAAGGCGTGGTGCCCCGCGAGGCCGCCCCCTACCTCGCCCTGGGCGCCGAGTACCGCCGCCGCGTGCGCGGCCAATGGCAGGCCGCCGGCCGGCTCGGGTTCAACTCCAGGACCGTCGGCGAGGTCGCCGGCGTCACCGGGCTCTCCATGGGCCTGGGCGCCGTCTACAAGGACTACCACCTCGACTACGCGCTGGTGCCCCTGGGCTCGCTGGGCCCGACCCACCAGGTCTCCGTCACCGTCAACTTCTGACGCCGCCCCCGGCTTGCTGCTGCTGGTGGAGGATCATGATCTTCTGCCAGATCTTGCGGGAGAGGCCGTTGGTCAGGCTCTCGAGGTCGTTGACCGCGTCGCTGGCCACCGGGTCGTCGAAGTCCTGCACGTAGAGGAAACCCACCTTGCTCATGAGGGAGAGCATCTCGGAGCAATAGTCGAGGTAGCGGATCAGCTCGTAGCTGGTCAGGACGCGCTTGGGCGAGTGGTCGGTGGGCACGCTCGCCTTGGGGTTCTCGCTCGGGTCCTTGGTCAGCTGGTGGGCGTCGACCACGTGGGCCATGCTGCGCATGGTGTTGATGGCCCGGATGACGCGCGCCCGCTTGCGCCGGGTCTCGAACGTCACGATGAACACGACGCCGGCGCCGATGAGGATCAGCTCGTTGAGCCCGGCCTCGGTCATCTGGATGAACGTCGGGAGGTCCAGCTTCCGGGGCTCCAGCCGAAAATGGCGGATGGTCAGCCCCAGGACGACGAGCAGCGCGGCGATGGCCGCGCCGGTGACGGCGCGGATGGGGTGGTGCGGGCGCTTGATCCACCGGATGGTGTCGTCGGTTTCTTGGGAGATCTCGTGCAGCCGCTGGCACACCTGGGCCAGCCCGGAGTCTGGGAACCGCTCGCCGATGCGCAGGCGGAGCCTGCCGATGGTCTGCTCGATCTCCCCGGCCAGCAGGAGTTGGCGCTTCATGGCTGACGCCAGCATACGATATGAGGAGGCCGGCGGTCCACCCGCGAGCGGCCTTCACAGCAATTCCGCAAGCCCGGCCTGGAACGTCGTAAAAGTCGAGCGAATCCGCTCCGGCAGATTCGCGGGGTCACATTTCCTCGCCGAGGACCGTCGGCGGCGCCGCGGAGACAGTGTCTGCCAACTATGTCCGGCCATAGT
>JACRDT010000017.1 GCA_016212795.1 Elusimicrobiota bacterium | reverse complement strand
GAGTTCCCGCCGGCCACGGCGCTCAACGGCAAGCTCCCCAAGTCCGTGGACGCCTTCTTCGCCAAGGCGCTCGACCCCGAGCCGGGCAAGCGCTTCGAGACGGCGGGCGCCTTCGCCGCCGCGTTCCAGGCGCTGGCCTGAAACTACCGTCGGGCGCAGGCCGCGCCCGCGAGGAACCCGCTGGCCCAGGCGAAGTGGAGGTTGTACCCCCCGGAATCCCCGTCCACGTCCAGCAGCTCGCCGGTCACGTGCAGCCCCTTGAGCGCCTTCGACTCCATCGTCTCCGGGCAGACCTGGGCGAGCTCCACGCCGCCCGCGCTGACCATGGCCTCATCCCAGGACCGGGTGCCGCAGACGGCGAGCTTCCACCCGGCGAGGCCTTGCGCCAGGGAGAGCGCCGTCTCCGGCGAGAGGAGAGCGGCCCGCGCCTGCGGCGGCCTGGCCCCCGGGGGCCAGGCCGTCTCCGGCGAGAGGCGGGCGCCCCGCGCCTGCGGCGGCCCATGGCCGTGCGCCCCCAGGAACACTTCCACCACGCGGTCCGGCAGCATCCCTATCAGCAAATCGTCGGCCCCGGCGGGCTTGAGCGTCCCGAGCCTGGACCTGAGCAGGCCCCGCAACTCGGAGGGAGAGAACTCGGGGAACAGGTCCACGCTGCAATCGACGCTGGGACGGGAGGACAACGCCCTGGCCGTTTCGCGGCTGATGTCGAGGGCGGCGGGACCGGACAGGCCGTAGGCGGTGAACAGGAGCTCCCCTTTCGAGACGGCCACCGTCCTCCCCTCCGCGCTGACGGCGAGGCCGGCTTGGACCCTGATCCCTTGAAGCTTCCTGACCCAGGGATCCTTGGACACCAGGGGAACCAGGGACGGCGTCGGCGCCACGACGGCCAGCCCCAAGGACCTCGCCAGCCTGTAGCCCCGGTCTCCCCCGCCGAGCTGGGGGTAGGAGGCGCCGCCGCAGCTCAAGACGACCTTGTCGAACTCGAAGGCGCCCCCTCCGGCCAAGGCCTTCCCAGAGGCCGTCGGGGACGCTCGTTCTCCTGCCTCGACCGCGCCCTTCTTGGAGGTCTCCACCGCGAACCCCCGGGCCCCGGGCCGGACAGCCGACACCTCGCAGGCGCATTCGACGGCCACCCTCGCCCTCGACAACGCCAGCTCGAAGGCCCCGACCACGGACCGGGCCTGGGACGACCTCGGGAAGAGCCTGCCGTCGGCCTCCTGGCTCAGCATGAGCCCGAGCTCCTCGAACAGGCGGCGGCTCTCGCGCAGGCCGAACCTGGACAGGACGCCCCGGACGAACCCGGCGTCGCCGCCGTGATAGCGCTCGACGTCCAGGCGCGCGTTGCCGAGGTTGCATCGCCCGCCCCCGCTGGCGAGGACCTTGCGCCCGAGCTGGGGGCTCCGCTCGAAGAGCGTCACCTTGGCGCCCCGCCGCGCCGCGGCCAAGGCCGCGGCCAGGCCCGACGCCCCCCCCCCGACGATCCCGACGCGCACGGAAAACTCAGTAACCCTTGGGCATGATCGGGACCACCCGGCCCCGGACCCTGCGCAGCTCGTGGAGGTTGGAGCGTATCCAGCGCTCGACCTCCTGGACCTCGTGGCGCCCGGGCGCCGTCTGGATGATGACGCGCTTGATGCCCGCGTTGATGATCATGCGCTTGCAGATGCGGCAGGGCGCGGCTCCCTCGATGACCTCGCCGTCGTCGGCCGCGACGCCCACCAGGTAGAGGGTCGCGCCGATCATGTCGAAGCGGGACGCGTGGATGATGGCGTTCTGCTCGGCGTGCACGGCTCGGCACCACTCGTAGTGCTCGCCTTTCGGGACGTTGAGCTTGATGCGGATGCAGGTCCCGATCTCCGTGCAGTTGGCCATCTTGCGGGGGGCGCCGGCGTAGCCGGTGGAGACGATCTGGTCGTTGTTGACGATCACGGCGCCGTAGTGGCGGCGCAGGCAGGTGCTGCGCCGGCCGGTCTCCTTGGCGATGTTGAGGTAGTACTGGTCTTTGGTGATCCGGCCGTCGCGGCGCAGCCGCTCGGCGACGCCGGGGAGCCGCCGCGTCCTCCGCCCTTTCATCGGGCCATCATACCATTTCGGCGGCGGCCGGTCCCGGGCGCGGTCAGAAGTGGAACTGGGCCTGCAGGTAGCCCACGTTGGATAACCGGCCGTATTCGGTGGGCGCCGAGCCGCCGTAGCGCTGGAACCCGCCGGACACGAACAGGCTGCGTCCCACGTCCCAGGTGAGGACCGGGCCGGCGAACCAGCTGGAGTCATCGAGGTTGAGGACGACGGTGACATCGAGTTTCAGGAGCGGGTGCAGGTCCTTGGCGAAGGCGAAGCCCGCGTAGTCCTTGGCCAGGGTGATCTCCCGGCCGGCGAGGACCTTCCGGAAGTCGTATCGGAAGACCCCGGTCCTCCCGGCCCCGTTGTGGAAGAACTCCGCCATGACGGAAAGGTCCTTGAAGCCCGGGATCCTCACGTCGGTCGTGAACGTGTAGTCGTAGCCCACCGACAGCTTCCACGACGGCCGGCCGCCCCCGGGGTCCGAGTAGGACCACTCCCCCCGAAGCGTGCCGTCCGCCACGTTGCCCGCGAAGTCGCCGCCCACGATCCAGCTCGAGGTCGAGAGGGAGGTCTTCCCCCCCATCGCCGACAGGTCGAAGGAACGCCAGTTGGACCTGACGCGCGCCAGGAGGGCGTTCCGGGACCACCCCTCCTCGGGCGCCCACGCGAGCTCGGCCTGGGTGAGTTCGGCGAGCCCGAGCCGGCCGTACAGGGCGTCGACGCCGGGGCGCTCCTCTTTCTCGACCGAGAAGGGGTTGGCGGGGTTGAGCACGTCGGTGGGGTTGAAGAGCTTGCCGGTGCCCCAGGCGATGCGCTGGCGGCCGAACCGCAGCACGCCCCCGTCGGTCTCGACGCCGGCCCACCAGCGGTAGAGGCGGTGGCGCCAGATGGCGGTGGCGGAGGTGCTGATGCTCTGCTCCGCGTCCAGGAAGGCGGCGGGCTCGGCCAGGCCGAAGCGCCGGTACTCCTGGGTGCGGAACATGCTCCCCGCCAGCTGCTCGTGGTCGTAGTCGACGTGCGCCACGAGCGCCGAACGGGCCGCGTCGAGGCTCAGGCGCTGCCGGGCGACGTTGATGAAATAGGGCCGGTGGTCGATGGAGGAGCGGGAATACTGCCAGAGCTCCTTGACATAGCCGCCGACCGAGAAGGACGGGGGACGCTCGAGGGCGGGGGCCGGGGCGGCGTCGCCGGGCGGGGCGGCAAGGGCGCAGGACACGGCGACGAGCAGGACCGCCGGCAGGAAGGTCACTTGGACGAATCGCCGGCCAGCCTGCCGTCGCGGATCTGCACGACCCGGCGGGCCCGGCCGAGCACGGCGGGGTCGTGGCTCGAGAAGATGAAGGTGACGCCGCGCTCCCTGTTCAAGGACTCCATGAGGTCGAGCAGCGAGGCGGCGGTCTTGGAGTCGAGGTTCGCGGTCGGCTCGTCGGCCAGGACCACCTTGGGGCCGTGGACGATGGCGCGGGCGACGGCGACCCGCTGCTGCTGCCCCCCGGAAAGCCTGTCGGGCCGGCGGTGCGCGAGGTCCTCGATGCCCACCCAGCCGAGCACTTCGAGCGCCCGCCGCCGGCGCTCGGCCCTGGCTGCCCCCTGGAGCACCAGGGGGTACTCGGCGTTCTCGACGGCGGTCAGGACCGGGATCAGGTTGTAGGCCTGGAAGACGAACCCCAACGACCGCAGCCGGAAATCCGACAGTTCCTCGACCGCCAGGCCCGAGACGCCCCCGCCCTCGTAGAGGACCTCCCCGGCCGTGGGCTTGTCCAGGGTGCCGATGATGTTGAGGAGCGTCGATTTCCCCGAGCCGGACGGGCCGGCGATCGCGGCGAAGTCCCCGGCGTGGAACTCGATGCTGAAGTCTTCGACGGCGGCGGCGCCCGGGCCGTGGTCGTAGACCTTGGTCACGCCCCGGGTCTCGATGAGGGGGGCTTCAGACATGGCGGAGGGCCTCCGCGGGCTTGAGCCCCCCGGCGCGCAGGGCGGGCGGGAGCGCGGCCAGGAAACTCGTCGCCATCACGCACAGCGCGGCCCCGGCGTGGCTCGCCCACGCGGGCCGAAGGTAGAGGGTCGAGGGGAACGGCAGGAAATAGGAGACCGCCTCCCCGAGGGGCAGGTGCAGGCCGCAGCGCCCGTAGTGGGCGATGATGGCGGCGCCCAGGACGAGCCCCAGCACGGCCCCCACCAGCCCCAGGCTGGCCGCCTCGAAGAGCACCAGCCTCATGACCCAGGAAGGCCTGGCGCCCATGGCCATGAGCACGCCGAACTCCCTGACGCGCTCGAAGAGGCTCATGAGCAGGGTGTTGAGGATGCCCAAGGCCACGATCAGGAACACCACCACGAGGACGACCTTCAGCAGCCCGTTCTGGAAGCGCTGGATCCCGAGGATCTCCCGGTCGACGTTCTTCCACGAGAGGACCTGCACGGGTTGGTTGCCGAGGGTCTCCGCGAGCTCCCGGCGCGCGGCGTCGGTCTCCATGATGTCGTCGATCCGGACCACGATGTGGTTGACCTTCCCGCCCACCCCCAGGACCTCCTGGAGCGTGGCCAGCGGGACGTAGATGATCTGCGTGTCAAAGATGGTCGACCCCGTGCGGTAGAGCCCCACGAGCCGCACGGCCTCGGCCCCCATGCTGCCGTCGACGGCCTGGGCCATGACCACCGCCTTCTCCCCGAGGCGCAGGTCGAGCTTCTGGGCGAGCTTCTCCCCCATCACGACGCCGTGCGCGCCGTCCTTGAGGTACGCGCCTTGCGTGAGGTAGCTGGACAAGGACGTGACGCGGCTTTCGCGGGACGGCTCGACGCCGGCGATCAGGACCCCGGACGAGGTGACGGGCGACGAGACCAGGCCCGTGACATGGATGCGCTTGCCGAAAGATTTCACGCGGGGGTGGGCCTTGAGCGCCGCTTCCGCCGGACCGGGGTCGTCGATGTAGCGCTCGGGGAACTTGTAGTCCTTGATGTTGCGGTGCTGGATCTGGAGGTGCCCGGTGATGGTGCCGGTCGATTTCTCGATGAGCTGGCTCTGCAGGGTCTTGAGGAGGCTCTGGCCGAACATGATCGCGGACAGGCCGAAGGCCAACGACGCGATGGTGATGAGGCTCCGCCGGCGGTTCCTCCAGACGTTGCGCCAGGCCAGCGTCAGCACTACTTCATCCCTCTCTGGAGGCGGGCGAGGCTGAAGAAGGAGTCCGAGATCCTCACGTCGAACTCGAGTCCCCGATAGAGGAGGACGGTCTTCTGGCCGGGCTTCCTCGTGGGCCGGCATTCGAGCCTCATGGGCACGAGCCTGTCCCGCACCCGCTCGACCTTGGAGAGCTCGATGGTCCTGACGAGCTCCCCGCGCTCGCTGTAATCCTCCTCCTTGAGGGGCACGACCAGCCCGTCGTCGTACACCGCCGCCGTGAACAGGACCCTGCCCCAGACCACGGCCGCCGAAGCCTTGGGCAGGCACTCGATGAGGTGGACGGCGCGCCGGGCCTGGCTCAGGCCGAGGGCCTTGGCCTCATCGGCGGCCACCGGCTCGACCTTCTTCTCCAGCTGCCTGTGCTCGTAGTCCGCCAGGATGGAGTCGGCCTTGACGATGTCCTCGTAGGTGAAGTCCGACCCTTGCCAGGCGGCATGCATCATGGTGGGAGGGATCTTGATGACCCGCTCGACCTTGGCCATCCACAGCCACATCTCGTTCTCCCGCCTCAGCGTGGTGTTGCCCTTCTCCTTGGGAGGCGAGTGGACCACGATGAAGGCCATCCGCCGCCCCTTGTTCCAGCCCTCGATCTCGACCTTCCGCTCCCAGGAGGGGGTGGTGATCGTCATGACGACCGTGCCGTGGCTGGAATCCCCGCGCAGGGACTTGTTGGCGCGGTCGACGATGTCCCGCACCGAGAGCTCCGCCCGGGCGGGAGCGGCGAGCAGCAGCGTCAGCAGCAGGGCCACGGGCACACCTGATTGTGCCCGTTTTCCGGGGAAGCGTCAATCGGCGCCGGAGGAGGCGCCGGGGGTCAGGAGTGCCCGGGCAGCAGGCGCTGCCTGAGGTCGCCCCAGGCCGGGTGGCGGTAGTACAGCCCGAACAGCGCCATGTACAGGCGCGGCGACAGGAGGGTCAGGGCCAGGGTCGCGCAGCGGAACGCCGCGAACCCGCCGGGTTCCGAGGCCTTCGCCGCCTTGAGCAGCGTCGCCAGACCCTTGCGCCTCTCTCCCCGGTAGGCGTAGAACAGGAGCTCCCGCCGGAGCATCTCCTGCTCTTCACGCTTCAGGAACGAAGGGCTCAACGCCAGGCCCTGGCCGGCCAGGCGCCGGCCCATCTCCGAGACGAACAGCTCCCTCATCCGCCACTCCCACTCCTGCGTCCTTGGCTCGGCCATCGGCGCGACGCAGGTGTGCCTGCCGCCGACGCGCCAGAAGCTCAGCTCCGAACGGATGCAGGCGACCGACCCGTACAGCAGGCTGCCCGAGACGAGGAAGCAGTCGAGGTAGAAATGGTCGAACGGCGGCGTGGGCAGGACGAGGTCGAGGCAGCTTTTCCTGAAGGCCATGCCGCTCGTCGCTCCGAAGTGGAACTGGTGGTCCATGAAGTGCTCGAGCGTGAAGCGGTCGGGCCAGGACGGCTGGCCGGTCGCGAGGACCTTGCCCCGGCCGTCGACGCGCCCCATGTAGTGCTGGGCGCCCGCCACGCCCGGGTCCTCGAAGCGTTCGGCCAGCTCCTTCAGACGCCGGGGGTGGCAGAAGTCGTCGGAGTCGAGGAGGCACACGATCTCGCCGCGCGCCGCGGCGAAGCCGTTGTGGAGGGCGCGCGTCTGGCGCTGGTTCGCCTGGTAGACGCGCCGCACCTTGTCGCCGAACGAGTCGATGACCTCCCTGGAGCGGTCGGTCGAGCCGTCGTCCACGATGACGATCTCGACCTCGGAGGCGGGGAAGTCCTGGTCGAGGACGCTCTGGATCGCGAGCCCGACCTCGGCCTCATGGTTGTAGTTGTCGATGAGGACCGTGAAGCGCGGCCGCGCGCCCGGGCTCACGCCGCCCCCAGCCGCGCGCGCAGCCATTGAGCCAGAAGGTCCTTGGCGTCTTTCTCCAGCAGCCCGTAGGCGAGCAGGCCGTAGAGCGCCGTAGCGGCGGCCGCGAAGCCTAGGAGCTCCACCCAATCGCCGATGCGCCCGTGGAAGGCCAGGCCGAAAGCGGCGAGGGCCAGCCCCGCGGCGCAGGGTCGCAGGCAGGCGCGCGACCAATACTCGGCCCAGGAGACGGCGAGGACCTTGCGGTGGACGTGGGCCACGAACAGCGGCGTGACCGCCCATTCGGCCGCGACCACGCCCAGGGCCGCTCCCACGATGCCCCAGCGCGGGATGAGGAGAGGCCAGCCGACGAGGAGCACCGAGGTCTTGGCCGCGCCCATGTAGGCCGAGAGCTGGGGCGAGCCTTTGCCCACCGCCAGGGCGTTGGGCAGGTAGGTGAAGAGGTAGGCGATGTTGGCGACGACCAGGAGACGGAACGGCCAGGTGCTGCGCAGGCCGAAATCGGGGCCCAGCCAGAGCGTCATGAACTGGGGGACCAGGACGAAGGCCAGGATCGAAACGGGCAGGATGAGGTAGAGCGAGAGCTGGGTCGCCTTGAGGTACAGGCGCTTGAGGCGCTCCTCCTCCCCGAGCCCGTGGAGCTCGGCGAGCAGCGGGAAGGCCGCGGCCGACACCGCGCCGCAGAAGACGTTGAACTTCTGGGCGATCGAGGAGGAGACGGCGTAGTAGCTCATCGCCGAGAGGGGCATGTAGGAAGCGACGAAGACCCGGTCGCCCTGGTTGGTCAGCAGCCACAAGGCCTGGGAGAGCAGGTTCTTGCCCGAGAAGGAGACGAACTCGGAGACCCGCCCGCACGAGGGCGCCTCGGACCCGGCCCAGAGGGAGCGCACCGACCACAGGCCAGCGGCCGCGAGCGCCCAATGCGCGGCCGCGAAGGCCCCCGCCACCGCGGCCAGGCCCAAGCCGAGCTTGAGGAGGAGCGCGGCCGAGACCGCCACGAGCGCCACCTGGAGGGCGGTGAAGGCGTTGTAGGCCTTGAAGCGCTGGGTCCCGTAGAGGATGTTGACGCTGAACTGCAGGGCGAAGAAGGCCGGGGCGGCCAACGCGACCCAGGCGAGGACCCTCGACGCGGCGGCCTCGGCCGGGCCCTCGAAGTTGAGCCAGTGGAGGACCAGCCAGTGCCTGGCCCCGAACAGCGCCGCCGCGCCCAGCGCGCCCATCCCCATCTGGAAGAGGAAGGCCCGGCGCAGGAGGCGCCGCAGGTCCGGGGGCTCGCCCCGGCCGCGGTACTCCGCCGCGAAGGTCTGCGTCGCGACCCCCGTGCCCGCGTTGAGCAGGAGCAGGAAGGAGAGCGCCGTCCACATGAGCGTGAAGAGGCCGTAGCCTTCCGCGCCCAAGCCGTGCACGATCATGGGCGTGAGCGAGAGGTTGACGGCCAGGACCGCCGCCTGGCCGAGCATGCTGAGCTCGACGCCCGAGAGCATCCGCAGGCCCACCGAAACGGGCGTGGCCTCGGTGCCGCTCATTGCGCCTCATTATAACACAAAGGCGCCGCCAGGAAGACGGCGAGCGCCGGCATGTTCCGTCTAAGAAGCGGCCGCAGGCGTCGCGCAAGTCATCCGTCCGATGAGAGCCTCAGCATGATATAATGGCTGATCGGAGGTGCACGATGATTTCCGCCAGACTCCCCCTTTTGGCCGCGTTGACCCTGTCTCTCTGCTCATCCCTGGTCCAGGCCCAGCCCGGCCGTTCCCAGGCGCTGAGCGAACTGATGGACTGGGCCGGGACACGGGAGCTCCCCCAGTGCCCCCAACCCCAAGCCGTCGAGATGCCTTCCCCTGAGACCGCCGCCATCGCGGCGTCCCAAGACGGACCGGTCAGCGGCTACCAGGCCTGCCGCGAGTACGGCAACGCCCACGGCATCTGCCTGAGCGCCCGGCGCGGCTACGGGGCCTGCCGCCGGTACGGCGGCCAGCACGGCATCTGCCTCTCGGCCGACGCCGGCTACGACGGCTGCCGCGCCATGGGCGGCCCCCACGGCGCCTGCCTGACCGCGGACGCCGGCTACGGCGCCTGCCGCCGGCTCGGCGGACAGCACGGCGCGTGCTTCAGCGCCAAGGGTGGGTTCGAGGCTTGCCGTCAGTCCGGCGGACAGCAAGGCGTATGCCTCGGCGCCGACGAGGGCTACGGCGCCTGCCGTCAGTCCGGCGGCCAGTTGGGCGCCTGCCTCGGCGCGGCCGGCGGGTTCGAAGCGTGCCGCCGGCGCGGCGGACAGCAGGGGCCCTGCCTCTCGGCGCAGGCCGGGTACGAGGCGTGCCGCCATTGGGGAGGCGCCCACGGCCCCTGCCTGGGCGCGCTGCACGGCTACGGCTCCTGCCGCGCGTACGGCCAGACGCACGGCTCCTGCCTGGGCGCGCGCTGAATTGCCCCCCCGGGGAGGGGACGAGTAATAGCGGCATGGATAAAGTCGACGCGGTCATGGAGAACGCCGTCAAGGCGGCGGCCTCGTTCCGCGAGTACAGCCAGAAGGAGACCGACCGCGTGTTCCGGGCCGCGTTCCTGGCCGGGTTCCGGCACCGGAGGCGCCTGGCCAAGCTCGCGCACGAGGAGACCGGCATCGGGCGATGGGACCACAAGACCATCAAGAACACCATCGCCACCCTGCTCGTCTACAGCGAGCTCAAAGACACCCCCACGGTGGGCGTCATCTCGGAGGACCGCTCCAAAGGCCTCCTCGAGGTCGCCAAGCCCCTCGGCCCCATCCTGGGGCTGATCCCCGCCACGAACCCGACCTCCACCGCGCTCTTCAAGATCCTTATCGCGCTCAAGTCCCGCAACCCCCTGGTCATCAGCCCCCACAACGCGGCCAAGCGGTGCATCGCGGAGACCGCCCGCGTCTGCTACGAGGCCGCCCTGGAGGCCGGCGCCCCAAAGCACTGCATCCAGTGGTTCGAGAAGTCAGGCCCGGCCCTGAGCAGAGAGGCGATGTCCCACCGAAAGCTCGCCCTGATCCTGGCCACCGGCACGAGCCGCCTCGTCCGGGAAGCCCTGGGGTCGGGCACGCCGGTCCTGGGGGTCGGGCCCGGCAACGTGCCCGTCTACATCGGCGAATCGGCGGACATCCCTTTCGCGGTCTCCAACATCATCGCGTCGAAGACCTTCGACAACGGCACCGTCTGCGCGAGCGAGCAGGCCCTCGTGGTCAAGAAGGCCGCGGCGGACAAGGTCGCCGCGGAGCTGCGCAAGCAGGGGGCCCACTTCCTCTCGCCCGAGGAGGTCGACCGGGTCGGGCGGTTCGCCTACGACGGTCAGCGCGGCGCCATGACGGCCTCGGTGGTCGGGCAGTGCGCGGCCGAGATCGCCCGCAGGACCTCGGTCCCGGTCCCGCCCCACACGCGGCTGCTCATCGCGCCGCTCGACGGCGTGGGGCCGGACCACCCGCTCTCCGCCGAGATCCTGGCCCCGGTCCTCGCCTTCTACGTGGAGGCCGACTTCGACGCGGCCATCCGGCGCTGCACGGAGATCACCCACTACGGCGGGCGCGGCCACACGGCCGTCATCTACTCCAACACCGACGAGAGGATCGAGTACTTCTCCCGGGTCATCGACGCCGGCCGCATCCTCGTCAACATGCCGTCGACCTTCGGGGCGCTCGGAGGGATGATCAACTCCCTCCCGACGTCCTTCGTACTCTCCTGCGGGTCGGGCGGGAACAACACGACGACCGACAACATCTCGGTGCGCCACCTGCTGAACATCCACCGCATCGCCCGCCGGCGTCCCAACCCGCGGTGGGCCTCCTTCGACCAGGCCGCCCTGCTCGACGAATCCCTGCCCGCCGAGGACATCGAACGCGAGTACAACAGGAATTTCTGAACGGCGCCGCGGACCTCCCCGCTAGGGGAAGGCTCGAGGCCGGAGAGTGACCTTGCCAGAACCGCTCCTCACTCGACGGGACCTGCTCCGCCGCGCGGCGGGGGCCTCCCTGGGGCTGGCCTGCGCCGGCGCCGCGAGCGCGGCCGCGTGGCTGACGGGCAAGGCCCCCCCGCCCGGGACCCTCACGACCCTCTGGCCCCCGGACCACCCGGACGCCAAGCAGGCCCTCTTCTGGAAGAGCGCCTGCGCCGGCGTGCAATGCCTCCTATGCCCGTTCAACTGCTTCCTCCCCGAAGGGGCGCGGGGCATCTGCCGGGTCCGGATGAACGTCGGGGGCAGGCTCATGACCCTGGTCCATTCCCACCCGGTCTCCGTGCACCTCGACCCCATCGAGAAGAAGCCCGTGTTCCACCTCCTCCCCGGCAGCCTGATCTACTCGCTCGCCGCGGTCGGCTGCAACCTGCGCTGCAGCTTCTGCCAGAACTGGGAGATCTCGCAGTCGTTCCCCGAGGAGGTCTCGGGCAAGACCGCCGTCCCCCGCGAGCTGCGCATCCTGGCCGCGTCCGGCGGCATGGCCCAGGCCATGGTCGTCGCGGACGAGGCGCTCTCGCTCAAGCCCGACGAGGTGGTCCGGGCGGCCCTGGCGACGCGCTCCCGGTCCGTCGCCTACACCTACTCGGAGCCGGCCGTCTTCTACGAGTACGTCCTCGACACCGCGGCCCTCGTCAAGAAGGCGGGGCTCCACAACGTCATGGTCACGGCGGGCTACATCAACCCGGAGCCGCTCGCGAAGCTCGCGCCTCTTTTCTCCGTCATCAAGGTCGACCTCAAGGGCTTCAACGAGGGGTTCTACCGCCGGATGGTCGGAGGCGAGCTCAGGTTCGTGCTCCGGACCCTGCGGGAGCTGCGCAAGAACAAGGTCCTCACCGAGGTCGTCAACCTGGTGGTCCCCACGCTCAACGACGACATGGAGGAGATCAAGGCCATGTGCGCCTGGATCCACGCGAACCTGGGCCCGGACACCCCGCTGTTCTTCTCCAGGTTCCAGCCGCAGTACAAGGTCCAGAACCTGCCGCCCACCCCGGTCGAGACCCTGACCCTGGCCCGCTCGATGGGCATGAAGGCCGGCCTGCGCTACGTCTACGTCGGCAACGTCCCGGGCCACCCGGGCGAGAACACCTACTGCCCCAAGTGCCGGCAGGTCATGGTCCGCCGGCAGGGCTACGCGATCCTGGAGAACCGGCTCTCGCCCGCCGGCCGCTGCCCCAACGACGGCACGAGGATCCCGGGGGTCTGGGGATGACTCGCGACCGCTCCCCCCTTCCGGCTGCGCTTCCCCTGCGCGCGGGCCGGCTGGCGGGGCGATTCGTTCTTCCCGCCAGCCGGCCCG
>JACRDT010000018.1 GCA_016212795.1 Elusimicrobiota bacterium | reverse complement strand
TGTACTCGATGAAGATGCGCGGCACCCCCATCAGCCGCACGAAGAAGCAGGCCACGATGTGCGGGTGCAGGCCCAACCCGACCCAGGTGTTGGCCTCCTGGACGAAGCGCTCCAGGGCCCGCCTGTTCGACACCCGGTCCGCCCGAGGGGACTTGACCGCGAGGTCCAGGCCCCAGCCGCGGTGGTAGACCTTGTGCACCGAGCCGAACCCTCCCACCCCGAGCTGGCTCTTCACCTCGTAGAGCCCGTCGATGACGTTCCCGGGCTCCCAGCCGATGTCGGGGCCGGCCTTCGTCTCCTGGCGCGCGGCCGGAGCCCGCTGCGCCGCCAGAAGCCTGAGCTCGGCGACGCGCTTCCTCACGGCTTCGACCTGTCTCTGCGCGTCGGTGGGCGCGAGGGTGAGGAACCGCTCGAAGGCCGCGATGGCCTCGCCGTAGAGGCCCTTGGCCTCCAGCCGGATGCCCAGGTTGTAGTGGGAAGCGGCCAGCGCCAGCCCCAGGAAGCGACGGGCCTCGGCCGCGGCGGGGTCGGCGAGGACCGCCTCGCGCAACGCCAGGACGGCCTCGTCCCACCGGCCGGCCTTGTAGAGGGAGAGCCCCTTCTGGAGATGCTCCTGGAACCCGGGGCCCGGCGATGCCGCGCTCATGTCTTGCCGGTCAAGTATAGCATGACCCGGCGGCGCCGCAGGCGGGCGCGGCGGAGCTCAAATCTATCTCAAGGCGGGAGCCGAGCCAAGGCAGAACCATTGCACATCGGCGGCTGGCCCCCTCAATGCTCGCCTCCCCGCAGGGGAGGCTCGCGGCTTGTCAACTTGAAGGACTTCACCAGCCTCTCGAAGACCCGCCCGGCGTCGGCCGGGTCGCCCTCCCGGTGGGCGTCGCAGAGGACGAAGAACCCGCCGCCGTACGGGAACAGCAGGGCCCTCGTGACCAGCGAGCCCTTGGGCGCGAATTCCGGCGACTGCGGCAAGGGCTTCATCCAGACCAGCTCCTTGGCGGGAAAGCCCGACACCATGGTCGATTTGAGCTCGTCGTGGCCGTAGCCGGGCATCGACCTCGTATGCGCCGTCACGTATTCCTCGACCGACCCGTACTGCTTGTCGTCGGCCGGATAGAAATCCACCGTCATGTACCGCCGGACGGCCCGCCGGCCCCTGGTGGGCGGCGAGAGGAACTGCACGCCCGGGTTGAACCCGGCGCTGTTCTCGATGACGGTCCAGTCCGCGGGGATGTCGGCCGCGAACCCGGCCTTGTCGTGCGAGAAGTTGACGAAGCCCTGCTTGCTCATGGAGCACCCCGATGCGGCCAGCGCCAGGATGACGACGCGGAGCCTTTTCATGTCTTCTTCCTGCCCACCGCGGCCGCGAGCCTGGGCGGCAACGGCACCCCCAGGCCGGCGCTGAGCTTGGAGAGCGTCTCCTTTTGAGACGGCCCGAAGTTGGGTCCCGGCGAGCCGGGCTTGGCGTCCCTGAAGCGCTCCTCGATCTTCTTGACGACCTCGCCGAAGAGCGCCGCCAGCTCGGGCTTGGACGCGGGCAGGAACCCGTTCTTGGACGCCGTGTTGAACGCCGCCTCCAGGTGGTCGAGCGCCTGCGCCGGGAAGGCAAACCCCGCCCAATGCCGCGCCAGGTTCATGCTGCCGTCATAGCTGACCTTCGGCCACTCCTTGGCCTCCCGCGCCAGGACGCGGTCGTAGTAGGGCTTGTGGCTCCCGAAGTACTTGAGCTGGTCGATGGTGCCGCAATCGTCCTGGTAGTTCGAGGCGATCCCCCGGCGGTAGGCCTGCAGGTCCCGGACATACTCCTGGTACTCGAACAGGCCGAGCTCCGGCGAGTCCCTGTAATCGAGGATGCCGGGCTCCTTCTTGGCCCGCTCGCCGAAGTAGCGGTTCTGGTTCCCGAAGGCCTCCCACTCGGACTCGAGGGGGTACTTGCCGCCGTTGAGGATCCGCCTCCAGCCGTCGATCGTGTCCCCGATGAGCCCGTCCCCCGACGCCTTGTGCTGCGCCCGGTGGGTCAACTCGTGGACATACAGGACATCCATCTGCGCGGGGAGCCTCTCCAGCAGGTCCGGGTGCTGGGCGAGGTACCCCCTCAGCGCTTTCGGGTCGTCGAGCTCCAGCTTGGCCGCCGACGGGTCCAGGCGCTTGACGATGGCGGCCACCCGCACCGAGTTGAAATAGAGGGCCCCCCGGTTGTTGGCGTAGGCCGCCAGCGTCTCCTCGTCGAGCCTCTCGAACCGGAGGGTCGGGACGGGCTCGGCGCGCTTGAGCACGTCCGCGCCCGTCGGGAACTTGGCGATCTGGGCGTTGAGGTTCGCGGTCAGGCGCCGCTCGACCTGGCCGACCGGGATGGGGGCCGCGGGGACCTTCGGGGCCGCGGGGTCGGGCTTGCCTCCCGGCGGGACGCCGGCCCCGCCAGGCTTGGCTTTCCTCAAGGACTCGTCCCGCGGCCCGGCCGTCACCGCCGCTCCACCGCCGGCGTCGACCCATCTCAAACGGCCCAGGGCCTCGGCGAGGGCGAACGCCTTGTCGCCCAGGTCGGCGCGCAGCTTCGGGTCGAGCCTGGGATCGAGCAGGAGCTTGGCGACCGCCTGGGCGTCGAACTCCCGCCCGCCCGGGGAACCCTCCGGGCCCGCGGTCCTCTTGCGCGGCACGCCTCCCGGAAAATAATTCTTCAGCGCCGCGCCGCAGCCCCCGGCCCTCGAGGCGAACCCCAGCTCATCGCAGACGATCTCGACCTTCGCGCGGTAGAGCTCCACTTCGGACCCGCCGTCGCACGGGGGAGCGCACCCTTCCTGGACCTGCCGGGCCTTGGCGAGGGTCCTGCGCAGACCCGCGCAGACGTCGGCCCCGCTCGCGCAGACCAGGCCCGCCAAAGGCTCGGCCGCCGCGTCCAGGTAGGGCATGCCGGCCTGGTGGGATTCGAAGGACCCCTGGACCGAGGCGAGAGCGCCGCCGGGAACCTGCGCGGCGGCGCGGTCCCATGCCCCGCACAAGGCGGCCGCGGCCAAGAACGCTGTCAGGCGGTTCATCGTGTCCCCCGCCAAAGTATGCCCCTCGGGCCGGGCGCTGTCAAGGGGCGGGAAGGGCCCGGCGCAAGCGGGGCCCAAGGGCCTACCCTCCCTGGGCCTTTGGGCCCTATCGGCCTAGGCCCTGTATATAGTACCATGGGGCTCCCAGATGGCCAAACGATCCGGCCGCCCCGAGCCCCTCGGCGGCGGCGTTGCCCGGAGGAGAGAGACGATGAGACGATCGACCGCATCCCTGCTGATCCTGGCGCTCGCGCTGGCCGCGGCGTCCGCCCGAGCCGACGAGCCCAACCTGGATTTCGACCGCGGCATCGACACCCGGTCCGTCCTGCAGCACCTGCGCGACAAGCGCGACGACCCGGCCCCCGCGCTCAAGGCCTCCACGCTGAGCAGGAGGACGGACCGCGACTGCGTCACTTTCTCTTTCGACAGCCAGGACCCGCTCGCCTCCGAGAGGGTCCACCTCATCAGCCATGAGTACCGGGAGGTCTGCCACCACGGCCCCAACGGACAGACCAACTGCCATGAGGAGCTGGCCTGGACCTACCGCGCGAGCGTCCGCGTCCAGATCGCGGACCGCGGGCCGATGCTGCCGTGGGAACGCGACGTCTTCTGGGTCTGCCTCGACGGCAACTGGCTGCAGGGCGACGTCCTCGACGCCTCCCACAAGTACGACCTGAAGTTCCAGGGCGGCAGCGACAAGATCCTCCTGGCCAAGGCCCTCCAGAAGACCGCGGCCCTGCCGGATCCCAACGGGATCACGGCCTCGGCGCCGCGCCCCGACGCCGCCAACCTCGCCCTGGACCTCCAGGACCGCTGGGGCGAATACTACGCCGGCGAATCCACGGTCCTGACCGTGGAGCTCAAGCGCAGCCGCGACATGTGGTTCGACGCGCTCGTCCTCCAGAAAGAAATCGCTCTGCCCGCGGCCAAGGCCTACACCGTCCGCTTCGCCGACTACGCCGCGGAGTTCTCGGAGAAGCTCCAGCCGGGGTCGAAGTACTATGTCAACTGGCGCTTCAAGAGGGTGGGCCTCATCTCCAAGGACAAGTGGATGAAGTACCGCGAGACCGACAAGGCCGTCTTCGGCCAGGCCTGGGCGACGGACCTCGCCGGTCCCTGGGGGCCCTCGACATCCGAGAAGTCCGTGGTCTCCACGGCGCTCAAGGTCTGCTGGCTCAAGACCATCGACAAGAACGACTGCGTCTACAAGTGCAGCGACAAGACGGAGCACCGCCAGCCCGCGGCCTCCCAGGACCCGGCCCATCCCGGCCAGCCGGTCCTGGCCTGCCCGCAGCTGGTGTTCCCCTTCTAGTGCTCCGACCGGCTCATAACCGGGGTTTGGGCCGGCCGATCTCGGAGCGAGCCGAGGCGCGCGAGGCGAGCACCATGCCGCCGAGGAGTAACACCTTTGCGGCATGGTGTGAGGCGAGTGCAACGAAGGCGCAGCCCGAGATCGACCGGCCGCGCTCTCAAGGAAATACTCAGCAAATCCAACCGTTCCTCCTCAATAGCGCGGAGGCCCATCTTTGGGCGTCTGCCGCGTCGCTTCTCGCTCACATGCCCAGGCATGCTCGCTCGTCGCTCC
>JACRDT010000016.1 GCA_016212795.1 Elusimicrobiota bacterium | reverse complement strand
CCAGGAACTCGGCCTGCCGACCCGCGCCCAGCGTCCCGCCATCCTCGATGCGGCCTGAGCCCAAGCGCCGCAAATCCTGCCTTGCGAGCTGGCTCTGTTTTCGTTAGCAGGACTGGCTCACTTCTCGTTGGCGTCCGGGCCGAGGAGTGAGGAGCGAGCACCATGCCGCCGAGGTGTAACTCTGATGCGGCAATGGTGTGAGCGACGAACGACGAAGGCGCAGCCCAAAAGCGCCCCGGCCCTTCGGGCCCGAGACGGCGTTATTCGCCTTCGACCCGGCCGCCCTGCGCGCGCAGCGCCTCGATGATCTCCACCATCCCCTTGGGGTTCTTGAGCGGCAGGGTGCCGCAAGCGCCCTTGGGCGGGGTGAATTCCACCACGCCCTCCTTGGGGCACACCCGGGCCTTCGGGCTCGGAGCGTTCCCGGGAAGGAAAAAGCCGACCTCCGCTTCCGAGGCGCAGCCGCCACAGGGGCCGGCGGGGCCGGACCAATCGATCTGATCGAGGACCGCGTGGCGGTGGTCGTCGTAGGGGTAGGTGTATTGGCCCACCTTGACCTCCAGCATCGTGACGGTCTCCGGGTCGACACCGAAGCGGCCGGCATCCGCGGCGGCCGGTTTGGAGGCCTGCGCCGAACCTGGCCGTGGCGACCCGTCGTTCACCGGCTTCGGCTCGGACTCGGGCTGGGCCGGGGCGGCGCCGGGCGACCTGCCCTCCACGAACGCGCGCGGGTCCAGCAGGGCCATCACGCCGTAGCCGCTCAAAGCGACTCCGGCCACGACCCCGACGAGGACGGCCGCGCGGGCCACGGGCTTCTGCGCTTTGCGGCCGGCCCAGAGCGACACGCCGATGATGATCAGCCCGAACGCCAGGGGAGACAGGATGAAGGTCCAGATCAGCACGACCGCAGGGAAGGGCGCGTCATCGGCCGCAGCCGGAACGGCGACGACGTGCAGCAACCCGTGGACCAGCGATCCCACGTTCATATCCCTTGCTTCCTCCCAGGCCGGCTCCGCCGGCCCGCCGCTATGATACCATGAAGCGGACCCCGAAGTACCCTTCCCCATCTGGGTCCGGCGGCCCTGGATAAAGACTGGCTGGAGACTATGCTATAGAGGTAATGCGCCTCGCCATCCTCGCGCTCCTACTGGCACCGGCGGCTCCTGGCCACGCCTCCGAGCAGTCCACCCTCGTGTCCTGCTTCCAGGCGCTGGTCGAGCCCGACGACTCGAACAGGCCGCTCTCGGACGGGCCGGGACAGAACCTCGCCGTCTGGGAATGGGCCCCGCCCGAGCTGCACACCGCCGTCGCGGTGCCGGGCCGCCACCGCGGCAACGAGGGCTTCTTCTTCTACGGGGACGACACGGCGGAGTTCATGCACTTCCAGACCAGGGATATCCCGCGCGAGCTGCGCACGGGCGCCTATCGGGTCATCCCGCTCGCCTTCACGCCCGCGGGCCCGGGGCGCGGGACCTTCCGCTGCGAATACCGCGCGCTCGACACGCCGGGCTACCGACCCGGGCTGGACTGCGGCTTCGTGGACCGGGCCTCCAGGTATTATCCGCCCGCCAAGATCGCTCTTGCGCCAACCTCCCCCAGCTTGGCGCCGCTCAAGACCGCGGTCATGCAGCGCCTCCTCGGCGTCCATGCGGTCTATCAGAAACGAGCAGACGACTACGGGCGAAGCCTGGAGCGCCACCGCGAAAGGATGCGTCAAGGCCCCGGGGCGCTGGAACAGCTGGGGGAACTCGCCGGCATGGACATGAGCTGGCGCCGACAACCGCCGACCCCCCCGGTCAAAGAGGCCGCGCGGCGCGCCCTCTCGTCGTGCGCCCGGACCGAGGACGAGTACGTGCGCTCGGCGGCCAACGCCGAGATCAGCCTCCTCGACGCCGTCTCCCTCCCCAGGTAGAAGCCCGCCCGCGGGATCCGGGCTATCGCCGGCGGCGGTAGTACGTCTTGCCGGAGCGCCTGACCGCCTCGGCCGAGCCTGCGGCGACGAACCCGGCGAGCAGCTTGGCGGCCTCGGCCCGATGCAGGCCGAAACTGCGGCACACGTCGGCGGCGGTGACGGGCCGCCGCGAGATCGTCTCGAACACCTCAGCCCCTGGGTCCGCCGGCCCAGGCCGCGTCCCGCCCGCGGGCCTGACGGTTGTCTTGGAAGGCCCGACCAGCCGGGCGCCGGGCCCGAGGAAGGCCTGGATCTCGGCCAAGCGGGCCTCGGGAACCGGCGACACGCCCGCTTCATCCGACGGCCTCACCGGGGAATTGATGTCCACGCGATCGGGCCGGATGCGCCCGATGCGCTCCTTCAGGCGCCGGAGATGCGCGGGCGAGTCGTTGAAGCCCTTGACGATCATGACCTCGAGCCAGATCTTGCCCGGGTAGACCTGGCGGAAACCCACCAGCCCCTCGATGACCTTGGACAGGGGGAGCCCTCGCGCCGGCCGGTTGAGCTCCTCGAAGACGCCCTCGGTCACGGCGTCGAGCGACGGCAGGACCGCGTCCGCCGCCATGAGGTCGGCCACGACGCCCTTGTCCCAGAGCAGGGTCCCGTTGGTGATGACCACGACCGGCACGGCCGTGAGCTTCTTGGCGCCGCGGATCATGGCGCCGAGCTCGGTGTTGAGCGTGGGCTCGCCCGAGCCGGAAAAGGTCACGCAGTCGATCCCGCGGCCGCCCTTCAGGGCGGCGGCGAGTTCCTTCAGGACCACCCCGGACTTCACGTACGGCTTGCGCTCCAGCGTCTTGAGCGTCGTCCCTCCGAGCTGGCAGTAGACGCAGTCCAGGTCGCAGGTCTTGAAGGGCAGGGCGTCGACCCCGAGCGAGTAGCCGAGCCTCCTGGACGGGACGGGTCCGAAGACCAGCCGGGGAGGCTCGCGCTTGGTCCCCATTCAGCGTTTCTTCTTGGCGCGCTGGCCGCCCCCCGCCCGGCCGAAGCGCAGCAGGCCCGCGCCCGCCATCCCCCCGACGAGCAGTCCCAGGAGGGAACCCGCGGCCGCGTCGAAGGGATAGTGGACGCCCACGTAGACCCGGCTGTAGGCCACGAGGAACGCCGCGGCCAGGGCCGGCGCGCGCAGCGCCGGGACGGCCATCCCAAGCACTGTGGCGCCCGCGGCGGTGTTGGCCGCGTGGTTGGAGGGGAAGCTGTAGCCCGAGTGGGCTCGCGTGCGCAGGACCACGGCGAGGCCCCACGGCCGGCTGCGGTGGACATGGGGCTTGATGAACCGGTGGGAGACCGCGTCGCACAGCCCCACGGCCAGCGCCAGCGCCACCAGCACCCTGGCGGCGCGGCCGCGCTGGAAATACAGCCAGCAGGCCAGGCCGACGGGGAGCGCGCCCCACAGGATGACGGGGTTGCGGTCGAGGTCCGTCAGCCACGGGAAGAAGGCGTCCAGCCAGGGGTGCGTCCAGACCTGGTTGATCCAGTGGAAGACGGTCTGATCGACCGCGCGCAACGCCCCTGTCAGGCTCGTCATGGTTGACCGGATACCGATTTTACCATTAGAGCCCGCCCCCAATCACTCGCCTCCCCCCGCATGGGAGGATCATGTACGGGGAGGCGAGTAGCTGAGGGGGCATATTCTGTTTCATTAACTCCCTAATGAAACGGCATCTACCCCCCACTACTCGCCCCCCCGTGGGGGGGGACGAGTGACTAATTGCGCGGCCCCATATTCTCTGCTATAGTCTTGGCCATGAGCAAGGAACGCGCCGACGACCCGAACGCCACGCTGGTCCGCCTGGAGCGGCCCTTCCTGGACGACCGGGGCGCCATCCAGCCCCTGGTCGAGCGGACCATGCGCAGCGCCCTCGTCATCAGCTCCAAGAAAGGCGCCGTCCGGGGCAACCACTACCACAGGACCGACTGGCACTACTGCTACGTGGTCTCGGGCGTCATGTACTACTTCCATCGGCCCACCGGGAGCCTGGCCAGGCCCGAGCGCGTCATCGTCAAGCCCGGGAGCATGGTCTTCACGCCTCCCCGGGTCGACCACGCGATGGAGTTCCCCAAGAACACCGTCTTCCTGACCCTCTCGCGCAACCCGCGCGACCAGACGGCCTACGAGAAGGACGTCATCCGGGTGGCCCTGCGCGGATGACCGCCGCCCACACGCGCCGGACCGGCTGCCGGCTCTGCTCGAGCGAGCGCCTCACGGAGGTGCTCAAGCTCACGCCCACGCCCCCGGCCAACGCCTTCGTGAAGGCCGAGGCCCTTGCCCGGCCCCAGCAGGCCTTCCCCCTGGACCTCTTCCTCTGCTCGGACTGCGGCCACCTCCAGCTCCTCGACGTGGTGGACCCCGCGGTCCTGTTCGAGGACTACGTCTACGTCTCCGGGACCTCCCCCGTCTTCGTGAAGCACTTCCAGGACTACGCCGAGGACGTCCTGCGGCGCTTCGCCGTGCCGCCGCGCAGCCTGGTGGTGGACATCGGCTCCAACGACGGCACCCTCCTGCGGTTCTTCCAGAAGGCGGGCATGCGCGCGCTCGGCATCGACCCCGCCAAGGACATCGCGGCCCAGGCCAACGCCGCCGGCGTCGAGACCCTGCCCGTCTTCTTCAACGAGAGGCTCGGCAACGAGCTCCGGGTGCAGCGGGGGCCCGCCCACGTGGTCACGGCCAACAACGTCTTCGCCCACGCCGACGACCTCAAGGGGATGCTCGCGGGCGCGCGCGCCCTGCTGGCGCAAGACGGGGTCTTCGTCTTCGAGGTCTCCTACCTGGTGGACGTGGTCGAGAAGACCCTCTTCGACACCATCTACCACGAGCACCTCGCCTACCACGCGGTCAAGCCCCTGGTGCCGTTCTTCAAGGCCTGCGGCCTGGAGCTCATCGGCGCCCGGCGCGTCCAGAGCCACGGGGGCTCGCTGCGCGGCGTCGCCCAGTTGGCCGGCGGCCCCGGGAGGGCCGATGCCTCGGTCGCCGAGCTGGTCGCGCTCGAGGAGAAGCTCGGCCTGCAGGGCGCCGAGGCCTTCGGCGCCTTCGGCCGCAAGATCGACGCCCTGAAGGCCGAGCTCCACGAGCTCCTGGCCGGCCTCAAGGCCAAGGGCAAGAGGATCGCTGGCTTCGGCGCCCCCGCCAAGGCCACCACCCTCATGTACCACTTCGGGCTCGGCCCGGACCTCATCGACTTCATCGTGGACGACAGCCCCCTCAAGCAGGGGCTCTACAGCCCGGGCCTGCACATCCCCGTCGTTCCCTCCCGGGCCGTCGCCGAACGCAAGCCGGACTACCTCCTGATCCTCGCCTGGAACTTCGCCGAGCCCATCATGGCCAAGAACAAGGCCTTCTCGGACCAGGGCGGACGCTTCATCGTCCCCGTGCCGGCCATCGAGGTGCGCTGATGACGACCTTCTTCCTGAAATCCGACATCGCAGAGATCTGCCGCGGGCTGGGGCCGGCGGCGCACCAGTTCGAGGGGAAGACCGTCCTCCTGAGCGGGGGCAGGGGCTTCCTGGGGCGGTACTTCGCGGAGGTGTTCTGCCACCTCAACAGCCACGCGTTCAAGAAGCCCGTCAAGGTCATCGTCCTCGACAACCTCATCACCGCGGGCAAGGAGGGGTCGCACGCCGAGCGCCGCCCCAACATCCGCTTCCACAAGCACAACATCGTCAAGCCCTTCCCGTGCCGCGAGCGCCTGGACTACATCCTCCAGGCCGCGGGCATCGCCAGCCCCTACTACTACCGGGCCTACCCGCTCGAGACCCTCGAGGTGGCCATCCAGGGGACCAAGAACTGCCTCAACCTCGCCAAGGAGAGCGGCGCGAAGATGCTGTTCTTCAGCTCCAGCGAGATCTACGGCGACCCCGACCCCAAGCACGTCCCGACCCCGGAGAGCTACCGCGGCAACGTCTCCTGCCACGGCCCGCGCGCCTGCTACGACGAGTCCAAGCGGCTCGGCGAGACTCTCTGCGGCATCTACCACGTTAAATTCGGGACCGCGGTCTCGGTGGTGCGGCCCTTCAACGTCTACGGCCCGGGCATGCAGGAGACGGACTACCGCGTGCTCCCCAACTTCGCCGGCCGCGTCAAGGCGGGCCTGCCGCTGAGGGTCTACGGCACGGGCAACCAGACCCGGACCTTCTGCTACATCACGGACGCCCTGCGGGGGTTCCTGCTGGCGCTCGTGAAAGGGCTGCCCGGCGAGGCCTACAACATCGGCAACCCCAAGCCCGAGATCTCCATGCTCGAGCTGGCCCGCGTCAGCGAGGCCGTGCTGGGCCGGCGCCTCAAGCACGACGTCGTCGAGTACCCGGACTCCTATCCCGCCGACGAACCCAACCGCCGCTGCCCCGACATCACCAAGGCCCGGCGCCAGCTCGGCTACGCGCCCGCGGTCAGCCTCGAGGAGGGCCTGCGGCGCTTCTACGGCTGGACCGACGCGGCCTTCACCGGGGCCCAGGCCTCCTAGCCGCCCCAGACGACCTTGCCGTCCGGGTCGATGTAGAGTTCCGTCCCCCCCCTGCCCCGCTCCACCCGGGCCAGGCCGTCGTGGAAGTCGTCGGCGTCGGCATACTGGGGCGCCACGACCGCCCGGCCGGAGGGGTCGATGAAGCCCCAGGTCTTGTCCAGCTCGACGCGCGCCCGGCCCTCGCTGAAGACGCCCGCGTGGTCGAACCGCGGGGGGATGCGCCAGGCCCCGTCTCGCCCGATGTAGCCCCAGTTGCCCGCCTCCTCGGCGGGCCAGCGGCCCTTCTCGATGGCCGGGGCAAGCCCCCCGCAAAACGAGAACGCCCCCGTGAAGCGCGGCTCGATGGCCGTCCGGCCGCGGGGGTCGATGAACCCGAACCGGCCGCCCTCCCACTCGACCGCGGCCAGCCCCTCGGCGAAGCGGTGCGCCAGCGCGAACTGCGGCTGGATGGGGACCGTGCCGTCCGGCGCGAGGTACCCCCAGCGGAAGTCCAGGTCCACGAACACGGCCCGGCCCTCCGCGAACTGCTGGCCGAACCGTTCCACCTTGTTCCAGAGGGGCGGGATCACGACCCGGCCCGTCTTGTCGACGTAGCCGCACTTGCCGTCGGACCTGCCGCCCGTCAGGAACGCGGCCAGGCCCTCGGCAAACGGCCAGGCGAACTCGAACGAGGGGGCGATGGCGAACGCCCCGGCCGCGTCGACGAACCCCCACCGCTCGTTTTCCATGACCGGGGCGAGCCCCTCGGCGAACGGACGGGCGTCGCCGAAGCGCGGTTCGATGCGCCAAGCGCCTGAGGCGTCGATGAAGCCGGCGCCCTCGTACCCCTCCCGCACGCAGCCGAGGCCCTCGCTGAACCCGAAGGTGTCCAGGAACCGCGGCGGGATGACCAGGCGGCCCGACCGGTCGATGAAGCCGAACTTGCCTTCGACCTTGACTGGATATCGTCGTTCCGTGTCCACTGACTCCCACCCATGATAGCCGCCAGCCGCCCCGGCGTCATGGGCCCAAAGCCCCTGCCGGCCTGGGCCCCCCGCCCAAACGCCCCCCTCTTGACCGTTCGGGGTTCCGGGGTTAAACTATGGCACCACTCCTTGCCCATGGCTCCAGAAGAGACCTCCCACGATCGTCGCCTGCTGCCCATCTTAAAGGAAGCGTGGGAGCGCTACCTCCTCAAGAACTTCGAGTGGGTCTTCATCCTGGCCCTGCTGGTGACGATCCCGGTCATCAGCCTGTTCTTCGACGACAAGCTGGCGTTCATCGACTTCTATTTCCTGCCCGTCCTCCTGGCGGGCTACTTCCTCAACGCGCGCAGCGCCGTGCTGGGGGGCGTGCTCTCGCTGCTGACGGTCCTGTTCTTCGTGATCCTTCAGCCGGAATCCTTCTACGCGCCGCACACCAGGCTGGGGCTCTACCTCCGCCTGATCGCATGGGGCGGGTTCCTCGTCCTCTCCGGGGCCCTGGTCGGGAGGCTCAACGAGCAGTCCCATTCGGATTTCGCCCGCCTCCAAGACAAGATCCTGGACTGGAAGCGCGCCCAGGAGGAGCTCCTGCGCCGCGTGCAATCCCTGGAACGGCAGAACAACGCGCTCGACGGCATCCGCAAGAAGCTCGAGACCGCCCTCTACTCCGCCATGGACCCGTGGGTGGCGCACATGATCGTGAACAAGCGGCTCATCAACGAGAAGCGGGAGCTCACGGTCCTCTTCGCGGACATCGTCAACTTCACCGCCGCGGTCGAGGACATGGACCCAGAGGCCGTGGTCCAGCACACCAACAGGCTCTTCATGGAGCTCGAGCCCATCATCGTCGCCTACAACGGGCACCTCGACAAGTTCATCGGGGACGGCCTCATGGCCGAGTTCGGCATCCCCCTCCTGCACCCGCAGAACCCCCTCCAGGCGGTCCTGGCGGCCCTCCAGGTCCAGAAGAGGGTCTCCTCCCCCGATTTCCGCTGGAAGCTCCGGGTGGGCATCTCGCACGGGGAGGCCCTCGTGGGCCTGGTCGGCTCCCAGCACCGCAAGTCCTACACCGCCCTGGGCGACGTGGTCAACACCGCCGCCCGCCTCCAGAAGATATGCCCCGAGGGAGGGGTGTGCGTGGACGGGCCGACCCACGACAGGATCGCTCGCTGGTTCAACACCAGGAAGCTCTTCGAGAAGGAGACCGGGCACCAGCAGGAGATCCTCCACGCCCGCCTGGCCGGCCTCAAGGAGAAGATCGGGGACACCCGCGCGGACTACGAGCTCCTCCTCGAGGCGGCCAGGCTCAGCGGCGAGTTGGGCGAGGTCCCGCAGGCCGTCGAGTTCTACCGCAAGGCCCTGGAGGTCAACCCGCAGATCACGGAGCGCATCGAGGCCTGCGTCGCCGAGCTGGTCATGGCCCGGCCGGGGAGGGAGGACCGGGTCAAGCTCAGGGGCAAGCAGAAGCTCGTCCACTCCTACGAGGTCCTCTCCCTCAAGGACCCGCTCGACGACCCCAAGCGGATCCCGGCCGCGGTCCAGGCGTTCGGCAAGGACCGCTTCAAGTCCTGGGGGATCAACCGGGACGTCATCCTTCCCATCGAGGCGCTCGACGGCAGGATCGGGCACGGGCAGATCACGGCCGCCATGGCCGGGTCCCTGGCCGAGTCCATGGGCCTCGGCGAGGAGGTCCAGCGCGCTGCCTTCGAGGCCGGCTTCTACCACGACGTCGGCCGGCGCAACGTGCCGGAGCACCTGCTCAACCAGGACGTGCTCTCGGCCCTGCCCGAGCAGGACCTCCAGATGATCCGAGTCCACGTCGAGGCCGCGGCCCTCGTGCTGGAGGACCTGGGGATCAAAGTCTCGCCGGCCGTGGCCCAGGCCATCGAGGCCCATCACGAGAACTTCGACGGGACCGGCTATCCCATGCGCCTCTCGGGCGCTGCCATCCCCGTGGCCGGCCGCATCATCCGGGTGGTCGACGACTACGAGAACCACACCAGCGCCAAGCCCCACCGGGAGGGTTTGGCGCCGGCCGCGGCCCTGCTGGAGATGAAGGCCGGCGCCGACAGGGGCGTCCTGGACCCGACGATCGTCACGGCCCTGGCCACCATGCTCCGCCACGGCCTGCAGGCCTGACGGCGCCGCGCGGCGGATCCCCGGGGAGCGTCGAGCGGCCTACGGCGCGGGAGGACGGGTGAGCGCGGTCCGGGGCCAGCCCCGCCAGGCCTGACCCAAGAGCCACCCGGCGGCGCCGCAAGACGCGCAGACCGCGGTCCACAGCAGGGCGAGCGCGCGCCAGGAAGGGTCCGGGAAATACACCATCCTCATCCCGTCTGCGGTCGTGATGTGCATGAACGGCCGCGGCTCGATCGCCAAGGTCAAGGCCAGCGCCAGGACAGGGACCACGAGCAGCCCGCCCAGGGTCCCCCTGAAGCCCAGCCTCAGCAGGGCGGACGCCCCGGCGCCGCAGGACAGAGGCAGCAGGCCCGCGAGCGCGGCGAGGAACGCCGCCTTGCCGCCGGCCGGGATGCCGGCGAGCGCCCGGACGCCGATCGAGACGCAGACGGCCCACGCCAGCGGGTGCAGGACGGCGACCAAGGACGTCCTCGCGGCCCGCGCCCACGCCCCCATCCGTCCGGTCCCGGCGGGCTCCGGGGCGAGGCGGCCGTCGAGCAGCGAAAGGTAGAGCCGCTCGGTCTTCTCGATCATCGCCCCGATGCTGAAGTCCCGTCGGACACGCTCTCGCAGCGACTCCACGGCCCGCCGCGCCTCGTCGCCGTGGTCGAGCACCCACGCGATGCGGCCGGCCAGGGCCGCGGCATCACCGGGCGGGAAGAGGAACTTGTCGGCCTGCGCGCCCAGGATCTCCCTGTTGCCCGCCACGTCGGAAGCGACGGCCGCGATCCCCATGGCCAGGGATTCCCGGACCACGCCGGAGAGCCCCTCGCCGCTCAGGGCGGCGTTGACGCTCACGGCCATGCCGGAGAGCACCTCCGGCATGTCCCGCCGGAAGCCCGCCAGGGTCACGCGCCCCTCGAGCCCGAGCCTCTGCGTCTCGCGGCGCAGCTCGGGTCCGTCGGTGTCGCGGCCGGCCAGCACGAAATGCAGCGGCCGGCCCTCCCGGGCGAGGAGCGCCGCTGCCTCCAGGAAGCAGGACTGGCCCTTCCACGACGAGTAGTTGGCGACCTTGCAGACGGCCAGCCGCCCCTCCGGGATGCCCAGGCTGCGCCTGGCCTCCTGGTCGGCCGGCCGGGGCGCGAAGCGCTCCGTGTCCACGCCGCTGTGCACCACCACGACCCGCCCGGCGTCGATGCCGCCCGCGACGAGGACGTCCTTCACCGCGTCCGCCACGGCGGCGTAGGCGTCGTTGAGGACGCTGCGGTACTTGAAGAGGCTGAACGGGTTGCGCGCGGTCTTGAACGAGACGCGCCGGCTGACCACCAGCACCGGGGCCGCCAGCCCGCGCAGGCGCAAGACGAGCTTGGCCAGCAGGCAGACCCCGTGGGCCCGGCTGTGGTGGGAGTGGACGACCTCGATGCCCGTCTTCGCCACGAACCCGGCCAGCCGCCAGGCCGAGACCAGGTCGTAATCCTGCCGCAGCGCCGCGGGGAAGACCTCGAGGCCCGCCTCCCTGGCGGCCGGGACCAGGGCGCTGCCGGGGCGGCAGGCGATCCACGACGCCCACCCTCGTTCCTTGAGCCCCTTGGCGAGCGCCAGGAGCTGGGCGCAGCCGCCGGTCCACTCGTCGGCGTCGGAGACGTGCAGGATGGTCTTCAATGCTGCCTCGCGCCGCCTTCGGGGACGGCGTCGGCGGCCGGGGGCGTCCAGTAGGTCTCGGCGGGGACCGTGCCGTCGATGACGACCACGGGCTTGAGCGCCTTGGGGCTGCGGCTCTTCCCCCTGATCCAGAAATCCAGGTCGCGCCTGAGGAAAGCCGCCGTCTCGGGCGCGTCGAGGGCCATGGGCTTGGGCACGCACGACCCCTTGACGTAAGCCCCGTCCTCGGTGATCTTCCCAAGGCACGAGAACCCCCTGACCGGCTCGCCCTTGAGGCTCACCCGGAGGTAGACGTCCTCCTTCTCCCTCGCCCCCGTGTCCCAACGCAGCGACATCAGCACCGCCGACTCGGGGCGCCTGTCCGCGGCGCTGCTCATGATCACGACGAAGGCCCGCTGGACGTTGTCGAGGGTGTTCCCGGGCTCGACGAACCTGAAGTAGATGCGCTGGTCCAGGGGGATGTCGAAGAGCTGGGACAGGTTCTTCCCGTATTCGATGTGGAACATCGAATACAGTCCCGTGGCCATCACCTTGTCGATGACGGCGTCCAGGCCCGCGGCGGGGCCCGCGCCCGCCTTCGGCTCGAGGCGCTCCGGCTTGGCCCCGGCGCAGGCCGACTGCGCCCCCAGCAGGAGAATGAGCAGCAGCTTCATCGGCATGAGGTATCATGCCTCCCCTGGCGCCCGAGTGTCAAGGCCCGGGCCAGACCGCGCGCAGCGGGGCCTCCCGGCTGAACCGCGCGGGCCGGGCGCCCCGGACCGGGAGCCACGAGACGTAGGGGGTGCCCGCCGAGCCGGCGCTGGCGAAATCGCAGAGCGTGACGGCTTTCCCGTCGGCCGTGGGGAAGCGCAGCAGGAGGATGGGGTCGGGCTCCGTGTAGCGGCCCTTCGGCGCCGCCGCCTCGGCCCGGCCGAGCGCGGCCAGGTCGAGCGGCGCCAGGCTCTTGGGGTCGCGCCCGTCGAAGCGCGCATCATAGGCGAGGAGCAGCGGGCCCCTGTAGACCGCCACCTTGTCCGCCGTCCAGCCCTCGCCGACCCAGAGCCGGGGCGACATGTCGAAAGCGATGTCCACCTCGTCGCCGTCCTTCCATGACCGCTCCAGGACCAGGTAAGCCCCGGGACGGACCCCGGGGACCGGCGTCCCGTTGATCCGGACGCTGGTCGCCCGCGACCAACCCGGGATGCGCAGCCGCAGGGCGAAGCGCTCCGAAGCCTCGGGGTGCACGGCCAGCTTGACGGCGCCGTCGACCGGGTATTCCGTCCGCTGCACGAGGCGGACCCGCCGGCCGGAAGGCAGCCGCACCAGGGACCTGCCCGGGCCGAAAGCGTTGACCGCGATCCCGTCCGTGGAGCGCATCACGCTCCAACGCGACAGCGCGCCCAAGCCGCGCGGGCCGTTCACGGAGCAGCAGTTGAGCTCGGGCCCGCCCGCCTTGCCCTGCGAGGCCCCGAGCTCACGCGTCGCCGCGTTGCGCACCCCGTCCATGGGCGTGTTGTAGGTCCACCAGCGCCCCGTCGGATGCTGCGCCCCCAGGACCGCGTTCCAGGTGGAGAGCTCGAGCTCGTCGGCGGCCCGGCTGTCGCCCGTCATGCGCAGGTAGTCCAGCGTGACGGCCATCCAGGCGACCGTGGCGCACGTCTCGATGGGACGCGGATCGTAGGGGTCGCCCACGGCCTTCTCGCCCGACGAGAAGCCGCCGGTGTCGTGGCGGTCTCCCTCGAGCAGGCTCCACCAGATGTGCTCGAACGCCTTGCGGTAGTCCTCCTTGCCCGTGATGAAGTAGAGCTCGGCGACGGCCTGCACGCCGTGAAGGCTTTCCCAGCGCGGCTTGGGGGTCTGGTGGAAGGGCTTGCCGGCCAGCGCGGTCCTCACGTAGTCTCCCGCAGGAGGCGTCTCCCAATCCTGCTCGATCTCCCGCGCCATACGCAGATAGCGCGGCTCGCCCGTCTCCTCGTAGAGAAGCGCGAGCAGGTGGATGGGCGCCTGGTTGGCCTCTTCCTGGCCCGCCTCGCGCGTGCGCCGGCCGGAGTCGAGGAAGAACCCGCAGAGGTAGTCGGCCCAGCGCGTGCAGGCGGCCAGCGCGGAGCGGTCCCCGGTCTCCCTATACCACTCGTAGAGCCCCAGCGCCACGTGGTATTGCCCCCACAGGTCCCAGAGCCCGGCCCCCGTCATGCGCTTTTCCCTGGGAAAGGGACCGAGATATCCGTTCTGGTCCTGGGTCCGCAACAGCTCGGCGGTGAAACGGCCCAGGTGCGCCCGAAGGCGCCCCCCCTTGCCCAGGGGCAGGGCCAGCGCCGCCGCAGTCAGGTACTTCCCGGCGAACTCGCCCGCCCAGGCCACCAAGGCCCTGGCCGAAGCCCGGTCCCGGAACATCCTCAGCATGGCGGGATTGGTCTTGGGCGCGGCCAGCAGCCAGCCTTCCTCGTTGGCGCGGAGGCGCTCGCCCAGGGGGCCGTCGAACTCGAACGCGCCCCCCAGGGGCGCCTCGAGGACGGGCTTCGCCTTGAGGGCTTCCCGGGGCTCCGGCGGGGCGGCTCGCCCCGCGCCGGACCAGCCGAGAAACCACAGCAAGAGCAGGGCCGTCATGCCCGGTTCACCCGACCGGCACGGGCGAGAGGCGCCGCGCCATGATGAGGTTCATCTTGACCAGCACGGGGTGCGGCTCGCCGACGACGTACTCCGTCTCCCCCAGCCGCACCGGGCCTCCCCCCGCGCGGAGTCCGGCGCCGATGAGGATGCCCCCCGGCCCGGCCGCCTCCTGCAGGCGCTTGGCATCGTTGATGGACTGCCCGGCCGTGCGCACCTTGATGGGGTCGCAGACGAGCCACGCCTTGCCCGCGTCCGCCCCCACCGACATGGTGAGCGCGGGGAACCCGTGGTCGGCGCATAGCTTGGCCCCCTCGCGGCAGCAGAACGCCGAGACCTCCGCCGCCGCGGCCAAGGCCGCCTCGGCCACGGGCAGGCCCTGCGGGACGAACTCCTTGAGCGAGACCAGGTAGAGCTCGTCGCCCCGCACGAACTCCGGCACGGCCCACCGGCTGACGGCGAGGACCAGCGCCGGGGCGTAGACGGTGCTCACGAAATCCGCGAAGGAGCCGCCGAAATGCTCCGTGTGCAGGCTGTAGTCGTTGATGTCGGCGAACACGGCGCCCGCCTCGCACTCCCAGCGCCCGTTGCCGTACCTCAGGCGAAGCTTCTCGAGGGCGTGCCCCTGCTTGGCCGCCAGGTCCGCCAGCCGCTCGTCCAGGACCCGCAGGGCGGGCTGGAGGCGCGTCACGACCTCCAGGCTCTCGTAGGCGCGGTCCTCGGGCTCGGGCTGTTCGTCGGAGAGGTTGACGCAGGCGCGCCGGCCCAGGGGGACCACCGTGAACCAGGCGCCGTCCTTGGCGCCCCGCTCGAGGCGCGCCGAACCCGAGGAGAGGGCCTCCTTCATGCGGCTCCCCTGCCCGGCCTCGAAGGCTATCCTCTTGTAGCGCGACTTGTCCTCCCGGTAGCCGCCCTCCATCACGCGCACGAAGCCCGCCCCGGGCTCGTCGGCGGCGCCCAGGCAGTACTCGTCGAGGTAGGCCGACACCCTGCGGAAGTGCGTCTCGGCGGAGACGACCGAGGCGACCTGCTTGAGGACCTCCCGCGGGTCGCCGGCGCCCTCCAGCGCCGCCAGCGCTTTCGTCGTGGCCCTCTCCAACTGCTCCTGCCTGGCCGTCTCCTGGTAGCGGAGGTAGGCGAGCACCACGGTCATGACCGCGATGACCCCGGGCACGACGCTGACCGGAAGCAGCACGACGCCCGTCGCCACGCGGATGAGCACCGGCAGCTGCAGCAGGAACCAGCCCGTCACCATATACTGCATGAGCTTGACGGCGCGGGTCCTGGCTTCCACCTGGTCGATGTCCCACATGGCGATGCCCGTGATGAGGACGTACCAGTACATCTGCAGGTCGAACAAGGGACGCATCGCGGCCTCGGAGATGGTCCCCAGGTAGACCGAGCCGGCCACGCTCAGGAGCGTGCCCCACCACAGCCAGTACCGGTGCCGGCTATGGTGCCCGGCCAGGACCACGACCGACAGGGTGAAGTTGTTGCGCGACAGCGCGTAGATCACGGGCACCACCCACCCTGAGAAGAAGAAGTAGTGGGCCTCCACGGACACCATGGCGTGGACGAGCCCGCTGAAGGCGAAATAGAGGACCGGCCAGTTGGCGCGCAGGTCCCCGGTCACCCCGCGCCGCTCCATGGGACCGGCTTCCCGCCGCCGATAGGCGACCAACGCCTGCAGGAGGAACGACGCCACCAGCAGGAGCGCGATGGCCGGGCCGATGACCACATAGAGGGCGATGCGCAGCAGCTGGATCATCAGGCCCGCCCGGTAGGAGGCGACCACGTAGCGGTCCGTGGGAGTCGTGTACCCTTGGTCCCCCGCGTAGCGCTGCTGGCAATGGAGCGTCAGCAGCGCCGGACGGTTCGCGGCCCCGACATCGATGGCCGCCCCGAGGAACACCTTGGTCTTGAACGGGAAGCCCTGGCTGCGCGTCGTGTCCACCACCAGCTCGTCGATGCCGAGGTCGCAGGGCGGCGAGCAGTGGCCCATGCTGGCGTAGTAGGCCCCGGGCGCCAACCCCGAGATGTCCGCCTGCCACGTGAAGGGGTCTTTCTGCGTGAAGCGGACGTCCTCCCGGAACAGCGCCTCGGGCACGACCGGGATCGTCCGGAACCCGATCGCGGCCAGGGAGAAGAGCACCGCCCCCCGGAGGATGGCCAGCCAGCGGCCGCGTGTCTTGGGGGCAGACTTCACCGGGCCTCCCCGGGATCGGCGACGGACTCCACCTCGCCGGCGATCCTCAGCACCTGCCGGCCGCAGCCGTAGGCCCGCCTCGCCAGCGCGTCCCCGGCCGCCAACGCCTTCCCCGACAGCGGCGGGGACGCTCGGCCCCTGGGGCTGCCGCCCCAGGCCGCGTCCCCGGCGCCCCCGGGCAGAGCCCCTTCCTCGTCTCTGGGCCGGGCCCGGCGTTCCAGCTTCTTGAGCGCCTCGGCCAACCGCCCCGACCGGCGAGCCGCGTCCAAAGCCCCGGCGAACGCGGCCACGCGCGCCGCGACAGGCTCGGGCGACGCCAGGATGCCGGCGAGGTCCGCCGGCAGGCCTGGCTTCTCCGCCAGGCGCGCCACTTGGGCCAGGGCCGGGTTGGCCGCCGCCGCGGCGGGCGCGGCCCGGGCCAGGGCCGCGAACACCGGCTGCCAGCGCACGGCGATGAGCTCCAGCCAGGTCAGCCCCACGCCGCTCTCGACGCCGCCTAAGAGGTTCGCCACCCGCTCCAGGAAACGCTGGGAAGCGCGCGGCAGGACCGGCTCGGCCAGCGCGGCCAGGGTCTCAGCCAGGGCCGGCGGCAAGAGGTGCTCTTCGACCGCCCTGACATACGCATGCCAGAGACGACCCAGCTCGGCCGCGGCCCCGGCCCGCTCGTCGAAAGCCCCGGCCGGCAGGTAGCCCAGCAGGCGCCGGCAGCCCGCGAGGCTCCGGGCGAAGGCCGCGGCCGGGAGGGCGTCGGCGGCCACCGCCAACGCCAGGCACGGCCAGCCCGTGGCTTCGCGGTGCCGTCCCAACTGGGCCACGACGTCGGCCGCCGGCAGCCCGGCCAAGTCGTCGAGCAGCACCACCATGCCCACCGTGCGCCGCTTCTTGGCGTGCTCGAAGGCCTCCTGGAACGAGGTGAACGCGGCGGCCTCCGGCACGAACGGGGCGAGCCGCTCATGCAGCCGCGCCACCTTGTCCGCCGCGGCGCCCAGGATAAGGAACTCGGTCCCGCCCCAGCGATCCATCCGCTCGCTCATCGAGTGATATCATATCATGCCTGAGGCGTGTGATTGCCCGTTGGGCCCATGGGAGGGAGGGCCGAAATCCCGACCCGGACAGGGTCGACCGACCCGCAGGGAATCCCGTCCCATCAAGCACAATATCTCCATGATCAGAGGCATGGCGGCCTTGCTGGCGCCGCTCGCGTTCGCCCTGCTGGCCCGGCCGGCGGCGGCCACCGTCATCCGGACCCCTGTCCGGCTCCAGCCCGTCTCCGGCATCGGCGCCGCGACGGCGCCTTCGGCCCTCCTGAGCGCGCCGCAAGCCGGTGCCGGTCTCGCTCCGACGCTGACGCCCGCGCTGGGCTCCACCCTCCTGCCCTCCGTCCCGCTCCGCGCGGCAGGCGCGTCGGGGACGGCGGGAGTGGAGAACGCCCTGCCCGCCGTCCCGCTCCGCGCGGCAGGCGCGTCGGGGACGGCGGGAGTGGAGAACGCCCTGCCCGCCGTCGCTCTCCCGGCCGTCTGGACCGGGCGACCCGTCTTCGCCGAGCCCGCCGCCACCCTGCCGCCCGTCCTGGGCTCGGCCTCCCGGCAGGCCGATGCCGCGTCCAAGGACGTCGCGGCCGTCTTGGGCCGCGACGGCGGCCTTTCCGCCTTCGAGACCCTGGGCCGCCATTTCGACGGCTCGCGCCTCGCCGCCCCCGTCGCCGCGCCTTCCATGGACGACGTGCTCCAGGCCCTCCCGGACTCCGTCGAGTTCAACGGCCTGCGCCTGCCGCCGGCCCAGTTCTCCGAGGACGGCCCCGGCTGGATGAGCTCGAAGCTCATCGCCGCCATCGACGCCACCCGGGACACCCTGGACCTGGCGCTCCTGGAGGTGATGCACCGCGACCTGTTCGAAGCCGTGGCGCGAGCCAGGGCGCGGGGGGTCAAGGTGCGCATCGTCATCGACAGCATGCACGTCTACCCCGAGAAGCCGGGCCAGCACCGCTCCGCGGAGATCCAGGCCCTCATCGACCAGGGGTTCGACCTGGGCATCGTCCGGGGCAGGGACCGGTTCGGGCTCATGCACAACAAGTTCGCCGTGCTGGACGGCCGCCTGCTCTGGTCCGGCTCGGCCAACTGGTCGCGCGCCGCGGACACCGTGCACCAGGAGAACGCCACCTACACCGCGGACGCCCACCGCATCGCCGGCTTCCAGGGCGTCTGGCAGTGGATGTGGGACATGGGGACGCCCTTCGGCCAGCCGCCCGGCAAGGCCGACGGCCGCGTGCCCCCGCAGGACCCGCGGCGGCCCGTGCGGTTCCACGGCGAAGGCCTGCCGGCCTACGCCTTCGCGCCCGGCGACGCGGCCGAGGCCTGGCTCATCAAGGCCATCAGCCTGGCCGGCAGGAGCCTGGATATCGCCATGTTCAGCTGCACCTCGGAGCGCATCAAGGAAGCCCTCCTCGAGGCGCGCTCCCGCGGGGTCAAGATCCGGCTCGTGTTCGACAAGGCCCAGTTCCGCTTCCTGCCGCCGATGATGTGGTTCGTGGACAACGGCTTCGACGTGCGGCTGGCGGAGGGCTTCCGGCCCGGCCGGAGCGCCATGCACCACAAGTTCGTCATCTTCGACGGCGAGCTGCTCCAGAACGGGTCCTACAACTGGACCGACGGCGCCAAGTACAACAATTTCGAGAACGTCCAGTTCTTCGACGAACCGCAGCTCCTCGCGGCTTACCGCGAAGCCTACGGCCGGCTCATCGGGCGCAGCAAGCCCGTCGGCCGGGACGACCTCGAGGCCAACAGGGCCGCCGCGGACGAACGCGCCAAGGAAGACCCGGACGCGGCGAAGGCGGGAGGCAGGAAGCTCTCGCGGCGCCTCGCCCGGCCCTGGGACGGCCGGCGCTTCGCCCTCTCTCCTTTCCGGCGAAGCGCGCTCTCCTGAAGAACTACCGCACGCCCCAGACGGGGTGCCATTGCGGGATGAGCCGCGCGTCCTTTAGGTAACCCCTGGCCTGGCGGAGGAGCCTCACGACGCGGGCCGGCTCGGGCGGCGTGACGCCGCGGCGGGGCGTGGCGGGCTGGAGCACGAGCGGGATGTCGGGCGAGACCTCCGCGATGAGCCGGACGACCTGCCGGAACTCGAAGTCCGTGGTCCGGCCGGTCAGCACGACCTTGACGAAAGTCCTCTCGACCGCGCCCCGGGAGCCCCGCCGGCGCTCCGTGTCCCAAGCGGCCTTGGCGACGCGCAGGAACTCCAGGTGCTCGGACCACGTCTCCCTGCCCGTCGAAGACGGCAGCTTGATGTCGGCGGCCACCGTGTCGCACAAGGGGGCGACGCGGCGGAACGCCTCGACGAGGGTCCCGTTGGTCTCCAGGTAGTTGCGCAGGCCCTTGCCCCGGGCCCAGCGCATCATGGCGGCCAGGCTCTCGACCTGCCTGAGAGGCTCGCCCCCGGTCCAGGACACGGCGGCGTGGCGCCGCTCGCCCTGCAGCCTCATGATGGCCGACTGGAGCCGGCGCAGGCTCCAGTCCTCGCCCGCCGTCTCGGCGCGCGCCGGCGCCTGGTCGCAATAGTCGCAGGCCAGGTTGCAGCCCGCCAGGCGCACGAAGACCTGCCTCTGCCCGAGGAAGACGCCCTCCCCTTGCAGCGAGGAGAACACCTCGACGACGCGGGCCCCCTGCCGCCCACGCCTTTCCTGATGGTGCAGGGGACGCTCGGCCTCCGGCCTCGACCGCGCGGCCTTCATCGGTCCACCCCCGGGTCGCGCACCCCAGCCGCGGCGAACCCGCGGGCGCGAAGCTTGCAGGAGTCGCAGCGGCCGCAAGGCCTCGAGCCGCCCTCGTAGCACGACCAGGTCAGCTCCAGCGGCACCTTGAGCCTCGCGGCGAGGCGCACGATGCCCGCCTTGTCGAGCCGCTGCAGCGGGGCGAGCACCCGGAGCGCGCCGCCACGCGCGCCCAGCCGCGTGCCGAGCTTGGCGACCCGCTCGAAGGCCCGGACGAACGCCGGCCGGCAATCGGGGTACCCCGAGAAGTCCAGGCTGTTGGAGCCGAGCACCACGCGACGGGCGCCGGCCGCGTCCGCCAGGGAGACGGCCAGCGCGAGGAACACGGTGTTGCGGCCCGGGACATAGGTGGACGGGATGGGCCCCTTCCCGATGCGGCCCTCCGGCAGGTCGGGCAGGCGCTTGCGCCGGTCGACCAGCGAGGAGGAGGCGAGCCACGGCAGGGGCAGGGACACCTCGTAATGGCGCGCGCCGAGGGACCGGGCGACGGCGCGGGCGCTCGCCAGCTCCCTGGCGTGCCTCTGCCCGTAATCGACGCTGAGGGCCGCCGGCCGCCAGCCCCGGCTCCGGGCCCAATACAGGGCGGTCGCCGAATCCAGGCCGCCGGAGAGCAGGACGACGGCGCGGCAAGCCGAGGCGCTACGCATCCCGCCGAGTCGGGTACTTGCCCCGCAGGGCGTTGCGGCAGATTTCGACGACCGCGGGGGAGCTCTTCCTCTCGTCCGCCAGCCACATGAGGTAGGAACGGTCCCTCTCCACGACGCTATCGAGAGGCACCATCCTGTATTTGCCGAAATTGAAGCAGGCCCTGCCGTCCTTGCCCCAGACGAACTTGCCCTCCGGCTCGACGAACTTGAGGTCCTGGCTCGAGCAGAAATCGCTCAGGCCGGGGATGTCCCTGGGAAGGGTCGGGTAGCGGTCGAGCTGGGCCCAGAACACCTCGAGGGAGGCGCGGGCATCCGCCGAGGCGCGGTGCGCGCCCTCGAGCCCTTTCGAGCAGTAGAACTTGGAGGCCGCCGAAAGGGTCCTCGGCTCCATCCGGTGGAAGATCTTCATCGCGTCGATCACGCGCCGCCCGTCCGAGGACCACAGGAAGCCCGCCCGCTTGAACTCCGCGGCCAGCATCGGGAGGTCGAACCGGGAGACGCCGAAGCCTCCGACGTCGGACCCCTCGAAGACCTCCAGGAGCTTCGGGGCGAGCTGGCCGAACGACGGGGCGTCCTTGACCATCTCGTTGGTGATGTGGTGGATGGCCGTGGCCTCGGCTGGGATGGGCATGCCGGGGTTCACGAGCGAATCGAACGACTCCTCGGCGCCCGAAGGAAGCCGCTTGATGAGCGCGACGTCCACGATGCGGTCCTCCGAGAACGACACGCCGGTCGTCTCGAGGTCGAAGAAGACGATGGGTTTCTCTAGTTTCGGTTCCATGGGGTCAGGGGACGGCTTCGACGGCCGGGGGCTTCGCCTCGGCCGCCGGGGGTTGAACGGCCTTCGGCGGAAGGGGGACGGATTCGCCTTCCGGCGGGGAGCACTCGAAGACCATGTGCTCGAAGAGGTCGACGCTGTAGTGCGCCAGCCCCTTCTTCATGTTGGTCTCGACGTCGTCGCTCGAATACGGCACCGCCACCTCCCTTTTCTCGAATTCCTGCGCGATCTTGTAGCCGCGGCCTTTGCAGAACTTCCTGATCCTGCGCAGGGCCGCGCGCCTGCGCAGGGACGTCACCCAGCCCCAGCTGTCGACGGCGTACTTGATCTCCCCCCGCCCGTAGTCGATCCAGCCGACGCCGGCGATCGCGCTCTTGCGCGCGGGGACCGCCTCGACCAGCTGCGACATGCAGCCCGACGAAGAGCCCAGCAGGCCCGCCGCCAGCACATTATAGAACAATCGACGCATCCCGCGGGTTCCCCCTATCGCCGCTCCCCGGCCCCCGGCCTCGGCCGCGCCCCGCCATCGAGGCGCAGAGAGCCGATCCACGATTCGATGTCCTTTTTCACCCGCGGGTAGACGCTCTCGGCGGCGTCGGCGATGACCTGGAAGCCCGTCCCCCCGGCGACCCCGTAGCCGACGATGAGGCGGTGCTTCACGCCCCCTGCCGCCCACACCTTTCCTGATGGCGCAGGGGACGCTCGGCCTCCGGCCTGGACCGCGCCCCGGTCATACTCGCAATGATAGACGAGCAGGCCGCCTCGCCGCTCGACCTTCTTCTCCGGGAACGTGGCCGGGCGGCCGCGGGCCAGCTTCACGTAGCCCGCGAGGGACAGCGACGGGTCGCGGAGCCTCTCGAACACCACGGACACCGAGGGCTGGACGTCCTGGCCGCCCTCGACTTTGATCGGGAGATGCCTGAACACCGCGATCCCCTTGCCGGCCGCTGGGTCGGTCTGCCGGGCCGCCGGCCGCCACGCGGCCGGGTCGGGGTTCACGAGCCGGGCCCGCGCGCCGACGGCGTCGATCCGGATCACGGGGGACGGGGCCTTGGCCCCTGGCCCGGGGGCCGCGGGCGGGGACGCGGTCGGCTTCCCGCCCTCGGTGACGGCGACCCCCCGGGGAGCGGCGAAGAGGCTCCTATCCAGGGCCAGGTCGGGGTCGTAGGCTTCGTAGCGGAAATCGGCCCGGACCTCGGCCCCGCGCAGGACCCGGACCCCCCACGGCGTGCGCGTCCCCGCCTTCAGAAAGAGGATGAGGCGGTGGTCCGCCGCCTCCACCTCGAACCGGTCGCAAGCCTGCCCGGCGACGGTCTCCTCGCCGGTCTTGCGGCCGCCGCCGGCCTGGAGGAAGCTCTCTTCCCGCCCGAACTCGAAGGCAGCGATCGCCGGCGGCGCCGCGCCCGGCGGGAAGAGGGTGGCGTGGAAGTCGGCGGCGGGCCCGTTGTCGGCCATGTGGGCGGCGGTCTTGTCCAGCAGGTTGACGATCCACACGTCGGGCTCGTTGACCACGACCAGAGTATGGCGGCCGCGCTCGGGGTCCGGCGCCTCCTCGACGCGGCCCAGCTTGGACCCCGACCGGTAGAGGGTCTTGGGCCGGGCGGCGAAGGAGCCGGCCGGCGCCCTCGGCGAGACGTCTCGCGTCACGACCCGAACCATCGTCGGCCCCTCCGGGCGGCCGCAGCCCAAGGCCCCGCCGGCGAGGACCGCCAGCGCGCACGGCAGGGCTTTCCCTCCGAGGGCCGAGGCAAGCCTGCGCTTGAGCTTGTCGCTGAATTCCCGCAGGACCCGGTCCGTCTTCGTCTTCTGCTCCCCGGTGACCCAGGCCTTCGCCAGGTCCCAGACCCTGAAGGGATGCGTCGCGAACGACAGCCCGTAGAACTGGGCCATGCCCGACAGCTTGAGCCTGCGGAGGGCCAGATCCGAGAGCCTGGGGTTCCAGGACTTGATGCGCAGGAGCCGGGTCGCGCCGGTCATGCCGTAGCAGTAGTCGTCGTCGACCTTGATGGGCCTGGCCTTGTCGATCTCTTCGAAGAGCGCCGTGCCGGGGAAGGGCACGAAAGTCGCCAGCGCCATCTCGTGGACGCCCAGCCTGGCCATCCTGCGGATGAACTGGAACGTCAGCCGGACGTCCTCCTCCTCCTCCTGCGGGAAGCCCACCATCATGAAGAGGCAGACCCCCATCCCCGAGCGGAGGGCGGCGATGGCCGAGGCTTCGATCTGGCTCAGGCGCACCCTCTTGTCCACGAGCTTGAGGACGCGCTCGCTGCCCGACTCCGGGGCGTAGGTCACGTGGGAGCAGCCCGAGGCCATCAGCAGGTCGGTCACCTCGGCGTCGATGGCCTCCGCGCGGGTGCCCACGGGGATCTGCCAGGTGATGCCGAGCTTGCGCTTGATGAGCTCTTGGCAGAACTCGACGATCCATTCCTTGCGCACGATCGCGGTCAGGTCCTGGAACTGGAAGTCGTTGGCCCCGTACTTCTCCAGCCAGCGCTGCATCTCCGAAACCACCTTCACCGGCTCCCGGGTGCGATAGAGCCGCGTCCACATGTTGGGCGAGGCGCAGAAGGTGCAGCCGTAGGGGCAGCCCCGGGTGGCCAGCATGGGGATCGAACGGCTGCCCGAGCCCGAGGGACCCATGAAGACGTGGCTGTCCATGTAGGTCCGGATGTTGAGGCTGTCCCAATCCGGAAGGGGCAGGCTGTCGAGCTGCATGATCCTGGGCTGGCGCTCCGTGCGCACGAGCTTGCCCTGGCCGTCGAGGAACGCGACCCCGGGCTGGGACCCCCACGAGCGCATGTCCATCCTGAGCCGCTCCAAGGTCTCCCCGAACGTGGCCTCCCCCTCGCCGCGCACGACCAGGTCGGCCCCGCCGTCGCGCAGGACCTGCTCGGGCATGGCGGTCGCGTGCTCGCCGCCCGCCATCAGGAACGCCCGGGGGAGAGCGCGCCGGATCCCCCGCATGAGCTCGCGCACCATGGGCCAGGAGTGCGTGAACATGATCGAGAGCCCGACCACCTCGGCGTCCGGCGGCACCCGGGCGACCACCTCGTCGAGGGTCAGCCCCTGCAGCAGCAGGCCCTGCCCCCCGCTCCAGGGGTGGGTCCGCGAGAGGGCGGCCCCGACGCCGTCGATGACCTCCACCTCGAACCCCAGCGTCTTGGCGTAGGCCGTCAGGTACGCGATGCCCAGCGGAGGCTGCGTGAAGCTGGAGTAGCTGTCCTGGGACTGCAGGCCCGGAGGCTGGATGAGGATGATTTTCACGGCTTCATGGAGGCGCGCAGATGGCTTCGATCAAGTCCGGCAGTTCCTCCGGCGTCCGAGTGCCCTCCGTGCTCTTCGCGCTGGGGTTCACCGCTCCCGGTATCCTTTGTCAGACCGGGTTTCCAACTGTCTCCTGAAGCCGAAACGGCCGAACAACCTATTCTAGCCTATTTGGAAATGCTGTGTCGGCCATCTTGGCCGGTTCAGGCGCCATTTCAGGACAGCCATGGGAACACCTCCGAGGGCTCTGACAAGTTTACACCGCGCAACGGCCCGGGTCAAGACGGCCACGGCGCCAGATGAAGGCGCACCATGGTCCACTCGGTCCAGCCGGGAGCACGCGCAGTCGAGGAAGCGGCCCTAGCCGGCGGGGAAGTATTTGTCCAGGAACTCGCGGGGCGTGAGGATATCGACGCCCTGGAAGGCGCCCAGCGGCCGGATGTGGCGCATGTTGCCGGTCACCAGAACATCCGCCTCGGCTTCCAGGGCGCATTCCAGGATGCGGTTGTCGGAGTCCTTTCTTTCGATGGCTTGTATTTTGTCCTGCGGGCGGACAATTTGGGAGATCACCTCGATGTCCGCCATGGCCTCATAGGCGTCCCGGGCCGAATACCCGAACTTCGATTTCAGCTTGTCCTCGAACTCAAGCAGGATGAAGGGAGAGACAAATTACACCCTCCCTTCGTCGATCAGACGCTCGATGTCCTCGTCGCTCTTGACGCCCATTTCCCGGGCCTTCTTGGCGCCGTATTCCTGAAGCTTCTTCCAGGACCTTTCCCAAACGTACTTCCGGAGGGCCTCCCGGAAAAGCTCGGAGCGCGTGCGCCCCTCCTCCTCAGCGATCTTCTCAGCCAGCAGGAAGAGCTTGGGCGTGAGGGTGATGGTGACCGGGTGGGAATGTCTGTGCCGCATGGCGTCCCTCCTAATGCTATGTATGACAATATAATATAATCCGAAAACCGCCTTCCGTCAAGGGCCCGCCTGCGGAGTCGCGGCGGAGCAAGGCCGGGATTCGAGCCGTCCGGAAAAGCGGTCCTTTCGGGACGGGGGGCGGGAGGGACGCGGCCGGGAGGCCTGGGGCGCCGGCAGGGGTACGGGTACCTGTCTTGCGGGCTGCCCGGGCCCGTCAGGAAGCGGGGCGCGGTCGTCCCGCCTTGCGGGACTGTCCCTTCCTGTGAGTGATGGGAATGGGACGAGAGCGGAGCCCGAGCGTCCCGACCGCCTTTTTGGGATGCCGTTGGCGGGCGGGGCGACCCTTGGGACGGCGGGTTTCGCTGGAAACCACTTCGCTTCGGGCTTTGCCGGCTCAGCCGCGGGCTTCTTCTTGAGCCCGATCCCCTTGAGCCAGAAGTCTAGCTCGCGGTTCGAGAGGATGAGATAGGGCGGCATGCCCTCGCGCCTGGCCCTTCGGCCGCGCCAGAGCCGGAGCTCGTCGTAGAGGCGCTTGCCGCCTTCGTCAAGCTCCGCGCGCCAGTCCTTGCGCACGGCTTCGGCCGCCGGACGAAAGCCTCTCCGCGCACCTCTTGCCGTCGAGCAGCGCCTCCTCCATGAAGGAGTACTTCCAGGCCCCGTAGCGCCCGATCGACTCAACTTTCGCCTTCCGAAGGAAGGCGAAAACGGTTTTGAGCGCCGCAGTCCTATCGCGGTCGTAGACCACGTAGCCGTATTCGATCGGCGCCCAATGCCTGGCGACGATCCTGTCGGAGCGCCGGAGGATGCCGCACGCCCTCAGCCCCTCCAGGAACAGCCTTTCGAGCCTGGGAAGCTCCACCTTCTCCGAAGGCCTCCGGGCGGCTTCGATGTACATGGAGGAGGCGCCCGCCGGCGCGACATGCCGCGAGAAATTGCTCAGGAACCCCGCGCGGTAGAACGCGAACCCCTTCTCCGGGAAATAGATCCAGTGCTTGTCCGAGACGCGAGGCCTGGCGATGCCGATGTTGAGGCAGTAGACCGAGTTGTGCCTGAGGTTCCGGCGCGCCTCGAGGACCCCGGCGGGAAGGGGCCGCGCCAGGTCCAGGAAATGGGGCAGGGGCATGGTGTTGACGAGCCTCCCGAACCCAACCTCCCCGACCCCCTCGACGACCGCGACCCGCGCCGCCAGGTCCACGGACGCGACGCGCGCGCCCAGGCGGAGCCGGCCCCCGGCCAGGGAACGGGCCAGGCTCTCCGGAAGGGACTGGATCCCGCCCCGGATGGGATAGCTGAAGGCGGCGTTATAGCCGAACGCCTGGGCCTGGTCCATCAAGGCGCCCCGGATGACTTCGCCCGCGGCCGGCTTGGGCACGAACGGGCCCTGCCAGTCCGTCGTGATCTCCCGCAGCGACCTGCGCCAGACCTTCTCGTTGTAGGGGAACATGAAGCGCCGGCTGATCCCCTCCCCGAACTGCGCCAGGCACCAGTCCCGAAACGAGCCCGTCGCCGGAGGGGCCGGCCAATGCACGGTCTTCAGGAAGCCCGCGACGCATTCCTCCACCACCGCCGCGGGCAGGCCGAACGTGTTGGCCTGGAAGGGATACCGGGTGTCGACTCCTTGGGAATGGATCCAGGAGCTCCGCGCAAGCCAAGCGAGGTTCCCCCGCAGCAGGGTCGCGACGAGCCTCTTGCCGTAGGGGTCGTGCAGGTGGAGGAGGTGCCCCGTGTGGTCGAAGACGAAGCCCTCGCGGCGCACCGACCCCGCCGTGCCGCCGATGACGGGGCTCTTGTCCACCACCAGGCAGCTCCGGCCGGCGCGCTCGCCCAAGTGATAGGCGGTGGAGAGCCCCGAGAGCCCGCCCCCGAGGATGAGGACGTCGGTCCTGATCACCGATGCATCTCGACTCTGGCCAGGTGGCGGCTCAGGAGCAGGACCTCGAACCCGACCACGCCGTAGATGCACAGGGCCAGGACGACGTCGAGCTGGGTCACCAGGAAGGCGCAAAAGCCGAGCACCATGGCCGCGCCGGCCGCCATGGCCACGACCTTCGGCCGGGAGTGGCCCATCTTCTCGAGCCGCAGGGCGAAGTGGTCCTTGGACCCCAGGAACGGCGACTGGCCGTTGCGGATGCGCAGGAACATCACGAAGAGCGTGTCGTACATGGGGACCATCAGGATGAGCAGGGGCGCGTAGACGCCGACGTCGTTGACCTCGCTGTACTTGGTCCCCATGGCGAGCGCGGCCAGGACGAACCCCAGGAACATGCTGCCGGAGTCCCCCATGAAGATCTTGCGCTTGGAGGAGAAGTTCCACGGCAGGAACCCCAGGGTAGCGCCGGCGAGCGCCGCCGAGGCGAAGTTGACGTAGAGCTCCTCGGAAGGCAGGGAGATCATCAGGAAGGCCAGGGCCGCGATCGCGGCCTGGCTCGCGGCCAGGCCGTCCATGATGTCGATGATGTTGAGGGCGTTGGTGATCCCCACGACCCACAGGACGGTCAGGACGGCCCCGACGTAGTGCGGGGAGATGAAGTGGATGCTGATCCCGTAGCCGAGCAGCGCGACCGTCGCGAGGCCCTGGACCACGAACTTGACCTTGAAATGGAGCCCGCGGGGCTTGGTCATGTCGTCGGCGAGCCCCAGCACGAAGAGGAACCCGCCCCCCATCAGGATGGCCCGCAGGCTGCGCAGGGTGCCGCTCGGGAACTGCGTCAGGTACCGCAGCAGGACCAGGGTCCCGGCGAAGGCGAGGAAGATGGCGATGCCCCCCACGCACGGGGTGGCCACTTTGTGGGTCTTGACCGCCGAGCTCGGCGTGTCGAGCCACCCCAGGCGCAGCGCCATGGCCCGGACCAGCGGGGTCGCCAGGAAGGAGATGCCCATGGCCGAGAGGATGGACAGGGCGTAGAGGGCCTCGATCCTCACAATCGGTATACCGCGCAGGCCGGCCCGCCGAAGACCGGCGCGGACCTGTCGAACAGGCCGCTGATGTTCCCGAAGCCCTTCTCGGTGATGTCCCCGAACGCCGTCATCAGCCGCTTCATCTCCCGGGGGACGTAGAGGACCGCCGTGAAGCCCTCCGACCGGAGCCGCCGGGCCAGGTCCGAGGGGTCGGCGGCGCCGTTGGCCATGGCTACGAAGCGGTTCGGAGCGTTCACGGTCGAAGCCACATGGTCGCGGGCCAGGTAATACGCCCTCTGCTCCCCGACGACCAGGATTCTATCATTTGGCCCCAGCCCGTCTTGGCACCAGGCCGCGCAGCTGTAGTAGTCCAGCCGCCGGGTGAGGAAGGCCGAACGGGTCTCGACGCCCAGCAGGACCTGCCCGGTCTCGAAGACGTCGTGGACGTAGAGGAAGAACCCCAGGTTCGCCGCCGTCATGACGGCCAAGCCCGCGGCCAGCGCCGCCCGGGCGCCGCGGTCCGAAGCGAGCCAGAGCCGGCGCGCCCCGGCCGCGGCCAGCAGGGCCAGGAGCGGGGCGAGCGCGGTCAGGAAGCGCAGCACCGTGCCGGTCGCGAACCACGCCAGGAAATGGCAGGCGCAGTACGCGATGAGGAGCTTGAGGAACCGGCGCGCCCCGGGCCCGGCCGATCGGTCGGCCGGCAAGCCCTTGAGCGCCGGCCAGAGAGCCAGGGGAGCGCCCAGGAAGACGACCCCCCACCCGAGGCAGCCCAGCACGTCCATCCCGCCGCCGTAGCGGGCGAACCTCACCAGGAGCTGGTAGGGCAGCGTCACGAGATCCCTGAGCCAGCTCTCGCCGTGCCCGTACTCGGCCAGGATCGTGAAGTACCGCCTGGCCGTCTCGGCGCCCCAGCCGGTCCCGGTCATCGGGAACAGCGCGTAGAGGAACGGGAACACGGGGTTGCCGATGGTGAGGGCGTTCTTGACCAGCCAGGGCAGGAAGACCGCCGTGGTCACCGCGACGAAGAGCGCCGTATCCCTGAGGGGCTCGCGCCACCCGCCGGGACGGCCCCGCCCGAAGGCCACCCGCCCCGCGGGCACCAGGGCCAGCAGCGCCGCGGTGGCGCCGGCCGTGTACTTGGTCCCCAACGCGAGCCCGCAGAACGCCGCCGAGAGCGCCAGCCAGCCGCGGCCCGAGCCCGCGGCGTTCCACCGCAGCATGCAGAGCACCGCGGCGGTGGTCCAGAGCATCACCAGCGGCTCCACGTAGGTGATCGTCGCCAGCAGCATCACCGCGGTGTGGGTCGCGAGGAAGAGCGCGGCCAGCCACGCGGACGGAGCGTCCACCTCGCGCCTGGCGCTCGCGACGACCCACCACAGGCTCAGCGCCGTCGCCAGCCACATGAGCATCTGGGCGAGCGCGTCGCTCTTGAACGCCAGCGCCGCCGCGAAGAGCATCTCGGCGTTCTGGGGAAAATGGGAATACAGCAGGTGCGCCGGCGACACGAGCCTCCCCTCGCGCACGTAGGTCTCGGGCAAAGCCAGGTGGTAGACGAGGGAATCGTACTGGTGGGGCGGCATAAGGCATAGCCAGAGCAGCGTCAATCCAATCGCGCCCACCGCCGAGGCCGCCAAGGGATGCTCGATACGCCAGTCCAGGGAGAGCAGCCCTTCCTTGAGCTCGGCGTAGCCCCACAGCAGGAGCGCCCCGACCATCGCGCTGACGGCCCAGGCCTGGAGCAGGCCGAGCGCCGCCAGGGCGAGCGTCCCCAGGCTCAGGAAGCCCAGGCCCAGCGTGACGCCCGCCAGGGTCTTCTCCTCCTGGCCGGCCTCGCAGGCCTCGCCGAGCCCCAGCAGGCCCACGGCCCTGCGGCCCGACCCTGCGGCCGCCGCCGCGAGGACCACCAGGACGAGCAGGGCATGGCACCCCCCCAGGAAGCCCGAGAAGGCCTGGCCCGCGCTCCAAAGGGAGAACGCCAAGAGCGCCCCGGCCGCCAACCCCGTTCCCAACCGCGTCCGGGACGGCGCCCTGCCGGGAATCGTGTTCGCCGCCCCGGCCAGAGCCCGAGGGAGGTTCATTGTGGCCCGAAGGAAGGACGGCTCGGGGCCGCGGTCGGAGCGGGATTCCCCTTCGGCGTCAGGAACGCGTATTGCACGAGCCTCGACTTGTGCAGGAAATACTGCGCGATGAGCACCAGGGTCGACAGCCCGTATTTCATGCTGCGCCAGAAGCTGATGGAGGAGGCCTCCGGGAAATAGCGCACCGCGACGGGGACATCCCCGAGCCGGAAGCGGCACGCCGCGGCCTGGATCATGAACTGCTGGTCGAAGACGAAATCGTCGGAGTTGAGCTCCCAGCGCAGGGTCTCGAGGACCTTCCGGGAGTAGGCCCTCAGCCCCGAGTGGTACTCGCCCATGTTGTTGCCCGTGCTGAGGTTCTCGATGATCGTCAGGAACCTGTTGAAGATGTATTTGTAGAAGGGCATGCCGCCTTCCAGGGCCTCCCAGCGGGTCCTGATGCGGTTGCCCAGCACCACGTCGCAGACCCCCATGGAGATCAGGCTCGTCATCAAGGGGGTGAGCCTGGCATCGTACTGGTAGTCCGGGTGGATCATGATCACGATGTCCGCGCCGCGCTTCAAGGCCTCGGTGTAGCAGGTCTTCTGGTTGCCCCCGTAGCCGAGGTTCTTCTCGTGGACGAAGGTCGTCAGGCCCAGCTTCCTGGAAAGCTCGACCGTGCCGTCCTTGGAGCAGTCGTCCACCAGGATGACCTCCGAGACGGACCCCTTGGGGATGTCGTTGAGGGTCTTCTCCAGAGTCTTCTCGGCGTTGTAGGCGGGCAGGACCGCGATGATCTTCATGGCTGGGGTGATATTATAATCAATATCGCCGGCCTCAAGGCGCGCGCAAGGCGCGCCAACCCGACCGTCATCGCCGGCAGATCTCGCGGCGGTTGCCGATCCTCACGACCAGGATCAGCAGCAAGCGGTCTTCGATGCGCGCGACGATCCGATAATCGCCGACCCTGTACTTCCAGAACTCCCCCAGCTTCGAGCCCTTGAGGGCCTCGCCGCGGCGCCGGGGATCGCTTGAGGGCGTTACGCGCGCCGACAGGAACTTGAGGATGCGCCTCGCGGCCTGAGGATCAAGCTTGTCGAGCTCTCGCGCCGCGGCGGGGTAATCCTCCACGCCCACCACCACGGCCGCGTCGCGCCCTCCCCCGCCCACGGCCTTGGCGGGCGCGGCAAGGTCCGGCCACGACGCCTCCTGGGCGAAGCCCGTCGAGGTCCATGCCAAGAGAAGAAGCCAGGCAGCCATGTGTTCTCCTTCCAACCAGGGTTCCCCAGAGTTTAGGACGCCCTGAGCGACTGGTCAATGAGCGCCCGAGGCGGAGAGTGATGGAACTATTCCGGCAGTCATTCGTATACCAGTTGGGGGCCCACCGCCGGATGGGGCTTTCGACTCTTACGAGGTTCCGGAGGAAGTGGTAAAATGGACGAGATGACCCAGGCTGAAACGAGCATGCCGGCCACGCGGGGCGACCTCTACACCTCCACGAACATCTTCCGGGGAGAACTCAAGGCTACCGAGGCCGTGCTGCGGGGCGAGATCAAATCTACCGCGGACGCCCTGCGCGGCGAGGTCAAATCGACCGCGGACGCCCTGCGCGGCGAGGTCAAATCGACCGCGGACGCCCTGCGCGGCGAGGTCAAATCGACCGCGGATGACCTGCGCGCCGAACTGAAAGCCGACATCCGGGGGCTCGACAAGAAGCTCGACGCGTCCGTCCACCGCCTTGCCACGGAGATTGTGCGGACGCAGGCCGATGTCCGCGGACTCGGAGACAGGATCACGGGCCTGGCCACCAAGGACGATGTCAGGGACATCCTGGCCGCCATCGAATCCTTCGCCTGCAAGGGGGAGCGCTACGACCGGACCGCCGTCCTCCACGGCCACTCCCTGACCGAACTCCAGGTCCAGGTCAGGGACCACGAAAGCCGCATCAAGAACCTCGAATCCGACCGGTCCTGACGTTGGTCACCCGTCCCTCGTCATCCGCTGAGCTTGAAGATCCGCAGGTGCGGGCCGCCGATCTTGCCTTGAACGGGCGCGAACTCCCGCACCAGCACGGCCCGCCGCCAGAGCTCCTCGAAGAAGGCCTCGAGGTAGGGCGACCGAGCCGGGCTCGCGCCGTAGCTCGACGTGACGACGTAGCCGACGCCGGCGCGCCGGGCCCCGCCGAGCCCCGCGCTCATGTCCAGGGTCGCCGCGTCCGCCTGAGAGGACAGGACGTGCGCGGGATTGGAACGCAGGTCCGCGGCCGAGCGCTGGAGGCGGTAGATCCGGTACCCGCCCCCGGGATGGGAGTTGCGCATCGCGGCGTAGAGCCGCCAGCGGGGCGAGCCCGCGGCCTTGGTCTTGGCCTCGAGCTCCGCGGCCTGCTCCTTGTCCATGACGAGCCGCGGCGAGGCATGCGGGTAGTCCATGAGAACGCCCGTCCCGGGCGGAATGTTCCGCGTCACCCACGCCGCGGCCAGGGTCCTCGTGTCCTGCAGGCCGAGCCCCGCGTCGAACGAGGACGAGGCGAACAGGCCGGGCCCGCAGGCGGCGAGGAACACCAGCACGGCCGGGCCTCGGCCGAGCCGGGCGACCGCCCCCAGCGATTCGCCCGCCAGCAAGGCCAAGCCCGGGAAGCAGCCGAGGAGGTAGCGCATCCAGGGCCCGTCCGGGTGGCCGCTCAAGGAGATGGAGTAGGCCAGGATGGGGGCGAGGACCAGGACCGCCAGCCTCCTGTCGCGGCCCCAGAAGGAGCCAAGCCCGACGATCGCCGCCAGGCCCGCGATCGAGCCCTCTCCCGCGAAGTTCCATAAGTTGCGGTGGACGGCCAGCGCGACCTGGGCGACGGTCTTGTCGCGCACCTCGGCCAGGGCAGAGAAATCGCGCATCGCGGCCCAGAACCGCGGGAAATCCAGCAGGATGTAGGGCGACCCGATGAAGAAGCCCACCCCCGCAGCCGCGACCCCCTCGGCCAGGAACCGCCAGGGCCTCGGCGCGGCCTTCCTGCCCAGCGCGTGGGCCAGCGGCAGCAGGAGCGACGCGGCCAGGGCCGTGTACTGCGTGGACATGGCCAGGCCCAGCGCCGCCCCGCACGCCCAGTGCCAGCGCCTGGTCCCCTCGCGGTAGACCTTCAATGCGAAGTACCAGCCGAGGCTCGCGAAGAAGAACATGGCCAGGTCCGGCTTGGCGGCGTGGGAGAGCTCCACCATGAGCGGGCAGAAGGCGATGACCAGCGCCGCCCATGGAGGGCCGGACGCCTCCGGCGCGTTCTCGCGCTCCATCTTCCATATCACGGCCATGCCCAGCAGCCCGAAGACGGCCGACAGGACCCGCCCGATGAGGTAGAAGCAGGTCGGATCCCAGGCGAAGAGGCCGGCGTAGTCCGCGACGCCGTGGCGCAGCCCGAACACGGACCAGACCACGAAGTACGCGCCGTAGCAGACGAAGAGGAGCGCCGGCCAGAGGGTCGGGTACTTGAAGCTGTAGGGATTGAGGGAGCCGGAGCCGAAGGAGACGGCTAGGTTGACGATGTGCGGCTCATCGGCGTTGTAGGTGTGCGGGAGGCCGTAGCCGATGGAGTCGAACCGCAGCCAGACCGCGAAGACCGCGGCTATGGCCAGCAACCACCGCAGTTTCTTCAATCGTGTTCGCCGTCCGGATCAGACCGCGCCGGTTTCGGCGCCGGAGAGGCTCTTGGCGTATCGCTTGGAGAACCGCTCCAGGCGCTCCGGCGTCCCGAGATCGGCCACTTCCCCCGAGACCGGATACCCATAGAGCTCCTCGCCGGCGCGCAGAGCGGCGGGGAAGACGTCCTTGAGAAAATCGCTGGGCCCCTCGTCGGCGACGTGGTGCAGAAGGGACCGGCGGATGATCCAGACCGAGGCCGCGGCCATGGCCGAGGGGTCGTCGCTCTGGTACTCGGGGAACTTCACGACACGGCGGGACGGCCCCATGACGACCATCTGGCCCTGGTCGTCTTTCTCGGGCTTGCGCAGCGCCAGGGTGGCCAGGCCGGCGTGGGACCGGTGGAACTCGAACATCTTGGCGCAGTCGAACCTGGTCCACACATCGCCGCCGAGCACCAGCGTGTCGTCGGGCAGGGACGCGGCGCCCAGGGCCTTGACGGTCCCCGACGTCCCGAGCCGGTTCTGTTCGACGAAATAGCGCAGCCTCATCTTCCACGCCGAGCCGTCCGAGAAATAGGCCCTGACCACGTCGGCTTTCAGCCCCAGGCAGAGCACGACGGACTCGAAACCCGCCTCGCGCAGCCACCCCAATTGGTGCTCCAGGAGGGGCTTGCCGCCGATGGGGAGCATGAGCTTGGGCACATACTCGTCGCCCAGCCTCAGGCATTCGCCATGGCCGCCCGCCAGGATGATGACAGACATCGTCTGGATTTTAACTGATTTCAAGCCGTTCCAACAAGCGAAAACTTCATGAAAGTGATTTGTTTTACGGCCTTTTTGTGCCGCGGAAAGATCACGCGTCGGCAAACGGACCGAACCGGCCTTCGAGCTCGCCCTTGAGCCCCTTGCCGATCGCGTCCATGCAGAAACGCTCCCGGTAGGTCCTCAACCCCTCCGCGGACAGCCGCTCCGACAGCGCTCTGCTGCCTTTCACGTGCAAGACGGCGTCCGCGAGCGCCCGCGGGTCGCCCGGAGCGACCAGGTAGGCGTTCTGCCCGTGCACGAGAGCCTCTCTCGCGGCAGGGGTGTCGGCCGTGATGAGCGGCTTGCCCATCGCCAGCGCCTGGAACGCCTTGCAGGGGATCACCCTCGCCGCCTTGCCGCCCGCGCCGAAGATGCCCAGGCAGATGTCCGAGTCGGCGATCCTGCGAGCCAGTTCGTCATGGCCAACCCAGCGCCTCTCCCATGTGAGGGCGTCCTCGGCGATCCCGGCGGCCAGGCCGTGGCAGCGCTCCCACTCCATGCCGTCCCCGATCAGCGTGCAATGGAACGTCTTGTCTCCGGCCAGCATCCTGACCGCGTCCACGATCACATCCGCCCCATGCAGCGGCAGGAAGCTGCCGAAGAACAGGACCTCGGTCCTGCCCGTCTCGCGGGTCTTGGGACGCGGGGAGAAGGTCTCCTCCCCCCCGACGAACACCCGGGCGAAGCGCGCGCCGGACGCGCCGAGGACCTCGCGGTAATACCTGACGTGCTCATCGGTGTCCAGGAGCACCAAATCCGCGGCCATGGACGAAGCGCGGTCCAAGAGGCGCAGGGCGAAGGCGCGCAGGCTCGCCGGACGCGCCGCTCCCCGGTCCTCGACCACCGCCTCATGCAGGGACAGGAACGCGTCCAGCACGACGGGCTTGCCCTTGAGGAAGGCCAGCGCCCGAGCCAGGAAGACGTCGAGGTGCCCGCTGTAGCCCACGAGGACGACATCGTGGGGAGGGCACCTGAAGAGGTATTCCCACGCCAGCCCGGCCCAGGCGCAAGCCAGCCTCGGCAGAAGACCCAGACCCGCCGGGAGCGCCGTCGCGCAGCGGACCTTGTCCTCCAGCCCCCGCCACAGTTCCCGCCGGCACTCGACGACCGAAACCCCCGCCCTCCTCAGCCCTCCGGCCACGACCGCGTTGCGGGGATACCCCTCGCCGACCGAGAACGTCCCGAAATGCACGATGCGCATGCGGGCGATCACCGGCTCAAGCAGATGAACCAGACCATGATATCGCCTCCGACTTCATCGCGCCGCGCGGCGCGGCAGGAAGGCAAGGCCCCCCAACGGGACAGATCGGCTGGTCCGGGCCCCGATTTCCGGCAACAGCCCCAATAGTCCTGGAGCTCATCCACATTCCCTATCGAGCCTCCCGGCCCGCGCGGAGAGAACGGCACCCCCCCGGTATAGGCCGCCTTTCTCCACGACAATCCCACATCGGCGCAACACCTCTCGCACACTCTCTCCTCTTGTTTCCAACGGACGATATCGTCAGCCGACGGCTCCTTTCTTTTCGCCGGCTGGAGCGCCGCCCCCACGGCGGCCATGGCGGCTCGCGCGTTCTCATCGGCGGCCTTGGATTCCCGCGCCGCCGCATCGGCCGCGGCCTTGGCCGCTCGCGCCTCCTCGGCGGCCTTGACCGCGGCCGCCGCCTCCACGGCCGATTGCGAATACTCCTCCCCGCCTTTGATCATGGACATCGAATCTCGCCGCTGGGGGCGCGCCAAAGCAGGGCCGGAGCCCTCTTTCCGCACGTAGTACCCATCGAGATTCTTCATGGTCACGGCGCGCTTCTTGGCCTCTTCGGCGCGACCTGATGCCGCTTGGGCCAACTGGCCGATGACCTGCTCCAGAGACTCGACCTTCGAAGTCAGGTCCTTCACGATCTTGATGAGGTCTGCCGGCGCGCTGCCCTGGCTGGCCAGTTCGGGCCAGAGATCCTCCGCGCCGTATTCCGTGCCGCTGTGATTCTTGCCGAACAGCTGGACCACCGTCGCCGGCGGCATCGTGCTCTGTGTGTGGATGTCCGCCAATTCCAGCACGTTGCCGGGCTTCGTGAAGTCCATGAAGAAGACCGGCGCGATCCTCTTGAGCCCGGCCGGGTTCATGCCCACGAGCACGACCTTGTTGGCTTGCACCTTCCTGCCCCCGCGCACGGCGCCTTCCAGGCTCTTGAGGGCTTTCAAGGCGGGGCTCGCCGAAACCCCTTGCGTCACGATGTTGACCTGGGCACCCGCGTCGTGGGCCTTCACGACCGCTTTGGCGATCTCGCGGGTCATGGCTTCCTCGCTCGCCGTCGAGAAGCCCTCGTGGGTCCACACGACCGTGTCCGGGAGGCCGGCGAAGGACTTGGCGAACGCCGTGGGCTCCGCCGCGGCCGGCTTGCCGCCCACGATGCCGCTCTTGAGCCAGGCCATGGCTTTCGCCAGGAACCCGGGCTCCTCAGGCAGGACGAACGGGTCGGGCCCGGACCCGGCGTCGGAGATCACGAAGTTGAAGACCCGGCCGCCGGCCGGGACCTTCTTGGACTCCCAGTCGGCAACCTTGGAGTCCACCTGGCCGGTCAGGACGCCCAGTTCGCGCCGGGCCAACTGCTGGGAGCGCCAGAACCCCGCCAGCGCGCCGAAGAAGAACGCCGCCGCCACGCCGCCGCTGACGAGGTATCTCATCGGCTCACGATCCCGGAACTCCCGCGCGGCCGCATCGCCACCCTACGAATGGCCGTGAAACAGCGCCTTGACCCATTCAAGGTAGCGTCCGACATCTTTGACGATGGCGGCCGCCTCTTCATTCTTGAAATCCCGGCTGTCGTATTCCACGATGTTCTTCTTGCTGATGACGCGGCTGAGCCTGGCGGCTTGCTGATCCACATGCTCATGCTTGATGTGCGCCCGCACCAAATCGACGGCTTCGTAGTGGCTTTCCCCGGCCGCCCGAACCCTGGCCTTGAGCCCGAGCAAGGCGTCCGTCGCGGATATGGCGCAATGCACGCCTTCCAATCCTGCCGCGTTCCACCTCCGCTCCCTGTAGGACTCCAGCATCGCCTGGTAGAATTCCTCGGCCTTCTTCAAATAGGCCCGGGCTTCCGCCTCGGTCACGCTCCTAACGCGGGTCTTTTTCGGGCTCAAGCGCCAGCACCTCCCCGAGCGGCTTGCCCCGCAGGACGCACCCCTCCCTCACGATGTTCCTGATCAGCTTGTCTTTCTTGTCGAAACGGGAAACCAGATCCCGGCGCCGGATGACATAGGGCGAGACCGGCATCCCGAACTCCCCGGAGAACGCCCTGCTCCTATCCCGGACCGCCTCGGCAAGCCGGTCCACATCCATGGAATCCTTGACGCATATCATGACGTCCACGTCGCTTCCGCGTCTGCCTTCTCCCCTGGCGGCGCTGCCGAAAAGGACCACGGATATCACGCCTTCGCGCGGAAGCGCTCTCCCCAACCTGGCCAGCATCTCCGCCATGAGTCCCCTCTCGCGCTCAAACAGCGGCCGGAGCATGCTCCTGACGACGTATCGTCCCGCGTTCAGCGAGAACAGGAAGGCCGCTCCGACCGTCTTGCGGTTCAAGACGCCGCTGGCGTGGAGCGACTGCAATGCCTGCTGGGCGGCCCGGGGGCTCAAGCCCGCCCTCCTGGCTATCTCCCGGCCGGTCAGCTCGGGCTCGCGGGCGAGAAGCCTGAGGACGGCGACCTTCGACCTCTGCCCCAGGACGCCGTCAAGGAAGCGCTCAGCGTGCATATGTATTATTTACTATTCAATTGGCTACTATAGTATACATCGCCTGACGCCGTCCGTCAACACGCCGCACGCGCGCTAACAGCGGCGCGACAGGAAGGCATTCCATCGGCTCACGCCTCCGGGACCCGGCCGAGCAGGTCCGAGAACTCGGCGGCGGTCTTGGGCCGCTTGGCCGGGTCGGGGTCCAGGGCGGAAGCCACAAGGGAGTCCAGCTCGGCAGGCAGGCCCGGCACGAGGGACGAGGGCTTGGCGCAAGTCCCGCGCTCCTTCTGGGCAAGGGGGTCGGGCCCGCCGAAGGGCCGCTGGCCGGCCGCCATCTCGTAGAGATTGACGCCCAGGGCGAACACGTCCGACTGCCGGCAGACCTTGCCGTGATGCTGCTCGGGCGCCATGTACACGGGCGTGCCGATGACCTCGGTCGTGGTCATGCGGGTGAGGGCGTCCTTCATCTCTCGCGCGATGCCAAAATCCATGACCATGGCGCGGCCGGAGGTGTCCACCATGACGTTCGAGGGCTTCAAGTCGCGGTGCACCACGTTGTTGCGGTGCGCGAACTCGACCGCGGCGCAGACTTGGCCGAGCAGGCGCTTGCATTCGGACACGCTCAAGCGCCCGCGCCGATGGAGCAGCGTGGCGAGCGGCTCTCCCTCCACGAAATCCATGACGATGAAGGTCTCGGCTCCATCCTCCACCACTCTCCGGACCCCCACGATGCCGGGATGGCGCAGCTTGGATATGGCGCGAGCCTCTTTGAGGAACCGCTCCTTGGCGTCGGGCATGGACCTGAGCTCGGAGCGCATCCGCTTGATGGCGACCTTGCCGTTCTCGGCATGGTCGAAGGCCTCGTAGACCTGGCCCATGCCGCCCTCGCCTATGATGCTCCGGAGCTCGTACCTTCCAGCGAACCGCGTGCCCACCAGGTCGGCGGGAAGCGGCGCCTGGGCCCGCGTCGCAGGAGCGGCCTGCCGGCGCGAGAGGCGGATGCCGGACGCCACCGCTACGATCAGGCAGCCCGCGAGCACGACGATGATCAGGCCCTTGAATCTGCCTTCCTTGGCCATGCCCTCGATGGCGGCGAGGCGCTCCCGGGCCTCCCTGGTCTCCACGAAGCCGAGCGCCTCGGCGAGCCCTTCGCGCGCTTCATGGCCGCGGTTCACGGCAAGGGCTGACATGGCCTTTCGATAAGAGGCCTGATAGTGGGAGATCCTCTCAGCCTGCTGGGCCGCCTCGGTCCGCCGGTCGACACCGCGGTTGTGGTCGGACGGCTCGCCGGCGACCCTGCGGAAAGCCTCGGCGGCGTCGTCGAGCTTCTCCAGCTTCATCAGGGACACGCCCCAGTAGTAATTCCATGCGTCCTCCGGCTTGCCGCCGTTGGTGACGATGGCGCGGAACTGGTCCTCGGCCTCCTGGTGCTTGCCCAGGTCGCAGAGGACCGAGCCGAGCCAATCGCGATACTTGGCATCGCCTGGCTTGGCCTTGACCGCGGCGTTGAACCGCTCCGCGGCTTCCGCGAGGTTCTTATCCACCCCCGCGCCCATGGCCAACAACCGCCCCAGGTTGTAGTCGCCCTGAGCGTTGCCGCTGTCGGCGGCTTTTCGGAACCACCGGGCCGCCTCCTTGAAATCCTGAGGCGTGCCCCACCCGTTGGCGTGCATCTCGCCTAGGTTGTTCTGGCTGTCCGGGTCGCCTTTCCGCGCCCCGGCCCGGAACCACTCCAGGGCCTTGCCGGGGTCCTTGAGGACTCCCTTGCCGGCCGCGAACATCTCGCCCAGGTAGTTCATGGCCCGGGGGTTGCCCTGCCCGGCCGCGGACTCGAACGCGGCCCGGGCCTTGGCGTAATCGCCCGCCTTGTAGGCCAGATAGCCCTCGGCGACAGGGTCGGCCTGGCCGGCGAAGGCCGCCAGGAGCGGCGACGCGGCCAGGACCCCGGCGGCGAGGACGGCGCGGGCGACGCGGATCATGGGCAGGTCGAGCTGAATTGAGACATCGCAAGCTTATCCGGTTGGCATCAGGCCGGGAGATGCGGTCCGGACGGATAGGCCGGCGGGAACCCGGCATGTCGGATATCCGACAATTCCTTCTCCGCCTCGTAGAGGTCGTAACCGGCCTGGAGGTTCATCCAGAACTCGGGAGAAGTCTTCAGGTACCGCGCCAAGAGGATCGCGGTTTCGGCCGAAACCCCTCTCTTCCCCCTGACCAGGGTGTTCACCCGCTGCACCGGTATATGCAGGGCTTGCGCGAGCTTCGACTGCGTGACCCCCATCGGCTCGAGGAACTCCTTCAACAGAATCTCGCCGGGGTGGGTCGGCCTCCTGCTCTTGGGGATCATGGTTTGCCTCCCGAATCTAGTGATAGTCGACGACCTCGACGTCTTCGGCCCCGTCTCGAATCCACCGGAAAATCACCCGGAACTGGTCGTTGATCCTGATGCTGTGGAGATCCCGGGAAGGCCCTTTCAGCTTCTCAACCCGGTTCCCCGGGGGGGCGCGCAGGTCGTTGACGTCACGCGCCGCATGGATCATGTCCAGCTTTCTCTGTGCCGCCCGCCAAAGGGGCCCCGGTATCCTCCGGGACGCGGCGGTGCTCAGCCCGTTCCAGAGGTCCTCCGTGCCCTTGCCGCCGAAGCTGCGGATCACCTTATGGATAGTTTAACACATTCCGTTCAATTGTCAATAGCCGTTGCTTTGCTGCGATACCCACTATCCCGACGGCCAGGGGCGATTGCGCCGCCGCCCGCTGATCCATCCTGAACCGGCCATCCTCCGTCACCTAGCCGGCCGTCCGGAGGCAGGCGACAAAGGCGCCGGGAAGCCACGGCCAGTTATCCACCGAACTTTCCCGGGAAAGTTCGGTGGATAACCCGGGACCTTCATCAGGGACGCGTCAAATCATCAACGCCGCTACTGGCGCGCGCAACGGAACCTGTCCATGCTGCAACCGCCGTCGGAGGGGTAGGCGCTGCCCCCGGCGGCGCAAGAAGGGATAGAACCATAATTGGACGGCCAATCCGCTCCCCGGCAGCAACCCCAAAAGTCCTGGCGTTCCTCAACGGTCCCATACTTCCCCCCCGCATACGACGCATTTCTCCATGACCCGCCCACATCCGCGCAGCAGCTCGCGCACTTTTTCTCGCCTTCCTTCCAACGAGCGATGCCATCACCTGACGCCTCCTGTTTGCCCGGCCGGTTCGCCGCAGGCTTGGCGGCTTGCGCAGCCTTCGCCGCCTCTGCGGCCGCCTCGGAATACTCCTGGCCGCCCTTGATCATGGACAGCGAATCCTGCGGCGGGGCAGCCGGCGCGGCCGCCGGCGGGGAGGGAGCGGGCGTTGCGGCTTCTCTTTGGAAGTAGTGCCCGTCATGGCTCTTCATGGTCACGGCGCGCTTCTGCGCCTCTTCAGCCCGCGCGGCCGCGGCCTGAGCCAGCGGAGCGACCACGGCCTCCATGGCCGAGACCTTGGCGATCAATTCTCTCACGATGAGGATCAAATTCATGATTGCGCTTTCCTGCCCGGCCAACATGGGCCACAGATCCTGCGCGGGAAATTCCGTGCCGTTCTGGCTCCGGCTGAACAACTGCACCACAGGCGTCTTGTTGACGAAGTCTTCTCTGGGCACCCAGATGTTCGCCAACTCCAGCACGTTGCCCGGCTTCTTGAAGTCCATGAAGAAGACCGGCGCGATCCGCTTGAGCCTGGCCGGGTTCATGCCCACGAGCACGACCTTGTTGGCCCCCACCTTCTGGCCGCCGCGCACGGCGCCTTCCAGGCTCTTGAGGGCCTTCAAGGCGGGGCTCGCCGAGACGCCTTGCGCCACGATGTTGATCTCGGCGCCCGCGTCGTGGGCCTTCACGATCGCTTTGGCGATCTCGCGGGTCATGGCTTCTTCGCTCGCGACCGAGAACCCCTCATGGGTCCAGGCGATCGCACCCGGAGCGTCGGCCAACGACTTGGCCAACGCGGCAGGCTCCGCCGCGGCGGGACTCCCGCCTACAAAGCTGCGCTTGAACCAGGCCATGGCTTGAGCCAACGGACCAGGCTCTTCCGGCAGGACGAACGGGTCCGGGCCGGATTCGGCGTCGGAGATCACGAAGTTGACGACCCTGTTTCCTGCGGGGACTTTCTTGGACTCCCAGCCGGAGGACATGGCGTCCACTTGGCTGGTCAGGACGCCCAGCTCGCGCTGGGACAGCCCGTGCAGCCGCCAGAAGCCTCCCAACGCCATGAGGCAGAAGGACCCCGCCACGCCGATTGTAACGAGATATCTCATCGGTTCACGCCTCCGGTATCCGCCAGGGCGGAGGGGTTGCAGACGGTGAGGACGAGACCCTTGACGCCGCGCTTGTGGGCCGGAGCGGCCGACGGGCAGACGAGATAGTTCTCTCCGAGCGGGTAGTAGGAGCGAAAGACCTTGAGGGCGGCCGGGTCGAACTCGGCGGGATCCCATTTGCACTCGAGGACGTCGACGCGGTCGCGCCCGGCCGGCATCACGAAGTCCAGTTCGCGCCCCGCCGCGTCGCGCCAATAGTGGATGCGGCCATCCGGATGGCAGGCCTCCAGCCACTCCAGGACGAGATGCTCCCATAGCTGCCCGCAGTCGGCCGGCCTCAAGGGGTCCCACCCCTTGAAGAAGCTGACGAACCCGGTGTCGAAGGCGTAGCATTTCGGCGTCTTGACGATCTCCTTGCGCCCGCCCGAGAAGAACGGGCGCACCGACTTGACCGCATGGGTGATCTCGAGGGCGGCCAGGTAGTTGGCCACGGTGATCCGGCTGATGCCGAGCGCCGATGCCGCCTTCGACGCCTCCAGGAGGCCGCCGCTCTGCCTCATCAGGTATTCGAAGAGCAGGTTGAATTTCGCCGAGTCTCGCACGGCGAAGAGCTTCTGAATGTCGCGGGAAAAGAAGGAATCGGCCCACTCGCGGTAGAAGTCGGCCGCCTTGGCGGGCGCCAGGAGAGCCGGCGGGAGCCCTCCGTGGTAAAGCCGCTTGAGCAGCGCGGCGTTGCCGAAAGCCGGCAGTTCGTCCCACAGCACGGGCAGCAGATGCACCTGGCGCTTTCTCCCCGTGAGCGTGTCGCGGAACTTCCTGCCCGCCGCCAGGGTGGACGAACCCGTCGCCAACAGCTTGATGTGGGGGAACACGTCCGCGCCGACTTTCAAGAGGCGGCTGGGATCGCGCAGCTGGTGGATCTCGTCGAAGACGACGACGGGGCGCTCGCAGTTCCGAAAGAACATCTCGGGATCGCGCACCATGTCCTCTACCGCCGGGAGGTCGCAGTTCAGGTATAGGGCTTCGGAGAACCGCTGAGCGAGCGTGGTCTTGCCGCTGCGCCGGACTCCGCTGAGCCAGACGATGGGCGCTTGGCGCCAAGCCTCGCGGATGCGGTTGACCCAGAAGGGCCTGTCAATCATGTAACTATACTATACAAATAATCCTGTTATTTGTATATCGCAAATACATCAATCCGAGAAGCGGTAGCGCAGGATGGCCCAGAAGACCTTGCGGCCGTCGCGCCAGAAGCGGATCTTCTTGCCCTCGGCGCGCGAGCGCGCCTTGTAGAAGACCGGCACCTCCTCGAACTTGCAGCCCTTCTTGGCCAGCTTGGCCGAGATCTCCCAGTCGTAGTCGAACCAGTCGCTCCTAAGGGTGATGGACTTGAGCTGGTCGGCCTTGAAGACTTTGAACATGGTGGCGCCGTCGCTCAGGGAGGTGCCGTAGAGGGCGTTGAAGAGGCTGGTGAAGAGCACCCCGCCCAGGTTGACGAAAAGGCCATAGATGCGCTCGAGCCCGCCGAAGCGCCTGAACTGCCAGCTCTGGGGCGATGTGAGGACCCTGGACCCGAACACGACGTCGCAGCGGCCCTCCTTGAGGGGAGCGAGCACCTTGGCGTAGTCCGCGGTCGAGTACTCGAGGTCCCCGTCCTGGATGAGGACCACGTCCCCGGTGACGTGCGCCAGCCCCGTCCGCACGGCTGCGCCCTTGCCGTGGGGGGCGTCCTCGTAGACGACCTTGACCCCGGGGCGCGTCTCGTAGGACCTGACGACCTCTCGCGTCCCGTCGCTCGAAGCCCCCTCGACGATGACGATCTCCTTCTCGAAGCCCTCCACCTGGACGGCGAGCACGGCGTCGAGCAGCGTCGACACCGTGGCCTTCTCGTTGAGGACCGGAATAATAACCGAGAGGACCATCAGGGCTTCTTCGCGCCCAGCTGCCTGACGTAGAACGCCAGGATGTGCCCGATGCCCATGTGGAGCTCCTCGATGACGCCGTACTGGTCGGAGGGCACCAACAGGTAGAGGTCCGCCATGGACTTGAGCTTGCCGCCGTCGAAGCCGAGCAAAGCGACCGTCATGGCGCCGCGGCTCTTGGCGTAGCGCGCCGCCTTCAGGAGGTTCTTGGAGTTGCCCGACCCGCTGATGAGGAGCGCCAGGTCGCCGGGCTCGAGGAGCGCTTCCATCTTGGCCACGAAGATCTCGTCGAACGACAGGTCGTTGGCCACGGCCGTGAGGAACTCCACGTTGTCCGTGAGCGCCACGCTGCGGATGAGAGGCTGGCCCGGGACCCGGGCGGTCTTGGCCAGGTCCACCGCGAAGTGCGAGGCGATGGCGGCCGAGCCGCCGTTGCCCATGATGAGGACCTTGCGGCCCTGGTCGCGGACCTTGAGGAGCTCCCGGGCGACGCGGGAGAGGGTCTTGAGGTCCACGCCCTCCCAGGCCTCGGCGCAAGCCGCCCTATACCACCGCGCGAACGCCTCGGGGCTGAGGTTGCCGGGGCCGGCGTTGTGGAAGCGGCCCGGCTGCGTGGACTTAATCTTAGAAGCCATTTCAAAACCCCCTTGCGCCTGCAAACGCAGCTTCCGGCCGACCGCGGCGTTGCTCGGACCGCCGCGTGCCTCCAGCACGCTGCGGCCCTCGCGCCTTGCGGGTCGGCGCGGAATCCGCGTTTTCGCGT
>JACRDT010000015.1 GCA_016212795.1 Elusimicrobiota bacterium | reverse complement strand
CTGGTTGCCCCGGCGTCGTCTTCTGGGGGGCCGGGTCCTGCCCGGGAAGGAGCGATGGGACGACCTCGACGGCATCCCCGGAGAAGAGGATGGTCAGTTGGGCGACCGTGGCGGGGGTGTGGGGAACGGTCCAGTACTTCTGTTGGGGATGCCATCGTCGGCCCGCGACACTCTTGATTTTTGCGACGCGATCCGGCGAGTAGGGAAAGCGCACGACCAAGGTCTCACGCTCGCCAGGGGCGATCTGGACCGTGCCTGGCTGAACGCTCGGCCCCCGTTCAGGGGAGGGATCCTCCTGCTCTTGCCGCCAGCCGCCTGCCTTTGCCTGGTCCATGTGATGGGTTCCTCTCTGCCTATGTACGATTGGGGAGCCGAAAAGTTCCATGGAACTCGCCTCGGTCCCATCGTCGGATTGGCGGGGCGCGCTCAAAAGGAGGCGTTGCCGGGCGTGCGCGGGAAGGGGATCACGTCCCGGATGTTGGCCATGCCGGTCGCGTACTGGATGGTGCGCTCGAGCCCGAGCCCGAAACCGGCGTGGGGCACCGTGCCGTAGCGCCGGAGGTCCCGGTACCAGCTGTAGGCGGCCTTGGGGAGCTTGAGCTCGTCAAGGCGCCCGTCGAGGACGCCGAGGCGCTCCTCGCGCTGCGACCCGCCGATGATCTCGCCGATGCCCGGCACGAGCACGTCCATGGCGGCCACGGTGCGGCCGTCGTCGTTGAGGCGCATGTAGAAGGGCTTGATCTGCTTGGGGTAGTTCATGACCACGACCGGGCGCTTGACGAGCTCCTCGGTCAGGTAGCGCTCGTGCTCGGTCTGCAGGTCCGAGCCCCACGCGATGGGGAACTGGAAGGCCTTGCCGGACTTCTCCAGCGCCTTGATGGCGTCGTCGTAGGTCATGCGCTCGAAGCTCGACTTCAGGAAGGCCTCGACGCGCTTGACGCACTCCTTGTCGACGCGCTCCGCGAAGAAGCGCATGTCGTCGGGCCGCTCCTTGAGCAGGGTCTCGAAGATGGACTTCAGGAAGTCCTCGGCCAGGTCGGCGTCGGCCGAGAGGTCGGCGAAGGCGATCTCGGGCTCGATCATCCAGAACTCGGCGAGGTGCCTCGGGGTGGTCGAGTGCTCCGCCCGGAAGGTCGGGCCGAAGGTGTAGACTTTGGAGAGGGCCAGGCAGTAGGCTTCCACGTTGAGCTGGCCGGAGACCGTCAGGAAGGAGGGCTTGCCGAAGAAGTCCTTCGCGTCGTCCACCCGTCCGTCCGGCGTGCGCGGCAGGTTGGCCAGGTCGAGGGTGGACACCCGGAACATGGCGCCCGCGCCCTCGCAGTCCGCGGCCGTGACGATGGGCGTATGGACCCAGTAGAAGCCCCGCTCGTGGTAGAACCGGTGGATGGCCATGCACAGGGAGTGGCGCACGCGGGCGACCGCGCCGAAGGTGTTGGTGCGGGGCCGGAGGTGGGCGACCTCCCGGAGGTACTCGAAGGTGTGCTTCTTGGGGGTGATGGGGTAGGTCTCGGGGTCCTCGACCCAGCCGACCACCGAGACCTTCTCGGCGTGGAGCTCGACCGCCTGGCCCTGGGCCGGGGACGAGACGAGGGTCCCCTCGGCCGAGACCGCGCAGCCGGCGGTCAGCTTCATGACCTCGCCGCCGTAGTTGGGGAGGGCCTGGGGCGCCACGACCTGGATGGCGTCGAAGCACGAGCCGTCGTGCAGGTGGATGAAGGAGAACCCGGCCTTGGAGTCCCTGCGCGAGCGGACCCAGCCCCGGATGGTCACCTTCTCTCCGAGGGGCGCCTTCCCGGAGAGGGCCTCGACGACGGGAACGATCTTCATGGTGGGTAGTCTAGCGATAAGGCCGGGATTTGTCAATCAGCGGCTCCCATCGGGGCTTTCGGGATGCTATCATGCTATCCGGGGCCGGAATCCTTGGGGCCGGCGGCGGCATCGAAAGGAGTGAGAGGCCCCGATTCGGGGAGGAGGATCTTATGACGAGGAAGCATGCGACGCGGGAGAAGGCGGCGGCGCCGCCCGCGGAGAGGACGGGGATCGGCGCGGCCGAGTACTTCCGGGCCAAGCTGGCCTACGAGACCACCCCCTTCGAGTTGAAGGAATGCGTGGACCGGCAGGAAGTGCTGGTCCTGGACGTGAGGGACCGCCGGTCGTTCGATCAGGAGCACATCCCCGGCTCCCGCAACGTCCCTCTCGACGAGCTGTCGAGGCACTTCGCCTCCGTTCCGAGGGGCAAGCCGGTCGTCACGTACTGCTGGACGATCACCTGCAGCCTGGCGACTCGGGCGGCCATGGAGCTGGCCGAGAAGGGCTTCGCCGTGCGCGAGCTGGTCGGCGGCATCAGGGAGTGGAAGAAGGCGGGTCTGCCGGTCGATCGGAAGTAGGCCGGCCCTCTTGATGACGGGAACGGACAGAGTCACGACGATCGACTGCGGGTACCTGGCCCCGCGCGTCGCGGCCTCCTATCTCCTGGTCGAGGGCGGCGAAGCCGCGTTCGTGGACGCCAACACGGCTCGGGCGGTCCCGCGAATGCTGGAGGCCTTGGCGGGGGCGGGGCTGCGTCCCGAGGCCGTGCGCTACGTCGCGGTCACCCACGCGCACCTCGACCACGCGCATGGGGCGGCGACCCTGTTGAGCGCGTGCCCCAACGCGGTCCTGGTCGCCCATCCGCGGGCCGCCCGCCACCTGGAAGACCCCGCCAAGCTCGAGCGGAGCGTGCGCCAGGTCTACGGCGACGCGTTCTTCGACGAGACCTACGGGCCCATGCGGCCGATCCCCCCAGAGCGCATCAGGGTCGTCTCGGACGGCGAGGAGATCCCTTTCGGGGAGGGGAGCCTGCGCAGCCTGCACACGCCGGGGCACGCCAAGCATCACGCCTGCTTCCACTGGCCGGCGGCCGGGGCCGTGTTCAGCGGCGACAGCTTTGGGATGGCGTACCCGGACCTGCAGGGAGGGGGGCTGTTCATCTTCCCTTCCACGAGCCCCACGGACTTCGACCCGGCCCCCGCTCTGGATGCCGTGGCCCGGATCGCCGGGCTCGGGGCCGGGCGCGTCTACCTCGCGCACTTCGGCGCGCTCGAGGACGTCGCCGCTGCCGCGGCCCAGCTCCGGGAGCACCTCGAGTTCTACCGGGGCTTGCTGGAGACCGCCCGGGGAATCGCTCCCGACCTCAGGAAGGACCGCTGCTCGGCCGAGATCCGGGGCCGCTTCGAGCGTCTCGCCCGGGAGAGGGGGCTGACGCTCGGGCCCGAGGCCTGGGACCTGCTGAAGCTGGACCTCGACCTCAACGCCGCGGGCGTCGCCTGGGCCGCCGGCTCGGCCGAGAGGGCGGCCCGCTCCCAGCGGTAGCCGGCCGTCAGGCGCGCAGTACCGGGTCGGCCGCGATGAGGACCAGGACCGCCAGCGCGAAGGCGTTGATCTCCGCGAAGGCGCGGCGGAAGTCACCGTCGGCCGTCCCTTCGCCGAGCAGGCGCAGGGACCGCCAGGCGAGCGCGCAGGAGGCCGCCAGGAGCGCGGCGGAGGCCGTCGCCGACGACGTGGCGCCGAAGAGCGGGAACAGGCAGGTCGAGGCCGCGGCGACGCACATCCACACGGCGGCCAGGCGGCCGAGGCGGACCCGGCCCAGCGCGGCCCCGGCGCCCGGCAGCCCCGCGGCCGCGAGGTCTTTTTCCTGCCCCGTGGCGAGGAGCCAGAAGTGCGGGACCTGCCAGAGGTAGAAGAAGAAGCACACGACGAGGATCCTGCCGTCGGCCAAAGAGCCGCCCGCCGCCAGCCAGCCCAGGGCGGGCGGCACCGTGCCCACGAGCGCCCCCGGCACGGCGGCGAAGGCGGTGCGGCGCTTGAGCGGCGTGTAGACGCCGTTGTACCAAGCCACCGCCGCGAGGCCCAGGGCCCAGCCGCCGCCGGCCGCCAGGAGCAGGCCCGAGCCGGCGGCGAGCATCCCGCCGGCCGCGAGCGCGGCCGTGCGCGGGCGGACCAGGCCGGAGGGGATGGGCCGTCCCCGCGTGCGCAGCATGAGGCCGTCGGTCCGCCGCTCCTGCCACTCGTTGAGGGCGCACGCGCCGCTGGCGAGCAGGAAGACGCCGGCCGCCAGCGGCCAGGCCGCGGGCCAGGAGCCTCCGGCCGCGAGGTAGGCCGAGAGGGCGCTGAGCGCCGCGGCCGCGGCGACCCGGACCCTCATTTCGCGAGCCTCTTGAGATGCGAGACGATCGCGTCGGCCTCCCCGGCGTCCAGCTCCGAGGGAGGCATCACGGCCGGGTAGCCGTCGATGACGCGCAGGTCGGGCTCGAGTATCTCGGCGCGCAGGAACGCCTCGTCGGCTGTCATCACCTGCTCCTTGCCGTCCGCGGCGACCTTCTGGCGGCTGCCGAAGAGCCCCTTGAAGGTCGGTCCCACCATGGTGCTCCCATCAACTGAGTGGCAGGATAGGCACCCCTTCTCCCCGAGCAGGGCCGCGCCCCGGTCGGCCCGGCCGGCTTGCGAGGGCCGGGGCGCGGCGCGCCCCCCGGAGGCGGCGCCGGCGGCCCGAGGCGAGGTCGAGTCCGGAGGGCGAGCGTCCCGGCCGCCTTTGGAAAGGGCGTTGGCGGGCCGGGGCGAGCGATCGTCGGAAAAGTACCAGCGCTTGAACTCGTCCTCGGCCAGGACGCGGACCTTGGAGAGCATGGCCGAGTGGCTCGTCCCGCAGATGACCGAGCACAGGATGTCGAAGTCGCCGAGCAGGCGCGGGAGGAACCACGCCGTGGCGGTCCGCCCCGGGACCACGTCGATCTTGACGCGGAAGGCCGGGACGTAGAACCCGTGGATCACGTCCGCGCTGCGAAGCTCCAGCCTCATGGGGCGGCCCAACGCGGCGTAGAGCTCCCCGGTCCGCTTGCCGTTGGGGTATTCGAAGGACCAGGACCACTGGCGGGCCGTGACCTGCACCGCCAGGGCGTCCGGCGGCGGGTTGCGCAGGGTGCGGAAGTCCGTCCAGCCGAAGTAGAACATGACGAGGAACAACGCGAGCGGGACCACGGTCCAGACGACCTCGAGCGCGGCGTTGCCCTCGATGTCCTCGGGCCGGGGGTTGCGGGCCCTGCTGTATCGGATCGAGAAGTACACGATGAAGAAGGTCACCAGCAGGAGGACGGCCAGGCACAGTGCCAGGGAGCCCAGGAAGTACCTGTCGATGCTGAGGCTCACGCTCGAGGCTTGGGGTAGGATATAGGACATGTCAGCGGAAGGCCAGGTCCAGGAACATCATGCCGATGAACACCACGAGGACCGTGAGGGCGGCGAGGACCATGCCCCTGAGGAGCGGGCCCTCGTGCTTGAGGTGCATGAAGTAGTAGAAGACGAGCCCGGCCTTGAGCGGGGTCAGGGTCAGCATCGCCGCGACCGCCAGGGCGGGCGAGACCAGGCTCGCGGCCACGAGCAGGCCGGTCAGGACCACGAGCGCGGCCCAGACCTTGAGGAGGGTCGAGGGTTCGACGACATGGCCCTGCTCCTGTGCCATGGCGTTCATGCGGCGAGGTAGAAGAGGGGCAGGAGGAAGATCCAGATGACGTCCACGAGGTGCCAGTAGAGCCCGGCGTTCTCGAGCAGGACGCAGTCGCCCTGGCGCACGCGGCCTCCCTTGACCAGGAGCGCCACCACGGCCAGTAGGACGACGCCGATGAGGACGTGGAGAGCGTGCAGGCCGGTCATGGTGAAATAGAGGCCGAAGAAGAGGCCCTCGCCCGGGGGCATGGCTTTGACGAGCGCGCTGCCCGGGAAGATGCCGTGGTGGAACTTCGCGCCCCACTCGAGCCCTTTGTTCATCAGGAAGAGCGCGCCCAGGCACGCGGTCAGGGCGGCCCACCGCGCCCCCGCTTCGCCTCGTCCCTGTTGGACCGCGGTCAGGGCGAGGGCCGCGAAAAGGCTGCTCGTCAGCAGGACCAGGGTGTTGCCCACGCCGATGACGGCGTTGAGTTCCTGGCTGGCGCGGTGGAACTCCGCGGGGTGGAGCATCCGGTAGGCGGCGTAGAGGAGGAAGAGCCCGCCGAAGAGCATGAGCTCGGTGAAGAGGAACAGCCACATCCCGATCTTGGCGCCCTGGTAGTCGGCGTGGGCCGGTTCGCTCATGCCGGGGCCTTGGGGTTGTAGGAGTAGGGCGCCCCGGTCACGACCGGGAGCTTGTCGAAATTCTCGGGGGGAGGCGGCGATGGCAGGGTCCACTCCAGGGTCTTGCCGCCCCACGGGTCGGACTCGGCCGGCGCCCCGCGCCTCAGGGCCGCCAGGAAGTTGCCGAAGAGCACGGCCAGGCCCGCCACCAGGGCCCACGAGCCCGCGGTGGCCGCCAGGTGCAGGGAGTGGAACTGCGGCAGGTGGGCGAAGTAGCGGCGCGGCATGCCCATGGCGCCCAGGACCATGAAGCTCCCGTAGAGCATGTTGAACCCGAGGAACATCAGCACCCAGGCCGCGTAGGCGGGCTTGGGGTCGTACTGCCTGCCGAACATCTTGGGGAACCAGTAGAGGAGCGCGGCGAAGAAGGCGAAGCCCGTGCCGCCGAACATGACGTAGTGGAAGTGTCCCACGATCCAGTAGGTGTCGTGGAGGTGCACGTTGAGGCCGAGCGCCCCCTGCATGACGCCGGTGAGCCCGCCGATGGTGAACAGGAAGACGAAGGTCAGGGCGAAGAGCATGGAGGGCTGCATGTCCACCGAGCCCTTGTAGAGGGTCGCGGTCCAGTTGAAGACCTTGATGGCGCTGGGCACGGCCACGAGGAAGGTCAGCAGGGAGAAGATGATGTTGGCCAGGTCCGCCATGCCGCTCGTGAACATGTGGTGCGCCCAGACCAGGGAGCCCAGGCCCGCGATGGCCAGCGAGGAGTAGGCGATGGCGCGGTAGCCGAAGATGCAGCGCCGCGCGAAGGTCGGGATGATCTCCGTGATGGCGCCCATGGCGGGCACGATCATGATGTAGACCGCGGGGTGGGAATAGATCCAGAAGAGGTGCTGGTAGAGCACCGGGTCCCCGCCCCGGGCCGGGTCGAAGACCCCGATGCCGAAGGCGCGCTCGAGGATGACGAGCAGGAGCGTGATGCCGATGACGGGCGTGGCCAGGACCTGGATCCAGCCCGTGGAGTAGATCGCCCAGACGAACAGGGGCATCCGGTGCCAGGTCATGCCCTCGCAGCGCAGGCGGTGGACCGTGGTGATGAAGTTGATGCCCGTGAGGATCGAGGAGAACCCGAGCACGAAGGCGGCGAACACGGCCAACGAGACGTTCGTGCCCGTGCGCAGGCTGAACGGGACGTAGAAGGTCCAGCCCGTGTCCGGCGCGCCCGGGCCCGTGAAGAGCGACAGGAGGGCCAGGCACGCCCCGGCGAGGAAGAGCCACCACGACAGGAGGTTGAGCCTCGGGAAGGCCACGTCCTTGGCGCCGATGAGGATGGGCAGGAAGAAGTTGCCGAACACCGCGGGCAGGCCCGGGATCACGAACATGAAGACCATGATCACGCCGTGCACGGTGAAAAGCGCGTTGTAGGTGCGCGCCGAGACGAGGAAGTCGCTTCCGCTCAGGTGCTTCAGGCGCATCGCGACCCCGATGCCCACCGCGACCCAGAAGAAGGCCGTCATGAGCGCCAGGTAGAGCAGGCTCACGCGCTTGTGGTCCGTGGAGAAGATCCAGGAGGTGAGGCCGCCTTTCCCCTGCCGGTCGAGATAGCTCATGGTGTTCTCCGGCCGCCGAGGGCCAGCCAGGCCGCGAACCCCAAGGCCGCCAGCATGGTCATCGTGCCCACCACGCTCGCCGCTTTCACGACGTACTTGCGCCCTCGCGGGTCGAGGGAGTAGCAGAACGCCAGGGCCTTGACCACGCTCGGCCGGGTCACGCCCTTGGCCGCCTCGTCGATGGCCATGTCCAGGTCCGCGGGCAGGAAGTTGATGCCGTACATATAGCGCGTCACCACGCCCTGGGGGGAGAGCACGATGAGCACGCCCGGGTGGATGAATTCCTTGCCGGAGGCCTTGAACTCGAAGCCCACCCCGTCCGTCAGCTTCCGGATGGAGGGGCCCTTCCCGGTGAGGAAGCGCCAGGCCTCGGGCGGGAAGGGCCTCTTCAGCTCGCGGAGGTAGTTCTGCCTCTTCATCTTGGCGATGGAGGGCGTGTCCTTCTCGTCGAAGCTCACCGTGACCACGCGGAAATCCCGGCCCGGCTGGCGGGCCGTCGTGTTGAGGACCTCGGTCACGCCGTGGAGGAGCGGGGTGCAGATGCCCGCGCACGCGAAATAGTTGAGGGTCAGGACGGTGGGCTTGTCCACCAGGGCCTTGAGCGCGATGGGCCGGCCCTCCTCATCGTTGAAGAGCGTGTCGAGCGGCGCCTGGTCGCCGAGGCGCTCCGAGATCCCCACCCTGGCCGGGTCGGTCCCCTCGGGCGCTCCCGCTCCGGGGCCTCCTGGGGGGGAACAAGCCAGGAGCCCGACGAGCAGGCAGCCCAGGATGCCCGGCCGAACCTCGATCGTCGGGAATCTCAAGCCCATGTCCTCATTGTAGTTCTTGGAGTGTCGGCATGGCAAAGGAGCCTGTCAGCGCGCTCCGTCCCGGAGCAATTCGGAGTGCAGGGCCGCCCAGGCCGAGGGGCTCAGGGTCGCGGCGGACGGGGCAAAGCCGTTGCCCGGCGAGCCCGCGGCCGCGGCTGAGGCCAGGGCCGCGGGGCTCTTCCTCCAGGCAGGGGAAGCGGCGAGCCAGCGGGCTGCTCTCGCGGGGTCGAGGATGACCTTGCGGCTGGAGCCGGAAAGAGAGAGGGGAGCTGGGTCCCTGTATTCCGTCTCGAGCAGCTCGAGGCCGCGGCTGACCGGGACCTTGTTGGGCACCCTGCCGCCCGAGGCGGCGAAGAGCCTGGAGAGGCCGTCGAGGGAGGCGGGGTCGTCCTTGGGCAGGGGGAAGGCCGCGTAGGAGCGCACGAGATGGACGAGGGCCATGCGGTCCCTGGCCGGGAGGTGGTCGAAGGAGGCCATGGAGCTTCCGGCGAGGCCCGCCGAGAGGGTCTTGAAGATGCCCGACAGCGTGGGGCCGTTCTTCCAGCCTCCGGCCGAAGTGAGGTCCCTCGGAGGAGGCTTCAGGGTGCCGGCCGCGGGGCCGTCGCCTTTCCCGGAAGCGCCGTGGCACGAGGCGCATTGGCGCTCGAAGAGGGCACGGCCTTCGTCGAGGAGGCCGGGGCCGGGGGCCAGCACGGTCTTGGGGTCCACGGGAGCGGACTCGTAGCCCTTGCTGGCCGGATAGTCGAGGGGGTCGAGCCAGCCGGTCGCGCCCTGGGAGGGGAGGTCGGGTCCCGTGGCGGGCTTGTTGGCGCTGCGCAGGCCCGGGACCACGGTGAAGAGGAAGACGGCCGAGAGAGCGATGGCCGCGACCACGGTGACGAAGGCCTGGAGGATGCGGTCGAGCTCTTCGGAGGAGGCGTAGTCGGAGATCTTCATGGCGCGGTCACAGGCGGAACGCCAGCCCCTCCTCGAGCGCGGGGTCGCCGACCGGGAGGTCGTCGCCCTGCGCCGTGGCTCTGCGGACCCACAGCAGCCCGACGGAGACGAACAGCAGGCCCGCCGCGGCCTCGGGCCAGGAGAACCTCGGCGCGAGCCCGAGGCTCGGGAACACGAGCCAGCAGAGGTCGGCGTAGTGGGAGACGAGGACGAGGCCCGAGACCCAGGCCAGTCGCCGGGGATCTCCCTTGGAGCCCCTGGTCACGAGGGCGAAGAAGGGGATGACGAAGTGGACGAGGGCCAGGCCGAGGGTCGCCGCTCCCCACGCGCCTTCCACCCGGTCCTTGTACCAGAAGATCTCCTCGGGCATGTGGGCGTACCACATCAGCATGTACTGGGCGAAGGCGATGTAGGACCAGAACACGACGAAGGCGAAGAGGAATCCCCCGAGGTTGTAGAGGTGGTCGAAGCGCACCCCCTGGAGCCGGCCTTCCTTCTTAAGGCTGACAGCCGCGAGGCTGACGGCGGAGAGGCCCGAGAGGAACACCCCGGCGAAGAGGTACACGCCGAGCACGTCGCTGTACCATTCCGGCGAGAGGCTGGAGACCCAGTCGAAGGCGGTCACGGTCACGGTGAGGGCGAAGACCGCGATGAAGAAGGGGGAGAACCGCTGGAGCCGCAGGTGCAGCCTCGGGTCCCTGGTCCTGTCGAGCTCGAGGGACCCGCCGGCGAGGACCTTCCAGGAGCCGATCCACAAGGCGGCGCAGGCCGCGGCGCGGGCCGTGAAGAACGGGACGTTGAGCCACGCGGTCTTGCCCGCCTGGAGGGGATCCTCCGGCCAGCCGGGCTGGGCCCAGGGGAAGAGGACCGGGATGCCGATGAGGGCGGCCAGCATGGCCAGGGAGCCCGGGATCAGGAGCGAAGCGACCCGCTCGGCGGTGCGGCGCAGGGGGATGCTCCAGCGCGCGCCGGTGAGGTGCTCGAGGCTGACGAGGAAGAGGCTGCCGAGCCCCGCGCTCACCAGCATGAGGGTCCACACGAGCCAGTTGGCCCAGAACCGGGCGGGGTCGATGATGAGGGAATCCGCGCAGCCCAACGCGCCGACGATCGCCAGGACGCGGAGGGTCATGGGAGGTCGGAGTCCTTGGCGTCCGCCGCTCGCTGGAGGGCGCGCAGGTAGTGGATGATCGACCAGCGCTCGTCCTCGGTCAGCGCCTTGGCGAAGGAGGGCATGGCGTTCTTGCCCGACATGATGGCATGGTAGACGCTCCCGTCGGGGAACGCCTGATAGCGTCGGGTCCTCAGGTCCGCCGGGGAGGCTCCGTAGGCTTTGGTGAGGGTGCCCTTGCCGTCAGCCAGCGGGCCGTGGCAGACGCGGCAGACGGTGTCGAACCTCCTCTTGCCCTCGGCGAGCACTGCTTTGGTCCTGGGAAGAGGATTGCCCAGGACAGCGGCCTCCTCCGGGGTCTTGAAGGGGTAGGGCAGGCGCCCGCGCGCGACGGTCCCCTCGGCGACGGGAGCAAAGCCCGCCGAACCCGCGAAGACCGACGAGGAGCGCTGGGCGCCGAGCCTGGGCTGCTGGAGCATGCGCGACATGGGCGGCAGGGTGGGGAAGACTTTGATGGTCCAGTAGGTGGCAAGGCCCGCGACCACGCAGGCCAGGGCTCCTGCTCCCGCCAGGCCGAGCAGGAGGGTCAGGGAAGCGGGTTTCGGGGCCGGAGGGAAGCGCACGACCTCGGTCTCGAGCGCGCCCGCGTCCCGAAGCGCCTCCCGCGTGGCCTCCGCGTCGAAGTCCCGGCCTTGCGACTCGATGGACAGCGCGAAGCGGTCGCGGGTGAGCTTGGGCATCGAGGAGCTCGAGAGCATGGGGTGCCACAGCCCGGGCAGGCGGCAGAGCAGGAAGACCGCGCCGAGCCAGGCCGTGAAGGCGGAGAAAAGCACGGTCACCTCGAACATGATGGGCACGAAGGCTTGCCAGGACGCCAGGGGCTTGCCGCCCACCACGATGGGGTAGTCGTAGGCGTTCATCCACCACTGGAACAGGAACGCGGCGGCCGTGCCCAGCGTCCCCATGACCATGACCATGCCGGCCAGCGGGGAGCGCCGTAGGGCCAGGGCCTCGCCCAGCCCGTGGACCGGGTAGGGCGTGTACGCCTCGAGCTTGCCGACTCCCCGTCCCTCGAGCTTGGACGCCGCGTCGAGCAGGGCGTCGGGGCCCGCGAACACGCCCAGGACCGCGAAGACGCGCTCACCCATGGCGGTCCTCCGGACGGACGGCGCGGCGCGGCTGGCCGGGTTCCGATTCCGGCCGTGCCGGGGGTGGCGGCCGAAGGCCGTAGGGGGGCCCCCGGCGCGGCTGGCTGCCGGGCAGGCTGGCCTTGAGCTCCGTGGTGGCCACCACGGGCAAGACCCGGGCGAACAGGAGCACCATGCTGAAGAACATGCCGAAGGAGCCCAGCAGGATGCCGAAGTCCACCGGCGTGGGCTTGTACAAGCCCCACGAGGACGGCAGGTAATCCTGGTGCAGCGAGATGACGATGATGACGAAGCGCTCGAACCACATGCCGGCCAAGGCGGACAGGGACACGCCGACCATGACGGGCAGGCTGTTGCGGGCCCGGTTCGACCAGTAGAGCTGGGGCACGAGCACGTTGCAGATGACGGCGACCCACCCCGCCCAGCCGTAGGTCCCGTGGACGTAGTTCCCGAAGGTGTGGTGGATGTAGGGGTTCATGCTGTACCACGCCGTGAAGCCCTCGAGCAGGTAGGAGTAGCCCATGAGGCACGAGGTCCCCAGCACCACCTTGTTGGCCAGGTCGAGGTGCCGGTCGGTCACGATGTTGCCCATGCCCATGGTGGAGCGAACGACCACCAGGCCCAGCACGACCATGGCGAAGCCCGAGAAGATGGCGCCCACCACGAAGTAGGGGGGGAAGATGGTCATGTGCCAGCCCGGCACCAACGACACCGCGAAGTCGAAGGACACCACGCTGTGCACGGAGAGCACGAGTCCCGTGGCCAGGCCCGCCAGCAGGGTGTAGGCCTTCTCGTAGTGCAGCCAGTGGGAGGCGGCCCCGCGCCAGCCGAGGCTCAGGACGGTGTAGAGGTTCCTGCGCCAGCCGCGGGCCCGGTCGCGCATGGACGCGATGTCGGGGATGAGGCCCAGGTACCAGAACAGCAGGGACACGGAGAAGTAGGTCGAGACCGCGAACACGTCCCACATGAGGGGGGAGCGGAAGTTGGGCCAGAGCCCGCGCTGGTTGGGATAGGGGAAGAGCCAGAAGTTGACCCAGGGCCTGCCCAGGTGGATGAGCGGGAACATGCCCGCGACCATGACCGCGAAGATGGTCATGGCCTCGGCGAAGCGGGAGATGGCGTTGCGCCACCGCGCGCGGAACATGAGCAGGATGGCGGAGATGAGCGTGCCCGCGTGGCCGATGCCGATCCAGAACACGAAGTTGATGATGTCGAAGGCCCAGACCACGGGCCGGTTGTTGCCCCAGGCGCCGATGCCGGTGTAGACGGTGTAGGCCATGCAGGCCAAGCCGAGCCCCGCCAGCGAAGCGGCGCAGGCGAACGCCAGCCACCAGGGCAGGGGGGGGCGGGATTCCGGGACGGCCAAGACCTGGTCGTCGAGGCCGGCGGCGGTCGACGGGCCGGCGAAGAGGGTCTCAGCCGCCATGGTGTTGGTTGGTCAGCCCCGCCAGGTAGGTCACGGAAGGGTTGATCTCCAGCTCTTCGAGCACCTTGAACCCGCGCTGGTCGCGCGACGCGGCCGCGACCCGGCTCGACGGCTCGTTGAGGTCGCCGAACACGATGGCCCCGGCCGGGCAGGCCGCGGCGCAGGCGGGCTCGATGTCGCCGTCCTGGAGCTTGCGTCCCGCGGCCTTGGCTTGCGCCTTGCCTTCGTCGATGCGTTGGACGCAGAAGGTGCACTTCTCCATGACGCCGCGCGGCCTGACCGTGACCTCGGGGTTGAAGGCCAGGCTCATGGGCTCGGGGACGTCGGCCGCGTACTCGAAGAAGTTGAAGCGCCGGACCTTGAAGGGGCAGTTGTTGGAGCAGTAGCGCGTGCCCACGCAGCGGTTGTAGGCCATCTGGTTGAGGCCTTCGGGGCTGTGGTTGGTGGCGGCCACCGGGCAGACGGTCTCGCAGGGAGCGTCGTCGCAGTGCTGGCAGAACATGGGCTCGAAGAGCACGGCGGGGCTCGAGGGGGCGCCCTCGTAGTAGCGGTCCACCCTGATCCAGTGCATCTCCCTTCCCTTCAAGACGCGCTCGGGCCCGACGGCGGGCACGTTGTTCTCCGACTGGCAGGCCACGACGCACGACTGGCAGCCCACGCAGCGGCTCAGGTCCACGGCCATGCCCCACTTGTGGCCCGGGAACCGCTGCGCGGGGATGAGCCTCATGGAGGCGTGCCGGCGGATGCGCTCCTTGCCGGCGAGGAACCCCTGAACGGTCGCGCGTTGGACCACCGGACGGCCCTCGAGCTTGTGGTGCCTCTGGATGAAGGGGAGGGCCGCGGACCCGCCCGTGCTCCTCAGGCCCGCGCCGGTCACGATGCCCGAGCCATCTTGGAGCAGAGGGTAGAGGTTCACGCCCACGCCGCGGGCCACGGACCCGGACCTTCGTCCGTAGCCCAGGCAGGCGGACAGGGTGCCCGGCGCTTGGCCCGGCTGGACCACCACGGGCACGACCGCCTTGCGCCGCCCGGCCGAGAGCTCGACCAGGGAACCGTCCGCGAGGCCCAGGCGGGCCGCGTCGGCGGGGCTCACGGCCGCGGCGTTGCCCCAGGCGAGCTTGGTCATGGGGTGCGGGAGTTCCTGGAGCCAGCCGTTGTTGGCGTAGCGGCCGTCGTGCACGGAAGCGGCCGGAGCGAGCACGAGCTCGAAGCCGGCGGCGCGGTCACCGGCCTCCGTGCCGGAGGAGGTTCGGCGGGCCGCGTCCGCCGCGGCCTTTTGGTCGAGCCGCCGCGCAGGCTTGGGGCTCGCCGTCCGGCTGAACACGCCGTCGTGCAGGCACGCGTTCCAGAACCGCTCGAAGGAGACCTCGGCTCTGCCAGGGAAGACCTCGCTCTTCCAGCGCGCCATGAGGTAGTCGCGATAGTTCTTGGGAAGGGAGGGTCTCAGGCCCGCCAGCACCGCGAGGAGGATGTCCTCGCCTTGATGAGTGTCGAAGATGGGTCCGATCGCGGGTTGTTGCAGGCTCAGGAGCCCCAGTTGGGGCTCGAAGTCGTTCCAGGATTCGAGCCAGTGGCTCTCAGCCAGGATGAGGCCGCAGTCTTGCGCCGTCTCATCCGCGTGCAAGCCGATGAAGGCTTTGGTCGGGATGGCGGAGGCCGCGGCCCGCCAGAGGTCCTGGTCCGGGAATGCGTAGGCCGGGTTCGCGCGCCAGAAGACCGCGGCCTCGAACTCCCCGGATGCCGCGGCTTCAAGGACGCGGCGAAGACCCTTCGAGTCCGTGAGGGTTACGGGTTCGGGTGAGAGCGAGGCGTCCACGGTCCGGCTTTCGGCTCCGAGCATGGCGTTGAGCAGGAAGGCGGCGGCGTGCGCCTCGGCCGGCAGGCTGGGGCCGGCCGCGACCAGGGCGGCGCCGCGGGCCTCTTGGAGGTCCGCCGCGAGCCGTGACAGCGATCGTGGGTCGACGCCTTCCTCTTTGGCGAGGCGCTCTAGGTCGAACGGGGCGAGACAGGATGCGTCGAGCCCGGGCGGAAGGGGCACGCCGTTGGCCGCGAGCGCGCGGGCCAGGCCGAAGGCCAGGGGGGCGGAGCGCGAGGGCCGCCAGGGGAAGCGATGGTCCGCCTTGGCGCCGGTCAGGCTCATGCCTGATTCGAAGGCATAGAGGCGGCTCATGCCCGGCCCGGCGGTCCGGGAGGAGGCGAAGCCCGCTATCTCCGACGGCTTGTCCGGCGAGAGCAGGTCCGCTTCGAGGGCGACGATCACCCGGGCAAGGTCCAGCCTGGGCCTCGCCCTGCGGCGTGAACCGTAGCACGACCGAAGGGCGGTGCCCTCGGCATCGGGCAGGGCCGGTTCCCAGGCTGCGTGCCTGAGCCAGGGCACGGCCTTCTCCAGGTCGGCGACGAGCTGCCGCGCGGTGGGCGAGACCAGGGCCCCGGTCAGGAGCAGGACGCCCTTCCCTTTCGGCCGTTTGGCCGCGACGGCGTCGAAGAGGGCTTTGTTGCAGCCTGTCCAGGAGGCGGGTCTGCCGCCCATGAGCGGCTGGCGCAAACGGTCCGGGTCGTAGAGCCTCAGGATGTCCGCGACCGCCCGCATGGGCGCCTTGCCCTTGGAGAGTGGATGGAGGTCGTTGCCCTGGAGGTGGATGGGCCTGCCCTCGCGCACGCGCACGAGCACGCCGTGGGAGTCGAGCCCCTCCTGGAAGGTGGTGGCGTAGAGATCCGCGAGGCCCGCAGTCGAGCCCCGCGGACGCTTGGCATCGGACACGATGGAGCCCCGGTCAGGCTTGGAGCAGCCCGAGGCCAGGGCCGCGGAGGCGCCCATGAGCCCGAGGAACCTGCGCCGGGACAGGCGGTCGTCGCGCGCGTCGCTCATGGCTTGAAGGTCTTCCTCCCGCGGCGGACGGAGTGCCGCGGCGGCCGGACTTCGGCCTCCCGCCTGGCGAGCGCCAGCGGTCCCGCCAGGACCGCCAGCCAGCCGGCCAGGGCGCGGCCGAGTCCTTTAAGGAGGTCCAGCCGGGTCGCGGCGTCGTCAGCGATGGCAGGCATTGCAGTTCTCCGGGGCTTTGATGATGGCGGAATCGGGGGGCAGGGCGGGCTTTGGGTTCCGGTGGCACCCGAGGCAGTTGCTCATGCGCATGGACATGTGCTGGCGCACGGCCGCCGTCTGCTGCACAGGGCCGTGGCAGGTCTGGCAGGCCACGCCCGCGTTGACATGGGGGCGGTGGTCGAAGAAGACATGGTCGGGGAGGGAGTGCACGCGCTTCCACGCGACGGGCATGCCCGTGTCCGAGGCCTCCTTGAGCTTGACGATGGAGGGGCTGTCGGTCTTCGTCACGCGGTGGCAGCCCATGCAGACGTCGGCGTCGGGGATGCCGGCGTGGCGGGACCGGGTCGCCCCCGCATGGCAGTAGAGGCACGGGACGGCCATGGAACCCGCGTGGTCGCGGTGGGAGAAAGGGATGGGTTGGACCGGCGCGAAGCCCCTGGCCAGGCGGCCGGTCTGGGTGAGCCAGCCGACGCCGAGGACCGTGGCCGCCACGGCGCAGGCTCCGGCTGCCAGGACGGCCGCGACCGGTCCTTGGCGCAGGAGTTCCCAGACGGTCGAAGCCGCTGCGTCGAGGTCCGGCATCTTGATGAGAGGCGCTATCACCTATCGTTCTCCTGGATGGCCGTATTGTAGCACTAAGCGGTCCCACCGGAGGCCTCGCGCAAGTGATAGAATAGCGCGTGCCGGCCGGGAGCGGCCAGGGAGAGCGATCATGTCCACGATGAAGGCGAAGAAGAGCCCCGCGATGCCGCGGGGGAAGGAGCCGTCACATCAAGAAGGGGCGCGGCCGGACAGCCCCGCGTTCGCCTTGGAGCAGAACCCCTGGCACATGGCCATGCGCCAGCTCGACAGGGCCGCCGAGCGCCTGCGCGTGGAGCCCTACATCACGGAGCGGCTGAAGTACTGCAAGCGCATCCTGACCGTGTCGGTGCCCACCGTGATGGACGACGGCTCGGTCAAGGTCTTCGAGGGCTTCAGGGTGCAGCACAACATGGACCGCGGCCCGACCAAGGGCGGCATCCGCTACCACCCCTGCCTCAACCTCGACGAGGTGAAGGCCTTGGCCTTCTGGATGACGATGAAGTGCGCCGTCGTCGAGGTCCCCTACGGGGGCGCGAAGGGCGGGGTCGTCTGCGACCCGAAGACGATGTCGGAGGACGAGCTCAGGAGGATGACGCGGCGCTTCACCTCCGAGATCTCCATCGTCATCGGCCCGGAGAGGGACATCCCGGCCCCGGACGTGAACACCAACGCCAAGATCATGTCCTGGATGATGGACACCTATTCCCACCTGGCGGGCTACGCCGTGCCGGGCGTGGTGACGGGCAAGCCCTTCGACGTGGGCGGGTCGCGGGGGCGCGTGGAGGCGACGGGCAGGGGGGTCGTCTTCGTGACTCGCGAGCTGGCCAAGGCTTCGGGGTTCGACCTGGCCGGGTCGAAAGTGGCGGTCCAGGGCTTCGGCAACGTGGGCTCCAACGCGGCCCGGATCTTCGCCGAGCACGGCGCCCGGGTGGTGGCCGTCTCCGACGTCGCGGGCGGGTTGTACGACCCGAAGGGCATCGACATCGCCGAGCTCGTCGCCTACAGGGACAAGCACGGCGTCATCGCCGGCTACCCGAAGGCCGACAAGGTGCCGGCCGACTCCTTCGTCGAGGTCCCGTGCGACATCCTGGTGCCGGCCGCCCTGGAGAACGCCATCACGAGCAGGAACGCCGGGAAGGTCCGAGCCAAGTACGTGGTGGAGGGCGCCAACGGCCCGACCACGACCGAGGCCGACGCCATCCTCGACAAGCGGGGCATCGTGGTGGTGCCGGACATCCTCGCCAACGCCGGCGGCGTGGTCGTGAGCTATTTCGAGTGGGTCCAGGACATCCAGGCGTTCTTCTGGAAGGAGTCCACCATCAACGAAAGCCTCGACGACATCATGACCAAGAGCTTCAAGGACATCCGCGCCATCCAGGAGTCCAAGAAGGTCGACATGCGCCTGGCGGCGTTCATGCTGGGCCTGGAGCGGCTGGCCGGGGCGATCCGATACCGCGGCATCTTCCCCTGACGAAGCGGTATAATTGGAGAGATGTCTTTCAAGGGTGAGGTCGAGGCCCGCTGTCCCCACGGCTGCCAGCCGTTCGAGACGGAGGTGTGGAGCTTCATCCGGGGAGACGCGAGCCCCGAGCTGCGGGCCTCCCTGCTGGCGCGGGAGTGCAACCTGCTCCTGTGCCCCGGGTGCGACAAGCCCTTCTACGCCGAGGCGCCCTACGTGTACCTCGAGCCCGCGGCCGAGATCCTCGCCTTCGTCTTCCCCGAGTCCTGCAAGAAGCAGGCCGCTCGGTGGCGCAAGAAGATGCGCGAGGACTTCCTGGCGATGCGCAAGGCGCTGGGCGCCCAGCTCCCGCTCGACGCCGAGCCCGTGGTGTTCTTCGGCCCCGAGGGGCTCTCCGAGCTCCTGGAGGCGGAGGACTTCCATCGCGAGGAGACCGACGTGATGGAGTGCGTGGCCAAGGGGCTGGGCCTGGGCCTCTACCGCGTGAGCCCGTCCTACGCCCGCAAGGAGCGGATGCCCGCCGTGCTGCCGTGCGCGGCCGGGCCGCGGGGCCGCGTCACGCTCGACGACATCCGCGCGGGCCTGGCGCGGCTGCTGGAGGCCAACGACGCGTTGGGCGCCTTCCGGGATTGCCTCCGGAAGCTCGAGGGGAAGGCCGGGCGGCTGCCCCCTCCAGCCAAGGCGCTCGCCGAGGGTGCCGCGGATGCCGGAGGCGGGACGCGCCGCCAGGGACGGCCGTTCCCGGAGGAGCCCGACGTCCTCCTCTCGCCGGAGGGGGGTTCGGGGTCGCCCGCCGAGTCAGCCTGCGAGCCGTCCGACCGCGGGCTTCGAACGTCTGACGGCGAGGAGTAGGAGTGCGCGTCGAGCGCGTGACCGACGCGGCCGACCCGCGGCTGGCCGACTACGCGGACACCCGCGACCCCGACGAGCTCAAGCGCCGGGGGGTGTTCATCGCCGAGAGCCGGGAGGTCGTGCGCGCGCTCATCAAGACGAGGCGCTTCGGCGTGAGATCCCTCCTCGTCGTCGAGTCCATGCTCCGCTCCCTGGCCGACGATCTCGCGGAGCTCGACGACGCGGCGCCCGTGTACGTGGCGGAGCGCGACCTCATGACGAGCGTGGCCGGCTACGACGTGCACCGGGGCTGCCTGGCCGCCGGCGAGCGGGGCGGGACGCGCTCTCTGGCGGACCTGCTGGTCTCGGCCGCCGGGCCCGGGCGCCGCGTCGTGGTCGCGTTGGAGGCGGTCTCGAACCCGGACAACGTGGGCGGGATATTCCGCAACGCCCTGGCCTTCCGGGCCGACGGGGTCGTCCTGGGCCCCGGCTGCGCCGACCCCCTGTACCGCAAGGCCATCCGCACCTCCATGGCCGCCTCGCTCCGGGTGGGCTTCGCGCCCGTCTTGGACATGGCGGCGTCGCTGGCGGCGCTGAGGGCCGCGGGGTTCCTCGTGGTCGCGCTCACGGCCAAGGGCCCGGCGGTCGACCTTGCGAGGTTCGCGTCCGAGCCGCGCAGCCGGGGCAGGCTGGCCCTGGTCGTGGGCAGCGAGGGGCCGGGCCTGAGCGACGCGACGCTCAGGGCCGCGGACGTCTCGGTGCGCATCGCCATGGCGCCCGACGTGGATTCCCTCAACGTCGGGACGGCCTCCGGGATCGCGCTCCACCGGCTGTCGGCGCCGGGTTAGGATATCAGTCTCGCGGGGATTCCATCACTTTTGGCGAGGCCGCTCCGCGTCCGAGGGGAGGCTTTTCTTCCTGCGCGCGCAGGCCTTGACCTGGTGCACGAAGGCCTCCAGGCGCAGCGCTTGGGACGTGCCTTGCGTCTCGCCGAAGACCAGGTTCACCACCGGGATGTTGCCGTGGTCGCGACGCAGCCTGGAGATGAGCGCCGCCGAGACGGAGCCCACCATGCAGTTGAAGCAGACGGCATTGATGATCCCGTCCACGCCCTTGCGCGCGAAGTCCACCATCTTCGCCGTGTTGAGCATGAGGATCTCGTTGGCGCGTTCCCCGACGTAAGGAGCGGCGATCTCGACCACCTCCTGGTAGAGCGGCTCGTCCGAGGGCCTGAACCGCTCCCGGAACAGGTTCTTGATCCCGGCCGCGCTCATCTCCTTGAGCAGGAGGAGGGAGCCCTTCTGAAAGAAGTCCTGGATCTCCCGGCGGTAGAGGCTCGTCCGGACCGCGTTGTTGAGGCCGAAGTCGAAGATGTCCACGATGAACGACGAGGGCCAGACCTCGCAGCCCATCTGTTCGAGCTTGGCGACGAGCTCCTGGTTGGCGAACCGGTTGACCCGGGTGTAGCTGTCTCCCGCCACCCCCACCACCGGCTTGTCCCGCCGCCGCCACAGCCTCGGCGTCGATCTCGACGGCCGAGAGCCTGGCCACGCAGGCGCGGGTCGCGGCGAGGATGTTGCCGCCGGCGACGGCGTTCTCGATGTCGAGGCAATTGGCCTCGTGCGCCTCGTCCACCGCGCCCTTGAGCGCCTCGTAGGGCCGCAGGGCGCAGGCGGCCTTGATCAGCATCTCGACGGCCACGAAGCCCCGCCACATCCGCACCCCGCCTTGAAGGCCGAGCAGCTCGTAGAGGTCCTTGTGGTTGGGGGTCATGACCTCGACCCCGGCTTCACCCAGCTGGTCGAGGATCAGCCGGTGGCCGGGCCCGTACTGCGTGAGAAGGCACGGGATGGCCGTCCCGGGGAACAGGAAGACCGCGGGCGGGTCGCCCTTGGACCTCGATCGCACGAGGCGCACGAGATCCCCGGCCAGCATCATGTACGGATGGCATTCCTTGCCGGAGCTGAACTTCTCGCCTTCCCGTCGGACCTCCTCGCCGGGCGGGGGCAGGACCTCGGCCTCGAAGCCGGCGTGGCGCAGGATCCCGGCGTAGACCCGCGCCTCATCCGCGAAGTAGGGGATGTAGAACCTCCTCGCCCGGGGCTTGCCCGGGCCCCTGGCCTTGGCTCTGGCCGGGGCCGGCGGGGGGGCCGCGCCTTTCTTGCGATGGGCGGCCACTTCGTCGAGGAAAGCCTCCAGCCTCGTCACCATGCCGGCTTCGCCCCGGTGCTCGTCGAACTCGAGGAAGAGCGTGGGTTTGCCGCGCAGGATCTTCTCCATGTGCTTGAGCGTGAAGCCGTCCGGGCCGCAGCCGAAGTTCGAGACGACGATGGGGTAGAGGCGGGCGTCGGCGGCCACGGTCAGCGCGGCCTTGACGTAGTCCCGGTTGAAACGCCAGGGCAGGGAATTCCAGGATTCGTCGAGCCGCGCCGGTGCGGCCCAGGGCAGGAACTCGTAGGGCACGGCGGTCACCCCCATCCTGGCGAGGTGGCGCACGAGGTTGATGTTCAAGAACGAGTCGTAGATGTTGTAGGGCTTCCCTATCAGCACCGCGGTCCACCCGGACGCCTCGGCCAGCGTCCGGGCCCCGATCTCCAGGAGCGACGCCTTGAAAGCGAGATGCGTCTCCTTGCCGGCCTGGTAGGCGGCCCGAAGCCTCGCCGTCGAGACCGCGAGGTCCCGGGCGAGGATCTCGATGCCTTCGGGCAGCCCGTCGCGCTCGACCGACATGTTCACTTGCGGGACGAGGAACCGGGCGTCGACGGCCGAGCGGACCATATAGGGCAGGCTCTGCGTGTAGGGGCAGGTCGAGCAGAGCTCCGGCGAGCCGAAGGGGGAGGGGAGGTCCAGGATCGAAGGCATGAAGATGCAGTCCGCCTTGCCTTCCGCCAGGTCCACGGCGTGGCTGTAGGCGAGCTTGACGGGCAGGCAGGCCTCGGCGCAGAGCTTCCTGCAGCCCTTGGCCAGGAGGTCCTTGGAGCTGGGAGCGGACAGGACGATCTCGCAGCCCAGGCTCTTGAACATCGCGGCCCAGAGCGGGATGAGTTCGAAGTAGAGGGACGCCCGGGGGATCCCGACCTTCAGGCCGGCTCGACCGTCGGCGCGGCCGCGCGCGCCCCCCTCGAGCGCCCTTGCGGATTCCGGCGCGTATCTCCCCAGCAGCCTCTCGATGGGGCTCTGCGCCTCGGGCGCCCAGTCGCCGGCGGCGGCCGGCTCGATGGAGGCGAGGCACTCCTGCACGAGCCTTTCCCGCCGGGCGCTGAGGTCCGGGGGCATGGACGCGGCGCGCTTCTTGTGCGCCGCGCCGCTGGTGTGGCGTTCGCACACGTCCCCGAAGAAGGCCGCTTCGCCTCCGCGCTCGAGCCTGCTGACCTGGCACATGTTCGGGCATTCCCGGCATTCGAAACTGGACAGCGCGTAGTCCCGGCAGCCGTCGAACCCCACGAACCCGGTCTTCGCGCGCCCTTCGAGGAACCGCTCCCTGGCGATGAGCGCGGCGCCGATGGCGCCGGAGAGACGGTTGTACGGGTGGACCCGCACCCTCCTGCCGAGGATCTGCGAGAGCGCCGCCACCACGGCGCGGTTGGACGCCACCCCTCCTTGGAACACCACCTCCTTGCCGACCGGCCTGTTGGCGACGACCTTCTCCAGGTAGTTGCGCGCGATCGAGACCGCCAGGCCGGCCGTCGCGTCGTCGACGCTGACGCCCCGCTGGAGGGCCTGGACCAGTTCGGTGTCCATGAAGACGGTGCACCGGCTCCCCAGGTCGGCCGGCGACCGGCTGCGGAGCGCGTGCTCCTCGAATTCGCCGATGATGCGCACGCCCAACCGCTCCGCCTGCTCCTCGAGGAAGGAGCCGGTCCCGGCCGCGCAGATCTTGTTCATGGCGAAATCGCCGATCGCCCCGTTCCTGGCCGAGATGTATTTCGAGTCCTGCCCCCCGATCTCGAAGACGGTGTCCGCGTCCGGGAAATAGTGGAGCGTCGACCTGAGCTGGGCGGTGATCTCGTTGGAGACTGCGTCCGCTCCCAGGAAGTGCCTGGCAAGATGCCGGCCGCTCCCGGTCGTCCCCACGGCCGCGATCCTCGTCCGGCCGGCGGCCCGCTTCTTGAGCATCGCCAGGCCTTCCTGCATGACGGCGATCGGCCGGCCCCGGGTCGGGAGGTAGACGCCGTGGACCACCTGGCCCTCGGCGTCCAGCAGCACGAAGTCCGTGCTGACCGAGCCCACGTCCACGCCGAGGAAGACCTCGCGCTGCCGGCCTTGGCCGCCGCCCGCGGCGCCCAGGCCCGTGTCTTCCTCGCGCTGCTGCGCGGGCTCGGGCGCGGGGAGGGGAGGCAGCGCGCCGCGCGTCCTGACGGACCTGCTGCGGGACCGGGACACTTCGGCCGCGAGTTCCTCGAGGATGAGCCCGCGCCCTTGGCCGGCGGCCGCGCAGAGCGCGGCCCCGACGGCGCAGAAGGCGCCGTGAGCTTCCGGGACCATGAGCCCCGCGGGACCCAAGGGCAGGATCTCCCGGAAGGCGCGCAACAGCCCCTGGTTGGCGGCGCAGCCGCCGACGAAGGCCGCGGGCAAGGCCAGTTCCCTGCCTTTGAGCACGGTGGCGGCGTAGTTGCGCGCCATGGCCAGGCAGAGCCCGTAGGCGATCTCGTCCGTCGGGGTCCCTTTCTGCTGGAGGTGGATCATGTCGGACTTCGCGAACACGCTGCACCGGCCCGCCACGGCTGCCCCGAACCGGGCTCCCGCGGCCGACCCGGCGAGCTCGGCGACCGACATCTTCAGGCGCGAGGCCTGCTGCTCCAGGAAGGCGCCGCTGCCGGCGGCGCAAAGCTCGTTGAGGGAATAGTCCTGGACTTCCCCGGTCTCGTCAAGGAGCACCCATTTGGAGAAATGGCCGCCTACCTCGATCACGGACCGCGCCCCCGGAGCGAGCAGGGTCGCGGCGGCGGCGCTGGCCGTGATCTCGTTCTCGACGAGGACCCCCGGCGCGGCGGCGAGCAGTTCCCGACCCCTGCCGACGACCGCGACCCGCAGCGCCCTGCCGGCCGCGTGCTCGGCGAGCCTGCGGAGGGCTTCCCGCAGGGCATCCAAGGGGCTCCCTTTCGACGGCAACGAGAAGCAGGCTTTGACTTCCCCGCGCTCGATGACGGCGGCGTGCAGGTTGATGGAGCCGATGTCCAAGCCGAGGCTCGTGGTCCGGGGGTCGTCCTTGAGAGCTCTCATCGTCGGGGTCGGCCTGGCATGGGGGTCTTCGTACCGGTGATTCTATCAATATTGGATGGACCCCGGGTTTGACGAGGCGGCCTCGCTGGGCTATACTACTGCGATGAAGGATCCCGCCGTCGACTACTTCCCGCTGGTCGCGGGCCGGACGCTCCACTACGAGGTCGACCGGGGCGGCGAGGTCGGGCGGCTTGCCGTCGAGGTCCTGGCCGTCGAGCAGGCGCTGGGCGTCACCACGGCGCGGTGCCGGGCCACCGAGACCCGGTCCGGCGACGCCCGGGTCAGCGAGTTCGAGGTCGTCAAGGACTCGTCGTGGGTCCGGGTCGACGGGCGCCAGGAGTTCCCGCTGCCGCCGCGCCCGGGCGTGAGATGGGACGCTCCTCCCTTGGCCTGCGAGGTCGCGGGCCTGGACGCCGACGTCGAGGTCCCGGCCGGGGCGTTCGCGGGCTGCCTCAAGGTCTCCTACCTGGTGGCCGGGGGCGACGCCGGGTGCGGGGACCGCTACTACGCGCCGGGCGTCGGGCTCGTCCGCGAGGACTGCTCCGAGGAGTCGGACCCCTTCGAGCTCCGGTTGGTCTGTCTCGATCCCCCGTCCCCCTGAGGATGACCATGCCCGTCACCAGCGTCCCGCCGCCGGCCCGCAACATGACCTCCGAGGAGATCGCCCGCGCCGTCCGCGGGGCCCGGGAGGCGGGCGCGCGTTGGCGCCGCTACCCGCTCGCGGAGAGGGTCGGGCTCGTCCGCCAGGTCTGGGACGCGGTCTACGCGCGCCGGGCCGAGCTGGTGAAGGTCGTGCATTCCGAGACCTGCAAGCCGCTCGTCGAGTTCGAGGCCATGGAGCTTTGCGCGGCCGGGCTCATCGTGAAGTACTTCACCGCCAACGCCGGCCGCGTCCTGCGCGACCAGGCGGCGTGGAAGCCCTGGGTCATGCTCAACAAGCGCGCCTACGTGCGCTACGTCCCGCGCGGGGTGGTCGGGCTGATCACGCCGTGGAACTTCCCGTTCCTGATCCCTTTCGGGGACGCCGTGCCCGCCCTCATCGCGGGCAACGCCGTGGTGGTCAAGCCCTCGGAGTGGACCACGCGCACGATGCTCTGGGTCGCGGACGTGGTCAACGGCACGGGGCTGCTGCCGGAGGGGCTCCTCACGGTGGCCACGGGAGACGGCGCGGCGGGCCGCCAGGTGGCCGAGTCGGCGGACATGGTGCTGTTCACCGGGTCGACCCGCACGGGCCGGATGGTCGCCCAGGCGGCCGCGGCGGGCCTCAAGCCCGCGGTGCTCGAGCTGGGGGGCAAGCACCCGATGATCGTCTTCGACGACGCGGCCCTGGGCCGTACGGCGAAAGCGGCCGTCTGGGGGGCGTTCGCCAACTGCGGGCAGGTCTGCGTGGGCGTGGAGCGCGCTTACGTCGAGGAGGGGATCCACGACCGGTTCGTCGCGGCCGTGACCGCGGGCATGGCCGGGCTGCGCCAGGGGCTGGGCGGGACCGGGGTCGACGTCGGCAGGCTCATCTTCCCGCCCCAGTTCGCGACGGTGATGGACCACCTGGAGGACGCGCGGTCCAAGGGGGCGACCGTGGTCGGCGGGGACGTGGTCGACGCGGAGAACCTCATGATCCGTCCCGCCCTGGTCCTGGGCGCCCGGCCGGAGATGAAGGTGATGAGCGAGGAGACCTTCGGCCCGGTCCTCCCGGTCATGAAGGTCGCCCGCGGCGAGGACGCCATCGCCCTCTCCAACGAGGGGCCGCTGGGCCTGGCGGCGAGCCTCTGGACGACGGACCTCGACAGGGCGGAGCGCCTCGTCGAGACCGTGGAGGCCGGCATGGTCGGCGTCAACGAGCTGCTCAGCCACTACGCCGTGGTCTCGCTGCCGTTCGGCGGGATCAAGTCCAGCGGCCTGGGCCGGCGGCACTCGGATTCGGGGCTGCGGATGTTCTGCTCGCCCCAGTCCGTGCTGGTGCACGAGTGGCCGTCCGGGGTCGGCGACCCGTGGTGGTTCCCGTACGAGGACTACAAGAGCAAGCTGGTGGAGTGGATCCTGAAGGTGGTCTGATGCTGCTGGGCGTCCACTGTCCCGTCGTCCGCGGCTTCGACCACGCCCTGGCGACCGCGCGCCGGTTGGGCTGCCGGGCCATGCAGATGCTCCCCTACCGGCGCCACCACGAGCCGACCTCGGCGGAGCTGTCCTCCTTCCGGGACGCCCGGGGCGCGAGCCAGGTGGCCAAGCTCGTCATCCATTCCCGCTTCGTCCCGAGCATCGCCTCGTCGGATGAAAGGCGCCGGGCGCGCTCCGCTTTCCTCCTCGGGCGCGAGCTCTCCCTCGCCGCCGCCCTCGGGGCCGACGCCTACGTGCTCCACGCCGGGGCCTATTCCCCCGGGTCGTCTCCCGACGAAGGGATGCGATGGCTCTGCGAGGGGCTCGGCCGCGCCGCCCCGGGCGTGCGCATCCTGCTGGAGAACGTCCCCGGGGGCGGCCGGCGCATGGGGGGGACGCTGGAGGAGCTCGCCGCGGCGCTGGAGCGGGCCCCCCTCGGCCCGGCGGGGCTGGGCGTCTGCCTGGACACGGCGCACGCGTGGGCCGCGGGCTACGACATCGCCTCCGCCGAGGGCATGCTGCGGTTCCTGGCCCGGGTCCACCGGGTGATCGGGTCGGACCGCGTCGGCGCGTTCCACCTGGCGGACAGCAAGGCCTTGCTCGGGGCCCGCCGCGAGAACCATTGGCATTGCGGCGAGGGCTACATGGGCAAGGAGGGATTGAAGGTCCTCCTCGAGAGGCCGGAGTACGCCGAGACCCCCGCCATCGTCGAGACGCCGGGCGGGGAGGACGTCCACCGGCGCGACCTCGACTTCCTGAGGCGCCTGGCCGCCCCGACCGCGGCCTGACGCCGGGCATGAGCGCCTTCCTCTCCCTCTGCGGTGCCTTGGTGAGCCTCGAGCCCTGGGTCGTGCGCTCATTGCTGGCCTGCTCCGCCGTAGGGGCGTACCGTTCGAGGCGCGAGCTTGGCCGGCTGCTGGAGCGCGTCGGGCCGCGGTGGTGGCTGGGCGTCGCCCTCGTGACGGCGGGGGCGGGGGCGCTGCGGTTCGCCGTCACCCCCCACCGGCACCAGGTCCTCTTGGACGAGTACGCGCACATGGCCATCGCGGAGACGCTGAGCGCCACGGGCCGATTGTGCCAGGTGTCGGCGGGCACGGCCGCCGCCCCCGAGGCGTGCTCCCCGTCGTCGTGGCCCGGCGCCCACCACACGCTGCTGGCGCTTGCGTTCGACTTGTTCGGCGCCCGGGAGGGCGTGGCCTTCGGATGGTCCGCCTTCCTGGGGACGCTGACGGTCCCGCTGATGTTCCTGGCTGCGTTCGCCTCGTGGGAGGACCGGTCCGCGGCGCTGATGGCCTCGGCGTTGTTGGCGGCCTGGGGGGTGCACCTGCGCTACTCCGCCGCGACCGAGACCTGCGTCACGTCGTGCTTCCTGGTGCTGGCGGCGTTCCTCGCCTTCTCGCTGCACGTCCGCGAGCGGGCCCGGGGAGGGTGGTGGCTCCTGCTGGGCGGCGTCGGGGCGGCCGCGCTCGCCCGTTTCGAGAACGGGCTGCTCCTGGTCTTCGTGCCTCTGCTGCTGCGCTTCGGCCGGCGGGAACGCCTTCCCTGGGCGTTCGCGCTCGCGACGCTGGCCTGCCTGGGGGTCTGCGTGGCCCACATGGTCACCGCGCTGCGGCTGTACCCGCTGGAGCTGTACTCGCTGGCCTCGGGCGCGGCCTTGGTCCGCCAGGTCGGCGCTTCTCTTTGGGCGAACCTCGCGTTCTGGTTCGACGCGAGGTGGAGCAGCCCCTACGCGGCGGCCTTCTTCGCCGTCGGGGCGTACCGGATGCTCCGGGCGGGGCGGGACCGGTATCCGCTGGCGTGGATCGCGGTCGTCTTCCTGGCGTGCGGCATCTACAGGAACTTCACCGACCACCTGGACCATGACAGGTATTCCCTGGCCCTCCTCCCTCTCTACCTGGGCGTCTGCGGCTGGGGGTTCGCCTTCCTGACCGGCCGGTGGCGCAACCCCGTGTCCCGGTGGGGGCTGGGGGCGGTCCTCGCGGCGGCCGTCCTCGCCCATCAGGCGAGGTTCGTCCCGCGGATGCAGGCGGCCGCGGAACTCCTGCCGGCGAGCCGGGGCAGGGCGTTCCTGGACCGGGCCTGCGCCGGGGCTCCCGGCCGGGCGGGCGTCATGACCTTCTCCTCCGCCTATGTCGCCGCGGTCTCGGGCAGGTCGGTGGTCTGGCCGTCCCTCTCGGGCCTGCCGGACGGCCCTCTCCTGCTCTTCAAGGACGCTTCCTGGCACCTGTCCAAACCGCAGTCGGAGGCCATCGAGTCCGGGTTGAGGGAGAGGTATCGGTTCGAGCGGCTGGGCATCATGACGGCGTCCGAGCCGGAGGGCCCCCTCAACTACTCCCTCTACCTGCTCAGGCCGGCATCCCGACGATGAGCCCGGGGTTTGTGATATAATGCACCGATGTCGAGTGAGCGTCTGGAGAACTGACATGGACAATGCCCGGGAAAGGAACATCGTCGTGGCGGTGGCGGTCGTCGTGGTCGTGCTGGCCCTGGCGTCCGCCGGGAGCCGCCGGAAAGGAGCGGAGTCCGGAGCGCCCTCGCAGGGGGCGGGAGTCTCCCGGGAGGGCGACAGCGGGATGGCGTCATCCGCGAAGAAGGCCGGATGGAAGGATGGGACGGCTTGCCTGGCCCGGGCGACCCCCGAGGAGATCGCGAAGCTGCCCTCCATCGATGCGAGCGGCGAGGTCCTCACCCGCGTGGCCGACTACTTCGCTTGCCGCGCCCTCGGCAAGGACTCAGTCGCCGTTTGCGGCGGGGCGGGGCCGGGGAAGATAGGCGCCGGGGGCACCGAGAAGGGCGGCGAGGCGGCCAGGACCGCGACGGATCAATGCAAGCAGCGGTACCATGAGGGGCTTCTGGTGAAGGCCTTCGTGGCCGACGACAGGGCCGCGGCGACGAGCCACTGCGTCGCCATGTTCCAGATCATCGAGCCCGGGAAGTCGGGCGGCGAATTCGCCGACCTCTGCGGCACCCTGGGCGGCGCGGACAAGACGGACGTGACCGGGTCCTGCCGCGACCTGACGGCCAAGAAGATCTACCCTGACACGGCCACCTGCGAGACGGATCTCGTCTTCCTGAAGGGGACCCCGTCGTTATGCTCCAAGGTCGCCGACCCGACGAACAGGGTCTCCTGCGAGCATAAGGCCCTGTTCGTCCGCGCGTTGAAGGGCGAGCGGAGGGCGGCCGCGGCGACGATCTATGCCCCGCTCCTGGACAAGGCCGACGGCGCTTGCGACCCGGTCCGCAAGAGCCTGGTCGGGGCCTACTGCGGCGCCCAGCGGTTCTAGGCTCCCAGCTGGAGCGCCCGGACGAACTCCGCCCCCGAGTGGAAGCGCTGCTCCGGCGCGACATGCAAGGCGCGGCTCAGCGCGCCGTCCACGTGGGGGGGGAGCTCTTGGACGCGCGCTGACGCGGGAGCGTGGCGCATGCTCCTCTTCTGCTCCGAGAAGTCCGGGCCCATGAAGGGCCTGACGCCGGTCAGCAGCTCGTAGGTCATCGCGCCCAGGGCGTAGATGTCCGACTCGAGCGTGACGGAGCCCATCTCCTGTTCCGGCGGCATGTAGTGCGGCGTGCCCCAGGCGCCGGCTTGCGTGTAGGGCGAGGACGTCATCTTGGCTCGGTGGGCGATGCCGAAGTCGGAGATCTTGGCCGCCCCCTCGTTGGAGATGAGGATGTTCGCGGGCTTGAGGTCCCTGTGGATGATGTTCTTGGAGTGGGCGTAGTCCAGGCCCGCGGCCAGCTGGCCCAGGATGTGAAGCGCCTCGGGAAGCCCCAGCCGGCCCTTGGCGGCGAGCAGCTTGTCCAGGGGCTTGCCGGCGACCAGCTCGAAGACGAGGTAGAACTCGCCGCTCTCCTGGAGGACGGCGTAGATCTCGACGATGTTCGGGTGCTTCAAGCCGGCCACCAGGCGCGCCTCCGCCAGGAGGCCCTCCTCCTCCTCCGAGGTCTGCCGCAGCTCGTGGCGCAGCTTCTTGATGGCGACTCTCCTGCGCAGCACGATGTCCGTGGCCTCGAACACGATGCCCATGCCCCCGGCCCCCAGCTGGCGGTCGAGGCGGTAGGAGCCGGCGATGATGCCTTCGGGCACGGGCGGCGCCGCGGGGGCGTCGGCCGTCGCGGCCGGCGGGCCGGCGGCCGTCTTGGAGGCGAAGGCCTTCCAGAGTCCCAGGCCCGCGCCGAGGACGACCAGCCAGGGCAGGACGTCGCGCAGGGGGTCCAGGCGCCGCTCGGGCGCGGGTTGCGCGGAAGCCTCCGCCGGTCGGCCGCCGATGCCGTGGCGCTGGACGGCTTCCCTGTAGATCACCATGAAGGCGGGGTCGAGCCGGGCCGCGGTCTCGAATTCCAGCAAGGCCTCCTTGGCGCGGCCGAGCCCCTCGAGGGCCATGGCCCTGTTGAGGTGCGCCATGGCGTTGCCTGGCTCGATGGACAAGGCGAGGTCCGAGTCCTGGAGCGCGAGGGAATACTGGCCCCTCCTGTTGTAGGCGAACGCCCGGGCGTTGAGGGCCCGCACGAGCCTGGGGTTGAGCGCCAGGGCCCTGTTGGCTTGGGCCTCGGCCGCGGCGAAATCGCCCAGCTCGTTGAGGGCCTCCGCCTTGTCGGTCAGCGCCTCGAGGTCGGCCGGGTCGGCGTCCACCTTCTGGCTGGACTCGAGCAGGAGCTCGCGGGGGTCGCGCTTGGGTTTGTTGGAGCGGGAAGGGGCTTGCCATGGCGGGGGGGCGACGATCCGCCCTTCGATGCCCGGCCCGAAGTCCCCGGGCGGCCGCATCGCCGGGGGGAGCGCGTCCGGGGTCTGCCCCGTCGTCCCGCCCTGCCCGGGCATGGCCTTCGGCTGCAGGGCTGACTGAAGGAACTGCGGGTTGAGCCCGGCCCCGCCAGCCCCGAGGATGCCCTGGAGTTGGGCGGGGTTGACCTGGCCGGCCTGCACCATCTTCTCGAGCTGCTCGAGCATGCCGATCTGCTGCAGCAGCGCGGGGTTGTTGGCTGACTGCTGGATGAGGGTGCCCTTGACGTACCTGATCATCTCGGCTGGATCGCCGCCTGCCGCGGGAGGGGAGCCCGCGCTGCCGGCGCTCGTCTGGGTCGCGGGGCCCGAGCCTCCGGTCTGGCCCGCGGTGCCGGCTCTCCCGACGGAGCCGGTCGTGTTGGAGCCGCCGCCGGCGGCTTGGGCGGCGGTGGTCGTCCTGGTCCCTTGTCCCGCGGTGGCCGTGGGGGTCACCCCCCCCTTGTCTTCCTTGGCGTCGACACGGAGAGACGCCGCCGCGAGGGCGAGGAAGGCGCAGGCGAGGAGGGCTCTCATCGGGGCTTGAAAGCCTCGAGGATGGAATGCATGCCCTCGTCGCGGTGGACGAGGCGCACGCCCTGGAAGCCCGCGGCCTCGAGGTCCGAACGGGTCTCGCGCAGGGTGAAGGTGCCGCCCCGGTCGGTGGCCACGAGCATGTTGACCGCGAAGAGCGCCCCCGCCGCGGGCGCCGTGCGGGACTCGTCCATCACGACGTCGCGGATGAGGAGGCGCCCGCCGGGTTCGAGGCAGCGGTGGACCCTGGCGAAGAGCCGCCGGTTCTGCTCCCTGGAGTTCTGGTGGATGATGGCGCTCAGCCAGGCGAGGTCCGCGCCCGTCGGGAGCGGGTCCCTGAGGTAGTCGCCCGCCACGAGGCGCACCCGTCCGGCGAAGCCTTCCCGGGCCAGCCGCCGGGCCGCCATGGGGATGACCGGGGGGAGGTCGAAGATGACGGCGCGGGCCCGTGGCCGGCGGCGCAGGAAGGTCATGGTCCAGGTGCCCGAGCCACCTCCGATATCGAGGAGGCAGCGGAACGCCCCGGGCCGCGCCGTCTTCACGACGGCCTCGGAGACGGGCGCCGAGAAGCTGTGCATGGCGCCGATGAAGGACGCCCTGTCGCCGGCCTCGCCCAGGATGCTCGGACGGACGGGCAGGCGCCCGCCTGCCTTGACCACCCGGGCCAGGTCGGCCCAGCGCCGCAGGCAGTTGGCCAGGTGGCGCGCCCCGGGCAGGAGGCTCAGGGAGGCGTCCCGCGCCATGGCTTGCCCGACGCCCGCGGCGCAGCGGTAGCGGCCGCCGGACTTGAGCAGGAGCCCGAGGCTGGCCAGGGCGTCCAGGAGCGTCCGCAGCCCGCGCTCGTCGCACTTGAGCGCGCGGGCGAGTTCCGCCGAGGCCCGCGGCCGCTTGAGCGCGGAGAAGACGTCGAGCTCCGCGGCCGCGGCGAGGACGCAGGGCCCCATGAAGGAGCGGGCGAGGTCGCCCAAGGAGTCCTTGGTCCAGGCCATCAGAGGCCCAGCTCGGCCGCGATGGGCCGCATCGCGTCGACCGCGAGCTGCGCGAAGTCGGCCAGGGGGATGCCGATGGCCTCGCATTCCCGGATGACGTCCCGGTCGACCTTGGCCGCGAAGAGCTTCTCCTTCATGCGCTTGACCACGGAGGAGGGCTTGACGCTCGCGAGCTTCTTGTCCGGGTAGACCAGCGTGGTGGCCATGACCAGGCCCGTGATGGTCTCGCCCGCGGCGAGCGCCTTGTGGAACCGGTCGGAGCGCTTGGCCCCCGCCGAGCGCTCGTTGTGCATGCGGATGGCCTCGATGACGTCCTCTGGCACGCCGGAGGGCCGCAGGAGCTCGCCCGCCTTGGCGCCGTGGACGGCCGGGTCGGCGTTGGTCAGCTCGACGTCCACGTCGTGGAGCAGCCCGGCCAAGGCCCACTTCTCCTCGTCCTCGCCCAAGCGCCTGGCCAGGGCGCGCAGCACGGCCTCGGAGGCCAGGCAGTGCCGGATCATGGGCTCGCTCTTGACGTGCTGGCGCAGGAGCTTCAGCGCGTCTTCCCGGGTCGTCGTCGAAGGGGTGTTCATGGTCCAGGCCTCCTCATGGCCGCGGGCGGCGGCCCCCTATTGTACCACTTGCGTCCGCCGCCGGCGCATGCCGCATCACGGCATGCATCACGGCACAGGCGGAGGCCCGGGGAATTTGGTAGGATGCCGCAATGGAAGCCATGATCCAGGCGGCCGCCGAGGAGATCGCCGACGCGGAGCTCTACAAGCGCGAGGCCGAGCTGTTCCGCCGTGAGAAGGTGGCCGGCGAGGCCGTCGCGCCCGTGCTCGCCGGGTTCGCGGCCGAGGAGCGCAGCCACATGGAAGTCCTGCTCGGCATGCTGAGCATGGAGGACATGGCCAAGACGAAGCGCGAGCCCCCGCCGCGCTCGCGCACCTTGCGCGACGCGCTGAGGGCCCACCTCGAGAGGGAGTTGAGGTCGATCCGGCTCTACGAGGCGATCCTGCGGTCGCCCCTCAAGCCGCGCGACAGGCTGGTCCTGAAGGGCATCCTCGCCGAGGACCGCGAGCACCTGGACAAGGTCGTCGACTTGCTGAAGCACTTGGGCCCGGACCCTTCCTGACCCCATAGTCCCACAATCTCCTGGGCCGAATAGCGCTGCCGCTCTGGGTCCATGGATTCTATTGGAAGACGCCGGATGTTCGTATGATGTCGGCATGGATCCCCAATCCCACTGGCGGATCGCCATTCCCCTGGCGATCGCCTTCCTGATTGTCCCTGCCGTCGCCCCGGCCGCGAACCTCACGGCCACGAGGGTCGTCAACGCGACCCCCGTGACCCAGCCGGTCGCCGCCGGACTCAACAGCTTGACCAACCCCGGCATCGGCGCCGCGGTGCCCGGCCTGTCGGCCGGCGTCCTGGCGGCGCCCTCGCTGCCCGGCTTTCAGGCGCCAGCGTTCCAAGGCGCCCCGGTGGGCGGCGTCGTTGCCCCGCCCCTGGCGCTCGCGCCGGCGGCCCCGGGCCAGCCGGCCGTACTGCGGGCGAGCTTCGCGGGCGGGGATTCCGTGATGCAGCTCCCGGCCGTGCCGGGGGTGGCGCCCGAAGGTCGTCTGGGGTCCCCCGGCGCGGCGTTCACTGATATTAAGGAAGCCGCTCAGGGTCTGCCCCAAGGGGAAGGCGCCGACGTGCGGCTCGCGCCGCAGGTGCTGGGCCAGGTCTTCGACGGAGCCAAGCTCCCGGCTGTCGGCGGCCAATCCGAGGTCGCCGGCGAGTACGACCTGACCCCGAAGGAGTCCTACCTAGGCAAGCCCGCCGAGGCGGCCTTGCCGGAGGTCGATCCGCAGTGGAGGTCCGCCGGCGCTTCGCAGGGCAGGAAGCTCAGGGTGCGCGCCTTGGAAACGGAGGTCAAGGAGCTCGGCGAGGATGCCCCGATCTCCAAGCAGAGCTCGGACCTGACCGTGGTGGCGGCGGATGCGGCGTTCATCGAGGCGCGGCTTTCCGCCGACCTGCAGGCCAGGCTCACGGGCCGGTCATGGACCGTGCCCGCCGGCATCAAGAGCGCCGTGTCGCTCAAGCGCAACGACAACGAGGCCGTCGTGTGGCTCGACGAACAGGGGACGGTCCGCTACCACGACATCGCCAAGGGCCGGACCTTCAAGGTCGAGACGCCCGGCCCGGTGTCCCTGATGGCCGCGGACTCCGACGGCGGGAAGCTCTACGTGCTGGCCGGCGGGAAGCTGCAGAAGTGGGACTTGTTCTCCTTCAAGCCCGCCGCCGAGACGCTCCAGGTCGAAGGCCCCTCGTTGGGCCTCGAGGCCGCCCGGTCCCTGGCCGCCGTCGAGTACAAGTCCGAGAAAGGGGTGGCCGTCCAGACGGCCGGCTCCAGGCTCTACTGGATCAACGACCGCCTGATCCGGCTGACGCAGAAGGAGGACATCGTCGACCTGCACGGCAACCTGATCGCCGGCGTGGAGCGGGTCTCGGAAGGGCTCTACCTTCAGAAGACGGCCGACGGCACGAGGATCTACGCCCGGTCGTACGCCTCCGACGACCCGGTCTTCGAAGAGGTGGCGGCGTTGCCTCTGGACGTCAAGTCGGTGGTGCGCGGCGCCGTGCGCGGGACGTTCTTCGCCGTCGCCCCCGAGGGCGTCGTCGAGCTCGACGCGGCCGGCGGGCGCTATCGCACGTTCAAGGTGCCGGGCCTCGCCGAGGCCGCGGCCCAGGGCGGGGCGGTCAGCCTCATGATGTCGGCCGGCGACCAGACGGTCGCCGTCGCCGCGGGGCGCAAGGTCTTCCAGCTGCAACTCGGCGAGGCCAGGGAATTCCTGGGCTCCCGGGCCGCCGAGGTCAGGCTGTGGTCCCAGGCCAACCCGATGTTCGTGCAGGGCGGCTTCCTGCACATCGGGGATTTCGCCTTTCCCGTCGCGAGGAAACAGGCCAAGCCAAGGCCCTGGACCGAGCGCGCATGGGCCGCCGTCAGGAGGCTCCTGGGAAGAGAAGCGCCGCCTGCGGCGGCGCTTGACATGGGCATCAGCGAGCGGGATTGGCAGGCGCTCAACCTGCCGTCGAACAAGCGGCTCATCTACGACACCTTGAAGGGCTTCTCGCTCCAGCAGCACGTGCTCTACATCGGCGAGACCGGGGGCGGCAAGACCTGGATCGCCTCGATGCTGGCCCAGCTCACGGGCAACGAGCTCTGGATGGTCTCGATGAACGAGTACACCCGGAACAAGGACCTCATCGCCCGGGAGACCTTCGGCGAGGAAGGCAAGAACAAGACGGGCCTGACGCCTTCGACGGTCCTGCGCTGGATGCAGGAAGGCGGCATCCTGGTGCTCGACGAGATGCACAAGCCGCTCGAGGGCATCGCGGTCCTCAACAACATCCTTCAGAACGGCGAGTACCGGCTGGCGGACGGCCGGGTCATCAAGTACGACCGGACCAAGTCCTGGGTCATCGGCACGATGAACCCGGTGAAGCCCCCCTACAAGGGCGAGCCCCCCTCGGGCGAGCTCTCCAGCCGCTTCGGCATGACCCTGGACGTCAAGTACCTGCCGCCGGAGGAGGAGGAGGCGTTGCTCGCGATCTTCTTCGGCAAGGTGTCCAGGGACATCATCCACCGCCTGGTCTCCATCGCCAACGACCTGCGCAGGATGTACCCCGAGATCCTGCCGCTGCCGATCGCGCCCCGAACGCTCATGCACATCGTGCAGCACGTCCAGCAGTTCCCGCAGGACAGCGTGGCGGACATCTTCACCAAGACCTACAACCCCTCCTCCATCGTGGAGGACCCGGCCATCGGCGAGGCCATCTCGAAGGTGCTCACGGCCAACGGCCTGGGCAAGGCACCTGCCGCTGCGCGGCAGGCGGCGGCCGAGGGCGAGGATGTAAAAAAAAAGTCCCTTGAACCTGCCGTAGAGGAGGCCCTCGAGAAGCCGGCGCCCAGGCCCAAGGCCGCCGACGCAGGGACGCAGGACCCCAAGCCGGCCGACCCGCCGCCCAGTCCGCCGGGCGAGCATTGGAAGTCCCGGGTCCACGACCACGACTGGGACGGCGAGTTCCTGGGGGTCCATGGGCGGTGGAACAGGTTCGGAAGGCACCTCCCGCCGATGCCCTTCACGTCGCCCAAGGGCCAGCCCGCCGGGGGAGCGGCCGACCAGGGGCAGGAAGCCTGGGCCAAGGTCCTCGAGAACGTGGCGAGGCTCTTGGCCCAATATCCCCCGATCAGGCTCGTCCCCTTCTACTACCTCGAGAAGCACGGCGAGCGCTCCGACGAGACGCCGCGCACCTGGCGCGTGGTCTCGGGCTTGTCGGAGATCCACTACCTCCCCGAGGACCTCGCGGATCCGGACCGCAACGTCTCCCTCGGCCGGACCGCGCACGAGTCCTGGCACCTTCTCCACAGCCGACCAGAGCTGATCTTCGACCATCCCGACCTGGCGGACAACATGTCCTTCCAGGCGCTCTGGTGGGCCGTGGAGGATCCCAGGGTGAACAACCTGGGCTTGGGCGCCCACCCCGGGGCCCAGCCATGGGTGGACGCCGCCTACGCCAAGGACTACGAGATCAGGGACCTGGGCTTGGAGCGCAACCAGTGGCAGTCCATTCCCCTGCACCTGCAGTTCAACTACGCGCTCATCTACGAGTGGTGGACCGGGAAGCCCGATCCCCGCGTGGTCGACGAGCGCGTCCGGGACGCCCTGCGGCGGGCGGACGGCGCCCTCCAGCGCGCTTTCAAGGCGGCCGACGCGCGGCGCGCCTTCGATATCGTGCTCTATGAGATCTGGCCCATCTACCAGGAGCTCCTCGACGAGGCGACCAAGTCTGAGATGGAGCAGAGGGCCAAGCAGCAACAGAAGCGGCAGCAGGGCCAAGGCCAGGGCCAGGGTCGGTCTTCCGACGACAACTTGAGCGACTCCGAGCGCAAGGAGCTCGAGCGGCAGGCCAAGGAGAAGCTCGAGAAAGCCTCCAAGGAGTACCGGGACAAGCACGCCAGCAAGGTCGTCGACGACCCCGAGAAGATGTCGAAGGACGCCCGCGAAAAGGCCAAGCGCGAGATGGAGGAGTTGCGCAAGAAGATGGAGCAGGCCCGCCAGAAAGGGCAGGAGGGCAAGGAGGGCCAGCAGGAATCCGGCGAGCCCCAGGACGGCAAGCAAGGGCAGGGTGGGTCGGGCCAGGCCTCCAAGAAGAGCTCCGCGGACAAGCCCCAGACCCCCGAGCAGGCCGCCAAGCAGAAGTCCCGGCTCAACAAGGCCGACCAGGAGAAGGAGGACCTTTCCCTCGAGGACCGGCGCCAGTACCAGGAGTTCCTCTCCCGGGTGCGGGGCCTCGTCCCGACCATGCGCCGGGAGCTGATGCACGCCCTCAAGCAGAAGCTCAGGCAGCGCACCATCCACAACCGGGACACCGGCGACCTCGACGAGGACGCCCTCCCGTCCATCCCCCGGGGCGAGCGGGACGTCTTCAAAGAGGAGATGTCGCCCAACAAGGTCCTCTACCGGGTCTCCCTGCTCATCGACACCAGCGGCAGCATGGACCGGGAGAAGAAGGAGCGCGCCGTCGAGGGCGCGGTCATGATGATGGAGGCCCTGGAGAAGGTCCCGGGCGTGGTCTTCGAGATCGTGAAGTACGACTCCGACCCCAAGGTCATCAAGCCCTACGGGACGAAGCTCTCCCCCGAGCTCAAGAGCAAGATCGTCTCCATGATCATGTCGGGCTCGGGCTCGACCGAGGCCCACGTGGCGCTCAAGGAGGCCATCGAGCGCATCCGCCTGGGCCGGGGCGACAAGCTCGTCATCATGGTCAACGACGGGGACCCGGACTACAACTTCGACCGGGACCAGTACCGCGAGCTCATCAAGGGCGCCAGGGACGTCGAGATCCACGGCATCGGCCTGGGGCCCGGCGCCCAGCTCGTGCTGGACCTCTTCCCGGCGGGTCAGGGCTGGTGGCTCAAGGACGCCGCCGAGTTCGCCAAGAGCCTGCGCAACATCCTCAAGAAGAAGATCGCGAAGGGGGCCAGGATCAGCTGATCACAAGCGGCGCCTCAGCCACGAGCGGCTGGGGATGCCGGCGCGGCCCCCGAGCTCGAGGGTCTTGAGCCCGGCGGTCTCCTGGGCGAAGCCGAGGGCCCCGAGGAAATCCCGCCGCCCGAGATAGCGCGCCAGGAAGGCGCCGTGGAACACGTCGCCGCAGCCGGTGGTGTCCACGGCCGCGTAGGGCCGCTGGCGCAGGAAGCCCACCTTGCCCCTGGCCTCGTCGTAGTAGTAGCAGCCCTTCTCTCCCGCGGTGACCGCGACCTGGAAGCCGTGGCGGGCGCGCAGGGCCCGGATGGCGGCGGGGATCGCCATCCCGAGCTGGCGCGTGAACTTGTGCGACGCGATGAACACGTCGGCCAGGCCCGCCAGGCGTTCCCAGCCAGGCTTGACCGAGCCGCAGTCGTAGGACACCAGGATCCCCGCCCGGCGCGCCGCCGCGGCCAGCCGGAGGGAGAGGTCCATGAGGTGCCCGTCGCTGTGGAGGCAGGCCGTGTCGAGGGCCCCTCCCCGGAGCAGGCGCGCCATGGGGACCCGGCGCCGGCCGGCTCCCTGGCTGTTCCAGAGGATGGTCCGGGAGGCGTTGCGCCGGCTGACCGCGACCAGGGAGACCGGGGTGGCCATGCCGCGGACGGCCTGCACCAGGCCGGTCGACACGCCCATGGCCTCGAGTTGGCCCAGCACGAGGCCCGTCCAGGCGTCTTGGCCGATGAAGGACAGGACGGCGGTCCTGAGCCCGCAGCGCCCCAGGACGGCCGCGCAGGTCCCCGCCGGGCCGCCGCCGTCCACGGCGATGCGCTCCGCGGGGATCTTCTCGTCCTCCCGCAGCTCGCCGGCGTGCAGGGCCAGCACGTCCACCGTGGTCAGGCCCACGCAGACGCAGTCGAACCGCGGCATGCGGGAGGCCGTCAGACGGAGAACTTCATGCCGGCCCGCGCCATGACGCATTCGAGGGCGTAGCCTTTCCGGGCGATGAGCTTGGCCGCGTCCTCGCTGATGCCGTCGAGGGTCTCGTCGTCGTATTGGTCGTCGTGGTGGAACATCAGCAGGCGCTTGATCTTGTTGCGGGCCGCGAACTCGATGGCGCTCACGTAGCTGGTGTGGCCGTTGTTCTTGCGCCGCTTGTAGTCGTCGGGCAGGAAGCGGGCGTTGTGGATGATGAGGTCCGCGCCGGCGCACATGGCGCCCAGCTTCTCGTCGTAGTCCTGCAGGGCCGTGGCCGTCTCGCCGTAGATCTCGCTGTCGGGGCAGTAGATCATCTTCCTGCCCCCCGTCTCGAACATGAAGCCCAGCGTCGTGGACGGGTGGTTGGCGTAGAAGGCGGTCAAGTTGATGCCGGGGAGCATCTCGTAGGAGTCCTCTTGGAGCTCGTAGAGCTGGACCTCGGCGACGAACGGGTCGCGCATGGTCGAGGGGTACTTCTCGAAGGATTCCTTGATCAGGGTCTCGAGGCTCTTGTCGGGGTCGTTGGCCCCGCCGATGTTCACGGTGTAGTCGGGCCTGCGCAGGCAGGGGAGGAACGCCAGCCCCTGGATGTGGTCCTGGTGGAAGTGGGTGAGGAACAGCCAGACCTCCTTGCGCTTGGCGTCGCCGCTCAGGAGGTCCTGGCCGAGGTCGATGATGCCCGAGCCCGCGTCGAGGATGAGGTAGTGCCCCCCGACTTCGACGGAGACGCAGGAGGTCTGGAAGCCGTAGCGGGAGCGCATCCTCGTCGTGTGGGACGAGAGGCTGCGGCAGCCCCAGACGGTCAAGGCGTACTTCGGGTCCTTGACCGCGTTGAAGTCCTTGAGGGGGGGAGCCTCGGGCTCCTCCACGGGCGCGGGGCCCGACAGCAGCGCCTTGATCTGCTCGCCGAAGGTCATGACGTCGTAGGGCTTCTTGATGAGGAGGTCGGCCCCGTACTGCTTGGCCCGGTCGCGCTCCTCGGCGAAGACCTTGCCGGAGACCATGGCGACCTTGATGTTCTGGGTGGCCGGGTCGCTCTTGATGTGGTGGCACAGCGTCAGCCCGTCGATGCCGGGCATGAGGATGTCGAGGATGACCAGCTCCGGCTTCTTGGCCTTGACGGCGGCCATGACCGTGGTGCTGTCCTGGATGAGCTCCGCGTCGAAGCCCATCCCGGTGACGAGGTCGAGGGTGAGGTTCCCGACGATCTCGTCGTCGTCCACCACGATGACCCTGGGCATAACGGCGGTTATTCTATTAATACGCCAAGGCTTATGCAATGCTTGCCGACATGCCGGGCCGGGCCCATCGAGTGTATAATATCCTCCCATGAGGATCATCGGAGGCAAGCTGCGCGGCAGGAGCCTGCCCACGGGCCTCAGGAGCACGGAGACCCTCAGGCCCATCTCGGGCAGGATCAAGCAGTCCCTGTTCGACATCCTCAAGGTCCGGGTCGGGGGAGCGCGCCTGCTGGACCTCTACGCCGGGACCGGCGCCGTGGGCATCGAGGCGCTCAGCCGCGGGGCGGAGCGCGTGTCGTTCGTCGAGCTCGACCGCCGCCTGGTGGAGAGCCTCAAGGGGAACCTCGAGCTGGCGGGGCTGGCGGGCCGCGCGGCGGTCCTGCCCGGCAACGCCCTTTCGGACCTGTCCTGGATCCCGTTCAGGTCCGGCCTGGCCCTCTACGACCTCATCTTCACCGGGCCGCCGTACAAGGACGCCCAGAAGAAGCCCCTGGCCTACACGGTCCCCACCCTGCGCCGCATCCTCGAGGCGCGTCTGCTCGCCCCCGAGGGCTGGATCGTCTGCCAGCACCACGCCAAGGAGCCGGTGGAGCCCCCCGAGGGTCTCGAGATGTTCCGCCGCGAGAAATACGGGGACAGCTTCCTGAGCTTCTTCAGGGCGCCCCGCCAGCTGCTGGCGTAGCTCCCCCCGGCCGGCCCCGCGCCGGAGCCTATTCTGGTTGGGGGATGGACTTGGTGGGGAAGGTGAGGGCGCTCACCCTGTTCTTGCCGTCCCGCTTGGCTTCGTAGAGGTTGGCGTCGGCCCGCTCGAGCAGGTCCTGCGGGCCTTCCTTGCCCTGGCCGAGGAAGGTCGCCGCCCCGATGGAGACCGTGGCGAGCTTGCCGCGCCCCGCGAAGCCCGACAGCATGCGTTTGGCCGCCTGGATGGCGGTCTCCTGGTCCGCTTTGGGCATGATGACCAGGAATTCGTCCCCGCCGTAGCGGCCCAGGATGTCCTCGGAGCGGATGCTGGCGCGGATGGTCTCCGCGGTCTCCTTGATGACCCGGTCCCCGAAGAGGTGGCCGTGGGTGTCGTTGATCTTCTTGAAGTCGTCGATGTCGAGCATCAGGACCGACAGGGGGGACTTGCTCGTCAGGGCGTGCTGGATCTCGATCTCCAGCATCTCGTGGAGGTACGCGTGCCCGAACGCGCCCGTCAGGCTGTCCGTCACCGACTTGAGGTGGAGCTCCTCGACGCGCGCCTGGAGGGTCTTGTTGGAGAGACGCTGGCTCTCGCTGCGCCGGCCCACGACGTACCCGAAGGCCACGAAGGTGGTGATGGAGCCGACCGCCATGTAGCCGTAGAACAGGAGGTTGTACTGGAGCTCGTGGCGCACCCAGAGGGTCTGCAGGATCGGGTCGGCGAGCCAGTACCGCATGGCGAAGGCGCCCACCGGCGAGCAGACCCCGCACACGAACCCGACCACGGGGAAGAGGACGTGGTGCGGGATCGTCTTCCAGAACGGGACCTCGTCGCGGTCGGACCGTCGGCGCTTGGGGATCGTCATGGTTTCTTTCCCACGACCTCGGAATCTACCATTCCCTCGCTAGGCTCGGTCATGCGGGAAGACGATTATAGCATTAGAAGACAAACATGGCCCGGATGCTGCCGCCGTCCCAGGGGTGGGTGGCCGCGCCGTCGAGGTCGAAGGCCCCGTAGAGCCCGACCCGGCCTCTAGGGCCGAAGGTGAAGTCCAGGCCCGTCCCGAGCTTGGCTTGGATGATGGGGTCGAAGACGGACGGGATGAGGTGCGCGGGGTAGCGCTTGCGGTACTCGCCGAGGGAGAGGAAGGCGGCGAGCTCCGTCGTGACGAGGTCGCTGGCGCGGTGGCGCCAGCGGGCGTAGGGTTCGGCCTCCCACCGGCGGTACATGATGCCGGCGTCCGGGTCGTGGGGGTTGTCGTTGCGCGCGTCGCGCAGGATGAGGTTGTGGCCCGCCTCCAGGGAGTCGCGGGCCCCCAGGTCGGCGAGGACGGCGGCCAGCAGGGTGTGGGTCCGCCGCCGGTAGTCGACCGAGCGCGTGCCCGGGTCGGGGGAGAGATAGTCGCCTTCGTGCTGGTACTCGTAGGTGTAGCCCAGCCTGCCCGTCACGCCCAGGACGGGCCCCTGGTAACTGGCCCTGCCCGTGGTCCTGCGGTAGGAGTAGCTGCGGCTCTCGTTCCAGAACTCGCGCCGCAGGGGCTGGTCCAGCTCGACCTGGAGCGAGAGCCGGCCTCGCGCGAAGTCCGCGTCGACGCGGAACTCGTCCGTGAAGGGCTGGCGGCTGTAGCGCTGGGGGTCGCCGGCCTTGCGGTTGAAGGGGAAGTCCGCGGCCGTGCGCCTGTAGGAGAGCTGGAGGCCCTTGGAGAGCGCGCAACCCAGGCCCAGCCCGGCGTCCGCGTCCTTCTTGTCGTACGTGGGCTCGCCGAAGACCCAGGCCGTCAGCCCCCAGGGGAGCTTCTTCTCGAACTCGAGCAGGTAGTGGAGGTCGCGGCGCTCCTTGTCTTCCTGCTGGGCGAGGCGCACGGAGAAGGCCAGCGTGTCCGCCAGCTGGAACCTGGTCAGGAGCTCCTGGGACCAAAGGAGGTCGCAACAGTCGAGGCTCGCCCCGCTGGCCCGGTAGGACATGGTGGAGGCGCGCCACGCGAGGTCCCATTCCATCGGGTAGGAGAAGGCCTGGAGGTCCGAGAAGTACTCGTAGTCCAGGAAAGGCTCGGTGTCCACCCGCTCCAGCTCCTTGGCGCTGAACAAGGCCGACGCGGGGGCCGGCAGGAGGAGCCCCAGCGCCGCCATCGCCGCGAGGAGGCCGGCGCGCCGGCGGGCGTTTGGACGGTTCACAGCATGAGGTCTTCGGGGTTGAAGGCCCAGAGGGTGCGGGCTTTCTTGTCCGTGGTCTCCAGGGCGATGACGCCGGCCGGCCTCAGGGCGAACTGCGCGTCGCTGAGGTGCCGGGCGAGCTCCCCGAGCTGGGGCTGGTGCCCGACCGCCAGGAGTTCGGGCACGCCCGCCGAGCGCTCCAGGAGGCGGTCCAGGAGCTCCTCGGGGCCGAGGATGTTGGCAAGCGGGTCGAAGACCTCGATGGCCGGATGGCTGGGCCAGGCGGAGCGGGCGTGAGCGGCCGTCTGCCTGGCCCGCTTGAGCGGGCTGTGGAGGATGAGGTTCGGCACGACGCCCCGGCTGGAGAGGTAGAGCGCCATCCGGCTGACGTCGGCGAGCCCCTGGTCGGAGAGAGGCCGGTCGGCGTCGCTGGCGACCTTGGCCTCGGTGGCCGACAACGCATGGCCGTGCCGGAGCAGGTAGAGCTTCATGGGCACCATGTGTTTACCATTCTGGAAGGCGGGAGGCAAGGGCTTGCATCACCCGTCTTGCTCTAGCATACTATCTGCGTGGCCATCGACCCCTCGCCCCGGCCGGACCCGGAGCCCGGTCCCGTCCCGGCGAGCCCTCCCGTCGTCATCCCGTCGCGCGCCCGCCCGAAGGCCCCGGCCGGCGCGGAGCGCGCCAAGTTCGCCGCGGTGGCGGTCCTCGCGGCCGGGCTGGCGTCGGCCCTGATCTTCAAGGACGTCGGGAGGGGAGGGCCGGCCGCGACGCGCCCCGCGTCGTCGCCGCGGGACGTCCCGGCCAGGCCCGCGGCGCAGGCCAGGATGGATGACGCGCCGTTCGGGGGGGGTGCGGCCAGGCCGGCGGCCGAGCCTTCGGCGCTTCAGCCCGCCGACGGGCTCGTGCCGTATCCCGAGCGCCAGGCTCAGCGGGGCCCCGTTCCCGCCGAGGAGCCGGGCCGGCTCGCCGGCCGGCCGCCGGCCTCGGCCCCGCGCCTCAAGCCGGTCCGGTACCTCGCGGCCATCGCGAAGCCGTCCGGGTCCTCCGATGGTGGCCTGAGCACCTCGCAGGTCGAGAACAAGAGCTTCATCGCGGGCCGGCCCGCCACCCAGGAAGAGGCCGCGGCCGCCGCCCAGAGGACCGCCGAGAGGGCCAAGGCGGCCTCGGATCGGGACTGGTACAAGATCGTGCCTCCGTGCTCCTGGAACGTCATGCGGCCGGGGGCCTACTGCATCGACGAGCGCGGGGTCGTGACGACCCAGGGGACCCGCCGCGACTGCAAGGCCTGGGGGGCGGCGGACTGCGCCGAGGACAACAAGAAATCGGTGGACGGCACCGGCCCCCGCGGCGAGGATATCCCGGCCTTCATCCAGGGCGTTCGGGTCCAGCCCGCGCCCATGAGGGCGAACTCCACCGACGGGATCTTCTACAAGGAGGCGCCGGCGCCGGCGGCCGAAGCGGAAGGCCTCGCGCCGCAGGAATTCTCTCGGCCCTTGCTTCCTGTCCGCGAGGCCCCCATGCTTTCAGCCCCCGGGCCTTCGCCCCGGGCACCCGCGGCTTGCGGCGAGCTGGCCTGCGCCTTGGACGGCGCGGTCGTCGCGCCCTGCCTGCGCAAGCTGGAGGTGACGCCCGACCGGTTCATCCAGGTGACGGCCCTCGAGTTGAACGGGAAGGCCTGGCTGCTCGGGCGGTGCGGGTCGCAGTACCACTACAGGTTCCTCAACGCCGCGGACAAGCCCCTCAAGGCGCGCCTCGCGAGCAAGAGCGGGGAGACCTGGGACGTCGACCTGCCGCCCGGCGGCGCGACGACCTTCACGAGCAAGCGTGTCCTGGGCGCGGACAACCCCCTTGCCGGCGAGAGGACCGGGGGGCCCCATGCGTTCGGAGCCCTGGGGGAGTAGGCGGGGGAGCGTCCTCGGCCGGGCCCTTCCTCCCGAGCGGCGTCATTTTCTCCTTCGCAGGACGGCCAGGAGGCGCGTCTCCATGGAGCGTTCATAGCCGCGCTCCAGCAGGAAGGCGAAGAGCGCGGGGTTCTCCGTCAGGACGTATTCTGGCTTGAAGACCCCCATGAACTCCTCGACGGTCTTCGGGGTGAACGCGGCGCCCGGCGGGAAACGGACGAAGGGCCGCTCGAAGAGGAACGGGTCCGAGAGCTGGTCGGAGGCGACCAGAGCGTCCCCCGGCGTGTTTTCCCTGATCCAGCGGTACACGACGGCCTTGTCTTTCTTCAAGGCGGCGGTCCCATGCGGCCGGATCAGCGCATGGTTCCGATGGTACTTCCCGGCCTCGGTCAGGGAGAGGGCGAAGAAGGGGGCGAAGACGAGGATCGTCGCGAGCCTGAAGCGCTGTTCCAAGCCCTTGAGATAACCGGCGGCCAGCTCCCTGGTCAGGACGAGCGCCGAACTCGCGATCATGATGAAGGGGATGAGGTTGTATCGGTACGCGTCGACGATCGGCTTCCAGGACAAGCTGATGCTGAAGAGTGCGATCGGGGCGAATCCCTGGACCAGGAGAGTGACGAAGACGGGGTTCCGGCGCCGTTCCCGGCTCAGGTAGAGCGCGAGGGGGGCGAGCGCGAGAAGGAGGTATTCCCTGCCGAAGGCCTTCTTGAAGGAGCCTAGGTGGGAGATGGCCCATAGGACGATGTTCCCGGTGGCCAAGGGCATGGGGGGGGCCTTGAGGACCGGCATGGCCAGGGCGTAGGACGCGCCGGGGTAGGATTCCGCCAGGATGGAGGACGTCGCGGCCGCGGTATACTGGGGGAAGACACGGCCGTAGACCAGCCAGCAGAAGGCCTGGTAGGGAACCAGCACGGCCAGGACCCCGAGGGCCGTCTTGGCCTGGCGCTTGAGGGCGTCCCAAGAGAGGCCTTCGAGCAGGGCCGTGGAGATGGCGAAGGCCGCGATGTTGTAGAGAGAGGCGATCCGGACGAGGCAGCTCGCCCCGAGGATCACGCCGACCAGGAATTCCCGCCGCGTCTCCCGCAGATGCAGGAAGATCGCCGCGAGGATGAAGAGCAGGTGGAGCTGTTCCGTCCATGGAAGGAGGGCGGTGAGGACGACGTGCCAACGGGTCCCGACGTAGATGGCCACGAGGGCGGCGGCCAGGCGGCCGCTCGTCCGGGAGAGGATGGCGTAAAGAAGCGCGCAGTTGGCCCCCAGGATGAGGATGTTGGCGCCGATGGCGCCCTTGAGCCCGGCGAGCTTCCAGACGAGGCCGGCGAAGACGGGGTAGATGGGAGGGACATAGGGAAGGGCGGGGTAATACTTCCCGGGCCAGAACTGATAGAAGTTGAACGAGGTGACCGCGCCGTTGCCGGAGAAGATGTTCCTGCCGATGTCCAGGTAGAGGCAGGCGTCCGGCGACAGGAGGCCAAGGGAAGCGAACGGAAGGTTGACGAGGAAGACGGTCAGCGCGATGCCCCACGGGATGAGCGGGACCAGCCTTTCCCCGAGGGGAGGGCGGGTCGAGTCCGGCGTCACGGTTTCCTCCGCAAGACGGCAAGCGATCGGGTCTCCATGACCGACGCGTAGCCGCGCTTGAGCAGGAAGGGGTAGAGCTGGGGGTTGTTCGTCAGGGCGTAATCGGGCTTGTAGACCGATAGGAAGCCCTCGACGTTCGTCGGGGTGTACGCGGCTCCGAACGGGAAGCAGACGAAGGGTCGATCGAAAAGGAACGAGTCCATGATCTGGTCGGAGACGACCAGGCTGTCCTCGGGCGTGTTCTCCCTGATCCAGCGGTACACGACGTCCCTGTCCCTGACGTGGTCGGCGGTCAGGTCCGGCCTTAGGAGCAGTGGATTGCGGCGGGACTCCCAGGTCTCGGGCAGGGCGAGGGCGAAGAACGGGACGGCGGACAGGGCGGTCGCAAGCCGCCAGCGCTTCTCGAGGCCCTCGAGGAATCCGGCGGCCAGGTCCCTGGTCAGGACGAGGGTCGAGCTCATGATCGCGACGAGCGGGATGAGGAGGTAGCGAGGCCCATCGACGTCGGGTCTCCAGGTGAAACTGATGCTGAAGAGGAGGATCGGCACGAACCCTTGGGCCAGGAGGGTGACGAGGACGGGGTCTCGGCGCCGCTCCCGGTTCAAGATCAGCAGGAGTGGGGCCAGGACGAGCGCGAAGACCGCTGTGTCGAAGGCCGTGATGAAGGAGCCGAGGTGGGCGAGGAACCTCATGGCGATGGTGCCGGTCTCCAGGGGTATTGGCGGGGCCCTAAGGACCGGCATGGCCAGGGCGTAGTAAGCTCCGGGGTGGTAGCCCGCCAGGGTGAACGTCTTCGAGGCCGCTGGATACTCGGGGAAGACGATGCCGTAGGCCAGCCAGCAGAAGGCCTCGTAGGGGAGCAGGACCGCCAGGACGCCGAGGGCCGTCTTGGCTTGGCGCAGGAGGGCCTCCCTTGAAAGGCCTTCCAGGACGACTCTCGAAAGAGCGAAGGCCGCGATGTTGTGGAGGGAGGCGACCCGGACGAGGCAGCTCGCCCCGAGGATCACGCCGACCAGGACGTCCTTGCGCCTTCCGGCCAGGTGCAGGTGGAAGGCCGAGAGCAGGAAGAGCAGGTGGAGCTGCTCGGTCCAGGGGTAGATCGAGGTTTTGACGACGGGGAAGGTGACCCCGACAAGGAGCGCCGCGAGGGCGGCGGCCAGGCGGCCGCTGGTCCTGGAGAGGATGGCGTAGAGGAGGCCGCAGTTGGCCCCCAGGAGGAGGATGTTGGCGCCGATGGCCCCTTTGAGCCCCGCGAGCTTCCAGACGACCCCGGCGAAGACGGGGTAGAGCGGAGGGACGTAGGGAAGGGCGGGGTGGTGCTTGGCGAGCCAGAAATGATAGAAGTTGGACGAGGTCACCGCGCCCTTCCCGGAGAGGATGTTCCTGCCGATGTCGAGATAGAGGGACGCGTCCGGCGACATGAAGCCGAAGGCGGCGAAGCTGATGTTGAAGAGGAACACGCCCAGGGCGATGCCGAGCGGGACGGCCCAGGAGGCCGGACGGGGGCCGGCGGGCGAGGACCCGCCGGTTCTGGGAGGATGCTCGCGGGCCATCGGGAGAATGATATCAAAGTCCTCTTGCGAGCGCTTGGCGAGGAATGTCAGACTCATGGTGCCGGGACAGGCTGGGATCCCGGATCGTTGCGCGACCAGCCATAGGAAGAGGGGCGATTGGGCGAACAGAAGATTCAGGATGAGCATTGGTCTAGAGACAACCATGACCGACGGACACCGGACCACCCCGTCGTAGAAGCGACGTTCGCCCCGTTCGCGGCCATCGTCGCGTCAGCCGTCGACGGCGCGGGCGCTTCCAGCGTGCTCGACGTCGGGTGCGGGAATGGATATCTGCAATGGGCGCTGGAGAAGCGGTTCGGGCGGGTCGCCGGGGTGGACCGCTCTGCGCGGATGCTCGAGGTCAACCCCTGCAAGGAGAAGTACCTCGGTTCCTCCGAGGGGCTTCCGTTCGCTGATGGGAGTTTTGACGTTGCGGTCGCTTCCCACCTCCTCCATCATCTTGAAGAACCCGCCCGGATCCGAACCCTGATGGAGATGAGGAGGGTTGCCAGCCGTGCCGTCATCTCGTTCGAGCCTAACCGAACGAACCCTCTGGTATTAGCGTTCTCTCTGCTCGAGCGAGAAGAACGCATGGCATGGCGTTTCTCTCCCGGCTACATGCGTGGGCTGTTCGTGAAGACGGGACTCCTATCCGTTCATGTCCACGTGGAAGGATGGCTTGTCCCCAACAAGGCTCCCTGCTGGTGGATACCGATCGGACGAATGCTCGGCAAGACGCCGCTCAGGAGCATCGGGTTCGATATCTGCTGCGTGGCTGCCCGCCCGACGCCGGCCGGACATCAGCTATAATAAGGGCCCATCAAGCCGGACTTCGAGCGATGGCGGCTCGCTCCGGCCTGGGCATCGGGATATGATCGGATCAGGACCGCGAGCGCAAGGGGGCGGCAGGCGCGACGACGACGTCAGCGTCGTCATCCCCGCGTACAACGAGGAGTCGGAGATCGGCGCGCTCCTCGAGCACGTGCGGGAGGCCCTTTCGCGGGCGGCCTGCCATCGGGGCTGCGAGGTCATCGTGGTCGACGACGGGTCGACCGATCGAACAGCGGCCATCGCGGGGTCGGTGGAAGGGGTCAAGGTGATCAGGCTGCCGTACAACATGGGCTACGGGGCCGCCATCAAGGCGGGGACGAGATCGGCGGGGCATGGATGGATCCTGACTCTCGACAGCGACGGGCAGCATCGCCTGGACAGCCTGCCGTCGTTCTTCAAGGCTCAGGAAGAAGGGTATGATCTGATCATCGGGAACCGGTGCCATGGGGCGCACCCCGCCTGGGTCAGGCGCCCCGGGAAGATGATCATGCGGCTGGTATCCAATTACCTGGCCGGGACGGCGATCCCCGACGTCAATTCCGGCCTGCGGCTGTTCAAGAAGAGCGTGTTCCTCGAGTTCCTTCCCCTCTATCCGAACGGGTTCTCCATCTCCACGACGACCACTCTCGCCTTCATGGGCGACGGGTACAGCGTGACGTTCGTCCCGGTCACGGTGTACGAGCGCGCCGGCAGGGCAAGCAACGTGAATGTCGTCAGCGACGGGATCAACACCGTCATCATGATCATGAGGACCATCTCGCTGTTCAACCCGCTGAGGGTCTTCATCCCCGCCGCCGTGGTCTGCGGCGTCATCGGGGTCGGGATGACGATCCTCAACATCGGCCTGCATGGCAGGGTGCCCAACACGGGCGTCGTCATGTCGCTGGGCGCTCTCTTGATTTTGCTGTTCGGCATCCTGGCGGATCAATTCTCTCTGTTGCGCCGCCAGCACGGCGCGAGGAAATAGCGGGGTCCCGCCGGCCTCGCGCCGAAGGGGCCGCTCCGCGCGGACCTGAGACCATGAAGGCCCTGTTCATCTACCCGCCGTCGCGGCACATGATCCGCTCGAATGTCCCGGCCTTCGTGGATGATTCCACGGGCTGCTACCCCCCGATGGGTCTGCTCTATGTGGCCTCTGCCGCCCGGGCCGGCACCGATTGGGACGTCGAAGTCCTCGACTGCGCCGCCGAACGGCTCGACGAACCCGGCATCGAGCGCGAGATCGCGCGCCGCAGGCCCGACTTCGTCGGCATCCAGGTCCTGACGTTCTCGCTCCTCGACGCGTATCGCGTCGCGGCGGCGGCGAAGAGGGTCCGGCCCGGCGCGCACGTCTGCCTGGGCGGCCCGCACGTGAACATCTATCCCGAGGAGTCGATCGGGTTCCCCCCGGTCGATTCGCTCGTGCTGGGGGAAGGGGAATCCGCCGTCGTCGACCTCCTGCGTTCGCTCGCCGGCAAGGGCGACCTCAAGGCTGTCCCGGGCCTGGTGCTGCGGGAGAACGGCGCCGTCGTGCGCACCGCCGAGAGAGGCCTGATCGCGGACCTCGATGACGTCCCGTCGCCGGACCGAGGCCTGCTCGACAACGGGCTCTACCATTCGCTGCTGGGCAGGGCGGATCGCATCACGACGATGATCTCGAGCAGGGGTTGCCCCTACCCTTGCCTGTTCTGCGAACGGCCGCACCTCGGCAAGAGATTCAGGGCCCGCTCGCCCGGCTCCGTGGTGCGGGAGATGGAGGACTGCGTGTCGCGGGGGATCGGCGAGATCAAATTCTACGACGACACCTTCACGATCGACCGGTCTCGGGTGATGGAGATATGCTCCCTGATCGCGCGAAGGAGGCTGAAGGTCCTCTGGGACGTCCGCGCGCGGGTCGACACGCTCGACCGGGAGATGCTCGAGCGGCTCCGGGAGAGCGGCTGTTACCGGCTCCATCTGGGCATCGAATCGGGCCATCCGGACATCCTGAAGGCCCTCCGAAAGGACATCGACCTGGCGAAGGCGAAAGAGACGTTCTCGGCGGCGAAGAGGCTGGGGTTCGAGACCCTCGCCTATTTCATGATCGGATGCCCGGGCGAGCAGCGCCGCCACATCGCGGCGACGGTGGACTACCTCCTCGGCCTCGACGCCGACTACATCCATCTGGGGGCGGCGACGCCGTTCCCGGGCACCGACCTGTACCGGCTCGGCCTCGCCAAGGGATTGTTCCCCGGGGATTATTGGCGGCGCTACGCGCAGGATCCCTCGCCCGGCTTCACGCCCGAGGTATGGAACGAGCATTTCACCCGTGAAGAACTCGCGGCGATGATCAAGGACATCTACCGGAGGTTCTATCTGCGGCCAGGCTACATCTTCCGGCGCCTGGCCTCGGTGCGTTCCCTGGCTGCCTTGAGGCACCAGCTGTCCGCCGGCCTGCGCCTGTTGGCCCATTGAGCGCCGGGCCGGCCCCGGCCCGCCCTGGGGTCAGACGCCCCTGATGTACAGCGCCCGCCAGAGGTTGAAGTACTCCCGCATGTAGTCGCTGACGAGCCCCTCGGCCACGATGTTGCTGAAGTCCAGCAGCACGAAGGACTTGCTGAAGACGATGTAGTCGTGGCCCTGCCCGTGGTTCCACCGCAGGGCGGGGTAGTAGGCGCTCGGCAGGAACCTCGCGTCCATGATCCTCTTGACGACCTCCGGGTGGTAGGCCGAGGTCAGGAGCTCCAGGTAGCGCGCCCCGTGCTCCTCGAGGGCCATGACGATCGAGTTGAGCAGGTGCGTCAGGTCGGGGACGTGCTCGTGGCCCCCGATGATGGCCGCGTAGTGGTCGGACTTGGAGTAGTAGACGTAGATCTCCGCGGGGCGGTCCTTGGCCACGAGCAGGAGGTTGGGCTCGTGGAAGGGGAAGAACTGCATCTTGAGCTTGTGCTCGGCCTTGAGCGCCTTCCAGCGCCCCAGGATGTAGTGCGGGGCCTCGATGATCTCGAACTCGATCCACTTGCCGGCGTACGGGGAGGAGGGCTCGATGGGGAGCTCGTGCCACTCGGCGTCCCCGATGCCCGTGGCGCGCCGGACGATGGAGTAGAAGGGCTTGAGCGCGGTCGGGAGCCTGGGCGGGACCACCCGGTCGGCCAGCGCCCCCTTGCGGAAGTAGGCGCACATGCAGTGGGTCTCGTAGTTCTGGACCTTGCGGACGTTGGGCAGCACCCCCAGGTCCGCGAACCCGAGGTTGCGCAGGAGGCGCGTGGGGGCGGGCGAGATCGTGCGGGCGGTGGCGTAGGCGCTGTGGGCCTGGCCTTCCTCGTCGATGATCGAGGCGAGCCCCATGGCGATGGCGCGCTCGGTCAGGTCCGAGCCCCGGTACTCTGGAAGGACCACGGCCCCGAAGACCTTGGCGAGCTTGAGGTCCCGTTCGACGGAGAAGATGACGGAGCTCACGATCCGGCCGGCGTCCTCGGCCACGAACCAATGGACGTCGTCCTTCTTGAGGGCGTCGGCGGTCTCGTCGGCGTCGTAGATGATGCTGAGGGTGTATTTGCCCTCGTAGACGTCGTGGTACATGCGCCGCAGCTCGTCGGCGTCCTCGGGGGTCGCCCGCCGGATGACGGCGGCCGGCTTCTTGAGCCGGGCCTTCCGCCCGGGGGAGCTCTTCATGGCCGGCTCCGAACCAGGCGGCCCAGCCTGCGGACGATGCGCCGCAGGACGGCCGCCCAGCCGTAGTTGCGCACGTTGTGGCGCAGGTGGCGGCCCATGTGCCGCAGCCAGCGCAGGGGGTGGCGCCGCCCGTAGTCGACGAGCAGCCGGTCCTCGGCGGCCTTCTTCACGCGCAGGAGCTCGGCGTCGGTCATGCCGGTGAAATTGACCAGGAACTGGTCGTTCTGCTCCCCGTAGGACTCGAAGAGGGCCACCTCGTCCTTGATGAGGCCGGCGGCCCGGCCGTGCTCGTAGAGCTCGGTGCCCGGGTAGGGCGTGGTGAAGAAGAAGACCGTCGGCGGCAGGTCGGCCCGCTTGATGAAGTCGACGCTGGCCGCCACCGTCTCGGGGGTCTCGCCGACGTTGCCGATCATGAAGCTGCAGGCGGCCTCGATGCCGACCTTCCGGCAGAGCCTGACCGCGTCGAGCCCCTGGGCGACGGTCGTGCGCTTCTTGATGTTGTCGAGGATCGTCTGGCTGCCGGATTCGATGCCGAACCCCAGGACGACGCAGCCGGCGCTCTTCATGCGCTTGAGCATGTCCTCGTCGAGCGTGTTGACGCGGCTGGCGGCGCTCCAGAGGACCTTGACGCGGCGCTTCTCCATCAGGTCGCAGATCTCGTAGACGCGCTTCTTGTCGACCACGAAGAGGTCGTCGCCGAAGTGGATGCTCCTGACCCCGTAGCGGCCCTGGAGCTCCGCGATCTCCGCGACCACGCGCTCGGCGGAGTGGAACCGGACCTTGACGTTCTGGAAGGGGTGGTAGCAGTAGGTGCAGCGATAGGGGCAGCCGCGGGTCGTGATCACGTACATCTTGGGACCGGGCATGCCGGCCGTGGAGGACTTCGTGTAGACGTCCTGCTGGAAGAGGTCCCAGGCCGGCATCGGGATGGAGTCGATGTCCGCGATGACGGGGCGCTGGGCCGTCGCGACCGGGCCGCCGGGGCCCCGGTAGACGATGCCCGCGACCGACGAGAGGTCCTCCCCGCGTTCCGTCGCCCGGGCCAGCTCCCGGACGGTGGCCTCGCCCTCGCCGAGCGCCACGACGTCCACCGGCATCTCCCGCAGGATGACCTCGGGGATGGGCGTCGCGATGCTGTTGCCCACCCAGATGTGGGCTTGGGGCTTGAGCTCCCTGATCTGCCGAGTCAGCCAGCGGGTCGAGCGGAAGCCGCTGACGAGCGTCCCGATGCCCGCGGCGTCGAAGTCGGTCTTGGCGAGGACCTCGCGGACCCGCTCGGGGGGCATCCTTCGGGCGTCCAGGTCCAGCACGGTGAGGCGGTGGCCGTCCTGGCGGAGGGCGCTTGCGATGTAGGCCAGCCCGAGGTTGCACGTCTCCGGGGTCCTGTCGGGGGCCAGCAGGGGGTTGACGAGGAGGATGTTCACGGTCGTTTGGGGGGCCAGCCGCCCAGGCTGATCTTGACGTACTCCTCGAAGAAGCGGCGGTGCTCGGGGTGGTCGCGCCCGGGCTGGACCGCGGTCTCCTTGGAGTTGGCGAAGACCACGAAGTCGCGGCGCTTGTCGCCCAGGAGCTTGAGGCACGGGACGTAGCCGCAGGGGGAGAAGCCGGCGCGCAGGATGTACTCGATGCCCGCCGCGTCGGCGGCGTCGTTGATGACCTCGATATAGAGGGCGCCATGTCCGTGGAGCAGGCGGAGGGCCTCGCTGTAGAGCTGCACCGGGTCGGTGCCCGCGCGCAGGTGCTCCCCGATGATGGTGGCGAAGCGCACCTCGCGGGACAGGGACGCGAAGACCTGGATGCTCTCGTCGGCGCTCATGAGGATGACGTTGGGGTCCGTGAAGGGGTAGAAATTCACGGAGAGGCTGCGGCGCTCCTTGAGCCGCCGGAAGCGCTCGGCGGCGAAGGCGGGGGCATCGATGACCTCGAGCAGGGCCCGGGACGGCGCGGGCGCCTCGGGCTGGGGGAAGGCCGCCGGGCCCAGGGGCTGGGCCGCCGGGGGCAGGCTTGCCAGGCCGCATTGGCTCGCCGCGATGTCGTAGAACGGCGCGATGGCCGGGTGGAGGGCGAAGTCGGCGTGGCGCTTGTCCGCGAGGACCCCCGGGGCGTACCAGGCGGCCAGCCCGGTGGTCGCCGTGGGGTCGGCCGCGACGGCGCCGGGGAAGACCCCCAGCACCTTGAAGCCCGCGGCGACGGTCGCGGACTGCTCCTCCATGCTGAGGTTGCGAGTCGTGCCGTAGAGGAGGTCGACCGTGCCGGCCTCCTGGAAGTGGCGGGTCAGGAACCCCGCCAGGTCCCGCAGGCGCGGCGGCCGGCGCTCCGCCGGGCCGTCGGCGCGCAGGGACTGCAGCTTGCCCAGCCGGGTCGCCGGCTCCACGCTCACGAGCGCCGCCGCGACGATGGCGCCGTCCTCCTCGGCGACGGCCCACGCCGTCTCCCGGCCCGTCGACGCCATTCCCGAGGACGGCCGGGACGCTCGGCCTCCTGCCTCGACCGCGTCCCGGAACGCCGACGCGATGCCCGATGGGCGCGGGAGCGACGAGCGGTCCTTCGCGGCGGCGGGCCGCCCGGCGCAGAGGGCGCGGATGGCGGGGTCGTCGGAGGGCGTGGCCCAGCGGCAGGTCATGCGGTCTGGCATGCCCCTCCGATGCTTGCCCCCCCGCAGGGGGTGCGCGCGACAGCCGCGAGCCTGGCGAAATAGGCGGCGAGCCCCAGGATCCCCAGCCCTTGGATGAGGCACACGTGCTGCGGCTTGAGCACGTCCGCGAGCATGCCGAAGAGGAAGAAGGCGACCGGGAAGGTGAAGCTGACGAGCGCGGCCATCAGGGCGAAGAACCTGCCCTTGTGCTCGGGCGCGACCGCGACCTGGAAGAGCGCGACGAACTTGACGTTGTTGACGCCGAGCGCCGCCCCGGCGATGAAGAGCAGCGCGAGGAACAGCGGCGCCGCCGCGACGACGCCCGGGACGGCGAGGCACCCGCCGATGACGGCCAGGCACCAGGCGCCCAGGCGGAGCGTGTCCTTGGGGAACCCCCGCCAGCCGGCGACGGCCGTGCCCGTCACGAGGCCCACCCAGAGGCCGGCCTCGAGCGCCCCGAGGAGCGAAGCCGAGCCGGAGAGCGTCTCCTTGACGTACAGGGGCAGGACCACCAGGATCGGGGTCATGAAGAAGTTGACGAAGCCGAACCCCAGCAGCACCTTCTTGACGAGGGGCATCCGGTTGACGATGGCCCACCCCGAGAGCCCGGGCTGTTGGGCTTCGGGGGTCGCCGGCCGGGCGTGCTTCATGCGCAGGCACGCGTTGAGCGCCCCGGAGAGCAGGAAGCTCGCGGCGTTGAGCCTGACCACCCCCGCGATGCCGAGGCGCTCGATGAGGAGCGCGCCGGCGACCGCGCCCGCGAAGCTCGCGAGGGATTGGGTCGACGACTGGAAGGCGACCGCTTCCTCGATGTCCCGGGGCTCGACGACCTCCGACACCGCCTTGTTGAGCGCGGGGTCGAAGAAGGCCTGCAGCCCGGCCAGGACGAACCCCCCGGCGCAGGCCCAGGCGAAATCGAGCAGCGAGGCCGCCAGGGCCGCGGCCATGACGGCCGCGACCGCGGCCGAGAGGACGTCGGCGGCCACCAGGACCCGCCGGGAGGGGTTCTCATCGACCGTGCGCCCGATGACCTTGACCAGGAGGATGGCCGGCAGGGCCCCGGCGACCATGAAGGTCCCGAGCTTGGCGCCGGAGCCTCCCGCCCCTGGGCCGGAGGCCCAGGTCACGATCCACCAGGCCAGGGCGATCTGGTGCATGCGGGTCCCGGCCTGGCTGAGGACCTGCCCGAGCCACAGCAGGAGCATGTCCCGGTTGCGGGCGATGAGCATCAGGCCCCCCTCGTCATCGCCTCTCGTCGACGAGCGCCTTGACCTTGCCGCTCCGAAGGTTGCGGGGAAGCTCGCCGGGGCCGAAGAGCTCGACGCGCAGCCCGGCCAGGGCGCCGGCGGCGAGGCGCTCGCGGACCTTCTCCATGGCGGCGAGGATGGACCGGCGCATGCGCTCGGCCAGGCCGTCGCCGGACGCCGGCGCGCCGGTCTCCACCCGCACCACGACGGACTCGCCCCTGGCGTCGTTCGTCGCGGCCAGCTGGAGGGCCGAGACGGGGAAGCGCCCGAGCGCGTCTTGGAAGTCGCGGTAGCGGACGTTGAGCATGCCGACGGCGAGGACGTCGTCGCAGCGGCCCAGGTACTCGATCACCCGGGCCGTCCCGCCGCAGGGGCAGGGCCGGGGGACGATCCGGGCGCTGTCGCCGAGAGCGTAGCGGATGAGGGGGAAGGCGAGCTTGAGGAGGCTCGTGATGACGATCTGCCCGGCCTGGCCCTCCGGCACGGGGCGGTCCTTGCCGTCGACGACCTCGAGGAAGTTGAACTCGTCGACGGCGTGGTGCGCGGCCCCCCGCATCATGGGGCACTGGTAGGCGATCTGCCCCCCGTCGTTGGCGCCGATGACCGAGGCGATGCGCTCGACCTTGAGGGAGGCCTTGAGCCAGTCGTAGTCGGAGGGGGCCAGGGGGACGCCGGCGTACATGAGCTTGCGCAGGGTCAGGCCCGGCTCAAGCTCCTTGGCTCGCCGGAGGAAGGGCAGGAGGTGGGAGGGTATCCCCTGGACGGCCGTAAGGCGGAACTTCCTCCAGACCTTCACGAACGTCTCGGGGTTGGAATTCCCGGCGAACGCGAAGCTCGTGAGCCCGAGCCTGGCGTTGATGTGGTCGAAGGAGACGAAGCTCCCGTAGAGGTCCCCGGCCAGCATGAAGTTGCCCAGCCGGTCGTCCTCGGCGAAGCCCATGTCCCTGAAGACGTCGACGGCGCTCGAGATCATGGCGTCCCAGTCGTGCCGGTCGTAGACCGAGAACTTGGGCTCGCCGGTCGAGCCGCCGCTGCGCGAGACGTACCCGCCCGCCCAGGGGCCCGTGGAGAGCCCGTCGCCCTGGGGGGGCATGTTCGCCTCCATCTCGGACCGGGTGAGGACGGGCACCCGGGGCAGGTCCGCGGCGGTCTCGAGGGTCAGCCCCTTGAGCCGCTTGCCGTAGAACGCGGAGCGCCGGGCCGCCGCGACGAGGCATCGGAGGCGCGCGTCGACGAGCCGCCGCCTCTCGGCCTCGGGCAGGTGCAGGGTGGAGCCCCGGGTCCTGCCGACCCGCCCGATGACGAGGTTCATGTACTGGGGGAGGTCGTATTGGCCGTCGTGCGGGTCGTCGATCTCCCCCGAGGCCATCGCGCCCAGCTCCAGGACGCGCAGGGCTCCGGCTCGGGCGAGGCTTTCGGCCAGGCCGCGCTGCTCGCCCGCGGACGCCACGAGCCCGACGGTCTGGATGTACCCCCGCAGGGACTCGATCTGCCCCAGGACTTCCGAGACGTCCCGGAACGGCGCGACGCGCAGCGTCCGGTGCAGGGGGGAGGGCTCCAGGGTGAGGTCCCGGTCGAGGATCACGGTCCAGTCCAGCCCGCGGGGGGAGCGCTTGAGGACCCCTTCCCCGCGGCCTTGGGCGACCGAAGCGATGGCGCGCAGCTTCTGGATCTCGACGGCGTTGTCCCGGCCGATCGCGCCGGGCGGCAGGCGTCGGGCCGCCGCCTCGAAGGCTTGCGGGAGGGCTTCGACGAGAGCGCGCGCCGCGCGCTCTCCTTCCACGTAGCAGACCTGGGGCGCCGTGCAGGCGTTCTGGTCCCATATGCTCGCCTCAGCGGCCAGCCGTCGGGCCGTTGAGGCGAGATCCGTTTCCTCAAGCCCTTCCTTTGTCACGACCGCCAGGCTGATCTTCGGGCCGAAGACCAGCAGCCTCGTCCTGGCCGGCAGCCCATCGCGGTACGCCCGGACGGAGCCCTCGCCGCCCCACACCGCGACGGCGTCCACGGACGACTTGAAGCGGTCGATGACGTCCTGCTGGCCCGAGCCGTACTCGACGGCCGCCACGGACCCGGCGACCACGCCGTCTTGGTCGAGCTCGGCCAGAGAGCGCAGGAGCGCCGGCAGGAAGAAGGTGTCGGCGGAGGGCATCTTCAGGATGGAGACGTTGCGGGTGACGAGCCCCTCGACCAGGGCGCCGGCCGCGCCCACGAAGACGTTGCCGGCCAGGACGTGCAGGACGACCCCCAGGGGCTCCCAGATCAGCCGCTGGGGGGCGGCGTCGGGCCGCAGTTCCGTCTCGAGCTTCCTCGCCAGCAGGCCGGGGTCCAGGGTCCAGCAGAGCTCGTCGAGCCCCTTGGCCACCATCGCGGGCGAGAAGCCGGTGATGGCGGGCAGCCGGCGCAGCGCCTCGCGGCGCAGGCCGGACCGCGGGCCGGCCCAGCGGTCGGCCGTCCGGCCGAGCAGGGAGAGGATCTTGTCGACGGGATAGTCCGCGAGGGCGGGCATGGCCGTCCGGGCCTGGCCGCCGATGCGGGAGGCGTCCTCGGGAGTGAGGGGCCCGGCCGTCTCCCATCGTCCGAAAACGAAGCGGTTCTTCGCGGGTGTCATGGGCGTCGTTGCCGGGGAGATTTTACCAAATGCGGCATCGGCCCCCTCGCTACTCGCCTCCCCCTACTCTACCCTCCCGCGGGGAGGGTAGAGTGACTAGAGACGGGCGGGGATCGGTCCAGCCCGTGTGGGCCGCGACCACCTGGCGCCACTTGCCCTCGAGCTCCCCGCGCGGGACGCTGCCCTCCGGGGCCGAGATGGCGTGGAGCATCGCGCCGAACAGCGCGTCCTGCAGGGTCTCGGCCGCGGTGGCCGGCCCGGACGGCAAGCGGAACAGCCCTTCCCTCTCCCCGGCCAGCAGGTGGACCATGAGCCTCTCGCGGCCGCGCTCCATCATCTGCGTGAAGAGGGAGGTGAACTTCCTCTCGAAGCAGGCGAAGTAATAGAGGAGGATGAGGACCTGGCCGTCCGCCCTATAGCGATGCGCCCAGAGGACGTTGCCCAGGCAGTGCTTGACGAGGCGCTGGCCGGCGTTGTCCGTCATGCGCGTCAGTGCGTTGACCGTCTCGTGGTTGTGCCGCACGATGGTCTTGATGGTGTCCTCGAAGAGGGCGTACTTGGTCTTGTAATGGTACAGGACCGCGGACTGGCTGAGGCCCAGGGCGTCCGCGATCATCTGGAAGCTGGTCTCGCTGAAGCCCCGCTTGGCCACGAGCCGCAGCGCGGTCCGGATGATGTTCTGGCGGGTCTTCTCGCCCTTGGGGAGGGCCGGTCTGGCCATGGCGGAGGCATTCTACATCTTTTTGGGCCCTAAGGCCCTTGACAAGGTTTCTTCGGCGGATTACAATGGAATACGCAGTTTCCACAACCATGATGCGCTGGACGACTGGTCGGTTTACACGCCGCAACTGCCGGCGCCGCTCTGAGGGGTGCGGCGCCGGCTTGATTTCCGGGGGGACAGGGGAGGTGAGACCATGAGAGGGGCGACGAGCGTGTTGGTCGCGGCGGCGTTGACGGCTTCGACGGCGGTGGCGGCCGGCCTGGTACCGCTCGCGGCCGTGCCGGGGGCGGCGCCCGAAGGGCGTCTGGGGTCCCCCGGCGCGGCCGGCGGCGTCGGGGACCTCCCGAGGGTCGACTTCGACGCCGTGGGCCGCGGCTTCCGGGACTTCCTGGGCGAGGTCGCGGCGTCCTGCATGATGCGCGGCGCCGCCGGCCCGGAGGTGGACCTCGCGACGATCGTGAACGCCGGCCGGGCTTCGTGGAAGATCGTCGAGAACAACGCGGTGCTGCCGGACGCCGGCCAGCGCTTCGCCGCGGCCCTTCCCGAGGGCCTGCGCGATTGGACGGGGCTGTGCCAGTGGTCCGGGGCCGAGGCGGACCGGTTCGAGTTCGAGGTCAAGGACGTCGTCGGCCTGCCGGCGGCCCGCGTCGCCTATTCGGTCGTGAGGACGACGGGCGGGCGCTACGCGGGCAAAGGGAGGTTCCTGACCGGGGTGTCGGTCCAGCCGACCACGGTCGAGGTCAGGGCGGGGTACGAGCTCTCCATGGCCGCCAAGGTGCTCGCCGTCAGCAACGTCGGCACGCTCGCGGACCCGGTCGCGGCCATCGTCCTGGCCGTCCAGTGGAGGGCCAAGGGCCTCGCCGGCGAGCAGCGCGGCGGCTCGGCCTTCATCGTGCGCGGGGACGGCGGCTTCACGCGGATCCAAGGCTGGTAGCTTGACACCGCGCTACTCCCGGAGGAAGCCCGGCCCATCCCCCGGCCCGAACCTGCCGCGGGAGGAGGAGAGGTCCGGAGGCTCCTTGACCACGATCTTGCCGGCTTTCGGGCGCTTGAACACCTTGACCGCGTAGGGGGTCGTCCAGGGGGCGTCGTAGACGATTCCGGGGTGGATGTCGTAGTCGACGGTCGTCACGCCCCCGGCGAGGACCGGCTCCTTGAACGCGACGGACGGGCACTCCGGCCCCGGGATCCTGCCGAGGGAGACGAGGACCACGACGAAGCCCTTGAAGTCGATGGTGGGGCCCCCGGGGTCGCGCCGCATCCGCCGCCAGACGCGCTCCCAGCCGGCCTGGTCCGAGACGACGGCCGCGGTCTTCTCGTCGCCGTCCAGGTTGGACCCCCGCCATCCGAGGGTGTCGTAGGCCGCCGCCGCGCCGGCGCTCCGCAGGGCCGCGGCGGCCGCGTCGTGCCCGTTGAGCATGGCGCGGGTCCAGGCCGTCATGCCCTTCTTGTCCTTGGCCTTGGGGTCGGCCCCGCGGGCCAGCAGGTACTTGAGGGTCGCCGTCGACTCCTCGTTGTCCCACTCGGCGGCTTTCATGAGCGGCGTGTTCCCCTCGTCGTCGCTCGCGTCGACGGCCGCGCCGGCCTCCACGAGGAGCGTGGTCAGCGCCAGCTTGTCGCTGTACGCCCCGGCGGCCTCCACGAGAGGGAGCTTGCCGTCCGTCTTGCCGTCGGGGTCCGCCCCGTTCTTGAGCAGGAGCTTGAGGCTGGCGACATCCCAGTTGGCGATGGAGGCCAGGAGCGCGTCTGGGTCGGGGCGGGACCCTCGCTGGAGGAGCAGGGACGCGATGTCGGGGAGCCGGGCCTGGGCCGCGTAGCGCATCGGGGTCGCGCCGTCCTTGTCCGCCTTCACGGTGTCGGCGCCCCGCTCGATGAGGACGCGGGCGACGGCGTCCTTGCCTTCCTTGAGCGCGTGCATCAGGGCCGAGCGGCCGTACTTGTCGACGGCGTCGACGGCGGCCTGGCCGTCGAGGAGGGTCCGGACCAAGGCCGCGTCGCCCGCGACGGCCGCCTCCATGAGCAGGGTCTTGCCGTCGTCGTCGCTCTCGTCCGGGGGCGCGCCGCGGGCCAGGAGGAGGGCGGCGGTCTCGGGCTTGCCTTCCCGGACCGCGTAGGACAGGCCGGTGCCGCGGAAGTGGTCCCGGGCGAGCGGGTCGGCGCCGCGGTCGAGCAGGGCCTTGAGGAGGCCGGCGCAGCCCCTGGCGGCGGCGTAGATGAGCGCCGTGTCGTTGCTCTGGTTCCTGGCGCCCGCGTCCGCGCCGGCTCTCACGAGCGCCACCCCGACGGCTTCGTGGCCCATGAAGGCGGCGTGGATGAGCGGCGTGCTGCCGCCCTCGTCGAGGGCGTCGAGCGGCGCGCCCTCCTTGACGAGCTTGTCCACGACGGCGAGATCGCCGGCTTGGGCCGCGTCGATGAGCTTGCGGCCGGGGCGGGTCGGCTCGGCGCGAGCGCGCTTCTCGAGGACGGCCACCATGTAGTCCAGGCCCGCCTGCCTGGCCAGGTCGAGGGCGCTGACGCCGCGCCCGTTCTTCCGGCGCGGGTCGGCCTTGCGGTCCAAGAGCAGCCGGGCGAGCCTGGCGTCGGCGCGGCGCACGGCGAGGAGCAGGGGGGTCTGCTCGAACCGGTTCTCGGCGTCGGGGTCGGAGCCGGCCTCGAGGAGGAGGCGGACGGTCTCCCGGGCGTCGCCCTTCGGTCCCCGTTGGAACAGCGGGCCCGTGACGGCCGCCAGCAGAGGGGTCGAGCCGTTGCCGGTCCTGAACTTGACGTCGGCCTTCTTCGAGAGGAGGAAGCGCACGGCCTTCGCGTGGCCTTGCTCCGCGGCGTGGTAGAGGGGGGAGTCGTCCCGGCAGTCCTCTTCCTGGAGGGAAGCCCCGGCTTGGACCAGCAGCTCGAGGATCTCCAGGTCGCCGTAGGCGCTGGCGTGGGCCGCGATCGATTCGCCCATGTAGCACCGGTCACGGGGTGAGAGAGTCAAGGCCAGCGACCGCCGGACCTCCTGGACGTCTCCTTCCGCGACGGCTTTGAACAGGGGGGGCTCCGGCACGTCGAGCTGCGCGCCGGCCGGGCCCGCGGCCAGGAGGGCGGCCGCCGTGAGGGAAATCGCGATGACGATGACGGGGCGTTCCATGCACCGCTATGATATCACACATCGGGCGTGGACAGGGGGCCCACTTCCCCGGCCGATGAGAGCTATAATAGGCGCAGCGCGGAGGCAGGATGGCAACGACCGATGACGAGAAGACGGACATCGCGGACCTGATCAAGGAGGGGCTGTGGCGCGGCAGCGACTCGGCGCGCTCGGAGCTCGAGCGCCGCGGCCGGGAGGCGGTCCCGCACCTCATCAAGGTCCTGTCCGACAACAGCTGCCCGTACCGCTGGTGGGCGATCAACGCCCTCGGCGACCTCGAGGATCAGCGGGCGGTCGAGCCGTTGATCGCGGCGCTCGGCGACGACGAGGCCGACGCGGTGCGGTGGGCCGTCAGCTCGCTTGGACGACTGGAGGATCCCCGCGCCGTGGACCCCGTGATCAAGACTCTCAAGCACGCCGACCGGGAGGTCCGCGAGCACGCCGTGGTCGCCCTGGGGTTCCTGGAGGACCGGCGGGCGGTCGAGCCGCTCATCGAGGTGCTCCTCGAGGATCCGTCATGGTACGCGCGCTGCCAGGCGGCCGATGTCTTGGGAAGGTTCAAGGACGCCCGCGCCGTGCCGGCCCTCGTGAAGGCCCTGGCCTACGACAAGGAGAGCTGGCAGTTCATGGTCAAAGCCGCGGCCCAGGCGCTTGCCGAGATCGACGCTCCCCTGGGCCTAGAGCCCCTGGTGGCCGTGCTCGGCCGCGGGCTCCCGCCGTCGGACGCCGGGTGGGTCGCGTCCTACCTGGCGTCGCTCTGCCGGCACGACAAGGCCGCGGTGCTCAAGGGGCTCGCCAGCCCGGCCCCCGCGGTGCGCGCGGGCTGCGCCGCCGCTCTCGAGAAGGCCGGCGACGAGGCCTGCGTGGCGCCGCTCCTGAGGCTGCTCAAGGATCCGGCCAAGCCCGTCCGCGAGGCGGCGCGCTCGACCCTCAAGGCCATGAGGAAGCGGGGCGCGCCGGTCGACGTCCCTTCCCAGGATCCGTGGGAAATGGCGGCGGACGCCGGCCGGTGGCTGATGGAGAACTACTTCGTCGTGCCCGGCACGGAGGGCTTCAGCGCCTACAGGACGGGCGCGGCGGTCCACTGGATGTTCTCCGTGCTCGTCTGCATGGCGGTGGTCGTGGTCGCGGCGAGGCTGGGCGTCGTCGCGGCGCCCGTCGTGACCGTGGCGGCCGCGGCCGCGGTCTTCCTGCTCTGGGGCGCGGGCGTGTGGGTCGGCGTCATGAGCCACTACAACCCGCTCATCACGCTGGCCGCGCTGGCTTCCTTGGTCGTCCTGGCCAAGGTCTTGCCCAAGCAGATGGCCGTGGCCGGGGTGGCGGGGGTCCTCGCTCACGCCGCGTCGTGGGCCGCGGTCCGCCTCCTGATGGCCGCCTATGTCCGCGCCAACCCCCGGCTGAAAGAAGACGCCTAGCGGCGATAGACTAGGAGGGTTGACACGTCTCTCCGGGCCGCGTAAACTGAAAGCCATGTCGGCGCGTTGGGTGAGGCTGGCCGGAGGATTTCTCCTCGCCGCGGCCCTGGGGCCCGGCCGCGCGCATGGGGCGGCCTCCATCGGTTCGGCGCGCTTCGAGCAGGACGCCTCCGGGCTGGTGCGAATATCTTACCGGCTGGACAACCCCGAGAACAGGCAGTTCGACGTCAGCCTGAGCCTCTCCCGTGACGGGGGCCGGATCTTCGCCCTTCTTCCCAGGGCCCTTGCCGGGGATATCGGGACGGTCGCCGGGTCGGGACCCAAGCTCATCACCTGGGATGTCGACAAGGACTACCCCGGCTTGTCGTGCCGGGACTGCGTCTTCGCGGTGGAGGGGACTCCCGCGGAGGAGCGGGCCGGCATCGAGTGGGTCTTCATCCCGGGCGGAAGCTTCCTGATGGGCTCGGAGGCTGGCGAGGCCGACGACGAGAAACCCGTCCACCGGGTGACCGTGAAGGGCTTATACATGGCGAAGACCGAGGTGACCAACAAGCAGTACAGGGCTTGCGTCAGCGCCGGCGCATGCTCGCCGGCGCACGTCGCCGACGGGACGTGCTATGTGTACAGCGGCTCGGCGTGGAAACAGGGCGACCTGCCCGCGTCCTTCCAAGGCGACGGCCAGCCCGTGGTGTGCGTGGACTGGAGCCAGGCCAAGGCGTTCTCGGCGTGGGTGGGAGCGAGGTTGCCGACGGAAGCCGAATGGGAATACGCGGCGCGTTCCGCCGGCAAGGACTGGGCATATCCTTGGGGCGACGAGCAGGCGAGCTGCTCGAGAGCCGTCATGGACGACGGCGGCGTCGGCTGCGGCCGCGATTCGACCTGGCCTGTATGCTCAAAGCCCGCCGGGAACACCGAGCAGGGCCTGTGCGACATGGCGGGCAATGTCTGGGAGGTGACGCAGGATTGGTATCATGGCTCGTACGATGGCGCGCCGGTCGACGGCAGCGCATGGGAAAGCCCCAGGGGTTCGGGCCGGGTGTTTCGCGGCGGCTCCTGGAGCCTCCCCGCCGGGAACGCCCGGACCGCGTTCCGCTACTACCGCGACGCGGGCCGCAGCTACGACCTCCTCGGGTTGCGCCCGGCGAGGTCCCGTTGACCTCTCGGCTCTTGGGAGCTTGGCGGAGGGGGGCTCGGCCCTGGCCGCGTTCCTTAATGTCCTCCGTGTCCGCGTCGGCAGCGTCTTGACGCGTCCTTGAGGGAGGCTTCGGGTTATCCACCGGACTTTCCCGGGAAAGTTTTGTGGATAACTTCTCCTGGGATATGACTATTCTTGTGCAGTCAACTGCATGATACCTGACTTTCTTATGCAATCAGAGTATCATATCTCTGGTGAGCTACGAAGACCTCAAACAGGTGCTCCTCGATCAGAGGGACGACTTGGAGGGCCCATCGGAGAAGGACTCGGCTGGGCCATGAGGCCGCGCTGGGGGAGGCTGGTTGCGGGAGCCCTTCTGGCCGTTTCCCTGGGGCCGGCCCGCGCGCGCACGATGGCTGTTGCCGAGCTTGTCCCTCCTGAGCCTCCGGCGGGTCTCGCTCGAAAGGAGACATCTGCGCGTTTCGAGCAGGACGCCTCCGGGCGGGTGTTGATATTCTACCGGCTGGACAATCCCGAGAACAGGGTGTTCGACGTCGGCTTGAGCCTCTCCGGGGACGGGGGCCGGACCTTCGCGCTCTATCCCAAGGCCCTCGGCGGGGACTTCTCCTGGATCTGCAGCGCCGACGACTTGCGGGCTGCGTACCGCCCCTGGTTCGCCCCGGCCTACCGCAGTAACGTCGTCGGCCTTCGGCCCGCCCGATGATCATCGCGCGCATGGACCGGATTTCGGCCGGCTTTCTGGCGCTCGCCCTGGCCGCGGCCAGCGCGGTTCCGGCCTGCGCGGCATCCTCTTCGGGGAAGGCAAAGCCGTTGCGGGCCGTGACGCCGCCTGGGGCCATCGACGGCGGGCTGGCGGCGCGGGGCCGCGCCCAGGCCGCCCGGGCCGGTTTGGAGAAGGCTGTCGGGCTGGCCCGACAGGGGAAGTTCGCCGACGCGGCCGCGGGCTTCGAGTCCATCCTGGCGGATGACCCCTCGAACCTCGAGGCCCGAAACTGGCTCGGCTCCGTCTATCTCCTGTCAGGCGAGCATGGAAAGGCCGTCGCGCAGTTCGAGTCGGTGGGCAAGGCCCAGCCGGCCGCGGTCTGGAACTATTACTTCGGGGAGGCCCTGCTGGCGTCCCATCGCATGCCGGAGGCCCTGGCGGCTTTCAAGGCCGCTCTTGCCGACGGCCCCGGCAAGAACCGGGGGGAGGAGGTCCATGGCAAGGCGATGGGCCGGGCCGCCCGGCTCGAGGAGTACCTGACGCTCCTTCGCAAGGTCGATGAGCGCGCGGCCGCCCGGGAATATGACGCGGCCCTGGAGGACCTTTCCTCGGCAGCCAAGCTCTTCCCGTCGGACGCCCTGGCCCTGCGCGGCCGCGAGCTTGAAGACGCGGGCAAGCGCTTCAAGCTGGGGGAGTCGCAGGCGCTGTTTGTGGTCGTCCTCGCGGGCCTGGCGGGCCTGGCCGTGCTGGGCGGGCTCGTCTTCATTATCCGGAAAGTCCTGGCCAAGCCTGCCCAAGTTCCGACCGATGGTTCTGGCGCCGCCGCCGCGTCCGGGGCCGGGGACCTTCCCGCCCGGCTCGAAGACCGCTGGAAGCCGGGCCTGCCGGAGTTGCTGGCGGCCCTCAATAGCCCCGAGGAACGACTCAAGCTTGCGCGGTTATGCGTCGAGCGGCGCAAGGTCCAGGAGTTCCTGGCGCTCTTTAGCAGCACATCCCGCGGCGGAGCGGCCGAGGACGCTCCCCAGGCCTTCGCACGGGCCTTCCTCGCGGCGGGAGACTACGAGGCCGCCCACGCGCTCCTGAAGAAGGGCCGCGGCCTGGACCGGGAGCAGGCGGCCTTGTTCGGGATCATCGACAAGGTCCTGCGCCTGAGGAGGGGCGGGCTGGCTGCCCGGACCTACTGGGAGCGCCTGACCCTGGCCAACGCTTTCTCCGGCATGGGGCTTTGGGATGAGGCCCTGGGGATGCTCGATGAGGAACTGTTGAGGACGGCTTCCCGCGAGGAGGCCGACGCGATGGTCGTGGCGGGGCACTTCATCACCGCCAAGGCCGGGTGGGAGTTCCTCGGACGCGCGGGCTCCAAGGAGCGTTCCCCTGAGTTCTGGTCAGGCTATGCCCAGGCCTTCCAGGAGTTGGGAGCGAGCGCGTCCGCCCTGGAACTCCTCAAGGCCAAGGGCAGGCTCGATCCGGCGGATTATCCGGTCTTGATCCGGGCCCACGCGGGCTTGGGCAGCCTGGAGACGCTCGATCCCGCCTCCATCCCCGAGGCTCACCGCCTGCTCCTGGCCGAGGCCCTGGCCGAGGCGGGCCTGGAGGAGCGGGGCCTCAAGGTCCTCGAGAGCGTGCCCAGGTCCAAGTGGGGGGCGCGGGGCTACGGCCTGGGCCTGAGGGTCTTCAACCGCCTCGACCGCTTCCCCGAGGCGGCGCGGCTCTACGCGGACCTGGCGAAGGTCCTGAGCGTCGAGAGCGCCCCGGAGGTCCATTACTATTTCGGGCTGGCCTGCGAGAAGGCCGGGGCGTTCGACCGGGCGCAGGCGGTCTACAAGGCGCTGCTCGCGGCCGTCGGCTCCTTCAAGGACCTGTCGGAGCGGATGAGGAACCTGGAGGCCATCCCGGCCGAGGAATCCCGGCTCATCGCCACCCTGACGACGACCGCGACCGCGGCCAAAGCGGCGACGGCCGGGGCGGACATGGCGGCGCTCCTGAGGAGCCTGGAGGACAAGGAGCGGGCGGGGTTGATCAACGAGCGCTACCTGCTGCTCAAGTCGGCCGGGGTCGGCGGGATGGGGATCGTCTACCGCGCCAAGGACTTGAAGACCGGCCGGGACGTGGCCTTGAAGAGGCTGCGTGGGGAGCTGGCAGCCAGTTCCAGCCACCGCGAGGACTTGAGGAACGAGGCCCGCATCCTGGCGGCTTTGAGCCATCCCAACATCGTGGGCCTGGCGGAGCTCATCGAGGGGGCCGGGACCTTCTACCTCGTGCTCGAGTTCGTCGACGGAGAGACCCTCTCGGCCCTCATCGCCCACCGCGGCCGGGTCCCGGCCCGGGAGTGCGCCCGGCTGCTCGATTCGATCGCCGCGGCCCTGGAGCACGCGCACGGCAAAGGGGTGGTGCACCGGGACTTGAAGCCCGGCAACGTCATGGTCGACCGCCGGGGCCAGGTCAAGGTGATGGATTTCGGGCTGGCTCGGGAGACGGCGGGAGGCCAGTCCATCCGGGAGAGCGGGGTCTCCGGGACCTTGGCCTACATGGCGCCCGAGCAGCACGAGGGGCGCTCCTCGGCCAGGTCGGACCTCTTCGGGCTCGGGGCGACGGCCTACGAGATGCTCGTAGGCGAGATTCCCTTCCGGGGTCCTGATCCCGCCGCGCAGAAGCGCGCGGAGGCGTACCGCCCCCTGCCCGAGGATGTCCCCCCGGCGCTCAAGGAACTCGTGGCCCGCTGCCTCAAGGCCGATCCCGCGGGCCGGCCGCAGACGGCCATGGAAGTGCGCTCGGCCCTGGCCGCATTCCTGACTGCCTCCGTGTCCGCGCCGGCGGCTTCTTGACGCGCCGGTCCGGTGGAGTCCGCGGTCATCCGGGGCTGATCGCCGCCGCTTGACGAACGCGCGAGGGCCTGCTATACTGAATGGAGGAAATCTGAGATTTCCGTAAAATAGGATATTCCCATGCAGCATGTCTATTTCAGCCATTTGGGCAACAAGGCGCAGGTGACCCTGCCCAAGGCCGTGCGCAAAGCCCTGAGCCTGCGCGAGGCTCGCGACTTGGTGGGGTTCATAGTAGACGGCCGGCGCGTGGCGTTGACCCGCATTGAGCCGGTCCCGACCAGCGACCCATTTACCGATGAGGAGTGGGAGAAGATTCGCGGGCTCGCGGCCAAGCCCCCGGCTGCGGCCGGGCTCGACTCCCAAGCTTCCTTGCGGCATCTCAAGTCGCGGCTCAAGCCGCGCTGACGCCGTGCGGTTCGGCTACTCGGGGTCTTTCCACGCGACGATCTCCGAGCTATCCCCGGGCGAAGGCAGGCGCCTTTATCAAGCAGTCGCGAAATTCGAGACAGCCTGGGAAGCCGGCCGGTTTCCCAGGGGACTTGGGATGAAACACCTCCGGGGCGACTTCTTCGAGTTCCGGGCGGGCATCAAGAAACGGGTCCTGTATCTCAAACGCGAAGGCGCGATTTTGTACCTGCTTTACGGCAGCCATGACGATGTCAGACGCTTCCTGAAGTCATTTTAGCCGGGCGCGCCCCCATCCCCCAGGCCTACAACCAGGGTTGAACATTCGGCGATGCGGGCCGGTGGAGTCCGCGGTCGTCCGGGGCTGATTTAGCGACCGGATCGGGACCTGGGGGGAAGGCAAAGCCCTTTCGGGCCGTGACGCGGCCTTCGAACGGCTCATTGCCAAGGTGGAGGGCGAAAACCTCTACGCGCGGCTGTAGGCCCCGGGCAAGCGATCGAGCAGGGCGTGGACATCCATCACGGGATGGATGAGGATGCCGTGGCGTTCCTGCGCCGCGTCTCCGGCGTACACGACGGCTCCTCGGACGGCCGCCTGACGGTGCGCCTTGGAGAAAGCGGCCAGCCCCTTCAGGTAATCCGGGCCGAAGGTGGCGCCGGCCTTGATCTCGATGGGGAACGGCTCGGGCCCGATCGGCACGAGCAGGTCCACCTCGTGGCCCGCGCTGTCGCGGTAGAAACTCAAGCCCGCCCCGCCTCCCCGATGAAGGCGGTGTTTCAAGACCTCCATGATGACAAGGTTCTCGACGAGGCTCCCGCGCAGAGGATGGCCCGCGACATGGACCTCGTTCTCGATGCCGAGGAGATGGCTGGCCAAGCCGACATCGTAGAAATAGACCTTGGGCGACTTGATGAGCCGCTTGCCGATGTTCTTGTGGTAGGGCTGGAGGAGGAAGACGACATACATGGCTTCCAAGACGCTCATCCATGACCGCGCCGTGGTATGCGAGACGCCCGCGTCATCGGCCAGGCCGTTCAGATTGAGAAGCTGCCCGACTCTCGCGGCGCAGAGCCGGACGAACCGCCCGAACGTGCTCAGGTCCTTGACTTGGACGACCCTGCGGACATCGCGCTCCACACAGGTCTCGAAATAGTCCCCCAAGGCTTGCGCCGGGTCCAGGCCTCGGTCGTAGATCCTCGGGAAAAATCCGCGCGCGACCAACGCGTCGAGAGACCCTATGTCATAGCTGCCGCGCAATTCGTCGAGACTGAACGGGAGCAGTTTGACCAGAGCGGTCCTGCCGGCGAGGCTTTGGCTCACCGCTTCCATCACCTCCAGTTGCCTGCTTCCCGTCAAGATGAACAAGCCTGGGCGGGAGTCATCCTCGAGGGAAGCTTGGATATGGGAAGTCAGGTCCGGCGCCCGCTGGATCTCATCGAAGATGGCGCCGTCACGGTGCTGTCTGAGGAACGCGACCGGATCATCGAGCGCGAAAGACCTGGTCGCCGGATTCTCCAGGTTGACATACGGCTTCTCCGGAAAGACCATCCTGCAAAGAGTGGTCTTGCCGCTCTGGCGCGGTCCGGTGACTGTCACGACCGGATGCGTCTGGGCCAGCCTCTTGATGATGGGTCCCGCTGTCCTGTCCACCATTTTCAGATCGCCTATGACAAGAAGTGTAGCAAAGAATCGTACATTATGCAAGTTGAATATGCATTGTGCAAATATCCAGATTAATATTGATACTGAAACAGTAATTTGAATGTGCGCCGCTCAGTTCTAGTAGGATAATCCCACGAGATGGCTCGTCAGGGCGTAGCGGACCTCCTTCGGTGGGCGGGCCTCGGGAACGTCGCGCACGCCATGAGGGAAGCTTGCGGTCTTCCCGGTCGAGGAATCCAGACCTTGCGGCCTAGGACTTCAGCAGGAAGCCGAACCAGGTCCAGGGCTTGTACCACGCGAACCCCGGCCGCCGGGCCCGGGGGCTGGTCTTGATCCCCATGCCTTCGAGGAAGGCCTTCTCGTCGGGCTCGCGGCCCAGGAAGTCCCGCAGGAGCCGGCCTTCGTCCACGCTCGATCCGCGCTCCAGGATGGCCTTCCGGTAGCGCATGCCCACCTCGGGGCTCAGGACCCCGGCTTTCTTGAAGACGGAGAAGATGTCCTGGGCGTAGACCTCGGACCAGATGTAGCCGTAGTAGCCGGCCGCGTAGCCTCCCATGATGTGGTCGAAGGCGGCCTCGGGGTGGGTGCCCGGCTCGATGACCTTCAGGCCGAACGCCTCGAACACCTCCCGGTAGACCGCGGCCGGGTCGAAGGGCCCGGTCAGGGTGTGGTAGGCCAGGTCCACGGCGGCCAGGGCCGCGTTCCAGAGATGACTGGTCGCGGCGAGGAAGTTGCGAGCCGCGACCATCTTCTTCAGGAGCTCCTCCGGGAGTTTCCTCGAAGGGTCCTGGTAATGTCCCGATATCCTTCTTAGCACCTCGGGCTGCCACACGAAGTTCTCCATCATCTGCGAGGGGGTCTCCACGAAGTCCCAGGCCACGCTGGCGCCGGCGTAGCTGCCGAGCTTGACCTGCGTGAGGGTCTCGTGCATGCAGTGGCCCAGCTCGTGGAAGAGGGTCTCGACCTCGCCGAGGGTCAGGAGCGCGGGCTTGTCCGGGGTGGGCTTGGAGAAGTTCGCGACCACCGCGCCGACGGGCTTCTGGTAGGAGCCGTCCGGCAGGGCCCTGCCCTTCCTGAGCGTGAACTGCGCCGCGTGGCCGTACTTGTTCTCCCGGGGGTGGAGGTCCAGGTAGAAGTAGGCGACGCTGCGTCCCGAGGCCGCGTCGATGACCTCGAAGAGCCGGGCGTCCTTGTGCCAGGCGTCGGAGGCCAGCTCCCGGAAGCGCACCCCGAGGAGCTCCTGGTAGACCTCGAGCGTCCCCTTGATGACCTGCTCGACGGGGAAGTACTGGCGGACCTCCTCCGAGTCGAAGGAGAAGAGCTTCTGCTTGAGCTTGTTGGCGTAGTAGCTGCGATCCCAGCCGGGCACGGACTCGGCCGCGGGGTCGTCCTGGCGCTTGGTCTCGAGGAGCGCCTGGTACTCGGCCTCGGCCGGCCCCTTGAGCAGGTCCTTGATGCGCTCGAGGAAGGTCTTGACCTTCTCCGGGGTCTTGGCCATCCGCTCCTCGATGACGAGGTGGGCGAAGTCCTGGCGGCCGAGGAGGAGGCTCTCCTCCCGCCGCAGGGCCAGGGTCTCGCCGAGGATGGGGAGGTTGGCCTCGGCCGCCTTGTTCTCGAACTTGAGGTAGAGCTCCTTGCGCAGGGCGGCGTCCTTGGCGTACTTCATGAACGGGAAGAAGGTGGGGTAGTCGAGGGTGACGCGGTAGCGGCCCTCCGGCGCGGCCTCCAGGCCCTTGACGTAGTCCTCGGGAAGGCCGTCGAGCTGTTCGCGGGTGACCTCGATGCCCTCGAAGATGCCCGAAACGTTCCTGGAGAACTGCTGGCTGAGGTCCGAGAGCCGCCGGCTGATGCGGTTGAGCTTGTCGCGCGACTCCCGGGGGAGGTTCATGCCGCGGCGCTCGAATCCCCGGAGGGCGTCGTCGAGGAGCTTCTTCTCCAGCCCGCCGAGTTCCAGGCCCTTGGCCGCGACTTCCTGATAGGCCCGGTGAAGGTCCGAACGGTCCCCGTACGACTGGAACATCCTGCTGGTCCGGCGCTCGATGGCGTCCGCCATGCGGCGCACCTTGGCGTCCGGCGAGACCTCGGACAGGAACCTCAGGGGCAGCATGGCGTCCTGGAAATCGGACTCCGCGCGCTCCAGGGCCAGCGCCGTGTTCTCGAACGTGCGGGACTCGGCCGGGATGGCCGCCACGGCGTCGGCCGTCCGGAGCATGCGCACCTCGGCGGCCTTGTAGGCCTCCTTCATCTGGCGGGCGTCGAGCGACCAGTCGGGGACCTGGGGCAGGCCGGCTGCGCCCAGGGGCAGGGCGGCCGCGCCCCCCAGGGCGGGCGAGGGTTGGTAGGCCGGCGCGGCGATGACCGGGACGCGGACCACCGGCGCCCGGCCCGCGGCCCCGGCGACGACGGCCTGCGCCCGCGCGGCCGACGGCAGGGCCAGGAGCGTCGCCAGGAGGAGGGTGGTCAGTCGCGCGGCGGCATGTCCCCGGTCTTTCATGGGGTGTATTATATGCCGGCTGCGCGGCGGGCGGCATCCGGCAGGGGGCCCAAGGAGGGGCCCGCAGATTGCCTATGTCCAGGTAGGACCTTCGCACCGCCTGGGAGCTTGTCCGGCTAGCTCCTGCGGACCGGCCAGCGCGCGACGTAGTCGGGGTCCTCCACGACCTCGCCCGAGGAGCAGAGCAGGTAGTGGCCCGGCTTGGCCGCGAAGACCTTGACGCTCAGCGGCAGGGTCTTGAGCTGGGAGGCGCCGTCCACCTGCACGACGATGCCTTCCTCGGCGCTGACCCTGACGACCTCGCCGTGGAATTGCCGCCGTTCGACGACCTTGCCCCGGTCGTCCTCGATGTCGACGCCCACGAGCAGATGCTTGCCGACCATGCGCTTGAAGAGGCCCCAGTCGACCAGTTTCTGGTCAGCCATGCGCCTTGCCCGCCGGCAGCACCACCGTGAACCTGCTGCCCCGGCCGGGTTCGCTGTCGACCTCGATGGCGCCGCCGTGCAGCTCCACGAGCCTCTTGCAGATGGCCAGCCCCAGGCCGTGGGTCGACTCGCCCGCGGTCGGCCGGGAGCTGGTCTTGGAGAACTCGCCGAAGAGCTTGGGCCGGTCCTCGGGCCGGATGCCCAGGCCCTGGTCCTGCACCCAGAGCGAGAGCGTCTTGTCCCGCTTGGACGCCCCCACCGTCACCGTCGTGTCGATGCAGGAGAACTTGATGGCGTTGCTGATGAGGTTGTCGAGGACCTGCCTGATCCGGTCGGGGTCGAGGGACGCGGTCCCAAGTCCCTGAGGCGTCTCGTGGCGCAGGGCGATGTGCTTCTGGTGGGCGATGGGGGCGCTGGCCGCCACGGCTTCCCGCACCAGCGCCGCGACGTCGACTTCCTTGAGTCGCAGGTCGAGATGCCCGCTGTTGATCTTGGAGACGTCGAGGAGGTCGGTGACGAGCTTCAGCATCCGGTCGGCGGAGGACGCCATCAGGTCGACCAGGGCGGCGTGGGGCTTGCCCTCGGACTCGGGTTGGAGGACCTTGAGCGCCGAGTAGATCACGGAGAGGGGGTTCCTGATGTCGTGGGCCGCCATGCCCAAAAACCGGTCTTTGGTCGCGTTCAGCCCGGCCAGGGCCTCGTTCTGCCGCGAGAGCTTCTCCAGCAGGGTCCAGATGAAGTAGTAGAGGACCATCGCGAAGGCCGCCAGGAGAGCGACGGACAGGACCGCCATGAAGACGATGTTGCGCCGGATGAGCCCCCAATGATCGTCGGCCGGCATGGTGACGCTGATGCCGCCTCTCACCTGGCCGACCTCGTAGCCCTGGCTGGCGTGACAGGGGAGGCATGACGCCTCGACGTGGAGGGGTCTCATGAGCCGGTACTGGCGCTTGCCGTCCTGGCGCGCCACCGTGGTCTTCTCGCCGGCGCCCTGTTCGAAGGCCGAGAGGGCCTCCCGTTCCCAGGGGTCCGGCGCGTTGCCGGGGTTCAGGGGCTTGAGGCTCGTGATATGGAAGCCGATGCCCAGGCCCGCTCGGGCGAGGTCCGACAACTCCCTGGTCATGAGGGCGGGGTTCTTCAGGGTGTAGGTCTTGCCCGAGACGGTCTTGAGGTCGGGGTGCGGCAGGAACGGGCTCGACGGCATGCCCGGCTTCTTCTCCACGAAGACCCCGCCGTGATCCGAGTTCCACTTCCAGACGATGCCGATGAGGTCGAAGGTGGCGGCGGCCTGCTCGTACTGCTGGGTCTGCAGCATCGCGTCCTGCCTGCGGGTGAGCCCCACCATGACGAGGCTGAAAACCGTCAGGAAGATGACGATCGTGGCTAGGACGCGGGCGTGCCAATGGCCGTTCATGATGAGGTGTCGAGGGTTTCGACCGGAAGCGATTCCGATGTCCGTCGGGCTGCCTATCATATAAAAATCGAGAGCGGGTTTCCGCTTCCTCCGGCGGGAGGGGGCCGCGCCCCGCGCGGGGCGGCGAGGCTGAGCGCCCTGTAGAGCAGCAGCGAGCCGGCCGCGAAGCACGCCAGGAGCACGCACTCCATGGCGGCCAGGCCCCAGGCGTCGGTGAAGCGCCCCTCGAGCCAGGAGATGAAGGTCAAGCCCAGCCAGGCCGTCAGGGTGTTGAGGCTGCCGAAGGCGGTCTTGCTGCCCGAGTCCGCGAACAGCTCCCTGATGCTGACGACCGCGGCCATGACGTAGACCCGGTCGAGGAGCATGAAGGCGGCGACCAGCCCCACGGCGGCCGCCAGCGGAAGCCAGCCGAACAGGAACATGGGGAGCAGGACCGCCGAGCCCGCCAGGCCCCAGGTGAAGGTCGCGGCCAGGCCCCACCGGCGCTGCAGCGCCGGCGCCGCGAAGTTCACCAGGCCCTCGGCCAGCCCGATGACGAGCAGGGCGAAGCTGATCCGGGCCAGCCCCAGCCCGTAGTGGCGCAGGAACCAGATGCCGGTCAGGGCGTAGAAGCCGAAATAGCACATCCGGTTGACGGTCATGCCGGCGTAGAAGGCCGCGGCGCGGGGGAGCCTGAGCGCCTCGGCGTATTCGGAGAACACGCCGGCCGGGGCGAAGGAGCGCTTCGGCGCCGTGTCGGCCGGCATCGCCATGCAGAGCGCGGCCCCGGCGGCGGCCATGAGCCCGCCGAGGGCCCAGAAGGGCGGCCGCCAGCCCGCGCTGGACGCCAGGAGCCCCGCCGCGGGCACGCCGACGGCGGTGGCCAGGGGCCGGGCCGACATCATGACGACCACCATGGCCTGGTAGTAGGCCTGGGACACGCCTTCAAAGGTCAGCCACCAAAGGAGCGAGGCGGTCATGCCGCAGGCCAGGCCGAAGACAGCTCGCCACAGCAGGGCGGCGCCGAAGCCCGGAGCCAGCAGGAACAGCAGGTGGCTGGCGGCCAGCGCGGCCACCGAGGCGGCCAGGAGCCGCGGGGCCGGGAAGCTCGAGATGAGCGCGGGGCCCAGCAGCACGCCGGCTACGATGCCCGCCGTGCACGCCGAGATGAGCCAGAGGGTCTGGTCCATGGGGGCGCCGAAGTGGGCGCTCAGCTCCCTGACCATGGGCGCGATGGAGCTGTCGATGGAGGCGAGGCAGAAGATCAGGGCGAAGGAGAGCGCCACCCGGACCCGATCCATCACGCTAGAGCGGCTTCGAGGTGTTCCTCGAGGGCGCGCAGGCCCGGGGCGTCGGCCGCGAAGCAGGCGGCCGCGAACCTCCCGGCGCGGGGAGGCATCACGATGACCACCCCCCGGCGCCGGCCGGGGCTCTCGATGAGGATGGGCTCGCCGTGGAAGGTCTCGGCGCGCAGCGCCGCGGCGAGGGCCGTGAAATCCCGGTCGCCGCACCGGATGTTCTCGAGGTAGCGGATGCGCAGCTTGCCCAAGCCCCCCGGGAAGTAGCCCTCCGCGAAGCGCAGCATGTGGCCGAAGCCGTTGTGCCGGAGGTTGCACTCCAGGGCCACCGGCTCGAGCCCGCCCGAGCCGTCGGGCCTGAGGCCCCAGTCCAGGTTCATCTCGCCCCGGGCCCGCCGGCGGTGCACGGCGTTGGCGATGCGCAGGGACTGGCTGCAGAGCCTGGCGGCCGCGGCGCGGTCGCAGAAGGGGAAGCTGAACCCGACCCACCCCGAGCGCTCGAAGGCCTGCTGGTCGGCCCCCCAGTAGCGCACGGAGTCGTGCGTGATGGTGGCCAGCGTCCCCGCGACCGCCGAGAACTCGAGGAAGCACTCCACCAGGACCTCGCCCTCGTTGTACCAGTCCGGCAGCTTGCGCAGGATGTCGTCGGGCGTGCCCACCAGGTTGCCCATGCCGCCCCCGTAGCGGGACTTGCGCAGGATGAGCCGGGGCGACACCCGGGCGAGCTCCTCCATGGCCGAGACGATCCCGGCGCGGTCGCCCGCCACCCGCCCGGGCGGCGTCGGGATGCCGAGGCTCGCGGCGAAGTCCTTGAAGCGGGCCTTCTCGTTGAGCTCGATGATGATGCCGGCCAGGGCCAGGTCCGCGTTGGTCTTGTCCGTCGGCATGCGTACGGCGCGGCAGAGCCTGACGACGCGGGGGGACTCGATGTACGGCTCGATGACCCACCCTCCCCGCCGGCCCAGGCCCCGCAGGGTCTCGAGGAGTTCCCCGTCCTCGAAGACGCTGTCCGCCAGGTGCCAGGGGTTCGACTTGCGGCGCAGTCGCAGGATGGGCGAGAACGACTCGGGGAAGCCCTTGACCCGCCGGGTGTAGCGGACGAACTCCTCCGGGATGCTCCCCGGGGCGATGAGGAGGTCGTCGCGGCCGAGGCAGAGCACGAACCGGATGAGGATGTCCTGAATTTTCGGGACCAGCACCTTGTCGTAGTGCAGGTCCTCCGAGGAGGCCACCTCCTCGGCGTTGAAGACCCAGACCTTAGGCATAGAACGAGCCGTCGCAGAGCTTGGCCTTGCCCAGCTTGCCCTGGTCGTCGCCGGCCACGCTCTTGAGGGAGCACAGCACGTATTGGAACCCCAGCTCGTCGAGCAGGGCGACGACGCGCTCCACCGAGGCGCGGCGGATCTCGGGCTTGATGGTGAAGTAGTCCGTCTCCTCCTGGCCCGGGAGCATGCGTTCGGGCCGGCGGAGGTCGTAGCTGCCGAGGATGCGCTCGAAGACGGCGGGGGGGAGCTTCTTCGAGAGGCGCTCGCGGATCGCCGGGTTGATCAGGAGGTAGGAGAACATGGCGCGCTGGAGGCCCCGGGCGCGCAGGTCCTCCAGGAAGGGCCGCAGGGACTCGGGGTCGTCGTCGAACCCGGGGGCCATGGGGTCGAGGTGCACGGTCACCAGGACCCCCGCGGCCTTGAGCCGCGCGGCCGCGTCCAGCCGTTTGGCCAGCGGCGGGAGGCCGGGCTCCAGGGGCAGGCCCCGCGCGGGACGGGCGGCCGCGTTGTAGGAGAAGCGGTCCGGGTGGCGGCTGATGAGGTCCATGATCCTGGCGTCGGGCAGGCCCTTGGTCGTGATGATCATGCGCCGGGCCCCTCCTTCCAGCAGGGCCTCGAGGATCCCGAGGGCGAGCCCGTCCTTCACGAAGGCGGGGTTCATGATGTCGGTGAAGCGGCAGAGCTTCACGCTCTCGACCTGGTGCTCCTTGACGCCGCGGCGGACGCTGTCGAGGAGGGCCTTGCGCTCGAGCAGGGGGACGGGGCGCTCGTAGGCCGCGCCCCGGGCGGCGAGCGAATTCCTGACCGCGCCGCGAAAGCGCGCGTAGCAGTAGTGGCAGCCGTGGCCGCAGCCCACCCAGGGCTCGACGTAATGGTAGGCCCCGTACCAGCACGCGTCCAGGCAGCCTTTGGCGAACAGCTCGACGGTCATATCACTCGCCCCCCCACGGGGGGCGAGTAGTGGGGGGCAAATGCCGTTTCTGAGGGAGTTTCTTATAAAACATAATATGCCCCCCCGCTACTCGCCCCCCCGTGGGGGGGGCGAGTGACTGGGGGCGAGTGATTCCTCGCCAGGATGGCGCCGTAGAAGCAGGTCTTCTGCCAGCGGCGCACGATGTCGAAGCCTCCCTGGCGCAGGGCCTCCTCCCACTGGCGCCAGCCCGTGGGGAACTCGTTGGCCAGGGTCCGGAGCACGTCGGCGCGCTTGCGCGGCCACAGGTCCCCGAAGAAGGCCTGGGCTTCCCGTTCCACCTGGGGCATCCGGGCGGCGAGCTCGGACTTGTCGAAATCGAAGACGGCGTCCTCGATGAGGAAGAGCGCCCCCCGGTCGAGCTGTCGGGAGGCGCCCTGGAAGAAGCTTCCCTTCCGCGCGTCGTCGAGGTGGTGGAGGGCCTTGCGGCTGAAGGCCTTGGTGAACCCGGCCGCCTCCGTCCAGTCCCGGGCGAAGCGCAGGAGGTCCATCTCGACGAGCTCGACGCCGGGGACCCCGGCGAGGTTCTCCCGCGCCAGCTTGATCTGCTCGGGGGATGAATCCACGCCGACGGCGCCGGCCACCAGAGGGCGGGCCAGGGCCAGGAAGCTGCCGTTGCCGCACCCGTAGTCCGCGAAGCGGTCTCCCCGGCCGAGCGAGAGCGGCTCGAGGATGGCGAGGGCCTCTGCCGGGCTCATGCCGTAGAGCCCGTTGTAGCGCGCGACGAACCCGGGCGAGCTCCAGTCGTCGAGCTGTGTCAAGGCCGGGAGTTCAGCAGGGTCAGGGCGAAGACCTTGGCGTCGCCGATGAGGAAGTCCAGCGTGCAGCGCTCGTTGGGCTGGTGGGCGGTCTCGTCGATCTTGGAGTAGACCACGGCCGGCAGGTTCAGCCGCCGCAGGAACGCCGCCACGGTCCCGCCGCCGATGCCCTGGGGCTTGGGCCGGATGCCGTGGACCTCCCTGATGGAGTCGATGAGCGCCAGGACGATCCCGGCGTCCGGCCGGGTGGGGGGGGCGGCGTCGCCGCGCTGGACGTCCTCGAAGGAGATCGTCACCTTGTGGTCGCGCTCGACGGCGTCGGCGACCCGGCGCAGCTCCCTGGCGATGTCGGCGAGCTTGTACTGGGGCAGGACGCGGGAGTCCAGGTAGAAGACGTCCTCCCCGGGGATGGTGTTGATGTTCGGGACGTTGGGCTCCTTCTTGGTGGGCTCGAAGGTGGAGTAGGAGGGCCGGTAGAGCGGGTCCTTGAGGGCGAACTTCTTGTAGAGCCCGCCCAGCCGCGTGACCAGGTCGCAGGAGGCCCGGAAGGCGTTGCGGCCGGCCTCCGGCATGGAGGCGTGGCACTGGGCCCCGTGGGTCGTGACCTTCTGCCACCAGATCGATTTCTCGGCGACCTCGACCAGGGTCCCCTGCTTGTTGCCGCCGTCCGGGACGAGGAACATGTCGTCCTTGCCGAAGAGGTTCCTGTGCCTGCTCGTGAGGAAGTCGGCCCCGTAGCCGCTGCCCACCTCCTCGTCCGCGACGAAGAGGAGCGCCAGGTCGATGGGGGGCCGGGCGCCCGAGTCCATGAAGGCGCGGGCCACCAGGATGCTCGACACGACGGCCTGCTGGTTGTCCTCGACGCCCCTGCCGTAGAGCGCGCCGCCCCGGACGTGCATGACGTAGGGGTCGGTCTTCCAGAGCTTGCGCTCGCCCGGCGGGACGATGTCGAGGTGCGACATGAGCCAGAGCGTCTTCCTGGAGCTTTGCCCCTTGTAGCGAGCGACGATGTTGGGCCGCACCCCTTTCTTGGCCTTCTTGTCCGGGGCGTCGTAGCGCGTCACGCTGTCGAATTTCAGCTTGCGCAGCTCTTTTTCGAGCCAGACGGCCTTGTCGTATTCGCCCTCCCCGCCGCTGGACGGGGCGATGGCCGGGATGGCGGTCAAGCCGCGCTGGAGCTCGACGGCGTAGTCTCGATAGGACTGGATGCTGCGGAGGATGTGCTGCTTCATCGCTGTCTCCTGTTGAAGGGCCATGGGCCCGGCCGTCCGCGCGCCAAGGAGGGCGGCAGCGCCCATTGTAGCATACCCCGCTGGCCGGAGCATTGCATGTCTCCTCGCAGGACGAGCCGCGGGCGGACGCGCGGCGAGGGGGGATGATGGAGTTCAAGGACTTCTCGGAGCTGGTGAAGCTGGTGAGGGGCAAGCCCAACCGCGTCGTGGTGCCGGGCGCGGCCAGCGCGGAGGTCCTCGAGGCCCTCAAGATGAGCGACGAGGCCGGCCTGCTGTCGGGGGGCGCGCTCGTCGGAGACAAGAAGGAGGTCGAGGCGCTGGCCGCCCGGGTGGGCCTGGGCCTCGGCCGGTTCCAGCTCTTCCAGGAGACGGAGGTCTCCAGGATGTGCGACCTGGCGGCCGGCCTCATCAAGGACGGCGGGGGGGATTTCCTGGTGAAAGGCATGGTGGACACCAAGTCCTTCCTCAAGTCGATCATGAGGCGGGAGTCCGGGCTGGTGGACGAGGGGGCGGCCCTGAGCCATGTCGTCCTGTTCCAGACGGCCCGCTACCACAAGCTCTTCGCCCTGAGCGACGCCGCCATCATGATCGCCCCGAGCCTCGAGGAGAAGCGGCTCATCGTCAGGAACGCCGTCGGCGTGATGCGCAGGCTTGGCGTGGCGACCCCCAAGGTCGCGGTGATCTGCCCCATCGAGAAGGTCAACCCCGGCATCCCCAGCACCGAGGACGCCGCGGCGCTGGCGGCCATGAGCCGGGACGGCCGCATCGGGAACGCCGTGGTCGAGGGGCCCTACGACCTCTACATCGCCTTCTCCCGCAGGCTCGCCGACGAGAAGGGCGTGAAGGGCGGGCTCGTTCCCGGAGACGCGGACATCGCCGTCCTCCCGGACCTCGACGCGGCCAACGCGGTCTACAAGGCCATCTCGTTCTTCGCCGACGGCTTCGCCTCGGCGGCGATCGTGGCCGGCGCCAGGCTGCCGGTCATCCTGCCGTCGAGGGCCGACGAGCCGAGGACCAAGATGCTCTCCATCGCGCTGGCGTCCTTCATGAAGGGCCGGACCCTGCCGGCCTGACCCGCCCCCCCCCCCCCGCGAGCCGTGGGCGGCGAAAACCTGCTATCATTGGGGGGCCATGGTCTGCCGCGAGTGCTTGGCGCAGGTGCCCGGGCTCGTCTATTGCGACCAGTGCGGCCGGCCGCTGGACTGGCAGGCCGGCCGGGGCGGGTCCGGGGAATTCGCCGTCGACCTGCACAGGATCCAGGTCGCCTTCGAGCGGCTCATGGCGACGGACGTCATCCGGCGGATCCCCCCGGAGTGGATCCACGCCGCGTACGCCGGCACCGGCAAGAAGGACACCCTCCTGCCCTGGCCTGGGAAATGCGATCCCGCCCAGGTCCTGGGCATCCTCAAGTGCTTCGCGGCCGCCGGGCAGATGGGCGAGCCCATCCGGTTCCTGACCGAGGAGGAGCCCCTGCGCTCGTTGTGCGCGGGGCCGCGCGGCCATGAGGAGGTGGTCCGGTTCGCCCAGAGCGTCGGCCAGCTCGAGGTCTGCCTGGACGGCTGGATGAGGCTCGGGTCGGACTTCCTCCTGCCCATGGCGCGCGCGCTGCTGGACACGGGCAAGCCGAAGCCGTGCCTGCTCCTGCTGGCGCGGTGCGAGGCGTCGGCCCCGGGCTGCCGCCGGCTGGCGTTCCGCGCGTTCGTCGTGGACGGGCGGCTCGACGAGGCCACCGCCGCCTGGGACGCCATCCCCGCGGCCGAGTGCCAGGTGGAGGACCTCCTCCTGGTCTTCAAGCTGTTCGTGGGAGCGGGGCGGATGGAGCGCGCCAAGGCGCTCTACGGGCGCATCGACGACCTGAGGCCGGTCAAGACCGACCCCGACCTCCACTACCGGTTCGCCGCGGCCTGCGAGAAAGCCGGCGACCTGGCGACGGCCGAGAGCGTCTACGGGAAGTTCGCGGCCGCCAAGGTGTCCTACCGGGACGCCGGCGAGAGGCTGGCCGCGCTCCGGGCGGTCTCGGCGCCGGCGCCCGGCTCCCCGTCGGCGGACGCCGCCCCGGCGCCGGCCCCCGCCCCCATCTCCCTGCCGCCGACCATCGCGAAACGATACGACTTGCGCGGGGTCATCGCCGAAGGCAGCATCGGGGTGGTCATCGACGGCTTCGACCGCGACGCGAACCGCAAGGTCGCGGTCAAGAGGCTGCGCCGGGAGATCCGGTCCGAGCCTCGGGAGTCCGACCGCTTCCAATCCTCGGCCAGGGCCATCGCCCAGCTGGAGCACCCTGGCATCGTGCGCCTCTGCGACGTCGTGGAGGCTGGGGGGGACCTCTTCCTCGTGTACGAGTTCTTCGGCGGCAAGCCCCTGGCCGCCGTCCTGGCCGAGAGCTGGAGGCTGCCGCTCGCGGACTGCAAGCGACTCCTCGCCCCGGTGTGCGAGGCCCTGGAGTTCGCGCACGGCGGCAAGGTGCTCCATCTCGGGCTCAACCCGTCGAACGTGATGGTGGGGGCGGACGGCGTCGTCAAGGTGACGGATTTCGCCCTGGCGCGGGCCGCCAAGGACGCGCTCGTCCGCCTGACGGGCGCCGGGCCCTCGCGGGCGTGGGCGTACATGGCGCCCGAGCAGCACCACGGCGAGGCCGTGCCCGCCTCCGACGTGTTCTCGCTGGGGGCCTGCCTCTACGAGATGCTGACCGGGGAGATGATGTTCCCCGGCCCGGATTTCGTGGCTCAGAAGGAGCAGCGCCGGCGCGCCGCTTCCGGCCGCAAGCTCATGGGGTTCCCTCCCGCGGTCGACGACATGATCGCGACGGCGCTCGAGCCGAACCACAAGTACAGGTTCCGCTCTCCGGCGGAGTTCCTGCAGAGGCTCGGCTCCCTGTGAGCGCCACCGCGAGCGTCCCCAAGCGCCCGCCGCCGCCCGCGGGCTGCCCCGTCTGCGGCTACGTCAACCGCGCCGCCGCCAGGCTCTGCGGCGTGTGCGCGATGAGGCTCGTCGCCCCGGAGCCCGTGGAGGACTCGGCCCCGGCCTTCCCCCGCGTCTCCTTCGCCGCGATCGCGTCCGAGCGGGTGACGCGCCAGCTCCTCATCGTCATCGCCGGCCTCGCGCTCCTGTGCGTCTTGGCCGGCGTGATCTCCCTGGCGCTGCGCCTCCGGACCCGGCACCGGGCCATCGGGACCAACCTGGCGGCGGGCTCGGACGCGCCGGTCCTGTCCTTGCCGCCGGGCCGGAGGGCGGCCGCTCCCGTGCCCCTCTTCCCGGCTGCCCGGGCCCTCCCGGAGGAGCGCGGGGCCTCGCCCAAGGTCCAGGCCGCGCCCCCGTCCGCCGCGCATGACGCCCGGCCTCCGGTCCCCGCGCCGAAGAGCCAGGCCGCGCCCCAGCCCGCCCGGCAACAACCGCGGCTCGCGGCGGGGGTGACCCTCATGCCCGCCCCCGCGCCGGGGCCCAAGACCCAGGCCGCGCCGGCGGCCAAGAAGGAGAGGAAGTCGCCGACGAAAATCACCTGGGTGGCCATCCCCGGCGGTTCCTTCAGGATGGGAGCCCACCATTTCGCCCAGGTCAAGACGTTCGAGATCGCCAAGCACGAGGTCACGAGGGCCCAATACGGCGCCTGCATGGACGCCGGCGTCTGCTCGGCCGCGTTCTGCCAATGGTCCGCCGAGGAGGACGACAGCCACCCGGCGGTCTGCCTGACCTGGGACCAGGCGCGCGCGTTCGCGGCCTGGGCCGGCGGCAGGCTGCCCAGCGAGACGGAGTGGGAGTACGCGGCGCGCGGCGGCGGGGCGGAGCGCCGGTTCCCGTGGGGGAACGCCGCGCCGACGTGCGCCTACGCGGTGATGCGCCACGGCGACGGCCCCGGCGAGGAGGGCGGCGGCGAGGAGGACGACGCCGGCCAGGCCGGCGACGGCTGCGGGACGGGGGCCACCATGCCCGTGTGCTCGAAGCCCAAGGGCCACACGGAGCAGGGGCTCTGCGACATGGCGGGCAACGCCTGGGAATGGGTCCAGGATTGGTACCACGACTCGTACAGGGGCGCCCCGGCGGACAGCCGCGCCTGGGAGGACCCTCCCGGGACCGTGCGGGTCATCCGGGGCGGCGCCGCGGAGAGCCGCGCCGTGGAGCTCGACGTCATGTTCCGGGCGGGCAGCGGCCTCGCCGAGCACATCCGCTACCTCGGGCTGCGTCCGGTCCGCGACGTCAAGTGAACGCCTTGCAGGCGGCGAACCGGCAGGCCTTGATGAAGAGGTACTGCGACCAGGGGCTCTTCATGCCGGTCAGGCGGTGATGGCGCACATCTCCTGCGTGCCGTGCAGGAGCGCGTAGTTGCGCCACAAGCCCTGGCAGGTCGACGCGTAGCGGCAGGGCGAGCACGCCGGGATCTTCATGCGGCCCGGGGGCCAGGGCGCCCCGTCGAAGGCCGAGCTCTTGAGGGCGAGGCGGGCCGGCAGGCTCGCGGCCGAGGCGCAGAGGTGCTTGCCGGCGAGATGCTCGATGAGCTTGTCCGAGACCGAGTTGCGCAGGAGCCGGAAGCAGCAGGGGGCGAAGCCGCACAGCCGCAGGGTCGTCTTCGGGCCGGCGGCGTTCTTGAGGAGCAGCCTCAGGAGGAAGGGCATCGCTTCCCTGAAGGTGGGCGCGGCGTCCGGCTCCCCGGCGGCCTGGCCGAGGCGGAAGTCCGGGCAATGGATGGCGACCTCGTCGGCCCCGAGGCCTTTGAGGGAGACGGCCATGGCGAGCATGTCGCGGTAGTTGGCCCGCAGGAGGGGGACGTCCACGGCCAGCCGGAAGGAGGGCGCCTCGACCTTCAGCGACTGCAGGCGCCCGAGCAGCCGGAGCTTCCTGCGGAAGCTCTGCGGCTGCCTGTCGAGGGCGTCCTGCCGGTCCGGGTCCAGCGAGAGCACCGTGAGGCGCAGCTCGTCGAAGACCTCGGCGGCCTCCTCGCCGTCGTCGAGGACGCCGTCCAGGTGCGCCGCCCAGCCCGACGCGCCGGCCGCGCGCAGGCGCCGGCCCCACTCCAGGAACCGCGCCGCCGGGAGGGTCTCGAGGCAGAAGAGCACGCCCGGCCGGGAGGGCTGGCCGGCCCCGGCGAGGCGCTCGAGCGCCGCCTCGTCGGAGACCCGCTCGAAGCCGTTGGCCCCCGGCAGCAGGACGCCGTCGGCGGTCAGGCCCACCGGCACGGAGGGTTCCTCCGGCTCGGGTCCCGGGGAGGGCAGGGGCTTGTCGATCGGCCGAGGGCGGGCGGACGCCAGGGAAGGGATGGCGATGCTCTTCGAGCGGAGCACGTCCGAGACCGTCGCCTGGTCCAGGAAGGCGATGCCGGACAGGAAAGTCTCGCGCGCGTCCCGCCGGGAGAGCGCGAGCCTGTCGCCCTCGAGGCTCGCCCGGCCGCGGTCCGCCAGGGCTTGCACGACCTCCGGGAAGGCGTCCAGGAGGCCCTCTTGGAACTGCGCGCGGAACTCGGCGCCGTCGACGGCGCCGTCCGTCCGGAGGCGGTGGAAGAGGAACTGGAGCATCCTCAGCCGCGGCGTCAGGCGGGTGCCCTTGTGCATGGGCGCCGACGGGTCGAAGGGGTCCCCGGGGAACGTGATGTCCCCGTAGGCGAACCGGTCGCCCACCATGGAGGTCATCCGGGACCCGACCCCGAACAGGAAGATGCGGCGGTTGCACAGGTTGGAGTCGAAGACGTCGGCCTCGGGATGGCGCCGCGCGGCGGCGCCGCCCCGGCGCATGAAGTGCCATTCGCGGCCCGGCACCGAGGTCATCAGCGCGTAGCCGGCCGTTTCGGCCTCCTGGCAGAGCCGCTCCTTGAGGCCGGCGTACAGGGCGCCGTGGCGCTCGAAGCCCGCGCCGTCTCCTTCGTAGAACTTGCCCACGTAGTTCGCGCCGCTGGGCGTGATGGTGAAGACGGAGATCTCGTCGGGGCCTTCGGCGGCGAGGACCCGCAGCGTGCGCAGGCACGCCTCCGGGCTCTCGCCAGGCAGGCCCATGATCATGTCGACGTTGATCCCGTGCGGGAAGCCCAGGGCGCGCGCTTGCCGGATGTGGCGCAGGACCTCCGCCTCGGACTGGTCGGCCCGGTTGATGGAGCGCAGGGTCGCCGGGTCCAGGGTCTGGACCCCCAGGCTGATGCGGCTGACGCCGTGCAGCCTGGCCGTCTTGAGCTTGTCCTCGGCGAGGCTCGCGGGGTGGCACTCGAGGGTCATCTCGGCGCCTTCGGGGAAGAGGAACCGGGAGCGCACCGTGGAGAGCAGGCGCTCGAGCTGGGCGGCGTCCAGCAGGGTGGGGGTGCCGCCGCCGAGCCAGGCGGCTGTCACGGGCAGCCGCTGGAACGCGGGGGACATGAACTCCAGCTCAGCGATGAGCCTGGCCAGGTAGGCCTCGAGTTCGGCGCCGTCGCGGACGATCACGATCGGGTCCCCGCAGAAGCCGCAGCGCCGGCGGCAGAAGGGGATGTAGGGGTAGAGGTTGACGTTGGGCGGGGTCCCTTCGCCCTCCGCCGCGGCCGCCCACTCCGAGCGCACCTGCTCGGCGGTCCAGAGGGAGCCCCCGCTCTCGAAGAGGATGTGGTTGTAGATGTCGGCCAGGTCGTACTGGGAGGTGGCGAAGTAATCCGCGATCCGGTCCAGCGCGCGCCAGTCCGGGCCTGTTGCGCCGGCGTCTTCCATAGGGATTAGTTTAGCTCGCCGTCCGGCCCGGGCGCAAGCCTCTTCGCCGGGTCACGAGCCGGGCTCGTCGACCGGCGCGAAGAAGAACTGCCCCGCCTGGCACCAGCGGCCCTCCTCGAAAGACCATTTCTCCGCGCGTTCGACGGGCTCCTTGGCGGTCGGGGACCATCGCGCCGTGATGATGACGGACTGCTCCTGGACCTGGGTGGACAGGACCTGGAAAGCGCTCCCGACCTCCGGCCCCCGCTCCGCTTCCTTGACGAATCTCTTCAGCTTGCCTTTGAAGTGGGGGCCGTCGCGCCTCGCAGGGCACAGGCAGTTCCTGAAGGCCGTCTCGAAGGACCTGCCCTTGAGGAGCTGCTGGCAGTAGGTGAACTGGTCTTTGGCGCTCTCCATCAGGATCCGATCGGCGTCGGGGGAGACTGAGGACGCGCCCGGCTCCGCCGCGGGAGCGCGCTTGACCTTCTTCGGGATGCCGGGAAGCTCCAACGCCTTCTGTTCCTGCGGATCCTCGGATGGGGGCGCGGCCGAGGCCGGAGGCCGAGCGTCCCGGCCGCCCTCAGGTAAGGTGTTGGCGGGCCGGGGCGCGGCCGAGGCCTTCCGGCCGAACTTGGGCCGGGGGCGCGGGGAAGGCTGGCTGGCTTCGCCGGGGTCGGTCGCGGCCGGCTTGGGCTTGATCCTGGGTTTGGCGCGCCTGGACGGCGGCGGAAGGGGCGCGGCCTGGGGCGGCAGCCCCAGGGGCCGGGTCGCGGGCTCGGCTTGGCTTGCGGGCAGGCCGGCCGCCGTCGCCGCGGCCGGCGAGATTCCGACTCCGGCCGTGCCGGGGGCGGCGGCTGAAGGCCGCAGGGGGTCCCCCGGCGCGGGAGCCACGAGGCTTTTCGCCGCGGCGCGCCGTGCGGCCGGCCGGCGGGAGGGCTTCTTGCGCTTCAGGTGGACGGCGGCGAGCGCGGCCAGGACCAGGCAGCCGACGACGAGGGCTGAGAGCCACACGCGGCGCTTCTTGGATCGGGCGAGGTCGGCTTGGTCCGGCCGAGCGTCCGCGGCGCTCGCGGGTAGGGCGCCGGCAGCCGCGGGAGCGGGGAGGTCGGGCATGGCGTCGCCGATGCGGCCCATGCCGCCGCCGTGGCCGCGGCCTTCGGGGCGGGCCGCGGGAGGAGCCTCGGGCGGAGGCGGCATCCAGGGCTCTGTCAGGGGGATGTCCGGGCCGCCCTGCAACCTCGCTCCGCAGTGATTGCAGAAGACGGCGTCCCCGGGGTTGTCGTGGCCGCAGAGGGGGCAGCGGGCTTCCGGGCCGGACGCCTTGGGCGGGGCGTCGAGGAGGGCGCGCCTGAGGGCCTCGTAGTTGACCGCGGCTTTCCAGTCGCCGGTGTTCTGCGAGCCGACGGGGCAGACGAGGCTCTCCGGGCCGAAGCCGGCCTGTTGGACGAGCTCCGAGACCTCCAGCGGGTCCCGGATCGTCTGGCCGTCGAAGTAATAGAATCTCACTCAGTGCGACTTGACCCAGCCGTGGAAGCGGTCCGCGACCCCTTCGAAACCGGAGTACGCGTCCGAGGCCCGCAAGCTCCAGGCCCACGCGCCGGAGAAGCCGTTGTCGCGCATCGTGTCCAGGTAGGTCTCGATGCCGCGCAGGGACCTCTTGGTCGGGAACTCCCCCAGGACGCAGGGCTTGTCCAGGCCCAGGTCGCGGTAGCGCACGTCGAGCGGCTGGCTCGGCTCCTGGTAGTCGTAGTAGTGGTACTGGTAGAAATCGAGGCCGACGTCCTTCCACGTCCTGACGTTCGAGCGGCCTAGGCTGCCGAGGGTCACGAGGTGGCCGGTCCTCGCGTGGACCTCGGCCGCCACCCGCCCGGCGAACGCCTGCATGGAGGCGGGCTCGACCGCCTTGTAGGACCTGATCACGATCCCCTGCCTGCCGGTGCGCATCTCGGGCTCGTTCATGACCTCCCAGGCCAGGATGGCGGGGTCGCCGCCGTACCTGTCGAGGAGCGGCCCGAGGGCGTTCTGGAAGAACGACTCGGCCACCGCGGGGTCCGCCACGACGGCCGCGCGGCCGCCCAACTGCACGCCGCCGCTCCAGGCCGCCTTGTTGAGCAGCTCGAAGTTGAGGATGACCAGGACGAGGCGGAGGTCGTTCTCCCGGGCGACGGCCAGCAGCGCGTCGACGTCGGGGTAGAACATGTCGTCGAACCCGGTGACGCGGCCGCGCTCGTCGAACTCGGGCGAAGCCCTGCCGTCGCAGAGGAGGAACACCCTGACCACCTTGACGCCCTTGCTCTTGAGGAAGGCGAAATCCGCCGAGACCTTGGCGCGGCTCTCGGGCGCGGACATCCCGCGGTGCCCCCAGGCGTTGCGGCCGAAGTCCCAGCCGTAGTTGAGCCAGGGGTAGTTCACGCCGGCGACGAACGGCGCGGAAGGCATCGGCGCCGAGGGGGCGGTCAGGCGGGGCTTGTCCGGCAGGGGGATGCCGAGGCCGTCGTCGAACGCCCGGGCCGTGAGGGAAAGACCGGCCAGGCTCGCGGCCAGCAGGGCGCGGCGCGCCATCGAGGCGGCAATCATCGCCGTCATTATATCAGTCTTGGCGGGGGCCGCCAGGGCCCTTGGGCCTATAGGAGGGATGCCCCGAGGACGCCCATGACCTCGGAGGCCCCGGCCAAGCCCGGGATCTCGGCCAGGGTGACCAGCCGGATGGCGGCCAGGCCTTGGGAGCGCAGCTCGCGGCGCGCCGCCGGCAGGGAGATGGCCAGCCCCGCGCCCTCGAGCATCCAGCGCCCGCCGAGGAGGAAGACCGCGGCGCCCTTCGTCGCCGGCGCGAACGGTACGGCCCGCTTTTCCAGGCGGCCTCGGTGGACGAGCGCGATGAAGCGCCCGAGGTCGCGCCCGACCTGCTCGAAGAGCCGCGCCGCCGCCGCGGCTCCCGGGCCGCGACCGGCGGGGTTCCGATTCCGGCCGTGCCGGGGGTGGGGGCCGAAGGCCGTATGGGGTCCCCCGGCGCGGCCGGCGGGGTTCCGATTCCGGCCGTGCCGGGGGTGGGGGCCGAAGGCCGTATGGGGTCCCCCGGCGCGGCCGGCCAGCGCCAGGCGGGAGAGGGTCTCTCCCCTCACGGGTCGCCCGAGGAGGCGGCTGGCGCGCAGGCGCAGCGACATCCCCGTGAGGAGGCCTTCGGCGATGAGGGGCTCGCCGCCCCGCGCCTTGGCCCCGACCGGCCCGGCGCTCCCGGCCAGGACGGCGCACTCGCCCGGCTCCGCGGGCCGCACGACCACGTCGAAGAGCTGCTGGGGGCCCGGCACGGCGCTGGCCTTGCCGTCCAGGATCCGGTAGACGCCGGCGCCGAGGCCCGTCCCGGGGATGATCGCGACGACCGTGCCCCGGCGCAGGCCCGAGCCCGCCGCGTATCGGTCGGCCATGAGCAGGCCTTGGACCACGCCGTCGTTGTTCACGCTGCGCGGGGGGACGCGCCACGCAGGGCCCAGATGCCGTTGGAAGAGCCTGTGGAGCTTCCCGCGCTCGAGCCCCGGCAGGTTCGGGACCGTGCCGGGGTGGACGCTGCCGTCTTGGCGGTAGGCTCCCGGCGCCCCGATGCCCGGCCGCCTGTCCACGCGCCAGCCTCTCGCCTCGAGCGCCGCCGTCCTCTCCAGGATGCGGCGCGCCGCTCGCCGGACGACGACGCCGCAGTCGGACCCCCGGCCGACGCTCATGCGGTGGAACTCAACGCAGGCCAGGGCGACGCGGCCGGCCGGGAGGGGGGCGCGGACGAAGCCGACCCGGACCGAGCTGCCGCCCAGGTCGACGCCGACCTTGAGACGGTTCAAGGGCCGGGCCGCGGGCCCGGGACGGCGATGATGAGGACGCTCGCTTCGCCCCGCGAGGCCAGCTCGTAGCCCGTGGACAGGGTCGCCGGGACGAAGACGGGCTCGAGCGGCCGGGCCACGGCCCGGCGGCCTGGCGTCCGCACGGCGACGGAGCCTCCGAGGGCCACGATGTGCCGGAAGGCCGCCTTCGGCCTGTCCGCCCGCCAGACCGCCTCCGCCCGGCTCGTCCCATCGAGGTCCAGGCGGTAGATGCTGAAGAACGGCCACTTCCCGGGAGCGTCGAGCAGCCGCGTCAGCCGGCCTCCCCGGCATCGCTGCGTCGCCGGCTGGCAAAGGTAGTCGGCGGGCCGGTGCGGGGAGAACTCGACTCCGGCCGCGAAGGACGAGAGGTCGTCGTTGTTCAGGCCCGTTGTTGGGTCGCCCTTCCGGAAGGCCAGCCGGCCCTTCCAGACGAAGGGGGTGAAGAAGTCGCAGAGGCTGTGGGTCGTGTCGGCCGCCTGTTGGACCTCCGCCAGGGTCAGGCCGCCGCGCTCGTCGAGGGGCAGCCACGCCTCGCTCTTGGGGGCGGGGTCCTCGGGCCTCCACCGGTGCGCCCGGCGGGCCGCGCTCTCCAGCAGCGCGCCGGGGGCCCCGCGGGACGCCCGGGCCCGGATCTCGGTGATCAACTCCTGGAGCGCGGCTTGGGCGTGGTCCCTCGGGTGGACCTGGTGCGAGAGCCCGAACAGGGAGTGGATGACGCCGCCCCTGAGGAGGATGAGGCGGCCGGCCTGCTCGCGCAGGTCGACCTCGTTGAGGTCCGCCGCGATGAGCGCCCTGTTCTGCCGGACGGACCTGAGCAGGGAGGCGAGCGACGCCTCCTGCCCCGGCTTCAGGAACCGGCGCAGGGCGCGCTCGAGGTCTTCGGTGATGTCCTGCCGCCAGCCGCCGATGGATTGGAGCGCGGCCCAGTCGTGGTAGGCGCGCTGGAAGCCGGCGAACCGGGCGGCGTCCCTCACGGCCAGCATCCCGAACAGGCTGCGCATCAAGGCGTGCTCCATGAAGAGCCGCCGCAGGAAGGCCCCGGGGGCGACTCGCCGGCGGAAGCCGATGTGGGCCAGGGGAGGGAAGTCGGTCGTGATGAGCTTGGCGAAGACCGGCGCCCTGTCGCCGAACAGCGCGCGGGACCACGGCCCCAGCACCTGCGGGTGGCGCCGCACCAACTCCGCGAGAGTCGCCGGTCCTCCGGCCTCGCCGGGCCCGCCCCTGATGGCGGCCATCCCCCCGGGGTGGGCGGCGTTGAGCCAGGCCTCGCTGCCCCAGGCTTTCCTGACCAGGCGGGAGGCCAGCGGGATCGGGCGGTCGAGGTCCATTTACCGGAGCCCCTCCTTGATGGCGTCGGCGGCCTCGGGCACGGCGAAGCCCGGCTCCATCCAGCCGAACACGTCGAAATACCTCCCCGTGACCCAGAGCGTCGCGCTCCGGGCCGTCCGGCCCTCCTTGAGCCTCAGGTACTCGATGAGGCCCCGGTGCCCCAGGGCGATCTCGTGACGCAGGGCCCTGTCCTCGTCCGGGGTCGCGGGGCCTTCCCAGAGGTTGGGGTGGCGCAGGCCGCCCCGGCCCACGCCGAACTCCCCGATGTGCAGCTCCGGGATCTCGGAGGGCTTGAGCCCCAGCAGGCCGACGAGGATGTCCTGGCGGAAGTCGGCCTCGTGGATGACCAGGGCGCGGGCGATCTCGGCGGGCGTCGGCAGCCGCTTGTCACGCTGCGAGGCGGGGACGGCCGCGGTCAGGTCCATGTACTGGGAGAGGGCGACGGCGTCGAGCCCCTTGATATACCGGGCCAGGGCGCGGCGGCCGGCGGGGTCCATGCGCAGGACGAAGTCCTCGGCGATCTCGATGTGGTGGCTGAAGTCGTGGGAGAGGACGACGCGGCCCTTGAGGCCGAGGCCCGCGACCTCCAGCCGGGCCACGGCCAGGAGCTCGACCCAGCGCTGCGGGTGGTAGACGGTGGAGTTCATGAGCTCGGTCCCCAGCTCGAAGCGGACCGGGCCGTGGCCCGCCGGGACCCCGGCGAGCGCGTCGGCCAGGGCGGCCAGGCCGGGGAGGACCACCTTGCGCCGGTAGTCCTTGGACATGGGGTCCACGTCGAAGTACCCCCGCCACGGGCAGCGCGTCCGCCAGGAGTGGCTCTCGGACCTGAAGGAGTCGAACCCCGCGGTGTACATGGGGGGCTCGAGATGGGGCTTGACCACGGCCTGCAGGCCGATCCTCAGGGCGTAGGCGAGGGCCCGGCCGACCTCGTCCCAGTCCGGGGCCTCCGCGGCGTCCACCTTGTCGAGGCCCGGGTAGGCGAAGTTCGGGATGAAGGTCACGGAGGCGAACCCCAGGGCCTTGAGCTCGTCGAGGCGCCGCTCCAGGGGCTCGGACGGGTCGCGGCTCATCGGCAGGCTGACCCCCAGCGGCAGGGCGGCCAGCGGCAGGGGGCCGGCGAGGAGGACGGCGGCGAGGACGGCGAACGGACGCGGTCGCTTCATGGTCGCTCCGTGCGAAGGCTGGACCGGCGAGGACCGAGGGTTAGTCGTCCTTGCGGATGACCTGGATGGAGAAATCCGAGGCCATCGCCGCCAGCGCGCCCACGGCGGCCCAGACGGGCAGCAGGAACGCGCCCACCACGCCCACGTTGAGGGGGATCTCCACGAAGACCTTGCCGTCGCCGTCCTTGATGATGATCTTCCTGACGTTGCCCTCATGGATGAGCTCTTTGACCTTCCTGAGAAGGTCCACGCCCTTCACCTTGATGTCCGCCTTCAGCGTCTTCTTGGCCATGTCAGCGCCTCCTGGATAGGATCCCGCCTTGAGAGTCTATCACAAATGGAGCCCGTACTTTGTATCATGGCGGCAGCCGCCCTGGAGGGGACCATGTTCGACAAGCTGAAGGGCTTGCTGGCCGGCTTGGACGCCGACTACGCCGACGCGCGCTACGAGGTCAAGACGGCGACCTCGCTGGCCTTCGCCGGCAGGGAGCTGACCACCGTCGGCTCCAACGCCACGGACGGGTTCGTCGTCCGCGTGCTGGCGGGCGGGGGCATGGCTTCCGTGGTGTTCACCAAGGAGGCCGACGGCCGCAAGGCGGCGGCCACGGCGCTGGCCAACGCCAGGCTCATCGGCCGCGCGGTCAAGAAGCCCGTCGCCCTGGCGCCCGCCGAGGCCGTCAAGGACTCCTTCAAGCCGGCGCTGAAGGAGGACCCCCGGGCCGTCTCCATCGAGGAGAAGCTCGACCTCCTGCGCCGCTACAACGACATCCCCCTGGCCCACGAGGGCGTCGCCACGACGGCGCTCGGCTACGGCGAGACGGTGCGCGAGAAGTGGTTCGTCAGCACGGAGGGCGGCGAAATCCGGGAGGAGCTCGTGACCACCCGCGTGCTCGGCGAGATCATCGCCAAGGACGGCGGCCTCACCCAGAACGTCCGGGTCGCCTGCGGGGGGAGCCAGGGCTTCCAGCACGTCCGGGGCCAGGAGGCCCTCATCGAGGAGCGCACCCGGATCGCGCTCGACCTCCTCAAGGCGCGGCCCGTCCAGGGGGGCTCGCACGACTGCGTGCTCAACTGCAACCTGGCCGGCGTGTTCGCCCACGAGGCCTTCGGGCACTTCTCGGAGGCGGACATCGTCGAGACGCTGCCGGCGATGCGCGAGAAGATGCGCCTGGGCGCGAGGCTCGGCAGCGAGTCCCTGAGCATCACGGACGACGCGACGCGCCCCGACCTGCTCGGTTTCTACAGGTACGACGACGAGGGCGTCCGGGTCAGGAAGACGAAGCTCCTGGACCGCGGCGTGCTGGTGGGCCGGCTCCATTCCCGGCGCACCGCGGCCGAGTTCGGCGAGCCCCTCTCGGGCCACATGATCGCGGAGGACTACCGCTTCGCGCCCATCGTCAGGATGGGGACCATCTTCATCGAGCCGGGCGAGCACAGCGTTTCGGACCTCCTGGAGCGCCTGGGCGAAGGCCTCTACATCTGCGACGCCAAGGGCGGCCAGACCGCGGGGGAGAACTTCTCGTTCGGCGCCCAGTACGCCTACGAGGTCAAGGGCGGAAAGCAAGGGCGCATGCTCCGGGACATCAACATCTCCGGCGACCTCTACCGCACGATGACGGACATCGCCGCGGTGGGCAAGGACGTGGGCTTCGCCAAGTCGGGCGGGTGCGGCAAGGGGCAGACCAACATCCGCTCCTGCCACGGCGCGCCCCACGTCCTGATCAAGAACCTCGTGGTGGGAGGCGCGCGATGAAAGAGCTCCTGGACATGGCCGCCCGCGCCGCCGACCAGGCGGAAGTCTACGCCCTGGAGAGGTCGTCCGACAGCGTGCAGTTCGAGAACGCCGAGCTCCACGACATCAAGGGGGAACTGGCCAGCGGCTTCGCCCTGCGCGTCATCAAGGACGGCCGGCTCGGGTTCGCCTACAGCCGGAACATGCTGAGCCGTTCGGGGCTGGTGCGCAACGCGCTCGATTCCCTCAAGGGGGGCGTGGAGGCGCGCTACGACTTCCCGGCCGCCGGGGACCGCGCGCGGCTCGACACCTTCGACGCCGGCGTCGCGGCCGTCACGAGCGGGCGCCTCGTCGAGGAGGGCGCCCGGGTCGCCGACGAGCTCCGCAGCCGCACGGGCGGCGAGATCGTGGCGGGAGGCAGGGTCAGCGACACCACCGTGCGCCTGGCCAACTCCCGCGGCCTCGACGTGGCCGTCCGGAGCTCGGCCTTCGAGCTCGGCGGCGGGGCCATCTTCCCGGGGTCGGGGAGCGGGATCTTCCGGTCCCTGAGCGCCAAGACCGCCGTCCCCATGCCCCAGGCGCTCCTCGACGAGATCGTCGAGCTTTTCAAGGCCTCGGCCAGGGTCGTCGAGCCGGCGGGCGGCAGGATGAAGGTCCTCTTCATGCCGGAGTCGATGATCACCCTGGCCTGGCGCCTCTGGCACGGGGCCAGCGCCCGCAGCGTCTACGAGAAAGTCTCGCCCGTGGCGTCCAAGGTCGGGGAGCGCATCCTGAGCGACAAGATCTCCCTGGTCGACGACCCCCTCGACGACGCCCGGCCGCTGGCGCGCCCTTTCGACGACGAGGGCGTCGCGCCGGCGAGGCTCGCGGTCGTGGAGAAGGGCGTCCTGCGGGGCTTCTACAACGACCTCCACTACGCCCGCAAGCTCGGCACGCCTCCCAACGGCCGCGGCTACCGCGCGGCCCTGTGGGGCGGCGACCCGCTCGAGCTCAAGCCCGCCCCGACGCTGTCGCACCTGCGCGTCGAGCCGGGCTCGGCTGGCTTGCGGGAGCTCATCGGCATGATGGACCGCGGCATCATCCTCTGCGAGGCCCTCGGGCCGCACAGCGGCAACATCCCCAACGGCGACTACTCGGTGGGCGCCGCGCCCGGGCTCTACGTCGAGCGCGGCGAGATCGTCGGCCGCGTGAAGGAGGCGATGGTGGCCGGCAACGCCTACGAGACCCTCAAGGAGGTCGTCGCGGTCGGCGGCCGGCTCGACCCCGCGTTCGGGGGCCTCTTCCCGCCGGTCCTGTGCGACGGCGTCAGCGTCTCCACCAAGACCTGAGAGGTGCCGCCCGCCTCAGAGGATGCCGCACTTGCGCGCGATCTTGATCGCCTTGGCGTCTTCCTCCGCGAACTGTTGAGCCTCGTGGGGGGAGAGCTCCGGGATGACGCGCTGGCGGGTCCACTCCCCCATGCGGCCGTAGAATCGCCTTTTCAGCTCCGGGTCCGTGATGGTGGAGCCGGGGTTGAACTTCAGCGTGCCGTACGATACCTTCCGAGAAAGCTGGAGCGCCCAGTAGCGCGCTTTGAGCTCCAGGATGCCGGCCTCGATGGCGTCCACCCGCTCGGCCGCCCCCTCGCAGGTCTCGGGGCTGGCGAGCGCGTCGCGCAGGGACAGGCGGTCTTCCTTGTCCGGGACCAGGGGCTCGATCGCGTCGAGGCCCGCCAGGTCCATCCTGGGTTCGGGGGCCGACATCATGATGTGGCGCTGCTCGAGGCGCTCGGCTCCCCGCCGGAGCCGGCCGGTCCTGACGTCGACGAGCACGGGCCTCGCCGCGTAGTGCATCGCGGATGCCCGGAAACTCCCGGAGAAGACGGCGTCGGCTCCCAGGGCCCGGCCGATGCGTTGAAGGACTTCCGGCCTATGAAACGCCTTCTTGTCGAGCCCTTCCTTGTCCATCAAGGCCGCGAGCTCGGCCCACTCCAGGCTCACGACCTCCCACTCCGGCCCAAGACGAGGGAAGAGGCCGACCGCCAGGCCCATGCCTTCGCGGGGGTCCGAGCCGGGCTCGGGCGCGAAGGGGAGGACCACGACGCGCGAACGCCTCGCCGCCTCGGCCTGAAGGCCCGGCCGCGCGGCCGCCAGCCCCCACAGCAGGGCTCCGGCCGCAAGGACGGCGGGCCAGCAGGGGGTCTTCATGCCCGCGTCTCCGCCAGCGCGAGGTTGTCGGACACGGTCTGGCGCAGGGCGGCGAAGTTGAAAGGCTTCGTGACGAACCCGGCGGCGCCGCTCTCGAAGGCGGCCCGGGCCCTGACATCGGCGCCGTCGCCGGTCATCACGATGACCCGCATCGCCGGCCGGGTGTCGTGGATCATGCGCAGGGCCTCGAGCCCGTCGAGGTTGGGCATGTGGAGGTCCATGATGACGATGTCCGGCCTCTCCTTCTCGATGAGGGCCACGGCCTCGTCTCCGTCGGAGGCCAGCACCGTCTCGCATCCCAGGGCCTGGGCGATGCGCGCCAGCACGCGCTGGACCGATGGCTCGTCGTCGGCGATCAGGATCTTCATCTTCATGGCGCTCTCCTCGCGGCTTGCCGTCACCATAAGGATAGCCCGCTGCGCTGTCAGGAGGCTGAGGAAGGCCTTAAGTCGGGCTTAAGAGCGGCACGCCGTGTGGCACGCTTGGAGCCTGTCCCCAAACCCCCGCGGCGCGGAGCTCCAAGCGGGTGGGTGGGCCCTCCTTGTGTCCATGCAACTATGATTCGACATGTCGAATCATAGTTGCATGGAGATTCGGACGACGCCTTGCCCAAGCTGGGAAGGGCTCTTAGTATTCGAGCCTGCGGAAAAGCGCTTGGACGCGGGCCCGCAGGATGCGCGGCTGGAAGGGTTTCGAGATGTAGTCGTCGGCGCCGAGCTCCAGGGAAAGGGCCTGGGACTCGGCCTCGTTCATGGCGGTCAGGACGATGACGGGCAGGGTCGCCGTCTCGGCCTGGCCGCGCAGGCGCTTGAGCGCGGCGAAGCCGTCCATGCCGGGCATCATCAGGTCGAGCAGGATGAGGTCCGGCCGGCGCTCGCGCAGGCGCTCCAGGGCGTGATCCCCGTCGCCGGCCTGGTCGATCTCGTAGCCGTCCGCCCGGAGGGTGGCGGCCGCGAGGTCGCGGTTGTCCGCGTTGTCGTCCACGACCAGCACCCGGCGCGTCCCATGGCGGGCCGGGTCGGGCGCGGCCCTCGCGGGCCCCCCGCCTGCCAGGAGGCCCTCCGCGCCCGGCGCGTCGCCGATGTAGGGAGCGAGCTCTTCGGCCGTGCTCCTGCCCGCGGCCAGGTGCCACCGGGCGTCCTCGCCGATGGTGCGAAGCCAGCCATGTCCGATAGCCGAGGCTTTGAACCCCGAGATGTCCGGCGCGGCCAGGAGCCGGCGGGCTTCGGGCTGGCGCAGGTCGAGCACCTCGGCCAAGGCGAGGCGGCCGCGCACCCCGGCGCCGTTGCAGGCGCCGCAGCCGCGGCCTTTGCACTCCGGGCAGAGGCGGCGGACCAGCCTCTGCGACACGACGCCGACCAGGGCAGGCCCCAGCTTGAAGCGCTCCACGCCCATGTCGACGAGGCGGTCGATGGTGGAGACGGCGTCGTTGGTGTGGAGGGTGGAGAAGACCATGTGGCCGGTCAAGGCCGCCTGGAAGGCGATGTCCGCGGTCTCGCGGTCTCGGATCTCGCCCACGAAGATGATGTCCGGGTCCTGGCGCAGCACCGAGCGCAGGATGGCCGCGAAGCCCAACCCCGCCTTTTCGTTGACCTGGATCTGGTTGATCCCGGGAAGGCGGTACTCGATGGGGTCCTCGATCGTGACAATGTTGACCCCGTCGGACCTCAGAAGGTTGAGGATGGAGTAGAGCGTGGTCGTCTTGCCAGAGCCGGTGGGGCCGGTGACCAGCAGCATGCCTTGCCCGGAGCGGGCGAGGCTCCCCACGGTCTCCAGGGCCTCGGCCCCGAGCCCCAGGGCTTCCAGCGGGACCTGGGCCTGGCGGGCGTCGAGGATGCGCAGGACGGCTTTCTCCCCGTGGGCCGTGGGGATGGTGGAGACGCGCAGGCCGATTTCCTGGCCGGCCACCCGCAGCTTGGCGCGCCCGTCCTGGGGACGCCGCCGGTCGGCCATGTCGAGGTTGGCCATGATCTTGATGCGCGAGAGGAGCGGCCCGCCGCCGATGTTCTTGGGCAGGGTCATGACCGTGCGCAGGACGCCGTCGACCCGGTAGCGCACGGCCGTGGCGCGCTCCTCCTGCTCGACGTGGATGTCCGAAGCCTGCAGGCGGATGGCCTGGGCGATGATCTGGTTGGCCAGGCGGATGACCGGCGTGCCGATCTTCGCCGAGGCCGCCTCGCGCTCGTCCTCGTCGCAGCACGGCACGAATTCCACGGGCGCGGCCTCGGGGAGGCGCTTGAGCAGGTCGTAGATGACGGTGTCCGAGCCGTAGAGCTCGCCGATGAGCTCCTCCACCCGCCCGGGCAGGCCGAAGACGGGGCGGGGCGTGCGTCCGCAGACCGCGCGGACCTCGTCGAGGGCCGCGGCGTCGAGAGGGTTGGCTGCCATGACCTCGATGGCGTCGCCGTCGATGCGCATGGGCACGAGGGTATGCTTGCGGCAGAGGGCCTCCGGCACGAGGGAACAGGCCAGCTTGTCCAATTCGGCGGCCTGGGGGTCCGCGGTCGGGATGTGGTATTGGTCCCAGAGGGCCTTGGCGAGTTGATCGGCCGGCACGAGGCCGCGGGACGCGGCCTCCGTGGAGGCGTACGGGAACGAACGCAGTTCCTGCGCGGCGGCGGGGGTCACCAGGCCGCGCTTCTCCAGCATGCGCACGAGCCATTCGTCGCGGCAGCTAGTCGACGCGGGCATGGTCCCTCCGGCGGGCCAAGAGCGTTTCCCCGATCCGCCGCAGCACGTCGGCGGGAAGGCAGGGCTTGGAGATGTAGCCGTCGCAGCCGGCGGCTCGGGCCTTGGCGTCGTCGCCGGCCAAGGCGAAAGCGGTCCAGGCCAAGATCGGAGTCCCGGCCGTGCCGGGGTCGGACCTGATGGCTCGCGCCGCTCCGTAGCCGTCGAGGACGGGCATGGAAAGGTCGAGCAGGACGAGGTCCGGCTTCCGCCGCCCGGCCTCGGCCACGGCCGCGGCTCCGTCCGCGGCTTCGGCGACCCGGAAGCCGGCCGCCGTCAAGATCGCGGCCATGATGGCCCGGTTGTCGGCGTTGTCGTCGGCGATCAGGATGAGGGGTCTCATGTCAGGCCTTCCCTGCCATGCCCGCCAGCCGGCTCTTGATGTCTTGCAGGATGTCCGGCAGGCTGATGGCCCACTTCTGGACGACCGCCTCGACGCGGGTCTCGAGCCGCGCCGTCTCGGCCTCGGTGAGGTCCTTGGCGGTCAGGATGATGACGCGCAGGCCCTTCAAGGATGGTTCCTTCTCGATCTCCTCGACGACCTCGAAGCCGCTGATGTCGGGCAGGCCGAGGTCGAGGAATACCGCGTCGGGACGGTTCTGCCTCAGCCGGGCCAGGGCTTCCCGGCCCGAGGCCGCGGTCTCGACCTCGAAGCCTTCCTGGATGAGGCCGCCGCGGAAGTTCTCGGCGACCTCCGGGTCGTCGTCGACCAGCAGGATGCGGCGGCCCACCAGCCGTTCCTGGGCGCGCAGTTTCTCCAGCAGGACCTTGCGGTCGAATGGTTTGACGATGTAGTCGGAGACGCCGAGGGCGAACCCCAGGGCCCGGTTCTCCATGATGGAGAGGATGAAGACGGGGATGGCCCGCAGTCCCGGATCGTTCTTGAGCTCTTGCAGGACCGACCAGCCGTCCCGGTGCGGCATCAGGATGTCGAGGGTGATGAGGAAGGGCTTGAGCTTGCGGGCCAAGGCCAGGCCCTCTTGAGCGCTGGCCGCGCCGTGGAACTCGTACTCGGTGCCGGAGAGGCTGTCGCGCAGGAGGCGGAGGACCTCGGGGTCGTCGTCGATGCAGAGCAGGGCTTTGCGCCGGCGGCCGCCGTCCGACGCTGGGGCGACCGGCGTGGAGAGGGGCCCCTCGAGGGATGGGGCTGCGGCCGCGGGCAGGCGCACGACGAAGGTCGTGCCCTCGCCCATGCGGCTTTCCACCGAGATGCCGCCGTCGAGCAGCTCGCACAGCTTCTTGGAGATGGAGAGCCCCAGCCCCGTGCCGCCGTGGTGGCGGGTCGAGGAGCCGTCGAGCTGCATGAACTTCTCGAAGATGGCGGCCTGATGCTCCTGGGCGATGCCCGGCCCCGTGTCCCGGACGCTGAACACGACCTCCCTCCCGTCCGGGGAGGCCGCGGCGTCCAGGGCGACGCTTCCTTTGGCCGTGAATTTGATCGCGTTGGCCGCGAGGTTGATGAGGACCTGCTTGACCTTGGTCTTGTCGCTGCGCAGGCGCAGCGGCGCGGCCGCCCCGGCGGTCAGGGCCAGGCCTTTGGCGCCGGCCAGGCACTGAAGGGTCTGGGCCACCTCTTGGACCAGGGACGCGGCGTCGAAGTGCTCGAGGAAGACGGGCATCATGCCGGCGTTGAGCTTGGAGAAGTCCAGGATGTTGTTGATGAGGGCGAGCAGGTCCCGGGAGTTGGCAAGGACGCGCTCGAGCGGGCCGTGCTGGTCCGGGGGGACCGGGCCGTAGGTGCCGTCCAGGAGCAGGTCGGTGTAGCCGACGATGGCGTTCAAGGGGGTGCGCAGCTCGTGGCTCATGTTGGCCAGGAACTCGGTCTTGAGGCGGTCGGCGGCTTCGAGCTCGCTGACCCGGGTCTTGAGCCGGCGGTGCTCCAGGGCCTTCTTCAGCACGCCGTAGAGTTGGTCCAGGGCGACGGGCTTGGGGACATAGTCGTAGGCCCCGGCCTTGAGCGAGGCGATGGCCGAGTCGAGCGAGGCCTGGCCGGTCGAGATCACGACCTCGATGTCGGGCCGCGCGAGCTTCAGGGCCCGCAGGGTTGCCACCCCGTCCATGCCGGGCATGACCAGGTCGCAGACGGCCAGCTCGAAATCGCTCTGACGGGCCTTCTCCAGGGCCTGTTCGCCGTCCTCGGCGCAGGCGACATCGTAGCCCTGGCCGGACAGGGCCCTGACGAGCACGCTGCGCACGCCGGGCTCGTCGTCGATGACGAGGACCGCGGTCTTGGCTGTGGTCTTGTCCATGCCCATAGGATAGCCCGCGGCGCTGGCGCGGCCTTTAGGGGGCGCTTAATTCCTTCTTAAGGGAGCCCGGCCCGAGGGTTATGCGGGCTTGTCGTGGTCCGGGAGCTCGGGGTAGAGCTTGGCCGAGCATTCGGGGCAGATGCCGTGGCTGAAGGTCGCCCGCGAGCGCTTCCCGATGTAGGTCTCGAGCTGATTCCAGTAGCCCCGGTCGTCGCGGATCTTCTTGCAGTTGGCGCAGATGGGCAGCATGCCGCTGAGGGTCTTGACCTCGCCGAGCGCGGCCTGCAGGTCGGAGATGGTCTTCTCGCGCCCGCGCTCCGCCGCGGCGCGGGCGGCCTCGATGCGTTCGAGCCGTTGATACCCCAGCCCGAGCAAGGCGAGGCCGACGAGCGAGAGGACGGCATGAGTCCCGCAGAGGAGGCGGTCATGGCGGGCCTGCTCCGCCAACAGGGGCGCCATGGGGATGGAGACGCTGATGCCGCCGCGGATGTCATTCTCCCTGTCATCCGCGTGGCAGCTCAGGCAGGTCTTCTCCACTCGAAGCTTGCGGATGAGCCGGAAGAAGGGCTTCCCTTCCACCATGGCCACGCCGCTGGCCTCCGTCGCCCCTCGCGAGAAGCCCTCGAGCGCCTCTCTCTCCCAGGCGTCGGGGCTGTTCTCCGGCCTGCTCGGCTTGAGGCTCGTCGGATGGCTGTGGACGTCCAGCTCGGCCGCCTCCTGGACGGTGAAGAGCTGCTTGCCCAAGCCTTTGCCATCCATGAAGGGCAGGCTCCTGCCCGAAGGGGTCTGCCCGCGGTGCCCGATGCTCCAGCGCTGGGATAGGAGGTCCTTGCTCAGCGCGAGGACGGCCCGGGAATGGGCGGCCTTGAGCGTCTCTCGACCCGACCCCGAGAGGTTCCACGCCAGGGAGAGCGCGACGGCCAGGAGCCAGGCCAAGGCGAGCAGCGCCGAGCGGAGGCGGATCTGCACGGCCATCCCCTCGGCAGCGACGGCGGTGGGGGTCTCCATGGATGCCTGCTGAGCCGTTCCAATGATAGCATTCCTGGCGTTTTTTGCTAGCATATGAAGGAGAGCCTCCCATGCCCGCCAAGGTGCTGGTCGTAGACGACGATCCGGCTGTCCTCAAGCTGCTCAAGAGGTATCTTTCCGCCAACGGCTTCGGGGTCATCGTCACGGACAACGGGTCGGAGGCGCTCCTCCTGGTGCGCGAGTCGCGGCCGGATGTCATCATCTGCGACGCCGAGATGCCGGGCTTGGACGGCTACGCCGTGTGCCGCGTGCTGAAGAAAGACGAGAAGACGGCCGGCATCCCGATGCTCATGGTGTCGGGCACCCGGCTCCAGGAAGGGGACATCCTGGAGGGATTCCTGGGCGGCGCGGACGACTACATCGGCAAGCCCTTCTCCCTCCCGGTCCTCCTGGCGCGCGTCAAGGCCGTGCTCCGGCGCGGCCGGCCGGGGGCCGGGACAACCGACGGGGACAGGATAAAGGAACGCGGGCTGGAGCTCGACCTCGCGGGCCGGACCGTGAGGGCCGACGGCAAGCCCGTCGGCCTGACCCGCAAGGAGTTCGACCTCCTCGAGGCCCTCGTGTCCAAGGCGGGGCGGCTCCTGAGCGTCTCCTACCTGCTCGAGACCGTGTGGGGCTATGACCCCGCGGTCTACAACGATCCCGCCACCGTCGAGGTGCACGTCTCCCACCTGCGCGGGAAGCTCGGCCCCAAGCTCGGCAAGCGCATCGTGACCGTGACCGGCCACGGCTACAAGTTCGAGAAGTGACGCCGCCCCATCCTTAAGCTTTTATTAACCTCCCTCTAAGCCGCGCGGAAGGCCTTTCCCGCATACTATGGCTATGGACATGACGCGGGGGGGTGCCATGAACGGATCGACTCGTACCATCCTCATCGCCGACGACGACGCGGCAATCCGAGGCGTCGTGAGCCGCGGCTTGGCCGGGGGGCCCTACCGGATCAACACGGCGGCGGACGGGACCGCGGCCCTGGAGAGCGCCCTGGCGGACAAGCCGGACCTCGTCCTGCTCGACGTCAACATGCCGCGGCACAGCGGCTGGGAGGTCCTGGCCGAGCTGCGCGGGAGCCCCCGCACCCGCCGGGTGCCGGTCATCATGCTGACCGCGCGCGGGAGCGTGGCCGACAAGGTGGCGGGGCTCGAGTCCGGCGCGGACGACTACGTGGCCAAGCCCTTCGACATCAAGGAGCTCAGGGCCCGGGTGGAGAGCGTCCTGCGGCGAGACGACTCGGAGCACGCCTGCCACCCGCTGACCCGGCTGCCTGGCTGCCCGGCCATCGCGGCGGAGGTCGGCCGCCGCCTCCGGCTGGGACTCCCCTTCGCCTACGTCTACGCGGACGTCGACAACTTCAAGGCGTACAACGACGTCTACGGCTACGTCGCCGGGGACCGCGTGATCCAGGCCACGGCCGGCATCCTGGAGGGCTGCGTCCTCGCGGCCAAGGATCAGTCCGGGTTCGTCGGCCATGTCGGTGGCGACGACTTCGTGCTGGTCGTGGACGCCGCGGCGGCTCCCCACGTGGTGTGGCAGGTGACCGGGAACTTCGACGGCTGCGCCCCGGGCTTCTATGACCAGGCCGCGGTGCGCCGGGGGTTCATCGAGACGTCCGACCGCTTCGGGGCCACGCACCGGTTCCCGCTCATGACGCTCACCATGGCGGTCGTGACCAGCGAGGGCCGGCTTTTCCAGGGCTATGAGGAGATCGTGCAGGCCGCGGCCGGCCTCAAGCGCTATTTCAAGAACCGGCCGGCGAACGGCAAGAGCCAGTTCGTCTTCGACCGGAGGAGGGAGGTCGAATGAACGCCAGCGGCCAGGCCAACCGGTACGAGGCGGTGTTCTGCATCTTCATGGCGGCCCTGGCCTATCTCGGCCGGGACGACTCGCTCATGGTCTACCCGCAGATCCTCTACCTGTTCGGGGGCCTGCTCGCGCTCAACTTCCTGGCCGGCCGCTCCCTGCGCCGGTGGCCCGCGAAGGAATGGCTCTCGGCCTGCGTCATCCTGGGCAACTGCGCGGTGATCGCGGGCATCGAGGCCTTTTCCGGGGGCGCGGGATCGACCCTCTGGGTGCTCTATCTCCTGCCGGTCTTCACGGCGGCCATGCTCCTCGACGGCCGCAAGCTCGCCATCATCACGGCGGGCGCCGTGGGCGCCGACGCCGCCTTCTATGTCGGGCCGGGCTTCGGGTCCGACGGCGCGGCGGTCTTCGGGGTGGCCGTGAAGAGCGGGGTCCTGGTCTTCGCGGCCGCGGTCGTCTGGCTCCTGGCGCGCCGGGAGAAGGAGGCGCACCGCGAGCTGGGACGCCGCCGGGCCGACATCGACGCCATGGCGCGGCAGGCTCGCGCCCGCGAGGGCCGGCTCAGGGAGATCGAGGGCCTGGCCGAGGTGGGGCTCGTCGGCGGGGGCATCGTGCACGACCTGCGCACCCCCTTGTCCGTCATCAGGGGCTACCTCAACATCTGCCTCAAGTCGGCCGAGCTGCCCGCGTCCTTGCGGGATCATGTCGAGAGGATGGACCGCTCCGCGCTCCTGTGCCAGGACATCGTCGCCGGCATCCTGGACGCGATCCGCAACAGGCCCCTCAAGATGCTCCGCTGCGACATGCGGGACATCGTCGCCGCGTCGGTCGAGCAGTGCCGGGGGATCATGGACGAGGCCGGGGTCGGGCTGGACCTGGCCGTCCAGCCATTCGGCCTCCCGGTCCAGGGCTCGCCGGAGCACCTCAAGCGCGTGCTCATCAACCTCATCGGCAACGCGGTCAAGGCCATGGCCGGCGCGGGGCGCCTGCGCATCGCGACGGAGACGGAGGCGGGAGACCGGCCGGTCCTGCGCGTCAGCGTGGAGGACACGGGCTCGGGGATGTCGGAGGAGGCCCTGTCCAGGCTGTTCAAGCCTTTCGGCACGACCAGGGCCGAGGCGGGGGGCGTGGGCCTGGGGCTCTACGTGTGCCGCGAGATCGCCTTGAAGCACGACGGGTGGCTGACCGGGCAGAACCTGCCGGCCGGCGGCGCGCGGTTCACCCTGGCCCTGCCCTTGGCGGGCCCTGAGCCGTGCGTGAAGCCGGCCCCCGCGCCGGCCCGGAGGCTCAGAGTCCTGGTCGCCGACGACGACTATCTCCGGCGCCGGGACCTTTCAGCCTGCTGATGGCCAGCTTATCGAACCTGACGGTCACCTGAGGCGCTGGTCGCGGCGGGGAAGGCCGGCCGGGTGAGGCTACCCGCGGCTTCGCCTATTCGTAATGGTAGTAGCCCGAGCTGTCGCGCCAGATGAGGACCCCGTCCTCGCGCAGTTCCCAGCCGCTCGGGTACCTGGCGACTTCCTTGGTTCCCTTGAAGAGGTTGCCGAAGGAATCCTTCCAGGCGACGTCGCCGGTCCGGTCCGCGATGCGGAACTCGCTGGCGCGGCCGAGCGGGTCGTGGTTCTTGAAGAGGTTGCCGTAGGAGTCCGTCCAGGCCACGTCGCCGGTGCGCTCGGCCGCCTTGAACACGCTCACCCGGCCGAGCTTGTCGTCGTTGCGGTGGAGGTCTCCCCAGGAATCCCGCCATACCACGTCCCCGGTGTAGCGCAGGAAGGCGTAGGTCGAGACGCGGCCCATCCCCTTGGTCGCGCCCGCCGCGTGCTTGCGCAGCTCGCCGCTCGTATCGGTCCAGACCACGGTGTCGCCGTACCAGGAGAGGTCGTAGGTGTTGATTCGGGAGGCGAGTTCCTTGGAGTCCAGGAAGAGCTCGCCGTAGGAGCTCGACCACGCCACGGAGCCGTCGCAGTTGGCCTTGAAGTTGTTCGCGTTGCGGCCGAGTTGGCTGTTGTTCTTATAGATGTCGCCGTTGCGGATATACACGACCGGCAGGTTGCTGCAGGTCTCGGGAAGGGCGTTGCGGTCGGCGATCATGGCGCGGCGGAGGGCGGCGTTGCGCCGGCGGCGAGCGGCCACGTCTTGGCGGACCTGGCCGGCCTGGGTCGTCAGCGCGTCATAGGCGGCCCTCAGGTCGACCGGGCTCAGTCGGAGAGCCTCGGGAGCTTGGGCCATGGACGAGCCCTGCGCCAGAACGAAAAGGGTCGCGGACATCAAGACAGCCGGTCTGCGCATCTGAGCCACCTCTCGGGATCGAATCTCCGTCTCTTTCTATTATACCCCAAAATCGTCCCGCCGCATCATTGCGGTAGGCCACAAGGGCCCGGGAGCCTGGGCCTTTTCCCGCGGCTTTTCTGCCCTAGAGGGCCCAATGAGCGGCCGGGGGACAGGATGTATGATAGACGTATGAAGAAATCGATTTTCGAGAAGGCCGTGGCGTCGGCGGTCGCGTCCGCGGTGATCATCCTCTCTCCGGGCGTGGCGTGCTACGAAGCCGCCGCGCAGACGATCCAGCGGGTCCCGCTCCAGACTGCCGGAGCGCCCGTCTCCTACGGACCGGTCCAGGCCTGGACCGGCGGCGGCGCGGTCCGTGGCTCTGTGTCTAACGCGGGGACCCTTTCCCTCACGCCGGGCGTGGCGGGCATCCTCGCCGCTCCCTCGGTCGAGGCCGGAGGCGCGGTCGAGGTCAAGGCCGCGGCCATCCTCCCAGCCACGGCGTTGGCGCCGCGGTCCCCGGTCTCTCCTCTGGCGACCTTGTCCGCGAGCCTCAAGGCCCCGGCGCCCGCTCCGTCCGCTCTCCCTGGCGTCGACCAGGTGGGGACGCCCGCGCTCGAGCGCGTCGGCGCTGGGCAGACCCTTGACCGCGCCGCGCAGAGCGTCCCGGTCCTGGCGAGCCCGGACACGCCCGAGGCCGAGGCGAAGGCCGAGTCCGCCAAGGCTTTCGACGCGCTCAAGGCCAAGCCCGGCGATGGCGGCCCGGCCGTGGCCGCCCCCGAGCAAGGACCCGCGGACCCGGGCTCCGCCCTCGGCCGGCCGGCCGCCGCCGCGGCGGACGCCCGGAAGGCCCCGATCCCTTTGCCGGCCCGCCTTCGCGGCGCCCTCACCCGGCCGGCCACCCTCCTGTGGCTGGGGCAGGCCGTCGGCATGTCCGCGTTGGCGGCGCTCACCGGCACCTGGATCGTCCCCGCGGTCGCCGGCGTGGCGTTCAACCTCGCGACCACGGCCGTGACGCACTACCGCCGCGCGGCCCGGGGCTTCCGGGACGACGGCCGCGGGCCGCCGCAAGAGGGCCCTCTCAAGCCCGGCGCGTGGGTGCCCCGCGTCGCGCTCATGGCCGCGCTCTTCACCCTGCTGGACTGGGGCGTGAAGTACATGTTCCTGACCATGGGCCTGCCCATCGTCTACCACGACATGGTCCCCTTCCGGGTGCTCATGATGAAGCTGACCATCCCGCTCAACATCGCCGGGGCGGCCTATTTCACCTCCCTGGCGCACTCCTCCAAGCCCTTCTTCGGGGGCCTGGACGCGTGGTGCAAGAGGCACCGGGTCCTGGGCGCCGTGGTCAAGGCCGCGCTGTGGATCGCCACCTTCCCCATGGGCGTCAACGACAAGCGCTACGGCGGCGACCTGGCCGGAAAGGATCCCGTGGTCGGCAAGGTCCTGGGACTCATCGGCATCCTGAGCGCCGCGCTGGTCGCCTCGGGGTTCGGCAACGGCGTCGAGGGCATCCTCAACGGCCGCGTCATCGACTTCATCCCGTTCGGCCGCGGCCGGGCCAACATCGCCGACCTCTTCATCTTCCTGGGCATGCCCCTGCTCTGGATGGGGCTGGACTTCCTCAAGGCCGCGCGGCTCTCGGGGGAGTCCGGCAAGCCCATGAGCTTCAAGCTCTGGAAGTACTTCGCGCTCCCGGTCCTGGGGTCGGTGGCCTTCGTGTACTCCACGATGGCCGGCTACGACGCCATCCCCATGCCGGCGTGGTACCTGCTCATCTTCTCGGTGCTGTTCTCGGTCGGCATCCTCCTGGGGAGCGCCGTCATCGGGCGCTTCGTCGACGCGTTCAACCAGAGGTTCGGGCCTAAGGAAGGCAAACAATCATGAAGTGGCGGGTGACGCTCGTCGCGCTGTCTTGCGCCGTGAGCGTCGTGACCGGCCTGGTCCTCGGCCGGGGGGACCTGTCCGAGGCCAAGGCCTCGGGCCGCAAGGTCCTCGTGGGCGTCTCGATGGACACGCTCAAGGAAGAGCGCTGGCAGTCCGACCGCGACTTCCTGGTCGCCAAGGTGACGGCCCTCGGGGCCGACATCCTGGTCCAGGCCGCGAACTCCGACGACACCCGGCAGATCGCCGACGTCCAGGCCCTCCTGTCCAACAAGGTGGACGTCCTCATCGTGGTGCCCCACAACGGGGCGGCCATGGCCAAGGCCGTGGACATGGCCCACGAGGCCGGCATCCCGGTCATCGCCTACGACCGGCTCATCACGGGCTCGGACCCGGACCTCTACATCTCCTTCGACGCGGTCAAGGTCGGCGCGGAGCAGGGGCGGTTCCTCGTCGGCAGGCTCAAGCCCGGCAAGACCATGCGCCTGGTTCGGATCTTCGGCGCCAAGACGGACAACAACGCCCACCTCTTCAAGCAGGGCCAGGACGAGGTCCTCAAGCCCTACATCGACAAGGGCAGCGTCAAGGTCGTGCACGAGGACTGGGCCGAGAACTGGAAGCCCGAGAACGCCAAGAAGATCGTCAACGCGGCCATCACGCGCTTCGGCAGGGAGTTCGACGCCGTGGCCGCCGCCAACGACGGGACCGCGGGCGGGGCCATCCAGGCGCTCATGGAGGAGGGCCTGGCCGACAAGGTGATCGTGACCGGGCAGGACGCCGAGCTGGCCGCCTGCCAGCGCGTGGTGCGCGGGACCCAGGCCATGACCATCTACAAGTCCATCTCGGGCCTGGCCGGCCGCGCGGCCGAGACCGCCGTGCGCCTGGCCAAGGGCAAGCCCGTCGTCGCCACGCAGGCCGTCTTCAACGGCAAGGTGCGGGTCCCGGCCATCCTCCTCGACGTGGTGACGGTCACCAAGGAGAACATGGACGCGACGGTCATCAAGGAAGGCTTCAGGCGGCGCGAGGACGTCTACCAGCGCTGATGGCCGCCGCCCCCGTGGCCGCCGCCCCCATCCTGAAGGCCGAGGGCATCACCAAGTCCTTCCCGGGCGTGAAGGCCCTCGACGGGGTGAGCTTCGACCTCGTGGCCGGGGAGATCCACGCGCTCTGCGGCGAGAACGGCGCGGGCAAGTCCACGCTCATCAAGCTCCTCGCCGGCATCCACCCCCACGGGCACTACGAGGGCGCGCTGTCCGTGGACGGCCGGCCCGCGGCCTTCGGCGGCGTGGCGGACGCCGAGGCGGCGGGCATCGCGGTCATCTGCCAGGAACTGGCCCTGGTCCCGGCCATGACCGTCGCGGAGAACATCTTCCTCGGGGCCGAGCCCACCGCGGCCGGCCTGATCGACTGGGGCCGGGTCTACCACGAGTCGGCCCGGCTCATGGAGCGCTTCGGCGTCAAGCTCGACTGCTACGCCCGCGCGGGCTCGTTGGGCATGGGGCTGCGCCAGCTCATCGAGATCGTCAAGGCCCTGCGCAAGGAGTCGCGCATCCTCATCCTCGACGAGCCGACCGCGGCCCTGAGCGGCGCCGAGGTCGCGGCCCTCCTCGACATCCTGCGCGACCTGCGCCGGCGCGGCATCGCCTGCGTCTACATCTCCCACAAGCTCGACGAGGTCTTCGCCTTGGCGGACCGCATCACGGTCCTGCGCGACGGCCGCACGGTCGCGACCCTCGCGGCGTCGAGGACGGACAAGGCGGAGGTCATCCGCCACATGGTGGGCCGCGAGATCGCGGACTTCTTCCCGCGCCGGAGGTCTCGGCCGGGGGAGACGCTCCTGGCGGTGCGGGGGCTCGACGTGGTAGACGCCGAGGGGGCCCCGCTCCTCAAGGGCGTGTCGTTCGAGGCCCGCGCCGGCGAGGTCCTGGGCATCGGGGGGCTGATGGGCTCGGGCCGCACCGAGCTGCTGATGCACCTCTTCGGCAGCCTGGGCCGCCGCGCCGCCGGCTCGGTCGAGCTGGCCGGCCGGCCTTGGAACGGGGGGCCCGGCGAGGCCCTGCGGCGGGGGCTGGCCCTGGTGACCGAGGACCGCAAGCGCTACGGCCTGGTCCTGGACCAGAGCGTGGGCTTCAACCTGTCGCTCTCGGCCATCGGCCGGATGACGGCCGCGGGCCTGGTGGACGCCCCGGCCGAGACCCGGGCCAACCGCGAGGTCTTCGAGTCCCTGCGAGTCAAGGCGCCCGGGCTCGAGGCCAGGGTCGGGAGCCTCTCCGGCGGCAACCAGCAGAAGGTGGTCATCGGCAAGGCCCTGCAGACCGAACCCCGGGTGGTCTTCCTGGACGAGCCCACGCGGGGCATCGACGTGGGCGCCAAGCTCGAGGTGTACGAGATCGTCAACCGGCTGACCGACGCGGGCAAGGCCGTGGTCCTGGTCTCGAGCGAGCTGCCCGAGCTCATGGGCATGAGCGACCGCGTCATCATGCTGCACGAAGGCGCCGTCGGAGGCGAGTTCCGGCGGGGGGAGGCGACCCAGGAGGCCCTGATGGCGGCCGCCCTGGGCCACCGGCCGGCGGCGGCCTGACCTATGGAAAGATCGGCGTCGTTCCGGGATTTCTCGCTGCTCATCGCGCTCCTGCTGATCGGCGCGTTCTTCTCCGTCATGTCGCCCCAGTTCCTGAGCAGCCGCAACCTGTCCATGATGATGATCGAGCTGGCGGTCACCGCGACCCTGGCGCTGGGCATGCTCCTCGTCATCCTGCCCGGCCACATCGACCTGTCGGTGGGCAGCGGCGTGGGGTTGATCGGGGGCGTGGCCAGCGTGCTGGTGTTCCGCCACCACTGGCCCTCGCCCCTGGCCATGGCCCTGGGGATGGCGCTGGCCGTCGGGCTCTGGACGCTCATGGGCGCGGTCATCGTCAGGGAGCGCATGCCGGCCTTCATCATCACCCTGGGCGGGCTGCTCGTCTTCAAGGGCGCCTTCTGGCTCGTCATCAGGAACGCCACCGTGCCCGTGGCGGCCGGCGGGCAGGCCAACCTCTACTCGCTGCTCACGACCTACTACCTGCCCCGCCCGGCGGGCTACGGGCTGGCGGCCGCGTGCCTGGCCGCCGTCGCGTGGGCCAAGCTCAAGGCCGCGGCGCGGCGCCGGGAGTTCGGCTTCGAGGTCCCGGACGGGGAGACGCTGTTCCTGAAGCTCTTCCTGACGGGCCAGCTCATGCTGCTCTTCGTCGTGGTCATGAACCAGTACCGGGGCGTGCCGCTCACCGTGGTCGTGCTCGGGCTGGTGGCCCTGGCGGTCTTCGTCGTCACCGAGCACACGCCCTTCGGCCGCTACCTGTACGCCATCGGCGGCAACGAGGAGGCGGCGGTGATCTCGGGGGTGCCGGTCGACCGCGTCATCGTGGCCGCCTACGCCGTCCTGGGCGCGGTCGTGGCCGTGACGGGGTTCATGCAGACCGCCTACTCGGGGGCGTCGACCACCACGGTGGGCGAGCTCATGGAGCTCGACGCCATCGCGGCCTGCGTCATCGGCGGCACGAGCCTCAAGGGGGGCAGGGGTACGACCCTGGGCGTGCTCTTCGGCGCGCTCATCATGACGTGCCTGCTCAACGGCATGACGCTCCTGGCGGTCTCGCCGGAGTACAAGTACATCGCGCGCGGCGCGGTCCTGGCCCTGGCCGTGTGGATGGACGTCCGGCTTTCCCGAAACTGAATGGCCGGCCAGCCGACCGGCGGCTCGCGATGACCCCGGCGTGGCTCCTGCTGCTGGCCCTCCTCGCCCGGGCGGACGCCGGCGCCCCCGGCGGCGGCATCGAGGCGCGGGTCTCGGCCGCGGCCGAGGAGGACGAGGACTACTGGTACTTCGACATCTATCGGCCGTTCTTCGCCGAGAAGGCCGGGCCGGACGGCGCCCCGCTGATGACCGCGCAGCGGCGCCGGGCGCACTCCCGGGATTTCGCCAAGGCCAAGCCGGCGGGCACGCTCAGGGTGTTCGTCATCGGGGGATCCGTCGCCGCGGAGTGGACCGTGACCAGGGTGGAGGGCGCGCCCCAGGGCCGGGGCCGGGCGGCCGCGACGCTCGAGGAGATCTTCTCCGGCCTGTTCCCGGGACGGAAGGTCGAGGTGATCAACTGCGGGATGGGCTCCTACGACAGCTACCGGGAATCCCTGGTGCTCGAGGAGATCCTGGGCTACGACCCGGACCTCGTCATCCGGCTCAACGCCAACAACGACACCGCCCCCGCGGCCGGACCCCCGCGGCTCAAGGGGCTGGCCGCGCTCAAGCTGAGGAGGCTGATCGGGCGCCGGACCTGGTCCGCGGCGGGCGGCGAGGGCCCCGCGGCCCGCCGCCGGGCGGACGGCGGCCTCCAGGAGCGGACGCTGCGCGCCATGGCGCGCTCGGCCGGGAAGAGGGGCGTGCCGTTCGTGCTGTGCACCTATCCCTACCGTCTGGGCTTGCCGCCGGCCGCGCCGCTGCCGCTGGGCGACGCCCGCTTCGCCGCCGCGTGGTCGTCGTTCGGGCGGGGGGACTACCGCGCCGCCGCGGAGGGGTTCCGCCTCTACGCGGCGTCGCGGCCCGACGACCCTCTCGGGCCGATCTTCGCGGGGCGGGCCCTGGAACGGCTGGGCGACAAGGCCGGGGCCCGCTCGAGCTATCGGGCCGTCGCGGCGCTCGACGCGGCCTGCAACGACATGATCCGGCGGTTGGCGAGGGAGGAGGGGGCGATCCTGGCGGACATCGAAGCCGCTTTCGAGGCCGCGGCGCCCGGCGCCAGGAACGACGGGCAGCTGTTCGACGACGTCCACTGGTACCGGTACTGCGACCCCTTGGCGTCCGTCACGGCGGCGGGCGCCGTCGCGAGGGATGCCCGGCGGAGCCTGCCGGCCGCCCTGTCGCGGGAGGCGGACGCGGCGTGGGTGGAGCGCCGCGCGGCGGGCTGGGCGGGCCTGGCCGGACGCTCCCAGGCGCCTGACAAGGGGTTGTTCTGGGACAGGGCGCTGCTGGCGGTCTGGGAGAGCCTTCTGGATGGGCCGGGCTTCTCGGAGCGGTCGGTGGCGTTGTTCGAGGGCCTGATCGGGGACTTCCCGGACGAGTCGGCCGGCCTCGACCGGCGGAGGCGGGATTTCGTCCAAGCCGTCAGGGAGAACGTGTGGACGCGCTCGCGCAGCGGCCATCCCGAGCGGCGCTGGTCGGCCGGCCTGGGCTGTCTGGGCGAGGCCTACCGGAGGGCGGGGCGGCATGTCGACGCGAAGCGCTGCTTCACGGAGGCGCTCAGGCTCGACCCGTCGGCCGTCGGGACGCTGGTCGGCTTGGCGCTGACCCACGCCGCGCTGGGGGAGAAGGACGCGGCCCGGGCCCGGCTGGCGCTCCTCCGGGAGCCGGCCGCGTCGTTCTCGCTGGTACGCCACTATCGCGGCGTCATCGCCCCGGGGGAAGGGGGGAAGGCCGGCGCGCCGGGCCGCGCCGCGCCCGAGGCCCCTTGCGTCGTCGGCCAGGGCGGGTTCTGGGCGCGCGAGGCGCAGTCGGCGGTCCGCCGCGGGGACCTCAAGGCCGCGTCGTCGCTGCTCCGGACCGCGCAGGGCTGCGGATCCGGCGCCGCCGACAAGCGGCTCATGGCGGGCCTGCTCCTGGAGGTCGGGGACCCCGCCGCGGCGCGGCGGGTACTGGAGTCGGCGTCGCGCCAGGCGATGCCCGACGCGGGGTGCGCCGTCGATCTGGCGGAATTCGCCCGGCGGACCGGGCAGCGCCGGACGGGGCTGCGGCTGCTGGAGCTGGCGGAGGGGGCGGGGCCCTCCGAGGGAGACCGCGCCCGGATCGCCTCGGCCTATCGCGATTTCGGGGCCTATGAGCGGGCGCTGCGGCGGTCGGAGGAGCTCGTGGCGCAGAGCCCTGACCAGCCGGGCCTGAGGGTCGGGCTGGCCCACGCGCTGGCGCTGAAGGGGGATCGTGAGAAGGCGAAGGCGGAGCTGGCGCGGGCGCAGGCCCTGGGACTGGACGCCAACGGGCTGCGCCAGGCGGCGCAGGCGTGGCGCGCGCTGGGCGACCCCGGGGGATTGCGGGGGGCGCTGGCGCGGCTCCGGGAGGCCGCGCCGGACGACGCCGGCGTCCTGGTCGAATCGGCGGAGCTCGAGCGGGCCCTGGGCGACGCCCGGGGAGCCATCGCGCTGCTTGACCGCGCGGCCGGGCTCGCTCCCACCGACGAGCAGCTCCATCGCATCGGGCTGCTCTACGGCGAGCTGGGCGAGCCCGGCCGGTGCGCGCAGACGCTGGCCGGCCTGGCCGGCAGGCATCCCGAAGTCGCGGTCTATTGGAGCGACAAGGGCGTCTGCGAGTTCGCCTCGGGGGCGGCGGACGGCGCCGTCGCGGACCTCGAGAAGGCGATCGAGTTGGACGGCGCCCTGTGGCCGGCCCACCTGACGCTCGGGGCGATCTACGCCGGCCGGGAGCGGTACGGCGACGCGCTGCGGGTCTACGACCGGGCCCTGTCGGCCGGGAGCAGGGGGGGCCGGCCGGACCTGAGGGAGAGCATCCGCAAGGCCCGGGCCGAGCTCCTGGAGAAGGGCGGCCGCGGGGGCCGGCCTTGATCGGGGCCGGATCTTATGGAGAAACGATAATAGATTGGTAACACCCATGCCTTAGAATCAGCATGGTGAGAAGCGCGGTCATCGCCCTCCTCGTCTGCGGGCTCGCGCCTCCGACGGCGCGGGCCGCCGTCGTCAAGCCCGAGGCCCACGGGCGGCTGACCAACCGCTACACCCAGGACAATTGGGGAGCGTACGAGGAGAAGAGGCTGTCCACCTATTTCCAGATGGACGCCCAGAAGATCTTCTGGGACAAGCTCTCGGCCGAGATCAGCCTGAGGAACGACGTCCGCGCCGAGGGCAAGGGGCTCAAGTTCAACGAGAACTTCCTGAAGGTGTTCACCGGCAACGCCGCGCTCGACAAGCTGCCGGGAGGGTTCTCGGCCCGGCTGGGCCGGCAGTACTACTACGGGGCCGAGACCACGGTCAACTTCGACGGGGGGAACGTGGATTGGCGGCGGTTCAAGTGGCTGGAGGCCGGGGCCTTCGCTGGCGCGCCCGTGACCCATGTCGGCGAGCCGATCGGGCGCCTGTTCCAGGGGGGGTACGTGAAGCTGCTCAAGGGCTACAAGTCCCACCTCCGGGCCGGGGCCTTGCGCGTCCTCCACTTCGCCCCGTTCCGGCCGGAAGACGAGGTCGAGCTGTCCGTCTATCACCGCCTCACGGCTGGCTTGAACGCCCGGGGGCGCGCGTCGCTCTTCAACGGCAGGCCCAAGAACGCCGCCGTGAACGTCAACTTCAGCCACGCGCCCTGGGGGCTGACCATCAACCCGGCCTACTACATGCACCTGTACGTCGCGGACCTGGCGGACTTCTCGAAGATCTCGCCGTACGCGCGGACCTTCGCCCACTTCGAGCGCTACGACCGCGTGGGGGTGGACGTCACGAAGACGGTGGGCGGCCACTTCAGCCTCAACGGCTTGGCCGAGGGCTACTTCCCGCGCAAGAGGCAGCGCTTCTCCCTGGGGCTGTCCGGCTGGGACCTCCCGTGGAAGGGGGTGAACTTCTCCGCGTCCGGGGTCCGGAACCTCAGCGAGAACGCGGACAACCTCTCCTTCACCGGCACGCTCGGCTACCGCCGCAAGGGGGTGTTCGAGTGCTCGGCCGGCCTGAGCGCCACCTCCGACGTCACGCAGTCGTTCTACGGCGAGAAGACCACGAGGAACGAGACCTATTTCGGCAGCCTGAAGTACTTCATCAGGAAGGACCTGGACATCTCGGCCGCGCCGAGCGTGACGAAGCTCTCCGACTCCGCGGACAGGATGTATCGGGTGGAGGTCAGGAACAACTGGAGGTTCTGACCGCGGCCGGGGTCAGGACTTGCCCGCCGCGCGGCCCAGGAGGCTGTCGAAGCGCCCCTTGCGGAGCTTGCGCAGGGAAGCGAAGGCCTTGTCCCGGCGGGCGTCCCGCGCCAGCCTCGTCGACTCCTGGGCGGACGAGGCCGTCTTCAGCGCCTTCTCGAGGAAGGAGAGGGAGCGGTCGAGGTCCATCTTCTCGGCGCAGTAGAGCGCGAGCTCGTAATAGGAGGTCGCCCGCTTGGCCGGCTGGGAGAGGGCCTTGGTCAGGGCCTGCAGGGCCTCGGGGAACATGCCGAGCCGGCGGTAGGCGGACCCGATGCGCTCGAACAGCCGCGCCTCCTCGTCCAAGGGGAGCTCGTGGCGCATGGCGTCGGCGGTCATGGCCGACTCGTAGGCGAGGATGGCTTCGCGCAGGCGCTCCGAGGCGAAGGCGTCGTCGCCCTGCCGGACGCGCTCCCGGACGAACTCTGCGGGGGAGGCCGGGACCTCGCGCCGGGGGCTCGAGGAGGGGTCGTTGAGGGAGTCGCGCAGGTCTCCGTCGGTCCGCTGGACGGCCGCGACCTCGAAGCCCTTGAGCCCCGACAGGTCGGACGAGGGCTCGGCGGGGGCGGCCGCCGGGGCCTGCGCGGCGAGTCGCGTCCCCGAGGCCGCCTCCGAGTCCTCCTCCTTGGCCGCCGCGACGATGTCCACGTAGTCCCGGACCTCGGCCTCCGCTTCCTTGTCCGAGAGGTCGCCCGCCTCCACGGCGTCGTAGGTGTCGAGGATGATCTTGTTCTGGGGCAGTTCCAGGAGCGAGGCGAACCGGGGCGCCTGGCGGATGAGCCGCGAGAGCTGGGGGTAGGCGTGGAAGCGGCGGGCGGCCAGGACGCTCCGGTAGAGCGCGACCGAGGAGGAGGCCCACTCCTCCCTGCTGAAATGGAGCGAGGCGCGCTGCAGCCGGGGCATGAAGTTGTCCCGCGAGACCTCGATGGCCTTCAGGTTGTCCTTCAAGGCCTTCTCGTTGTCCCCCACGGCGCGCCGGCATTCCTCGAGGGCGGCGTAGAGGGAGAACGGCTCGGGCAGGGAGGCGAGCCTCGGGTCGAGGGTCAGGCCCTTCTCGAAAGCGGCGACTGCGGCGCGGGCGTCGTCCTTGTCGGGCGAGTCGGCGGCCCCGCGCGCCAGGGAGCGGCGGTGGAAGGCGTTGCCCAGCCCGAACCAGGCTTTCGCCGAGGACGCGTCCTTGGCCGCGGCCCGCTCCAGCCGGGCGATCGCCTCCGGGTACCGCCCCGCCTTGAGCTCCTTGAGCCCTTCCTCGGCGAGCGTCGAGGCGTCGGCCTGCGGGGCGGCGCACCGGGAGCCGCGGCAGCGGGTCCGCGCGAGGGGGGCGATGGGTTCGGCGAAATCCGAGCCGGCCGCGTACTCCTCCCAGGCCGAGGCGGGCAGCGAGAGCAGCGCCGTCATGCAGCAGGCGCGCCATGCCGTGGAGAGACGGATGCTGGCCATCCCGATATTATAGACGCCGGGCCCTATTCCCGACAGGGCAAAAGGGGCCACCCCGGCCTAGGCCCAAGGGCCTTCCCGGTCAGGGGCTGTAGAAGGAGGTGCCCACGTGGCACTGCGGGCAGCCGTCGACTTCGGGGTGCACGTCGCCGGCGTGGTAGGTGTTGGGGTGGCAGTTCATGCACCAGCTCCCCAGGTCGGGCGCCCCCGAGTGAGGCGCGGACGAGTGGCAGGTGACGCAGGTGCTGGAGGAGAGGGGGAAATGGCAGGCCGTGCAGTGATTGTAGGCCGGCCGGACGTTCCAAGCCCCGGCGTGGGACCCGGGAGGAGTCGTCGAGTGGCTCGTGTTCGTCTTGTGGCAGGTATAGCAGGTCGTGCCGCTGAGCGGCAGGTGGCAGAAGGAGCAGTGGGTGTCGGTCGGGTTGCCCCAGGCGGCCGTATGGTCGCCCGGCCGCACCGTCTGATGGCTGGTGTTGGTCTGGTGGCAGACGTAGCAGGACTCGCCGCTCAGGGGCTCGTGGCAGCTGGAGCAGTGCGTGTTGGTCGGGTTGCCCCAGGCGGAGGTGTGGCTGCCCGGCTTGTTCAGGTGGCTCGGGTTGGTCTTGTGGCAGACGTAGCAGGATTGGCCGCTCAGCGGCGTGTGGCAGGTCGAGCAGTGGGTGTTGGTCGGGTCGCCCCAGGCCGCGGTGTGGTCGCCCGGCTTGACGCTCTGGTGGCTGGGGTTGGAGGCGTGGCAGACGTAGCAGGACTCGCCGCTCAAGGGCTCGTGGCAGCTCGAACAGTGAGTGTTGGTCGGGTTGCCCCAGGAGGCCGTATGGCTGCCGGGCTTGGTCGAGTGGCCGGGGTTGGTCTTGTGGCAGACGTAGCACGACTGGCCGCTCAGCGGCGCGTGGCAGCTCGAGCAGTGGTTGTTGGACGGGTCGCCCCAGGCCGCGGTGTGGTCGGCGGGCTTGACGGTCTGGTGGCTGGGGTTCGACGTGTGGCAGACGAAGCAGGTCTCGCCGCTCAAGGGCTCGTGGCAGCTCGAGCAATGGGTGTTGGTCGGGTAGCCCCAGGCCGCGGTGTGGTCGGCGGGCTTGACGCTTTGGTGGCTGGGGTTCGAGGTGTGGCAGGTGTAGCAGGGCTCGCCGCTCAGCGGGGTATGGCAGCTCGAGCAGTGCGTGTTGGTCGGGCTGCCCCAGGCCGCGGTGTGGTCGCCGGGCTTGGTCTGGTGGCTGGGGTTAGTTTTGTGGCAGACGAAGCAGGACTGGCCGCTCAGCGGCGTGTGGCAGGTCGAGCAGTGGGTGTTGGTCGGGTTGCCCCACGCCGCGGTGTGGTCGCCCGGCTTGACGGTCAGGTGGCTGGGGTTGGTCTTGTGGCAGACGTAGCAGGACTCGCCGCTCAGGGGCTCGTGGCAGTTGGAGCAGTGCGTGTTGGTCGGGTTGCCCCACGCTGCCGTGTGGCTGCCGGGCTTGGTCTGGTGGCTCGAGTTCGTCTTGTGGCAGACGTAGCAGGACTGGCCGCTCAGGGGCTCGTGGCAGCTCGAGCAGTGGCTGTTGGTCGGGTCGCCCCAGGCCGCGGTGTGGTCGGCGGGCTTGACGCTCGCGTGGCTCGGGTTGGTCTTGTGGCAGACGTAGCAGGGCTCGCCGCTCAGCGGGGTATGGCAGCTCGCGCAGTGGTTGTTGGTCGGGCTGCCCCAGGCCGCGGTGTGGTCGCCCGGCTTGGTCTGGTGGCTCGAGTTGGTCTTGTGGCAGACGTAGCAGGACTCGCCGCTCAGGGGCTCGTGGCAGCTCGAGCAGTGGGCGTTGGTCGGGTCGCCCCAGGAGGCCGTGTGGCTGCCGGGCAAGGTCTGGTGGCTCGAGTTGGTCTTGTGGCAGGTGTAGCAGGGCTCGCCGCTCAGGGGCTCGTGGCAGCCCGCGCAGTGGTTGTTGGTGGGGTTGCCCCAGGCCGCGGTGTGGTCGGCCGGCTTGACGCCCTGGTGGCTGGGGTTGGAGGCGTGGCAGGCGTAGCAGGACTCGCCGCTCAGAGGCTCGTGGCAGCTGGAGCAGTGGGCGTTGGTCGGGTTGCCCCACGCGGCCGTGTGGCTGCCGGGCTTGGTCGAGTGGCTGGGGTTGGCCTTGTGGCAGACGTAGCAGAGCTGGCCGCTCAGCGGCGCGTGGCAGTTGGAGCAGTGGGCGTTGGTCGGGTCGCCCCACGCGGCGGTGTGGTCGCCCGGCTTGGTCTGGTGGCCCGGGTTGGACCTGTGGCAGGCGCCGCAGGGCTGGGCGGCCAGGGGCTCGTGGCAGCTGGAGCAGTGGGCGTTGGTCGGGTCGCCCCAGGCCGCGGTATGGTCGCCCGGCTTGGTGGTCTGGTGGCTGGGGTTGGTCTTGTGGCAGACGTAGCAGGGCTCGTTGCTCAGGGGGTCGTGGCAGCTCGTGCAGTGGCTGTTGGTCGGCTCGCCCCACCCGGCCGTGTGCTCGCCCGGCTTGACGCTCGTGTGGCTGGGGTTGGTCTTGTGGCAGACGGCGCAGGGCTCGCCGGCCAGGGGCTCGTGGCAGGAGAAGCAGTGCTTGTTGGCGGGGCTGCCCCAGGTCGGGGTGTGGGTCTGCGCCGGAGGCGTCGCGTGGTCGGCGGATCTGTGGCAGTTGAAGCACGGCGTCTCGGCCAGCGGGAGGTGGCACTTGGCGCAGTGGCCGTTGGCCGGCTGGCCCCAGCCCGGGGTGCGATGGCTCGGCGGCAGGGTCGATTCCTGGTGGCCGGTCAGCTTCTGGTGGCAGCGGAAGCACACCGTGGACTGCAGCGGCTCGTGGCAGGACCGGCAGTGCAGGTTCTGCGGGGGCCCCCACGCCGGCGGGTGGGGCAGCATCTTGTCAGGGTCCTGGGCGCGCAGCAGGGCGGCGCCGAGGGCGAGGCCCAGGCAGAGAGCGGAGAGCAGGGCCTTGCGGAGGCGGGGCGTCAAGGCAGCCTCACGGGCCGAACGTGCGCTCCAGCGCGGCCCGGTACTCCGCCAGCGCGGCGTCCTTGCGGCCCTGGCGCTCGTAGAGCTGGCCGAGCCAGTAGTGGGCCTGGCCGGGGTCCGTCGTGCGGACGAGGGAGGCTTTCAGCAGCTGCTCCGCCTCCTGGAGGCGGCCTTGAAGGGTCCTGGCCCGGCCCAGCACCAGGGAGGCGCGCTGGTGCTCCGGGTCCGCCTTGAGGGCCGCCTGGCAGCGGGCGGCGGCCTCGTCGGCGCGGCCCAGGGCGGCCAGGGCCTCGGCCGCGAGGACCAGGGTCTCCGGGGAAGGGGAGGACCGCAGGGCGCCTTCCAGCGCCCCGAAAGCCTCGGCGGCCTTGCCGGAGGCGAGCAGGCGGCGCGCCATGGCCGCCTCGGCCGGGGCGGCCGGGGCGGTCTCCTTGACGACTTTCGGGGCGGCCACCGGCCTGCCCAACGCCTGGTCCACGGCCCGGGTGATGTCGTCTTCCAGCCCCTCGGGGAAGGTCGAGACGGCCGCCGCGACCCGGTGGCGCCGGTCGAGCGCCACCGTGGTGGGCAGGACGAAGAACCCCCAGGCCCCGTAGAGGGCGCGGTCCGGGTCGAGCAGCATCGGGAAGGGCAGCTTCGCCGGCGCCTGGACGGAGCCCTCCTCGGGGCGGCTTACGGCGAGGACCGCGACCTCGGAGGCCTGGTAGCGCCGGCGCAGGGCCGCCAGGAGCTCGAGGACCTTGTCCGAGAAGGGCTGGCCGGCGCGGACGTAGGCCAGGACCACGGCCTTGCCGCCGTAGGACGCCAGGGCGTGCGTCTTGCCCTGGGTGTCCTTGAGCTCGAAGGCCGGCGCGGGCTCGCCGGGCGGGACATCGCGCAACGGGTGCGCGCGCGTGGTCGAGAGCCCCAGGCTGGGCACAAAGAGCAGCGACATCGCCATGCCGAGGCGGAGGGCCCTCATCTGTTGGCCGCCGGCTTGGCGCGGTCGTAGGCCTTCGGGTTGTGGCAGCCCACGTTGCAGGTCCCGCCGTGGGCGGTGCGCTTGAAGGTGATGGGGAGCATCCAGCTCCCGAACGGGACGTTCTCCCGGACGTGCTTCTCCTGCTTGCCGCCGTGCACCTGGTGGCACGCCTTGCAGGAGCGGCCCTTCTGGCTGTGCACATGGAGGTAGTGCAGGTTCTCGTCGCCGTTGCGGAAGTTGGTGAGCGACTTGGTGCGCTCGTCCTTGGCGATGTCCTTCTCGTGGCAGTTGAAGCACAGGGCGTAGAGCCCGTCCTTGTAGGGGTTGTAGAACCCCTCGGGGAAGAAGATCCGAAGGATGTTGGGGTTGTCCGCCCCATGGGGGTCGTGGCAGGCGGTGCACTCGCCGAGTTTGGCGGGGCCGTGCAGGAAGGCGCTGGCCATCTCGTCCTTCAGGTCCGTGTGGCACGCGAGGCAGACCTTGGGCATGGCCTCCTTGAGCAGGGGTCCGTGGTCCGAGGCGTGGGGCGTGTGGCAGGCGACGCAGCCGGCCTTGCCGATGGCGGCGTGGGGGCGCTTGGCGGCCTTGATGCGGTCGGCGATCTGCTTGTGGCAGCCGACGCAGAGGTCCTTGCGGCCGTCCGATTTGAGCAGGTTCTCCTTGGCGGCGCTGTGCGGGTCGTGGCAGGCCGTGCAGCCGGCCTTGACCGGCGCGTGCACCTGCTTGCGGGCCAGCTCCTTGCGCATCTTCGCGTGGCAGGAGAAGCACAGCTCCCCCGCCGGCGTCTTAAGGAGCTTGGCGTTGGCCGAGCCGTGCGGGTCGTGGCACAGGACGCAGGAGCTCTTGACGGGCTTGTGGACCACCGCCGCCTTGGTCTTCGGCTCGTGGCAGGCCGAGCAGGTCTTGTCCATGGTGTCGCCCTTGAGGAAGAACCGCTGGTCCGAGCTGTGGGGGCTGTGGCAGGCCGTGCACCCTCCCGAGTCGATGGCCTGGTGGCTGACCTTGACGGCCGCCAGCTCGCCGCGCATGGCGTCGTGGCACGAGAGGCACAGCTCCGGCTGGTCCTTGGTCAGCTTGAAGGTGTGGTGCTTGACGGGGTCCTGGGCCGGCTTCTCGTCCTTGTGGCAGACCGCGCACATGGACACCCCCACGGGGCCGTGGGCGAAGCTCCCTTTCTTGACCGCCGCGTGGCAGGAGATGCAGCCGCTCTTGGCCGGGGCCGGGGCGTCGGCCGACCACGCGGCCGCCGCGAGCAGGGAGAGAATAAGGGAGGTGGTCATACGTGGATGATCTCCTATGTTCGAGACACAATATAGCAAAATGCGCGGCCCGCCCCTCGGCTCCTCATGGCGGGGGCGCGGCCTGCTGGGTCTGGCGCTGGCGCGAGCGCTCCTCGAGCCTGCGGATGCGCTCCGAGATGGCCTCGCGCCGCTTCTCCTCCGCGAGCAGGCGCCCGATCCTGTTCTCCAGCACCCGGACGGGGATGTCCGGGGTGGTCGGCAGCCAGTCCTCCTGCTGGAGGAAGCGGTGCACCCGTTCCTTGGGGAGGGTCGCCTCGGCGAGCGGTGACTCCTCCTTGAGCCGGTAGAGCCTGGTCAACTGCTCGCGCAGGGTCTTGTCGTCCAGTTGCCCGATGTGCTTCATCTCCAGGAACTCCTTCCTGAGGACCTGGACGTAGTCGACGAACCACTGCGACCGGGCGTTGAACTCCGCCACCTGCTGCGGCCGCTTGTCGTTGCCGCTGAAGACCGGGATGGCCATGATCTGCTCGCGGTAGGCGCGGCGGTAGGCCTCGTATTTCCGGAGGACCTCGTCGAGCATCTCCACGACGCGCGGCGCCCACATGGTGGAGACCCGCTCGCCCCCGGCGGCCTCGTAGAGCCTGTCCGCCTCCGCCAGCTTGAGCTGGCCGGCAAGGGTCGAGAGGCTCTGCAGGAAGTCGGCGAACGCCGGCTTCCACGAGACGGGCAGCCGGGTCCGGCCGTCCTGCTCGAAATCCTTGAGGGTCCGGTCGATGTCCGTGGCCAGCTCCCCGAAGAGCGACATCCCCTTGGGGAGGTCGTCCTGCTTGAGCTTCGTCTCGGCGCCCTCGAGGACCTGGCCCGCTTTCTGGGCCAGCTCCGAACGGCTCTTGGCCGCGCCGAGGGCGTCCTCGAGCTCGGCCGGGGAGAGCTCGTCCTTGCCGCGGGCGGCCCATAGGGCCAGCTTCTTGGCCAGCGGGGCGAAGGGGACGAACAACGTCCAGTCCCGGGCGTCGGCCAGCGAGCCGAGCGCCATGCTGAAGCGGAACCTGTCCCCGAGGTCCTTCGAGGTCCTGTAGTCGAACTGCACGCCGTTGCCCAGCCACCAGTTGCCCTGGAAGAGCGTGAGCCGGAGCTCGTCGGAGACCGGGGCCCAGAGCACCTGGTAGCTGGAGTCCTCGGTGCCCAGGGACGCGCCGACCGCGTAGTTGCGGCGGTCGTCGGCGGGCACGTTGACCCGCCCCGCCACGGTGAGGTCCCCGTCGTCCGTGCGGCCGCCAACGATGAGGGTGTACTCGGACGCGTCCGCCCCGGCCCGGACGACCACGTTGCCGGCGTTCACCTGCGCCTGCACCGCCAGGGGGCCGACCGCGGGGTCGTCGCTGTTGATGAGGTCGATCTGCCCCTTGTTGCCCGGGGCGGCGTAGGTGAGGGTGCGGTACTGGCCGAGGCGCCCCGTGGCCGGGTCGGACTGGACGACGTAGCCCATGCCGACGCCCCCGAACTTCCCGTCGACGAGCATCTGCCGCAGGCCCGCGTAGCCGCCGGCCCCGTCCGGGAGCCGGCCCTGGTCGGCGCCCGTGTCCATGAAATAGGTGATGTTCTTGGTGTACATGTCGCGGTAGTAGCGGCCGGAGGTGAGGTATTGGCGGTTGTTGAAGTAGGTGGCGCTCCAGAACACCTCGGGCCGGTAGGGGTCCGGGAAGACCGGGACGCGCACCTGGCCCGAGAGGTTGTACTCGCCGGAGTTCTGCCCCTCCTTGCGGCCGTAGAGGTCGTCGGTCTGCCAGGTCACGCCGGCCATGAGGTCGTCCTGCCTGGTCCCGTAGCCCGCGTAGCCGTAGCCGCGGTAGTGGGTGGAGGGCCGGCCGGTCTTGGGGTCGTCGTCGCGGATGAGGGTGATGTCGGCCGCGCCGGAGGCCTGCCCCATCATGAAGTAGGCCCCGGTGCCGTACTCGCTGCGGCTCCTGCCGTCGGCGAGCAGCCTCATGGTGATCCTCTCGGTCAGGTCGAACCCGGGGACCAGGTGCTGCGTCAGGCTCCCGCCGTAGTAGGAATCGCCCTTGCCGGCCGCCTCGTTGTCGAACGGGTTCCAGGCGCTCCCGCGGGTCATGGGCGCGAGCACGCCGGCGTAGAACCTCAGGTCGCCCAGGCAGCCCATGGGGCCGTTGAAGGAATAGGCCTGCCGTTCGGCGTAGCCGTCGGGCCCCTTTTCGACCGTGACGGAGTTCGACTCCGTCGTGCCGTTGACGCGGTCCCAGAAGTTCTCCGTGACGGTCAGGCTGCTCCAGCCGTGGGCCAGGTCCCAATCCGGGACGAGGCGGAAGTAGCCGATGACCCGCCCGAGCTTCTGGATGTAGACCGGCAGGAACCCGCCCTCGGCCTGGCCGAGCCAGAGCGAGCGCAGCTGCAGCAGGGTGTCCGCCGCCGGGGAGAGGCCCTCCGGGGACGCGGGAGCGGCGGACTGGTTGAGCGCGGCGTAGTCCGAGGCCCACTTCCTGAGGCCGGGGTAATGCCGGTCGAAGGAGAGCCCCGCCGACTGGTACATGTCCGACGCCGAGGCGAGCAGCTCCTTGGCCCTGTCGCCCTGGCCGTTGCGCACCATCCAGACGACCTTCTGCGTCAGGGCGCGCCGCTCCACCGCGTCCTCCGGGGCAGCCGAGGGCTTGCCGTCCGGGGCGGTCTTGGCGCCGGGGGCGGGCACGCCCGTCGCGCCGGAGGCGGGGAGGGTCGGGCCGCCGCGGGCGCCCTTGGCCGCGGCCGAGACTTCCTCGGGCGGCGTGCCGGCGGCCTCGGGGGCTTCCTCGAACGCCGAGGCCTTCTTCGCGTCGAGCAGGACCTTCTTCTCGTAGAGCGCGTAGGCCGCGGCCAGGTCGCCCCGGGCGACGGCGTCCGTGATCTCCTTGGGCATGGCCAGCGGCGCCAGGGCCTCGGGGGCGGGCTGGTCTGCGGTCATGAATTTCACGCAGCCTTCCACGATCTGCTTGACGATCCTGCCGCCGTCGGCCGGCCCGAAGTCGAGGCGGAAGTCCTCGAGCCAGGAGTCGAAGTGGAGCTTCTTCTCGAACCAGTCGTCCTTGTCGACGATGTCCTCCACGACCCGCCGGATGAACGAGCCGTCCGAGTTGAGCATGGCGCGCAGGGCGTCGCCGACCGGGGATGCGCCCACGGCCTCGAGCTTCGCCCCGGCGTTCGTCGCGCGCCACAGCGACGCGGCCTTGGCCGGGTCGCCCTTGGCGACGGCGTCGCGGATGCGGTCGGACACGAACGCCTCGGCGCCCGGCGAGAGCTCGTAGGCCAGCGTGGCGATGCGCCAGCGGTTGAGCTGGTGGGCCTCGGAGTAGTCGCGCGGGTTGAGGGGCATGCTCGAGGCCATGCTCCGCAGGTATTCCCGGCGGCGGCCGTATTCGGCGGCGAGCCGCTTGGCCGCCTCCCGGTTCTTCAGTATCTGGGCGTAGGCCTCGCCCTTGACGGCGCGCTCCTTCTCCTCCTGCTCGGAGGAGAACGACGAGAGCAGCGCGCTCAGCAGCGGCAGCCCGGTGCGGAGGCCGTCCATGATGAGCAGGATGGGCAGCCAGGGCATGCCGGGCGACAGGATCAGGAGCAGGAGGCCCGTGAGGTGGATCCGGACGCTGGGGACCTTGTCGAGGGCCTCCTTGAGGGCCATGAGGTCCTCGTAGGCCCGCAGCCCCACCTCGCTGAGCTGGGCGTCCATGTTGAACTGCTTGAAGAGCGGGTTCCCCCAGTAGAGCCGGTCGTCGTCCAGGGAGAAGATCCGCTCGAGGACCTTGACGTCGGGCATCGCGATGCCGTCCCCGAACTGGCGCTTGAGCTCGGCCTTGACGTGGAGAACGGTGTAGCGGGCCTCGATGAGCTCTTCCTCGGCGTCCATGAAGGCCAGGGAGTCCTTGGGCGTCGCGTCGGCCTTGCGCTGGGCTTCCTCGAGCCGCTTGACCGTATATAGGTAGTCGTTGGCGAAGTGCAGGACCGCGTACATCGTCTCGAAGAGGCGCTGGGCCTCCCTCAGCGACGCCCCCAGCCGGCGGACCTGGGCGGCTTCCCTCTGGTGGCCCAGGTTCTCCAGGGTGAGCACCAGCGAGGGCAGGGCGCTGTCGAGGACCATGACGCCTCCCCCGAAGCCGGCGTCGAGGTTGAACCACTGCTTGCTCTTGGCCACCAGGGCCTCGCCCTGCCGGGTCCGCAGCCGCGACGCAGCCACCTTGGGGGAGTCCTCGAGCGGGAGCTTCAGGAGGTCCTCGAGCGACCCGATCGTCTTGGGCGACGCCGCGGGCTTCCCGTCGTCCTGGGGCGCGGCCACGAGGGAGTTGATCGCCAGCACCTGGCGGGCCCGGCCGTAGAGGGCGATGTCCTCCGCGTTGGGGTAGGCGGCGCCGGACTGGAGCTTGTCGGCGTAGCGGTCCAGGGAGATGCCGGAGCGCTCCAGGTTGTAGGTCTGGTCCCGCCCGGCCTGGAGCAGGTCCATCCGGGCGACCTCGGCCTCGAACTTCGAGACGTCGAGGTCCTCGCTCGACCACAGCAGGCGCAGCGCCGCGGTGACGGCCCAGCGCAGGTGCACGCCGAAGTCCGGCGCTCCCTTCCCCGAGCTCTCCGACCAGCCGATCTCGAAGCCGGCGCGCAGCTGCGGGGCCAGGTCCGCCACGGCCAGGTCGCGCAGGGCCTGCGCCAGCCGCATGTGCGAGCCAGCCTCGGCCATGAGGGGGAACATCTCCTGGGATTCCCACACCGCGGCGCGCAGGCGCTTGTGCTCGGTCGCGGCGTCGGCCGCGGCCTGGGCCGTCTTGCCCGAACGGCTGACTTCGAGGAACTTCTCGAGGATCTTCCTCTTTTCGAGGGGGTCGAGGTCCTTCTCCGCCATCATCGCCATCTTCAGCGCCTCGAGGGCCGCCTTGCGGCTGACCTGCTCGTCGATGAGGGCCAGGAGCTCCTCGACCCGCTGGGCGACCCAGCGCTTGGTCCGCACGTCCGTGAGGTAGCCGTCCTTCGCCTCCCGGGCGACGGCCGCGAGGTAGTCCTCGTCGGCCTTGCTCACGATGGACGAGAGGTCGACCTCGGTCCCGACGAACTTCTTCATGAAGACGGCCAGGCGGGCCTTCTTGTCCCGCAGGAGCCGGCGCCGGGCGATCGCCCAGCCGGTGATGGCCGGGGACTGGGAGCCCTTCTCGAGGCCGACCTCGAGCATCCTGAGCTCGAGCTCCACGGCCCCGGCCTGGACCATGAGCCCCGACAGGTTCAGGAGCACCCCCGAGATCATGCGCTCGGCCTGGTTGATGGTGTGCAGGAACCTGGCCGTCACCACGCCCACGCGGTACCACTTGGATGACCAGTCCGTGTCGAGCCGCAGGGCGGCCGCGGCGCCCGTCTTGCTGCCGTGCTCGACGTCCACGAAGATGCGGCTGAGGTGGGACATCAGGGACGGCGAGACGTACCGTGAGAACAGGAGGGCGGCGCCGCGGACTTCCTTGCGAGCGAGCTCGATGACCTCTTTCTGGCTCCCGCTCATGAAGCCCCAGCAGAGCAGGTCGTAGACCCTCTCCCCGAGGTTGGCCGACGCCATGGGAGGCACCGGCGGGTAGGCGGTCTGGGCCGTGGGGGTCTTCTCGGGCGGGGCCCTGGCCGGGGGCTGGACCTCGCGGATGCCGGCGAGCGGCACGCCCGCGTCCTCCGTCCGCCGGGGAGCGGGTTGGCGGGGCGCGGCGTCGACTCGGGGGATGGTCTGGCCGGCGGGAGGGTCGTCGGGGTCTTGCGCCTTGTCGCGGCGCTCGGGCTCGGATCGGAGCGCCGTTTCCTTGGCGCCGGCGGCGCCCGAGGCATCCTTCGGAGCGGGGTCCTGCGCCTTGCGTGCCGCGTCCTGCGGCCGGTCCGAGGCCGGCTGGCGGGCCGGGGCGGCGATGCGGGATTCGGTCTGGGCCGTCGCGTCGGGCGCGGCCTGGTCCTTCTGGCCGTTCCCGGCCGCGGGCTGCGGCTTCGGGAAGGTCCGGGCGACGTGCTCCTCCGCCTTGGCCGGCATGCCCGTGAGGAAGGGGCGGATGGAGTCGTTGAACCTCGCCGAGGCCTTCACGAACACCGGGTGGGGCTTGGGGGCCGGGGCGTCCTTGTCCGGGAGGGGGACTTCGTCGAGCGGGTCCGGCGGCCCGAGGATGAGGTCCCGGACCATGCGGTAGGCCGCCTTGAAGATGCCCACGACGACCGAGAACAGGGCCTTGAAGAAGCCGCCGACGGCGCTCAAAATGCCGCCCAGGAACGACTGCTTCTCCTGGGGCTGGGCTGGAGGCGTCTCCTCCCGGGACTGGCCGGCCGGCCTTTCGGCGGGCTGGACGCCTTCCTTGGCCGCCGGGCCGCCCGGCCCGCGGGCCGAGCCTCCCGGCGCCGTGCCGCCGCCCTGGGGAGCGGGCCGGGGAGAGCCGGCCGGCTGGGCCGGGGCCGCGCCGGGCGCGTCTCGCAGGTCGCCCTCGCGGGAGGAGCCGTCGAAGAGGTTGTCGAGCGGCGCCGATCCGTTCGCGCCGGGCCCGTCCTTGCGCATCCGGTCGAGGGAGTCCCTGACGCGGGCGAGCCTCTCTTCCGTCCGCACGGGGAGGCCGCGCAGGGCTCCGGTCGAGAGGGGCGTCCCGAGCTCCGACTTGCGGAAGAGCTGGACGGGCTCCTCGAGCCACGGGGGGAGGCCGGAGGCCGGCTGGGAGGACATGGCGACGACGCAGACGCAGCACTGGCAGATCTCCCGCTCCGCCTGGTCCGGGGCCTCCGGGCGGCACCGCTTGACGAGGGTCTGGCGCAGGGTCGCGGAGGGCTCCGGGAAGGCGTCCTCGGGCTTCTGGGCGTCGGGCTTCCTGATGAAGCCGCAGTACTGCTCGCATCGCCCTGGGAAGGCCTCGCGGGCCGGCTTGTCGGGCGAGGATCCCGCGGCCCACCCGAGGGAGGGCCACTGGGTCGCGAAGCACAGGAAGAGGGACAACGCCCGCGTGAGGGGGCGGGGGCGCCCCGAAGGGGTACGGAAAGGAGCTAGTCCGCTATCTCTTCTTCCTGAGCAGGTGCTCATGGTCCGATTGGTGCGGGTTGTGGCAGCCGACGCACCAGCGGTGGTCGGCCTTGATGTGCTTGCCGGTGCCGTCGAACTCCTTCTCGTCGTGGCACTCGAAGCAGATCTTGGCGGCCGTCATCAAGAAGGGGGCGGCCCCGGCGTGCGGGGAGTGGCAGGACGCGCACTCGCCGGACTTGACGGGGTAGTGCACGACCTTCTTGCCCTTGTACTCTCTCTCGTCGTGGCAGGTGAAGCACAGCCCGGGCGTGTCCTTGGTCAGGAGCTTGCGCGCCTCCGACTTGTGGGGCCGATGGCACGAGCTGCAGTCCCGGGAGGCGACGGGGGAATGCACGCTGGCCCCCTGGAAGGCCTCGGGCTTGTGGCACTGGACGCAAAGGTCGCCGGCGACGAGGAGCTTGTCCTGGTCGCTGGAGTGCGGGTCGTGGCAGCGGGCGCAATCGCCGCTCTGGACGGGGGCGTGCACGACCTTGCCGCCCGCGAACTCGTCCTTGTCGTGGCACGAGAAGCACACGCCTTTCTTGACGAGGAGCTTCGGAGATTCGGTGGAGTGAGGGCGGTGGCAGGTCGAGCAGGTGCCGTCGGCCGCCGGGGAGTGGCGCACCCTCCGGAGGAAGCGGTCGGACTTGTGGCAGTCGAAGCAGAGCAGGGGCTCGTCGGAGGTCAGGAGATACCCTTTCTCGGAGACGTGGGGGTCGTGGCAGGTCGTGCACATCCGGAACGTCACGGGGGAGTGCTGCGTCTTGTTGTTGAACTCCTTGCCGCCGTGGCAGCGGACGCAGAGCTTCGTCAGGTCCGTCGAGAGCCATTTGTAGCGCTGCTGCGGGCCGAGGTGGGCGTCGACGTGGCAGGCGTCGCAGCCCCAGGACGTGATGATGGGGTGCAGCCCCTTGGCCTCGGGGCCGAACTTCCGGTGGCAGTCGACGCACTTCTTGTCTTTGAACGAGGGCCCGCTCTGCGCCGCGGCGATCGCCGAGGTCAGCGCCTCCGAGCCTGACGGTCCGGCGGAGCGTCCGGCCGCGCCGTCGAAGAGGTCGCCCAGGTCTCCCAAAGACAGGCGGGGGACCTCATGGTCCGACCGGTCGGCGGCCAGGGAGGGGGCCGCCAAGGGCGAGAGGAGGAGGGCCGCTATCGGGAGAGTCCACCAGGAGAGGAATGATGATTTCGATCGGCGCTGCGCGGTGTTCCGGTTCAGGGTATTCATGGCTTCGTCCTTGGGATGGAGATGTGGTCCGGCATAAGCGATTTCATCAATTGTAGTCTATGAAAAGAGGTTGGGGATGGGCCGTCCGTCCCCGATTCCCGGGGCTAGATGGCCCTGTTGTAGATGGGACCTTGAGTCAGGGGGACGCTTTCAGCGGGACCCTGACGAGGAGCCGGGTCCCTCCCTTCGGCTTGGAATCGAACTCCATGTCGCCGCCCAGCGACGCCGCCCGCTCGGAGATGTTGCCCAGGCCCAGGCCGCCGTGCCGCCTTCGGCGCGGCCCGCCGGCCGGGGCGCACCCCTTCCCGTCGTCCGAGACGGAGAGCTCGATGGAGCCTCGCCTCCGGCGCAGGGACACCTCCACGGACCTCGCCCGGGCGTGGCGCTCCACGTTGTTGAGCGCTTCCTGGGCGATGCGGTAGAGGGCCAGCGACAGGTCGGGGTCGAGCCGGCCGGGCAGGCCCGAGAACCGGGACTTCGCCTCAAGGCCGGAGCGGCGCTCGATCCGGTGTAGGAGGCTCTGGAGCGCGGGCTGGAGGCCTAGGTCCTCAAGCTCGGAGGGCATGAGGTTCTGCGAGACCCGGCGGATCTCGGCGATCGCGCGGTCCAGGAGCGACGCGGCCTTCAAGATATGCTCGCTGGCTTTCCAAGGCTCGGTGGCGACCTCCTTGGGCAGGGCTTGCAGGCTGAACTTGATGCCGGAGAGGATCTGCCCGACCCCGTCGTGGAGCTCCCGGGCCAGGCGCTTGCGCTCGGTCTCCTGGCTCAAGGCCAGCCGGCTGCGCAGGTCCCGGCGCTCGTCCTCCGCTCTCCGGCGTTCCGTGATGTCCGTGAAGTAGCCCAGCAGGGCGTCGCCGTCGGGCAGGGGTATCTTGGCCACCTGCGCGAAGACGGGGAACGTGGAGCCGTCCTTGCGCCGGGCCACGCTCTCGAACTGTCCCGGGACCTGCCCCGGGCCGGGCTTGCCGGCCATGCGGTGATGATGCTGCTTGCGGATGCGAAGGACCTCGCCCGGCGCGACCAGGGAGAACGCCGAGGCGCCGACCGCGTCCTGCGGGGTCCGGAAGCCGTAGAGACCGGCGAAGGCCTTGTTGGCCAGGACGATCCTCTCCTTGCGGATGAGGGCGATGGCCACCGACGAGGATTCGATGAGGGCCTTGAAGCGCTCCTCGCTCTGGCGCAGGCCGTCCTCGGCCCGCTTGCGCGCGGTGATGTCGGTCATCATCGCGAAATTCCCGGTCACGGCCCCCGCGTCGTCCTTGATGGGCGCGCCGGAGACCAGGGCCCAGAAGGTGGAGCCGTCCTTGCGGCGGAAGCGCTGCTCATACACGGCCGAGGCGCCGCGGCGCCGGGCCTTCAACTGGCCGGCGAACCTGGGCCGGTCCTCCGGGAGGGTGAGGTCCCGGAGGACGTCGAGGCCCAGCATCTTCCCCGGGCCGTAGCCGAACATGCGCTCCAGGCGGGGGTTGACGCTGGTGATCCTGCCCCGCAGGTCGACGGAGCCGAAGCCTTCCTGGGAGGTGTCGATGAATCGGCGGTAGCGCTCCTCGCTCCGGCGCAGCTCCTCCTCCGCCCGTCTGCGCCGGGTGATGTCGCGGGAGAGGCCCAGCAGGCGGGTGGTCCGGCCGTCGGGGTCCCTCAGCGGGATCAGGCGGTTCTCCAGGACCGTGGCTTTGCCGGGCCAGGCGACGGTCTCTTCCCGGATGCTCGGCGCGCCCGTCCGCAGGACTTTCCTGATCGTCTCCAGGTGCTTGCGGGCGATGTGGGGAGGGAAGAGGTCGGATTGCCCCTTGCCGACCGGGTCCGGCATCTGCGCCAGCCGGCGGTTGGCGTAGAGGACCCGGCCCCCGGCGTCGAGCAGGTAGACGAAGTCCGGGGTGCCGTCGGCCAGGGTCTTGTAGAGCTGCCGGCTGTTGCGGAGCTCGGTCTCGGCCCGCTTGCGGGCCGTGATGTCCATGAACATGGCGAAAGCGCCGGTGAAGCGCCCTTTGCCGTCGAGAACCGGCGTGCCGGACACCTGGCACCAGCACTCGCCGCCGTCCTTGCGCCTGTAGCGCCACTCGTAGGACCCGCCCTCGCCGCGGCGGCGGGCGGCCATGTGCCGCAGCTTGAGCCCCCACTCATCGGCGAAGACGATCCGCGACAAGTGCAGGCCGGCGAGTTTCCCCGGCCCGTGGCCGAGCATGCGGCAGAACCGGTCGTTGGCGTAGCTGATGACGAGCCGCCGGTCCAGCATGGCGATGCCCTCGTTGGCGGTCTCGACGATGCGGCGGTAGCGCTCCTCGCTCTTTCGAAGTCCTTCCTCGGCCCGCGCGCGGTCGGTGATGTCGCGGAAGATGCCCTGGATGATGTCGCGGCCGCCGATGGTCAGCCGCGTCGCCGAGATGCGGACCGGGATCCTGCGCCCCGAGGCCGACATGACCTCGGCGGGATCGTCATGCGCGGTCCCGGCCCGGGCGTGGCCGCGGAAGTGCTTGCGGTAGAAGGCCCTGCGCTCCCGGGGATGCAGCGTCGTGTGGTGGAGGCCGATGATCTTGCCGCGGGGGCGGCCGAGCAGCTGCTCCGCCGCCCGATTGCAGTTCAGGATCGTGCCGGTGGCGGCGTCCGCCCAGAAGATCGGGTCCTTGGCGAGCTCGAAGGCGGCCCTGAACTTCTCCTCGCTGTCCCGCAGGGCCGATTCCGCCCTGGCGCGCTCGGTGATGTCGCGGAAGAACCACACCCTGCCGTAGTAGGCGCCGTCCGGACCCCGCAGGGGGGAGGAGTGGCGCTCGAAGGTCCGGCCGTCCTTCAGGGCGAGCTCCTCGCGGCTCGTCAGCCGCCGGCGCCTGTAGAGGTGCCGGACCCTGGCCAGGAAGGCGCGGGGGTCAACCAGCTTGTCGAGGACGTGGGCGAGAGCCCGCTCGTCCGAGCGGGAGGCCGCGATCTCGGCGGGGATGCCCCACATCTCGACGAACCGCCGGTTGAAGGACACCATCCTGCCCTCCGGGTCCACCACCAGGATGCCGTCGGGGGAGACCTCCTGCTGGGTGCGCAGCAGGGCGTGTTGGAAGCCCAGCTCTTGGCGCGCGCGCAAGCGGACGCTGAGGTCCTCGACGAGCTCGAGGAACCCGGTGGGCTCGTCGCCCGGGGAGAGCAGGGGGAATGCCTTGACCAGGACCGGGAAGCGCGAGCCGTCGTCCCGGACCCCCTCGGCGAGCGCTTCGCTGGGCTTGCCGGTCTTCATCGCGGTCACGCCGGGGCAATGGGGGCAGACCTCCCTGCGCTTCTCGAAGGCCTCGTAGCAGAAGCGGCCGACGAAAGTCTTCGGGTCCTTCTTGAAGAAGGCCCCCTGGGCCAGGTTGGCCGAGCGGACGCGGAAGTCTTTGCCGATGACCGTGATGCCGGCCTGGATGTTGTCGATCAGGGCGCGGTAGTCCAGGCTGAGGGGGTTCGGACGGGCTGAGGTCTTCATGGGATCCTCCGGCTCAGGGTATTCGTGATGAAGATCGTCCGTCAATCATATCATGGAGAATCCGGGCAAAGCGACTGCCGCAGCGGAAAAACCTGCTATCATCTCGGGGCATGGGCAGGCATCGCCGTCCGCCGCCCGGGGAGAACCCGCGGCCGGCGTCCTCCTCCGGGGGCTCCGTCGGGTGGAGCTTCCACCCGCTGGCCTGCGCCGCGGCCGCCTTCCTCTGGGTCCTCGTCGTCGGGGCCGTCTATGAGGCGAAGGCGCCGGGGCTGCGGCTCTGGCGGTTCTGGGCCTCCTGGCCCGCGCTCCTGCCCCCGCTGGGCCAGGCCACGGCCTCGGCCGCGGCCCAGGCCTTCGTCGGAGCCGCCTGGCTGGCGCTGCTCCATGGGTCGGCTTGGGGGCTGGGCCGCCGTATCCTCCGGCGCATGAGGCTCGACCCGGACGACGGGCTGGAGCGGGCCCTGCTGGGCTCGGCCCTCGGCTGGGGGGTCTTGGGCTTGTCCATGCTGGCCCTGGGCTTGCTGGGGCTCTGGCGGCTGGGCTCGCTGGCCGCTTTGCTTGGGCTCGGGTGGGTCTCGCTGGGGCTCGCCTGGCTGCCGCCGGGCTCCCCGCCGCCGGCCCCTTCCGGACTTCCCAAGGGTCCTTCAGGGACCGGCGAGGGGAGAACGTCCGCGCCGGCGCGGGAGGGCGGCGCGCAGGAGGCGCCGGCCGGCGAGTATCGGCGGTGGGGGCCGTGGGAAGGGTTCCTCGTCACCATCCTGGCCGCCCAGGCGGCCTTCAACTTCTTCGGGGCGCTCATGCCGGAGATCTTCCACGACGCCCTGGTCTGCCACCTGGCCTTGCCGGACCTCTACTGGAGGCGCGGCGGGGTCGTGCCGACCCCGGAGAACCTGTATTCGGGGGTCCCGCTCATGGTCCAGATGCTCTACGGCCTGGCCCTTCCGCTCGACGGCGACCGCCTCTGCAGGCTGGTGCATTGGTCGTTCGGGGTCGAGACGGCCACCATGGCGTTCTGCCTGGGCCGGCGGTTCGGGGGCAGGGGCGCCGGCCTGCTGGCGGCCGCGCTCTTCTACGGGATCCCGTTCGCGGCGTCGCTCTCCTGGATGTCCGCCGTGGAGCACGGGCAGGCCATGTTCGAGACGGCCGCCTTCGTCGCCTTGGCCCACGGCCTTGCCCGCGACGGCCTTGCCCGCCGTTGGGCCGTCTGCGCGGGGATGCTGACGGGCTTCGCCATGGGCTCGAAATACCAGGCCTGGCCGCTGCTCCCCGTCCTGGGCCTGGCGCTCCTATGGGCCCGGCGGGGCCAGGGGCCCCGGCGCTGGGATGCGGCCGTCTTCGCCGGGACCGCGGCCCTGGTCGTCGCGCCGTGGATCGCGAAGAACGTCGCGCACTACGGCAACCCCGTCTACCCGTTCCTCCACGAGCGCTTCGCCGGCCTCCCGGTGCCCAGGTGGCAAGAGCTCATGGGGGACGCGCACGGCGTCGACCCCGCCGCGGTCTTCTCCTCGCGGGAGGGTTTCCTCGCCTGGCTCGGCCACCCGTGGCGCATCTCGTTCGAGAACCCGGACCACGGCCCGATGCTGCTGCTGAGCCTGCCGTTCGTGCTGCTGGGCCGCTTCGGGCTCCCCGCCCCGGCGTTCTGCCGGCTGGCCCTGGCCGGGCTGTGGCTGTCGTGGAGCCTGTCGTCGAGCCTGTTCCGGTTCGTGATGCCGCACCTGCCGCTGGCGTGCCTCCTGACGGGCCTGGGTCTCGAGCTCTCGTTCGCGAGCCGGGCCCGGCTCGTCCTCAGGGCCGGGCTGGCGTACGTCCTGCTGTTCCAGCTGGCCTACGCGATGACCTGGTTCAAGGCCCTCGGAGCGACCGGCGTCGTCCTCGGCCGCGAAGACCCGGCGTCGTACCTCAGGGTCCCGCATCCCTTCTACCACAACCCGGTCTACCCCGCCCTCGAATTCGTCAACTCGGCGCTGCCCGCGGACGCCAAGGTCCTCTTCCTGGGCGAGGGCCGTCGCTACTACTGCCGCAGGGAGGCCGTGGTCATGAGCTACTTCGACGAATATCCCCTGCAGTGGTGGCTCGCGCGCTGCGCCACGCCTGAGGACCTGCGCCGGGAGTTCGGCCGGGCCGGGATCACCCACGTCCTCGTCAACAGGCTCGAGCTCGGCCGCTGGCAGGGGCCCGGCCGGCGGTACCTGAGGCTCACCCGGGGACAGACGGAGGTCTGGCAGCGGTTCATGGTGCGGTACCTGCGCAGGGTCTTCGAGCGGCGCAGCCTCGCGCCCGACGGCAAGCCCGATTCGGATACCGCGGTCTACGAGGTCGGGCCCGGCGATGGCCCCTCCGGCGCCGCGCCGAGCGCCGCCCCGGGACGGCCGTAGGCCTTTTGGCGGCGTCGGGCGGGGACCAAGGGCCCTGGGCTGGGTCCGGTCGCCGCGGTATAATGACGGCCATGCGACGGCCGCGCGGGAAGACCGGCTGGTTCTTGGCGCTCCCCTTGCTCTGCGCCGTCGCGGTCTTCCGCGCCCATGCCGCCGGCCCCGACGAGACCGCCGAGCTGGCGACGCCCTCTCTCCTGGAGACCGCGTCCCTGAAGGCGGCGGTCGCGCTCCTGGAGAGCACCGAGGCGGGCGCCCCGATCGCCGCTTTCGTCAGGGACCGGGCCATCCCCCTGCGGTTCGCGAACCTCCCGGAAGGCAACCACGGCGCCTTCGCCCGCGACGGCGAGGGCCGGCCCGTCATCGTGTTCTCGCGCCTGGGCGGGGCCGAGCTCCGCAGGGAGCCGCAGGCCGCGGTCTTCCTCGCGCTCATCCTGGCCCACGAGGGGACGCACGCCCGGCAGGACCTGGAGTGGGACCTGCCGGACCACGTCGAGAACGAGTGCGAGGCGTTCTTCTCGGAGCTCGCCGTGCAGCACGAGCTGCGCCAGCGGCCGGGCGTGCCGCGCTCGACGTTCGAGGCGGAGCTGCGCTACATGCAGCTGCGCTCCCGGGGCGGCGTCGACCGGGTCGTCGAGCAGATCCGGGAAGGCTACGACCAGCAGGTCTTCGAGCTGGCGTGGCGGCAGGTCCAGGGCTACCCCGAGGCGTCGAGGGAGAAGAGGGCGGCGCGGCTGATCAAGGAATGGAGGGCCTCCGGTTCGGTCGACCGGTACCGCCCTGTCCGGGAGCTGCATCGGGAGGCCCGGGAGCCGGCGCGCAAGGAGCGCCTGCGCAGGACCCTGGCCCGGTGGGAGGGCGTCCTGGAAGGGTTCCGCGCCAAGGTCGCCGGGTGGCCCGCCCTGCCGGCGGAGGCGCCCAAGACGTCCGCCGTGAAGGTCGGGCAGTCGCTGCGCGGCCTGGACGACGGCACCGTCACCTGGGACGGCGCGCGTTAACTCAGCGCTGGAAGAACTCCTTGACCGCGAGGTCCCAATGGGCGTCGTCGAGGCGTTCGAACCCGCCCACGCACAGCTCCGAGCCGTCCGGCGCGTCCGAGGGCTTGGCCGCCGTCCTCAGGAAGGCCCGGACCCGCTCGATGTCCTCTTCGAACAGGGTCACCGCGGCCTTGCCGATCTTCAGGGCCGGGAGCTCGCCGTCGAGATTCCCGGCCTCGATGACGCAGACCCAGCTGCCCTGGTACGGCGTGGACTCCAGCTGGCCGCTGTCCTTGCCGAGGGCGGCGTTGACCTTGACCACCCGGCCGCCGATCGGGGAGTGGAACTGGGCCCGGCGGTTCTTCTGGCGGGCGCTGAAGAGGGGCTGCCCGGCCTTGACCGTCATGCCGACGTTGGGGAACTCGAGGCCGTCGATGCTCCCCAGCAGCTTCCTCGCGAAGTCGTCGAGCCCCACCCGCGCCGTGCCGTCCTGCGCCAGGCTCGCCCAGCAGTGCCCCGCGGAGACGAAGACCCCGCCCGGGATGGAGAACTCGCCCGTCCGGGCGCGGCCGCCCTCCGAGAGGTGGGTGATGCTCACCTGCGGCTTGAGCTGGCGCTCGATGCGGTCCTTGCGCCTGATCAGGGCCTTCTTGGCGAAGGCCAGGAGCTCGTCTTCCGTGAAGGGCTTCTGGACGTAGTCGACCGCGCCGTGCTTCATGCAGTCGACGGCCGTCTCGACGGTCGCGAAGCCCGTGATGACCACGACGTCCATGTCGGGGCGCAGGTGCTTGACGGACTTGACGACGTCCACGCCGTCCATCGCCGGCATCTTGAGGTCGGTGAAGACGAAGTCGTAGTGGTGGCTCTGGATGAGCCCGAGGGCCTCCTGGCCGGTCTGCACGGTGTCCACGCAGTAGCCGTCGAGCACCAGGATCTTCCGGAAGCTGTCGAGCACCACCTCCTCGTCGTCCACGCAGAGGATCTTGGCCGACGGGTCCTGGACCTCGACGCGCTTGAGCGTCTTCGACTCGCGGGTGCAGTCGAGCCTCAGGCCCACCGTCAGCGCCTGGGCGCGCTCCGCGCGCTGCCTGCCCTCGTGGGCCCGCCGGAGCAGCTCGCGCACCCCCAGGTCGGCCAGCACGAACAGGATGACCGACAGGAACAGCATGGCTATCATCATAAACGACCTCCTTGGCGACCGGCGACCGTCATCAAAGTCCGGAAGAGCACGAGATCAGCCTCTCCAGCTCCCTGCCCGGCTCGGACGGCAGGACGCGGTACAGCCAGCCCTGCCCGTAAGGGTCCTCCTCGACCAGCGCGGGGCGCGCCTCGGCCCGGGCGTTGACCTCGAGGATCCGGCCGCTGACCGGGGCCATCGCCCCGTGGGCGAGCGAGTCCACGGCGACGACCGTGGCGAAGCGGCCGCCCTGGACCACCTCGCCGCCGGCGGGAGCCAGCTCGAGCCGCCGCAGGCCGGCCACGGTCTTGCAGAAGGGGTCGCACAGCCCCGCCAGGGCGGTCCCTTCCGCGTCGGGCCGGACCCAGCTCATGGTGCCCAGCCGGCGGCAGCCCCGGGGGCAGGGCGTGAAGACCGGGCGGGCCGGGTGGGACCGCTCGGCGGCGCGGGCCTTGGCCATCAGCTCGCCGTGGCGCAGGCCGCGCCGCACGACGGCGATCAGCTCCTCGACGGTGAAGGGCTTGGGGATGAAGTCCACGGCGCCCGAGGCCATCGAGCGCACGGCGTTCTCGACCGTGGAGAAGCCGGTCACCATGACGACCGGGGTCGCGATGCCCTGGCTGGCGACGCGCAGCAGCAGGTCGAAGCCGTCGACGCCCGCCATCATGATGTCGCTGATGATGAGCCCGTAGGCGCGTTTCTCCAGCAGCGCGAACCCTTCGGCGGCGCTGCCCGCCGTGTCGACCCGCAGCCCTTCCTCGGCGCAGACGCGCTGCACCGCCAGGGTGATGACAGGCTCGTCGTCGACGACCAGGATGCGGCGTTCGGTTTTTGTCATATCCTCACCGGTATGCGCACGACGAAGGTCGTCCCGGCCCCGACCTCGCTCTCCACGGCGATGGTCCCCTCGTGGTTGTCGATGATCCCCCAGGTCACCGCCAGGCCCAGGCCGGTGCCCTTCTGCCCCTTGGTCGAGGAGAAGGGCTCGAAGAGCTTCGGGAGCAGCTCCTTGGGGATCCCGCAGCCCGTGTCCCGGACCTTCACCTCGACGTACTGCCGCCGGCCCGAGCCGTCGACCTCGGGCCAGCGCTGCCAGCCGCAGTCCCTCCGGCCGCACCCCTCCACCAGGCCCTTGCCCGGCACCTCGAACTCGTAGGCCGCCGACCCGCACTCCGGGCAGGCCGCGCCGGCGGCGGTCAGGGAGGTCGAGCATTCGGGGCACGCGTACTGGAGGCGCCCGTCGGCCGCCTCCGGGAGGCCGTGCCGGCGGTCGCGCACGCCGTACGTGGGGTTGAGGAAGACGAAGGACTCCTGGCCGGACGACCGCGCCTTGAGGCGGAGGGCCGACTTGCCGTCGATGCGCACCTTGTCGTCGATGAGGCTGTGGCGCTTCGGGCAGACGGCTTTCTTGATCTGCGTGATGCCGGCCGGCGGGAGGCTGGCCGCCGAGGTCGTGACCGTGATGCCGCCGCCCGCCGGCCCGATGGCGTCGGCCGCGTTGACCATGAGGTTGACGAAGACCTGCTGGAGCTGGTTGGCGTCGACGGTCGCCTTCGGCAGGTCCGGGTCGAGCTCCAGCGCCAGCTTCACGTGCCCGAGCGAGAGCTGGTTCTCGATGACGCTCGCGGCGCGGCGCACGACCTCGTTGAGGTCGGCCTCGCCCTTCCTCGGGACGGACTGGCGCGCGAAGTCCAGCAGGCTCTTGACGATGTCGCGGCAGCGGATGGTCTCCCTGACGATGACCTTCAGGTCCTCCTGCATCCGGGGCTGGTCCTGCGAGCGCTTCGACAGGAAGCTGCTGTAGGTCAGCACGGCGGTCAGCGGGTTGTTGATCTCGTGCGCGACGCCCGCCGCCAGCCTGCCCAGGGACGCGAGCTTGTCCGACTGGAACAGCTGCAGCCGGGCTTCGGCGAGCTTCTGCGTCATGGCGTTGAAGGACAGGGCGAGGGCGCCCAGCTCGTCGTCGCCTTGCTCCTGGATCGTGTAGCCCAGGTTGCCCCCGGCCACCTCCCGCGTGGCCTTGAGGAGCTCCCGGACGGGGCGGGAGACCCACCGGCGGACGAAGAAACCGATGACGACGCTGAGCGCGAGGATGGCGGTCACGGCGAAGACGATGATGGCGGCCTCGCCCTTGCGGATATTGCGGTCGATGTCGGCCAGCGACAGGCTGACGTCGAGGACCCCCAGCACGACCTGCTTCTTGGGGTGGGCGTGGCAGGCCGCGCTCCAGCAGGGGGGGGCGTTGTAGATCGGGTTGATGATGCCCAGGAGCCGGGGCGAGGCGGGCTGGGGCCGGAACACGCGCGTGCGGTCCTTGCGGTCCAGGCGCTCGATCGGGCTGCCGGCGGAGTGGCAGCGGTAGCAGCTCTCCGCGTTCTTGTCGATCGTGGTCCCGACCTCGGCCGGGTCCGAGGAGTAGATGACGGCGCCCGCCTTGTTCATGACGCGGATGCGCTGGATGCCCTGCTGGCTCCCCACCCGGCGGATGCTCTCCCGGATGCGGTCTCGGTGGTTGAGCATCATGTCGTACTCGGTGTCCGCCTTGACCACCTCGCTGAGCTGGTTGGCGTGGCGCTCGGCCTCGGCGAGCAGGCTCTCCCGCTCCCCCCGGATGTTGAAGTAGGCGAAGACGCTGATCGTGAGCAAGGCCTTGGCGGCCACCGCCGCGGTCAGCCTCGGCCCGATCTTCTGCATCGGCGCTACCTCCGCTTCGACGGCCCCGCCACCGGCTTGCCGGGCTTGTCCTTGGGGTACGACCTCCCCTCGTGGCACGAGCCGCACGCCGGGGGAGCGCTGAAGCCCGCGGCGCCGTGGCAGTCGGCGCACTGGAGCGAGGCGTGCGTGTCGTCGAGGGCGAGGCCCGTCTTGCGGTGCTCGAAGCCCTTGGGCCAGTCCCGGTGGCACCGGGAGCAGGGGTCGTCTTTGTGGCAGGAGGAGCACGCCTGGTGGGCCTCCTCCAGGGAGCGGCCCGGCCTGGCCGGGCCTCGAGGCGCCGCGGCGCGCTCCGTCCCGGCGGGGGCGCCCTGGCCGTGACAGTCCCGGCACGCCCGGCCGCGATGGCAGCCGGCGCAGGGGAGCCCGAAGCGGCGGGCGTGGTCGTCGTGCCGGAAGGTCACGACCTGCCCGCCGGCCGACGGCGTCCGGTAGGTCACCCGTTCCGGGAGGTTCGTCCGGCTCGCGCCCCTGGGGCCCTTGGCCCGGGCGGCCGGGGCGCCTTGTTCGCCGGCGTGGCAGGAGGCGCATGTCTCGTCGGGGTCCCACTGGGCGTGGCAGCCGACGCACAGGCGGTGGCGCGCGGCCTTCAGGTCCGGCTTGTCGAGGTCGGGGCGCGCGCGCGTCGAAGAATGGCAGTCTCCGCAGCCGTGGATGGGCCTGGCGAGGTCGTAGTGGTGGCAGGCCGAGCAGCCCTCGCCCATCGCGGCCATGGCCGCGTGGCCCTTGTGGGGGAACCGGACGGGCCCGTACCTCCCGCCGGGGGAGCCCAGGGTGAGGGTCTCGGGCGCTTCCCCGAGGGCGTGCCGCTTCTTCATCGAGTACCGCGGGCACGGCACCAGGGCGGGGTCTTTCTTCGTGGGCGTGTCCGTGGTGTGGCACAGCCGGCACCCGGCGGCGCCGGCCGTCGAGGGGCGCGCCTCGGGGCCGGCCCCCCAGGCGACGGAGGCCGCCGCCAGCGCCAGGAGGAGCGCGGTCATCCTAGCCCCTCACCCGGTACCGGGCCGGGACCGGCAGGCTCCGGTCCGGCAGGCTGATCACGGGGAAGATCATCACCATCGCGCGGTAGATGAGCGCCAGCAGGCAGATGAACCCGACCGTCACCGAGACCTCCCCGAGCGAGGGGACGTACGACCCGGCGGCGAAGGGCGGGGTGTAGGCGACGATGAAGTTGTTGACGCGGTTGAGCGCCACGCCCAGGACCACCAGGGCCGAGGCCGCCAGCAGCAGGGGCGGCGACTCCAGGACGGCGGGCGACAGGAACATGCGCAGGGGCACGACGATGCCGATGAGCACCTCGGCCATGAAGAAGAGGCTCGCCTTGTCGAGCTTCGCCAGGTGGACGAAGGTCTCCCGGACGAACATGTCGCCGAGCTTGAAGGCCAGCCAGATGCCCAGCAGGGGGGCCGCCATCCTGCCCAGGTCCGAGAGGGCGTCCATCTCCGGCTTGAGGCCGAAGGACCGCGAGGCGAGCATGGACTCGACGATCACCATGGGGAAGCCCACCGAGATCGCCGACAGCAGGAACAGGAGCGGCAGGATCGGGGTCTGCCAGAGGGGGTGCATCTTGGGCCCGGCGATGACCATCAGCGTCCCGAGCGACGACTGGTGGAGGGTCGAGAGCACGACGCCGGCGATGATGAAGACGAACATCGTCTTGGCCAGCCCCCGGTCGAGGGCCCGGAGCAGGCGGTCGACGGGCGCGTTGAGCGGCGCCAGGAGGCCGGGCAGGTCGACGCGGCCGATGAACCGCTCCGCCACGACCGGCAGGAATTCGATGTAGAGGACGTGCAGGTAGCACATGACGCACATGCCGACCTCGAAGAGGGCGGAGTTCCCGTTCCACATGACGAGGGGGTGCCACATGGAGTAGGGGCGGCCGACGTCGACGGCCACGCCGATCGCCACGAAGGTGTAGCCGAGCATCGCGGTCAGCAGCGCCGGCCGGATGACCGCGTGGTAGCGCTCCCGGTGCATCACGTGGCCCAGCGCGGCCGTCGTGAAGCCGCCGGCGGCCAGCGCCACCCCGCCCGCCACGTCGATGCCGATCCAGATGCCCCAGGGGTACTCGTTGGTCAGGTTCGTGACGGCCCCGAGGCCGAACAGGAGCCGCCAGGCCAGCACGGCGAGCCCGTTGGCGGCCAGCAGGATGAGCGCGATCACGCCCGGCGTGAGGAACTTCCCCTGGACCGGCGCGGGCCTCATGAAGTTCGACATGGTCACTCCCCCGGCCCGTGCGGCCCGCGCTCCGGCCGGTTCTTGGAGATCCACATCAGCAGCCCGAGCAGCCCGTAGAGCGACGCGGGCGGGATGAAGTAGGCGAAGATGCCGTGCTGGATGCTCTCGGAGACGCCCGGGGCGGGGTCCGGGCCGAGCCTGGGCAGCCGCAGGTCCGCGAAGTCCCCGCCGGCCAGGTAGAGCCAGGAGGTCCCGCCGACCTCGGACTCGCCGTAGATATGGGACGCGTAGCGCTGCGGGTAGCGCTTGGTCCGGGCGCGCGCCACGCGGATCAGCTCCTCGCGCGGGCCGTAGGTGAGCGCTTCCACCGGGCAGCTCTCCACGCAGGCCGGCAGGCCGCCCGACCGGCGCCGGTCGTGGCAGAAGTCGCACTTCCTGATGGAGGGCTCCAGCGCCTTGTGGTACTCGAAGGCGGGGACCTGGAACGGGCAGGCCACCATGCAGTAGCGGCACCCGATGCAGCGGCGCGTGGACCAGAGCACGGAGCCGTCCTCGGACTTGGAGAGGGCGCCGACGATGCAGGCCGAGACGCAGGCCGGCCGGTCGCAGTGCATGCACTGGATCTTCGCCCAGCGGTGGGGCGTTCCCGCGTCCTTGGGGGCGTCGAAGCGGTTCACGACCGTCAACGCCTTGTCGTCCGGCCGGCGGAACTTCTCGAAGACGGACTTGTCTTCGTAGCTCTTCAGCGGCTCGGTCGGGAGGGCGTGGGCCGTCTTGCAGGCCCATTCGCAGTTCCGGCACCCGATGCAGACGGTGGTGTCCACGAGGACCCCCATCCGGTCCGGGGAGAGGGCGGGCTTGGGGGCGGCGGACGCCGGCCGGGGCGCCAGGCCCGCGGCGCCGGCCGCCAGCGCGGTCTTGAGGAAGTCGCGGCGGCTGGACCTGCCCGATGAGGGGCTCATCGGTGATAGTATAGGCCCTGAGGCACGGCCAGTAACATGACGAAAGTCATATTGTAGGAATGACATCAGACAGACATTCCTCTAGGTTGGCGGCGCGGGACCCGGCCGCGCCGGGGCCATCGGCCTGATGACCCCGGGCATGGCGGTGTGATATCATAGGGGCGTGCCTTCCCCGCGGCGTCGTAGAGTGCTCCCGTCAGCGCTGGCGCTGGCCTGGCTGGCCGTTCCCGCGGGAGGGGCGGCGTACCATCCTGTCGGCGACACCGGGTGGCAGGTCGCCGACCCGCCGGGCTTCGCCCTCAATGACTCCGACCCGGGCAGGCTCAGGTGGAACCGGAGCGGCGAGGGGCGCAGCGCCGAGATCGACGTCAACCCCTTCAGCATGGAGATCCCGGCCAAGCCCGAGCACTGCGACAAGCAGGAGATGATGGACGCCTTCAACGACATCCACCCCACGTACACGACCTTCGCCTACACCTGCGGCGAGCGCTTCTTCCGTTACGTCCTGCTGACCGGCCAGATCCACCGCGACCCGGTCATGGGCGATACGGTCAGGGTGGTGCAGGTGACCTACAAGTCCTTCGGGGACCCGGTCCGGCCGGGGCAGATCGCCACGATCCGCAAGGTCCTTTCGGGGCTCGAGCCGCAGGTCGGCGTGGGCTCGAAGGGGGCGGCCGCCGGGCCGCCGAAGGAAGACGCTGCCGGCCCAGCCCCCGCCCGGGCCCGGCCCGCCCGCCCGGGCCCGGGCCGCGCCCCGGCCAAGAGGCTCTCGTGGCGCGAGCTGGCCGGCCAGGTCATGGCCGAGGGCTCCGAGGTCCTGCTCAGGGGCTCCGAGGCGAAGTCCCTGGGCCTGCCGGACCCGAGCCCGGTCAAGGCGCTGGAATACGCCGGGGAGGAGTCGACCGACGGGGCGGCCCGGGCCGTGTTCGTGACGGTGCGCCTGGCGCCGGGCACGGAGGACATCGAGCCGACGGGGATCCTGCTCAGGATGACGGCCCGGGGGCGGGCGCCCGAGACCAGGCTCTACAAGGTCTCTCTGCGGGGCAAGCTCGAGTCCGCGACCGTCGTCGCCGCCCGCCCGGGCCCGGACGACAGACCCCTGCCGGGCTCGGAGAAGGCCAGGAAGATGAGGGTCCGCGACGAGCTGGTCCAGGTCTGGTTCGAGGTGGAGGCCGAGTTCCACCTGAAGGGAGAACACAGGATCTCGGCGGGCCGGCAGACCCCCTGACCCCGTGCCCGAGCTCCCCATCCATCCTTGCCGTCCGGCGATCCTCCGGGCCCTGGAGGGCCCCGGGGGCCTGCTGCTCACGGCCCCGACGGGGAGCGGCAAGTCGACGCAGGTCCCGAGGTTCCTGCTCGAGCGCCGGTGCGAGTTCCCGGGCCGCGTGCTGGTGCTCCAGCCCCGGAGGCTCGCGGCCCGGAGCCTGGCTCACCGGGTGGCCTTCGAGACGGGCGCCCGGCTCGGGGGCGAGGTCGGCTACCAGGTGCGCTTCGAGAGCCGCTGCGGGGCGGACACGGCCGTGGTGTTCCAGACCTACGGCGTCTTCGTCCAACGGATGCTCGCCGACCCGCGGCTCGTGGGCGTGGGGGCGGTGCTGCTCGACGAGTTCCACGAGAGGACGCTGGAGTGCGACCTGGCGCTGGCCTGGCTCAAGGCGGTCCGGCGGGAGCGCCGCCGGGACCTCAAGCTCGCGGTCATGTCCGCGACGCTGGAGGCGGCGCCCCTGCTCGAGTATCTCCCCGGCGCCCAGCGCGTCGACGTGCCGGGGAAGCTCTTCCCCGTGGAGGACCGGTGGCTCCCCCTGGAGAGCCGGGAGGACGCGGCCCAGGCCAGCCTCAGGGCCCTCCGGCTCCTGGCGCAAGAGGGGCTCGACGGCTCGGTCCTGGTGTTCATGCCCGGCTTCCGGGAGATCCGCAGGACGGTCGCGGCGCTGGCCGCTTGGTGCCGGGAGCGGGGGCTGCCCCTCCTGGAGCTGCACGGCTCCATGGACCTGGCCGAGCAGCAGCGGGTCCTGGACCCCGAGCCTGGCCAGCGGCGCGTCATCGTCGCCACCAACGTGGCCGAGACGTCGCTCACCATCCCGGGGGTGACCATGGTGGTGGACAGCGGCCTGCAGCGCGTCGCGGCCTACAGCCCCGGCCGCGACATCAACACCCTCTACCTCGGCCGCATCAGCCGGGGCAACGCGGCCCAGCGCGCGGGGCGCGCCGGCCGGACCGCGCCGGGCCGCTGCGTCAAGCTGTGGTCGAGGGCAGAGGATGCCTCCATGCCGGCTTCCCTGGCGCCCGAGGTGTCGCGGCTCGAGCTGAGCGCGCTCTTCCTCCAGGCCGCGTCCCTGCCGGAGCCCGTGGATTGGCTGACCCCGCCGAGGCCGGAGGCCTGGTCGCGCGCGGCCAAGACGCTGGCGTCGCTGGGCGCGGTCGAGGCCGGAGGCCGAGCGCCCCCGGAGCCGTCAGGAAAGGCGCGGGCGGCAGGGGGCGCGGTCGATGGTGGGGGGCGCATCACGCCCGCCGGCAAGTCCTTCCTGCGCTATCCCGTCGCGCCGAGGCTCGGGGCCGTGCTCGAGGGGGCGCGGGGGCTGGGGGCGGGAGCGTTCGAATCGGCCGCCGCCATGGTGGCGGTCTACGAGAGCGTCTCGGACCGGCGGCAGGGTCCGTCGCTCGACCTGCGGGCGGCCGGGGAGAGCCTCCTGGCCGGCCGCGACGAGGACCTCCCCTGGGAGGCGGCCGAGCTCCTCCGGCAGCTCAAGAGGGCGGGGGGGGCCGGGGCGCGGGCGGCAGGGGGCGCGGTCGAGGCTGGAGGCCGAGCGCCCCCGGAGCCGTCAGGAAAGGCGCGGGCGGCAGGGGGCGCGGTCGGCGATATCGGCGGGGTGTGGCTGTCCGCCTTCGAGGACCGCCTGGCCTGCCGGGCCGGCGACGGGCCGGTATACGACCTGCTCGACGGCCGCAGGGCCTCGCTGACGGTGGAGAAAGGGCGGACGCCCCCGGATCTTCTCCTGGCGCTAGAGGTCCACGAATCCGCCGGGGCCGGGCAGGCCCGGCAGGTGAGGATCCCGCTCTATCTCCCCTGCGGCCTTGACGCGGTGCAGGCTCTGCATCCGGGGGAGTGCGTCTGGAAGGAGGTCGCCGAGTTCGACGACCGGGCCAAGATGGTCGTCCATGAGCGGCGGCTCATGTTCCGCGGGCTCGCGCTGGCCAGGAAGCCTGCCGGGAAGGGCGAGGGCGACCGCAAGACCGCGGCCGGGCTCTGGGCGACGAGGTTCGCCTCAGGGGAGCTCAGGCATCCGGGGTTCGACGGGAAGGTCGAGCAGCTGGTCGCGCGCATCCTCCTCGGCCGCCGCCTGTACCCGGACTACGGCTTCCCCGCGATGGACCCGGAGGACTGGGCGCTCATCTACGGCGAGGTCTGCGAGGGGCGAGGCTCCCTCAGGGAGATCGAGCGCGTCCCGCTCCAACGCCACGTCGAGCGTTATCTCGGGCCCGCGCTCGCGGGCTTCCTGGACAAGGCCCTGCCCTCGCGCTGGAAGCTGGCGTCGGGGCGGGACGGCCGGCTGACCTATTCGGAGTCCCGGCCGGCCGAGCTGTCGGCCAGGCTCGGGGATTTCCTGGGCATGAAGGGCCGCCTGGCCTTGTGCGAGGGCCGCCTGGCCGTCATCTTCGACATCCTGGCGCCCAACTTCAGGACCGTGCAGAAGACCGCGGACCTCTCGTCGTTCTGGCGGAACACCTACCCGGCCATCAAGAAGGAGCTCCGGCGGAAGTACCCCAAGCACCCCTGGCCCTGACCCGGCCGGCTACTTCGTGGTCATCGTCCACACGCCGTCCCAGTGCGGCTCCGGGGGCGCGCTGATGTAGAGCTTGCAGCGGTCGAGGTACATGGCCGAGGGGCCGTCGCCGGGGTGCTCGGCCAGGGCGGCCTCGAAGGCCTCGGCGGCGCCATCCCAGTCCCGGCTGCGGTACAGGAGGAGGCCCTTGCGGTAGGCCAGCAGGGCCCGTTCGAGGGCGTGCCTGCTCTCGGCCGGGTAGTGGTCCAGGGACTCGTAGATGGCCACGGGCCTGTTCTTGCCCTTGACCCGGATGAGGTCGAGCTCCCTCAGGAGGTAGTCGTCGTGGAGCTTGTCCACGGTGGCCTCGCTGACCAGCACCTCCACCCCGTAGTACTTGGTCGCGCCCTCGAGCCGGGAGGCGAGGTTGACGGTGTCGCCGATCACGGTGTAGTCCATGCGCTTGGGCGAGCCGATGTTGCCGGCCACGAGCTCGCCGGTGGTGAGGCCCACGCCGATGCGGATCTCCGCCAGGCCCAGGCCGCGCCGGCGGGCGTTGAAGAACCGCAGGACCCTCACCATGTCGTTGGCGGCCTTCAGGGCGTTGTCGGCGTCCTCGGGTCCCGGGAAGGGGGAGCCGAAGATGGCCATGATGGCGTCGCCGATGTACTTGTCGAGGATGCCCTTGCGCTCGAAGATGACGTCGACCATCTCCGTGAAGTACTCGTTGAGCATCGAGACGGTCCCGCGGGCCCCGAGGGCCTCGGAGAGCGTCGTGAAGCTGCGGATGTCGGAGAAGAGGACGGTGGCGACCTGGGACTGGCCGCCCAGCGCGTCGGCCCCGTCGGTCAGCAGGCGGTCGGCCACCTCTTTGGTCATGTAGCGCGCCATCGTGCTCTTGACGCGCTTCTCGGAGGAGATGTCCTCGATGACGAGCATGAAGCCCAGGGGCTCATCCTCGACGCCGATGAGCTGGACGAGGGTCGTGTTGGCCGAGATGGTCTCGCCCCGCGCGTCGATCTCGATGTCCATCGCGGTGTCGGTCCGCCCGGTGCTCGAGACCCGCTCGAGGGCCTGCGTCAGCCAGGCGTTCCTCTCGCCCATGAAGAGGTCGGCGAAGGGGCGGCCCAAGACCTGGCCGGCGTCCCAGCGCATGATCCTCAGGGCGGCCTCGTTGACCTTGGCCACCGCGCGGTCCGCGTCGAGGGTCACCACGCCGTTCGACATGGAGTGGAGGATGGCCTCGTTGTAGTTGCGCTCGTTGGTGACGTCGGCGAAGAGCCGGGCGTTCTCCAGCGCGATGGCGGCCTGGGCCCCGAAGGCCTTGAGGCGCCTCTCGTCCTGCTGGGCAAAGGGCCCGGACCGCTTGTTGAGCACCTGCAGGACGCCGAGGCAGCGGCCTTCCTTATTAATGACGGGCATGGCCAGGATGTTCCTCGTGCGGTAGCCGGTCTTGCGGTCGACCGCCTGGTTGAAGCGGGGGTCGGCGTAGGCGTCGGGGATGTTGACGGCCTCGCCGGAGGTGAAGCAGGCGCCGGCGATCCCGGCCCCGGCGGGGATGTGGATGTCCCGGGGGGCGAGCCCCTCGGCGACGCGCGACCACAGCAGGCCCGTCTTCGGGTCGTGCACGAAGAGGGTGCTCCGGTCGGCGTCGAGCATCTCGGTCGTCACCGCGACGATCCTGCCGAGCAGGACGTCGAGGCGCAGCTCCGAGGCGATGGCGGTCGTGACCTCGAGGAGCTTGGCCTCCTCGCGGCGGGCCTTCTCGACCTTCTCGAAGAGCCGGGCGTTCTCCAGGGCGGAGGCGGCCTGGGCGGTGAGCGCCTCGAGCAGGTCGAGGTCGTCCGTGGTGAAGGCGGTCTCCTTCTTGTTGAGGACCTGCGTGACGCCGATGACGACGCCCTTGGAGCGCAGGGGGGCGCAGAGGATGTTGCGGGTCTTGTAGCCGGTCCGGCGGTCGACGTCCTGGTTGAAGCGGGGGTCGGCGTAGGCGTCCGGGATGATGACCCCTTCGCCGGACGTGAAGACGGAGCCGGCGATGCCCAGCCGGTTGGGGAAGCGGATCTCGCCGATGGCGTCGCCCTGGGCGACCCGAGAGAAGAGCTCTCCCGTGTCGGGGTCGTTGAGGAACAGCGTGCTGCGGTCGGCGTGCAGGGTCTCGGTCACGATGCCCATGAGCCGGGGGAGCATCACGTCGAGGGAGAGGGTGTCGGAGACCTTGTTGTAGACTTCGATGAGGGCGGAGATCCTCTCGAGCAGGTCGCCGAACTTCGCGACCAGCTCGTCGCGCTCGGCGGCCTTCAGGGACCCGAGGATGCGCTCGAGGTCCGCCTGCCGGAGCCGCTGGCGGAAGATGGTCTTGACGATGTCGAGCGTGTGGGCGGCCTGGGGACGGTCCTGCTCCGGCGTGTCGGTCATGGTCTTCCTCGCTTCGCCGAGCCGTCCGCGGGGACGGCGGGTCGTTCGATGTCGGATCATTATATCAGCGGCCCGGCCCGGCGGCGTGGGTCCATCGGCACCTTGCGCGAAGGCATGGTGCCCACCCGGCCCTAGGATGTTCTTCCTATGGGCTGGCGCGGCTGGGGCGGCCGGCGCGGGAGGGGGGATGCCGGCGGCATGAAGAAGATGATATCATGGTCACGGGCCTCCGGACCCATCGATCCGGCCGGCCGTGGAGATGCGAGGACTATGGCCAAGATAGACGCCTTCTTCAAGCTGATGTTCGACCAGGGCGCTTCGGACCTGCACCTGGCGGCCGGGCAGCCGCCCATCGTGCGCCTGCACGGGGAGCTCGAGCGGGTCAAGTACAAGGTGCTGGAGAACGACGAGCTCAAGATGATGCTCTACGAGATCGCGCCGGAGATCAAGATCAAGCAGTTCGAGGAGACCGGCGACGTGGACTTCGGCTACGAGATCCCGGGCGTGGCGAGGTTCCGGGCCAATTTCTTCAACCAGAAGAACGGCTGCGCGGCGGTCTTCCGCCAGATCCCGAGCAAGGTCCTCACGGCCGACGACCTCGGGCTGCCTCCCATCCTGACCCAGGCCGCCATGTACAAGAAGGGCCTGGTCCTCGTGACGGGCCCCACGGGGAGCGGCAAATCCACGACCCTGGCCGCGATCATCGACCACGCCAACAGGCACCGCAAGGACCACATCATCACGGTGGAGGACCCCATCGAGTTCGTGCACCAGAGCCAGGGCTGCCTCGTCAACCACCGCGAGGTCGGGCGGCACACCAAGTCGTTCGCGGCCGCGCTCCGGGCCGCCCTGCGCGAGGACCCCGACATCGTCCTCGTCGGCGAGATGCGGGACCTCGAGACGATCAGCCTGGCGGTCGAGGCCGCCGCGACCGGGCACCTCGTGTTCGGGACCCTGCACACCATCAACGCGGCCAAGACCGTGGACCGCATCATCGAGGTCTTCCCGCACGAGGAGCAGGGCCAGATCCGCAACACCCTCTCCACCAGCCTCAAGCTCGTCGTGGCGCAGAACCTCTTCAAGCGCATCGACAAGAAGGGCCGGTGCGCGGCGCTCGAGATCATGGTGGGCACCACGGCCATCCAGAACCTCATCCGGGAGAACAAGACCTACCAGATCCCGTCCTCGATCGAGGTCGGCAAGAAGCAGGGCATGGTGTCGCTCGACAGCGCCATCATGGAGAAGCTCGAGAAGAAGTGGATCGCGCCCGAGGAGGCCTTCGACAAGTGCGTGGAGAAGGCCAAGTTCCTGCCTTTCCTGAAGGAGACCCCGGCCGACTACTTCGGCTGACCATCGGAGGCGCCATGAGAAAAGCTGAGATCGACCACATCCTGGAGACCATGCTGTTCTCCTTCCCCAACGTCTCGGACCTGAACATCTCGGTGGACCGGCCGCCGCAGGTGGAGGCCTCGGGGCAGTTGACGAGGGTGCGCTTCGACCCGGCCATCGACAACCTGACCCCGTTCCAGACCGAGGTCATCGCCCTGAACCTGATCGGCAGCAACCGGCGGCTGGCCAAGATGCTCCTCGAGCAGGGCTCCTGCGACAGCTCCTATTACCTGGAGGGGAAGGCCCGGTTTCGGGTCAACATCTTCTCCCAGCGGGGCAACTACTCCATCGTCCTGCGCAAGCTCGAGACCAAGATCGCCAGCCTCAAGGAGCTCGCTCTCCCGCCGGCCTTCGGCAAGATGACCCAGGAGAAGAACGGCCTCATCCTGGTGACGGGCGGCACCGGCAGCGGCAAGTCCACCTCGCTGGCCGCCCTGCTGCGGGAGTTCAACGAGACCAAGTCCATCCATGTCGTCACGCTCGAAGACCCCGTCGAGTTCGTGCACCCCAACATCAAGGCGACCTTCAACCAGCGGGAGCTGGGGGGGGACTTCGACACCTTCGCGGGGGGGCTGCGGGCCGCGCTCCGGCAGGCCCCGAAGGTCATCCTGGTCGGCGAGATGCGCGACCGGGAGACCGTCGAGCTGGGCCTCAAGGCCGCCGAGACGGGCCACCTCGTGATGAGCACCCTGCACACCATCGACGCCGGCCAGACGATCAACCGCATCGTGGGCATGTTCGGCCAGGAGGAGGAGAAGCAGCTCCGCCAGCGCCTCGCGGAGACGATCCGCTGGATCGTCGGCCAGCGCCTGGTGCCGAAGGCCGGGGGCGGGCGCCTCGCCATCCACGACATCCTCGGCAACAACCTCCGGACCAAGGAGTCCATCCTCATGGGCGAGTGCGAGGGCAAGACCTTCTACGAGATCCAGGAGGCGAGCCTGCCCTTCGGGATGCAGACCTTCGACCAGGCGCTCCTGAAGGCCTACGAGGCCGGGCAGGTGTCGGCGGAGAACGCCGAGCTCTACGCGACGCGCAAGGCCGTCGTCCAGCGCGGGATCGACCATGTCCGCCAGGAGCGGGGCGAGAAGACCAGCGACATCGAGGGCCTCGCCATCGACACCGATTACGACGAAAAGGTGGTCGGCAAGGAAGCCGAAGCCAAGGGGGCATAGGACGATGGACATCTCATGCGGTTCGTGCTCGGCCAGGCTCGTCCTCCCGGACGCGCAGATCCCGAGGGACGTGGAGGCCTTCAAGGTCAGATGCCCGAAGTGCCAGGGGATGATCCGGGTCGAGGTGGGCAAGCCCGCCGCCGGGCCTCCGGCGCCCGAGGCCCCGCCGCCTCCCGCCGAGCCGCCGCCGCAGCAGCAGCAGCAGGCGCCGCCGCCGGCGCCGGCCGCCGAGCCCGAGCCCCTGGAGGAGGATGAATTCGTGGAGGGGCGAAGGCTGGCGATGGTCTGCATCGACCAGCCGGCCCTGCGGGCCGACGCGCAGACGGCGCTCGAGGCGATCGGCTTGACCGTGCACGCTCCCGCCCAGGGCGCGGACGCCGTCCGCCGGCTCAAGAGGAACAAGTACGAGATCCTGGTCATCCACGAGGAGTACGGCGGCTCCCGGGAGAAGAACGTGGTCCTCCAGGCCATCCAGCCGATGGCGATGTCGCACCGGCGGCACATCTGCGTGGGGCTGGTCGGCAAGTCGCTGCGGACCCTGGACCACATGGCGGCCTTCGCCAACAGCGTCAACTTCGCCGTGGCCGAGCGGGAGGTCGCCAAGCTCCAGGCGATCGCCAAGCAGGCCATGGTCGAGAACGACCAGTTCTACCTGGGCTTCCGCGAAGCCCTCCGTGAGACCGGCAGGATGTAGGCGGACGCCGGCCGCCGAGCGGGGGTCAAGCCCATGCTATACGAAGAGAAGATCAGGCAGCTCCGGGCGCTCCATATCCTGCGGCAGATGCCGGAGCGCCAGCTCGCGGGCCTCGCCGAGTTCCTCCGGCCCCGGGAGGTGGAGGACGGGGGGGCCGTGTTCGAGGAGGGCTCCACGGGCATGAGCCTGTACTTCATCTCGAGCGGGCGGATCAGGATCGCCAAGCGCGTCGCCGGCGCCGCCGCCGCGGACCTGGCGGTCCTGGGCCCCGGCGAGTACTTCGGCGAGATGGCGCTCGTCGAGGAGGTCCCCCGCTCGGCCAGCGCGATCGCAGTCGGCCGGACCCTCCTCTTCGAGCTCTTCCGCGGGGACCTGACCCGCTGGGTCAAGACGAACGGCCAGCAGGCGGTGCAGTTCTTCGCGGACCTCCTGCAGGTCCAATCCCAGCGGCTGCGGCGGGCCTCCAACGAGCTGGCGCTGCACTCCGACCTCGCGGACCTCATGGCCGACCAGAAGGAGGACGCGGCGTCGCTGGCGGCCCGGGCGCTCGACCGCGTCGTGCCGCACCTCGAGAGCGCGTGGTCGGCGGCGGCCTACCTCTGCAAGGAGGCCGGCGGGCCTGAGCTGGCCGCGTCGCGCGGCCCCTGGCGCTCCGAGGAGGCCGCCCGGAAGGTCTTCGAGGCCGGGGGGGCGGCGGCTTCCTGGATCGACGACCTGACGTTCCACGCGCCGCTGGTGTGGCAGGGGGCCGTCATCGGCCATCTTTTGCTCCACGCCGAGAGCCCTCTCAGGAAGGAGGACCGCGAGAAGACCGGCGGGAGCCTCGCTTTGGTCGCGCGGCTGCTGACGGCCGCCGTCGGGATCAACAGGCTGCTGACCCGCCTCCCCGGCGGCCTGGCCGGGTCCGGCAAGCCGCCAGGGGCGAGCAGTTGAAGGGGCTGATGCCGTTTCATCAGGATGCCGTCCTCTTCTTCATGGCGGTGGCGCTCGCGGCGGGCCGGCCCGCTTGGGCCGACACGGTGCAGCTCAAGAACGGCAACGTCCTGGAGGGCGTCGTGCTGCGCGAGACCAAGACCGGGGTGGAGATCGACATCGGCTACGGGACCGTGTCGGTCCTGAGGGAGAATATCGCCGAGATCAGGCGCGCCGCCGGCCCTGAGGCCGCGGCGCTCAAGGGGCGGCTCAAGAGGTCGGAGTTCGACGCGGGCCGCAGGGTCCCCTCCGACGCCAGGGACGTCTTCGAACGCCTGCAGGTTCTGCGCGCCCTGCGCGAGAAGGCCATCGACGCCAGGGCGCGCAAGGAGAAGTTGGCGCTGGAGCAGTTTCGTTTGGAGGCGGAGACCCAATCCTTGAAGAAGGACTACCCCGTCCTGGCCGGGAAGCTCCGGGGCCTCGACGAACGCCTGCCGGCCTACAACAAGGCCGTGCAGGAGCTGAACGCGGTCAACGCCGCCATCCGCTCGAACGAGCTCCGGCTGGAGGCGCTGGCGAAACGGTCCGCCGAGCCGCCCGAGGACATCAACGCCTTCCTCGCCGGCTATGACGATTTCGGCCGGTTCATGAGGTCCGACGAGCGCTTCTCGGGGACGGCCGACAAGGACTTCTACGACATGGTCCGCGCGGCCGCCGCGGAGGCGGGCGGCGCCATCAGCGCTCAGACCCTGGAGTCCGTGAAGCGCGGCGCCCACATCTTCGTCGACGTGAGGATCAACGGCCGGGTCCTGGCCAGCCTCATGGTGGACACCGGGGCGACCTTCACCACGCTCAGCGCCAAGCTCGCCGACGGGCTCGGCCTGGCCCCCGCGGCCGACCTCGGCCAGGTCACGGTCCAGGTCGCGGACGGCCGCCAGGTCCAAGCCCGGCGCGTCCTCCTGGACTTGGTCGAGGTCGGGACCATGAGGGCGGAGAAGGTCGAGGCCGCGGTCCTGCCGGAGTCCGATGACGCCGCGGACGGGCTCCTGGGGATGTCGTTCCTGAGGCGCTTCGACGTGAGGGTGGACGGCGAGGGCGGCCGGCTGACCCTGCGCGAGCTCAACCCCGACGCTCAGTAGTCACTCGGCGCGGTGCTGCATCCAGCGGTCGATGATGACGTAGGTCGCGACGCCGATGACGGCCATGGCCAGCGTGAAGAGCGCGTAGGCCAGGGGCCAGTGGCGCTGGTGCGTCATCATGGTGAACTCCGACATGCCGCCCACGCTCGCGAAGAAGGTGGGCACCATGACCCCGATGGAGATGGCGGTGAGGTTCTTCATGAGCACGTTCAGGTTGTTGCTCACGACCGACGCCCGGGCGTCCATGAGGCTCGAGAGGATGTTCGAGTAGGTCTGGACGAGGGTCAGGCACTGCTGGTTGTCCAGGCTGATGTCGTCGAGGAGCTCGACGTTCTCCTGGGAGAAGCCGTATTTCGGCGCGTTGTGCTTGAGCTTCTCGATCTGGGCGGTGTTGGAGTTGACGGCGTTGAGGAAGTACACGAGGCTCTTCTCCAGGGTGAACATGCAGAGCAGGTATTTGTTCTCCATGGAGGTGTTGATCTTGTGCTCCAGCTCGTCGGAGAGCATGCTGATGACCTTGAGGTGCCCGTTGAAGTGGTGGATGGTGCTGTAGAGGAGCTTGATGAGCACGTCGTGCAGGGTCCTGAGCTGGATGGCGTGCTTGCCTTCGAAGATCATGACGTCGTCGGCGAGGACGATCACCATCTTGTCGGCGTAGAGGAAGACCCCCATGGAGATGACGCGGAACAGGAAGTTGTCGGCCGAGCAGTAGTTCCGCGGCCTCTTGAGGATGATGGCCAGGTGGTCGCTCTCGACCTCGATGCGGCCGATCTCGTCGGGGTCCAGGGCGGAGTCGAGGTTGTGCGGGTCGATGCCGTGCTTCTCGATGAGCTCCTTGCGCTCCGCCTCGTCGGGGGCGACGTAGGCGATGATGGGCCCCCCGGAAGGGGTCTCCAGGACCTTGCCGGCGTCGAGCGAGTATCGTCGGATCATCTCGGTGTGCGCCGTCCGGCCGCGGCCCCGCGGCCCCGCCTCCACGGCTCCACCGTATCATAGCAGTTTTGCTAAGATGTCTCCCTCGCTGGATTTGATCAGGAGGGACTTGTGGCAGAGGGCCAGGCCGGGCAGCAGGCGGAGCGGAGCGCGCAGGCGATCACGCCGCGCGCCATGGATTACGGGCAGTGGTACCTGGACGTCGTGCGGGCGGCCCAGTTGGCCGAGCACTCGGCCGTGCGCGGCTGCATGGTCATCCGGCCGCACGGCTACGCCATCTGGGAGGGCATGCAGCGCGAGCTCGACGCCCGGTTCAAGGCCACCGGCCACCAGAACGCCTATTTCCCCATGTTCATCCCGCTCTCCCTGCTGGCCAAGGAGGAGAAGCACGCCGCGGGCTTCGCCAAGGAGTGCGCCGTGGTCACCCACCACAGGCTCAAGTCCATCGGGGGGGCGGTGGCGGTCGACCCCGAGTCCAAGCTCGACGAGCCGCTGGTCGTGCGGCCGACGAGCGAGACCATCATCTGGGAGCAGTTCAAGGGCTGGATCCAGAGCTACCGAGACCTGCCCATCCTCATCAACCAGTGGGCCAACATCGTGCGCTGGGAGATGCGCACGAGGCTCTTCCTGCGCACGACGGAGTTCCTCTGGCAGGAGGGCCACACCGCGCACGCCACCGAGAAGGAGGCGCTGGAGGAGACCTGGCGGATGCTGGGGGTCTACGCCGAGTTCGCCCAGAGCGTGATGGCCGTGCCCGTGGTCCGGGGGCGCAAGACCCCCGGCGAGCGGTTCGCGGGGGCGGTGGAGACGCTCTGCCTCGAGGGCATGATGCAGGACGGCAAGGCGCTCCAGATGGGGACGAGCCACTACCTTGGGCAGAACTTCTCCAAGTCGGCGGGCGTGCAGTACCTGAGCGCCGAGGGCAAGCTCGAGTACGTCTACGCCACGAGCTGGGGGGTGTCCACCCGGCTCGTCGGCGCCCTCATCATGTCGCACAGCGACGACAACGGGCTCATCCTGCCGCCGAAGCTCGCGCCCATCCAGGTCGTGGTCGTGCCCATCTACAGGACCGACGAGGAGAAGGCGAGGGTCCTAGAGGAGGGGGCGAAGGTCGCCGCCGAGCTCAAGGCCCAGGGCCTGGCCGTGAGATTCGACGACCGCGAGGGGTTCACTCCGGGCGCCAAGTACTACGAGTGGGAAGCCAAGGGCGTCCCCTTGCGCGTCGAGGTGGGGCCCAAGGACCTCGAGAAGGGCTCCCTGTGCGTCGCGCGGCGCTTCGTCCTGGAGGTCGCCGGCGAGAGCGACGGCCAGCGCCGCAAGCGCTCGAAGTCCTTCCTGCCGCGCGCTTCGGCGCTGGCCTCCATCAGGCCCACGCTCGACGCCATGCAGGGCGAGCTGCTGGAGAGGGCGGCCGCCCTGCGCGAGAAGCGCACCAAGGTCATCGACGGCATCGAGGCCTACGGGGAGTTCTTCAAGGGCGGGGGGGGGTTCGCCTGGGTGCACTGGGCCGGGGGCGTGGAGGAGGAGGACCAGATGGCCAAGCGCTTCGAGACCACGGTGCGCTGCATCCCGCTGCCGGAGGACATCCCGCCCTCCGCGCGGGGCGAAGGCAAGTGCATCCTGACCGGGAAGCCCTCGCCCCAGCGCGTGCTCATGGCGCGGTCCTACTGAGCCCTCCCCGGCCGGGAAGCGGGGCGGGGGCGTTTCGCGGCGCCTACCAGGGGGTCGGGCGGTAGTCCTTGAGGAACTTGCCCCAGCCGTGGGTCCCGCCGAGGAAGCCCGAGAAGATGGGGTCGCAGACCCGCGCCGCGCCGTCCACGATGTCGAGCGGGGGCTGGAAGTCGAGGGCCTCTTTCTTGCGCGCCGCGTGCAGGGCGGGGTCCTCGTCGGTCACCCAGCCCGTGTCCACGGCGTTCATGTGGATGCCGTCCCTGGCGTAGTCCTGGGCCGAGGTCAGGGTCAGCATGTTGAGCGCGGCCTTGGCCATGTTGGTGTGGGGGTGCTTGTCGGTCTTCGTGCCCCTCGAGAAGCTGCCCTCCATGGCGGAGACGTTGACGATGTGCTTCTCGCGGCCCGGGGTCCTGAGCATCAGGGGCTTGAGCTTGGCGCAGAGTATGAAGGGCGCGACCGAGTTGATGAGCTGGAGCTCGAGCATCTCGGCGGTGGAGACCTCGGCGAGGCCCAGGCGCCAGCTGTTCTTCTTCCGCAGGTCCACCTGCTGGAGGTCCGCGTCGGTCCTCCCGGCCGGGAACGCCTCCACGGCCAGCTCCGACGGGCTGAAGCCGTACTCGACCTGGGAGAGCCTGGCGGAGTCCCGCAGGCCGACGCCTGGCCCGCCGGCGTGCCAGAGGGCCAGGCCCGCGGCGTCGGCGCGGCCGTCCTCCGGGGCCCCGGCCGCGGGCAGGCTCAAGGCGGCCTTGAGCGCGTGGTGGCCCGACATCAGGGGAAGGGCTGCCGGCGAGAGGCCGTCCGCCGAGGCCTCCCGCTCGAGCAGGTGGGCGTAGAAAGCCGGCGGGCGGCGCACGGTCTGGGCCGCGTTGTTGACGAGGAAATCCAGGCGCTCGAGACTGGAGTCCAGCCAGCGGCAGAAGATCTCCACGCTGGGTGAGTGCCGCAGGTCGAGGCCGAAGATGAGCAGGCGGCCGCTCCAAGCCGCGAAGTCGGGCTCGCGCGCGTAGCGCAGGGCCGCGTCGTGGGGGAAGCGAGTCGTGGCGGCCACCCTGGCGCCGGCCCGCAGCAGCATGAGGGCCGCCTGGTAGCCGATCTTGACGCGGGCGCCGGTGACGACGGCCGCGCGGCCCGAGAGGTCGGCGGTCTGGGCCCGCTTGAGCTGGTTGAAGTCGCCGCAGGCCGGGCAGAGGGCGTCGTAGAAGGAATGGACCCGCCGGTACGCGGCCTTGCACACGTAGCAGTACCGCGGCGAGGCGAGCTCCGGGCCGGGCGGGCCCGGCGGCGCGGCCAAGGGCGGGAGGGCGAAGACCGGGGCCTCGCGCGAGCGCCGGATGACGGTGGCGGCGCGCGACCGCCGGTCGTCGTCCTCGCCGCGGCGCTTCTCCCGGGCGCGCAGCTCCCGGACGAGCAGCTCCGTCTCCCGGCGGGTCGGCAGGCTGAGGCGGCCGGCGGCCTTGAGCAGCGCGGCGCGCGCTTCGGCCGGGATGGCGGCCAGCAGGGAGCGGTCGGCCACGAGCGACTCGAGGACCTCGGCGCAGCGGAGGAGGTCCTCCGCGCCGACCCCGGCGCCCCGGCCCGCCGGGAGGGGGCGCATGCTACGCGGAGGCCGGCTCGAGGATGAGCTTCCTGGCGGAGGCGAGGGTCTTGGCCTTGAGGAGGTCGGCGGCGAGCCGCTCGAGCTCGGCCAAGGACGCCGCCGCCAGGCAGTCCGACAGCTTGCCGGCCTGGTAGGGGTTGACGCTGAGCGCGCGGTAGCCCAGGCCCACCAGCAGCTTGGCGATGGCGGGCTCGCTGGCGATCTCCCCGCACAGGGAGAGCTCCTTGCCCAGGGGCCCGGCCTGGGCCGCGATGTCGCGCAGGACCTTCACCACGGCCGGCTGCAGGGGGTCGTGGTACTCGGCGAGCCTGGCGTTCATGCGGTCGGCGCCCATCACGTACTGGATGAGGTCGTTGGTGCCGACGCTCAGGAAGTCGGCCTCCTCGGCCAGGTCGCGCACGACGTAGACCGCGGCCGGGACCTCGATCATGCAGCCGACGCTCACGCGGGAGGGGGTCGCGGCCCCGGCCGACTCCAGGCGCCGCAAGGCGGAACGCACGGTCGCCCTCGCCTTCAGGAACTCCTCGATGGTGGAGACCATGGGGATCATGATCTTCACCGGCCGGGCGTGCGCGGCGACGAGGAGGGCGCGGGTCTGGGTGGCGAGCAGCTCCGGGTACTCCTCGTAGACCCGCGCCCCCTTCAGGCCCAGGTTGGGGTTGTCCTCCTTGGGGAACGGGAGGTAGCTGATGAGCTTGTCGCCGCCGATGTCCAGCAGGCGGAAGGTCACGCTGCCCTCGGCCGCGGCCATGACCTTGCGGTAGCTCTCGACCTGCTCGTCGAAGCCGGGCTCCTTGTCGCGGCCGAGGAAGAGGGCCTCGGTCCGGAACAGCCCGATGTCCCGGAGGCCGCGCTCCCGGGCGTGGGCGACGTCGGCGAGGCAGCTCGCGTTGGCCAGGAGCCGGACCTTGACCCCGTCCTTGGTGGCCGCGTCGGCGAGGTCCCGGGACTTGCCGGCGGCGGCGACGCGGCGCAGCCGCGCGGCGCTCCGGGCCAGCGTCTCGGGGTCGGGGTCGAAGACGGCCTCGCCCTTGAAGCCGTCGATGAGGATCCGGGTGCCGCAGCCGACGTGGCTGAGCGCGCCCTTGACCCCGGCGATCACCGGCACGCCCAGGTTCTTGGCGAGGATGGCGCCGTGCGAGATCTTGGAGCCGCTCTCGGACACGATGCCCGCCAGCGGCTTGTCGCCGAGGCCCGCGATCAGCGAGGCGCTCAGCGTGTCGGCCACCAGGACGACCGGGGCCTTGTGGGCGCAATGGCAGCGGAACCCGGCGTGCGCCAGCCCCAGGCGCCGGAGGATCCTCGAGGCGATGTCGTTGAGGTCCTGGATGCGCTCGCGGAGATAATCGTTGGGGAGGCGCTGGAACTGCTTCTCGTACTCCGCCAGGCTCAAGACGACCGCGGATTCGGCGTTGACGAGGCTTTCCGCGACCCGCTTGAGCATCGGCTCCACGAACGAGGGGTCCTCGAGGATCATGATGTGGACCCTGAAGATGCCGGCCTCCGTCTCGCTGAGCTGCTTGGCCGCCTTGTCGTAGGCGTGCTGCAGGTCGCGGCGCGTCCCTTCGAGCGCCGTCGCGAGCCGGGCCTTCTCCGCCGGGACCTCGTCCTCCTCCAGGGTCCTCTTGGGGGCCGCGGCGAAGATGTCCTCCCGGTACAGGCAGGCGCCGCCCAGCGCCATCCCTTCCGTGAGGACCGTCCCTTTGATGATCAGCATGTCGCGGCCGCCAGCGGAGATTAAACGAAATTACGCGCGGTTTGTATTGTAGAATGGGGCCCATGCGCGGCGAGGCGGAGTACTACCGGAGCATCCTGGACAACCTGACCGGCGGCTTGGTGAGCGTCAGTCTGGACGGCTCCGTGGCCTACATCAACCCCATGGCGGGGCGCATCCTGCACCTGCCGGAGGTCGCGCCCCTCCTCGGCATGAAGTACGCCGAGGTGCTCTCGGGGTTCCCCGCCCTCTGCGACGTCGTGCGCGAGGCGCTCCGGACCCACCGGACCGTGCACCGGGCCGAGATCACCGTCATGCACGGGGACAAGCCGCTGGTCATCGGCTACAGCACGCTGCAGGTGAAGAACGCCGACGCCGAGATCCTGGGGATCGCCATCATCTTCCAGGACCTGACCTTCGTCACTCGCCTCCCCAATCACTTGCCTCCCCCACGGGGAGGCAAGTAGCTGTGGGGGCATATTCTGTTTCATAAGGAACTCCCTAATAAAACGGCATATGCCCCCCCGCTACTCGCCCCCCCCGTGGGGGGGGCGAGTGATTACCTGCTGGATTCGAAATCCTTCCGGACCAGGTCGAGGAGCCTGCGGCTCGGCTCGGTGGCGACCTTGATCTTGTCGAACGCCAGGTTGGCCGGGCCGACCGCCTGGAGGCGCACGCCCAGCCGGTCGGGGGGGTGGTAGGGGACGAAGCCGGCGGCGAAGAAGCCGTGGCCCGAGAGGCTGTCGCAGACCGCGCCGAGCGCTGGGAGGTCCGCGGCCGTCTCGACCGCGGCGTACTGGTAGCCGTTGGCCATGAGGTCGCTCCAGTCGCGGGCGATGCCTTCGATGGCGCGACCGCCCGCCTCGACGAGGTCGAAATGAACGGCGGACTGGGCGGGCTCCAGGCGAGTGTTGTAGCGCCCGGCCGCGGGGAGGGGCTGGAACCTCGACGCCGGCGTCCATTCGAGCCCGAGGGGGGGCAGCAGGAAGCCGAGGGGCTCGCCGATGTTCTCCGGCAGGGTCACCTTGCGGCCGAAGGGGTGGGGGACCGTCGGGATGATGGCCAGGAGGATGCTGTAGCGGTTCATCCCCTCGGGGTCGGGCCCGAGCCCGAGGTGCGCGAGCCTCGCCTGGGTCTTGTAGGTCTGGCAGCCGGTGAAGAGGGCGAGCTCGCGGTAGCCGTATCTCGCGATGTGCCGCTGGCTGAGGTCGTGGTTGGTGACGAAATCGAACAGGCAGTACTGCATGGGGGTCGACCGGACCTTCTCCATGGTCTTGGCGAAGATCCTGCCGAAGAGGCCGCGGGACTTGATGGCGGGGTCCACGACGCCCATGGCGGCCTCGTAGACCGGGGGCTTGGCGGATCGCCGCACGAGCCCCACGTGGCCGACGATCCGGCCGTTGGGACGGGTCGCCACGACCGAGATGAGGTCCCCTCCCTGGATCATGGACTTGAGCTTCTCCGGGTAGTAGACGGACTCGTGGATGTAGTCGTAGCCGTAGACCAGGTAGAACAGGCGGCTGAGGGCCTGCTCCTCGCCGGCGGCGAGGCCGCGCAGCGTCATGGATTCGTCCTCGGGGATCTCGGGGGCGTCGTCGGCGGCGGAGGCGGAGCGGGCGGCCGGGCTCACGCCCAGCTTGAACTCGAGCGCCACGGCCTGGCCCTTGCGCCCGAGGTTCTCCATCGAGATGCGGTCGGCGTGCCGCGAGGCCTGGCGGAACTTGGCCACGCAAGGCATTTGGGGTCCGCCGTCCGAGGACCCCAGCAGGATGGGGACGCCCCGGTTCAGGATGCGGACGAGGAGCTTGCCGTCGCTCTCGGCGACTTCCATGGACACGGGCTGGTCCGACTTGCCGCCCTTGTTGTTCTCCATGACCATGGAGAGGGCGGCCAGGAGGGCGCCGCGCAGCTTCTCCTGGCGGGGCTCCGGGAACTCGAAGCGCATCGCGAAGGACACCACGAAATCCACGGCCGGCCCCAGGAGTCCCTCGTCGGGAGGGATCTCGAGGCGGGTCTTCTTCGTCACCGCGCGTCGACCACCCTGACGAGCTTGCCGGTGCGGGGGTTCCTGGGCAGCGCCCCGGGGCGCAGGAGCTCCACGCCGACCGGCCGGACGGACCCGTCGGCGATGGCCTTGGCCAAGGTCGGCCTCTGCGCGACGATGGCGCGCGCGAGCGCCTCCCGCAGGCGCCCTCGCGCCGTCTTCGGCGCGTCGGTCTCGACGGCCACCACCAGGCGGTCGACACCCCCGCCGCGTTCCTTGCGCATCTGGACCGAGCCGGAGAGGCCCTTGACCTTCGCGACGCACTCCTGCACGTGGTCATAGCCGATCGAGTCGAAGCCGATGCGCAGGACGTCGTCCCCGCGGCCGAGCAGCTCGAAGAGGGGCGTGGTCCGGCCGCAGGGGCAGGGGGAGCCGACCCAGCGGGCCCGGTCCCCGACGCGGTAGCGCACGATGGGGGTGAGCCTCCTCGGGAACGTCGTGGCGTAGGCCATGCCGGCCGCCGCCGGCCCGCAGGGGGCGCCGGTCTCCTCGTCGACGATCTCGAGGTGGCACTGGTCGTCATGGCAGTGGAAGACCCCGGTGGGGGTGCGCCCGCACTGATAGCCGATGTACCAGGAGTCGATGGTCCCGTAGCCGGGGGCGGCGATGACCTCCGTCCCGAACTTCCCGCGGATCTCGGCCTTGTCGGCCTCGTAGAGGTGCTCCCCGCCGTAGTAGAGCTTCTCGATCCGGATGCCCTTGAGCCCGATGCGCTCCATCCCCCGCAGGGCGTTGATGGCCACGCTCGCGATGCCGGCGATGCAGTTGGCCTTGAAGAGCCTGGCGACCATGTGGATGAACTCGGGCGCGGCGTGGTTGGACAGGGGGAAGTTCGCGCAGCCGTAGTGCTGGAGCATCCGATTGATGTGGATGAAGGTCATGTAGAGGCTGCCGGCCGCGAAGAGGTTGCAGACCCTGTCCGAGGGCCTCAGGCCCACGGCGTAGAAGCCCCGGGCGTTGGGGAGGTCGAGGGCGTCGAGCTCCGCGTGGGTGAACAGGGCCGTCTTGGGGAAGCCCGTGGTCCCGCCGCTCTGGAAGACGTTGAGGCCCGCGGTCTTCGACGAGAGCAGCCGGGACGACCTCGGCGGCAGGAGCGCCCGGAGGTCCGAGGACCTGAGCGGGGGCACCCGCGAGAGCGGGAAGTCCGACCTCGGGTCGAAGCCGGCGAGCCGGTCCCGGTAGAATGGGATGCGCCGGGCCCAACGGACGTAGTCGGCCAGGCGGCGCCGCGAGGCCCGTCGGCGGGCATCCTCAGGGGCCGCCTCCCACGGGTCGTAGAAGGGGCCCCGCTTCCTTTCAAAGAGGGTCATGCCGCGTAAAAGGGGATATGATAGGAAATCGCCGCGCCGCGGGTGGAGCGTCTCAGGCCTTCTGCCACGGCACCTGCTGGGGAGACGGCGGCGGGGGAGGGGGCGGCAGCTTGGCCAGGGCGAGCATCTCCAGGACGAGCTTCTCCAGCGCCGGCAGGTCCACCGGCTTGTGCATGAGCCTGACCCGGGGGTCCTGGACGGGGACCAGCATGGCTTGGGCTTCCTGGGGGCTGAGGCCCGTGACGAAGATGATCGGCACGTCCTTGAGGTAGCGGTTCTTGCGGATGTTCTTGTACGCGTCGACCCCCGTGCCCCAGGCCGGCATCATGACGTCCGTGATGATCAGCTTGGGCCGGAGGCTCTCGGCCTGGATGTAGCTCTGCCTGGCGTCGTTGGCCGACGTCGCCTGGTAGCCCTTGGATTGCAGGAAGTCCATGAGCAGGTCCACGACATTCTTGTCGTCGTCTACGACCAGGATCCAATCCATGCCGCAAGTTTAGCATTTTCAACGCGGGTCGGCATCGCGCCGGGACGGCGTGCCGGGCCGGCGCGGCGGGCTCAGTCGCCCATCGGGATGTCGGTGGGGGGCTCGAGGACGTCCGACTTGAAGCGCCGGGACGCGAGGAAGTAGATCGGGGCGAAGACGCTGAAGATCGCGGCGAGGGCCAGGAACCCGCCCATGGGCCCCAGCGCGTCGAAGGCGAAGCCCGAGAGCAGCAGCGCGCCCATGCCCACGGCCCGGGCGAAGCCGTAGACGAAGCCCGTCACCGCGCCGAGCGACTTCCCGGGGACCGTGGCCTGCATGTAGGAGGCGGTGCCCAGCTCGTTGCCGATCATGGCCGCGGCCAGGAAGAAGGAGAGCGGGACCGCGACCCACGCCGACGGGATGAGCCAGAAGGCCCAGACGGCCAGCGACGCCGCCCCGCCCAGGAGCATCCAATTGGAGAAGCGGCTCTTGTGGCCGAGGCGTTCCAGGTACCAGGCGCCCGCGAGCTCGCCGATGTTCCAGGCCCCGAGCAGGACCGCGGCCATGGCCGGGTTGTGGAGGACCTGCGCCGCGTAGACCACGGCGACGAGGGTGTGGAAGATCTTGTGCAGGGCGTTGAGGGGGATGTTGACCAGGACGACGGTGCGCAGCTTCTTCTCGTGGAAGACGTAGCGCGCCCCGCCGGCGATCTGGGACATCCACTCTTTGGCCGAAGCCGCGATGCCCGCGCGCTTCGCCCCCGGGCCGGCCCGCGCCGTCTCCGGCGACGGCCGGGATTCCTTGCCGATGCGCAGCAGCCGCAGCGCGGCGAAGGCGGCGGCGATGCAGAAGGCCGGGTGCGCCCAGATGGTCGCGATGGCGCCGATCTTGTGCACCAGCCAGCCCGCGCCGAACACGCCGGCCGTGGCGGCGATCTCCCGCCAGACGTAGAGGCTGCCGTTGGACCTGCGCAGGATGCCTTCGTTGGTGCCCACGATCTGGGGCAGGGCCGAGCGGCGGGCCACGTCGAAGAGCTCGGAGGCGACGCCGTTGACGACGAAGAGGGCGTAGACGATGGGCAGGGCCAGCGCGCCGCCGGAGACGATGGCCAGCGGGACCCCGGCGATCGCCGCGGCCTGCGCGAAGCCGGTCAGGACCAGGGCGCGGCGCGCGCCGATGCGGTCCACGAGGGCGCCGCCGACCAGCCCGGCGAAGATGCTGGCGACCTCGGCGGCCAGGTAGAGCGTGCTCACGGCCACCGCGGCCTGGAGCTGGGTCAGGAGGAGCAGCGGCACCGCCAGGTTGAGCGCCTCGACGCCCACCTTGACCGAGGCCACGGCGCCGGCGTAGAAGCGGAACTTGCTCCGGGTCTCCTTCGGGAGGGTCGGGGCGGGCAGCGGCGAGGCGTCGGAGGGCCGGCGGTCGGGCTGCTCGGCGGGCTTGAGCCCCGAGGGCTCGCTCTCGAGCGGCTGGAAAGCCGGCGGCAGGGGGTCGACCGCGGGGCGCCGGCGCGTCCCCTCGAGGACGGCCTGGAGCTGGGCGCCGCTTTCCCTGAGGCTCGAGGCCCCGGCGTCCTTCGCCGCGGCTGTCTCTAGATAGGGCGCGGCTTCGGACGAGAGACCCCGCACCTTGGACCCCAAGGCCGGGGCGTCTTCCGGCGACTGCGGGGCCGAGGGGGCGGCGGCCTCGACCGGGGCGGCCGGCCGGGGCGCGGGGGAGACGGCTTGGGGCGGCGAATCCGGGAGCGGCATGACGGCGGCCGAAGACGGCGCCCGCGGCAGCGGGGGCGGGAGAGCGGTGACGGCGGCCCCGGGCAGCCCGGGCCGGAGCACGGGGGTGCCCGAGAGAGACGGCAGGCTCGCGTTGTTCTGCCCGATGATCGGGGAGAGGGCGGCGCCGCCGGCCGGCACGGACACCGGGCTGACGACCATGGGCCCGGTCGGGACCGTCTGGCCCGGGTGCGCCGTCCCGGTCTTGGCCACCTGCGCCCATGCCTGGGGGCCGGGAGACAGCAGGGCCATGACCACGGCGAGCTGCCAGGCCGCTGCCCTGCGGAGCTTCATGGTATATAGGATAGACGGCCCGGCTCCGGCGGGCGATGGCCATCGGGGCAATCGGCGGGCGAAAAAAGGCCTAGGGATGCCTGGGCCTCGCAGAGTATGCTACCCTATGACGATGACGCCGGGCATCCTGCCGCTGGTGTTCGCCGGTCTCTTCTGCGGGATGCTCGCCGCTCAGGGGCAGCCCGCCGGGGAGTTGACGGCGGGCAAGAACGCCGGCTGCGCGGCGGACAGGACCGAAGGCGCGCAGAAGCGCGCTGCGAGGCTGGAGAGCCTGGCGCGGGACAACGGCCCGAGCCAGGAGATCGTCGCCGAGGCCAAGCTGCTGCTCCAGGACTTGAAGAAGGCCAGGGGGGCGGTGAACTGGGCCGCCGTGGAGCGAGAGCAGGGGGCGCGGGTCGCGGCGCGGCGGCTCGCCGAGGCCGCCGCCGAGGTCGAGTCGAAGGTCGAGAAGCTGCTGTCCATAGCGCCCGCCGAGGCCCGGGCCGTCCTCCAGAAGGTGGTCCGGACCGCCCGCAAGACACGCTCGGAGTGCGAGAAGCGCATCGCCGAGATCGATGTCGGGGGCAGTCCCGACCCCTTCGCCGAGTATGCCCTGCCGCGGGTCGCGCCCGTCCCGGAGAACCCGTCGCGCGACGCCCAGATCGAGGCCGCCGGGAAGAGATAGCCCCTTAGGACTTAGGGCCCACCGCGAGGGGGCCCGGAATCCGCCGGCCGGCTGCCCCTTCGTCTCATCCGGATCCTCCCCGTGATTTGAGATACTCTCCCGGTCGTTCTCATCGGGTGGGGGGAGAATGTACGCTTCGAGGATGCTGCGGCTGTGCGTGGCGACGGCTGGGGTCGCCTGGTTCCTGCCGTCCTTGCCGGCCTGGGCCGGGAGTGTCGTCCGCGTTCCGGCCAGGCCCGTGCCCGCCGCCGGCGCCCAGGCCGCGGGCCTGACGCTCACCCTTCCTTCCCTCGGCTCGGGCCCGGGTCTCTCGGCCGTGCCGAACGGCGGCCTGCGGGCCCCTTCCCTGGTGTCGCTGTCCGCCGCGCCGCAGGCGCTGGGCCTCCCCGTGCCCGTGTCGGTCCTGCCGGAGGCGCCCGCGGTCCAGGCGCCCGTCCTTCCGGCGCCGCAGGCTCCCGGGGCTCCTGCGGCGGCTGCCATGAGCGGCGCCGTCCTGGCCGACATGGCGCGGCTCCCGCTGGCGGCCGAGCCCGGGGCCCGGGACGCGGACCTCAAGGCCGCCGCGGACAAGAGCTTCGACGGCGCCCGGCCCTCCGACGGCGACGCGCCCGAGCCGGGGCAGGATCCCGCCGGTCTGCGGGCCGAGGTCCTGGGCATCCTCGACCGCGGCCCCGACCCCGGGGCCGTCCTCTACGGCGACGACATCGCGGCCCTGGCGGCTCAGGCTCGCATCCCCGAGTCCCGTTTCGTCGCCGTCCTGATGGACGCCGGCCGGCTCGTGCGTTTCACCGACGGCACCCGGTTCCACGTGAAGTTCAGCAAGGCCGTCCGGGAGGCCGCCGCCCGGGTGTCCGCGACGCAGGACGCCGGAGCCGCGGCCAAGGCGGTGCGGCTCTTCAACGGCGGCGCGCCGGCGGGGCACGCGCAGGCCGCGGTGTTCTTCAACAAGCTCGCCTTGGCCCTGGTGAAGACGCCGGCCTCGTCCAGGGACAAGGAGGTCGTCCTGCCGCTCGCGCTCAACTCCACCCTGCTCGTCCTCCAGGACATCCTGAGCGAGCCGGGCATGGCGGATGGCGCCGGGCTCAGGGACGCCCTCGCGTGGGTGAGGAAGAACCACTTCGCCTCGTTCGGCCGCATGCCCTCCATGCCGGATGACGACCGGGACGCGGTGAGGGAGCTCCTGCGCAGCGGGAAGGCGAGCCCGCTCTATGTCGCCGTCCAGCCCTTCCTGATGAGCTTCCTGGGCGAGGAAGAGGACGGCGCGCCGGCCGGGAAGCCCTCCCCCAAGACGCCGGCTTCCCGCCCGGGCTCCAAGCCCGCGCCCCGGGCCGACGCCAAGAAGGACCCCGTGGAGGTCTTGCGCGAGAGGATCGAACGGTCCGGCATGCCGGCCGGGACCCGGGAGCACGCCCTCGCCGAGCTCGAGCGTCTCGCGCGCTACCGCCAAGGCGACGCCGAGGGGCAGAAGCTCGAGACGTACCTCGACTGGCTGACGGGCCTTCCCTGGGCCGAGCGAACCGAGGACAGCATCGACCTGGCGCGGGCCGGCGCCATCCTCGACGAGCGCCATGCGGGGCTCGCCGAGGTCAAGGAGCGCATCCTGGAGTTCCTGGCGCTGCGCAAGAGGACCGGCTCCAAGAAAGGCGCCATCATCTGCTTCACCGGCCCGCCGGGCGTGGGCAAGACCTCCATCGCCTCGGCCATCGCCGAGTCCATGGGCCGCAGGTTCGTGCGCCTCTCCCTGGGCGGGGTCAACGACGAGACCGAGCTGCGCGGCCACGGCCGCACCTACCTGGGCTCCCAGCCCGGCGGCATCATCCGCAAGATGAAGGAGGCCGGCACGGTCAACCCCGTGATGCTGCTCGACGAGGTCGACAAGCTCGGCCAGGAGGGCAGCAAGGGCGACCCGACCGCGGCCCTGCTCGAGATCCTCGACCCGGCCCAGAACGACACGTTCCGGGACCGCTACATGGACGTGCCCTACGACCTGTCGGAGGTCCTCTTCATCGCGACCGCCAACGAGCTCGACCGCATCCCGGCGCCCCTGCGCGACCGCATGGAGATCATCGAGTTCTCGGGCTACACCATGCTCGAGAAAGTCGGCATCGCGCAGCGCCACATCGTCGACGAGATGCGCCGGCAGAGCGGCCTGACGCCCGAGGAGGCGCGCTTGAGCGACGAGGCCGTGCGGGCCATCATCGAGGGCTACACCCGCGAGGCGGGCGTGCGCACCCTGCGCGAGAGGATCGCGACCCTCATGCGCCGCGTCGCGGCGTGGATGGAGACCAAGGGCCTGCCGGCCCCGGGCCTCCTGGGCGCCGAGGGCGTGGAGAAATACCTCGGCGTCCCCCGCTATTCCTCCCGGGAGGCGGCGCCCAACGACGTGGGCGTGGCGACGGCCCTGGCGGTGAGCGGCTTGGGCGGCACCGCTTTCAACGTGGAGGTCGTGGCTTACCCCGGCAGCGGGGTCCTGCGCCTGCGCCGGCAGATGCTCGAGATGATCGACGATTCCGCGCACAACGTCTACGCCTACCTGCGCACCGTGGCCGGGATGCTCGGCATCCCCGAGGAGAAGTTCCGGAGCGTGGACATCGAGATCGCCTTCACCCCGGCGGGCCCCATCGACGGTCCGTCCGCCGGCGTCACGATGGCCGCGGCCATGGCCAGCCGCCTGAGCGGCCGCAAGGTCAAGGACGGCATCGCCATGACCGGCGAGATCACGCTGACCGGCCGGGTCCTGCCCATCGGCGGCCTCAAGCAGAAGGTGATGGCCGCCCACCGGGCGGGCTACCGCACGGTGATCTTCCCGGAGGCCAACCTGCGGGACGTGGAGTCGATCCCGGAGGAGGTCCGCGGGGACATGCGCCTGATCCCGGTCAGGCACATCGACCAGGTCTTCGCGGAGGCGCTCGAGCCTTTACCCTCCCCCGGCTGACGGCTTCGAGGGGGCGGGCATCAGCTCGTAGACCGCGGTCTCGCTGAGCGGGCGGCCGTCGCGGCCCGGGAGCCGGTGTTCGAAGAGGAGGCGCCCGTGCCGCGCCATGTACTCCTGCCAGAGGGACTTCTGCCCCGGCGTCAGCCGCAGGTGCTTGCGGTCCGTGGCCTGCCACCGCCCGAGCTCGAGCCTGTTGACGAGGACGTGGGTGACCCCGGCCGACTTGAACTCCCTCGCGAGGTCCTCCACCGTGGCGCCGGCGGCCAGCCAGGCGTGGAACGGGTAGGGGTCGTAGTAGGTGGAGGCGAGCGTGTCCCGCCGGCAGAAGTAGCGGCGCCCCTCTCCCAGGAAGAGGATCTTCGCGTCGGCGGGGAGGGCGGCGTTGGCGAACTCGATGGCGGCGTAGGGCGGGTGGTGGTAGGAGAAATGCGGCGCCCGGAGGTAATCGGCCTCCCGCTCCCGCCCGAGCGCGACGTCGGTCGCCCCGAGTAGCCTGAACCAGAGGGTCAGGTAGGCGAAGTTGAACAGCAGGGCGTACCCCAGGCCGGCCCGGACCGCCGCGCGCGGTCGACGGGCGAGACCCTCTTCCACCATCAAGGCGGTCAGGACGCACGCCGCGGGAAGGTGGGGCAGCAGGAAGCGGACCATGCTGGAGGTGAGGCTCCAGGAGGCCCATAGCCCGAGCCAGGCGAGCCAGCAGAGCCGCGCCCCGGCGTCCCGGAAGCGGCCTAGCAGCACGGCGGGCAGCGCCAGCAGGAGCATCGCGCCGTGGTTGGCGCTCTCGAGGGTGATGCGCCAGGGGTGGGTGAACCACGAGGCGAGCCCTTCCCGCGAGGTGAGGACTGCCCGGGGGTCGACGCTCTGCGCGTCCAGCAGGAACTCCCGCCAGCGCGGCCCGGCCTCTCCCGCGAAGAGCGGGTACAAGGGGTTCCCGTAGTGCGCCAGGTCCTTGGCGCACCACGGCGCGACGGCCAGGACCGCGGCGGCCGCGAAGACCGCCGCGTCGCGCCGCCCCTGGGCGTGTCCCCGCCGCAGCCGCCATAGGGCGAGGGTCAGGACGGGGAGCGCCGGCCAGGCCTGGTATTTCGAGCCCATGGCGAAGCCCGTCAACAGGCCCGCGGCCGCGGCCCACCGCCGCGCCGGGCCGCGCGCCGAAAGCAGCCGGGCGCAGGCCAGCAGGGCCGCGGTCTGGAACATGGCCTGCCCGTTCTCGACCGCGGTCTTCCAGGACATCGCTCCCTGCAGCGGGATGGACAGGTAGAACGCCGCGGCCAGGAGGCCCGAGCTCCTGCCGCCGAACCGCCGGCCCAGCGCGAAGACGGCGAGAGCGGCCGCCCAGCCGAAGGAGCAATGGAGGAGCCGGCAGAGGTGGTCGCCTCCCACCGGGAGGGCCGCGCCGTAGCACATCTGCACCAGGAACGGGAGGCCCGAGAACAGGTTCTCCGGCGTCGGGACGATGCCGCCGCGGATCCAGTACAGGTCGGGCAGGGCCAGGTGGTAGACCAGGGCGTCGTAGAAGATCTCCGGCATGGAAGCGCCGAAGAAGCCGAATGCCGCGAAGGCCGCGAGGACCGCGGCGAGGAAGGCCTCCCACGCCGTCCAGGGCACGGCGGCCGTCGGCTCCGCCGCCGGCCGAGCATCCCGGCGGCGGTCTTGCCGCCAGGCCAGGAGCAGGCAGGCGGCCCCTGCCGATAGCGTCACGCCGAGCGTCCACGGCCGCCACAGGCGCATGAGGCCCCACCCCAGCATGGACATGCCCAGCAGTCCCCAGCCGAGGGCCGAGCCGAGCAGGAGGCGCTCGAGCCTGTCCTCGCAGGAGAGCCTCAGGGACCGCAGCAGGACGAGCCCCGGACCGGCGGCGCAGGCGTGGAACAGGAGGAGCCACCCCGCTCCCCCGAGGAACCTCAGCCAGGCCGCCGGCGTGGCCCGGTGGAGCGGAGGGAGGGCGCCGAGCCAGGAGGACCACGTCTTCCAGTGGCTCCCCACGGAAGGGCCCGTGTAGAAGGCGACGCCGGCCAGGAGCAGCCACAGCAGGGCGGCCCGCGGAGCCCAGCGGGGATGCAGCCGCCACGCGACGGCGGGTTCCGACTCGGGTGGGAAGATCATGGTCCTTGGGGCCGGGTCCGGAGACATCAAACACATTCGGCGCCGGCGGATTCAAGTATTTGTTATCATACGCGGGAACGAAGGCGGAGGAGCCTGGGAGGAGTCATGGTCGACAAGAAGATGCTGAAGGCGTTGAGCGAGCAGGTCACGAAGGAATTCTACTCGGCGTACCTCTACATGTCGATGGCCTCGTACCTGGAGGACAAGGTCCTGCCGGGCATCGCCAAGTGGATGCGCGTCCAGGCGCAGGAGGAGTCGTGCCACGCCCTGATCATCTTCAACTACATCTGCGAGCAGGGCTGCAAGGCGGAGCTCGGCGCGATCAAGGCCCCGCCCTCCGATTTCAAGTCGGTCACCGAGGTCTTCAAGCATACGGTGGAACACGAGAAGCTGGTGACGGCGTCCATCCACGCCATCGCGGAGCTGGCCATCGCCCTCAAGGACCACGCCACGAAGCAGTTCCTGGAGTGGTTCATCAAGGAGCAGGTGGAGGAGGAGAACTCCTCCGAGACCATGCTGCGTCAGGTCGTGCGCCTCGAGGATGAGAAGGCCTTGTTCCTCCTCGACAAGGAAGCCGGCGCGCGTCTGTTCGCGCTCCCGCTGCCCCTGGTCGGCAAAATCTAGCCGGCCTTGAACGCGCCGGCATCCCGAGCTATACTCTACCGGGTAGCGTCGCGCCATGGTCGGCCGGGAGGGGAGCGAGGACATGCTGGTCACGACGGTCAATAGGCGGCGATGGTGATCCCGCTCTTCGCCTTCGCCCGGACGCCCAGGCTCGTCTTCGGGCCGGGCAGCCTGGGGCACCTGCCCGGGATCGCGCTCTCCATGGGCAGCACGGCCCTGCTCGTGACGGGGGGGCAGTCGCTGGAGAAGTCGGGGATGCTGGCCGCTGTCATCAAGACCCTCAAGAGCCGCGGGCTCGAGGTGTTCCACGTGGCGGTGGCGGGCGAGCCGACGCCCGACTTCGTGGACTCGACCGTGACCGAGTACCGCGAGAAGGAAGTGGACGTGGTCATCGCCGTGGGCGGAGGGAGCGTCATGGACGCGGGCAAGGCCCTCGCCGCCATGCTGACGGAGAACGTCTCCGTGATGGAGCTCCTCGAGGGGGTGGGCAAGCGCCAGCCCTGCGGCTCCAAGCTGCCGTTCATCGCGGTGCCGACCACCGCGGGGACCGGCAGCGAGGCGACGAAGAACGCCGTCCTCAGCCGCGTCGGCCGCGACGGCTTCAAGAAGTCCCTGCGCCACGAGAACTTCGTGCCGGAGGTGGCGGTGGTCGACCCCAAGCTCACCCTGTACTGCCCGCAGGACGTGTCGGCGGCGTGCGGGGTGGACGCCTTCACCCACCTCATCGAGGGCTACGTCTCCTCCATCGCCAACCCGCTCACCGACGCGCTGGCCTGGAGCGGGCTGGAGCTCCTCAACGAGAACCTGCTCCTGGCCTGCACGGGCGCCGGCCGCGACATCAACGCGCGCTCGGCCATGTCCTACGCGGCGTTCCTGTCCGGGGTCGCGCTCGCCAACGCGGGCCTGGGCATCATCCACGGGCTGGCGGGGCCCATCGGCGGGCTCTTCCCCATCCCGCACGGGGTCGTCTGCGGGACGCTGGCCGCGCCCGCCATCGCCACCAACATCCGGGCCCTGCGCGCCCGCGGCGGGGCCGGCCACCCGGCGCTGCTCAAGTATGCCCGCGTGGGGGCGCTGCTGTGCGGCTGCGACCCGGCAGACACCGAGCGCTCGCCGGACCTCCTCGTCGAGAAGGTCAGGGAGTGGGTCGGGGAGCTCAACATCGGCTCGCTGGCCGACTACGGGGTCAAGCCCTGGGACATCCGGAAGGTGATCGACTCGGCCGGCATGAAGGAGAACCCCGTTGCCCTCGAGATGGAGGAGGTCCGCGGCATCCTGATGAGCCGCATCGCCGGGACCGGGAAGTGAGCATGGCCAACAAGACGATGGTGGAGACGCGGGGGCTGCGCCGCGAGTTCGGCGACACGGTGGCCGTGTGCGACGCGAGCTTCGCGGTGGAGGAGGGGGCGGTCTTCGCCCTCGTGGGCCCCAACGGCGCGGGCAAGACGACCATGCTGCGCATGATGGCCGGGCTCCTCGAGCCCACGAGCGGGACGGCCGTGGTGAGCGGCGTCGACATCCGCGAACACCCCCGCGACGTGCACGCCCTGCTCGGCTACCTGCCCGACTTCTTCGGGCTCTACGAGGAGCTGCGCGTCGTGGAGTACCTCGAGTACTTCGCGCGGGCCTACCGCCTCAACGAGTACCAGTCGCCGGTGCGCCTCATGGACGCCTTGGCCGCGGTGGGCCTGAAGGACCGGGTGCAGAGCCCCATCGAGTCTTTGTCGCGCGGCATGCGCCAGAAGCTGGGCATCGCGCGCACGCTCCTCCATGACCCGCCGCTGCTCCTGCTCGACGAGCCGGCCGCCGGCCTCGACCCGGAGTCCCGCCACGAGCTGCAGGTGCTCTTCCGCCGCCTGGCCCAGGAGGGCAAGACCCTGATCGTCTCGTCGCACATCCTCTCCGAGCTCGAGGACTACTGCACCCACGTGGCCATCCTGCAGCGCGGCGTCCTGGCCGCCTCGGGCCCCGTCGGCGAGGTGCGCGGGTCGCTCGGCCGCGGACGCGCGGTCCGGCTGAAGGCCTCGGGCGGCTGGGAGGCGGCCGACAGGGTCTTGAGCGCCGACCCCAGGGTGCGCGGCCTGGAGAAGGGGAAGGAGGACCGGACCTTCGATTTCGCCGCGGACGACGCGGCCCTGGCCGCGCTCCTCAAGCGCCTGGTGGACGCCGGCGTGCCGGTCACCTTCTTCGGCGAGGTGGGCGGCGGCATCGAGGACGCCTACCTGGCCATCCTCAAGGACAGGCGCGGATGAGCGGCCCTCTCGCCTTCCCGGAGATCTACCGGAACGCCGTCAGCGAGGCCCGGTACGTCAGGCTCGTGGCCGGGGCGGTCACGGTGAACCTCGTCTGCCTGTGCTTCTTCCTCGTCAGCACCCAGTCGTCCCGCGGGGGGGAGACGTTCTTCCAGTCGCTGGTGTGGATGCAGGCCCTCATCCTGCTGGTCTACGGCGGCCAGCGCGCGGCCGCGACCGTGGCCCGGGAGCGCGCCGAGCGCACCTGGGATTTCCAGCGCCTCACCCCGCTGACCTCCTTCGAGATCGCGGCGGGCAAACTGGTCGGGGCCCCCCTGTTCGCCTACTTCCTGGTGGTCGCGTCCCTGCCGTGGGTGCTGGCCGAAGTCGTGTACTTCACCGGGGTGGGGTTCGGGGACCTCGCGCGGGCCTACCTCCTGCTCGCCCCGCTGTCGTTCGTGATCCTGAGCCTGGCGCTGCTGGCCTCCGCCTACACCAACGCCCACGACAGCGGCTCGGTCAACACGGGAGGGGCGGTGCTCGGGTTCTTCGGGCTCTCCTTCGTCTCGTATATCTCCATGGACCGGCAGGCCGATGCCGGCGTGAGCTTCTTCCTGCTGCGCGTGCCGGGGGACCTGTTCTTCGGCCTGAGCGCCGCGGCCTTCGGGGTCTGGGCGTTCTCGGGCGCGATGTGGCGCATCGGCCGGGACCTCCTGGAAAGGCGGCGCTGGTGGAGGCTGCCGGCGTTCCTCCTCTTCCTGGCCGTCTACGTCTACGGGATGACCTTCAAGGACGCGCGCGGCGAGAAGACCTACATGCTGCCGCTCCTGGCGCTGATCCTGCCCGCGATCTTCGCCTACATCGGCGCGATGATCCACCGCGAGGGCCCCGAGGACTGGCGGCGGTGGCTGGCCCTGCGGGGCGAGGCCATGCTCGACCAGACGCCGGTGTGGGTGGCTGCCTGGGCCACCATCGTCGTCATCGCCGCGCTCGTCGGGCTCAGCCAGCCCCTGGGGACCTGGGCCAGGCTCCTGGTCGTCATCCCCGCCTTCCTGGGCCGGGACTTCGCGTTCATGCAGTGGTGCCGGTTCACCAAGAGCCGCAGGCCGGAGTACATGGCCATGGCCTACCTGGCCCTCGTCTACGTGCTGCCCTCCATGGTCCTGCCGGCCTTCAGGGTCAAGGACCTGTACTTCCTCTTCCTGCCGGCGGTCAGCGACCGCGTCGGCGCCTTCCTCAATATCCTGCCGGGCGTGCTTCAGGTGGCGGCCATGGGCGCCATCCTCTGGTCGACGCTGCGGCGCGAAGCCCTGAAACCCGAGGATTGACCGGGGGGCGGGCTAGCGGCGCAGCTTCGAGACGTCGAGGCCGAGGCTGGGGGAGGCGGGCGGGATGGCGCGCAGCAGTTTCTCGGGGTCGCGCCGGGTGGGCGAGGGGCGGACGAGCTCCTCCAGCAGGTCCGCGAAATAGCCGTTGTACGCGAAGGACTGGCCGTTGATCGTGACCTGGTGGAAATCGAAGGGGGCGGCGTCGGAGCCCGCGATGACCAGGTGCCGGTCGCGGCGCTGGGCGTCCAGCTCGTAGACCGGCTCCTTGGCGCCGGTCCAGCGGGAGAACCCGGGGGCGCCCTCGGGGTTGAACGCCAGTTCGATGATCCTCTCGCCGGCCTCCTTGGGCAGGTCCGGGACCAGGGAGAGGTTCGGCATGACGGCGTCGGCCGGCAGGGAGTAGAACTTGGCCTTCTTCTGCTTGTCCCACCCTTTGTGCACGCCCGCGATCCATTGGTCGACGGTCACCGGGGCGTCCATGATGGGGTCGATGGCGTGCCAGCGCCCATCGTCGCCCTTGACCAGGGTGGCGATGTGGAAGCGCCACTCCGGGTCCTTGCCCGAGCGCAGGTCCCCGATGACCAGGATCTTCCTGATGCTGTCGGCGGCCAGGCCCAGCTCCCGGGCCAGCAGCTGCACGGTCATGGCGCGGCCGAAGCAGAAGCCGATGATGCCCTGAGGGTCGTACTTGGCGAGCTTCCTCCAGTCGTCGAGGCCGGCGATCTTGTGGCCGTAGGTCCGTCGCCAGAGGTCCTGCATCTGAGCCGCCGAGAGGGCCTTGAGGTTCGACGGCGCCCCGGATTCGATGGCGCGGTAGCGCTCGAGCGGGGCGTCCTTGCCCGCCTCGGGCTTGGAGGTCGAGAAGTCGGCCGGCGCCGGCGTGAGGGCCGGGGCCTGGAGGAGCGCCGGAGCGAAGGGGGTCGGCAATTCGGCGTCGAACCGCGGCAGGAGGGGAGAGCCTCCCTGCATGTTCCGGAGGAAGTCGCTCGAGACGGCCAGCCCTCCCACGCCCGGCAGCCCCCCCGTTGCGGGGATCCGGGGCGCCGGCAGCGCCAGCGAAGCGGCCTGGGCGAGTCGCGGGCCGCAGCAGAGAGCGATGCCGATGAGGATCGCCGGCCGCCAACCGGCGGCCGGCACGCGAGGATGCATGTGCAGAATTTATAGCATGGGCGGCCGCTCCGGGGGCGGGGGCTATGGGCCCAGCCGGCCGCCGGCATAGGGCCTACTCCCTATTAGGTCTAAAGGCCCATATCGCGAAGGGGCTCGCGAAGTTTGGTATCATGGGAGCCATGAGAATCTTGGCGATGTCCCTCGTCGCTCTGTTGGGCTGCTCCGTGGCTGCCGCCCAGGCCGGCCCCAAGCCCGCGGCGCCGGCCGCCCAGGCCCGGGCGAAACCGTCGGAGGCCGAGGCGCGCAAGGTGCGCAAGGTGAAGTTGAAGACCGTTGACGGATGGGGGCTTTACGCTGATTACCGTCCCCGCGCCAAGGGCAAGCCGGTCGCCGTGCTCGTCCACGGCTATGGCGCCAGCAGGGAGGAGTGGTCCGGGTTGGCCTCCGACCTGGCCAGGAAGGGGTGGGGCAGCCTGGCCCTGGACCTTCGCGGCCACGGGGACAGCACGGAAGGCCCGTCCGGCAAGGCGGATTTCTCGTTCGTGGACTCCCGGGGGGATTGGTCGGAGGCCATCAAGGACATCGAGTCCGCCGTGAAGCTCGTGAGCGGGGAGGGGGTGCCCAGGAGCAGGATCTGCCTCGTGGGGGCCTCGATCGGCGCCAACCTGGCCGCCGCCGCGGCCTCGTCCCTGCCGGGGCTCGGGTGCGTGGCCCTCCTTTCTCCCGGGCGCGACTACCGGGGAGTCGTCCTCGACGAGAGCCCCCGCCCGAAGACGCGGACCCTCGTGGCCGCGTCGCCGGCCGACCCCTACGCCTACCAGACCCTCGTGGGCTTCAAGGCCGGCCGGACCGGCCATGTCTTGCTCGAGGCGTCCAAAGGCCACGGCGTCGCCATGTTCCAGGACGTGGACTTCTACAAGTCCCTCCTCGCCTGGCTCGACGGCGTCGGCAGGAAGTAGGTCCGCCGGCCGGCCAGGCCAGGTCGTAGGGCCCAGGCGCGGGCTGGGTCTCTTACCTCGCGGCCCTTGGGCCCTTCGTCTCTGTCCCGTCCAAGCCGCACGCGAATATAATGATTGCCGATGCGACTGATCCTGGCGCTCTCGCTGTTGGCGGCCTCCTGGCATCCGGCCGCCGCCGCCGGGGTGGCGCAAGCGGCCGGGGCCTCCAGGGCCGGCGGCCAGGCCGTCCCGGTCGTCGTCGTGACGCCGTTCCTGGGCGGTCTCGGGACCTCCGGTCCGGTCTCCTCCCTGGGCATCCCGCAAGCCAGCCCTTGGGCTTGCGCCCAAGGACGGTTCGGGAAGGAAGGGACTATACGAACCAGCCTCTCGGGGCTGGGCCGGGGCGCCCCGCTCCCTTTGCAGCCGGCGCAGCCGCTGGTCCTTGGCGCGGCTCTCGGCGTGCCGGGCGTGGCGCCCGGCCTGGCGCCCGCGGCCCCGTCCGAGGCGCCGCTCGCGTCGCCCGCGGCCGAAGGCCGGGAGGCGGTCCTGCCGGCGGGCGTCGCCGCGGTCCAGGGAGCCCTGGCCCTCGCCCCGCTGGCCCCGGCCCAGTCGCCGGCCGCCGGGCAGGACGCTTCGGGGGAGCGCTCGGAGAGCGCCGCAGCCGTCGCCGAGGCTGAGCGTCTCTCCGGGATCTTCGACGGCGCCAAGCCGTTTCTCCATTCCTCGGACCCCGTCGAGGCGGGCCCTTCGTCGGTCCCGACGGGCTCCGGCGCGGTCGAGGCCGTGGGCCGAGCGTCCGCGGCGCCATCGGGGAGGACGTTGGCGGCCGCGGGCGGGCTTCGGCTCCTGCCCGCCGATAAGGGGAAGAAGACCTCCGCCCGGCGCAGCCTCGTCGGCACCGGCATCTTCAAGGTGGGCATGGAGGCGCTGGGCGTCTCCATGCCGCTCATCGCCCTGACCTTCTTCGGCAGCGCCGTCTGGATGGCGAACATGGCGGTGACGTGGGGGATCTCCATGACCTTCGCCAGCATGCTCGCGGGCGGCTGGATGGACCGCAAGCCGGTCCACAAGGTCATGTCCAAGGCCATGGTGGTCCAAGCCGCGGCGGTCGCCGGGATCCTGGGGCTGTTCATCGCCGGCCTGGCCAACCCGCTCCTCGTCATCCCGCTCTACGCCGTGGCCGGGGCGAGCATGGGGGTCGTGGTGACCGGCCGCAACCTCCTGCCGGCCAAACTGCTCGGGGGCGACCAGGCGAGCCTGGGCAAGTTCAACGCCCTGACCCACCTGGTCTACGAGATCGCGGGGACCATCGCGCCGCTGCTGGTCGGCGTCCTCATCCAGAAGATCGGGCTCGTGAGCGCCCTCTTCCTGCATCCTCCGGCCTTCCTGCTGGCGGCCTGGATGTTCCGGCGCATCCGGTACGACGGGGACGCGCCCGGCGCGGACGTCCCCGTCTCTCAGGCCCGGTCCTTCGGGGTCAAGGCCGCCCTGCGCGGGCTCTGGTCCCTGGCCAAGAACGCCGTCGCGGACGTGAAGGCGGGCTCGCGCCTGATGCTGGGCGATCGGGGGTTGCGCTGGCTCGGCCTGATGCTGCTCGGGCCGATGATCGTCCACCGCGTCTTCGAGCAGATGCTGGTGCCTTTCTTCGCCAAGACCGTGCTCGCCGCGCCCCAGCAGGCGGCGTGGATCGTGAGCAGCTCGAACTTCGGGGAGCTCATCGGGGCGGTGCTTCTGCTCAAGGCCATCTCCTCGACGAGCCAGAACTCGGTCCCGGCCCACCGCTGGGTCAAGCCCATGGCGCTGGGCACCCTCGCGGCCTGGGCGCTCGTCTTCACCGGCAACCCGTGGATCCTCCTGCCGCTCGTGCTGGCCATGAGCGTGGGCTGGGCCGCCAACGACATCAACATCACCTCCCATCTGCAGTCCAGGCTCCCGGAGGAGTCCGCGGGCAAGGCCATGGGCTTCCTCATGGCCGCGGAGCTGGCCGCCATCCTGGGCGTGTCCTACCTCCTGGGGTTCCTGTTCGACGCGGTCCCCGGCGTCTGGTCGCTGTCGATCGTGAGCGCCGCGCTGACGGCGGCGGCGCTCTTCTTCTGGCGCGGGCAGAAGAACCTCCGGGACGCCGGCCAGCCCCTGGGCGCTCAGAAGAAGTAGCGGAACAGGTAGAACAGCCTCTCGAAGAACCTGTCGAGGGCCGGGCGCCGCCGCCAGACTTCCAGGGAGATCTCGCGGGAGCGCACGATGTCGGCCTCCAGCACCGCGGCCAGGTGGCCGGCGACGCCTTCGTCGAGGATGTGCGCGTTGACCTCCAGGTTGTGCATCAGGCTGCGGTGGTCGAGGTTGTAGGAGCCGACGCTGCACCACCGGCGGTCGACCACGGCCGCCTTGGAGTGCAGCATGGGGCCTCGCCACTCGTAGATCTCGACCCCGTCGCGCAGCAGCATCTCGTAGCGGCGCCTGCTCGCGTACCAGACGGCGGCGACGTCGGAGCGGCCGGGCAGGAGCAGCCGGACCTTGACGCCGCGCCTGGCCGCGGCGACGAGGGCCCTCCTGATGCCCCGGTCCGGGATGAAGTAGGCGTTGGCGATGATGACTTCCTGGCGGGCCGCGCGCAGGACGTGGAGGTAGGCCGAGCGTATCCTGAGCCGGTGCAGCCATTCCAGGTTGGCCGCGACCCAGACCTTGGCGTCGCCCGGCTTGTGGTCCGGGTGCCCGGGCGAGGCGAACCACCGCCTGCCTTCCAGAAACCACGCGCTCCGGAAGACCCGCTCGAGGGCGAAGGCGGCGGGGCCTTCCACGCGCACGTGGCAGTCCCGCCACCCGGCCCCGCCCTTCTCGACGGGCAGGTGCGCGTCGGCGATGTTGACGCCGCCGGTGAACCCGACCGTGCCGTCCACGACGAGGATCTTGCGGTGGTCGCGCTTGCCCCAGGACCACCGCGGCCGCCAGGGGGCCACCGGATGGTACTCGAGGACCCGCACGCCGGCGTTGCGCAGCCTGCCCAGGAGGAGGGGGGCGGTGTCCAGGGAGCCGACGGAGTCCACGATGAGGCGGACCTTCACCCCGGCCCGCGCCTTGGCGGCCAGGCGGCGGGCGAACTCACGGCCCGTGAGGTCGTCGCCGAAGACGTAGGTCTCCAGGTTGACGCTCTCCTGGGCCGAGTCGATGGCCTCCAGCATCAGCCGGAAGATCTCCGCGCCGTCGGTGAGCAGCGTGACGCGGTTGCCGTCCTCGTAGAGCGCGGGGTCGCGGGCGAGGTCCCCGGACCCGGGGGGCTTCCTGCGCAGGAGGTCGCGCAGGCCCTTGAGCTCCATGGCCGCGAGTATAACAAATCGCCGCCGGCCCGATGGCGGCAGGGGAGGAGGGTAAATTGATAAGATGAAAAGATGCCCCCGAAGGACGCCCAGAAGTTCTACAGGTCGCTCCTCGACCTCATCGAGGTCGAGCGTCTCGCCGAGCGCACCGAGAACATGCGCGAGATCCGCCGCTATCCCCTCGAGACCCGCGTCGCCATGGGCAAGACGGTCACGGGCCTGGAGCTCGTCTCCATCGGTGAAGGGGTCGGCGGCATGCCCCTGCTGAGGCTGGCGTGCAAGCCCAAGGGGGAGGACTTCGCGCCCTTCCACTCGATGGGGCCGGGAGACGTCGTCCAGATCACGTTCCCCCAGGGCTTCGACCCCAAAACCGCCGACGCCACCCTCTACAAGGTGGAGGACTACGCCGTGACCGCGGCCCTCAACGGGCCGGGCCCGAGCCGGCTGGGGGCCGGCTGCCAGATCGACCTGGTGGGCTCCGAGGCCACCTACAAGCAGATGAAGAGGGCCCTGGTGTCGGTCCTGGACGCCAAGAAGAGCCGCCTGGCGGCCTTGCGGGACATCTGCATGGGCAAGAAGGACCCCAAGGTCCTCGGCGCCAAGCGCCTCGAGGGCTTCTACAACGAGGGCTTGAACGAGTTCCAGCGCGAGGCGGTCGTGAAGTGCCTGCGGGCCGAGGACGTCGCCCTGGTGCACGGTCCGCCGGGCACGGGCAAGACCACGGTCCTCGTCGAGCTGATCCGCCAGTCCGCGGCGCGGGGCATGCGGGTCCTCGCCACGGCCCCGTCCAACGTCGCGGTGGACAACATCCTGGAGAAGCTCCTGGGTTCTGGCCTGCGGTGCGTGCGCATGGGCCATCCCGCCAGGACCCTGGAGGCCCTGCGCGAGGCGAACCTGGCCTTCCTCGTGGAAGGCGACCCGGCCTACGCCGAGGTCAGGGACCTCGACTACCTGCGCGAGAGGCTGGTGAAGAAGGGCTCCCGCTTCGGCCGGGGGCAGCTGGGCTACGCGGAGCGCGACGAGCGCGAGCGGGAGGTCCGCCGGCTCTGGCGCAAGGCCCGGGAGATCGAGTTCGAGCTGTCGCGCGGGATCGTGGGGGGGGCGCACGTCGTTCTCGGCACGCACGCCGGCATCCCTCGCAAGCTCGTGGACGACGGCTTCGACCTGGTCGTCATGGACGAGGCGTCCCAGGCGACGGAGCCGCTCAGCTGGGTGCCCCTGGCGATGGCCCGGCGGGCCGTGTTCGCCGGCGACTCGATGCAGCTGCCGCCGACCATCTACTCCAAGGAGGCTGCGGACGCGGGCCTCGCCACGACCCTCTTCGAGCGCTTGAAGTCCCTTCTGCCCTCCGACCTGCAGTCCCTCCTGCGGGTGCAGTACCGCATGCACGAGACCATCATGGGCTTCCCTTCCCGCGAGTTCTACGACGGCAGGCTCATCGCCGACGAGTCGGTCCGGACCCATACGGCCGCCGGGCTCGAGGGGGTCTCGCCCGTCGAGCTGGTCGCCCGGCCGCTGGTCTTCGTGGACACCGCGGGCGCCGGCTTCGAGGAGTCCTGGAACGCCCTGCTGGAGAGCCGCGAGAACGCGGGGGAGGCCCGGCTGGCGGCGCGGCTCGCCCAGGAGCTGTTGGCCTGCGGGCTGCGGCCCAAGGACATGGGCATCCTGACGCCCTACGTGGCCCAGGCCAGGCTCTTGAAGACCCTCCTCCGGGTCCCGGGGCTCGAGATCGGGTCGGTGGACGGCTTCCAGGGCAGGGAGAAGGAGGCCACGATCGTCTCGTTGGTCAGGTCCAACCAGGAGGCCGAGGTGGGGTTCCTGGCTGACACCAGGCGCATGAACGTGGCCATCACGCGCAGCCGCAGGCTCCTGGTGATGATCGGCGACTCTGCCACGCTCGGCCAGCATCCCTTCTACGCCCGGTTCATCGACTACGCGGACGCCCAGGGCGCCCACCGCTCGGCCTACGAGTGGCCGTAGGGGCGGTTGGCGGGCCGAGAACGAATTATTGTAGTATGGCAACTACTCACCTCCCCCGCGGGGAGGTGAGTAGCCGAGGGGGCAGATGCCGTTTCATCAGGGAACCCAGTAGTTGCGCACGGGGTCATTATTTAAGATCAGGCGTCGCAAAGGGGGAGGACTATGATCATGAGACTTCTCGTTCCAGTCTTGGTGTCGTGCGTGGCGGGGGCGGCGGCGGCCAAGGACCCCAAGCCCGAGTGGATCAACGGCGCGAGCAGCGAGTACCCCCGGAGCAAGTACGTGACCGGCGTCGGCTTGGCCGATAAGGAGCAGGAAGCCAAGGACCGCGCTCGCGCCGAGATCTCCAAGGTCTTCAGGGTCGAGATCGACGCCAGGAGCGCCGACCACCTGTCCGAGGCGTCGACCACCTCCGAGTCCGGCAAGGACAAGAAGTCCACCTACAACTTCGCCCAGACCATCGCCTTCGACGTGAAGACGACCGCCAAGCAGGTCCAGGAAGGCGTCGAGGTCGTCGAGAACTGGCGGGACCCCGCGTCCAAGGGCTACTACGCCCTGGCCGTGCTCGAGAAGGAGAAGGCCGCGGCCATCATCAGGGATAAGATCGAGGAGATCGACAAGCAGGCCGAGGAGTGGCGCAACCAGCTGGACGCGGCCGGCGAGAAGCTCCCCAAGATCAAGGCCGCCATGAAGTTCCTGGCGGTGCTCAAGGGGCGCGACCAGCTCAACGCCCAGTACCGCATCCTTGACGCCGCTGGCAAGGGCCTTCCCAGCCCCTTCAACACCGCCCAGGTCAAGGGCGTCGCGGACAAGGCGATCCGGGAACTCGAGGTCTACGTGAATTTCGACTGCTCCATGAAGGGCGAGTTCGGCCAGGCGGCCAACGAGGCCTGCGGTAAGGAGGTCGAGACCGGCATCATGAAGGGGCTCAACTCCTTCGGGTTCGAGGCCCAGACCAGGGCGTCGTCGGGGGCGACGGACATCGCCGTGGAGGGCAGCGTCTCGATCCAGCCCCAGCGAGGCAACAAGGAGGGCTGGCAGTTCGCGCGGGGCACGCTCACGGTCACCCTCAAGGACGGCCGCAGCAACAAGACCATCCAGAGTTTCGACCGGAGCGACAAGGGGGCCTCGAGCGACTACGAGGAGGCCGCCCGCCGCCTGCGTGTGACGCTGGGCAAGCTGGCGACCCAGGACGTGCGCGAGGCCATCGTGACCTACTTCGAGAACCAGTAGGCTTTCTTTTCCGGGGGGAAATAGAGCCAGGCTCAAGCGTTGCCGCGGATGGAGAGCATTCCGAGATGATGTCCCGCAGCTCTCCGCTTGAGCCTGGCGTGCTGAATCGGCTTACTGGAGCGAGATCGCGACTTTGATCTTGAAGTCGCCGATCTGCGCCACTTCCACGTCGTCGATGAACATCTTGACGAGCTGGAAGAGCTTGTTCGGCGCGGCCTTCGCGACGTTGATCCGGGTCAGGTTCATGTTCAGCGAGCGCAGGTGGCTCCAGCCGCGGGCCCACTTGCTCTTGGCGGCCTGAGCCTGGGGCTGGGTCCGCGCGCCATCGTAGGACCCGCACAGCCCGAGGACGCTCGGCATCCTGCAGGAACCCTGGTCCGCGACGGGGAGCCAGGTCTCGACGATCGCGGAGCCGCGAATCGCCTTTTGGGAGAGATCCAGGTTGTTCTCTTGCGCCTGAGCGAGCCGGCCGACGAGGCTCAGGGCCATCATGCACGCGACCGCCAGGAAGAACGAACTCTTTTTCATCATCTCGGTGCCTCCTTGCGTCTCCAAGATAATGTTGGCAGAGTTCTGTTGCGGCGTTGTTTCGGTCTTGTTAACTTTTTGTTTCATGGCGTGTCTCCCATAGTCTAGACCGCCAAAGAAGCTGGTGCCTGGGCCATTGGCCTGCGCGCGCTCGGCAATGGGACCTAGATGCAATTGGGACGATGGACCCACTCGGAGGGACGCCTTTATATAATACGCGCGGGCGCGCGCATTCCGGGAAGCCGAAAAGAAACGTCCTGCCGCGGCGCCGGCGTCTGCCGCTGCAGGACATGCTTCACGACTACCCGGGGTCATGCCCCAGGCCAGCTTCTTGGCCATCTTTTGTTCGGCAACCTGACCCTCCCCGTCGGGGAGTCTTGGCTTTGCGCCCCCGCCTTGCGGCGGGTTTGCCACTTATCGCCCTCCGGCGCTGTTCTCCGTCTGGGGCCACGAGCCTAGACCTCCTAGGCCCGATCCAGCACGGCAACGCCGTCGGGATCTGCTGCTCTTTCAAGTATAACAGCCCCCCTTGTTTTGTCAAGACCCACTATGTCAGGGGCCGATCGGCAGCTTGAGGGCCTGGGCGTTTGCGAGATTAAGCCGGCAAAACAGAGGTTTTTTCGGGTGGCCGGGGCGAGGCTGGCAAGGTCCTATGTCAGCCTGGGCATTTGATACAATCATCCCCCAGGACATCGCGATCTTCTCCCATGTCATCGAAACAGCCCGCAGCTAGGCCCGGCGCCTGGGCCGTCGCCTTCACGGACGGCGCCTGCCTCGGCAACCCCGGCCCCGGGGGCTGGGGCGTCGTCATCCTGACGCCCGGCGGCCTCGTGCGGGAGCTCGGCGGGAGGCAGGCCCGCTCGACCAACAACCGCATGGAGCTCACGGCCGCCATCGAGGCGCTGCGGGCCGCGCCCGTCGGCGGCGAGGTCTCGGTGCGCACCGACTCGTCCTACCTGGTGCACGGCATGACCCGGTGGCTGGCGGGGTGGAAGCGCAAGGCCTGGGTCCGCCCCGACGGTTCCGAAGTGCTCAACCGCGACCTCTGGGAGGGCCTCGAGGCGGCCGTCGCCGCCAGGGGCCGCGGCCTGGTCCGGTGGGCCCATGTCCGGGGCCACGCTGGCGTGCCCGGCAACGAGCGCGCCGACGCCATCGCGGCGGCCTTCGCCGAGGGCCGGGCCGAGCCTCTCTACGAGGGGCCTGTCGCGGGTTATGGCCATGACCTCTCGGTCGTGGCCGTTGCCGGCGGCGGGGAGACGCCGGCGCTTTCCCGCCCAGGCCCGAGGAGGGCGCCCGCGTCCTGCGAGCCGGGCTGGCCGGTGTATCTGAGCCTCGTGGGGGGGCGGTTGAGCCGGCACGCCTCCTGGCCGGCGTGCGAGGCGGCGGTGAAGGGCATGTCCGGGGCCAAGTTCAAGAAGGTCCGGTCGAGCCGGGAAGAGAGGGAGACGCTCTCGGGCTGGGGGCTTTAGGAGTTCTTGCGAGTCTCTCCGCGGCAGACCCACCAGAAGGCGAGGTTGACCATGTGGGAGCCGACCGCGGCCGCCCAGAGGAACCATCCCAGCTTGCGCGCCACGGCCAGGGCCAGGATGAGGTAGATGAAGTCCCGGCTCGACAGCTTGTCCACGAGGACTTCCGCCTCGCCCCGTCGCTCCTTGGGGTGGCGGAGCACCAGCCACCACACCGTGAAGCCGCAGGCGGCGAAGCCCGACAGGAGGACGGCCATGGGCAGCCAGATGTCGGCGGCGGGGTCCTCGCGGCGCATCGCCGCAGCGATGCCGAAGAAGATCGCGATGTGGACTATGTTGTCCACGATGACGTCGTAGCGCCCTCCCGCCGGCGAGGCCAGGAGCTTGAGCCGGGCGACCTCGCCGTCGCACCCGTCGAGGATGACGCACATCCAGAGGATGACGCCGCCCAGCACCTGCCAGCCGTGGACCGCGGTGGAGAGCAGCCAAGCCCCCAGGAGGCCGAGGACCAGGGCGGCCGTCGTGATCTGGTTGGGCGTGACGGGGGTCTCGATGAGGAGCTTGGAGAGGCCCATCGAGATCCGGCGGTCGAACTGGGCGATGTACCCGTCGTTGGGCTGGGGCAGGCGGTCGTAGAGGGCCTGCTCGGCGCGCCCGACCTCCTCGGCGGAGCCGGTCGGCCACCAGAGCCCGTCGGACGTATCGACGGCGTCGGATGCCGGGGGGTCGAGCAGGGCTTCGGGGGGAAAACGCGTCCACTCGGCGCCGGCGGGGTAGCAGGCGGCGACCGTCTTGCCCCGGTGGACCCAGCGCACCGGCCGGCTCGAGGCGTGGGCGCGGCGCTGGAGGTCGACGAGCCCCCGGGGCTCCGCGAAGCCGTCGGAGGAGAGGACCAGAAGCGACGACCTGCCTTCCACGAAGCTCTCGGGAGGGATGCCGTCGCCGGCCCACTGGAGCCTCATCCCCTTGAACTGGTTCTTCCAGGGGCGCAGCGACGGCCGGCCGTCGCCCCAGAACAGGACGGCGTCGGGGGCGAGCCCCTTGAGGGCGTGGAGCGAGCGCACGAGCGTCGGGACGCCCGCGACCTGCCCGCTCGTCTTCGCGACGGGAAGGAAGACGCGCAAGGGGGCGGCTTCGTTGTGGGTCACCGCAGGAATCATACAAAAAAGAGCGGCTGGTCCGGCCCTTCCGCGGGACGAGTGATTTTATTGCCAATCCCGTCCGGGTATAGTAGTATCATGGGCGTCCAGCCGGCGCGCCGGACTTCGGGGTCGCTCCCGGGCGTCGGCGGAGAGGATATGACCCCGGGCCGGCGCCCGAGGGATCGCGAGGGACCTATGGCCATGGACGACAAGACGGTGACGGACACCCTGAGCAGGCAGGTCGTGTACGACGGGGAGGGCTACACCCGAGACGGCCTCGAGAAGATGCTCACGGACTACCAGTCCAAGAACACCACGGACCTCCAGAAGTTCGGGGAGCTCTCCGAGGCGTACAGCCGGCTCTCCAAGGAGATGGCCCAGGACATCAGCGAGCAGAAGTCGGTCACTGAGTACCTCGCGGGGCTCTTCACCTTTCAGGACATCGGCACCAACCTGAAGGGCCTGCTGGCCAAGATCCCGATCGTGCGCGGGTTCGCCCCGAGCCGCGACCTCAAGGAGCTCCTCGGCGAGAAGATCGAGATCGCCCAGACCAGGGTCAAGGAGGTCGGCAACTACCTCGACACCCTGCAGGCCGACATCAAGGCCCTCCAGGACGACATCACGAGGCTCAACAAGAAGATGGTGCAGGCCGCGCACAACGAGGCGAAGGCGGCGACCTACGTCCTGGAGCTCGAGGAGCTGCGCAAGAAGCTCGAGGCGTCCATCGCCGCGCTCGATCCCAAGAGCGTCGAGTCCCGGGAGATCCAGGCCAAGATCAGCGAGGTCAAGAAGACCATCTGGGAGCACGGGGCCAAGCTCAGGCTCTACTCCAACGCGGAGGACCGCCTCGCGTCCATCGTCAAGATGAACAACAACTTCCTGGAGATCATGACGAACCTCCACGCCAACATGACCAGCCTCTACGAGTCGGGCAACGAGGTCCTCAACGAGCTCCACGGCAACTTGGCGGGCCTGGCCTCCATCTCCAAGGCGGGCGAGCTCTCCGTCGAGATGCACCGGTCCATGGAGTCCCTCAAGAAATCCGTCAACCGCCTCGCGTCTCTCGCGTCGGAGACGTCGCTGTTCCTCGCCAAGAACGTGGACCGCATGACCGACGAGATGAAGATTTACGACAAGGAGACCGAGAACCTCGTCGAGAGCAACCTGGCCGCCGAGCGGGAGATCAAGGAGCAGCGCATCAACGAGACGATCGAGCTCGCCAGGAAGGAACGCGCCAACGTCTAGAAGGACCTCCCCGTCGCGTCTCAAGGCCGTCTCGGGACAGGACCTGGAGGGCCTCGTCGGGACCGCCGGCAGGATGGTCCTCGCCGGCCGGCTCGGCAAGCTCTTCCCCGACCCGTTCCTCTGCAGCGCCTACCTGGCCGCCCTGGCCCCATCCTTCCACGGCGGCGCGCACCAGGGCGTCGAGCTCGACCTGGGCAGCGGCCTGCCCGCGATGAAGCACGTCGTCGACGTCTGGGCCGACTGGCAGACGGCCCCGGAGTTCCTTCGCGAGGTCGCGGACCGGAGCCGGCGCGGACGGCCCTTGTCGCCCGAGATGGCGGCCAAGGCGGCCTACTACGGCAAGCTGCGGGCGCTGGACCTCAAGCCCCCGACCAGGATCGCGGTGGCTTTGAGGCGCATCGACGCGCGCCGCGGTTCGGCGTTCTTCGAGGTCGTCTTCGACCGCTTCGACCCCGCCGAGCAGGTCTTCGTGCGGCACACGCTCCTGCTGGAGCAGTTCGAGTTCGGCGCGGCGGGGTCGATCATCGAGCGCGACGGGGACTACAGCCGGCAGACCTCGGCGCTGCGCGAGAAGCTCGAGAAGTACGCCGGGGACGACAGCGAGATCGCGTTCCTGCTGATGGGCAAGCTCGACGGCGTGCGCGTGGAGGAGGTGACGAGGGGACGCATCGGCCCTCTCTGGAGCCCCCTGGCCCGGCCGCCCCAGGGGTGGCCGACCGGCTCGCCCATCCTCCACCTGCCCATGGACCGGGCCTCGATTGGCCTCGACGCCGACCGCGACGACGACCCCTTCTCGGGCATCTACCGGGACTGCCTGTCGGAGTCGGTCCGGTCCATCGTCGAGGAGGAGGCGCGCAGGATGGGCTACCGCGTGCACAAGGACCGCAAGTTCGTCTGCGCCGCCGAGCACGCGCCCGCGCTGCGCAAGAAGCTGGAGGAGGCGGGCACGAGGAACCTGGTGTACACCCTATGATCCTCAGGATCGAGCGGCGGGACGTCGAGCGCGAGTTGGCGGATTGCCGGCAGGCCGTGATCGGCTCGGGCCTGGGCCGGCTGCTGGCCGAGGTCGACCCGGGCGACTTCGGCACCACGGCCCTGAACCTCGGCATGCTCGACGCTGTGTCCCAGGCCCTGGCGACGGCCGCGGCGCTCTTGCGGCTTCCCCAGGCCGAGGGGCTCGGCCGGATGGCCGCGGGGCAATTGTTCGTGGAGGAGGCGGCCGACAGGCTGGCCGCGCTGGGCGCGGCCGGCGAGCCGCCCGAGACGGCGGGGCTGGCCCTGCGCGACTACCAGGAGCTCGCCCAGGCCGGGGCCAGGGAAGCCCTCGACTTCCTGCTCAAGGACGCGGCGAGCTTCGCGCGCTTCTACCAGCGCCATCCAGACGCGGGCCGGCGCCTGAAGCGCGACGCCGAGGCGCTGCGGTGCATGGGCTCCTACTTCCGTCTGGCCGGCCGGCTGCTGTGCCGGCTGTACCCTCCCGCCCCGGACGCCGAGGTGGAGACCCCGCGCCTGCGGCTGCGCGGCGGGAAGGCCTCGGCCGTGCGCCTGGAGGAGCCGAGCGCCTTGCTGCCGGTGACGTTCGACGACGTCGTGGGCAACGCCGAGCTCGTGAAGTCCGGCTCCAGGCTCGCGCGGGACGTCGCGGGGTTCGACCTCAAGGCGGGCGAGAACCCCAAGAAGATACGCAACCAGATCCTCTTCGTGCTCGGCACGCCCGGGTGCGGCAAGACGGTCACCGCCCACGCCGTCGGCAACTACTTCCTCGACCTCTGCAGGAAGTCCTCCATCCCGTCGCGCGTGCGGGTCATCCGGCGGACGGACTGGGCCTCGTCCTATCAGAACCAGTCGGCCAGCCGGCTGCTCGAGATCTTCCAGGAGGAGGTGTTCCGGTTCGACGGGGTCTGCGGCGTCTATTGGCCCGACATCGACACCGCCTTCGCGGCGCGCGGGGACTCGGACATCCGGCAGGAGGAGAAGGCCAACCTCGGCACGATCTTCGGCATCCTCGACGGCACCATCGGGCCCAAGAACGGGAAGTGGTTCATGGTGTGCGACGCCAACACCCTGCACATGGACGAGGCGACGCTGAGCCGCCTCTCGCAGGCCCCCATCACGGCCAAGGGCCCGGTGACGCCGGAGGACTACGTGAAGCTCCTGCGGGACGTGAAGCTGCGCGGCAAGGGGCCCTGGCTGAAGGTCGCCGAGGACGAGTGGGCGCGGATCGGCGCGCGGTGCCTCAAGGAGCGGCTCTCGGGACGCTCCGTGGACAACCTGGCGGGACGGGTCCTGACCGAGATCGAGGACTTCACGGAGCCGCCCGAGTACTTCACCGCGGATCTCGAGGCCAAGCGGAAGATGATCGCCGAGCTCTCCCGGAGCGTCGGGGCCGCCCGCGTCATGGACCTCATCTCGGAGCACTGCCGCTTCGAGCGCGACGCGCAGGCCAAGGAGGCCGAGGAGAAGTTCCGCGGCCGCGTGGCCGAGATCCGCTTCCACCTGAGCGCCCAGCGGGCGGCGCTGATGCGGGATGTCGTTCGCGAGGACCCCCCGGGAGCCGGGGGACTCCCGGAGGGGCCTTCGGGGGGGGCATCCTCCTGATGAAACGGCGCCAGCCCCACCCGCTACTCGACCCTCCCCTGGGGAGGGTCGAGTGACTAAGCGCACGCCGACGTCGTCCGTCCCGGGGCTGGTCAAGGACCTCGTCGACCAGTTCTCCGACCCCCTGGCGTTCTACCGCGAGCTCATCCAGAACGCCATCGACGCCGGCTCCAACCGCATCGACGTGACGCTGGAGTACGACGAGGGGGCCTCCACGGCGCGCCTCGCGGTGGAGGACGACGGCGAGGGCATGGACGAGCGGATCATCGACGACTACTTCCTCGTGCTCTTCCGGTCCACGAAGGAGGACGACCTCACCAAGATCGGCAAGTTCGGCATCGGGGTGGTGTCGGTCTTCAGCCTCAGACCGGAGATGGTGAGGGTGCACACCGCCAAGTCCGGGGAGAGCTGGCGGCTCGACTTCCCGAGCTACAAGCGCTACGACAAGTACCGGGTCGCCGAGATGCGGGAGGGAACGCTCGTCGAGCTGTTCAAAGCCATGCCGGCCAAGGAGTACGTGAGCCTGGCCGCCGAGTCGTTGAAGACGATACGCTTCTGGTGCCGCCATTCCGACACCCGCATCTACTTCCACGACCGGCGCGGGGGCGGCGAGCCCGTGCTCGTCAACGAGGCGTTCGGCCTGCCGGAGGGGGAGAGCCTGCGCTACTCGGAGGAAGGCACCGAGATCGTGCTGGGCTTCACGGGCGAGGCCAAGCCCTTCTGCGGCTTCTACAACAAGGGCCTCACCCTCAAGGAAGGCCGGCATGCCTACTTCCCCGGGGTCGCCCTCAAGATCAAGTCCCGCTACCTCGAGCATACCTTGACCCGCGACAACGTGCTCGAGGACGACAACTACTGCAAGGCCATGGCCATCGTGACCCGATTGGTGGAGGAGGAGCTCCCGCTCAAGCTCAAGGACGAGCTCGGCGGGCTCTCGAAGGAGATCGCCAGGCGGTCGGCTGAGGGCCGTTCCGTGGACCCGTCGCTGGAGGCCGGGTGGCTGGCCAGGCTCCCGTTCCTGCGCTGGCTGTTCTCCAGCATGATGGCGAAGTGGAAGAGGTCCGACTGGCCGCTGTTCCCCTCGATCGACGGGAAGACGGTCTCCCTCTCGGAGATCGGGGACGGCCTGGGCCGTTCCGAGCGCGTGCTCCTGCTGGACAAGGCCTGCAACAAGGTCTCGGCGGCGCTGGCGGCGCGCGGCTGGCCGGTGCTGGTCGCCGGCCCGTGGGTCAATGAACTCGGGGGCTCGTGGCTCGAGCGCGGCGTCAGGGTGGTCGAGGCGTCCAAGACGTTCATGATGCCGGAGCTCCTGCCCGAGACCCGGCTGGACGCCAGGATGCGCTCCTTCCTCAAGACCCTCGCCGCCATGGACGGCTGCACGGGCGCCAAGTACAAGGCCATCGCGGCCGCCGATTTCGACTACCCCGGGTCGTGCATCTGGGACAGGATGTTCGTCACACAGATGAGCCCCGGCACCCTGACCCGGGTCGACGACAAGCCGGTGTCGTCGCTCTTCTCCTTGTGGAAGGAGCGCCACCACGTCCTGCTCAACGTCAACCACCCCTTCGTGAAGAACCTCGCCAGCGCCCACCAGAACCTGCCGGGCCTGGCCGGGTTCATCTGCCTGAAGGTCCTGCACCTCAACGACGGGGAGGTCCCGCCCGACCAGATGGGCAGGCTCAGCAACCTGGCGGAGAAAGCCGAGGGCAGGCTCCTGAAGTCGGCCCTCGCGCTCGACGCCGGACGCTCGACATGACCGACGACGGCTTCGACCCTTCCGACGACGACGCCGACGCGGCGGGCGACCCGACCGCGGTCGAGGCCGGAGGCCGAGCGTCCCGGCCGCCCTCTGGAGATGAGGTGGCGGACCGGGGCGCCGGCGACGGGACGGCCTCCCGGCCCGAGGCCGCCTCGGCCTTGGGCTCGGTCCACGTGGAGAGCGGGGGCTTCCGGGTTGACCGGAGCCGCGCCCTCGACAAGCTCATGCGCTTCCAGCTCCCGGACCCGGACATGTTCGTCCTGCCCCTGATACGGTGCGCGGTCGCAGGCGGGGCGACGCATATCCGGATCACGACGGCGAGGGCCGGGTTCAACACGAGCCGTTTCGTCGCGATGTTCGACGGGCGGCCGTTCGCCGCCGCCGAGCTGCAGGACCCTTACGCCATCCTGTTCGAGAAGAGATCCCCCGAGACGGCCCGCGACCGGGAGCTGGCCTCGGCCCTCCTGACCGCGCTGCGGTCCGAACCGCTGGCGCTGAGCGTGACCTCGGGGGCCGGGCGCCAGCGGGTGCGGCTGAACGTGAAGTCCGTGGAATCCGATGAGGTGGCGCCCGCGCCGGAGCAGGCCGGCGACACCGTGTTCCAGCTGGAGCGCAGGGAGCTGATCGGGCAGTTCGAGGCCGCGCTCGACCTCGCGCTCGGCTCGTGCCGGGTCAGCCGGGTCCCCATCACCGTGAACAGGGCGCCGGCCCAGGGCGCTCCCGAGGTCGACCGCGAGCTGGGCTTGACCTTCGACGAGCAGGGCGTGCGCGGCTGGATCTCGGTGCCGGAGGAGATCGAGGAGGCCAGCTCGTTCAAGGCCTTCACCTACGGCGTCGAGGCCGGGATGGCGGCGCACCGCCTCCCGTCGGTCCAGGTCCTGGGCGTGGTCAACGACGACCGCTTCGCGCTCAACGCCTCCCAGACCGGGGTGGCCAGGAACGCCCGGTTCAAGGCCACCATGGAGGTCGTGGCCGGGCAGGCCGAGAGGCTGCTCCTCAAGGTGCTCGAATCCAACGGCCCCCGGCTCGAGCGGGCGCGCTCCTTGATCATGGACAAGGACCTGGCCGGCGTCTGGAGGGACAGGCTGGATGCCGGCCTGGCCGCGGAGAACCCGGGGCTCCTGGCGTCGCTCGGCAAGGTCTTCCGCCGCTTCTCCGGCGTGACGGACACGGACACGGAGGCGCTCTTCCGCGCCGCGCGGGCCGTCCTCTGGCTGAGGGACGCGGCCGAGAGGAACTTGAAGGAGTACTCCAAGGACATCCATCGCCCGATGCTGCGGGCGCTCTGGAGCCACCCCATGTTGATGGGCTCGCGCGGCGAGATCCTGAGCCTCGCCGACATCGAGGCGCTCAGGTCCAGGATGGGGTTCGTGCCGGTGTCCAAGATCCTGACGCCGCAGTCCAAGGTGGCCTTCCCCATCGTGTGGCTCTCCTGCGACAGGGACCCGCGGCTCCTGTCCGCGCTTTGGAAGGAGTCCTTCAAGGACATGACCGACGCCGCCTCCGGGTGGGAGGCGGGACCTGGGCCTTCGGCCCAGGAGCCCGCGGCCCAGGTGTCCGCGGGCCGGCCCGGCGGGGAGGCCGGCCCCGCCGGGGTGGACTTCAGGGTCCTGTCCCAGGCGGGATTCTCGGACCTGCTCATCCGGGACCAGCTCACCTACGGGCAGACCTGGATCGAGGTGGGCATCCCCGCCGTCGTGCCGGAGAGGGGGGCCCAGGTCTACCTCCTGGAGGAGGTGGGCCCTAGGCGCCTGGACATCTCACCCAAGCCGGGGTTCGCGGCCGCGCTGGCGTCCCCCGCTGGCGTCCGCCCGCTCACGTCCGATGCCGAGATCGCCCAGGCCGTCGCCGTGGCGACGGAGCGCGCCGGGGCGCTCTACCGCCGGCTGGCGTCGGAATACGACTGCTGGAAACACGACCAGCGGAACTTCGCGATCCGGGCCGCCCTCCTCGACTGCCTGGCGGCGGCCAAGGGGGCGCCGTCCTCGCAGGCGCAGGATGTTCTCCGCTCGCCGGAGGGGGCGGCGGCCAAGGGGGCGGCGGCTTGCGCCGACCGGGGGAACTCGGCCGGGCTGGCGGAGCGGCACCGCTGGCTGGCGAAGCTCCCGCTGTTCCAGACCGATTCGGGCTGGCTCGACTTCGACCGCCTGACCTCGGATTTCGACGGGGGGCAGGTGATCTGCCTCCTGGCCCGCTCGCCGGAGGCGACGGGCATCGCGGTCAGGCGGTGCCTCGTGGGCGGGCTCTACACGGAGACGCTGATGGCCGCCCTCCTGCCCGAGGCGGGCTTCCTGGACGTCGAGGGCTTCGATGGGGTGCGCCTCATGTTCAAGAAGAGCCCCGTCGTCGTCTGCGACCACAAGAGCGACCTGGGCTGCCTGACCGCGCTGCAGGTCCCCGCGGTGCACCTGACCGTCGGGGAGGGAGAAGGGGGCCGGACCCTCGCCTTGCCGTGGGGCGCGGTCACGGCCTTCGGCCCCGCGGCGGCCTTGCCCGGGCTGGAGGCGGCGCTGAGAGACGATGCGAAGACGGGGCTCGCCCTGGTGTCCGCGGTCATCGAGAGGTTCGGCACCGGCTGGCGCAGCCCCGGCCACCCGACCCGGCGCTTCCTGCTCAAGGCGGTCGGCACGTTGTGCTCCCCTTGGCCGGGCAAGGCTGTCCCGGGCTCCCGCCTCTTCGACATGCTCAGGCTGCTGCCGTTCTTCCAGTCCGAATCCCCGGCCGGGGTCTCGGTGGCCGCGTTGGGCGCCAGGCTGGCGTCGGGCCGCGCGGTGACCTGCCAGCCGCGCGGCGGCCCGCCGCCCGCGCCGCCGAGCGCCGACGCGGGGACCTGCCTCGCCTTGGACCGGTTCGAGTTGGAGACGATCCGCAGGCTCTGGCCGGACCTCGCCGGGAGACTCGCCATGGAGGATGCCCCGGAGCCGCCGGCGGGCTCGGCCCCGGCGACGGCCCCGCCGGAGCCCGTTGCGGCGGTCGTGCCGGGGGAGACCGCCGTTCCCGTCGGCGTCTCTGCCGACGATGACCTCCTGGGGTTCGGCGAACCCATGCTCTTCGAGCGGCGATACGACGGGGGCGGCGGCGCGATGAAGGTCCGCATCGGGCTGGCGGAGCGCTTCAACGAGGGCCTGGAGATCGTCATCCGCCGGTCGGCCGGCGAGACGGACCTGCGCCTGAGTCCCGAGGGGATGCCGCTGGTCGGGGCCGCCGTCCTCGACCTGTCCGGCTCGGCCGACCCGGGGCTCCCGGCAGAGGAGTCCGTGGTCGAACTCTTCGCGAGGTTCTACCTCGACCTGCTCGCCTGCTGGCCGCTGGCCGGACCGAACGAAGCCAGGCACCGCGACGCCGCCCGTTATCTTATGAGGCTCCTGGCGCTCAACGGCTGCCCGGAGAAGCGGCCGGGCGGCCTCATGGGGGAGGCGCTCGATAAGGCGTGGACGCTCGGGATGGTCCCGACCTTGGGCCTGGAGCTCGCGAGCCTCGACGCCCTGTCCAAGGCCGCCGTCGCCCAAGGCTTCCTCGCCTACGCTTCGAAAGCCTTCTTCCCGTTCCCGGCCGAGGACGCCGGCGTCCCGGTGCTGCGCAAGTACGAGCAGTTTGCCGTTTCGTCGATGATCTCCATGGGCGGGGCGTTGAAGCTCCGGCCTTACCGGCCGCCCCAGGCGCCGGCCGCGCCGAAGCCCGAGGAGGACCCGAAGGAATCCGAGCCGGAGATCATCCTGATCCTGCGGCGGGTCCTCAAGCACGTCCGGGGCCGGCGCGGCGTGAAGGTCCTGCCGGGGCAGGTCCGGTGGACCGAGGAGCCCGGGCAGGAGATGGTCCGGCTGGGGGAGTCGGGGACGGTCTTCGTGTGGAAGGGCCACCCTTGCGCGAAGGCGGTGCTCGAGTCGGGCTTGGACCCCCAACGGCAGGCGCTCTACTTGGCCTCGCTCGTCTTCTCGGCGACCAACAGGGTCTTGAGCAACGTGACGGACCAGGATGACGTCAGGTTCCACGAGTCCCTCGCGGACCTCCTGGCCGCGCCTGGCGCGGCCGTCGCCTCCTTCGGTGACGTCGGCAACGCCGACGCCGGCAAGGACGGCGCGGCCGCCTCCTCGCAGGACCAGGACCCGGGTTGAGCCGTCTTGCCGGGCTTGGGGAGTAGTTGTATGATATCGGTGTCGTCGGCGTGGTTCGGGACAGACGGAACGGAGGGTACCCATGGCGAAGAAAGCGCAGCGTCCGAAGATCACGAAGGAGGTCGCCGAGCTCGGCAAGCAGGTCGAGAAGGCCCTCCGCGAGGTGGCCAAGAGCTCGGAGCTCAGGGACATCGGCTCGGATATCTCCAGCAGCTTCCAGCGGATCGGCGAGAAGGTCGTCAGCGCCCTCCGGTCGGCCAAGAAGAGCGGGCACGGCCGGGAGGTCGGCGACCAGCTGAAGAAGGTCGTCGGCATGGGCAAGGATTCCGGCAAGGAGACCGCCGACAGGGTCCGCGAGAACCTCAAGAGGGGGCTGCGCGGCGTCGGGGCGGAACTGGCCAGGATCGCGGAGAGGCTCGACAAGCGCTGAGCTCAGCGCTTCCTGAGCAGGCAGAGGAAGGACTTGGCCTTGGTCGCTCCCTCGAAGACGCTCTCCTTGAATTCGAGGGGCTCGAAGCTCTTCGTGAAGAGCTCCTCCAGCTCGGCCTTCTTGTAGCGCGCCGGCCCGAAGCCCGGCGGCTCCGCGTCGCAGAAGGTCCTGAGGAGCAGGAGCCCCGCCGGCGCGAGGGCCTGATGGACGAGCGCGACGTAGGGGGAGCGCTCGTCGGGCTTGAGGTAGTGGAAGAACCCCCGGTCGTTGACGAAAGAGAGTCCGCCGGCGGGCAAGCTCATCCTGAGGGCGTCCTCCGTCCTGAACTCGATGGCCTCCTCGACCTGCGCCTCGGCGGCGGCGGCCTTGGCGAGCTTGACGGCGGTCGGGGAGATGTCGACCGTCACGACCGGGAAACCCTTGCGGGCGAGGAAGACCGCGTCGTGGCCCAGGCCGGTGCCGACGTCCAGGGTCTTGCCGGGCGCGATCGCGCCCGACTCCACGAGGCGCACGAGGTCGCGGTCGGGCTTGCCCGCGTTCCAGGGGATCTGGCCGGCCTCGAGGAAGCGGTAGAGCCGCTCCCAGCTCGAGATGGGAGCGGCGGTGTACTCGAGCGGGGGCGTCTGGTCGGCTCCCGCGCTCATGTCCCGAGCACCTCGACGATCTTGTTGGGCGAGGAGGCTCCCTTGGCGATGCGCAGCCGCTTGACGGAGACGCCGATCTCCTGGGCCAGCAGGCCCAGCACGGCGGCGTTGGCCTTGCCGGCCTGGGGCTTGGCCCGGACCCAGGCTTCGTAGTGGGTCGCCGAGAGCCGCACGATGCGGTCCTCCCTGCCGCCCGGATGCGCCTTGAGCCTGAACAGCGTCCCCATCGGCAAAGCTTATCACAATATCGCCCCGGCGGGCAGGCTCTCCGGGCCCGGCATCGCCGGCCATAGACAGGTCGCCCGCATAGCGCAGGGCGCCCGTCCTATGAAGTCAATGGAGCAGCAGCTTGCGCAGCAAGGCCTTGATGATCTGGACCTTGTACTTGTTGCGGCCGAAGGCGCAGGCTCCTCGGGCCGCGACCTCCCCGGCGGCGGCGGCGGTCTCCTCGGACGGGGTCTTGCCGACCAGGAATTCCTCCACGCCGGCGGCCCGCAGGGGGACGGGGGCCACGGCGCCGAAGGCGACGCGGGCCTGCCGGATCCTCCCTCCCTCCAGCTCGAGGACCGACGCCACGCTCACGATGGGGAAGTCGATCGAGCGGCGCAGCCTGAACTTGAGGTACTCCTGCCTGCTCCGGGGCCGCGGGGCCGGCAGCTCGACGGCGGTCACGAGCTCGCCCTCGTCGAGCACGGTCGTGCGCGACGGCCGGGCGTCGAAGAACCCCTCCGCGGGCAGCCTGCGCTTGGTGGTCTTGACGACGGCGCCCAGGGCGATGAGGGCAGGCCCGAGGTCCGACGAGCTGACCGCCACGCACGCGCAGTTCACGCAGCGGCGCGCCTCGTCTTGGGTCGAGGCGGCGTCGAGCGTCCGGCCATCCTCGGCGTGGAGCGAGCGCTCGGACGCGGGGGCCTGCGGCACGCGGACGCGCGCGATCTTGCGGAGGGCTTCGTGGTTGACGCAGGTCCAGGTCTCCCGGCCCGGGGGCTCCATGGCCGGCGTCACCCGGGAGCCGCCGAGGCGGAGGTCGATGGCTCGGGCGGCTTTGCGCCCCGCCGCGACGGCCTCGATGACGGAGGCCGGGCCGCTGACCGCGTCGCCGCCGGCGAACACCCCGGGCAGGCTGGTGGCGCCGGTCTCGGGGTCGGCGGCGATGAGCCCTCGGCCGGTCCTCACCTTGCGGCCGACGCAAGAGAGGTCCGCGGCCTGCCCGATGGCGAGCAGGACCTGGTCGGCCTCCACCGTCGTGGCGACGGCCGGGTCGAACTCGGGGGCGAAGCGGCCGTCCGGGCCGAAGACCGAGACGCAGCGCACGAGCTCCATGCCGCGGATCGCCCCCCGCGACGCGAGGACGCTCCGCGGGCCCCAGGAGGGCAGGAGGCGGACGCCCTCGGCGAGGGCGTGCTCGATGTCGTCCGGGAAGGCCGGCATGGTCTCCCGGCTCTCCAGGCAGGCGGCGGTCACGTCCTGCGCGCCGAGGCGGCGCGCCGTGACCGCCACGTCCAACGCGACGTTCCCGCCCCCGATGACGAGCACCCGCCGGCCGACCGTGACGGGCCGGCCGAGCCGGACGTCCCGGAGCAGGTCGAGCCCGGAGCCCAGCAGGCCGGCGCGGGGGATTGCCAGCGTCTTGGCGCGCCAGGCGCCGGTCGCGACGAAGACCGCGTGGAACCGCTTCTTCAGGCCGTCCAAGGCGAGGTCCCGGCCGATGCTCACGCCCGTGCGGAACTCGATGCCCATGCGCTCGTAGGCCTTGATCTGCTCGGCCAGGACGGCCGGGGAGAGCCGGTAGGCCGGGATGCCGTAGGCGAGCATGCCGCCCGGCTCAGGCATCCTCTCGAAGACCGTCACTTGGTGGCCGGCCCTCCTGAGGTAGAAGGCGGCCGAGAGGCCGGCCGGGCCAGAGCCGACCACGGCCACGCGCTTGCCGCTGGCTCTGGCCGGCGCCTTCATGAGCTCGTCGGCGTGCCGGAGCGCGTGGCCGCCCACGTGGAGTTCGATGGCGCGGATGGCGACCGCCTCGTCGAGGCCGCCCCGGTTGCACGCGGGCTCGCACCGGTGCGGGCAGACCCGCCCGGTCACGGCGGGCATCGGGTTGCGCTCGAGCACGATCCGCGCGGCGGCCGTCAGGTCGCCCCGGCGCACGCACTCGAGGTAGACCGGGATCTCGACGTGCCCGGGGCAGGCCGAGGCGCAGGCCGGGTCGGCCGTGCGCGCGGCCCCGAAGACCGAATGGAAGCGGTGGTCGCCGAGGAGAGCTGCGCACCGGTCCCCGCCCTTGCGCAGGCAGTGGAAGAGGTTCTCGGGGGTGCGGTAGTACCAGCAGCGCGGCTCCTGGCAGAGGTTCCCGCCGACCGTGGCCATGTTGCGGATCTGGGGCGAGGCGACCGAGCGCGCCGCCGCGGCCAGGAGCGGGTAGAGCTCCCGGATCAGCCCGTCCTTGGCCACCTCGGCGAGCGTCGCGAGCGCGCCGATCGAGACGCCGTTCTTGACCTTCTTGATGGCGCCCAGGCCCTTGATCCGCTTGATGTCGACGAGGAGCTCCGGGTAGGCGGGGTGGATGGCGTCTTTGAGGCTGCCGAGGAGGTCCGTGCCCCCGGCAATCGCGGCGGCCTTCCTTCCCCCGGCGGCCAAGGGGACGCCGTCCTCGCAGGCGCGGGACGTTCTCCGCCCGCCGGAGGGGGCGGCGGCCAAGGGGACGCCGTCCTCGCAGGCGCGGGACGTTCTCCGCCCGCCGGAGGGGGCGGCGGCCAGGGCCGCGAGGGCGTCGCCCAGGGACGCCGCCGTCCGGTGCTCGAACTTGCGCAGGTTCACGGCCGCCCCCCCGGCGTCCCGGGCCTTCCCGGGTCCGCCATGCCCAGCGCGGCGAGGATCTTCTCGGGCTTGAAGGGCATGACGTCGACGCGCGCCCCGATGGCGTTGTAGATCGCGTTGAGGACCGCGGCCGGGGTGCAGGTCAGCACGCCCTCGCCGATGCCGCAGGCGCCGTACTCGCCGGCCCCGCGCCAGACCTCCAGGAGCACCGGCTCGATGTCCGGGATGTCAGCCATGGTGGGGATCTGGTAGTCGATCCAGTTGAAGTTCAGGGGGATGCCGGTGGCCGGGTCGTAGATGATCTCCTCGGTCAAAGACTCGCCCACCGACATGCACTGGCCGCCGATCTGCTGTCCCTCCGCGCCCGAGGGGTACATGACGGTGCCGCAGTCGTTGACCACGACGAGCTTCACGATGCGGGCCTGGCCCGTGCTCGTGTCGACCTCCACCTCCGCGAAGTTCGCCTGGAAGGGCACGCCGGTCTTCTCGGAGGAGGGGGGGCGGCTCACCGTGACCGCGATGGGGACCAGGTCCCCCTGCCAGAGCACGTCCGGCAGGCTCCGGCGGTCCTTGGGGGCGCTCTTGGGGAAGACCCAGCCGTCGGCCACGTCGAGGTCCTCGGGGCGGGCCCCGAGCTTGCCCGCCGCGGCCTCGAGGACCTTGGCCTTGAGCTCCCGGGCCGCGACCACGAGCGCCTCGGACTGCAGGAACGAGACGGCGCTGTCGGTCTGCACGGTGTCCTTGAGGCCCGTGTCGGTGTCGACCGTGTTGGAGAAGGAGATGTCAGCCGGGGTCACGCCGAGGAAGCCCAGCGCCTCGGCGCAGCCCAGGACGTTGCAGGTGTTGGACCCCGTGCCGACCTCGACGGTCGGGGCCTCGAGCATCACCGTGCCGTCGCAGTTGAGCCTGAGGCCGACCTGTATCCGGCCCCGCCGCGCCTCCTGCCACTCCGCGTGCCAGCCGGGGTGGAACGAGAACCCGACGCCGCTCTTGATGACGCCTTCCCGCGCGGGCCCGCGTCCCGGGGCGTGGCGTTTGGCGGCCCAGCCGATGCGCTCGGCGCCCGCCGAGAGCACCGCGGCGAGGCTCTTGTCCGGCGGCTGCGCCCAGGCGTGCCCGAAGTTCTTGGCCACGAGGTCGAGGGGGTCCATGCCCAGCTTCTCGGCCAGCGCGTCCATGAGGTGCCCGAGGATGAAGTTGAGCTGGGAGTTGCCGACCCCGCGCATCATGCAGGCCGGGAGCACGTTGGTGTAGACGCCGTACGACTCCATCTTGAGGTTCGGGATGTGGGCGAACGCGACCTCGGCGACCTCGGCCGGCGCGAACTTGAGGGCGAACATGGTGTGGTCCGCGTAGGCCCCGGCGTTGCCGACGGACTTGAAGTGCAGGGTGGTGATGGTCCCGTCCTTCGTCGCTCCGGCCTTGCCGTGGTAGATGGCGGGCTGGCGGGAGTCGTGGAAGCTCTCCCGGCGGGTGTGCTTGAACTTGACCGGCCGGCCCGTGCGCTTGGCCAGGAGGGCCGTGAAGAGGAAGAAGGGCTGCTCGCCGGTGTCGCCGCGGCCGAACTGCCCGCCCACGAAGGGGCTGACGACCCGCACCTTGTGGAGGGGCAGGTCGAGCATCTGGCTGATGTGCATGCGCGACATGTCGGCCTCGTAGGAGTTGGACCAGCAGGTGAGCTTGTCGTCGTCCCACGTGACCAGGCAGCACCAGTTGTCCAGCGAGCACTGGGTGGCGTTGTGGTAGACCGAGGTCGCCTCCGCCACGACCTCGGCTTGCGCCAGGCCGCGCTCGGCGTCGCCCTTGGTCAGGAACACGTCCCCGCCGCCGACGGGGTCGGCCGGCAGGACGTTGTTGGGCGTGACCTCTGGGTGGACCGGGGGCGCGCCGGGCTTCATGGCCTCGAGGGGGTCGAGCACGAACGGCAGGACCTCCCACTCGATCTTGACGAGCCGCAGGGCCTCCTCGGCCGCGGCCTCGGTCTCGGCGGCCACGACCACCCCGAGGTCGTCGCCGACCCAATGGGCCGTGTCGCCGAGGACGCGGCGGTCGCGGAAGCGCTTCCACATCATGCGCTCGTACGACACCGTGTCCACGCCGTCCGTCCAGCCCGCGCTGGTCGGCTTCAGGCGGGCCACCTCGGGGTCCCGGTAGGTCAGGACCGCCGCGACCCCGGGGAGGCGCTCGGCCGCGCCGACGTCGAGGCTCTTGATGCGGGCGTGGGGGTGGGGGCTGTGCAGGACCTTGGCGTAGAGCATGTCGGGGAATCGCGTCTTGTTGGCGAAATCGTCGGCGTAGACGGCGCGGCCGCTCGCCTTCTCGAGGCCGTCGAGGCGCGGGCGGTACTGCCCGATGAACTTGCGCGGCTGGCGGGGCGTGAAGGGCTTCCTCATGGTGCTCCTCCCTTGCCGACGGTCTTTCTCGAGGCGTGCCAGACCGCCCGGGCGATGCCCGAGTAGCAGCCGCAGCGGCAGATGTTGCCGGCGAGCCCCTCCTTGATCTCCTCCGGCGCGGGGGAGGGGTTCTCGTCGAGGAGCGCGCGGGAGGCCATGACGAACCCCGGCGTGCAGTAGCCGCACTGGAGGGCCGTGCCGTAGCCCGGCTCGCACTGGTGGGCGAAGGCCTGGATGACGGGGTCGTCCTTGGGGAGGCCCTCGATGGTCAGGACCGAGCGGCCGTCGGCCTCGACCGCGAGCGTCATGCACGAGAGCACCGCCTTGCCGTCGAGGATCACGGTGCAGGCCCCGCAGGCGCCCTCGTCGCAGGAGAGCTTGAGCCCCGTCAGGCCGAAGCGCTCCCTGAGCAGGTGGGAGAGCGTCTCCGACGGCTCGACCTCGCGCCCGACGGCCAGCTCGCGCCAGGCGCCGTTGACGCGGATCCGGACCTTCGCCGGCTCCGCCTCCTGCCTTTCGTTCTTGCGGCTGGTCTTCCGCGTCTTCGCCATCGCATCCTCCGTCGAGTAGTTGGTTCTCGGGGTCGATCCCGCCCGATGCGTCCCGCTCACGCCTCCAGCCCCGCGGCCCGGGCGAAGCCCGCCGCGTCCTGGAAGCGCTCGGCGGGCTCGCACCGCAGGCATCGCTCGACCGCGGCGGCCACGTCGGCGGGGACGTCGGCCTGGGCGCCCCGCAGGGGCTTGAAGGCCATGCGCTCCTTCTGGAGGTGGAAATTGGGCCCCGGGAAGGGCAGCTCGCCGGTGAGGAGCTCGTAGAGCGTGACGGCCAGGGAGTAGAGGTCGGAGCGCGCGTCGCAGCGGCCGAGCTCCTGCTCGGGCGACATGTAGGCCAGGGTGCCGGAGGTGTCCGCCTTGGTGAGCCGCGACACGGTGTCCTTCATCTGCCGGGCGATGCCGAAGTCCATGACCTTGGCGTAGTCGCGGCGCACCACCATGATGTTGGAGGGCTTGAGGTCGCGGTGGACCACGCGGCGCTCGTGGGCGAAGGAGAGCGCGTCGCACACCCCCTTGAGCACGGGCTTGAGCCGGGGCCAGGCCAGGCGGCCCTCCCGGTCGAGCTCCTGGTCGAGGGTCGAGCCGTCCACGTATTCGAAGACCAGGTAGACCTCGTCGGCCTCCTCGAACACGGCGTAGATGTCCACGATGCAGGGGTGGTGGAGGGAGGCCGAGGTCTTGGCCTCGGCGAGGAAGCGGTTCTTCTCGCGCAGGTTGAGCCTGAGCTCGGCGCGCATCTTCTTGACCGCCACCGGCCGGCCGAGGGTCCGGTCCTGCCCGAGGTAGACGACGCCCATGCCGCCTTCCCCGATGCGCCGGAGGAGCTCGTACTTGCCGGCCAGCAGGGTCCCCGGCCGGCCGTCGCCGGCCGAGGTCGCCCGGGTCTCCTTGGCCTGGAGCGGGGCGGCCGCGGGCTCCGGCTGTCCGCTCGCCGGCGGCCGCGGCGCCGCGCGAGGCGCCGGCTCTTGCCGCCGGGCCGTGGTCTCGCGCCAGCAGTCGATCCAGCGGACGTGCACGACGCGGATGGCCTGGGTGAAGCCGGTCAGGGTCACCAGCAAGCCCAGGGAGAACCAGAGAAGCACGATCGTGGTCGACATCGCGGCGGACCGCAGGCTGTCGACGAGCAGGGACCCGAGGCCGAAGCCGAGCATCCCCAGGAGGACCGCCGCCGGCAGATAGCGCGCCGGCCGCGGGTCGACGACGTGGCCCGCGAAGGCCGCCCTCCATTCCCTCGTGAGGCGCAGCGCGGCGTAGCCGGCGAGGACGGCCGCGGGCAAGGCCGAGATCCGCCACAGGCTGTCGCGTTGGTTCCCGGCGATGAACCCCAGGAAGGAGACCAGCCGGAGGTTCCCATAGAGGAGGGCGAGTCCGGCGCCCCCGCCCAGGCCGGCCAGCGAGACCGTGACCGCGGGAACCCGCGACAGGAGCTTCCACTCGACCCAGAGGCTCGCCGCCGCCGCGGGGAGCAGGATGATGGCGTGAGGGCGGTCGCTCCCCTGGGCGAAGACGACGGCGGCCGCGGTCCCCGCGGCGAGCAGGACCAGGACGCGGAAGGCGGTCCTCCGGTGGCAGTACGCGGCCGTCAGGAGGACGGCTGCCAAGAACGCTCCGAACTCGGGGACGCCTGCGGTGATCATGCGGGAACGTGGGATTATACCACTTAGATTCGGGGCGGCTCCCCCTGCTTGCTTTTGGACGGGCGTCTGGATACACTATCCATGCCGATGGCGGGCCGTCGCGATTCGTCGCGCCCCAGGGGAGGCTTCCATGCCACATCGCCGCAGCTTGAGACTCGCAGCCGCGCTCGCGCCGTCGCTCTTCATCGGTGCGCCGCTCGCGCTCCACGCCGAGTCCACGAGGTGCATCGGGGAGCGCAAGCCAGTCCTCAAGACCCTCAACGCCAAGCAGCTGCGCTCGGTCGGCATGGCGGAGGACACGGCGGCGATCCAGAAGAAGAAGACCCGCTGATTGGCAACGGGATCCCGTCGGTACGCCAGGGTTCCGTCAGCCGTGACGACCCGATGAGCCTCTTGACGGTCATCTCCATCGCGCTGGGCCTCTCCATGGACGCCTTGGCCGTGTCCATTACCAGCGGCATCGCCATCAGGGACCTCCGGCCCGGCCACGCGCTCAAGATCGCCCTGTTCTTCGGCGGGTTCCAGGCCGTCATGCCGGTCCTCGGCTGGCTCGCCGGCCTGAGCATGAGGGGCTTCATCTCGGGGGTGGACCACTGGGTGGCGTTCGGCCTGCTGCTGTTCGTCGGGGGGAAGATGATCCGGGAATCCTTCTCGATGAGAGAGGGCGCCCCGAAGGATGACCCTCTGGACGACACGGTCCTGCTCATGCTGGCCGTCGCCACCAGCATCGACGCCCTGGCCGTGGGGATCACCTTCTCCTTCCTGAGCGTCTCCATCGCCCTGCCGGTGGTCGTCATCGGCGCGGTCACCTTCGCGCTCTCCTTCGCCGGGGTGCTCCTGGGCAAGAGGGTGGGGCACGTCTTCGAGAGCAGGATCGAGGCCGCCGGCGGCCTCATCCTGATCGGGATCGGCTGCAAGATCCTCTTCGACCATCTGACCCGCTGATCGGGCCGGCTCAGCGGGGCTTGTCGGGGCCGGGGGGGGAGAGCCAGCGCGACTCCGGGCCCGAAGGCTCGGGCGGCTGCGGCGGAGCGCGCGGCCCGGCAAGGTTGACGGGCATGGAGCGGGCCAGGCGCTTGACGACGTCGAGCAGCAGCTTGGAGACATCGGCGCGGCGCTTCTCGGCGGCCACGTCCGCCTTGCCGAGCTTGGCCAGGTGGCCGGTGAGCCTCATGCGGGCGTCGACCGTGGCGCGGGCGAAGTCCTTGTCGGCCGGGTAGCGCTTCCAGCCCTGCCCGAAGCGGAGCTCCGAAGTGTGGAGGCGCATGAGCAGCCTCAGGCACGCCTCGACGCGCTGGCCGTCGGGTTTCGGGGTCAGGCCCTGCTGCTGGCGCTCGCTCAGGGAGGCGATCAGGTCGGCTTCGGCCCGGTCGTAGGCCGAGGTGGGGCCGGCCTCCGGCGGGGCGGCGGGCTGCTCGGTCTGGACCTTCGGCGTGGCGAGGATCTCCGGGAGGGCTTCGAGCTGCACGCCATCGTCGCCGCCCTCGGGAGGCAGCTCCTGCGCCCACGCGCAGCAGCAGAGGAACAACAGGCCGGCCGCCGCCTTGCTCATGAGGCGTACATGATAGCAGGTTTTGAGCGGAGGAAGCCTCGCGTCAGGGGATGGCGCAGGAGCGAACGGCGCTGATCTCGTCGAGCATCTCCTGCTTGAAGTCCCGCGGGAGGTCCAGCTGGAAGATGGCCTTGCGGCCGAAGACCTCGTCGAGCCCGCGGCGGTCGAACTCGGCCGGCCCGCCGGCGATCTTGATGAGGGCGTTGGCGTAGCCGATGCCCTGGTTGTAGGCCCCGACCGCGCTCAGCCAGCCTTTTCGCTCGTCGGGCACCTCGCGCAGGCGCCGGTGGCGCAGGTAGGCGAGGTGGGTCGCGGCGAGGCCGAAGTTCGTCTCGATGTTGTAGATGTGGCCGACCTCGTCCTTGTGGGCCTTGATGGCTTTCTGCCGCTCGAGCCTCTTCCGCCGGACCTCCGCGGGCGGAGCCTTGCGCTGCACGAGCGCGTCGAGCTGGAGGGTCAGGGCGTCCACGTCCGGGGCGCCCACGAGGCGGTCGGGCATCTTGGCGCCGAGCTGGGCCGCGTAGTCCTTGGTGGCCGCGGCCAAGGCGGGGTTCCACCGGATGAGCTTGATGGCGTCGGCGACGGCGGGGTTCGTCATCTGCGCCACGCCCTTGGCCGAGGTGGTCCAGGCCGAGGCGCCGCGGTTGAACCCCGACTCGCAGAAGGTCAGGCACATGAGGATCGCGGGCGGGATGCGGTAGGCCTGGGAGGCCGCCCGGACCGCGCGCACGAGGCGCCAGAGGTCGGTCCCGGTGAGGCCGTCCTCGCGGACCTGCCCGACGCGCACGCCGGCCTTCACGAAGTAGCGCGCGAGCTCCTCCCGGTCCCGGAACGGCCCGGGGTCGATGGCGGGCAGGTTGAGCGCGGTGAGGACGAACTGGTACTCCACGTCGGAGAGGTCCTGGTCCCTCGCGAAATCCGCGAACCGCTCATAGGCGGCCCGCGCCTCGGGGCTGACGGGCCGCCCGATGGCGTCGGGAGCCCCGGGCTCGGGGGGCGGCGGGGCGGCGCCGAAGGCCGAGGCCGCGGTCAAGGCCAGCAGGCCTGCGCAGGCCGCAGCCAGCGCAGGGAGCGTCCGGGGCCCGGTCCTGGGGCTCATGCGACCCAATGATAGCATCCTCGGAGGCGGGTCACACGCGGCGGCGGGGTTACGGGGCCGAGGGCAGGGAGCGGGGGCCGCGGCGCAGCTTGATGGGGGAGGGGTCGGCCGGCGGCTGCGCGGGCCTGTCCAGCGGCGTCGCGCCCTTGACCAGGATGCCGAGCTGGTAGTGGCGGCGGTAGATCCCGCCGCGGTCCTCGTAGTCGTGCCAGCGTTCGAGCAGTTCCGCGACCGGCAGGTAGGCGTAGCCTTCCTCGGTCGAGGGGTCCATCAGGTAGGCGTAGCGCTCGTCCATGCCGATGAGGATGACGTAGTGCCCGTCTTCCCAACGGTCGGACCAGGGCGTGGACTCGTCCTCCCGCCAGGCCTGGATGTCCAGGATCGCGGATTCGCCGCGGCGCAGGGCCGCGCGCAGATCGTCGAGGGACATGTTCTCCCTGAGCGAGGCGGCCAGGCCCAACCGCGCCAGGCCGTCGGCGATGTTCTCGGGAGGAGTCCCATCCTTGGGACGGGTGTCCAGGAGCTCGTAGAGCGACCGCTCGCCGCCGGCGTAGGCCTTCCAGTACCGAAGCACCGCCAGCGCGGCGGCCGCGCCGCAGCTGTAGGAGGTCTCCTGGACGGTGACGGGCACGGGCAGATAGTCCGAGGGGATCTTCGGCTGCGCCGGGATGTCCCCGGAGGAGGCGGCGGGCTCGGAGGCCGGCGCTCCAGCCCCGGGACCGATCGGGCCGGCGTCGAGGACCTCGCCGGGCGGGGCCGCGACCTCGGACCGGGCCGGCGCGAACGCGCTTTCGATCTCGGGCCGCGGGAGCGCGGCGGACAAGGCCGCCCGCATCGGGGCGGCGGCGGGCAGGAAGGTCGGCGAAGGAAGGAGGCCCGTGAGCGACAGGGCGGCCGCGCCGCCGAAGCTCGGGAGCGCGCTCGCCCCAGACGTCAGCCTGACCGGCGTCGTTTGGGACGACGCCGGCCGCCCCGCCCCGAGCAGGAGCAGGGCCCAGAGGAAGACGGCGCCTCTCGGCCTCATGTCCAACTGATGGTACAGGAAAATTCGACGCCGGGCCAGGAGCAAAAGACCCAGCCGGGCAGGGCCATCAGGATATGGGTCCACCGCTCCGAGGCCCCTTGTCCGAAATTCCGGGTATTCGGGAGTGGAGCCGTAGTATAATGGCACCGGATGTCCCTGCGCGTCTTCTGCGGCCCTTTCCAACCGTGCCTGGAGGAGGCTCTCGTCTCCCGGGTCCGGGAACTGGCCGAGGCGAGGGGGCGCTTCGCCGTGGTCGCGCCTTCCCGCCGCCTGGCAGGGCGCCTGCAGCGGCTGCTCGCCCTGGAGCACGGCCTCGCGCTGCTCGACGCCCGCTTCCACACCTTCCACAGCCTGGCGGGGGAGATCGTCGAGGACGAGGCCGCCTTCGACGAGGTCTCGGTCCCGGACGGCCTGTTCCACGACAAGATCGTGGACCGCCTGTTGGCGTCCTCGGCCGCAAGGGGGCCGGGACGGGTCTCCAGGGGCCTGGCCGGCGCTTATCGGGCCAGCATCCGCGACCTGGCTGATTGCGGCGTCGACCCCGCCCAGCTGCGCGAGCACTTCGGCGAGCTGCTCGAGCCGTCGGAGCTCCCCGAGGTCTCTGCGGCCGCCGAGGGCTGGAGGAAGGCGTCCTGGCGGAGGCTCGCCGAGCTGCTCGTCCTGCAGGAGCGCTACCTCGGCCGTCTGCGCGAGCTTGGCGTCATGGCGCCTTCGGGCCTGGCCAGGCTCGCCGCGGAGGCCGTCAAGGACGGCCGGGCGGCCGGCTTGGGCCGTTATAAGGAACTGCTGTACTACGGCTTCTACGACCTGACAGGCTCGCAGGCGGACTTCTTCGAAGCGGTCGGGTCCGCCGCGGCGGTGACGGCGTTCTTCCCGTACCGCAAAGGCCATCCCGGCTACAGGTTCGCCGACCGGTTCTACGAGTTGAAGCTCCAAGGCGGAGGCGCGTTCCCCGTGCATCTCGACCCCTCCGTCTCGGGAAGGGCGCTCGGACCGGTGCTCGACGCTCTCTCCACGCCCGGGCGGCGGGCGACGCTGCCCGACCCCGCCGCGGTCGCGGTCATCAGCGTCTCCGGGTGCCGCGACGAGGTCTGGGCCGCCGCCAAGGAGATCCTCCGGCTGCGGGACGCGAGCGCGGTGCGCTGCGAGGACATCGGGATCGTGGCCAGGACGCTCGAACCGTACCGGTCCGCCGTCCGGGAGATCCTGGGGGAGAACGCCATCCCCTTCTCGATGGAGTCGGGCGAGCCGCTGCTCCGGCACCCGATCGCCAAGCTGGCCGGCGCGCTGCTGCAGCTGGGGCGCAGGGATTTCCCGTCCGGCGAGGTCCTCGACATCGTGGAGTCCCCCTATTTCCGGGCCGAGCGTTTCGCGGGGGCGAGCCGAAGCCGGGGGCTCGTGGCCGCCTGGAAGATGCTCGTCGAGAGGCTGGGCGTCGAGGGCGGCTGGCGGCAATGGGAGGGGATGGTCCAGCGCTGGACGCAAGAGGACCTCCAGCTCTTCCCGCGGCTCGTCGATGAGGGGCACCAGGGGCTGCTCGTCCGCAAGGAGGACACGGCGGAGCTCTGGAGGCTGCTGTCGGACCTCCGGGCCCGTCTCCAGGGGCCCGGCACCTGCGCCGAAGGCGCAGGTGCCGAAGGCGCAGGCGCCGAGAGCGCAGGCGGCGGGGGCTGGGCAACGATGGCGCGCCACGCCCGCGGGCTCCTGGAGGACGTGTTCAAGGTCCCCCGGCGCGACGGCGGGTTCGCGGCCTGGTCGGCGGCGCTCGAAGCGGTGGACAGCCTGGCGGTCTTCGACAAGGCCTGCCCCGGCGCCTCATGGAACGAGTTCCTGGAGACCCTCGACGAGAAGCTGCGCCGTTCGGCGCTCGAGGCCGGGCCCGGGCCGAGCGGCGTGCGCGTCCTGGACGCGATGGATGCCCGGGGGGAGTCCTTCCGGGTCCTGTTCCTGCTGGGGATGCAGGAGGGCGTCTTCCCGCGCCAGGTGCGGGAGGACCCTCTCCTGCGCGACGAGGTCCGCCGGGAGCTGTCGGACGCCGCGGGCTACTGGGTCATGCCCAAAAAGGCGGGGTACGACGAGGAGCGGCTCCTGTTCCACCTGCTGGCGACATCGGCCTCGGAGAAGGTCTACTGCGTCTACCAGCGCTCGGACGACGAGGGCAAGGCCGCCGCGCCCTCCATCTACCTGAGGGAGCTCTGCCAGGCTTGCGGCCGCGACGTGGAGTCCATGACCGTCCGGCGGGTGGCCCGCCAGCCCATCGCCAAGCTCAGGGACCTGGAGCTCGACTGCCCGAAGTCCCTCTCCCCCAAGGAGGCGTCCTTGCTGGCCGCGCACCAAGGGCTCGAGGCGGGGGCGTTCTTCGAGCGCCTGGAGCGGCATATCCCGGCGTTCAGCCACCGCGCGCTGTTCCAGGGCTGCCTACGGCCGCTGTCCGTCCTCAACGGCCCGGGCGAGCCCGGCGCGATGGACGGCATCGTCGGCCCGCCGGCGGCGTTCCTGAGCCGGCTCGACGCCCGGGGGCTCTCGCCGTCCGCCCTGCAGACCTTCCGCCAATGCCCGTTCAGGTTCTTCGCGTCGAGGCTGCTGCGCCTCAAGGAGGACGAGGCTCCCGCCGAGCTCGGCGACCTCGCCGCCAGGACGAAGGGGGACTTCTACCACAAGGTCCTGGAGCGGTTCTACCGCGCGCTCTGGCCGGAGGGCGCCTCCTCGCCGCCTCGGGAGGATGCCTGGGCCCCCGAGCTGGGCAGGGTCGTCGAGGAGGTCATGCCGCCGGACGCCTGGAGGCGGCTCGGGATCTACCCGGTGCTCTGGCAGGCGGTGCGCGCCGGCATGACGCGGCGTTTGCGGGAGTTCGTGCGCAGGGACTTCGCGGAGATCCTCGGCTCGGGCCTGCTCCCCGCCCGCTTCGAGACGGTGCTCAACGCCATGGTCGGCGCCGTGCGCATCAACGGCAAGGTGGACCGAGTGGACTTGGGGGCCGGCGGGTCGCTCTACCGCGTGGTCGACTACAAGTCGACCTTCGCGAAGGGACGGGGCAAGAGCATGGAGGCCCTCGTGCGGTCCATGGAGGTGATGCAGCCGCCGCTCTACCTGGAGCTCGTCGAGAAGCAGGAGGGCCTGCTCCCGGGGGGCGCCAAGTCGGCGGGGGCTTTCTTCTACGTGCTCGAGGAGTCGGACGACACCACCGGCGCTTCGGAGGTCCAGCGGTTCCCGCCCGAGGCATGGACCCGCCTGCGGGGCCCGTTCCTCTGCAACATCGAGGAATACCGGCTGATGATCGGGCGGGGCCATTTCTTCATCACGCCGCAGGCGGAAGGCAAGGACGGGGGCGCCTGCGGGACATGCCCTTTCCCGGCCGTCTGCCGCAAGTCCCACCGCATGACCCGCCAGCGGGCGGAGCGCTCCGCGCTGCGCGCGCGCTTCGACAAGTTCCTGACGATCCCGGCGCCGAAGAAGGACGGGCCGGGGGCCAAGGAGCCCGAGGAGGACGACGGTGGCGCCTAAGGCGATGGATGACGACCGGGCCGACCGCGACCAGGCCCGCTTCGAGCTGCGCAAGAACATCGTGGTCGAAGCCGGCGCCGGCACCGGCAAGACGACCTTGCTGACGGACCGCATCGTCTACACGCTGCTGGCCGGCGGGCAAGACGGCGGCGGCGTCCCGCTCGACAAGCTCGTCGCCCTGACCTTCACCAACAAGGCCGCCGGCGAGATCAAGTCCAGGGTCCTGGCCGCGCTCCTGGACCTCCTGTCGCCCGACGACGTCGCGGACGAGCGCCGCCGGAGGGAGGCGGCCGGCCGCCTCCTCGCGGCCAAGGAGCGCTTCGGGTTGTCCGAGCGCGAGGTCAGGGCCTCGTCCGAGAAAGCCGTCGAGGGCATGGACCGCGCCCTCATCGGCACCATCCACCACTTCGCGGCCCACCTCCTCAGGCTCCATCCCGTCGAGGCGGGCGTGGACCCGTCGTTCGAGGTGGACATGGGCGAGGGCGCCCGGGAGCATGTCGAGGCCGAATGGCGGCGCTGGACCAGCGTGGAGCTCGGCGAGGGCGCGCCCCGCCGCGAGGCTTGGCTCGAGGTCCTGCGGCTGGCTTCCCTGGAGGATTGCCGGGAGCTCGCCATGACCCTCTGCTCGGACGTGGCCGGCTCGGGCCGGGTCGGCGCCACCAAGGGGATGGAGGGGCGGGCGCGCCTGGTCGCCGCGGCGTTCGAGCCTCTCCTGGACATCAAGGCCGACCCTGGCCGGAGCGCGGACTTCCCGGCCTACCTCCGGGTGCTCTCCGGGCGCCTGGGGGGGATCGTGGCCGCGGCCGACGGCGGCTTGGCCCTGCCGGACAAGCTGACCCTGCCGCCCGGTGGCAAGAGGCCCTGGCCCAAGGCGTGGCGCGGCGTGCCCGGCCGGGAGGCGTTCGAGGCGGGCCGCGACCTGGCGCTGCTGACCGCCGGAGCGCAGGAGGCCCTGGTCCGCAAGGCCGTGGCGTTGGTGCGGCCGTTCGCGGATGGCGTCCGGCGCGGCCTCGCCCGCAAGGGCCTCGTCAGCAACGAAGGGCTCATCATCGACGCCCTGTCCCTGGTCAGGGGCGACGCCGCGGTGCGCGAGCGCCTGAAGGCGTCCTTCGAGGCCGTCCTGGTCGACGAGTTCCAGGACACCGACCCGCTGCAGGGCGAGATCCTGCTCTTCCTTTCGGAGAGGCCAGGCGAGAGCGCGGCGCGGTGGCGGGACATCCGGCTGGAGCAGGGCAAGCTCTTCGTCGTCGGCGACCCCAAGCAGTCCATCTACCGCTTCAGGGGCGCGGACATGCGCGCCTACGACGGCTTCAAGGACCTCCTGCTGGCCCAGGGCGCGCGGCGCTGCGCCCTGAGGCAGAGTTTCCGCGGCAGCGGGGACATCGTCGGGTTCGTCAACGGCGTCATGCCCGGCCTCATGACCGCCCGCGAGGGCGTGCAGCCCGCCTACGTCCCGATCGCGGCGCGTCCCGTCTCGCCCGCGCCCGGCTCCCAGCCTCGACCGCGTCCCGACGAGGCGGCCGGGGAGGCGGGCGTGGAGCTCGCGCTGGTGGGCGCGGGGGGCAAGCCCGGCGGCAGGCTGCGGGCGGCGGCCTGCCGCGGCGCCGAGGCCCGGTGGATCGCCGAGTGGATCGGCCGCCACCGCGGCCCAGCCCTGCCCTGCAAGGACATCGCGATCCTGATGAGGACGACCACCCACCTCGCGGTCTACCTCCAGGCGCTCAAGGACGCCGGGATCCCCTACGCGGTCGAGGCGGACCGGTACTTCTACGGCACCCAGGAGATCCTCGATTTCACCAACCTCCTGAGGGTGCTCGACGACCCCGGCGACCAGCTGGCCCTGGTCGGGGTGATGCGCTCGCCGCTGCTGGGCTTGGACGACCGGGAGATCCTGGCGCTGCGCCGGGCCGACCGGCTCTCCATCTCGACGATGCCGTCCGACGAAACGCCGCTGGCGCCCGCCTCCCGGGAGCGCCTGGCGGCGTTCGCCGCGATGGCCAGGCGGCTGAGGGCGGTCGTCGGCAGGGAGCCGTTGGACGACCTCATCGGTCGGGTGCTCAACGACACCTTCCTGCTGGAGCTCTGCTCCGCGGCGTACCATCACGAGCAGACGGCCTCCAACCTCATGAAGTACCGGCGGTTGGCCCGGGCGGCCAACGACGCCTACGGCGCCACGCTCAAGGACTTCGTCGCGGCCATCGAGCGGTCCGTCCGCGACGACTCGGCCCAGGAGGGAGAGAGCCCCCTGGCCGACGAGCATTTCGACGCCGTCAGGATCCTGTCGATCCACAAGGCCAAGGGCCTGGAGTTCGGCGCCGTCATCATCCCGAACCTCGGCGGGCCGCGGCCGGGCCGGAACGACCGCCCGGCGCGCCTCGTGGATTGGGGTTCGGGCACGCTGGGCCTGAGGCTGACGAGGAAGGCCAGGGCCGCTGACCTGGCCTGGGCCCTCATCAAGCTCGAGGAGGACGAGCGCATCGGCGCCGAGGGCGTCAGGCTGCTCTACGTGGCGATGACCCGGGCCAAGGACCGGCTGGTGCTGGTCGGGGACGCCGTCGCCGGCGGCGAGGGGTCGTTCTCGGGGCTGCTGGAGCGGGGCGGCGCCTGGCCCAAGGAGGCCAGGTCCTCGCAGGCGCAGGCTCCCGCCCCGATCCTCGGCGGACGGGTCGCCGTCACCCGTGTCGACGCCGGCCTCCCCGACGCCGCGCCGCGGGCGACGGAGCGGCGTCTTCCGGGCCCGGAGCCCGCCGCGCCGGCCGCGGCGGCGTCGTTGGACCTGGCGGCGCTCGCCGCCCGCTGGGAGGACAGGTACGGCGAACGCGAGCGGGTCGGCGCCGAGGGGTTCTTCGCGGCTCCGACCGCGTACCTCCGCGAGGCGGACAAGGCGGCCCTGGAGGACGAAGCGGCCGGCGGGGCCCGGCCTTGGCGCAAGACGACGCGGGCCCGGGGGGAGGAGGCGGCCCTCGTCGGCGAGGTGTGCCACCGGGTGCTGGAGCGCTGGGACTACCGGGGGGGCGGCGACCTGCGGGTCCTGGCGGAGGCGGCGACGAACGCTCTCGCCCGGCGCCGCCCGCCGGCCGATTGGGCCTGGGTCCGCGAGGAGGCGGCGCGCATCCTGGCGTCCTTCCTGTCGTCGCCGGCCGCGGCCGAGCTGGCTGCCTGCGAGATCCTGGGCCGGGAGCTGGGCTTCGTCTATCCGGAGGGAGGGAAGGTCGTGCGGGGGAGCATCGACCTCCTCTACCGGCAAGACGGCCGCCTCTGGGTCGCGGACTACAAGACGGAGAGCCGCGGCAGGGAGCGCGCGGCCTTGGCCGGGCTGTACCGCAGGCAGGGCGCCGCCTACGTGCAGGCCGTGGCCAAGGCGAGGGGCGAGGCCGCCGGCTTCAGGCTGATCTTCCTGCGCGAGGGCGGGTCGGTCGCCGTGATCGAGCCATGTGTGATATCATAGATATCATGAGACCGATCCTGGTCGCGGCGGCGCTCCTCCATTCCCTCGCGGTGCCGGCCGCGGCCAAGGCGCGCTGGCCCGCGGCCTGGTACGGGCACACCAACGAGGTGCTGTGCGTCGCGGTGTCGCCGGACGGCACCCGCGCGCTGTCCGGGAGCAGGGACCAGACCGTCCGGCTCTGGGACGCGCAGACCGGCAAGCCCGTGGCGGTCTACTCGGGCCACGCTTCCCCGGTCATCGCCGTGGCGTTCACGCCGGACGGCAAGACGGCGCTCTCCGCCAGCGACCGCCTCGCTCTGCGCGCCTGGGACGTGCAGTCGGGCAAGGAGGTCCTATCGATCCCCGACCGGACTCCCCAGCTCTATACGGCCGAGTTCTCGCCCGACGGCACGAAGGTCCTGACGGGCGGCAGCGACAGGACCGTGCGGGAGTGGGACGCGGCCACCGGCAAGGAACTGGCCTTCTGGAGCGGCCACACGGGCTACGTCCAGGCGGTCGCCTTCTCCCGGGACGGCTCCAAGGTCCTGACCGGCGGGGGGGACTCCGAGATCCGCGACGCCAAGACCGGGGAGGTCCTCGTGACCCTGCAGCCGCCCACGGGCCTGGCCCTGGACGTGGATTTCTCGCCCGGGGCCTCCCTGGTCCTGACCGCCACCTGGGAGGGCGCTCTGAAGCTCTGGGACGCGCGGACCGGGGCGTTGAAGGCCGTCTGGAAGGGGCACGACAAGCCCGTGACCTGGGTCGTCTTCTCGCCGGACGGGGCCCTGGCGCTCTCCGGCGGCAACGACCGGACCGTGCGCCTGTGGGAGGTCGCGTCGGGGCGGCAGATCCGCCTCTGGAGCGGCCACGCCGCCCCGGTGCGCAGCGTCGCCTTCTCGCCGGACGGACGGCGGGCGTTGTCGGCCAGCGACGACGGCTCGGTCAGGCTTTGGGACGTCGCCAAGGCGCTGGAAGAGGACGCCAAGAAGCGCCGCTGAGCCTTCTATGCCGACGAACGGAGCGCACGGGCCTTCGGCGGAGGCTGCCGCCCGGATCGCCGTCGTGTTGGCGGCGACGCTGTCGTGCTGCCTCTACGCCGGTTGGGCCGACGACGTCAAGATCCCGCCGCCCGGGCCTCCGCCCGAAGCCCCGATGCCTCGGCCGCAGGACGCGTGGGAGGGCAACACCGGGGCCCCCGACCCGCTCGGGGAGTTGGAACGGGCCGAAGCCGAGCGCGCCAGGAAGAAAGCCGAGGAGGAGGCGAAGCTCGCCGATGAGGAGCGCAGGAGGGCGGAGGAAGAACGGAAGATGGGCGGCGACCAGAAGATGAGGCCCGTGGAGGAGCGCACGTCCGACGACCTCCCGGAGGAGCGCCCCACGGACCTGAACCGCGACGACCCCGGCTCGCGCGACGGCGCCGGCCTCGACGGGTCCTCGGACGGCGGCTCCCTCTCCTCCTCCGGCAAGGGCCCGGGGGGCAAAGGGGAGAAGGGCCGCGGCGGGAGCGTGGGCCGCTCCAACGCCGCGATGGGCAAGGCCCTCGGTACGGCGCAGCGCCTGGCCGGCCAGCTCAACTCGGGCATGCTGAAGGGTGACGCCTTCTCTGGGGCCGGCAAAGGCGACGCCCTCCCCAGCGAAGGGCGGCAGGGACTCCGCGAGGCCGCCGCCGAGAAGGGGCTGGAGGCGGCTTCCGCCGTCGGGTCTCCGCGGACCGGGATGGGCGGCTTCGACCCCGGCCGGCCCAGGACGCGCGGCGAGATGGCGATGGCCGCGTCCATGGGCTTCAAGGGCTCGTTCGCGCGCCAGGGGCTCGCGGTGAGGACGGGGCCCGACGGCCGTCCGGCCATCGTGGACCGCGACGGCAGGCCCGCCACGGAGGCGCAGCTCGAGCTGCTGCGCAAGGACATCGCCTCCCAGCCGGCCGCGCTGACCCGCTACCCCGAGTTCTTCTCCGAGGTCTCGCCGGCGCAGTTCCAGGGGCTCAAGGAGCGCTACAACGCGAGCCCGGAGTCGCGGGACAAGGAGTTCAAGGACATGGCCTTGACCGAGGGCGACCGGGATTTCCAGTGGGGCAGGTCTTGCGAGAAGGTGTCGGGGGAATGCAACCCTCATGCCCAGGAGGGCTCGTATTCCAAGGGCGAGTTCGTGCCCCCCGAGGACCTCGGGAGCGTCTGGGACGAGCTCGACAAGGAGGAGAAGGCGATCGAGGACTCGATGCGCAAGGACGCCCAGGGCAGGATGGCCGGGAGCCTGGGCTCGGCCCGGGCCGCTGGACTGCTCGGGAGGGTGAGGAGCGCCATCGACGGCTGGCTGGGCGGCGACGAGGGCGGCCAGGAGGAAGGCCCGGATGCCGGCGTCGGCGTCCAGGGAGGACGCCCGTCCGTGGGCGCGGCGGTGAAGGGCTCCGGCGGCGGCCGGGTCGGCCTCGCGGGGGGCAAGGCGTCCGGCGGCTCGCCGTCGGCAGGGGCGGCGAAGAAGGGCCGCCTCGGCGCCAAGGCGGCCCTGTGGCTGGCCGCCATCGCCGCGGCCGGCGGGCTGATCCTGGCGGGACTGCGCCGAGGGTCCGGCCGGCCGGAGGACCTCGGCTCGCAGGAGTGACGGCCCGGCCGGGTATCGTTCAGGAGAGGGGCAGGGACGAGAGCGCCGGGTTGCCCGCCCACTTGGTGAACAGGAGGGAGGCGTCCTCCCGGCGGGCGCTGCCGCCGCGTCCGGCTCTGCCGCCCGGGCGGGACACGAAGGCTCCCTCGGCCACCACGACCTGGTAGCCGGCTTGCGCCGCGCGCATGCAGTAATCCTCGCCGCCCAGGCTCGCGCGGAACCGCTCGTCGAAGCCGCCGACCCGGGCGAACGCCGTGGCCGGGATGAGCAGGCACACGTCCCTGACATAGGAGACGGGGCTGACCCGGCCCGCGCCCCGGTCCGCCAACACCTTTCCCAAGGGCGGCCGGGACGCTCGGCCTCCGGCCTTGACCGCGCCCCGGCCAGGCGCCAGCTCCGCGGGCCTGTCCCCCTGGAGCCAGCCCAGGGAGCTGGCGTCCGTCCTGGGGGCGGCGACGCCGACGTTCGGGGCGCTCCCCGCCGCGGCGAGGAGCGCTTCCAGCCACCCCGGCGAGACAAGGGCGTCGTCGCTCAGGACGGCGTAGAAGCGTCCCGTCGCGGCTTCGAGCGCCTTGTTCACCGCGTGGGGCCAGGTCGCCGAGCGCCAGGGTCCCAGCACCCTGAGTCCGGGCCACGCCTTGGCGGCGGCCGCCAACTCGGGCGTCAGCTTGCGGGCGGCCGCCGCTTCGACCGCGATGACCTCGAAGGCGGCGCTCCCGGCGCAGCGCCGCACCGACTCCAGGCAGCGCAGCATGCGCCGGCCGCCCGCGCGGCGCGCCACCACGATGGAGACCTCCGGCCGCCAGGGCTGGCCGGCCCTCCAGCGGCCGTCGTCGAAGACCTCGCCCCTCAGGATGGCGGGGTCGGCCCACTTGCGGGCCAGCAGCCTCCAGTCCGCGGCGGCGATGCCCGCTTGTCCGCGTCCAGACGCCGGCGGACGAGGAGGGAGCCAGCGGGCCCGGCGCACCTCGAGGCCGGCCTGGAAGACGCGGATGCGGTAGTCGGCGTCGCACAGGGCGCCGGCGAACCGCTCGTCGAATCCGCCCACGAGCTCGTGGCAGCTCCGCGGCAGCAGGAAGCAGGCCTGGGGGTCGTAGAAGCGGGGCCAGCCGCGGGGCCGGCCCCGGGGCGGCGGCGCCGTCCCGGACGGCGCCAGGGGCGCCGCGCCTCCCGCCGTCGTCCACAACCCGACGCGGGGGTGCGACTTGGCCGCCTCCAGCGACGCCTGAAGCCAGCCCGGGCGCGGGCGCCAGTCGTCGTCGACGAGGATGTGCCAGGCGCCCTTCGCCAGCCGCAGGCCGCGGTTGAGCGCGGCCGAGCGCCGGGCGTCCCCGCAGGGGCCCAGCACGCTCAGGTCGGGCCACCCGCGGGCGAGAGCCCCGAGCCGGGCGGCCGCCGAGCCGTCCGGGGTGGCGTCCACGGCGATGACCTCGGAGGCGGGGCCCTCCAGCCGCCGGCGCAGTCCTTGCAGGCAGGCCCGCGCCCGCCGGCCGTCCGAGCACACGACGATGACCGACGCTTCCGGCACGGCTCTGTCCCAGCGGGCGGGGAACCTCCGGAAGAGGCCCTGCAGGCCGCGGCGCCACGGCTCGGCGCTCCACTTGCGCCTGATGAGCTCGCGGTTGGCCGTGTCCGTGGCGTTGCGCTCGGAGGGGGGCATGGCGCCGAGGGTGCGGCCGCCCTCGTGCCTGACGAAGACGTCGCGGGCGACGGCCAGCCGCCAGCCCGCCTGGCGCAGCCTGAGGCAGTAGTCCACGTCCTCCCAGCCCCAGGCGAAGCGCTCGTCGAGGCCGCCGACGGCCCTGGCCGCCGAGCGCCTGAGGAGCAGGCAGAACCCCCCGAGGAAGTCGGCCTCCTGGACGCGGGTGCGCGGCCGGGTGGGGAAAGGCCGGCAGAGCTGCGCCGGAGGCGCCATGCGGTTCGTCATGGGGCCGGCCGCGGCGATGGACGGGTCGCTCTCGGCCGCCTCGAGCAGGCCGCCGAGCCAGCCCGGGGCGAGGACCGTGTCGTTGTTCAGCCAGAGGAGGAAGCGCCCCCGGGCCTGGCGCATGCCCAGGTTGACGCCCTCGGCGAAGCCGAGGTTGCGGGGGTTGCGCAGCAGCCGGACCCCGGGCCGCCCCTCGCAGAGGCGCGAGAGCCGCTCGAAGGTCCGGGGACTCGAGGCGTTGTCGAAGACCAGGACCTCGCAGGCGCCCGGCGGCGTCGAGCGCCAGAGGGAGGCCAGGCAGCGCCGGGTGTCGTCGAAGCGCTCGCGGGCCAGGATGATGACGGAGACCGCCGTCGCCTGCCGGGCCCCGCGTGGTCTCGTCACGCTCGGCGGTCCGTCAGAGGTCCCGGTAGAGCCCCATGCGCTCCTGCACCCGCGGGACGTACTCCTGGGTCTCTTTCGGGGCGAGCTTGCGGACCAGCCTGGTCAGGTCCTCGTTGCTCAGGGTGTCCACGTCGTTCTTCGACGTGATGGTCTTCCTGACGTTGCCGGGGCCGCAGTTGTAGGCGGCGATGCTCAGGGTCCGCCGGTTGTCCGGGTTCTTGACCTTGCCGTAGTGGCGGGTGTGGAGCATGTGCAGGTAGGTCGAGCCCAGCAGGATGTTGTTGTCCGGGACGAAGAGGTACTCCGGGGTGACGACCTTCTCTTCCTTGTAGAGGTACTTGTAGGCCTCGTTGCCCGCGGTCCTGGGCACGATCTGCATGAGGCCCAGGGCCCCCGCCTTGGACCGGGCCATCGGGTTGAAGCAGGATTCCGTGTGGATGACGGCGAAGACCAGCGCGGGGTCGAGGTTGTACTTCGTCGCGGCGGCCTTGACCTGCGGGACGTAGCGCTCCGCCCGGACCTTGAGGTGGTCGGGGACCATCGGGACCTTCACCTTGACCTTCAGGCGCGGCTTGCCGTCCTGGGCCACGACCGGCTTCTCCTCGACCTGCATCTTGGGGGCGAGCTCCTTCTTGATGAACTCGTCGGCGTTCTTCTCCGTGACGGGCTGGCCTTCCGTCGTCTTGAGCTGGTCCTTGAGCACCGAGTCCTTGCCCTCCTCTTTCTGGGCCAGGGCCTTCGTCGTCTGGTCGCGGACCTTCTCCTCCGCGATGGCCTTGAGCCGCTCCTGCTGCTTGGGGGCGAGCTCGCTGAACGTGACGTCCTTCTTCTGCTTCTTCTCCGGGGCCACCTCCTCCACGGGGACGAGGACCTCGACCTCGACCTGGCCCTTCTCGAAGTCGACCTTGCTCATGGTGTCGCCCTTGGAGCCGTAGTCCACCCATTCCTTGTTGGTGGACTCCTGGAACCGCGTCCACTGCTGCTCCACGAGCTTCTTCACGCGGGCGCGCTGCTCTTCCATGCGGCGCATCATCAGGTCGTACTGCGCGGCCGCCTGGGCCGAGAGCTTGCCCCACTCCTCCTCCTGACGCTCGGAGAGGTCGGCGACGGTCTTGCGCAGCTGCTCCTGGTTGCGGCGCAGGTTCTCCCGCATGCGGCGGGCCGGGTCGGCCTCCGTGTCCTGTTCCGCCGGGGCCTTGCGCTCCTCCTGCTCGAGGTCGTCGAAGCTCGAGCTCGAGCCCCCTTGGGCCCGGAGCGGCAACGCCGTCAGCAGGGTGAGGGCGAAGAACCCCGCGGCGAGGCGGCTGAGTCGGGTCGGCATGGTCGTCTCTCCTTACCGCCGGGTCACTCCGAGACCACCGTCTCGGAGGCCGTGTTGAACTTCTGGAAGTTGCAGTAGCACCCGGTCGGGCATTCCGCCAGCCGGGTCTCCCAGTCGAGGGCGACGCCTTCCTTCGGGTCCCCGGTGAACGGCGCGAAGTCGTCGCCGGACCTGCTCTTGCTGTAGTGGGTGTAGCAGTGCGGGAACGAGGCGCCAGGATTGATGTAGTAGACCGCCTTGTCGCCGTCCTTCCTCTCCTGCATGGGGATGAGGGAGAACCCCTTGATCCGGGAGGCGCCCACGGCGTTGCGGATCACGTGCCGGGAGGCCTCGGCGGCGGCCTCCTCCTTGCAGCGCTCGTTGTCGTAGACCCATGAGTAGTCGAGGTGGATGCGCTTTCCCTTCTTGGACTCGGATTCCTTGACGCTGGCCAGCCCCTGGGCGTAGAGGCCTTTCTGGGATTCCGGGACGCTCTTGTCGAGAGCCTGGGTGCCCTCGGTGCAGCGCTTCTCCTTGCGCTGGACCACGTACTGGCCCGGCACCCTGCACTTGATGATATGCAGCTCCGGGATGCCGAGGCCCTCGCCGCGGAGGTTGAGGGTCTCGAACTTGTGGACGATGCCGGCCTGGACGCACTCGTCGATGTCCTTCTTGTCGCCCCCGCCGCCCTTGTCCCAGGGCACCTTGGCGTCGCCGCACCATTCCATCCGGCTCACGGTGTTCTCGCCGTCGGCGGTCCTGGCCCGGGAGCCGTAGCTGCCGAAGTCGCCGTGGTGCCAGAGGCGGGAGTGCGGGCTGGAGCTCTCCCGGGCCATCTTGAGCTGGGAGATCAGGACCTGGGCGCCTCCGTTCTCGAGGTTGTCGCCGTAGAAGTAGTGGCTGAACTTGTAGTAGGAGCCGGCGAGGTTCACCAGCACGAGCCACTTCTCCCTGTTGCTGTCGGGGTTGCGCAGCTGGCGGTCGTCGTGCTCGCGGTAGTCCAGCAGGAAATAGCCTTCCTCGTCGAAGTCGAGGAGGTAGTCCGGCTTCTCGGCGAGAGGCTCGTCGGTCCCGAAGGTCTTGGCGACCCCCATCTTGACGCCGTTGAGGCAGCTGCGCTGGCGGCGGACCTGGTCGAGGATATTGAGGAGGCGCGCTCCGAACGGCTGGAAGTCCGGGTCCTCCATGGCCTTGTCCCAGAGCCTGGCGCCCTGCTTGCCGTAATGGGTGAGCGAGCGCTTCCTGCGAAGGAGGTCGTCGAACTTCTTCCGGGAGAGCGCCGGGTCCTGCCCGGCCCACAGGGAGGTCCCCAAGGCCCACAGCAATCCCGTCGCGACGAAGAGCGTCCTCTTGGTCATGGCGTCACCTCGTTCTCCCGGCCGCTTCGCTGCGCCGCGGCCGGCAGCGCGCGCTATTGTATCAAATCCCCGGGAAGCGCTCGACGCCTAGTGCTGCGACCGCCTCATAACGCCCCCTTGGGCCGGTCGATTTTGAGGCGAGCCGAGGCGCGCGAGGCGAGCAGGCCGAGCGCCTGTGAGCCGAGCGCAACGAAGGCGCAGACCGAAAGCGACCGGCCGCGCTATGGGAGGAATCGCTTGGTGGAACCATCGTTTCCCATTGATAGCGCGGAGGCCCGTCTTCGGCCGG